>PDRZ01000035.1 GCA_002747035.1 Rhodobacterales bacterium
CGGTCGCCCCATCTCGCCATCCTCCTGCCTGGACTACGACAAAGGGAATCAGAAAGCGCCGCACTTGGGACCCCCCCGAGTCAGCCTGATCGGGAACAACTCTAATGATGCGCCCACTGTGGCCGCTGCTCTGGCAATCACGGCCAGCGAGCAGGACGCGGCATTCACGCTCGACCTTCTGGATGGCACGGATGATGTGGATGCGTCGGATGTGTTGACTGTGTCAAACCTGACCTTTCTGTCCGGGGATGACAGCGGTGTGACGCTTGTTGGCAATGCCCTGTCGGTGAACCCGTCCGCCTATGGCGCGCTGAATGCGGGTGACAGCGAGGTTATCACCTATTCCTATGATGTCGTTGACGGAAATGGCGGCGTCGTGACCCAGACCGCGACCGTAACGATTCAGGGAAGCGGCAGCGGCAACCTGCCCCCCGTGGTCAGCGGAGCGCTGTTGTCGGAGACGTCCGAGGATGCGCCCGGCTTTACCCGGGATCTGCTTCAGAGCGCGAGCGATCCGAATCCGGACGATGTTCTTTCCGTGGTCAACCTGGCCGAGCTGCAACCCGGTGTGACCTTTGACGGGGTTCAGACGGTCAGCGTTGATCCGAGCCATGCAACGTTCCAATCCATGAGCCCGGCAGATAGCACCACCATTATCGTCACCTTTGACATTGCCGATGGCAATGCCGGCATCACGCCCCAGACATTGACGATCATGGTGACCGGCACCGAAGACGCGCCGGTGATCACCGGAACCGCCAGCGGGGGGGGCGGTGGCCGAAGATGGTGTGTTTGCCGCCACGGGTGCTCTTGCGGTCACCGATGCGGATGCGGTGGACACGCCCACATTCGTACAACAAACCGGCACACCCGGTGTTCATGGCAATTTCGACATCACCAGCAGCGGGAACTGGACCTATACGCTGGACAATGCTGCCAATCAGCAATTGGCGCAGGGCGAGGTCATCACCGAAACCTTCACCGTCACTGCCATCACCGCAGATGGGGAAAGCACCACCGAAACGGTGACTGTCACCGTAACCGGTACCAATGACGCCCCCACCGTGAGCACAGCGATCACCGATAGCGGCAATGAAGACGGGGCGGCCTCTGCCATCGACATGTTGCAAAACGCCAGCGACGTGGACAATGACGCGGTGTTGAACGTGGCCAATGTGTCCGCCCTGCCCGGCTGGGCCGTGCGTATGGGCAACGTGTTGAATATCGATCCCCCCGACAGCTTCTTCCAAAGCCTCAATGTGGGCGACAGCCATGCGTTGACCGTGACCTATGATGTCGAAGATCAGCATGGGGCCAGCGTGCCGCAGACCCTTTCTGTTACGATCCACGGCACCAATGACGCGCCGACAGTTTCCGCAGCGGTCACAGCCACAACGGACGAAGATCAGACGCTGATCACAGCCGACCTGCTGACCCATGCCAGCGATGCGGATGCGGGCGCGGTTATGAGCATTGTCGGGCTGACCCAGACGACGGGGCGCAGCGTGATCCCCACCATTGTCGGCAGCCAGTTTCAGATCGACCCGAGCGGGTTTCAGGACCTGGACGATGGGGAAAGCGAAGACCTTGTGTTCAGCTACACCATTGAGGACGAGCACGGGGCTTCGGTGCCCCAGACTGTCACGATCACCGTTGAAGGACGCAATGATGCACCCACGGCCACGGCGATTTCCGTGACCACCGATGAGGATGCGCTGCCCGGCACGATCGACCTGTTGGCTACTGCCGATGATGTGGACACCAATGATGTGCTGAGCGCCATCACTGGCGTTCAGGTCGAGGTGGTCTATGGGCTTGAGGCCAATGACGAAATTCAGATGGAGGATAGCGACGATTTCTATATGCACCGCGCGGGCGACGTGACGTTCAAACGCCGGGGGACAGATGAAAACGACCTGTGGCTTGACCTTGGCAATGGCGAAGGCGTGTTGATCGTGGATGCCCTGTCCAACAGCACCACCCAAACGGTAGAAAGCTTTGCCTTTGCCGATGGCACGGTTTTGAGCGTAAACGACATTCGCGACATCCTGTTGGCCAATATGCCAACCAACGGCGCGGATGTGGTCAACGCCTGGTATACCGACGACACGATTGCGGGCGGCACCGGAGATGACCTGCTGCGCGGGCGCGACGGGGCGGACACCTATCAATTCGCCGCCGGGGACGGGTCGGACGTGATCGAGGGCGACGGCTATCTGGATACCGATCGGTTGGAAATCACCGGCTATGCGTCAACCGATGCTGTGATTACCCAGGTCCAGAACGATGGCGATGACGTGGTGATTGATTTTGGCAATGGTGACCGGATTTTGACCCGCAACACGCTGCTAGAAAGCAACAGTGACCATATCGAGGAAATTTATTTTGCCGGGGATGGTGTCACGCTGACCATGGCCGACATACGTGACCTGTTCCTGACCCAGTCCCAGACCAGTGGCGACGATATCATCATCGCCCCCGCTGGCAATTTCGATCAGACAATCACCGGCGGGTTGGGCAACGATTACATCGAGGGCCATTACGGCAACGACACCTATATCTTTAACGCCGGGGATGGGTGCGACCGGTTTTTCGACAGCGGCGGCGCACACAACAACGACGTTCTGGATATTCGCGGCTATTCCTCGACCGATGCCCCCTATTCCTATAGTCCGGGAGCAACAAATGACGTTGTGATCAGCTTTGCCGGAGGGGATCAGATATACCTTGCTAATTCGCTGACGGAAAGCGCACAGGATCATGTGGAGCAGATCATTATTATGGCGACGGCGTCACGGTCACCATGGCGGATATCCGTGCCCAGTTCTTTGCCGCCCAGACGACAGCAGGACGGGACACGATTATCGGCAGCAACCTGGCCGATACGATCCAGGGCGGGTTGGGCAATGACCTATTGATTTGTGAGGATGGCTGCGACACCTATCTTTACACCAACGGCGACGGCCACGACACGATCCACGATGACGGCCAGTTCGACACCGATGTGTTGCAGGTGACCGGGATCAATTCGACGGATGTCACCGTGTCGCGCACGGTCGCCAACCCCTCCAACGTGTTGCTGAGCTTTGCCGGAGGCGGATCGGTTTTGTTGGAAAATTCGCTGGCCGGAGATGTGAACGATCAGATCGAAAGCATCACCTTTAGCGCCGACAGCGTGACCTGGGACAGGAGAGCACGGCCGGGAATGATCTTATTCAGGGGTGGGATGCCACCGAGGCATATGCTGACCGGGGGCATAGGCAATGACACGCTGATTGGCGGCGATCAGTCCGACACCTATGTTTTCAACGCGGGTGACGGGGTCGACCTTGTTCAGGACGATGGGTATTATGACACCGATGTCCTAGTCTTCAACAGTTTTGCCAGCGCGGACGTTCTGGCCCTTGTTTGATCCGGACTGATCGGGTTTGGTCCCGGTTTTGAAACAAGAAAGGGCGTGCGGATTATACCGCGCGCCCTTTTTTATTTCTGGTTGTTTCCGGATCGTCCCGGGAAGCATCGCCCCTCCTTACGGAGGGTCTCTGAGCCACGGGTGATGGGATCACACGACCCGGCTGACCATCATCTTCTTAATTTCAGCAATCGCCTTGGCCGGGTTCAGCCCTTTGGGGCAGGTTTTGGTGCAGTTCATGATGGTGTGGCAGCGATACAGTTTGAACGGATCTTCCAGATCGTCCAGACGTTCACCTGTCGCCTCGTCCCGGCTGTCGATGATCCAGCGATAGGCGTGAAGCAACGCGGCGGGGCCAAGATAGCGGTCGCTATTCCACCAATAGGACGGGCAGGAGGTCGAGCAGGAGGCGCACATCACGCATTCATAAAGACCGTCAAGCTTCTTGCGGTCTTCGATCGACTGTTTCCATTCCCGTTGCGGGCGGTTGGTTTTGGTTTCCAGCCACGGCATGATCGACGCGTGTTGGGCATAGAAATGGGTGAGGTCGGGGATCAGGTCCTTGACCACCGGCATGTGGGGCAGCGGATAGATTTTCACGTCGCCCTTCACCTCATCCATGCCATAGATACAGGCCAGCGTGTTGATCCCATCAATGTTCATCGCACAGGACCCACAGATCCCTTCCCGGCAGGAGCGGCGGAAGGTCAGGGTCGGGTCAATCTCGTTCTTGATTTTGATCAGCGCGTCCAGAATCATTGGCCCACACGTGTCCATATCCACGAAATAGGTATCCACCCGGGGGTTTTGGCCGTCATCGGGGTTCCACCGGTAAATCTGGAACTTCCGCAGATTGGTTGCGCCTGTCGGCTTGGGCCAGGTTTTGCCCACCGTCATGCGGCTGTTCTTGGGGAGTGTCAGTTGAACCATGTCGTTCCCTCCTTTTTCACAGCGCCAAAAGGCCAAGGCCTGCGCTGGCGATACATGTCACGGCGTCGGGGCGTTTGGTGATCTCGGCCACAAGTTCCACCGTGGATTGGGTTACGCCAGTCGCGGCTGCGCTGGCAATTGTCAGGATTTCGCCCGCAGAGGCGTTATCGATGATACAGTTGGTCACGGGCGAAACATCAACGCCCGGGAGTTTGTCGGCCATCACGCCATTCACCACCACCTTGGCGCGGTCGCGGGCCAGATCGTCGGCCACGCTGTTGGCGACGTCACAGCCCGCAAGCAGGGCGAACCCGACCCCAAACGCAACCGCGAGCAGCCGGGAAGGCACTAACAGGATATGGGAGTGGAGATGCATCATCCGGGGCTACCCCTTGGCCATTTGTGTGTTGACGCAGGCCGACATGTCCGACTGGATTTTCTCCAACTGGGCCTTGCTGACCTTGTCCTTTCGGGCCTGCCTGGTCTTCTTGTACCGGATCAACGACACGCCGTTTTTCATCGAACCACTCACCGCGAGATAACCGCTTCCCTTGACCGAAAACATGCAGTCCATCACCGCATCGTCAGCGGATTTGGCCGAGGCCGCGGTTCCCGGCATCACCAGCGAAGCAGAAAGCACAAGAGCAACACATTGCGCCATCAGAAGGTCCTCGCCTTGGGTGCGATTTTCTTGAGGCTGATGCCGCCCTGATCTTCGCCGGTCAGCGGATCCTTGATCACGTCGCGATAGGTGAGATCTACCTTGGTGCCGCTGTCGTCGATCCGCGAAATCGTGTGAACGCGCCATTTGTCGTCATCACGTTTCGGGAAATCCTCGTGAGCGTGGGCACCACGGCTTTCCTGGCGCGCTTCGGCCGATACGATGGTCGACAGAGCCGAGGGCATCAGGTTGGTCAGCTCCAGCGTTTCCATCAGGTCCGAGTTCCAGACCAGCGATTGGTCGGTGACCTTGAGATCGCCCATTTTGCCGGCAATCACGGTCATCTTGTCCACGCCTTCCTTCATCGTCTTGGCGGTGCGGAAGACGGCGGCGTCGGCCTGCATCGTTTTCTGCATCTCAAGGCGCAATTCGGCGGTGGAGATGGCCCCATTGGCGTTGCGCAGACTGTCGAACCGGCCAAAAATCGCATCCACCTTGGCGGCGTCCTCAGTGGGGGCGCTGGCGTCGCGATCCACAACCTTGCCCGCGCGGATCGCGGCGGCGCGGCCAAAGACCACGAGATCGATCAGCGAGTTCGACCCCAGACGGTTGGCACCGTGCACGCTCGCACAGCCCGCTTCGCCCACGGCCATCAGGCCCGGCACAATCGCGTTGGGATCTTCGGCGGTGGGGTTCAGCACCTCACCCCAATAGTTGGTCGGAATGCCGCCCATGTTATAGTGCACGGTGGGCAGAACCGGGATCGGTTCCTTGGTCACATCGACACCGGCGAAAATCTTCGCGCTTTCCGAAATGCCGGGCAGGCGTTCGGCCAGAGCTTCGGCAGGCAGGTGGCTGAGGTTCAGGTGGATGTGATCCCCTTCGGCCCCAACGCCACGCCCTTCGCGGATTTCCATAGTCATCGAGCGTGACACGTAATCACGCGGCGCGAGGTCTTTGTACTGAGGCGCATAGCGCTCCATGAACCGTTCACCTTCGGAGTTGGTGAGGTAGCCGCCCTCGCCCCGCGCACCTTCGGTGATCAGGCAACCAGAGCCATAGATGCCGGTGGGGTGGAACTGCACGAATTCAAGATCCTGCATCGGCAGGCCTGCGCGCATCACCATACCGCCACCGTCGCCAGTGCAGGTATGGGCCGAGGTGGCCGAGAAATAGGCGCGACCATAACCGCCGGTGGCCAGCACAACCATCTTGGCGTTGAAAACGTGCATGGTGCCGTCGTCCAGCTTCCAGCACACTACGCCCTGACATTCGCCATCATCGCTCATCAACAGGTCGATCGCGAAATATTCGATGTAGAATTCGGCGTTGTTCTTCAGCGACTGCCCATAGAGCGTGTGCAAGATCGCGTGGCCGGTTCGATCAGCGGCGGCACAGGTGCGTTGCACGGCCGGGCCTTCGCCGAATTCGGTGGTGTGGCCACCAAACGGGCGTTGATAGATCTTGCCCTCTTCGGTACGCGAAAACGGTACGCCGTAATGTTCCAGTTCGTAAACCGCCTTGGGCGCTTCGCGGGCCAGGTATTCCATGGCGTCGGTATCACCCAGCCAGTCAGACCCCTTGACCGTGTCATACATATGCCACTGCCAGTTATCAGGGCCCATGTTCGAGAGCGATGCGGCAATCCCACCCTGTGCGGCAACAGTGTGCGAGCGGGTCGGGAACACCTTGGTCACACAGGCCGTGCGCAGCCCCTGTTCCGCCATCCCGAGCGTGGCGCGCAGACCGGCACCACCGGCCCCGACAACAACCACGTCATAGTCATGTGTTTCATATTCGTAAGCAGCCATGTTCAAATCCTCACAGCGCGAGTTTGGCGAGGGCGAACAGCCCGGTTGCGATGATGCCATAGGACAGGCCAATGACCAGCATGATCAGCCCCTTGCGCATCGATCCGTGGGCGTAATCCTCGATCATCATCTGAGCACCCTTGTTGAAGTGCATCATGCCGACATAAAGCGTCAGCCCGGTCAGGATCGCCGGGAAGGGACGTGCGAAGGTGGCCAGCACCTCTTCGTATCCACCGCCAATGGCGCGACCCATGATCAGGATGAATGTGGGCACCATGAAGGCCAGCGCCACCGCGCTGACCGACATGTACCAGTGGTGTTCGGTGCCTGTGTGGCTGGCACCTTTGCCCTCGGCGCGTTTGCGAGCTGTCAGGTAACGCATGTTTGCCTCCTTACACCAGAATGATCGTGATGAGGGTCAGGATGACCGAGCCGCCAATACAGGCCAGGCCCAGCTTTTCGGCGGTTTCGATTTCCAGCCCGCGACCGGCATCGAAATAAAGGTGACGCAACCCCGCGAGGTAGTGATACCAGATGCCGAGAACTGACAGGGTCAACACAGTATCCCCGAACCACGAGGTGATCACCGCATTTGCGATGTCAAAATACACCTCGCCTGTGGACGCGGCCAGCAGCCACCAGACAATCAGCGCCACCGTGACGATCATCGCGTTACCGGTGATACGGGTCAGGATCGAGCTGATCGAGGTGATTTGCGGGCGATAGATTTGGATATGTGGTGAGAGCGGGCGTTCCACCGGTTTTTTCTCAGCCATGGGCGTCTCCCTTCTGATCGGTACTGTCTGCGTGACGTCATACGCAACTTGCCTTACCCCTTTGATAACGTTTTTCACGGCGCTGTCACGGGGTTGTCATGGAATTGGGACGACAAATCGCAGGTTTTTTTGCCTTGGGCACAGAGCTGATCGCGATATGTGATCACGGTAGCGATAACCGTGATCACATAATTCACCCCTCCGCACCGGGCTCGGGAATCGCCCCGGGTATCACCTAGGGTCAGGATGAAATGATTTCGGTGCTCGGACGTGATTCACGGCTCCTCAAAACGGAGCGGTGACATGAGTGATCTTTACTGGTTGAGCGATGCGCAGATGGCCACGCTTGAGCCCTTTTTCCCGAAGTCTCATGGCAGACCCCGTGTGGATGACAAACGGGTGTTGAGCGGCATTATTTTCATTAACCGCAATGGCTTGCGCTGGCGTGATGCACCTGCCGAGCACGGTCCGCACAAGACACTGTACAGCCGGTGGAAGCGTTGGAGCGCAAAGGGCATCTTCGCTCGGATGCGTCTGGAACTGTCCGATCAGGGCGACGACACAGACACGCTTATGATCGACGCGACTCACCTCAAGACGCACCGCACAGCCTCCAGCCTGGGGTTGAAAAAGGGGGGCGTGGACGCCTGATCGGGAGAACCAGGGGCGGCATGAACCGTTGCCCGGCAGGGCATTTCGGAACGAAATGTCCCGAGAGGTGCGAAATGGCACGCTGTCACTGACGCCCTCGGACGACCGTTGCGGAGGTTTCTGACCGCCGGGCAACGCAGCGATTACATCGGTGCGCGGGTCTTGTGGCGTGAACTGCTGGACGCCAAACATATGCTGGCGGATCGCGGCTATGATGCAGATTGGCATCGCGAAGCCCTTGAAAACAAGGGGATCAAGCCCTGCATCCCATCCCGGAAAAGCCGCAAGGTCCCGATCCCGCACGATGAGGCCCGCTATCGCAAGCGCCACAAGATCGAGAACAGCTTCGCCCGCCTCAAAGACTGGCGGCGCGTCGCAACCCGCTACGACCGCTGCCCCAAGGTGTTCCTGTCGGCATGCGCATTAGCTGCCGTGGTCATGTTCTGGTTATGAATCCTGACCCTAGGTGACCAGAAGCCGTCTGGCAGGATGGTGCAGATTGCCGCAAGGCAGCAATCGCAATATGTGATCACAAAATTGATGATGCTGTGCGACTCGAATTTGGTCGCACACGGCCCTTGCCCTCCCTTGTCATGGCCTCTGCCCCAGACACCCACACACCGGTTCGGGTAAAACCCAGCGGTTTTCGAGATTGCACATTACGCCCAGGATTGGTAAGGAAATATAACCAAAAACGGAGTGCCCTATGCCCGTCATCACAGAAATCGCCGATCTCAAGCGCATCTACGAACGCCGCGTGCCGCGCATGTTCTTTGATTATTGCGAAAGCGGAAGCTGGACCGAACAGACTTTCCGGGAAAACACCCGTGACTTTGAAAAGCTGTACCTGCGCCAGCGGGTTGCCATTGACATGACCGGCCGATCCACAAAAACCCGGATGATCGGACAGGATGTCGCGATGCCCGTGGCGCTTGCCCCCGTCGGACTGACCGGGATGCAGCACGCGGATGGTGAAATCAAAGCGGCCCGGGCGGCGGAAAAATTCGGGGTTCCCTTCACGCTTTCCACCATGTCGATCTGTTCGATCGAAGATGTGGCCGAACACACGACGAAACCGTTCTGGATGCAGGTCTATACGCTCAAGGACGACGATTTCATGAAGCGCCTGTTTGACCGCGCCAAGGACGCCAAATGTTCGGCGGCGGTGATTACTGTTGACCTGCAACTTTTGGGCCAACGTCACAAGGACCTGAAAAACGGGTTGTCTGCTCCGCCCAAGCTGACCCCGAAATCCATCGCGAATATGATGACGAAGGCGCAATGGGGCCTTGGCATGCTGGGCACGAAACGGCGGTTTTTTGGCAACATCATCGGTCACGCCAAGGGGGTAAAGGACGGTGCCTCTCTGAGCACCTGGACCTCGGAGAGCTTTGATCAGGCACTGGATTGGGATCGCATCCGTGCATTCCGCAAGATGTGGGACGGGCCGCTGATCATCAAGGGCATCATTGATGCGCGCGACGCGCTTGAGGCGCTGAATGTGGGGGCCGATGCGATCATCGTATCCAACCACGGCGGGCGGCAGTTGGATGGCGCGCTGAGCGCGATCCGCGCCTTGCCGGCGATCATGGACGCGGTCGGCGACAAGATTGAGGTACATCTGGACAGCGGCATCCGCAGCGGACAGGACGTATTGAAGGCCGTCGCCATGGGGGCAAAGGGCACCTATATCGGTCGCGCCTTTATCTATGGGCTGGGAGCCATGGGCGAGGCCGGGGTGACCAAGGCGCTTGAGGTGATTCACAAGGAACTGGACGTCTCCATGGCGTTGTGCGGGCACACCGATATCAACAACGTGGACCGGGATATCCTGATGATCCCCAAGAGTTTCGAAGGCGACTGGCAATAATCCCACGGCCGCGCGCAAAATCCCCCTTTTCACGCGGTCAATACTGTTCTATACGCGCGGCTTCACGCGGGGTTACAGCCTTGGAGGAGCCCCGCCCTTATTATATGGAGAACTAACATGGCTGGACAGATCCCAGATCTTCACGCCGAGGCCCGGACGGGGACAGGCAAGGGCGCCGCTCGTCAAGCACGCCGTAATGGAATGGTGCCCGGAATCGTTTACGGTGGCGACGGCGATCCGCTTGCGATCAACATCCCCTTCAATACCCTGCTGAAAAAGCTCAAGGAAGGCCGTTTCCTTTCGACGCTGTTCAACCTGAAAGTTGAAGGTCAGGAAGACGTGCGTGTCATCTGCCGCGGAGTGCAGCGTGACGTGGTCAAGGACCTGCCAACCCATATCGACCTGCTGCGCCTGCGTCGCACCTCGAAAATCAACCTGTTCATCCACGTTGATTTCGAAAACGAAGAAACTGCGCCCGGTATCAAAAAGGGCGGCGTTCTGACCATTGTGCGCCCCGAGGTTGAGTTGAACGTGACCGCCGGTGACATCCCGGAGAGCATCACCGTGGACCTGAGCGGCATGGACATCGGTGACATCGTCCACATTTCGGACGTGACCCTGCCCGAGGGTGCAAAACCCACCGTGGAGCGTGACTTTGTCATCGCCAACATCTCGGCCCCGTCGGGTCTGCGTTCGTCCGAGAACGAAGAAGGTGAAGGCGACGAGGCCGAAGCGGTCGAGGGCGGCGAAGAGTAACGGTTGTTACACGATTTTTTGCTAAAAATCGTGGGCGCGTCCGGCTATGGGCGCGCCCTTTCCTTTTCTGCACGTGATTGATTTTGACCGGTTTTCAGCGTAGGTCGAAAATGCAATAGACAAGCGGGGCAGATATGCAAATGTTCGTTGGGTTGGGTAATCCCGGGGCGAAATACGCGGGCAACCGGCATAATATTGGCTTCATGGCCCTGAACCAGATCGCAGCGGATCACGGGTTCTCCCCGTGGAAGGCGCAGTTCCAGGCGCAAGTCAGCGAAGGCCGGTTCGGGTCGGATCGTGTCATACTCCTTAAACCTCAAACCTTCATGAACCTCTCCGGCCAATCTGTGGGCGAAGCGATGCGCTATTACAAGCTTGCCCCCGAGGACATCACGGTATTCCACGACGAACTGGATCTGGCCCCCGGAAAATGCCGGGTCAAACAGGGAGGCGGACATGCTGGACATAACGGGTTGCGGTCGATCCACCAGCATATCGGCGCAGATTATGCCCGTGTGCGGTTAGGCATCGGGCATCCCGGTCACAAGGACAAGGTGTCGGGCTATGTCCTGCGGGATTTTTCCAAAGCTGACCAGGAGTGGCTCGACGATCTGTTGCGGGGCATCGGCGATGGCGCACCCGAACTCGCCCGGGGCGACACCGGGCGGTTCATGAATGCCGTTGCCCTGCGTGTGGCCCCGGCGCGGTCTTCCAAATCCAACAAGACGTCGCCCCAAACCACCAAGGCAGCCCCTGCCCCAGAAGCAGTTGAGGACAGGCGTAGCCCCATGGAAAAGCTGGTGGACAAGTTCCGATGAGCGCCCTGCGCGAAGCCTTCGGGGAGCAGGCCTGACATTGCGACCGACTCGGTTCGCCCTTCATGGCCCAACTGCTGAATGTTCTGGTGCGTGAATGGCATGACGGTTTGCCCCTGCCCCCCAAGTTCAACAAATTTACCGGGGATATCGGACCGGTTGGAGCCTCGCTCCCGCTGCGTTTGGCCGGAGGGTTGCATGCGTTGGTTCTGTCCAGACGCGATCCGGGATTGTCGGCGGGCTATCCGCCTAACGCGGCAGACGACGCCACGATCTGGGCCGAAGTCGCCCGGGCCATGCTGGAGCATGCCGTATTTCTGGACCAATGGACGGACAGCGCCCCCAAACCAACGAGGTGCGGCGCAGCGCAGCTCTAATCGCCGCCGGGCATCTGCTGGCCCAGCGGTTCGGGCTGCCGCTTGCCCTGTCCGAACTGGGAGCCAGTGGCGGGCTGAACCTGATGTGGGATCACTTTGCTCTGTGCGCGAACGGCCATGTCTTTGGACCCGAGGATGCCACCGTTCAACTGGTGCCCGAATGGACCGGCCCCCTGCCCCCAGCCGACAAACCGCGTGTTGTGGAACGGCGGGGAGTGGACTTGAACCCAATCAACACCCACGATCCTACGGGGCAGCTGCGGCCCATGGCTTATCTTTGGCCGGATCAGGCCGAGCGGCTCACGCTGACTCGCGCGGCAATTGCGCTACAGGACGCACCTGTGGATTGCGCCGACGCAATAGATTGGCTGGCGTCACGGCTGCCCCCGCGCCCCGGCCAATGCCACCTGATCTACCATACCATCGCCTGGCAGTATTTCCCGACAGAGGCTCAGACGCGGGGACGCGCCCTGATCGAGGCGGCGGGGGTGCGGGCTACGGCGGACACGCCGCTTGCCTGGCTTTCAATGGAGAACGACAACGCCGACGTTGGCGCGGCGGTGACGCTGCGGTGTTGGCCCGGCGGAGACGTCGAAACCCTAGGTCGCGCCGATTTTCACGGACGCTGGATGCACTGGACCTGAAGAAACATTTGCCTGATCCGCATGGTCCGTGCTTGACTGGTTCGCGGGTATGAGAGGGAAAAACACATGCGCAGATTTGGGAAGCTTCTGGGTCGGGTATTATTGCTTTTGCTGGTGCTTGGCACCGCGGGTTACCTTTGGAAACGCGAACAGATCGCGCGCCTGATGGCGGTGAATTCGTTGTTTTCGGAAGAAAAGATCGTGCACAATTTCAGCAATATGAACGCTGCCTTTCTGACTCTGCCCATGACCCGTGGGCCGGGGCCCGTCGCCGAATTGGCACAGGGCCCGGAGATGGCGCTCCCTCCTGGCACGGCGGAATGGATCAGGAAACGGGCCGTCACCGCGTTGATCGTGATGAAGGACGGCGCGATCCGGCACGAAAGCTATCATCTTGGCACCAAGGCCGAAGATCGACGAATTTCATGGTCCGTGGCCAAAAGCTTCCTGTCTGCCCTGTTCGGGATCATTTTGCAGGACGGGGACATTGAGTCGATCCATGATCCGGTTGTGAAATACGCGCCGTCGCTCGCGGGAACGGCCTATGGTGACGCGAAAATCATCGATGTTCTGCAAATGTCCAGCGGCATCGTGTTTGACGAAGACTACCTGAATTTCTGGAGCGACATCAACAAGATGGGCCGCGTTCTGGCGCTTGGGCAATCCATGGATGGATTTACCGAAGGGCTTACCGAGACATACGCCGCCCCCGGAGAAAAATGGCAATATGTGTCCATCGACACGCATGTGATCGGCATGGTGATCCGCGGCGCTACGGGTCGGCGGATTGCGGATCTGTTGCAGGAAAAAATCCTGGACCACATGGGGTTTGACAGCAATCCTTATTACCTGTCGGACGGGTATGGCACCGCGTTCGTTCTTGGCGGTTTGAACCTGTCGACGCGGGATTATGCCCGTTTCGGACAGATGGTGATGCAGGATGGTGTCTGGCAGGGCAAACAGGTGGTGCCCGCCGATTGGTTGCGAGAAAGCACCGTGCCTTCGGCTCATACCCTGCCGGGGGAGCGGCAATACGGCTATCAATGGTGGATCGCCCCGGATGCCGACGAGGGCGAATTCTATGCCCGCGGGATTTATGGGCAATACATCTTTTTCGACCGGGCGCGCGGCGTGGTGATTGCCAGCAATGGCGCGGATCGCGAATTTCGCAACGACGGGGTGCATGAGAGCAACATCGCCATGTTTCGCGCTTTGGCAAGAGCGGTTGAATGAAGGCGGAACCGGAAAAGTCTGTCAACGTTCTGGGCGGTCCGCTGGCCCCCTGTTCGCATGATCCGGTCACCGGGTTCTTTCGCGACGGCCATTGCAACACCTGTGACGCCGATATGGGAAATCACACGGTCTGTGCGGTGATGACGGCCGAGTTTCTGGCCTTTTCCAAATATGTCGGGAACGATCTTTCCACCCCGCGCCCCGAGCTCAACTTTGCCGGGCTTACCCCCGGGGACCGTTGGTGCCTGTGTGCGGCGCGGTTCATGCAGGCGGCGGACGAAGGATGTGGCCCCCGCGTCCTATTGGAAGCCACCCATGGCCGAGCCCTGGAGGTTGTCCCGATGGAGGTGCTGGAGGCCCATGCCATTTGACATATCGCGCCCCGGGCCGAATTCGTGCCCGAGACCGGGCGCGCGGTGAAGGGACGTTGTGATGGGCCCCGGAGAATGGTATCCCCAGAGCCACAGCCAGCGGTGTCACACCCGCAAGCCAATAATCAAACAACACAAACTACAAAGGTTTGCCCAATGAGCTTTATCGCCATGAACCGTTTCCGCGTCGCATTGGATCGCGGAGAAGATTTCGAAAACATCTGGAAAAACCGGGAAAGCCGTCTGAAGGAACTGAAGGGTTTTCAGGAGTTTCGCTTGCTGAAGGGGCCGCAGACCGAGGATCATATCCTGTATTCCAGCCATGTGATCTGGGACAGCCGTGAGGATTTTGAAGCCTGGACCGATTCGCAACAGTTTCGCGATGCCCATAAGAATGCGGGGGGCAATCGCAGCGAAGGCGTGATATTGGGCCACCCCCAGTTTGAGGGTTTCGAAACCGTGATGTTCGAAAACTGAAACCCGTTATCAGCTATTCACGTGGTCCAGCCCGGAATTCACCCCGGGCCGGGCCTGTCTGTTCTGAGCAACCGGAGTTAGAGTTGTTCCCGATCAGGCTGACTCGGGGGATTCCCAAGTGCGGCGATTTCTGATTCCGTTTGTCGTAGTCCAGGCAGGAAGATGGCGAGATGGGGCGACCGTATTCACACGACCTGCGGGCGCGGTTTGTGGCTGCGCTCGAGGACGGGATGTCAGCAAGTGCGGCAGGGCGGCAATAGAAGCCAAAGGGGCTGAGTTGCGGTTCCTGCCACCATATGCGCCCGACCTGAACCTGATCGAACAGGTTTTCGCCAAGATCAAAGGGATCGTCCGCAGCCTCGCTCCAAGGTGCTTCGACACGTTGTGTGACGCCATCAAAACAGCCCTCAACGCCTGAGTCAACATAATGCGGAAACGCTTTAGGGTCTGTTGAGATTCACTTCGAGCTCAGAAGCGCTGCACATGCGTTGATGATAGCAGCGAAGCTGATATCGGTTTTATCGGTGCGCAGCGCGATCCGGCGGACGTTTTTCAGATCACAAAAGAAATTCTCAACCAGATGCCGCCACTTGTACATCTCGGCATCAATTAGAAGTGGTTCGTTGCGCTGCGGTCATTGGGAAATGCAGATGGTCGTCCCGCGCAGGTTCATCTCTTCCGCTGCCCGGCAGGCGATTTGCATCGCAAATCTGCCGAGAGGGATGATCCAGTTGCTGTCGAATGCCTTGTCGGCAAGTAAGGCGTCAAATGACAGACCGTGGATCAATGGCGCGGCGCCGACAGTGTCGTAGCGGTTGCCTGGCAGCAGGACGAAGCGGACGAGGTTGCCAAGCGCGACAGTCAGAGCCAGTATCTTAGTGGTCCACCCGCCTTTTGACTTGCCTATAACCTGACGGAGAGTCCCCCTTTCAGGTCTGGGCTGTAGGGGGTGGAGGGATCAGAAAAAGCTCCGGTGGAGCGTTTTCCCCGAACAACAGAACAGGAACCAGCATCCGGCTTCACGCATGGCTTTGGCGGCGGCCGCGTTCTTGTGGGTGGCGAGGTTGTCCATAATGACCACTGTGCCGGGGGCAACTCCGGGACCAGCACTTTCTCGACATAAGCCGCAAAGGCGGGACCGTCCATCGCGCCCTTGATGATCCAGGGTGCGATCAGTGCGTCGGCGCTGAGGCCTGTAATGAAGGTCGGTGTGCCCCATGATCCAAACGGCGCATCCACCACCAGTCGCTCGCCTCTCTGCGCCCAGCCCCGCAGGCGGGTCAGGTTCGTCTTCACCGAAAGCGTCCTGCCAAAAACCTGTATCACGGGTTTTTGGCAGGACGCGCGAAACACATAGATGTCGCGCTGCGTTCGCCTTTTTCCTTGTCTCAGGTTAAAAGTCGAACGCTTGAAGTTTCGTCAATGAAGACAACGCACTCTGGATGGGCTGAGACTGCTGGCAGACGGTGGGTGGACCGGTCGTCGCGTTGTTTCCTTGGGCGTGCGCGGCGTCGCTCGGTCGCGACCAGCGTCTTTTTTGTACGTGAAGCCAGGCTTGTGTAGAAACCGGCCAATCGCATCGGGATGTGCCTGAACGCCGGTCGCATCTTCCAGTGCATCGGCCAGTTCGGGCATGGTCATGTCGGTCATGTCGCCGTCCTGATCGATCAGTTCGATCAGAAGGGAGCGGTGCGGATCAAGCTTGCCTTTGCCGCGCGGGCGACCCTGTAGCGCAGTTCTGGCCCGACCCGTGCGCCGGATCGCAAGGACCCTAACGCGCGCCGGGGGCGGATGACAGCTTCAGACGCAACTCCGCCGCTCGCCCACTTGACCCTTCTTCAATCAACGTCTGAAACCGCGCCCGCAGCGCATCCGGTAAAGGAGCCGACATAATCCATCCTCCCAAACAGGATGAAACACAGTCCAGCACTCAAGGGAACCCCTCACAATTCAGGTATTGGGTCGGGCGCTTTAGGGATCAAAAGCAAGTTACCGCTGTTCTTTGCAGATATTTCAAAAAACCACCTGATTGGGGTTTACGACGGTGGTTATTCCACCACGCGCCCTTCGGTGTCGGACATGTCGAACCCAAGGTGGCGGGCCACCGTTTGAACGTCTTTGTCCCCACGCCCGCACATATTCATGACAAGAATATGATCGCGTGGCAGGTCCGGTGCAATCTTCATCACATGGGCCAGCGCGTGGCTGGGTTCCAGCGCGGGAATGATACCTTCGGTGGAACAGGACAGCTGGAACGCCTCCAGCGCCTCGGCATCGGTGATCGACACATATTCCGCACGGCCGGTGTCATGCAGCCAGGAGTGTTCCGGCCCGATCCCCGGGTAATCCAGACCAGCGGAGATCGAGAACCCTTCCAAAATCTGGCCGTCATCATCCTGTAACAGATAGGTGCGGTTGCCATGCAGCACGCCGGGACGCCCACCGGTGAGCGAGGCGCAGTGTTCCATCTTCTCATCCACACCCTTGCCACCCGCTTCGACACCGATGATGCGCACCGAAGGATCATCCAGGAAGGGATAGAACAGGCCCATGGCATTGGAGCCACCGCCGATGGCCGCGATCACGGTGTCGGGCAAACGGCCTTCGCCCTCCTGCTCGGCCAGTTGCCAGCGCACTTCTTTGCCAATGATGGACTGGAAATCCCGCACCATCGCCGGATAGGGGTGCGGCCCGGCCACGGTGCCGATGCAATAGAAGGTTTCGTGCACATTGGTGACCCAGTCGCGCAGCGCATCATTCATCGCATCTTTGAGCGTGCCCCGGCCCGAGGTGACCGGCACCACCTCGGCCCCCAGAAGCCGCATACGGAACACGTTGGGGGCCTGACGCCTGACATCATGCGCCCCCATGTAGACCACGCATTTCAACCCGAACTTGGCACAGACGGTGGCCGTGGCCACGCCATGTTGTCCGGCCCCGGTTTCGGCAATGATGCGGGTTTTGCCCATGCGTTTGGCCAGAATGATCTGGCCCAGCACATTGTTGATCTTGTGCGCGCCGGTATGGTTCAACTCGTCGCGTTTCAGGTAAATCCTGGCCCCCCCCAGATGTTCCGTCAGCCGTTCGGCGAAATAAAGCGGGCTTGGACGACCTACATAATACTTCCACAGGTAATCCATCTCGGCCCAGAACTCCGGATCGTCTCTGGCCTTGTCATATTCTGCTTCAAGATCAAGGATCAGCGGCATCAGCGTTTCAGACACGAAGCGCCCACCGAATTTGCCAAACCGGCCCTTTTCGTCGGGGCCGTTCATGAAGCTGTTGAAAAGATCGTCGGACATTGGCTCTATCCCTGTTGGCGTTTGTTTTGTCCTAAAGCGTTTCGGGGTGAACGTGAAGCATATGTTTGCGCGCGATGCGCCTTTGCCTCGCCGTTAAGACACAGGTTGGCCTGCACTGTCCCGGATGCAGTCACACGGACTGACCCCTGCTGGATCAGGGCATTTGAAACCCGTGGCTTCCAGGCGCTTTCACCGCAGTTACAAACCTGTGGATCAAATCGACATGCTTGACCCCCGGCGCGCTTTCCACGCCGGAAGACACGTCCACCTGCCGCGCCCCGGTCAGGCGCACCGCGTCGGCCACGTTGTCCGGGGTCAGCCCCCCGGCCAGCATCCAAGGCTTGCGCCAGTATTTGCGCCCGCGCAGAAGTTCCCAGTCAAAGGCCAGCCCGTTGCCGCCGGGCAATGCCGCGCCCTTGGGAGCCTTGGCGTCGATCAGCAATTGGTCGGCCACGTCTTCGTATTGGTCGATCACCGCCACATCCCCGGCCTCGGCCACGCCGACCGCCTTCATCACGGGCAACCCGTAGCGCACCTTGATCTCGGCCACTCGTCCGGGCGTTTCCTTGCCATGAAGCTGTAGCATGTCGAGCGGCACCGCCCCGGTTATCCGATCCAGCAACGCATCATCGGCATCCACCACCAGCGCCACCTTGGCCAGCCCGATGGGGGCATAGAGCGCAAGCGCGCGCGCGTGCTCTACCGATACGTTGCGGGGTGACTTTTCAAAAAACACGAACCCGCCATAGACGGCCCCCGCCCCGGCAGCAGCGGCGACATCTTCGGGGCGCGATAGCCCGCAAATCTTGACCTTGGTATCCATGATGTCCCCTCGGGTGCTTGGCTATCGTTTATCGAAAAAGAAAAAGGGGCGGATTGAACGCCGCCCCAACCGAATTTCTGCGCTGTCAGAGCCTGACCTAAAGCGTTTCCAGTTATTGTTAGCTGGAAACGCCCACATCCCTACTGTGTTTCGCAGCGTTTCCACATCACGCTGAGTCAACGTAATGCGGATACGCGTTAGCTGGCTTCGTCCAGCAGTGCGAGAACTTCGTCGGGCTGTTCGGGCTTGTGGCCTTTGAGCTTGTTCACCTCGCGTTTAAGCTGGCGCACCTCACCCTCTTTGCGACTCACCTGGGCCCGGTGCTTGTGTTCACGCAGCCATTCCCAGACAAAGCCGATCAGCACCCCCACAACAATCGCCACGAAGATCACAACGAACAAGGGTAGCTCAATGGAGTGGTACACCCCGATCACCCCGGCGATCTCTTCGGGCAACAACGAAATCTGGACCATGCCACGGTTGGCCATGGCAACAGAAATCAGCACCACGGCAAGCGTGGCAAGAAAGGCATAGCGAATATAACGCATCGGTTTACTTTCCGTTTAGTCGGTCACGCAGCAGTTTGCCCGTCTTGAAAAACGGAACGTGCTTTTCTTCAACCTGTACCGATTCACCTGTGCGCGGATTTCGGCCCACGCGGGCATCGCGTTTCTTGACCGAGAACGCGCCAAAGCCGCGTAGTTCCACGCGATCCCCCTGCGCCATGGCACCGGTAATCTCTTCGAACACGGTGTTCACAATCCGCTCAACATCGCGTTGGTAAAGGTGCGGATTCTCGTCGGCAATCTTTTGTATCAATTCCGATCTGATCATCGGATGTCTCTCCCCGGGCTTTTTATCAGTCCTTTATCGGCTTCGACTATAGAAAGAAATTATCCGCCCCGAAACATCAAAGGCGGGCACGGGAGTCCGTTTTCATGTGGTTTCGGACCGTTTTGACCGGAAAACCGGCACAACGGCAGCGTGAACCTGGCAAAGCTGACGCGTGGGCGCATCTGCCGCAGTGCGGCGAAGCCATTGATTCGGCAAAAAGAAACGGCCCTACCTTTTGGCAGGGCCGTTCCATGAGTTTTCACGTCAATCGCGTATGGATCAGTCGTTTTTCAGAGCAGCACCCAAGATATCACCAAGCGATGCACCCGAGTCCGACGAACCGTACTGTTCCACGGCTTCTTTCTCTTCCGCGATTTCGCGGGCCTTGATCGAAACGCCCAGACGACGCGATTTGCTGTCCACGTTGGTTACGCGCACATCAACCTTGTCACCCACCGAGAAACGCTCGGGGCGCTGTTCGGCGCGGTCGCGCGACAGGTCGGAACGGCGGATGAAGGATTTCATGCCTTCGTATTCCACCTCGACGCCGCCATCTTCGATCGCGGTGACTTCGACGGTGATGATCGAACCACGCTTCACGCCGCCAACAGCTTCGGCAAACTTGTCGCCGCCCAGCGCCTTGATCGAAAGCGAGATACGCTCTTTGTCGGTATCGACTTCGGACACAACCGCCTGAACGATGTCACCCTTGCGATAGTTCTGGATCGCGTCTTCGCCACGCTCGTCCCAAGACAGATCGGAGAGGTGAACCATGCCGTCGATGTCACCTTCGAGACCGATGAACAGACCGAATTCGGTGATGTTCTTGACTTCGCCTTCGACTTCGGTGCCCTCGGGATGGGTTTCCGCGAACACTTCCCACGGGTTGCGCATGGTTTGCTTGAGACCCAGCGAAACGCGGCGTTTGGCCGAGTCGATTTCCAGAACCATGACTTCGACTTCCTGCGAAGTCGACACGATCTTGCCGGGGTGCACGTTCTTCTTGGTCCAGGACATTTCGGAGACGTGAACCAGACCTTCAACGCCGGGCTCCAGCTCAACGAACGCACCGTAGTCGGTGATGTTGGTGACGCGACCGGTGTGAACCGATTCCAGCGGGTACTTGGCAGCCACTAGATCCCACGGATCGTCTTGCAGTTGCTTCATGCCCAAGCTGATGCGGTGGGTTTCCTTGTTGATCTTGATCACCTGAACCTTGACGGTTTCGCCGATGGTCAGGATCTCGGACGGGTGGTTCACACGACGCCATGCCATGTCGGTGACGTGCAGCAGGCCGTCAACGCCACCAAGATCAACAAACGCACCGTATTCGGTGATGTTTTTGACCACACCGTCAACCGCCTGGCCTTCGGTCAGGTTGCCGATCACTTCGGCACGCTGTTCGGCGCGCGATTCTTCCAGGATGGCGCGACGCGACACAACGATGTTGCCACGGCGGCGGTCCATTTTCAGAATCTGGAACGGCTGCTTCAGACCCATCAGCGGGCCGGCATCGCGCACGGGGCGCACATCAACCTGCGAGCCGGGCAGGAAGGCCACGGCACCGCCCAGAGGAAATGACGGCTTCGCCACGGGCGTTTTCGGCCGAGCGCAGGAAGACTTCCACTTCGTCGCCAACAGCGATCTCAGGAGCTTCACCGGGATTTGCGAATTCTTTGAGTTCGACGCGGCCTTCCATCTTGTAACCTACGTCGATAATGGCTTGCCCCGCTTCGATTGCGATGACTTTGCCCTTGACAACGGTCCCTTCCTGGGGCGTGTCCATTTCGAAGCTTTCATTAAGGAGGGCTTCGAATTCCTCCATCGATACGTTAGCCATGTGGCGTTTCAATCCTTTATAATCATTTTGCGGGCCGCGCGGTTGTCTCCGCCGGTCTTGGTGGTTTCATTGGTCAGACGAGACGCAAAACAAAGAGGGCCGGAGTTTCCGACCCTGCTCTACTTTTTCGTCCTGCGTGTTGCCCCGCCTTGTCGACAAGCGCTCTATACCCAACAACGTCCGTTTATACAAGCCCCGACCATGGGGTTGCGTCAGGGGATTTGTTCGCAGGCATTCCGGCACAGCCCCGTCGTTCAGGGTATCGGCGGCACGCTTTGACCGGCCCGGGGGAAAGGTTTTGAGCGCAGCCAATTGCGTATCCGGCCTCTGGCCGTTTTCATATGGTGACGATGAATTGAATTGTATCATCCGTCCCTTCGTCCACTTTCCGTGCCAAGATGCGCCATAAAGCTCTTCGTCAGTGCGCTTTGAAATTTTTGATATCAAGCGGCCTATTGCCTGTACCAGTCTGCGACGGTTTTCATCGAAGCTATGATCCGCGTAATCCGTATAGAATTTTGTGCCAGAGCGCCAAGTTCATTCCATTTGTACCCGGCCTCGGGAAATTCAACGGCCTGGCCACGGTCATCCTGATCCAACCATTTTATAACAAGCTCATTCCAGCCACGCAGTTAGAAGACAAAATTGTTTGCGCTCATCTCTGTACCTTTCGCATGACCTTCCATGCTTTCCTCATCGGCACGCTCAGGAGGAACGGCATCCAGGACCTGTTCAAGTTTTGCAAAGCGTTCGTTGATTGCGACAAGACGCTCAGATTTCGATGTTGGTATAGCCATGCTGTATACTACAAAAAACAGCCCGACATAAAAACCGGATATCAGAAAATACAGATCAGGGCTGCCTTTGAAAAGACGATCCTGTTCAAAGGCCCTGAGCTCAGGATGATCCAGGTTAACAATAGCGTTCCGGCCCCACCCATTGCGCCGCGTTATAGCGGTCGCCGTGAGCCCAGCCGATGGGCAGCGCGGTTTCGATGCGGGCAATATCCCCGGCCATGAGGTTCAGGTCTGCCCCGCGCAGACATTCCTTAAAATGTGCAACAGACCGGGTGCCGGGAATCGGGATCACGTGATCGCCGCGGGTCAACAGCCAGGCATTGGCCAGCGCCGCCGTGGGTTCCCCCATCTGGGCCGCAAGCGCACGCAAACGATCCGTGGCGGCGATATTGGCGGCGTAGTTCGGAGCCAGGAACCGGGGATTGCCAGCAAGGAAGGGCAGTTCGTCCACGGCCTCGGGGCTCAGCGGGGTGTCAGTCAGCAAAGATCGCCCAACCGGTGAAAACGCCACCAGCGCCGTACCCAGTTCGGCACAGGTTTGAACCAGCCCCATTTCCGGGCTGCGGGTCGAAAGCGAATATTCCGATTGCACGGCGTCCACATGGGTCACCGCCGCCGCCCGGCGCAGCGAGGATGGTGCTATTTCGGAAAAGCCGATCCCGCGAGTTTTACCCGTGGCCCTGAGATCGGCCAGCACCCCGGCCACCTCTTCGATCGGCATATCCGGGTCGCGCCGGTGGACATAGAACAGCTCCACATGATCCACGCCCATCCTGGCAAGGCTTTTGTCCAGTTCCGCCTCAAGATGCGCGCGGTCGTTTCGGTGCAGGCGGTTGCCATCGTCATCACGGGTGATCGCGGCCTTGGTGGCGATGACAAAGCCGTCCCGCGCGCCGGGATTGGCGGCAAGGTAGCTGCCAATCGCCTGTTCGGACCCGCCCATGCCATAGACATTGGCCGTGTCGATATGGGTCACCCCAAGATCGCGGGTGGCGTCGAGGATCGCATGGCTCGCCTCAACCGTCGTGGCCCCGTAGAAATTCGAAAAGGACATAGCCCCATAACCGATGGCCCCGATGGAGGGACCGTTTTTGCCAAGCTTGCGTTGTTTCATCCCGTTCACCTTGCTTTCTCGACCGCAGAGATTGCCGCCGCGATCGCGGTGTTAATATCCATCTCAGACGTGTCGATGATTACGGCGTCAGAGGCCGGTTTCAACGGCGCCTCGGCGCGGTCCATATCCCGCGCGTCGCGTTCTTTCACATCTGCCAGAACCTGATCCCGCGTCACATCCGTACCCTTGCCCACCAATTCAAGGTATCGCCGTTCGGCACGCACCTCGGCACTGGCGGTCACGTAGAGTTTCACATGGGCTTCAGGACAGATCACCGTGCCGATGTCGCGCCCGTCCAGAACCGCCCCTCCGGCGCGGGCGGCAAAGGCACGTTGGAAGTCCACAAGGGCGGCGCGCACTTCGGCGATGACCGCCACTTTGCTGGCCGCCTGGGCCACATCGGGGGTGCGCAGGTCACCGGCTGCAAGATCCTTGGCCAGCAGAGTCCGCGCGGCATCAATCGGGTCGGTGCCATCCAGCGTCTTGCGCCCCACGGCGCGGTACAGCAGCCCGGTATCCATGTGCGCCACCCCAAAATGCGCCGCCACCGCCTTGGAAATCGTGCCTTTTCCGGCCGCTGCGGGACCGTCAATGGCGATGGTGAAGCTTTCTGTTTCGAAACTCATGAGGCTCTCCGGAAATTCTGCACAGGACCGGAGTAGCAAGGCAGGGAAACGAAAGGAACCCCTGCATGAAAATCGCCCTGCTTCACCCGCCTCATCCCGCCATCGGAAGCCGCGTTCCGCGCGAACACCTTTCCCCTTTCGAACCCCCTTTCGGGTTGTTTTGCCTTGGCGGGCCGCTGATGGAGGTCAGTCATGACGTGCAGTTGGTCAATGCCGATATCGGACCAATGAACGTGAACGAGATGATTGCCGCGCTTTGGGAGTGTGCCCCCGAGGCGATCCTGATCGGGCATTCCGGGTCCACATCAGTGCATCCCGTCGTGGCGCGGCTTTTGTCCGCGCTGCGCGCCAGTTTTCCTGTTGGGACTGGAAGGCACGGATGAGGCCACGTTGAAAGCCGTAAAGAAAGGCAGCAGCCGGGCCAGGGATCAACAAGCGATCCAGTTGCTACGCGCCCATGGGGCGGCGGGTCGTTTTGCGTGAGGTGGTGGATATCCTGACACGTCGCAAGCGCGCTGGCGGCAGTGTGGCGGACTATCTGGTTGGGGGAGTGGGTGTGGAGGAAAACGCGCTAGCACGCGTTGCACGCACCCGCCCGGATCACCCCACGCGCTGAATATCGGCACCCAGCTGCGCCATGAGCGGTTCGAAAACCGGAAAGGACGTCGCCACTGGCCCGCCATCATCCACCCGAACCGGAGCTTTGGCGGCCATGCCAAGGCACAGGAAGGACATGGCAATCCGATGATCCAGATGCGTGGCGCATTCCGCGCCCCCCGGCACGTTGCCCGCCCCTGCGCCGGTGACAGTCCACCAATCCGGCCCATCCTCGACCGCCACACCATTGGCCCGCAACCCGTCGGCCATGGCCGCGATCCGGTCGCTTTCCTTGACCCGGAGTTCCTTGACCCCGCGCATAACCGTGTTCCCGGTGGCATTGGCAGCCACCACGGACAGGATCGGGTATTCGTCAATCATGCTCGCGGCCCGCGCCGACGGGACCTTGATGCCTTTCATGTCGGGCGAATAGCGGGCACGCAGATCGGCCACCGGCTCGCCCCCTTCAACCCGCTCGTTTTCATAGACTAGGTCCGCGCCCATCTCGCGCAGAGTTGTGAACAGGCCCGAACGGGTCGGGTTCAACCCGATCCCGGGCACAAGCACGTCAGATCCCGGAACAATCAGCGCAGCACAGACCGGAAACGCCGCCGAGGACGGATCACGCGGAACCGCAATCACCTGAGGGGTCAACTCGGGCCGTCCGGTCAGGGTGATCACCCGACCTTCTTCACGCACCTCTACCGAAACCTCGGCACCGAATCCCTGCAGCATCCGCTCGGTATGATCGCGTGTCGCTTCCTCTTCAATCACAACCGTCTGGCCCGGCGCGTTCAGCCCCGCCAGAAGCACGGCGGATTTCACTTGGGCAGAGGGCACTGGCACCGTATAACGTACGGGCACAGGATCGGTCGCGCCCACAAGCGTCATGGGCAAACGCCCACCTCCGCGCCCCACGGACCGGGTGCCGAATAGCGCAAGGGGGTCGGTCACCCGCGCCATGGGGCGGGAATTCAGGCTGGCATCCCCGGTGAATGTGGCGGTGATCGGCGACGTCGCCATCGCCCCCATGATCAACCGCACCCCGGTGCCGGAATTGCCGCAATCAATCACACCGTCAGGTTCTGCAAACCCGCCCACGCCCACACCGTAAATGCACCATGTCCCATCGTCATCCCGCGTCACCTCGGCCCCAAAGGCGCGCATGGCCTTGGCCGTGTCCAACACGTCCTCACCTTCCAGCAACCCGGTCACAACCGTTTCGCCCACGCACATGGCCCCAAGAATCAGCGACCGGTGAGAAATCGACTTATCCCCCGGAACCTCGGCCACCCCTGTCAGCGCGGCACAGGGTTTGGATATCATCGGGATAGGAGCGCCATGGGATGACATGAAAAACCTCGTTTCAACAGTGATCCCGGCCTGATACCCCAGCTATCGCCGCGCGTCTATGTGCGAAACACCCGATCAAACGTGCCAATCCCGAGGACCAGGCCGGAGGCCGAGGACGAGACATCCTGTGTGCCTGAAAGGCACGCCTTTGGATCAGACGCGTAAGGTACGGCACACCATCCCGGCCCCGGGCTTTCCCGTCTAAAACGGAATATCATCCGGCGAGGATACAAAGCGCGCCACCACCTTTTTCACGCCTGCTTTGTCAAAGGAAATCTCCAGCTTGTCACCTTCGATCCCGATCACTTCGCCATAGCCGAATTTCTGGTGAAACACCCGGTCGCCAAGGATATGGCTGCTAACCGCTTCCAAGTCGATCACGCTGCTACGACTTTCCTGCGGCTGGCCTGCCGGACGCTGTGCACCGCGCGCCTGCATCCGTTTCCATCCCGGTGAATTATACCCGTCGGCCCTTGCCACCCGCTCCTCGATGCTCCCCACCCCCGGAGAAGCAGCGCCAAACCCGCCGCCGTAAAGGCCGGGCGAGGTCAGCACATCCACATGCGCCCCCGGCAATTCATCAATAAACCGCGACGGCATGGAAGACTGCCATTGCCCAAACACCCGCCGGTTGCTGGCAAAGGAGATGGTACAGATTTCCTCGGCGCGGGTGATCCCCACATAGGCCAGCCGACGCTCTTCCTCCAACCCCTTGAGACCGCTTTCATCCATCGAACGCTGGGACGGAAACAACCCGTCTTCCCACCCGGGTAGGAACACGGCGGGAAATTCCAGCCCCTTGGCCGCATGTAGGGTCATGATGCTGACTTTTTCGCCCTCGCCTTCCGAGTTGTTGTCCATGACAAGGCTGACATGCTCTAGAAAACCTTGAATATTTTCAAACCCTTCCAGGGCTTTCACCAATTCCTTGAGGTTTTCCAGCCGCCCCGGTGCCTCGGGCGTCTTGTGGTTCTGCCACATTGCAGTATAGCCGGTTTCATCCAAAATGACTTCAGCCAGCGCAACATGGTCATACGCCTGCGCGCCTCCGCTGGGCATGGGTTCAACGATATCTTCCAGAACGTCGTTCTGTTGATAGGCCGCGTCATACTCCGCCCCCCCAAAGGTTTGCGGATTGGCGGACGATGCCGCCGTGTCCCGTACCGATCCCACAACGGAATGCCAGCGGCGGATGCCGTCGATCAGAAGCGCCAGCTCCTTGGCCCCCTTGCCGCCGACCCCCTTGTTTTCCAACAGGATCGCCGCGCCCTGTACCATCGACACGCCGTTTTCGCGGGCACAGGCACGGATTTTCTTCTGGGCCACGTCGCCCAGCCCGCGCTTGGGGATGTTCACGATCCGCTCAAAAGCCAGATCATCGTCGGGCGACACCACCACCCGGAAATAGGCCATGGCATCGCGAATCTCCATCCGCTCATAAAACCGCGGCCCGCCAATCACGCGGTAAGGCAGACCGATAGTCAGGAACCGATCCTCAAACGCCCGCATCTGGTGCGAGGCGCGCACCAGAATGGCCATATCGTTCAGAGACCGGGGCACCATGCCCCGCGTCCCACCTTGCATCGCCTCGATTTCTTCCCCGATCCAGCGCGCCTCTTCCTCGCCGTCCCAATGGCCGATCAACCGAACCTTTTCGCCGTCTTCCGCTTCGGTCCAAAGCTCTTTGCCAAGGCGGTTTTCGTTGCCCCGGATCACCGCTCCGGCGGCGGCAAGAATATGGGGGGTGCTGCGATAATTCTGTTCCAGCCGCACCACCTTGGCCCCCGGAAAATCCTTTTCAAACCGCAGGATGTTACCAACCTCGGCCCCGCGCCAGCCATAGATCGACTGATCATCATCCCCGACGCAGCAGATATTTTTGTGCCCCCCGGCCAGCAGGCGCAGCCACAGGTATTGAGCTACATTGGTGTCTTGGTACTCGTCCACCAGAATGTAGCGGAACCAGCGTTGATATTGCTCCAACACATCCGGGTGACGCTGAAAAATCTCGACCACATGCAGAAGCAGGTCGCCGAAGTCCACTGCGTTCAACTCACGCAGACGGTTTTGGTATTGTTCATAGAATTCGGTGCCGCGATGGTCATACGCCCCCGCCTCGCCCGCCGGAACCTTGTCCGGGGTCCAGGCACGATTTTTCCAATGGTCGATGATCCCCGCCAATTGCCGCGCGGGCCAGCGTTTGTCGTCGATATTGGCCGCTGTGATCAGTTGTTTGAGCAATCGTAGCTGATCATCCGTATCCAGAATGGTGAAGTTCGATTTCAGCCCCACCAGTTCGGCATGACGGCGCAGCAGCTTGACACAAATCGCATGGAAGGTGCCCAACCACGGCATCCCCTCGATCGGCTGGCCCAGCATCCGGCCCACCCGGTTCTTCAGCTCTTTCGCGGCCTTGTTGGTAAAGGTCACAGCCAGAATTCCATTGGGCCGCGCCTTGCCCATGTTCAAAAGATGCACGATCCGCGTGGTTAACGCTTTGGTCTTACCTGTCCCCGCCCCGGCAAGCATGAGGACAGGACCGTCCAGCGCCTCGACCGCGTCCCGCTGGGCTGAGTTCAGTTCGTCCAGATAAGGCATAGGCCGCGCAGCCATGGCACGCGCGGACAGGGAAGTGGCCGCCAGAGAGGCGTCGGCATCGTCATAACTGCTCATGACGCGCAAGATAGCGTGCCCCGGCGGCGAGGGAAAGGGATGTTCGAATAATGTTCCCCCATTCTGCCGCCAGAGCCGTGAGACATTTGTTAGAGTCTTTCCCGATCGGGTTGAGTTATAGGCTGCGTTTTGGATGTAGTTTGCGCATTCTTGTTGGCTGATCGCGTTGAGGGCTGTTTTGATGGCGTCACACAACGTGTCGAAGCA
>PDRZ01000018.1 GCA_002747035.1 Rhodobacterales bacterium
GAATGCACTCTGCCTTGGGCTGGAAAAGCCCTGTCGCATTCGAGCGGAAAGTGGCTTAAACGAGCACTTGGGGCGGCACAAAAACGTGACAGGTCCACCCTCATCGGGTGGTCCGGTTTTATTGTTAGTGCATTGTCGGCCTCTGGTTCATCGGGACGATGCTTTCTGGCGCAGGCGGACGATAGCCCAAAGAGCTATGCGACCTGACCGTATTGTAATGAACGCGCCATTGCTCGATGAGGATTTGCGCCTCCCGCAGGCTGTAGAACAGCTCACCATTCAGAAGCTCATCCGTTGCCCGCCAGGCGATTTGCAAAGCAAATCTGCCGAAAGGGGCGGAACCGAGCGTTGAAGCTTTCGCAATAGCCGTTCTCCCAAGGTGATCCCGGTTCTATATAAGCCGTCTTCGCGCCGACGGCAGCAATCCGGTCCCGCACCTTCTGAGCGATAAATTCCGTTCCGTAACACCTTCGGAATGACGTTGATTTAGAAGCTATGATTGCCTGCGCAGCCCTCAAGCAGCGCAGGCAATCATAGCCGGGTCTCAGGTCTTTACAGTGGTTTTGCACAAACCACACCGCAAGGGAGTCCTCGCTCGATGAGCCAGGCGATGCAGGTGCCCCATCCTGGTCCCTCGTCGCTTCCCGGATCCTCGTCGTGATCGCCACGGCCGCCGCGCACAGATCCGGCAGCACGCAACCAGCCAAAAAATCCGCATTGGCCTCGAACACCGCCTGGGCCAGCCGGGATCGGCTCATTCGGATACCCTTGATCCATTGCCCGGCATGTCGCGCGAGGCGGTTTATCGTGCCTTGACGGGCAAACGGAAGGTGTGCTTGCGGATGCCAAGCTTTTTGGGCGCGGCCGGGAAGCGGCCCGCGTTGCGAACGGCGGCAAGGGCCAGTTTGTCAAGCTTGGCGTTGCCCGAAGACTTGGACAACCGCACGCCGAGCAAGGAACCGCTGCCGGATACCGTGATCGTCACCACGGCGGTGCCGCGCCCAACTCCGCGCGGGGCGCGGCGGGCGATGCGGGCACGGATCTGACCGCCCCATTTGGCCAAAAGCGAGCGTTTTTGTGACTTCGAAACCGTGGCCGCCCGGGATTTTTTGTTGTTACCCTTGGCGACACCGCCGCCGGTGCCCTTGGCGACCCGACCGCTGGACCCGATCGAGGACTTGGTGGATTTCTTTTTCTGTGACTTAGACGCCTTTTTCGGTGCCGTCTGTTTGCGTTTTGCCTGTTTCGAAGTGGTCTTTGGTTTGGGTTTGGCCTTCTGTTTCGGTTTGGGCTTGAGCTTCGGTTTTTTCTTGACCTTGGAGCGCGGCGGTGGATCAACCGAGACTTGCGGCTGGGCCTCCGGGGGGGGGGCCATTGACAAGGCGGGCTTGTTCGGGGTCACAGAGCGGTTAGACGGCAGTGCGGGGGCCGACGGGGCGACCGCCATATCCGGCAGGGCAAGCCCAGCCGACATTTCCGGCGACCGGGTAAGCTTTTCCGGCGCTCGTTTCTGGTATTCGGGAGTGTCGGGGCTGTGCGGATCCGCAAGCGTTTCCAGAGCGGATGCATCGGGCCGGGCAACAGGGTCCGCCTCAAATGTCTGAATATCCGGGGGCGTCAGTTCGGCCAGTTCGGGTTCCGTCATCACCACGTCGGTCACGACATCCAGGTCCGGGGGGGTGTCCCAGGTCTCGACCATAGTCGCGACACTGGCCGTAGAAGCCTTGATCGACAGGATCGCGTCACCCTGTGCCCCAGCCCCCTCAAGGCCAGCGGTCTGACGCGGCGACCAGACCGCGATATGAGCGACAAGGGCGATTGCGACGAAACCGGAGAGTTCAAAGAACGTACGCATGACCTACCTCGCCACCGAAACCAGCTTGACCCGGCGCACCCCATGGGCGGCCAGCCTGGGCAGAAGGGTTGCAATAAGGCTGGCTTCGACCGCCTTGTCGGCGCGGATCATCAGGGCCTCATCCGTGCCAAGGTCGGACAACCCCGACAGCACGGCATCACCGCGCAAATCCCCCATGGCCAATTCGCCGCTGGCCGAGATATAGAGGATGCGTTTACCATCCGCCGGAGCTTCGGCGCTGGAGTCCGGTGGGTTAACCTCGAACGGTTCGGGCGGCGCGATCTGCGCCGTCATCAGGAAGAAGATCAGCAGCAGGAAAACGACGTTGATCATGGGTACAACGCCTTCGCGCCGGTCGCGCTTTGTGGCTTGGGGCAGGTCCATTCTGCTTACTCCACCAAGATCAGGGAATCGTAACCGGCCTTGCCAAGGGCCTCCATCACCTCGACCACCCGCTGTAGGTCGGCCTTGTCACGGGCGCGCAGGATGATGGCATCACTATGGGACAACATCATGCTGCCCAGTTCCGGCAAAAGCTCCTCCATTGGCTTGTCGATGCCATTCAACCGCACGCCTTCCGGCAATATATCGATCAGCCGCGGTGGCCCCTGATAGGGTTTATCCGAGGCGGTGCTGATCGGCAGGTCGATGACCACGTCCTGGCCAAAGCGTGAGGCCAGCATGAAAAACACCAGCAACAGAAAGACCACATCGATCATCGGGGTCAGGCTGGGCTTACGACGGGTTGGAGCGGGGCCGAGTTGCATGGGGTTATTCTGCGGCGGCGGGCATTGCGGCGGGCACCGGCTTTGGCTTGCGGATCAACACGCGGGTGATGGCATCCTCCATGTCGGCCTGTGCCCGGTCCGCCACGCTTTCAAACCACGCCAGTGCGACACCGGCGGGAATCGCCACCGCCATGCCTGCGGCGGTGGTCAGCAGCGCCTCCCAAATCCCACCGGCCAGCGCCGCGGGATCGGCACGCGACCCAGCCTCCTGCAACGTCTGGAACGCGGAAATCATGCCCAGCACGGTGCCCAACAGGCCCAGCAGTGGCGCGATCGTTGCGATCAGATCCAGCGCCCTGAGGCCGGTCCGCGCACGCGCCAGTTGGTTCTTGGCCACGCGCTGAATTTCTTCGCGGACTTCGCTGTCGTCAAACTCGGGGTTGGTGCGGGCATCCATCGCCGTGCGCACCACCACCGCGCGCAGAGATCGGCGCTTTGCAATCAGGTTCCGCGCACCGGTGGGGTCGCCGCCTTCCCATTGGCGCACGGCCGCTTCCGTCCGCCGCCCGGCCCAGGCCCCCATCAGCACAAGTCGCCAGACCTTCCACAGGATCAGCGCAAGGGTCAGCACCGACAGCGCCGCAATCGCCCAGATCGCAGGGCCACCCTTGATCAGAAAATCCTGAACCTCACCCCAACGCGCAAGAAAATCCATGGTCATCTCTCCGGAAAACTGTGCCCATCGGGCAATTCATCTGTGCTCATGCCAAACTTGAGCAGGTTACCGTGGGGGTCGTGCAAATAAAATTCGGTCATGCCCCAAGGGCGGCTGTATATGTCGGTCAGACGCTCCGCACCTCGCGCCGACAGTGCCTTGTGCAGTTCAAGAATACCGCCGCCGCGAATGTAGCAACTCGTCTCGCTACAAACATCAGGACGCGCGGTAAGCGCATAATGCAACTCGATACCATAGCCGCACAGAATCGCATAGCCGTCCCACACGGACACATGAAACCCCAGCGACAGGGCATATTCGCGCGTTTCGGCGATGTTGGGCGACAGGAGGATCGGTATGGCCATCAGCTCAGTCATGTCACACCGCCACCAGCCCGGCCGCATGGGGCAGAATAAACGTGCCCGTTGACGGGGCCGCATTGACCCGCACGTCACAGCGATACGCCCGGCTCAGCAAGTCGTTGCGCAATACCAGATCGGGCGCGCCCTGACTCAGAACATGGCCCTCGGCAATCAATGCCACGCTGTTGGAAAACATCGACGTCAGGTTCAGATCGTGCATCACCGCCACCACGCCCCCCCCGGCATTGGCATAGTCCCGGGCGATCTGCATCACCTGAAGCTGGTGACCAATGTCGAGCGCCGAAACCGGTTCATCCAGGAACAGCCAGCGCGGTTCGCCATCTTCGACAGCATTCCAAACCTGGGCCAACACCCGGGCCAGTTGCACGCGCTGTTGTTCGCCCCCCGAAAGCTCCTGATAGAACCGGCCTTCAAATCCGTCTAATCCGACCCGCAACAGCGCCTGGCGGATCAGCCCATCGGTTCCGGCGGCCAGGCCACGGCTCAGCCCCAGTCGAACCACTTCGACCACGGTGAAGGGAAAGGCCAGCGGCGTCGCCTGTGGCAACACAGCCCGGATCGCGGCCAGCTCCCAGGGTTTGACCCGGGTGATGTCATGACCGTTCAACATGACCCTGCCGTCAAACTCGGCCTCGCCGGTCAGGGCCCGCAATAGCGTGGTTTTGCCCGATCCGTTGGGTCCGACAATTGCGGTGACCTCACCGGCCTGTGCGGTGAATCCGACCGCATGCAGGATCTCGCGTGCCCCATATGAAACCGTGATGTGTTCTGCGCTTAGCATTACGTTACATGTCCAACAGGCCGCGTTGCCGCAGCAGGATCCAAAGGAAGAATGGCCCACCCAGCGTGGCGGTGATGATCCCGATAGGAAGCTCGGCCGGAGCGATGACTACCCGGCTGATCACGTCCGCGCAAAGCAGAATCGAAGCGCCCAGCAGCGCGGAATTCAACAACAGATATTTGTGATCCGGCCCCACGATCAGGCGCAGCAGGTGCGGCACCACGATACCCACGAATCCGATGCCGCCGCTGACGGCAACCGCGGCACCGGTGGCCCCTGCAACCATCAGAATCGCGGTGTTTTTCAATCTCTGAACCGGAATACCGATATGCGAGGCTGCGGCCTCACCCAAGGCCAACCCGTTCAGCCCGCGCGCCAGAAAGGGCGAGACAGCCAGCGCAATAATGATCAGCGGTGCCGCCGCCAGAACCTTGGCCCAAGTCGCCCCACCGATGGACCCCATGCTCCAGAAGGTCAGGGTTCTGAGTTCCGCGTCATTGGCAATATAGGTCAGCGCACCTGAAATCGCCCCGGTCAACGCGCCAAGCGCAATCCCCGCCAGAAGCATGGTCGCAACCGAGGTGCGGCCCCGACGGGTTGAAATGCGATAAAGGATCATTGTCGAGCACCACGCACCAACAAAAGCCGCAACCGGCACCATGTAATACCCCAAAACGCCAGAAATCGCCGCAGGAAGCATCCCCCCCAACACGATTGCCCCGATAGCCCCCAACCCTGCACCGGCGCTGACCCCGACCAGCCCGGGATCGGCAAGGGGGTTGCGAAACAGCCCCTGCATCACCGCGCCGGACACGGCCAGCGCCGCACCAACAAGAACACCCATCGCCGTGCGCGGCATCCGGATGTCGTAAAGCACGATTTGATCCCGAAGGGTCAGATCCTGTGCCGACGTCACGCTACGCGCAACGTCCCACAACGATACACTCGTGGCCCCGACGCCAAGGCTAAGCAACACGGCGAGGAACAGCACCACCAGAAGAAACAGGGCCAGCGCCCGTGCCTTGTGGCTTCGGTCGCCGGGCAGCACCGTGCCGGCGATGTCTTGGGTAAGGATGCTCATGTCGCGTCAGCGTCCCGTCTCTTTCAGCGCCCGGGACAGTTCGGTGATTGCCTCGGCGGTGCGCACCGAAAACCCCAGCATCTTCATGCCATCCATCCGGATCACCGTTCGGGTCTGCCCCGCAGGTGTTCCGGAAATGGCCGGGTGAGAGAACAGTTGTTCGTCGGTAACGCCACGATTGTCCCCGCGATCCATCAACAGGATCACGTCTGCCCGGCTTTCGATAATGGCTTCGTCGGTCATGGGTTTGTAACCTTCAAACCCGGTCGCCGCATTTGAGGCCCCGGCCAGCTCGATAATTCCCTGTGCTGCCGTGTTCTGACCGCCGACCATGACGCGCCCTCCGGCCATGGTCAGAATGAACAGCACCCGTTTTTCGCGCATGTCTTCGGTCATCGCCGCCGCGGCTTCAAGTTCCGAGCGCACCTGTTCGGCAAGCACCGCCCCCTTTTCGGGAACGCCCAACACGTCGGCCACAGCCGTGATTTTGTTTGTAACAGCATCCGCCGTATATCCTTCCGGGATCTCGATCAGCGGTATGGCGGCTTCGCGCAAAAGCTGCACGGCTTCGACCGGGCCGGCCCCCTGTTCGGCGATCAGCATGTCGGGATTGACCGACAAAATACCCTCGGGAGAAAGGCGGCGGATATATCCGACATCTGGCAGTTCCAGCGCCGCAGCCGGGAAATTCGACGTGGTGTCGCGCCCGACAAGCCGATCTTCTTCACCAAGGGCGTAGATGATTTCGGTCACCGCGCCGCCAACTGAAACAATGCGATTGGCGGGCTGGTCGGCCTGCCCCACCTGTGCAGAGGCAAGGAAAATAATGGACATCAACAGGCCCAGACCGGCCCGCGCCCAAAAGAATGAAACTGGGGTTTTCATGTCAACACCGCCTCTTCCCGGGTTTCGAAACCGGCAACCATTTCGTTCCAGCCCCGCGCGGCGTCCTCTCCGCGCAAAACACCGAAGAATTGAGCGATCAATCCGCCATCGGCATCAAAGGCTTCAACTGAAATCGCATCTCCGGCGCGGGTGGATTTGGTCACGGCGTACACCTCGGCAATGTGATCTTTGCGCAGGTGCAGATCAAAGCCAGGATCAAGAACATTGATCCACGGCCCCATCTCGACGATCCTTTCAACCGGTCCGGTGTGGATTTCGATACACCCCATGTTGCCGACAAACACCATGATGGGAATCGCGGTCTCAGCAGCCTTGTAAAGAAGCTCTTGGATCACGCTGTTTTCGAGGCGCCTTGCATAGGGTTCACCCGCAATGCGATAGGCACCAAGGCGGTTCATCTTCATCCGCCGTGTCATGATCAGGAACTGATGGGTATCAGTCATCTGCTCCCATTCCTCGCGCAGCTTTTCAGCCTTGTCCGCATCGCCCCTGGCCGGTTCGGTGGGCTTGCGCGCCTCAACCTCCAGCGTGTTGGACTGATCTTCAATCTTCAGATCGCGCACAACTGCCGACCATTCTTCGATATTCGATGCCTCCCGAAGGAACACCTTGTGAACCGCATCACCGGCGGCATCAAACACCTGAATCGTGCGGCGCGGACCGCGCTCGGTCTCCTGCTCGATTGCGAAACCGTAAACCCAGTGCTTGGGGAACATCCGCAGGTCGATCTGGCCATTGACAACCATCGAGGCATGCGTCCCGGAGGTATATTTGTCATATACCCCCACCTTTTCGATCACGCAGCTTTCGTTGCGCGTCAGCGCCATGACCTCACCAAACCGACCAAGCGCAGGCATCAGACGATCCATGTCAGCAGTGATTCTCGTCACCGTCTCACCGACATCCGCAGCGACCAGTTGCGCCTCGGAAATGCCCAGACTGTCGGCCAGATCCCGGTCGCGCATCTTGGGGTTCTCGGCCCTTGCTGTCTTGATTTCAGACACAGACATAGCGGTTACTTCGGCCAATTCGGCTCTCCTTTTCATCGGTATTCCAAAGGCGCGCCAGACTTGAGGCAGGAGAGCCACAATTGCTGGTGCACCGTGATCACTGTGCGATCTTCATTATTGACAAAAATACTCAAGTTAATTAGCGAGCGCAAGTCTCCCACTTTAGGGATCAAAAAAAACTATGACACAGCCAGCATCTCGCCAGCCCGGAATTCGTAAGGAATGGAAAGGGAAAGAAATGCGCGCGAAATACTCCGCCAAGGCGGCCCTGATGATGGGTGCCGCCGCACTTTGGGCCATACCGGCAACAGCACAAGAGGCCGTAACCGACCTTGACGCGGTGACGCTTGGGAAAAGCAAACGCGAGATCGCCACAGACACCGCGACATTGCAAACCACCGTCGACCAAACGGAAATGGACGACCGCCAGGCCGGAACAATCGGGGAATTGGTCGATTCTGTGCCCGGTGTCACGCTGATCAACGGCACAACCCCGCAAGGATCGGGAATCAACATTCGCGGTTTCGGGTCCAATGCCACCTTTGGCAGCGACCAAAAGGTGTTGATCCAGGTGGATGGAGCCAATGTCGGGGGCGAAGAAATCTATCGCATCGGAACCCAGCTTTATACCGATCCACAGCTCTATAAAGAAGTCACTGTCATTCGGGGCATGGCGGGGACATTCGAATATGGGGCAGGCGCAATCGGCGGGATGGTCCGGCTTGAAACCAAGGACGCGTCTGATTTTACCGGCGGTGTTCCGGGCTTCAAGCTGCGCCAGACCTTGCAGTTTTCGACCAATGGCGATGGCGTCAGCAGTTCAACCATCATGGCCTGGCAGCCCACCGAAGATTTCGAGGTTCTTGGCAACTACACCTATTCCACGCAAGAGGATCAGGTGGACGGAGCCGGTGCGGTTATCGGCAATTCGGCCTTTGGCAACCCGAGCTGGAACATCAAGGCCCGCAAAACCTTTGGAAATGGCGATCACTCGCTGACATTTTCGATCGCGGACACCCAGTCCGACCAAAACGACGTACCCTATAATGATCGATCGGCCACCACCGACTTTTTCGGCAATGTTGATCGTGACATTCACACACGTGCCGCAACGCTGGCCTATAACTACAATCCGGCCGACAATGATCTGATCGACGTCGACGTGTCCCTGAGCTACTCGGATCAGAACATCCAGAACACGTATCTCGATGGCACCTCGGCACTTCAGGGGGCGACCCCCTATGCCGCCTTCTGTGCCAACCCGTTCTTTGGTGTGGTCTGCGCCGATATCCGGGACGAAATCACCACCTTCACGGTCAAGAACACCGCGATTTTCGACACGGGGAACGTCAGCCACAACCTGCGCGCGGGGATCGAATTCAAGCGCAAAGAGCGTAATGACCGCATTGACCAGAACGCCGCCCCCGGGGGGTTGGACAATCAGATCGCCCTGTTCGTTGTGGATGACATGAAAATCGGCGAGCGTTTCACCTTCAGCCCGGCCATTCGCCTTGTCAAACAGGACATCGAAAACGCCGACGGATCGTCGTCTTGGTCAAACGACGCGGTAATGGGCGGTATTTCCGCTCACTACAAATTCGACAACGGTTTCGCGATCTTTGGTTCTGCGGCATATACAGAAGGCATGCCGATCATCGACGATACGGGGAACCCAGCGTTGATGACGCAAAGCGAAAAGGCAAGCACGATCGAATTGGGATTCTCCTATGACAATCTCGATGTGTTCACCCCCGGCGACGACCTGTCATTCAAGTTCAACGCATACAAAACCAAAATCTGGGACATCACATCCTATTCCGGTGTCACCGATGCCGAGATGAAGGGGCTTGAACTGGAAGCGGCTTACAGCCTGTCCAATGGTTTCTACACCGATTTGAACGCCAATATCCAACGTGGCTACAACACCACCCCCGGCGCGGCATCGGATTTCTGGGCCGGTACACCCGCGGACCAGGTTCGCCTGACTGTGGGCAAGAAATGGGACGAGGAGTTCGATCTTAGCTGGGAAGTTGTTGCCAACCGCAAGATGACCCGATCATCCAGCCCGAGCGATTCCCACATCACCCACAACCTGCGTGCAACCTACCGTCCGCAACAGGGTGTTCTGGAAGGGGCTGAGCTGCGCATTGGGGTCGAGAACCTGTTCGATCTCGACTACCGTCCGCACCTGGCAACAAAACAGGCCCCCGGCCGCACAATCAAGTTTACAATAGCAAAAACCTTCTGAGCAGAGTTTTCAGTCATGCGAAAACAACTTGGGCGCCCCGCATGGGGCGCCCCTTTTCAATCGGTCTCTGGTTTAAAAACACCGCCTAGAGATTACTCCGCTTCATCGGCACAAGTAGCGTTGAGCTGGCCATAGTTTTGCGCCCCAATCTCATCCAGAAGCCCGATCTGGGTTTCAAGGAAATCAATGTGGCCCTGCTCGTCCAGGATCAGTTCTTCGAACAGATGCATGGAGGCGTAATCGCCAACATCAGAGCAGTATTTGCGCGCTTCATTGTAAAGCGCCACCGCTTCCATCTCGGCATCCAGATCACAGGTCAGCGTCTCTCGGACGTTTTCGCCAATCCGCAACGGGTCAAGCGTTTGCAGGTTGGGATGACCCTCCAGGAATATGATCCGGTCGATCAGCTTGTCGGCATGCTCCATCTCTTCGATGGATTCTTCGCGCATCTTTTTGGCAAGCTTGCCATAGCCCCAATCCTGTTGAAGCCGATAGTGCAGCCAGAACTGGCTCACTGCGGTCAGTTCGACCCGCAATGCCTTGTTGAGGTATTCAATGACCTTCTTGTCGCCCTTCATAAACTTGTCTCCTTTTGGCTGGTGTCTTTAATCCACGTAGCTCGAACGGCACTTCCAGCTTGGTATTTTTCCGCATGGAGGCGACGAAGAGTTTCATGCAACCGCCGCAGTCGGGCGTTTTTCCCAATGCGTGGTATATCTTTCCAGGTGTGATAATCGTGCTTTCATCGGCGGTCCGCATCCAGTCGATAGCGGCATGGATGTCACGGTCCGAGATGTTCTGACAGCTGCAAATAATCACGATATCGGCCCTTTCGGTTACTTCCCGGCATTTTGGCCAAAAAAGCCGACATTGCAAGCCTACAGCTTACCCCGCGCGCAAATGGCACAAATCACAGTTAAGAAACTGAAAATCAATCGTAATTTTCAGTACCCCACGCCTTCGTCCCATCCTTCTTTGCAAATGAAAACTGAAAAAGAATCGGGTCGGTGAAAGCCGGGCAAACCAATCAGGTTTTGAACCGCCAACTCCCATGACCGGGCATTCAAACAAACCCATCCAGCCCAAAGCGTGTCCGGTTATTGTTGGATCACAGCAATAGCTGGAAACGCTCACACGCCTGATATGTTGCGCGGCGTTTCCACATCATGCTGAGTCAACGTAATGCGGAAACGCTTTATCGTCTTGCTCGTCACTGTTGGTCGCAGAGGTCGTTTCGGCGCTCAGGTTGGTGGACTTCCATTGCCGCGCCCCGTCCAGAACGGCGTCATAGACGGCACGGCCGACGGTTTCCCCGATATCGGTGTGCAGCCCGCAATACCGGATGCCTCCCACCCGAGAGGCGACAGCCACGCAATCGGTTCCGGTGCCGGTGGCGATCCCCGGCGGCAGGTGCAACTGCGCATCCATCACCGCTGCGGTACGGGCCTGTACGGCGACGCTCATGGTTTCCAGCAACGCCGGCACCGTCAATCCAGCGTTGAGTTGCAGGGCCACATTGATCGTGCCCCAATCCTTGCCGCTGCGGTCCACCCGATGCCCGACCCGCTCGGCGTTGGAGAACCCGACCGTGGCCACGGCATGGGCGCGAATGTCGCCGATGACAGCCGTTTTTTCCGTGAAACAGTTGATATCGCGCGAGGTCAGGAAGGTGACCGCATCCTCCGCATTCCGCGCGCGCAGTTCATCGGCCAACCAGGCGTCAACATCCAGATCGGGGGGCAGATCGGCATCGCGCACCTCGCGCCACAGGATGCGCCGCGCCTGCACCAGACCGGGACGATTCACCGCCCAGCTCAACACCTGACTCTCGGTGCCGAGGTCTAGTTCAAGCCAGGGCCGCTCCAAGGTCACGCGTCTCATCGGATCACCTCCAGCGGTTGAAAGACCGGCCCCTGATCGGTTGTCTGATACCAGGCTGTGATGCCGAAAACCTGCGCCAGTCGCGCGGGAGTCAACACCTCGTCCGGGGCACCGTCGGCGACCACCCCGCCATCGCCCAACAGGATCAGGCGGGTGCAATGGCGCACGGCCAGCCCCAGATCGTGCAGCGAAACAAGCAGGGATTTCCCCTGTTGCGCAAGCGATGCGAAGGTCTCCATCGTCGCAATCTGATGGGCCGGATCAAGCCCGGCAATGGGCTCATCCGCAATCAGCAGCGGTCCGCCCTGTGCCAGCGCCCGCGCAATCAGAACCCGCGCCTGCTCGCCCCCTGACAGTTGCGTGGCGGCGCGGTGGCGCATGTGGCTCAGCTCCATACGGTCCAGCGCGGCGTCAACTTTGGCGCGATCCTCGGACGTCGGATTACGCAACGATCCCATATGCGGGGTGCGTCCCAGCATCACCACGGTTTCCACCGTCACCGGCCATGCAATCTCGCGCGCTTGCGGCATCCACGCGGCCAGTCTGGCCCGGTCCGGATCGGGAAGATCGGCCAGGCTGCTTTGCCCCGCGAAAGGCAACAGGCCAAGCACCGCGCGCATCAGCGTGGTTTTGCCCGCGCCGTTGGGTCCGACCAGCCCGACAAACTCGCCCGCACCTATGTCAAACGACACATCGCGGAACACATCGCGCCCGCGCAGCGCAACAGAGATGTTCGAGACGCTTAAAAGACTCATATCCGCTCCTTGCGCAGTTTCAGGATCAGATGCAGGAACAGCGGTGCCCCGATCAGGGCTGTCAGAACCCCAAGTTTCAGATCGCGCGCGGGCAGGATGATCCGGACAGCGATGTCTGCGCACAACAGCAACGCCGCCCCGCCAAGACCCGACGCCCAGAGCAACCGCGACGGATGCGCGCCCACCAGCGGACGCAGAATATGCGGCACGACCAGACCGACAAACCCGATGGCCCCCGCCACCGCAGTTCCCGCCCCCACGACACAGGCCGTCCCGATGACCAGCTGCAATCGCAGACGGTTGATATGGATGCCCATAGCCTGTGCCACATCCTCGCCCAGCGTCAGCGCATCAAGCCCCCGTCCCAGTGTGGCCAGCAGAACCCAGCCCAGGATCATGAAGGGCAGCGCCAGCCAGACATGGGTCATCGACCGGTCCGCCAACGATCCCATCATCCAGAACACGATCTCGTTGGCGGCAAAGGGATTGGGCGACAGGTTCAGCACCAGCGAGGTCAGCGCCGCCGCCAGCGCCGACACCGCGATCCCGGCCAGGATCAAGGTCAGCGACGTACCGCGCGGTCCGGCCAGAAGCATCACCATCACCACGCCCAACAGCGCCCCGGCAAGCGCGGCTAAAGGCAGACCCATCGCAAACGCGCCCGCAAGGCCGGTATGCAGTGCAAGGACCGCGCCCAGCGCGGCCGTACCCGACACCCCGATCAATCCCGGCTCGGCCAGCGGATTGCGCAGATAGCCCTGCATTGCGGCCCCGGCAAGCCCCAGGCTGGCACCGATCATCATCGCCAACAGCGCCCGCGGCAGCCGGATTTCACGCATGACAAGCGTGATCGGCCCGCCGTCTCCGCCAATCAGCGCCGCAAGGCTTTGTTGCATACCAAAACCCGCAGGCCCGATCAGCAACGACGCCAGAAACAGCGCGGCCACCAACACAACCATCACGATCGCCAAACGCCTCATCACCGCTCTCCCGTCAGAGCCCGCCGGGCCGTGGACAGGGTTTCGATGGCGCGCAGCACATAGGGTGTGCCACAGACCCAGTCCTGATCACTCATAACAGCACCACGCCGGTTTTCGCGCAGGGCCTGTACCACCGGATGATCCAGAATCTGTTCGGACCGCGACGTGCCCGGGTAGCGGCGCGCGGTGATCACAATGTCCGGGTTGGCCATCGCCAGAACCTCAAGCGGCAGTTTGCGCAACGCGGCAAGCCCGGTTTCCCCGGCGGCATTGGCGAACCCGGCGGCCAAAAGGATGCGCCCGGCCAGCGTGGCATCACCTGCCGAATAGCCGTTGGCATAGTAGAGTATTGCGCGTGGATTGCGCCCTGTTTCCGCGCCAAAATCCGCAAGCCGCGCTTCAAAATCGGCCCGCATGGTCTGCGCCTTGCCAATCTGGTGCAACGCCGCGCCCATCTGCTCGATCCGTTCCCCGACATCCTCCAGCGAATTGGCCGGCTGGAAGCGCACAACCGGAATGCCCAACCTCCGCAACAGGCGCACCGTGGCCTGCCCCGAATAGGCCCCAGCAAGCACCAGATCAGGCTGCATCAGATAAATCTCTTCCGCCAGTCCATGGTTGATAACATAGCCTGCGGCTTCTTTCGTCATCGCCGAGCTCCGTGGGTCCAGCGCAATATGCGACACGGAATGAAGCTGTCCCGGCCCGGCAAGCAACATCGCAAGCTGATCGGTACACAGGTTCATCGACACCACACGCCGTGGCGGCGGCCCCGTGGCGTCCTCTGCCACCGCCAAATCCGCCGCGATCCCAAAAGAAACCGCGGCGGCAAAAGCGATGCGCTTAAAACTCACCACGAAGCCCGAAATACACGGACCGGCCCGGCTGATTGTAGCCGCCCACTGTCTCGTAATCCTCGTCGGTGAGGTTCTCGATCCGAAGGTAGGCCTTGGCGTTGTCGGTGAGCTCCAGATCCAAGCCGACATTCAGCAATGTGTGATCACCCACCTTGTTGGCCGCCGGAGCAAAGGCACTGGGCAGCACATTGGCAACGTGTTGCAGTTCGATATTGCCCGACAGCCGCGGCGAAATCCGGGCGTCCAGACCCAGAACCGCCGAATGCATCGGAACCTGAGCCAGCCGGGTACCGGCGTTCCTGACATCGGTATAGGTGTAGTTTCCGTAAAGCTCGTAGCGATCCGACAGCGCATAGCGACCCGAAAGTTCGATCCCCTTGCTCACGGTTGTACCCGGCCGTTGGGTATATCCGCCCGGAAGCGGCCCAAGCCAGCCATCGGGATCGAAATATTGGATCAGGTCGTCGACCTCGGAGTAAAACAGCGTGCCGCGCAGCGACCCGTTCGCGCCCAGTTGATGCTCGATACCAAGTTCGGCACTGCGACTCTTTTCCGGGTTCAACGCGGGGTTGCCGCCAAACGGACCGTATAGTTCGTTAAGCGACGGGGCGCGGAACCCGGTGGACACCAACGCGCGCAGGTTGGTCGATGCCCCCACATGCCAGACCGCACCCATACGCCCGCTCCAATGCCCGCCAAAAAGCGAATGGTCGTCATAACGCGCGGCCAGCGACAAATCAAAATCGCCGGGCTGCAACAACACCTCGGCAAAGGCCGAGCGCGTCTCGGCACTGCCGATGGTTTTGTAGGTTTCTTCGGTCCGGTCCAGCCCAAAGACCAGCGTCGCCCCGCCCAGTTCAGCATTGGCAAGATAGCCAATCTGATTGCGTTCGCTGTCAAACGCGCTGGTGTAGGTCGAGGTGACGATATCGCGCTCGGATTCGAACCTGCTATAGCTCAGCGTATGAGTCACGGCCCCTGTCACCACGTCGGCAAAGACACGGGCACCGCGCTGCGTTGTTGTCCCGGCTCCGCTGGGGTCGAAGGCATTGTTGTCGAAATCATAAGAAAGATCACGGTACAGAACCGCCCCCCCAACCGTGACCGTATCGCTCAGCGCATAGCGCAGCGTCAGGTTCAGTTGGGTCTGATCCATCCCGTCGGCTTCGGTATCGCTGCTGAGGGCCGAAAAGCCGTCACTTTTCACCCGCGCATAGTTCAGCGCCACTTCACCGTTGTCGTCCATGTATCCCAGCATGAGTGACCCGGAATAGGTGTCATAACTGCCAATTTCGGTCTTGGCCACGGCCGAGAAACCCATTTTGCGTGGCCGGGACGAGGTGATATCGACGACACCCCCCACGGCTTCGGACCCATACAATGCCGATTGTGATCCCTTTAGCACTTCGACCCGTCCGACACCGACACCGGCCAGCCCGCCGAAATTGAACTGGGTCTGGGTGCTCGACGCATCCGACACATCGATCCCGTCAATCCGCACCCCGATATAGCGGGCTGGCAGGCCCCGAATCGACAGGCTGCTATTGGTGCCAAGCGGACCGGACTGACTGAAACTCACCCCGGGCAGCCGCGACAGTGTCTGCGATAGCGGCCTGGTATCATCCTCAAGCGCGTCCTCTTCGAGGATATCAACAGTGGCGGCGGTACGGCTTTGTGGCAGCGGCGTCAGGCTGCCGGAAATAACGATTGTGTCCAAATCGGTCACGTCTTCGGCAAATGCCGGTGTCCCGAGAGTTACAGCAGAGGTGGCAAGTGCTGCCTTTGCAAGATGCTTCATATCTTTGTCCTTCCATGCGCTCTGTGGCGCGAACGACCATGTAAATTGACTGCGAAGGATTTGAATGCGCAGCCGGTGAAATGCCACCGCTACGGAAGGTCCGTTGCCCAATACGCGCCCCGCGTTCGGACAGGGTGATCACCTCGGCAGGTCTCCTGACTTGCAGGTCAACGCTTGGCCGGGTCTTCCCACCACGCTTTGCGTGGCAGTGACTTTGGTCCGGCTTCGCTCACCGCTTACAGTTGCGGGGGCAGTCACGGAATTGGCACCTTATGGCTACACCGCACCGTATTCCCTATTATCCGGATGATATTCCTCCGGACCGAAGCGAGTCTTTGCTTAGCCCAGGATGGGTTTCGGGGAAAGTGTATTATGACGAAATCGCGGTGCCATCACGCGACTATGCGATCGACGACACAACGATTTCGCGCCGCATCCGTTCATAATTCCGACGGATGGAGCCCCCGGCAACCTCTCGCAGGTCTCAGCCGCGCGACACATAAAAAACCGCGCCAAGGGGTCCCTGGGCGCGGCCATTTTTCAAATCCTGGAAACAGGCGGCTTAGCCGACCAGTTCCAGACCCGAGAAGAAAAAGGCGATTTCGGTTGCGGCGGTTTCCGGCGCATCCGAGCCGTGGACCGAGTTTTCACCGATCGACAGGGCGAATTCCTTGCGGATGGTGCCTTCGTCGGCTTCGGCGGGGTTGGTCGCGCCCATGACTTCGCGGTTCTTCGCGATGGCGTTTTCACCTTCCAGAACCTGCACCACGATCGGCTCGCTGATCATGAATTCACACAGTTCGTCAAAGAAGGGGCGCTCTTTATGCACACCATAGAATTCCTGGGCCTGGGCCAGAGTCAGTTGGATGCGCTTGGACGCAACGATGCGCAGGCCGGCCTCTTCGAATTTCGACGCGATGACGCCGGTCAGGTTGCGTTTGGTGGCGTCCGGTTTAATGATGCTGAAAGTGCGCTGAATGGCCATGATGAGGCTCCTGTTTGCGTGAAAGATGGTTTGGCGCCCCAGTAGCACGCGTTCTAGCGTTTGAAAAGCGGCGAATGCGGTGCCCCTTAGCCACGCGCCTCGATCCGCCGAATGGCCAGCGCGGCAACAAGACCCAGCCCGCTGGTTGCGGCCATGAGGATCAGAAGCGCCTCTGCACCAAACGCGCCGGTCACGCCCCACCCCGCGATGGCCGTCAACGCCGCCCCCCCGGCCACGGTCACCGCTGCGGATAACCCCGCGGCCGACCCGGCCAGATGGGGCGCAACCGACAACACCCCGGCATTGGCCCCGGGCAGGGTCAGCCCATTGCCAAACCCCACAAAGATCGCGCCTCCGAACAGGAACACAGGATGCCCCACCCCGGCCAGGATCGCGAACATCGCCACCAGGGGACCCAGCGTGGCCACCCACCGCCCCCAGATCATCAGAATCAGGCTCCCCCTGCGACGCATCAGGCGCGAGCTGACGATATTGCCAACCATGAACCCTGCGGAAATCATCCCCATCCCAAGGCCCAGCGCACCGGGGCCAAGCCCATAAAGCCGCGCCCCGACAAGCGGGGCCCCCCCAAGGAAGGCGTAAAACCCGCCCACCGAAAAGACGAGACAGGCGCAATAGGCCCAGAACAGCCCGGATCGCACCAGTTCGGGATAGCTTTTGAACTGTGCCCCAAAGCTGGCCGAGGGTGTAAGGTTGGTTTCGCCAAGATCGGCCCAGGTCAGCACAAACACCACGGCCCCCATCAGCGCAAAAACATGGAAATTCGCCCGCCATCCAAACAGTTCGGTCAACGCCCCGCCAAGTATCGGCCCCAGCAACGGAGCAAGCGCCATAACCGTGCCAATCAACGCAAGGATACGCGCGGCCTCTTCTGGCGGGGCCGTGTCGCGCACCACGGCGCGGGACAAAACCATGCCCGCCCCCACCACGCATTGCACCATGCGGAACGCCAGGAAACTCCAGACATCCACGGCCAGCGCGCTGCCCAGCGAAGCAATGGTGAAAACCGCCATGCCCCACAACATGACGGGCCGCCGGCCATAGCGATCACTCAGCGGCCCAAGAACAAGCTGCAACAGCGCCGACAACGCAAGATACCCGCCCAGCGACAGGGAAACGAGGGTGTAGGGCGCGTTCAGGTCAGACGCGATTGCATCCAGAGCGGGCAGGAACATGTTCAATGCCAACACGCTGATCGATGTGAGCAGGATCAATGTGGCAAGGCTCGGGGCAGTGCGGGTGGGCATTGGCAATCCAATCCGGGGAACATCAGCAGGAACAAGACCCAAGCGGTAACGCGCGGCTGCCCGATCTGCAACCGACCACTCGTGTTCGTCCTGCGCCGGATCACGAGATGTCACGAGATATGGCGGGCGGGCAATCCATGACAAATTGCACAGACCCCGACCTCTCGCTTGCTTTTCCGGTACGCTCGGAATCTGGTCCCCCTGCATCAGAGATGCAGGCTCTCTGGTTGGGCCCGGCGGTTGCCCGTCCACACGCCGCAGGCGGCACCGCCCCCAAAGAGGTGTTGCGATCAGTGTGCGGTCCAGGCCACGGCACCCAGTCAAAGCGCCAGGCAGCGCACAGTTACGGCTATAGCTGATACGCCTGAAGCGGATCACATAATTCCCCGGCTGCGTCGACAAACAAGCGGATAATTCGGGCAAATCCAGGCAGGCTCCAGGGCCACGCTCCGGCAAGCTGCAACAATTCCGGCATGTTAGCGCAAATAAACGGCGCAAGGGTTTCACTTGCGCCACAACCGCTCTAAAAGCCTCCCCAACAGCCAATTTTTATAAGGGAACGCCCTTCATGAGCACCATTATCGACATTCATGCCCGCGAAATCCTGGACAGCCGGGGCAATCCGACGGTTGAGGTCGACGTGATCCTGGAAGACGGCACCATGGGCCGCGCAGCCGTGCCGTCGGGGGCCTCGACCGGCGCGCACGAAGCCGTGGAAAAACGCGACGGTGACAAGGATCGTTACCTTGGCAAGGGCGTCTTGGACGCCTGTGCCGCCGTCAACGGCGAAATCGCCGAGGCACTGGTGGGCATGGACGCCACCGAACAGGTTGCAATTGACATGGCGATGATCGAACTGGACGGCACCCCGAACAAGAGCCGCCTTGGCGCAAATGCGATCCTTGGCGTGTCGCTTGCCGTAGCCCATGCCGCCGCCGATTATACCACACAGCCCCTGTTCCGTTACATTGGCGGCACCTCGGCGCGCATCCTGCCCGTGCCGATGATGAACATCATTAACGGCGGCGAACATGCCGACAACCCGATTGATATCCAGGAATTCATGATCATGCCGGTGTCCGCCACCAGCGTCCGCGAAGCGGTCCGCATGGGGGCCGAAGTGTTCCACACGCTGAAAAAAGAACTGTCGGCGGCCGGGCTTAGCACCGGCATCGGGGACGAAGGCGGCTTTGCCCCCAACATCGGCTCAACCCGCGCCGCACTCGACTTCATCAGAACTTCCGTTGAAAAAGCCGGTTACAAGCTGGGCGAAGATATTTACCTCGCACTCGATTGCGCGTCCTCCGAGTATTACAAGGGCGGCAAGTATGAGTTGAAGGGCGAAGGTAAATCGCTGACCTCCGCCGAAAACGCCCAGTATCTGGCCGCTCTCTGTGCCGACTACCCGATCATTTCGATCGAAGACGGCATGGACGAGGACGATTGGGACGGCTGGAAGATGCTGACCGACATGATCGGCGACAAGGTGCAGCTGGTGGGTGACGACCTGTTCGTGACCAACCCGGCGCGCCTGGCCGATGGCATTGCGCAGGGCGTGGCCAATTCGATGCTGGTCAAGGTGAACCAGATCGGGTCGCTGACCGAAACCCTGAAAGCCGTGGATATGGCACACCGCGCGCGCTACACCAACGTGATGTCGCACCGGTCGGGTGAAACCGAGGACGCCACCATTGCCGACCTTGCCGTCGCCACCAATTGCGGTCAGATCAAGACCGGCTCGCTGGCCCGTTCGGACCGGTTGGCCAAGTATAACCAACTGATCCGTATCGAGGAACTGTTGGGCGAAACGGCGGAATATGCCGGGCGCAGCATCCTGAAATAAGCGGATTTCAACTATAGATCGCCTGATACGATGGGCCGGGGCATTTCCCGGCCTATTTTGTTTGCCAAGGTGATGTTCGAGTCCTCCGCCCCCCTGATCGGCCCGCGCCCCATTCAACAGGCCACCCTCTATAGGTTTTTCATGGCCCGGGTCTTCACCCTCGGGGTCTCGCTCGCCACCGCGCGGTAGCTGATCTATGCGGCAAAGAGAACGTTGGCTGTGGGATTCACCGACAGCTTGGCCCCGCCCTCCATCATGGCGGGCGTGTTGAACAGGGGTGTGTTTCTGTGGCTTTTTCGCGACCGGATCCCGTTGGTGATCACGTCACTACGAAACGCCCGGGCCGATAGGGCGCAAGCATCTGGTCCGGAGCACCGCCCATGAGTTCCTCTGCCACAAGCGCGCCAACCAACGCGGCCAGCGTGGCCCCGGAATGCATGACGGCAAGGTAAAGCCCCTCGGGCCCGGCAGGACCCAGCACCGGCTTGCCATCTGACGGCACCGGGCGCCAGGCCTGTGTCACCTCCTGCCACGCGGCGTCCATATCGGGCAACAGCGCCCGAATGCGCACCATCGCCGCCTCGGCCAACATATGCGGCAACCCGGCCACGGTGACGCTTTCATCACCCTGATGCCTGGCCGCCGTCGGGGCGATCAGGCGCCCCCGCCGATCCTGGCGCAGCTCTTGCCCCGGGCTGGCCAGAACATGAGAAAGGCACGGTTTCACCGGCGTGCTGCGCAGCAACAGGCCGGGGCGCGGCACCATGGGCAGGTCAACGCCCAAAGGCGCGGTTAATCCCGGTGCCCCCGTACCTGCGGCGACCACAACCTGATCGCCTGTCAAAATCCCTTGGGACAGGCGCACCCCCATGACCCGGCCCGCCTGGGTTTCGATACCATGCACGGCAGACCCGGACAGGATGCGCGCATGGCTGGCCAACAACAGGTCGCGGGTTATCCGCTCCAGCTCGACCACCCCTTCCTGCGGGAAATGCAAGGCAAGCTCGGGCGGGGTCGCCACCCCCGGCTCACGCCGCGCAAACGCGTGTTTGTCCAGCATTTCAACCGCATAGCCCATCTCTTGTAACGCGGCTGCCTCTGCTGCCAGTTCATCCGGCGACGCATCCCAGACCAGCGATCCGGGCCACGTGATCGCATCACTTTTCACCTGTTCGCAAACCCGGTGCCACGCGGCGATCCCGCCATGGCGCAGGTGGAAATGCGCCGCGTCGGCGTAAAAGCTTGCGTTGATCCAGCCAAAAGACTGCCCGGACGCCGCCCCCGCGATCTGTCCGGCTTCGACAACCGTGACCTCTGCTCCCCGTTGCGACAGGGCAAAGGCAATCGCCGCGCCCGTGATACCGGCTCCGATGATAATGACACGTTCCGACATGGGTCAGGCTTCTCCTTTACTGCCACGGACAGGCGGTGTTACCGATTGAACCATGACAAAGGCCGATGAAATCATCAAGCGGCGGGCTCTGTCTCCGCACCCGGAAGGCGGGTATTATCGCCAGACCCGGGAGGCGGACGGGTTGGATCGTCCCTGACCGGTGACACGGCACGCGCCGAATCGCGTTTAATCCCCCGCCTCCCGCGTGACGTCATGGGCGTAGATCCAGTCGAACTGATGCACCATACGCTCAGGCATGATCGCCCCCCCCAAACGCAGCGCCATATGCGCCGCGATGCGGACGGGTGGGAATCTGAGGTGGTATTTCCATGCATTTCCTGTGGCCGCATCAATCACCCGCGTGGCGCGTTCGATCCGGCGCGCCTGATAGCTGGCCAACCCGGCGCTCACAGTTTCCGCCCGGTCCAGCGCATCGGCCAGCACCCAGATATCCTCCAACGCCATGACAGCGCCTTGCGCCATGAACGGCAGGGTGGGATGGGCCGCGTCCCCCACAAGCGCCACCGCCCGCCCATGCCAGGTTTCGGCCACCGGGTGGCGGAACAGCCCCCACAGGTACACCTCATCCACCTGCGCCAACATGGCCTGCGCCTCGGCCCCGAAATCGGCAAAGGCGGCGCGCAGATTGTCCGGTTTGTCGCGGAGGTTCCACCCCTCTTCGATCCATCCCCGCTGTTCCCGCACGGCGACAAGATTGATCAAGCTGCCCCCGCGCAACGGATAGCTGACCAGATGCCGCCCCGGCCCCATATGCACCCGCGCCTCTGGGGCAATGCCAAGGTCATTGGGGATCAACGCCCGCCACGCCACCTGTCCCGTGAAAAACGGCTTGGCCTCGCCGTTCAGCACGGGCCGCAATCGCGAATGAAGCCCATCCGCCCCGATCACGAGATCCGCGCGCCGCGTACCTCCGTCTTCAAGATGCACAACCGGCTCAACCCCGTCCTCGATCCGTGCAACCCGCGCCCCGGTTTCAATATTGGCCCCGGCGTCGCGTGCCCCCTTTTCCAGAAGGGAAATCAGGTCGGCCCGATGTACAAAGAAGTATTTCTGTCCCCCAAGCCGATCCAGGTCCAGCCGCAGCACCTCGGACCCGCGATAATCAATCAACCGCACCGCGTGCCCACGCACCGCGCCGCCCTGTTCCAGCGCCTGTTCCAGCCCCAAGGCCCGCAATACGGCAATACCATTGGGTGAAATCTGTAGCCCCGCGCCCACTTCGGTGATTTCGGCGGCCTGTTCCAACACGGTCACCCGTGCGCCCTTCATCGCCAAGGCCCGCGCGGCCGCCAAACCGGCAATGCCGCCCCCGACCACAACCACCTTCAACCCGTCCAGCATCCCGGCCCACTCCTTGCGCGAACAAAAAAACGCCGAAGGAACCCCCGGCGTTTTGGTCATATTGTCGTTCTCTGCATCACTCAATCGTCGCGGTGCACCTTTTCGCGCCGCTCGTGACGTTCCTGAGCCTCAAGGCTCATCGTCGCGATCGGGCGCGCGTCCAGCCGCTTGAGGCTGATCGGTTCGCCGGTCACTTCGCAATAGCCATATTCGCCTTCGTCGATACGGCGCAGGGCGCTGTCGATTTTGGCAACCAGCTTGCGCTGGCGGTCCCGGGTGCGCAGCTCCAGCGCGCGATCCGTTTCTTCGCTGGCGCGGTCGGCCACGTCAGGAATGTTGCGGGTATTATCCTGCAGCCCCTCGATCGTGTCCCGGCTGTCTTCCAGAATTTCTTCTTTCCATGCCACGAGCTTGCGCCGGAAATATTCGGTTTGACGCTCGTTCATGAATGGCTCGTTCTCGGCCGGGTGGTAATCCTCCGGCAGGAAAGTCTCCACTTTCATTTCCGCTCCCTTTGTTTGGCCAACATCTGTCATTCAAATCGTCCTCAACATTGGCACCCCTCTCGGGCTGCGTCATACTCTCCTCATGGGGGATTGTCACTAGTCAATACGGCAATTTGAAGACGGAGCATGATCACAGTTGTGCAGAGCGCGGACGGGCGCGCGTTTTGACAGCACGCCCCGTCCCCGCGATCTGACGCCACGTTTTGGGGGGCGGGGTTGCCAAAACGCGGCGGTCGCAGTACCCGGAAAGAACCTTGTGAACAGGATTGGGAAAACACGTATCATGACCGCTCGTTTTGAAGGCACAGACGCCTATGTCGCCACTGATGATCTGACCGTTGCGGTCAATGCGGCCGTCACGCTGGAACGTCCGCTTCTGGTCAAGGGCGAACCGGGCACCGGCAAAACCGAACTGGCCAAACAAGTGGCCAGCGCGCTGGGTCTGCGCATGATCGAATGGAACATCAAATCCACCACCAAGGCACAGCAGGGTCTTTATGAATATGACGCAGTCAGCCGGCTGCGCGACAGCCAGCTGGGCGAAGAACGTGTGCATGATGTGAAAAACTACATCAAGAAAGGCAAGCTTTGGGAGGCCTTCGAGGCAGACGAAAAGGTTGTCCTGCTGATCGACGAAATCGACAAGGCCGATATCGAGTTTCCCAACGACCTGTTGCAAGAGCTCGACAAGATGGAATTCCACGTCTACGAGACCGGCGAAACGATCAAGGCGCGCCATCGCCCGATCATGATCATCACCTCGAACAATGAAAAGGAACTGCCCGACGCCTTCCTGCGCCGCTGTTTCTTCCACTATATCCGTTTTCCCGAGGCCGACACCCTGCGCAAGATTGTCGAAGTCCACCACCCCGGGATCAAGGACGCGCTTTTGACCGCCGCGCTGACGCAATTCTATGACATCCGCGAACAGGCCGGGTTGAAAAAGAAACCCTCCACCTCGGAAGTTCTGGACTGGCTCAAGCTGCTGCTCGCCGAGGATCTGGATGCCGAAGACCTGAAACGCGACGGTGCCAACGCCCTGCCCCGCCTGCACGGTGCGTTGTTGAAGAACGAACAGGACGTACACCTGTTCGAGCGGCTGGCCTTCATGGCGCGGGGTCAGAAACGCTGACCCCCCAAACCATCGCCCTGCGCAACCCGCCCCGGATATCTGTGGGTTGTCTGGCCCGCATTGGGATAAAACATCGGCGTGGGTAAGCGCGATCATGGATGTAAAGCCGGGCGAGACTTCGTGAGGACGGGTTAGACGGTTCAGGTCACTCGACCCGTGTGGCCCCAAGCACCGGACCATTCGCGCCGGCCTGAACAATCACCGCCACGGGGCCTTGGTCCACCTTGGCGGACATATCCAGAGGCTTGCGCCCGTCCCATTCCCCCGCAACGGTCCAAACCTTGGCCACATTGGCATAGGTGATGGTGCGTCCGGCATTTTCGCCCCTGCGGATTTTGGTTTGCGCGGTGGGGACATAGCTGACCACATGGACCACCATCGGGGTCTTGATCCGCCCTTTGGCGCTGGCCATCACACGCAACGTCCCGCCTTGCCGCCGGGCCGAAACCGCCACTGGCTGGCCTCCCGCCTGATGGCGTTTGATCAACTCGGTCACATCCATCGGATGGTTGCCCACCACATGGTCCTGACCCTGAATGATCATCTGGGGGGTATAGACGCTGCGCCGCTTTCCGGCCCGGGCATAGGCATGTTGGCGCTGTGTGAACTTCTGCTGGGCATAGGCGTCTTTCCAACCCAGATAATCCCAATAATCGACGTGTAAAGACAGCGCGATCACATCGTCGCGCTTGGCCAGCTCATGTAAAAACGCATCCGCGGGCGGACAGCTTGAGCATCCCTGGCTGGTGAACAGTTCCACCACGATTACGGGCTTTTCGGCCCATGCGGCCCCCGCCAGCGCAACCCATGTCACTGCGACCCATCCCCAAAGGTGTGCCCAGAATCGTTTCATGCCAAAGCCCTTTCGACTGTCTTGTTTCAAGACATAGGCCAGATGGGTTGAAACAACCAATCAAGGTTTTGCGAGACAAAGGTGAGCGACGGGGAGTGAACAGCGGGGGGGCCGAGCGGCGGGCGCAAGGGGTCTGAAAGGGGCTGACCCGGGCGTAATCCCTGCGGCACATGCCAACAGCCGCGCTACACATAAGCCCCCAGCCAGCCGACCGTCGCAATCGCATCCGCAATCGCATCCGCCTCACGGGAAAACACGCGCCCACCATGATGGCCAATACTGTATCACCCGCGCCCATCCTCCGGATCGCGACGAAATTCATCGAAACCAAAGCTGCCATCAGGGCGGCAGAAGATGTCGACACAGATCATCTCTCCGCAGAGGTTGATCGACCGCATCACCGTGTTCTCATGCGCCACGGTCAGTCACTCCACGAACACTTCCACCTCGGGCAGGTCGGTCAGCGGCGCGTCCAACACGCGCAACGCGGCCAGAGACATGCGGCTTCCGGCGGTTTTCCGGCCGTCGATGGGAATCAGATCCACCTGCACCGTCTTGCCATTGGCCGGATAGACCACCCGCCCCTTGCCTGCGGCGGACACAAGCGGCGTCTTGATCCAGAACCCGGGCTGGGCCGGGTCGCCCAGCGACGCAACGGTGCGGCCCAGCGATTTGCCCACGCCGCTTTGCTCGGCCTTTTCCGCAGCCGCTTCGGCCTGTTTACGGTCTTCTTGCGAGGTGGTGTCGAACTGTTCCACGGTCTTTGCGGTTTCCGGGGGGGTCACGGCTGTGACCGACAACCCGGAGGGGCGCGCAACCGGGCGCATCTGTCCGGTTTCCATCGTTTCGACAGGCGACGTTTCCGCCACCGGTTCAATCTGGGCACAGCCCATGACGGTGCCACACAACATTAAACCCGCAAATATCTGTTTCATGGTCGGGAAGATACGCTCAACCGCACCGGGCTTCAATCCGCTCTCTCCCCTTGCGCGCGGCTTTCTGCGCGACTAGTTTCGCTTTATCATGACCGCCCCATTGATTGATCCTTTCCAACGCGCCGTGAACTACCTGCGTATTTCCGTCACTGATCGGTGTGATTTTCGCTGCTCTTACTGCATGTCGGAAAACATGACCTTTTTGCCCAAGCGCGAATTGCTGACATTGGAAGAACTGGACAGGATGTGTTCCACCTTCATCCGTCTGGGCGTGGAAAAGCTGCGGATCACCGGGGGCGAACCCCTTGTTCGCAAAGGGATCATGTCGTTTTTTGACGCCATGACCCGGCATCTGGACAGCGGAGCGTTGCGGGAATTGACACTGACCACCAATGGCTCGCAACTGCACCGCTTTGCCGATGATCTGTTTGCCGCCGGGGTGCGCCGGGTGAACATCTCGCTGGATACGCTGGATGACGAAAAATTCGCCCGCATCACCCGCTGGGGGCGGCTCGCCAATGTGCTGCGCGGAATCGAGGCGGCGCAAAAGGCCGGGTTGCGGGTCAAGATCAACGCGGTGGCCGTCAAGGGGTTCAACGATGACGAACTGTTCTCGCTGACCAAATGGGCGGCGGATCAGGATATGGACCTGACCTGGATCGAAGTCATGCCCATGGGTGACGATATCGGCGATGCGGACCGGCTGGATCAATACTGGCCGCTTGCGGATTTGCGCCGACAGCTTGCCGAACGCTACACGCTCAGCGATCTGGCCGAACGCACCGGTGGCCCGGCGCGCTATGTGCGGTTGGAAGAAACCGGACAAAAGATCGGGTTCATCACCCCGCTGACCCACAATTTCTGCGAAAGCTGTAACCGGGTGCGGCTGACCTGTACCGGCGAGTTGTTCATGTGTCTGGGACAAGAGGACATGGCCGACCTGCGCCCCGCCCTGCGCGATCATCCATATGACGATGCGGCATTGGAACAGGCCATCCGCGCCGCCATCCGCTTGAAACCCAAGGGCCACGATTTCGACTATTCCCGGCAAAAGGCCGATGGCCGCATGACACGCCACATGAGCCATACGGGCGGATAACTCGCCCCCGCGCCCGGCCGCCCGGCCCGGCACCCGCCCAGACGAACCGGGCGGGGCGCGTCGCGCTATTCGGCTGGCATCCGCTTTTCAACCACTTCGGCAAACCAGCTGCACCCGGCCGGAATCGCCTCGTCATTGAAGTTATACTCCGGGTGGTGGACCATGGCCGTATCGCCATTGCCCATCAGGATATAAGCACCGGGACGTTCCTCCAGCATGAAGGCGAAATCTTCGCCGCCCATGACCAATGGTGCCTCTTCGCAATTACCTGATACGGATTTGGCCACTTCGATGGCAAAATCGGTCTGTTCCGGGTGGTTGACCATGACCGGATAATTGCGGTCGTAATCGACCTCAACTGTGCCACCATAGGTGGCCGCAACCCCCTGACAAATCTCGCCAATCCGCTTTTCGGCCAGGTCGCGCATTTCCGGGCTCATGGTGCGCACCGTGCCCTTTAGCTGAACCTTTTGCGGGATCACATTAAAAGCCGTGGACGAGGTTTCAAACGAGGTGACCGACACCACGAGCTTGTCAATCGGGTCGGCGTTGCGACTGGCAATGGTTTGCAGCGCCAACACCGCTTGCGATGCCATGACGGTCGTATCCACCGTTTCCTGAGGTTTCGCGGCATGGCCGCCCAGCCCTTCGAAATTGATCTCGAACACATCCGTGGCCGCGAAAAACGCGCCCTCGCGGATGGCAAAGGATCCCACCGGTTTGCCGGGCCAATTGTGCATTCCGTACACTTCGTGAATGCCGAACTGCTTCATCATCCCGTCATCGCACATTTCCTTGCCGCCACCGCCGCCTTCTTCGGCAGGTTGGAAAATGACCACTGCGGTGCCATCGAAATTGCGGGTCTCCGAAAGGTATTTCGCCGCGCCAAGCAACATCGCCGTATGCCCATCATGGCCACAGGCATGCATCGCGCCGGGGGTTTGGCTGGCATAGTCCACCCCGGTCTGTTCGTGGATCGGCAGGGCATCCATGTCGGCACGCAGCCCGATCACCTTGCCCGATTTGTCGGACTTGCCCTTGATCACCCCCACCACGCCGGTGCGTCCGATGCCGGTGACCACCTCGTCACAGCCGAACTCTTTCAGCTTTTCGGCCACAAGGGCCGAGGTGCGGTGGGTGTCGAACAGGATCTCGGGATGGGCATGAATATCCCGCCGCCATTCGGTGATTTCGTCGTGCAATTCGGCCAATCGGTTTTTGACTGCCATTGGTAGTTACCCCTCTTTCAGATGATCCAGCAGGCGCTCCATAAACCCTTGTCCTGCCTGGAATTGTGCAACGCTGATATATTCGTTCGGTTGATGAGCTTGTTCGATATTGCCGGGCCCACAGATCACGGCGGAATAGCCCGCCTGCTGGAACTGGCCCGCCTCGGTGCCGTAGCTGACCACATGGGTCGCGTTGTCGCCGGTGATCCGGCGCACCAGAGCTTCGGCCTCGCCGTTTTCCTCGGGAACAAGACCGGGCACATCGAATATCTCACTCACCTCGATCCGGGTTTCAGGCACCACGTCTTGCATCATCGCTTCCACCTCGCGCACACGGGCAAGATAGGCGTCGCGGTGATCCGCGCCCCTCTCGTTGGGGACCGTGCGGAAACTCATGACAAATTCGCAATCCTTGGCGGTGATGTTATGGGCGGTGCCGCCAGTGATCGTACCCACATGGCTGGTGGTCCAGGGGGGCACAAACGCCGCCGCCACCCCGCTGGGCTTTCGCGCCATGGCATCGGCATTGCGGTCATTGGACCAGTCGATCAGCTTGGCCCCATACATGATGGCGTTTACGCCGGTATGCATCAGGCTGGAATGCACCTCGAATCCATGCAGATGCGTATGGTAACCCAGTCCGCCTTTGTGCCCGGTCACCGCCTGCATCATGGATGGCTCGCCCACGATCACCGCGCTGCCCTTGGGCAAGAGGCCCTGCATCGCCCGGATCATGGGCGGCGCGCCGGTACAGCCCACCTCTTCGTCATAGGACAGCGCGATTTGCAGGGGGCGTTTGACCCCGGCGTAATGCGCCTCGACCAACGCCCATATTGCAAGCGCGTCAAATCCTTTCATGTCACAGGTACCGCGCCCGTAATATTTGCCGTCGCGTTCCACCACCGTGAACGGATCGCTGGCCCAGGGCTGGCCGTCCACCGGCACCACATCCGTATGCCCGGACAAAACCACCGCCCCCTCTACCATCGGCCCCACATGGGCAAACAGCGATGCGTGGGTTTTATCGTCCCGATACTGGCGATGACATGCGATGCCGTGGCTGGTCAGATAGCTCTCAACCCAATCAATCAACGGCAGGTTGCTGTCCCGGCTTACCGTCGGAAAAAACACCAGTTTTTTCAATAATTCCAACGGAGTAAGACGTTCTGTCATGAAAGCTCCTTATATTCGCCAAAGAAGACCGGCGTGCAATTTTCGTCCGCCACATGAAACTCGCGTTGGCCATAAGGCTGATGGAACGGCGCACGCACGCGCCCTTCGGTCAGGGTCGACAGGGCCGGACCCATTGCGGCATAATGCGCGTCGATCCCGTCGACATCAATGGAAAACGCGGTCTGCCTGTCCAGTGATGTGCAGCGCACAAACGGAGTGATCTGAGCAAGTGTCATGACCCGCGCTCAATATCCGCTATCCGTGGTCAGGACATAGTGGCCCGCGCTGACCTCCTTGTACTCGGAAGGGGCCGGAACATACCCCACCGGATGGATCGGGGACGGAATCGGTTTGAAATTCAGATCCTTTTCCGATTTGCGCCGGGCCGGATCGGCAATCGGCACGGCCTTCATCAGCGCCTGGGTATAGGGGTGCTGTGGGTTTTCAAACACCGCCCGGCGCGATCCCATTTCCACGATGCGGCCAAGGTACATGACCCCGACATTGTGGCTGACCCTTTCCACAACGGCCATGTCATGGCTGATGAAAAGGTAACTCAGCCCCAGTTCGGCCTGCAATTCCATCATCAGGTTCAGAACTTGCGCCTGAACCGAAACGTCAAGCGCCGAAACCGCTTCGTCCGCGACGATCAGCTTGGGATTCAACGCCAGCGCGCGCGCAATGGCCACCCGTTGGCGTTGGCCGCCGGATAATTCATGGGGATAGCGCCGCATGAAACTGCGCGGCAGCTCGACCCGGTCAAACAGTTGGGCCACCCGGTCCTGAAGCTCAGAGCCCGCTGCGGTGTTATAGTTCCGCATCGGTTCGGCCACCTGATCCATCAGATGCATCTGCGGGTTGAGCGAGGCAAAGGGATCCTGAAACACCATCTGCATATCCAACCGCGCCATACGCAGTTCGGACGGGTTCAGCGCCATGATGTCCTTGCCTCCCAGCGCGACATGCCCCGATTCCGGCTCTACCAGCCGGAGGATGGACCGGCCAACCGTGGATTTTCCGCACCCCGATTCGCCGACCAGCGACAGGGTACGCCCCTTGCTGATCGAAAACGAAACATCCTCACAGGCATGAACATTCGCCACCGTACGGCGCAAAAGCCCGCCCGTCACCGGGAACCGGGTGGTCAGGTTGCGCACCTCAAGCAACACTTCGTCCGAGCCGGGAATCGGGTCGGTGGAATGCCCCTCCTGCCCCAAAAGCTTCATAGGTGCGGGAAGGTCAGTCCCGTCCATTTCGCCCAGCTTGGGCACCGCCGCCAACAGGGCCTTGGTATAGTTGTGCTGGGGGGTGTTGAAAATCTCGTCAACCGTGCCTTCTTCGACCTTGTTGCCGCGGAACATGACCACCACCCGGTCGGCCATCTGGGCCACCACCGCCATGTCATGGGTAATGAACATCACCGCCGTGCCGGTTTCCCGTTTCAGCCGGTCCATGAGCGCGAGAATCTCGGCCTGAATCGTCACGTCCAGCGCGGTTGTCGGTTCATCCGCAATCAACAGGCGCGGCTCACAGGCCAGCGCCATGGCGATCACCACCCTCTGGCGCATTCCGCCCGACAATTCATGGGGATACTGATGAAGCCGCCGTTCCGCTTCGGGGATACGTACCTGTTTAAGAAGCTCAAGCGCGCGGGCCTCCGCCTCCTTTTTGGTCATCCCCTTGTGAAGCCGCAACCCTTCGGTCAATTGCCGCCCCACGGTAAAAACCGGATTCAGCGCGGTCATTGGCTCCTGAAAGATCATCCCGATCTCGTTGCCGCGAATCGTGCGCATCAGATCCTGACTGGTTTTGGCAAGGTCGATCTGTCCGCCATCGCGACGATCAAACAACAACCGCCCCCCGGCAATGTCACCGCCCCCGAACTCGATCAGACGCATCAGCGACAGGCTGCTGACCGACTTACCGGACCCTGATTCCCCAACAATACAGACGGTTTCACCCGGATTGACGTGAAACGACACGTCCTCGACCCCAACCACGGGGCCGTCCTTGGTCTGAAACTCGACCCGCAGGTTTTCAATTGTGGCAATCGGCTGATCCTTGATGTGATCCAGCATGAGGCCCCCAAAGCTTGCAAAAATTAGATGTCAGACGCTAACGACAGCACGCAGGGGAAGTCAAATGCAAGGCGATGCGAAAAAGAATTTCGCGATGTCCGCACAGGCAAGGCTTGCAATTTTCTTCCACTCGGTCTGAGATGCGCTCATTCGTCCGGGGGGATGGATGCTGATTTGCCTTGCGCTTTTGCGCGGTTTCATTCGGTTCCCCTGGTTGATCCACCGGATCTGCGCACCAAAGCGCGGGCTGGATGAATCGCACGGAGGCGCGCGCCCCCCGTGTCCAACAAGGAGTAAGATATGAAGCTTAAAACAACCCTGCTCGGCGCAGCAGCTGCGTTTGCAATGGCCCCCATGGCCAGCGCGGAACGCGGCAGCGATGGCCATGTCAGCATTATCTACTGGCAGGCCCCGTCGATTCTGAACCCGTACCTGTCGGGCGGCACCAAGGATATCGAATCATCCTCGCTGGTGATTGAACCACTTGGGCGCTATGACCCGAACGGCAATCTGGTGCCCTATCTGGCCGAAGAAATCCCCACCACCGCCAATGGCGGCGTGGCCGCAGACCTCAAATCCATCACCTGGAAGCTGAAATCGGGCCTGAAATGGTCGGATGGTTCGGCCGTGACCTCGGCCGACGTGAAATTCACCGCCGATTACTGCATGCACCCCGAAGGCGGCTGCGCACAGTTGGCAAAATTCGACGGTGTGGACAATGTCGAGGTCATTGATGACCTGACCGTCAAGGTGACCTTCAAAGAAGCCAAACCGAACCCCTATGGCCCCTTCATGGGTGGCCAGTCACCGATCATTCAGGCGGCACAGTTCAAGGACTGCATGGGTGCCAAGGCCCCGGAATGCACTGCGGCCAACTTTGGCCCCATCGGCACCGGCCCCTTCGTGGTTAACGAATTCAAACCCAATGACGTGATTTCGATGTCGGCCAACCCGAACTATCGCGATCCGGCGAAACCGGCCTTTGCCACGCTGACCTTCAAGGGCGGTGGCGACGCAACCGCCGCAGGCCGCGCGGTGATGGAGACCGGCGAATTCGATTACGCCTGGAACATGCAGCTTGCGCCTGACGTGCTGGCCAAGATGGCCGAAGGCGGCAAGGGCAAGCCGATCGCGGCCTTTGGTTCGCTGGTTGAACGTCTTGAAATGAACCTGACCGACCCGTCGCCGGCGCTGGATGCGAACACCCGGTCCACGGTCAAGGCACCGCACCCGTTCCTTTCGGACATCAACGTGCGCAAGGCGCTTTCCATGGCCATCGACCGCAACCTGTTGGTTGAAGTGGGCTATGGTCAGGCCGGTCGCCCGACCTGCAACCTTGTTCCCGGACCGGCGGTTTATGCCTCGGACAACACCGGCTGTCTGACCCAGGACATCGCTGGCGCGAACAAGCTGCTGGATGATGCCGGTTGGGTCAAAGGGGCCGATGGCGTGCGTGCCAAAGACGGCGTGCGCCTGTCGATCCTCTATCAAACCTCGACCAACGCCGTGCGTCAGGATTTCCAGGCGCTGATCAAGGACTGGTGGCAACAGATCGGTGTCGAAACCGAGCTGCGCAACCTCAACGCCTCGGTCTTCTTTGGTGGTGATCCGGGTTCGCCCGACACGTTCCAGAAGTTCTATGCAGACGTGGAAATGTATGCCAACAACTTCGACGGCACCGATCCGCAGGCCTATCTGTCCGCGTATCGCTGTGGCAACGAACCCAAGCCGGAAAGCCAATGGCAGGGTGAGAACATCAACCGTTTCTGTGACCCGGAATATGACAAGCTGATTGACGAGTTGGGCCGTACATCGGATCTTGAAAAGCGTTACGCGCTGGCCAAGAAGATGAACGACATGCTGACCAAAGACAGCTTCACAATTCTGCCGCTGGTGGACCGTGGCCGGGTTTCGGCCCACTCGATGACCCTTGGCGGTGTTGTTCTGAATACCTGGGACAGCGAACTGTGGAACGTTGCCGACTGGCACCGGATCAAGTAAGCGATCCATTGAAACAGGGTGTCCCGCCACACGCGCGGGGCACTCTTTTCTGCATTCGCCTGACAGAAAAAACCAAGCAAAAAAGGCGCTTCGATGCTGACATTCACAATCCGCAGGCTGGTCCTTGCGATCCCGACGCTGATCTTCATCAGCCTGGTGATCTTCCTGCTCTTGCAACTGGCCCCGGGCGATCCGATGGCCCAGGTGCCCCTGACCGTTCCCCCAGATGTGAAACAGAAAATGCGCGAGGCGCTGGGGCTGGGCCAACCCGTCCACATCCAGTATCTCAAATGGCTGGTTCAGGTGTTCTGGGTCGAACCGCAAGTGTTCTTCGACTATCTCTTTGGCACCGGATTTTCCGAAGGCAAGCTGCGCGTGATCTCCTGGCAGACCCGCTCGCCGGTCATGGATATCGTGATCCAGCGCCTGCCCCAGACGCTGACCGTTGTGGGACTGTCCTATGTGGTTGGCATCCTGATCGCTATTCCCATCGGGATTTATTCCGCCTATCGCCAGTATTCCGTGTTCGATCAGACCGGGACCTTCATCACCATGGTTGGATTTTCGATCCCGCCCTTCTTTACCGGTCCGCTGCTGATCGTGATCTTTTCGGTGAACCTGGGCTGGTTCCCGTCGATCTATGACACCACGCACAGGGTGACAGATTGGGAAAGCTTCACCTATCAGCTTCGACAGATGATCATGCCCGTCATGGTCCTGGCCCTGCAAACCACGGCCCAGATCAGCCGGTTCATGCGCGCGGCCATGCTGGACAACCTCAACCAGGATTACGTGCGCACAGCCCGGGCCAAGGGACTGTCCGAAGCCATCGTTGTCATGGTCCATGTCGTGCGCAACTCGATGATCCCGGTTGTGACCGTGATCGCGCTTGGGGTGCCTGGCATCTTTGGCGGCGCGATCATTACCGAGGTGGTGTTCAAGGTGAACGGCATCGGGGCCTATCTGATTGATGCGCTCTTTGCCAATGACCTGCCCACGGTGATGACCATCTCCTTTATCTTCGCGATCCTCATCGTGATGTTCAACCTGATCGCCGATATTCTTTATGGTGTGCTTGATCCGAGGATTCGCTATGACTGATGATCAAATCACCCCGATCGAGGCCCTGTCGGACGGCGGGGACGACCTGCCCCCGCCCCATTCCCAATGGCTCGATGTCTGGGTCCAGTTCAGTCGCCACAAGGGCGCGTTGATGGGCGGGACGTTTTTGCTGTTCGTCACGCTGGCCGTGCTGTTTGGCGACCTGATCTGGCAACTGGACCCCAAAAAGCTGGATATCCGCAACAAGGATATCCGCCCGATCTATACCGCCATCTGGGATGGGGATGCCAAGATCAGCTGGGGGCACCCGCTGGGCTCGGACAACCTTGGCCGCGATCACCTTGCGCAAATCCTGGCCGGGGGGCGCACCTCCATGGCCGTGGGTTGGGCGGCGATGATCCTGACCATGATTATTGGCACCTCGATTGGCGTTTTGGCGGGGTATTTCAAACGGCTGGACGGGGTGTTGATGCGGTTTACCGACCTCGTACTCTCGCTGCCTATCCTACCGCTTCTGCTGGTGGCCGTGACCCTGTTCCGACAACCGCTCAGGGCGAATTTCGGGCCGGAAACGGGGATGTTCATCCTGATTGTCGGCGTCATCGGCGTCACTTCGTGGATGCAAACCGCACGGATCGTGCGCGGCGACATCCTTGCGCTGAAAGAGCGGGAGTTCGTGCTGGCCGCGCGCGCTGCGGGCACCACGTCACGCGGGATCATCCTGCGCCACCTGTTGCCCAACGTGATCTCGCCCATCATGGTTTCGGCCACTCTGGGCCTTGCCACGGCGATCATCACCGAAAGCGCGCTCAGTTTCCTTGGGGTCGGCTTCCCCTCGGACTTCCCCACCTGGGGCAAGATGCTGGCCGATGCGGTGCCCCGGATGCAGGAATACCCCGAACGCGTCATGCTGCCCGGTATCATGATCTCGCTGACAGTGCTGTCGGTGAATTATCTGGGCGACGGTTTGCGCGACGCGCTTGATCCGCGTATTCGCGGGCGCTAATCGCGACCTTCAACTCCTGAACCCGGCGATGCGTTTCGCCGGGTCTTTTGCAAACGGCCACGACCGACAGCCCCTCAACCGTGCGCTGAAGCCGTAACTGAATATCCGTGCGGCGGCAAATCCCAGCAGCGACATGGCCTTGCAGGTTTCGATCTCACAAAGTCGCTGAACCACGCGCCCGACCCGCCCGAAGTAATGCGTTGCGCCCGGTTGCGGGTGCGGGTGCGGCGTAGCGTGGCGATCCAACAGGGCAACAAGTTGGGCCAGGTCCGCCTCCCGGTCCCGCCCTGCGGCGTTTTGCGGGCGCGCAAGCGCCAGATAGGCCACCGTTCCCGGTACGCTCAGCGCAGGGAACGGGCGGGCGGGCAATTCGTTGGCCACTTCGTATCTTTGCGGGTGATCGGCAAAGGCCACGGGCGGGTTTCCTTCGGTGACCCACCTTCCCGCCTCTCGTTTTCCCAAATGCCCGGTATTCTGATGACTACATTCAAAGACTCGGGCAAAAACTTGGGCAAAGACCTGGGGTCATTCGTAGATCGGTGCCCGTTTTTCCTTCATCGCTGCGATGCTTTCGGCAAAGTCCGGCGACAACAGGCGGTCGCGGAACAGCTTGCTCTCCACCAGCATCCGTTCGGCCACCTCTTCGCGCCCCATGCGGATCAACCGTTTGGACCCGGCCAGAGAACGCGGCGAGGCCCCCGCCATGGCTTTGGCCAGCGCCCCCACCTCGGCCATCAGTTCCCCATCGGGGTAAATGCGCGACGCCAGCCCAAACTGCACCGCCTCGGCGGCGGTCAATTCCCGGCCCGCCAACAGGATGTCATTGGCCATGGCCATCCCCACCGTGGCAGGAAGCAGCAGCGAAGACGCCGCCTCGGGTACCAGTGCCAGTCGCGCAAAGGGTGCAGAAACCCGCGCGGTTAAGGCCATGCACACAAGGTCACAATGCAACAGCAGGGTCAGCCCAACACCAACCCCCGCCCCGTTGACCGCAGCGATCAGGGGTTTCTCGCAATCGCGAATGGCCCCCAGAAACCGCCATACGGGCGGCTCTTCGTCGGCCCGGTCGCCGGTGGCAAAATCCCCAAGATCGTTGCCTGCGGTGAACATGTCCCCGGCCCCGGTGATCACCATCACACGCTGGCTGTCATCCGCGCCATAGGCGACCAGCGCATCGGCCAGCGCGCCATACATCTCCTGCGTCAACGCATTCTTATTGTCCTGCCGGTCGATGGTCACCCAAACCACCGCCCCGTCCTGTTCCACCCGAATATGTGCGCTCATGTCCTGTCCTCCCGAAAGCGTCCCTCTGACCTATGCCGCAACGCCCGAAAACTCAAACCGAATCCCACGTCGCACGGCCCTCATCTGACTCTGAGTATATCCCATTTATATCCTAGGGCGCGCGAGAGGCTGGCCCTTCGCCTCCTCTGCCCGCGTCCCGCAAACAAGAGGGCGCCCGAAACGGACGCCCTCTCTCATCTCGATTTGATCACCGGATTACGAAATCAGGTTCAGCAACTGATCCAGCGACTGCTTCGCGTCGCCATAGAACATGCGCGTGTTCTCCTTGAAGAACAGCGGGTTTTCGATCCCGGAATATCCGGTGCCCTGGCCACGTTTGGACACGAACACCTGCTTGGATTTCCAGCATTCCAGAACCGGCATCCCGGCAATGGGGCTGTTGGGGTCTTCCTGTGCGGCCGGGTTCACGATGTCGTTGGACCCGATCACGATGGAAACATCGGTTTCCGGGAAGTCCTCGTTGATCTCATCCATCTCCAGCACGATGTCATAGGGCACCTTGGCCTCGGCCAGAAGCACGTTCATATGCCCGGGCAGACGACCGGCAACCGGGTGGATCGCGAACCGCACCTCTTTGCCCCTGGCACGCAGACGACGGGTCAGCTCGGCCACGTTCTGCTGGGCCTGAGCCACAGCCATGCCGTAACCGGGGATGATGATGATGCTGTCGGCTTCTTCCAGGGCCGCAGCGACGCCGTCGGCCTCGATTGCAACCTGTTCACCTTCGACTTCCATCGCCGGGCCCGTGGTGCCACCAAAGCCGCCCAGAATCACGCTGATAAAGGACCGGTTCATGGCCTTGCACATGATATAGGACAGGATCGCACCGGACGAACCAACCAAAGCGCCAACCACGATCAACAGATCGTTGCCAAGCGAGAAGCCGATCGCGGCCGCGGCCCACCCCGAATAGGAGTTCAGCATCGACACAACCACCGGCATATCCGCGCCACCGATGCCCATGATCAGGTGATACCCGATGAACAGCGCCGCCAGCGTCATGATGAACAGCGGGAGGAACCCACCAGTGTTGAAGTACCAGATCAGACAGATCACCGACAGGGCCGCCGCCCCCGCGTTCAGCAAGTGACCGCCGGGCAGCTTGGTTGCCGCGCTGTCCACCTTGCCCGCCAGCTTGCCATAGGCAATGACCGACCCGGTAAAGGTGACCGCACCGATAAAGATCCCAAGGAACAGCTCAACCCGCAGGATCGAGATTTCAACCCCGTCCTTCTTGGCCAACAACTTGGCAAAGCCTTCCAGACCCTTCCTGGTTTCTTCGTCCATGGCCATGACCCGGCCCAGTTCGATATGGGCGATCAGCCCCACGAACACGGCGGCCAGACCAACAAGCGAGTGCATCGCCGCAACCAGTTCCGGCATCTGGGTCATCTGCACCCGGTTGGCCAGTTGATAGCCAATGACGCCGCCCCCCGCGATCAGCACGATCGACAGCAGCCACAGGCCCGAACCGGGTCCGATCAGCGTTGCGGACACGGCCAGCGCCATGCCCACGATCCCATACCAGACGGCGCGCTTGGCGCTCTCTTGGCCCGAAAGTCCCCCCAGCGAAAGGATGAAGAGGACAGCAGCGACAACATAAGCCGCAGTGGTAAATCCGAATTCCATTTGTCCCGCTCCTTTAGGATTTCTGGAACATGGCGAGCATACGCCGTGTCACAAGGAAGCCGCCGAAGATGTTGATCCCGGCCATAAAGACACTGAGCGCCGCTAGAAGGATGACAAGGAAGCTCCCCGATCCGATCTGCATCAATGCGCCCAGAATGATGATCGACGAAATCGCGTTCGTGACGGCCATCAACGGGGTGTGCAGCGAATGCGCCACGCCCCAGATCACCTGGAAGCCGACGAACACGGCCAGAACGAACACGATAAAGTGCTGCATGAACGATGCCGGAGCCACCAGACCCACGCCCAGCAGCAACGCCGCGCCAATGGCAAGCAGGGTGACCTGTTGCCTGGTCTGCGCCTTGAACGCGGCCACTTCGGCGGCACGTTTCTCTTCCGGGGTCAGTTCCTTGACTTCGGCCTTGGGTTTGGCCGCGATGGCCTGAACCTTGGGCGGTGGCGGCGGGAAGGTGATTTCCTTGTCGAACGTCACCGTTGCACCACGGATCACGTCGTCTTCCATGTCATGATTGATCTGACCGTTCTTTTCCGGGGTCAGGTCGGTCATCATGTGACGGATGTTGGTGGCGTAAAGCGTGGAGGCCTGCGCCGCCATCCGCGACGGGAAGTCGGTGTAACCGATGATGGTCACGCCATTCTCGGTCACGATCTTTTCGTCCATGACCGTCTGTTTACAGTTGCCCCCCTTTTCGGCGGCAAGGTCAACGATGACCGAACCCGGCTTCATGGCCGCAACCATGTCCTCGGTCCACAGTTCGGGCGCTTCGCGGTTCGGGATCAACGCGGTGGTGATCACAATATCCACCTCGGGGGCCAGTTCGCGGAATTTGGCCAACTGGGCCTCGCGGAACTCGGGGCTGGACACGGCAGCATAGCCACCGGTGGCCGCGCCGTCCTGCTGGTCCTCTTCGAAATCAAGGTACACGAATTCGGCACCCATGGATTCAACCTGCTCGGCCACTTCCGGGCGCACGTCAAATGCCAGGGTGATCGCGCCAAGCGAGGTCGACGTTCCAATCGCGGCCAGACCGGCCACACCGGCACCGACAACCAGAACCTTGGCCGGGGGCACCTTGCCCGCCGCCGTGATCTGACCCGTGAAGAACCGGCCAAAGTTGTTGCCTGCCTCGATCACCGCGCGATAGCCGGCGATGTTGGCCATGGAGCTAAGCGCATCCATCTTCTGAGCACGCGAAATACGCGGCACCATTTCCATGGCCATGACGTTGGCGCCCTTCCTGGCGGCCGTTTCCATGCCTTTTTCATTGGCACCGGGGTTGAAGAACGAAATCAGCGTCTGACCTGCGCGCAAGCGCTTCATTTCGGTCGCATCGGGTTGACGCACCTTGGCGACGATATCGGCGGCCTTCCACAATGCGGCGGCGGTTTTCACCACCTCGACACCGGCTTCCTGATAGGCCGCGTCGGAAAAGCCTGCATTGGCCCCCGCCCCGGTTTCGATGACACATTCATAACCCAGCTTCTGTAGCTGTTTGGCCGAGTCCGGAGTCATCGCAACGCGATTCTCCCCCTCGAATACCTCTTTGGGTGTTCCGATTTTCACCTGTCCTGGTCCCTTCCTGACTTGTCCCCGGGGGCCAGCCCCGAAATCTCACTTTGCGACATGGGCCGCGCGGTTGATGCGGCTTATGTCATATTTTTCTCGTATCCCCGAATGTCGGAATGTCGCATTTCGCGTATTCCAGCGTTTGTTTCTCCGATTCTCGCTGCAGTGCAGCTTTGCCATCTGAATGCAAATCCCGCCCGCAGGAGTCAAACCCAACGCCGCGTCTTTTGGCAGTAGCGCGCGAAATCGGCGCGGAACTTGCGCCGCAGACGATCCTCTTCGGGAATGATAAAGTGTTTTTCGATCCACCAGACGAAAACCGGGATCAGAGGCAGCGACAGAACCGCATCCCAATAAAGGATGAACCCGGCCAGAATCATCGCATCGCCCAGATAGATCGGATTGCGCGATCGGGTGAAAACCCCGCTTTGCACCAACCGATCCGCCTCGCGATGGGGGATCAACGTGGTTTTCATCCGCTGGAATTCATAAATCGCCAGCGCCAGAAGAACGAAACCGCCCCCCACCAGCAGCCCGCCCAGAAGATCGGCCAGCACAGGGCCGAAATTCAACCCCATGGGGTAACAGGTCTTTTGCACCCAAGCGACACCAAGGCAGAGGACAAGCCAGACCGGCGGAATATCAAGCCACTGTTTCATTCGGGGCTATATGACGCGTCTTTGCGCCATCCTTCAAGCCCGCTTTGCAGGGCCGACGCCGTCAGCCCCGCAAGCGCAACGGCCTTCATTCCCATTCCATTTCCTCGAACACACGGCCCGCGTTTTTGGTGGCCAGCTCTTCGAACGTATCCAGATTTTTCCACCGTTCCTGATCCACGTAATAGGCCCCGGCCAGATCACCGCCCGCCTCGATATGCGCGCCCACCTTTTCACGCAGATCGGCAAGATAGTCGCGGGTATACCGCGTCACCTGAGCTAGGTTGGTGGGGTGGCCGTGGCCCGGAATGACATAGGTGGGGTTCAGCGGCATGAGCCCTTCTTCAAAGGTTTCAATCCAGCACCTGGTGCAGATCCCTTCAAAAATCGGCAGCATCCGTTCGTGGAACGCGATGTCCCCGGCGATCATCATGCCCCATTGCGGGATCCACACCTGCGTGTCGCCCGGATCGTGGGCCGGGCCAAGGTGCAGCACCTCGATGGTCACGCCGCCAAGGGTGATCACCTCCTTGTCGCTGAAACTGCGCGACGGGGTGACGATCCGTGTGCCTTCTGCGCGGTCGCGATTATACCGCTGCATGTTCTGCAAAATCTGATCGGACTTTTCCTTGAAATCGGCAATCGCGTCTTCATGGGCCAGAATCTCGACCCCCTGATCCAGCCAGTAGGAATTGCCCAGCATCGCGTGGCCCTGCCCGTTTTCGTTGATCACCAACACCACGGGCTTGTCCGTCACCGCCTTGATTTCGTCATGCAGCGCCTTGGCCAGCCGGGCCGAGGCACCGCCATTCACCACGACCACGCCTTCATCGGTGACAATGAAGCTGAGGTTGTTGTTATGCCCGGCATTTTCATAGGTGGGCGGGGCGGTGGCTCCGATGGCCGAAAACACGTGCGGGATCACTTCAACCGGCTTGGAATACAGTTCGGATTGCGGGTATTGATCGGCGATATCTTCGCTGGCACCGGCAGTGGTTGCAACAAACGCAGCGATCAGGGCGGCTTTGAATTTCATCTGGCTCTCCTCCAAGGTTTCACCCCTTATACTTATTCAAATCCCTGAATGTCTAGTCAGCACAACCCGTTTCCCGTTTTCATTCTCAACGCGACCGCGCCCTTCCTTTCGTAATCCCCCGTCACCCGCCTCCCCCGGAGAGAAAGTGACGGAACGGCGTATCTTGTCACCTCCCATCCTTTGCAGCCACTCTGACAGCAATTGAAACCGGCACTGAAAACGGGAGAGAGATATGTCATTGAAGGGTAAACACGCACTGGTCACCGGCGGCGGCACCGGGATCGGCCTGGCCATCGCGCGGGCGCTGGCGGCAGATGGGGCACAGGTCACCATCACCGGGCGGCGCAAAGAGGTGTTGGACGCACAATCCGGCAACGGGCTTCACGGCATGGTCATGGACGTGGATGACGAAAGCTCGATCATCGACGTGACGGCGGCGGCGGTCAAGGCGCGCGGCCCGGTTCAGGTCTGTGTCGCCAATGCGGGCATCGCCATTGGGCGCAAGGCGTACAAGACCGAACTGAGCTTCTGGCGTCAGATCATGCGCACCAATCTGGACGGTGTGTTTCTGACCATCCGCGAATCCCTGCATTCGATGATGGAAACCGATTACGGACGGGTGATCGCGATTTCCTCCATGGCCGGTCTGCGCGGTATGCCGGGGGGCGGTGCCTATTCGGCCTCCAAACACGGGGTCATCGGGCTGATGCGCTCATTGTCCGAAGACTATCTGGGGTCCCCCATCACCTTCAATTCGCTCTGCCCCGCCTATGTGGATACACCCATCGTGTCCAAAGGGGCCAAAGACATCTCAAAACGCGCCGGGATCGACGAAGAACAGGCGCTTCAGATCATGGTCAAGGCCAACCGCCACAAACGGCTGATCGCCCCGGAAGAGGTGGCCGAAGCCGCCATGTGGCTGTGCCACCCCATGTCCAGCAGCGTGAATGGTCAGGAAATCCAGATCGCGGGCGGGTCGCTCTGATCCCTCAACTTTGGGACCGCGTGTTGCTATGGGGGTGACCCCGGTCGCAACACGCGGTTCCGTTATCTGCCCGTTACCCGGTTGCCTGGCCGAAACGGGTCAGTTGCATTTACCGCTTTGTGCAAGCGCCTTTTGCGCATACTCCACCCGTTTGGACAGCGACAACGGGCGCGGCCATTTGCACAGCCCCTAGTCCTCGCGTGACAGGTACAGCTGCGCAGGTCGACACGGGAAAAGAACCCCGGCCAGCCCAACAGCGTCGGCCAGTGACATCAGGAACAGAAAGCGTTAAAGCGTTACCTTAACCTGAGACAGAGAAAAGGGCGAACGCTTTATCCATCCAAACCCGGCAGATCGCAGCGTTGTATTGCCTGTCAGATCGCGGATAATGTCCCGATGACACACCATGTTACAGGAGCGAGCTTTGACCCGCGATGAATTCAACACGTTCTGCGCCGCCCTGCCCGCCACCACCCATGTGGTACAATGGGGTAATTCGGATGTGTGGAAGGTGGGGGGCAAGGTGTTTGCGCTTTGCGGCTGGGCGGAAGAGCGGGATGCCTTCACCTTCAAATGCTCCGATATCGCGTTCGAGGTGCTACAGGACACGCCCGGCATCCGCCCCGCGCCTTATCTGGCCAGCCGGGGGATGAAGTGGTTGCAGCAATATGATCTGCCCGGTCTTTCGGACGAGGAGTTAAAGGCGCATATTCGGGCCTCTTATGACATGATCGCGGCCAAGCTGACGAAAAAGCTGCGCCGCGAACTGGGATTTGACTAAAGCCGTCGCGCCGCACCCTCGCCCGTCCTTACGTCCGGTCTCGGAGTTTTGCAGCGGCCCGCAACGCCTTGCTCTGTTCCTGCCTCCTGACCCTGTCTGCCCGCTGCGATGGGGGTCGCCCGGTGGCGAAACACTCCCCTGCCACAATTGACCGCAACAAATCCCGCCTTTTTGCGAGGATTGATGCCCGATGGGAAACCTGACGGGCTGTTGGCAGGGTCTGACTCTCTGTTCAATGCTCTCAAAGGGGATTTCCGGCCTCATTCCTGCCACATGTCGCCGGTTTCGCCGCAATTCGAACAGGTTCGTCGAAAACTTACCTTAAATGCCGCCCAATCCTGCCGCCGTTCGACTGTATCCATATTGGAAACAAGCCCGGCAAAATTCGGGAAATCAGGGAAAACCCCTATCGAGCAAACAGAAAGTTGCAGGGCCAATGGCGACGATGAACACAGGACTGGGTGGACCGGCAGGATACGGCGAGAACGTCTTTTCCTCGACCGCCAAGGCCACGGGCAACAATGATGACGGGGCGGTGGCGGTTGACGTCACCTCGGTTTTCGGTGCCTCTGGTATCGACTTCTACGGCACGTCCTACACAACGATCTATATCAACTCAAACGGGGTGATCAGCTTTGGCGCGGCGCAAACCGGCTATTGGCCTGCGCTGGCATCGACCTCGACCCCCCTGCTGGCACCGTTCTGGGCCGATATAAACATCAACTCCGGCGGCGAGATCTATTGGGATATTGATCCGGCAAACGGAGCGATCACCATCACCTGGGATGGCGTGGCCCCCTATTCAGGCAGCGGTACGAATTCGTTTCAGGTGGTGCTGACCTCGACCGGATCGGGCGGGTTTGACGCCGAATTCATCTATGAAGACATCCAATGGACCTCGGGCGGCAGTGGCACGGCCCAGACCGGGTTCACCGATGGCGGATCCAACGACACCACGTTCGAAGGGTCCGGCAATGCGACGATCCTGTCGAACTATGAAAACAACGATTTCGACAATGGTGACCCCAACGGGGTGTATTCAATCAGCGTGATCAATGGCGAACCCTATGCGGGCGACGGGATTGTTCAGGGCACCGGGGCCGCCGAGCTGATCGACGGTACATATACGGATGCCCAGGGCGACGGGATCGACAGTGGGTTTGGCACCGGCGCGGACGGCTATGACGACAGCGTCACCGCAGGGGCCGGCAATGACACCGTCTTTGGTCAGGCCGGTGGTGACACGCTGGAAGGTGAGGCCGGGAATGATGTGCTTTACGGCGATTTCAACGGCACACCCCCGACCCTGTCGGAAGAGCTGAACTGGAACACGCTTGGCGCGGACGGCACCAGCCTTGCCAGCGGGGTGAGCACCTCGACCGGGCAGATGGAGGTGTCGGTTTCCTTCACCGATGATGGCAACAACAACGCCACCTACCGGGTGGAAACCAGCAACACGCAATATGTCGGCACAGGCGAGCCGTTTTCCACGTCTTCGTCCTTGCGTCTATTTGGTACCGGCGACGCGGATACCTCGACCACCACAATCAACTTTGCGGCGTCTACATCTATCTATGCGGATGAGGCAGAGAATGTCACCTTCCGTATCAACGATCTGGATTGGGGTAACGGCAATCACCAGGACCGGGTGACGGTCAACGCCTATGACGCCGATGGCAATGCGGTCGCAGTGTCACTGACGCCCGGGGCCGGGGACAGCCTGTCGGGCAATACCGTAACGGCCGGGACAACGGCAGAATCCCCCAGTGACGCGGGCGGATCGACTCTGGTTGATATCGCGGGTCCCGTCGCCCGGATCGAAATCATCTACTATAACGCGCTGGCGGGGAACCCGGCCACCCACGCGGTGTATGTGACCGATCTGCATTATGACGTGGTCGCTTCGGCCAATGTCGGCGGCGACGATTCGCTGGATGGCGGAGCGGGCAATGATGCGCTTTATGGGGAAGATGGCGACGATACCCTACTGGGCGGAACCGGGCTTGATACCCTGACAGGGGGCGCGGGCGACGACCTGCTCTACATCGCACAAGGAGATATCGCCACAGGGGATGGGGGTGAAGACCTGTTCATCGTCACCGACTATGGCGACGCGGGCGCGGGCACGATCACTATCGACGGGAGCACCACGGATGAACCGGGGGGGGATACGCTTGACCTGAACGGGTTGGCGGATCGCACCACGCTGTCCATGACCGCCTCGGCCATCGACCCGGATGGGTTTGACGGCTCGGTCACGCTGACGGACGGAACCGTTCTGACCTTCTCGAATATCGAGAACATCATATGTTTCACCGCCGGCACCCGGATCCTGACCGAACGCGGCGAAGTGGCGATCGAACAGCTGAAGGCCGGGGACAAGGTGATGACCGCTGACCACGGCGCACAACCGATCCGCTGGATCGGGCAAAGCACAGTGCCCGCGATGGGCAAACTGGCCCCGATCTTTGTTCCCGCCCACCGGTTGCCGGGGGCGAAACGTGGGCTTCTGGTGTCGCCCCAGCACCGATTTGCCTTTGGCCACTGGCAGGCGGAACTGATGTTTGGTGAAGACGAGGTCTTTGTGTCCGCTACCCATATGGAAGACGGTCATGACGTTCTGCGTATGCCCTGTGCCTCGGTGACCTATTTCCATATCCTGCTGGACCGGCACGAAGTCATCTTTGCCGAAGGGGCGGCAACCGAAAGCTTCCATGCGGGTGAAACCGGGATGCAGGCCCTCAGCGGACCCGCGCGCGAAGAGCTTTATAAAGCGATGCCGGAGTTGCGCGACGATCTTGGGGCGCACGGACCAACCGCCCGTCGGGTGCTGCGCAAACACGAGGCCGCGCTGTTGCTGCCCCATCTATCGCCGCAACCGGATTGGCAAATGGTGGCCTGACCTTTGGTGCCGTCGATCTTGTGGTGCAGCCGGTCTTGACCACACCAGAGTAAGGACCAGAACAAGGGAACAGCCCGCAGTTTCGCATCCCCCCTTCGGGGCGCTGCCGCCTGCGGCGGGCGGGGGCGTTTATCCAGACGCGCGCAGCGCGCGCGTCTGGATAAACGCCGGGCCCAACCAACGAGGATTGCGCACAAGCGCAACCGCACCGGGCGGGAGAGCCCCCTTGCGGGTTTGTGCCTCCCAAAGGGGCAAAAAGGAGCAAGAAAGGACAAATCCCCCGGTCAGAAAACGCCGAAAAACCGCTCGGGCAATTTGAACTGTAACGCATAGTCGGGTCTGTCAAATTGATAGAACCCCGTATCCCCACGCGGGCCAAAGCTGCGTTTCATCCGACGGCGATAGGGGGACATGTCAAACCCTTCGACCATCTCCAGCCCGGCGAAGGCCTCGAATTCGGCCCGGTCTTCGCCCCGGGCTTCGGCAAACCAATGGCGACCAATCGCCGTTTCCTTTACCCCTGCTCCGATTTCCCTGGTCACGGCATTCCGCCGGTTCATCGCCGCCACGTATTCGGGGAAATCACAAAACTTCAGGTGAAAGAGATAAAGGCATTCAGGCGCAATCAGCTTGTCAAACTGGGTGAAATGCCCCCCCCGCGCAATTTTCGTACCCACGGACACGACACAGGGTTTGGAATAGTGCGGGGCCAGCCGCACGTGCCGACGGGGGCCAAGAACGCGGTCCGTGATTGCTTCGGGTTCCACATCGATGCGATGGATGACTTCAAGCCCCAGCGGGGTCAGCACCCGGCGTTCGGGTTGCTCTTGCAGATATTCCAGCAGGGTTTTCCCTTCGCCCGGATCCACCACCACCAGTTCATCCACATCTCCCACGATCACGTGAGCATAATAGCTTTTCAAGCCCGCCACGAGACCGTTGAGCAACCGCCAGCGTTTCATGTCGAAATTCCGGTGCGGATCTCCGGGAATGCCGATGATGTTGCAACCTTTGGCAAGCTCGGCCACAGCCTCGCCCCGGCCGTGGTTGACGATATAGCAGTTTTCGCGCCCCAACACCTCGCCATAGTGATGCAGCCAGGTTTTCAGGAAAAACAGATCGTCACGCACCATCGTGACCGCCGCTGCCGTCGATTGCATCGCTCACACACCTCATTTTGGCACCGGTTCCCGGACATCGGTTTATGATGCCATTCGTTATGGCTCTTCTTTATCGCTTTCGGGTCGCATTGAGAATGAAAATATGCGCAGAATGGCGGCAACTGTGACCTTCGATTGACCTCAGGACCCCTCGCCCATGCTTCCCGACACGTTTCGTGACACCGGCCTTAGCCTCTATCGCGCAGATGACGTGACCCCGACCCGGTTCCAGGTGCTGGGCGAGCGCGGCACAGGCACCAATCTTGCGCGCAAGCTGCTGGAAAAGAACACGCATCTGGAGCGCAGCGAGGCGCTGGGGTGGAAACACGCCCTGCCCCATATGGTGGGCGTCCCGGCCGATATGGTGGTGATCTGTGTGGTGCGCCACGCGGAATCCTGGGCGCTTTCCATGCACAAACGCCCCTGGCATGCCCATCCCGCGCTGCAATCCATGACGTTTTCCGATTTCATCCGCGCGCCCTGGCACGGTATCGTCGACCGGCCCAGCGATTTTGCCCAGATTCCAGAGGGCCACGTTCTTCGCAATCGGGAGCTGCAGTTCGACCGCCACCCGATCACCGGCCTGCCCTTTGCCAACCTGTTCGCCCTGCGCCGTGTGAAACAGGCCGGGTTGCTGGGGATGCTGAACCGGGGCTGCAACGTGGTGTTTGTTCAGACCGAAATGGTACAGCGCGACCCCGAAGGCTATGTCGAACGGTTTCGTGCGTTGTTTGATCTGAAGCAGAAGGGCAAAGGGTTTCGCGGGGTGCATCGCCGCCTGGGCAACCTGCACAAGGTGTCGGTCACAGACCACCCCGAAACGCCCCGGGAAATGACGGCAGAAGACCGCGCCTTCATGATCGACCAGCTTGATTTGGCCGCTGAAACCGCGTTGGGCTATCACTACGGACCGGGTGACCGACCGGGCGCGCAATAGACCCCGGGCTGGCTCATCCGCCCTTACAGGCGGCCTCGCGCAGCCCCTTGGCGACCAGGATCAGAAAAGGCGCGCCATGCATCAGCATGTCGAATATGTCGATCGGGCGCGAAAGCGTCCCCGCCGCCAGCATCCTGAGCTTTTCCCACAGATGCGGTTCCGGGGTAAAGGGCGCGAGGCCAAGGAAGATACAGGCGACAAACAGGATGTTCCACGGAATACCGTCAAGAATACGCATCTGTCCTACCTGTGACCCTTGTGATCCCTATGCTTGTGATCCCTGTGATCGAAAAGGGGGGGAAGTGGCGCGGTTGACGGGGCTCGAACCCGCGACCCCCGGCGTGACAGGCCGGTACTCTAACCAACTGAGCTACAACCGCGCGTGACGGCTGACCTACCCTGCCCAATCCACCGCGTCAAGAGGGGTTTGTAATAGATTTGCTGTTTTCCCGCCCCCTTGATCCACCCATGGTTCGCCAGCACAGCGCAACCATCCGACAAGGAGGCGCAGCATGGCAACAGAGACAACAGAGGCAAAAAAACCCCACCTTGCGGCGAGGTTTCTTTCAGTCAGCGGTGGCGCGGTTGACGGGGCTCGAACCCGCGACCCCCGGCGTGACAGGCCGGTACTCTAACCATCTGAGCTACAACCGCCCGCTGCACAGCCCCCGAAAGGGCGTGGAGGTTCTCTTAGGCCGACCTGTGCACCACGTCAAGCGGATCATGAGGTGTTGGGTTGGAAAAATGCACTGCGCGCCCCCGGAACTCTTGGAACCCTGCTACGACTCTGCGCTTCGGCCCAAATTCTGCCACATTTTTGCCCCGCTTGCGGCCCGATTTGCGGGCAGTCTGAAAGGATCAGCAAACAGCGCCACCCGGCGCGTGCCGGGTGGCGTCTCTTGAAGAATAAGGAGAGCCCCATGGCCTCGACCAAATCCACGAAACCGGGCCCTGTTGCCCAGACCCAATCGCAAAAACCCGCGCCCAAACCGGCACGCCCCGCGCCGGAGATTACGGATTACGCCAGCCTCTGACCTCTGGTTTTCCACCGGGACTAAAGCGTTCGACCTTTAACCTGAGACGGGGAAAAGGGCGATCTCAGCGCGACATTTATGTGTTTCGCGCGTCCTGCCAAAAATCCATGAGTCAGGTTTTTGGCAGCACGCTTCAAGATCAGGGTTGGGCCATGCCTGTCCCCGTATCCTCAACCAGTGTCCTCAATCCGCAATCCTGGTCCCGGTGAGGGTCAGGGAATAAAACGTCACGGCCTGTCTCCGGTTGGTGTCAGGCCCGCCAGACCGCAGAGATAAGACCCGGACCTGTTCCGATGACCCGAACCCCCGCAGGCCAGGCCCGCGCCAATAGCCCACGGCGGCAAAACCGAAATTGGGGGCTTTATCTTCTCAACAGACACCTTATAGTCCGGTCTCATGTCACAGCAGACACATATTGTTTCCCCACTGGACCAGACCGCGCGCGGCCTGGTGCTTCTGCTGCTTCTAAGCCGCCTCTGAGCGTGCCGTAAACTGGCGCGACCGCTCAGAGGGTTTGCCTTTTCGCGCCATAGGCCAACAACACGTTCAGCCTTACAGGAATCTGCATCACCTGTTCGCATTTGGGCTCCATCCAATGCCCGCACGAAAGGCCGCGAAAAGCGATACAACCCTGGCTGAAAATTGTTTAGAAGACTTTCAAACATCAAGAGACATGACATGACCAACACAACCGATTCCCGCCCCGATTCCCGCCCGGATTCCCGCGTGGTAATCTTTGACACCACCCTGCGCGACGGCGAACAAAGCCCCGGCGCAACCATGACCCATGACGAGAAACTGGAAATCGCCGAGATGCTGGACGACATGGGCGTCGACATCATCGAAGCCGGGTTCCCGATCGCGTCGGAAGGTGATTTCAAAGCGGTCAGCGAAATTGCCGAACGCTCGAAAAACGCGGTGATCTGCGGGCTTGCTCGTGCGAATTTCAAGGATATAGACCGCTGTGCCGAAGCGGTGCGCAAATCGGCGCAACCGCGCATCCATACGTTCATCGGCACCTCGCCGCTGCACCGCGCCATTCCCGACCTGACCATGGACGAAATGGCCGACCGCATCCACGAAACCGTGACCCACGCGCGCAATCTGTGCGACAACGTGCAATGGTCGCCCATGGATGCAACGCGCACCGAATGGGATTACCTGTGCCGGGTGATCGAGATCGCGATCAAGGCCGGGGCCACCACGATCAACATTCCCGATACCGTGGGCTATACCGCGCCGGAAGAAAGCGCCGACCTGATCCGCCGCCTGATTGAAACAGTGCCCGGTGCCGACGAGGTGGTGTTTGCCACCCATTGCCATAATGACCTTGGCATGGCCACGGCGAACGCGCTGGCCGCTGTGGCCGGCGGCGCGCGCCAGATCGAATGCACGATCAACGGGCTGGGCGAACGGGCCGGGAACACGGCGCTGGAAGAGGTGGTCATGGCGATGAAAACCCGCCATGACATCATGCCCTGGACCACCGGCATCGACACAACCAAAATCATGGCTATCTCGCGCCGCGTGGCCACCGTGTCGGGCTTTCCGGTACAGTTCAACAAGGCGATCGTGGGCAAAAACGCCTTTGCCCATGAAAGCGGCATCCACCAGGACGGGATGCTGAAGAACCGCGAGAACTTTGAAATCATGCGCCCCGAGGATATCGGCCTCTCCGGCACATCGCTGCCGCTGGGCAAACATTCGGGCCGCGCGGCGTTGCGGGACAAGCTCGCGCATCTGGGCTTTGATGTGGGGGATAATCAGCTCAAGGATCTGTTCGTGCGGTTCAAGGATCTGGCCGACCGCAAGAAAGAGGTGTTTGACGACGACATCGTTGCGCTGATGCGCGTGGGCGAAGACGGTGAAAACGACCGCCTGCGGCTCAAAACCCTGCGCGTGGCCTGTGGCACCGGTGGCCCTGCGGAAGCAACGCTGGTTCTGGAAATCGACGGGGAAGAGAAAACCTCGATCGAACGCGGGGATGGCCCGGTCGATGCCAGCTTCCGCGCCATTCGCGCTCTGCACCCGAACACGGCCCATCTGGAGCTTTACCAGGTGCACGCGGTGACCGAGGGCACGGACGCCCAGGCCACAGTGTCGGTGCGCCTGGAAGAAGGCGGCAACATCGCCACCGGCCAATCGGCGGATACCGACACGGTCGTGGCCAGCGCCAAGGCCTATATCCACGCGCTCAACCGCCTGCTGATCCGCCGCGACCGGCTTGGCGAAGACGAAAAAGAAATCAATTATCGCGACGTGACCTGATCCAAAGGCGTGCCCGCGCGGGCGGGCACCCATTATATCTCGCCCATCGGCCTCCGGCCTCCGGTCTCGGCGCTGTCACGCGTCCGACAGCCCATCCAGCCGCGCGGCGTTTCACGTCGACGCGCGCCTTTATATGATATGGCTGAAAAATCCTCCGGGGTCCGGGGACAGATAGCTCCCGGTGCTCTTCACCTGCGCCATCGCCAGCAAATTCGCGCCGAATTGCGACAAACACCCCCTTTCCCCTCTCGCCCGCGCTGCCTATATAGACACAGTCTGACGCGACCCTTTGGAAGAGTCGTGTAGTTTCCAATGCAAAGGGTCTTCGTCCTCCATGTCCTTTCTCGATAAGATGCCCGGCCTGTTTTCTTCCGACATGGCTATTGACCTCGGCACGGCAAACACGCTGGTCTATGTCAAGGGCAAAGGCGTGATCCTCAGCGAACCCTCCGTGGTCGCCTATCACGTCAAGGACGGTGTGAAGAAAGTGCTGGCGGTTGGCGAAGACGCCAAGCTGATGCTGGGCCGTACCCCCGGCACCATCGAAGCGATCCGCCCCATGCGCGACGGCGTGATTGCCGATTTCGACACCGCCGAAGAGATGATCAAGCATTTCATCCGCAAGGTGCATAAACGCTCGACCTTTTCCAAACCCAAGATCATTGTCTGTGTGCCGCACGGGGCCACCCCCGTGGAAAAGCGCGCCATTCGTCAATCGGTCCTCGGGGCCGGGGCGCGCCGGGCCGGGTTGATTGCCGAACCGATTGCCGCCGCGATTGGCGCAGGGATGCCGATCACCGACCCCACCGGCAACATGGTGGTTGATATTGGCGGGGGCACCACCGAGGTGGCCGTTCTGTCGCTGGGCGATATCGTCTATGCGCGCTCGGTTCGTGTCGGGGGCGACCGCATGGATGAAGCGATCATTTCCTACCTGCGCCGTCAGCAGAACCTTCTGGTCGGGGAATCCACGGCCGAGCGGATCAAGACGTCGATCGGCACTGCGCGGATGCCCGATGACGGGCGTGGCACCTCGATGCAGGTGCGCGGGCGCGACCTTCTGACCGGTGTGCCAAAAGAAACCGAAGTTTCCCAGGCCCAGGTGGCCGAGGCGCTGGCCGAACCCGTGCAACAGATCTGCGAGGCCGTGATGACCGCGCTGGAAACCACGCCGCCGGACCTGGCCGCCGATATCGTCGATCGTGGGGTTATGCTGACGGGTGGCGGCGCGCTTCTGGGCGATCTTGACCTTGCCCTGCGCGAACAGACCGGGCTGGCCGTTTCCATTGCCGATGAATCGCTGAACTGCGTGGCGCTGGGCACCGGCAAGGCGCTGGAGTACGAAAAGCAATTGCGCCACGCGATTGACTACGACAGCTAAACGCCCCACCTTTCCTTCCGGAGTGTGAGGGACACGAACCCAAGGGGGGCATTTGGCCAAGGACAGGACCCATAACGAAGACTATACCGGCCCGCTCAAACGGTTGCTGGCGGCGATCCTGATCCTTGCCTGTACGGCGGTCTTTCTGGTCTGGCGCATCGATTCCCCTCGGGTTGAACGGTTTCGCGCCCAGGTGATCGACCGGGTCATGCCCTCGTTCGGCTGGGCCATGGCACCGGTCACAGGGGCGGTGAACCTAGTGCGGGATTTTCAATCCTATCAACAGGTTGTCGAACAAAATCAGGAACTGCGCCGGGAACTGGCCCGCATGAAGGCGTGGAAAGAGGCGGCAGTCCAGCTACGCGATGAAAACGCCCGTTTGCTGGATCTCAACAAGGTTCAGCTTGACCCCCGGCTCACCTTTGTTACCGGCGTGGTGGTGGCCGACAGCGGTTCACCCTTCCGCCAGTCCGTGTTGCTCAATATCGGGGCGCGGGACGGAATCCTTGATGGCTGGGCGACGATGGACGGGATCGGGCTGGTCGGACGCATTTCCGGGGTGGGGCGCAATACGTCGCGGGTGCTGCTGTTGACCGACGCCACCAGCCGGGTGCCGATCACGATTCAACCCTCGGGGCAACTGGCGCTTCTGGTCGGGGATAATACGCTGGCACCGGCGGTGGAATTCCTTGAAAACCCTGACCTTGTGCGCGCCGGCGACCGGGTGGTCAGTTCGGGCGACGGGGGGGTGTTTCCCGCCGGTATCCTGATTGGACAGGTGGCCATTGACCCCGGTGGACGGATGCGGGTGCGGCTTGCCGCAGACAATGAACGCCTTGAATTCCTGCGTGTGCTGCGCAGCCATGGGCAAGAGCGTATTCTCGATCCCGGCACGCTGATCCTGCCGGAAAAAGCGCCCGACCCCCGCCAGATCAACAGCGACAGCAACGGCGACGAAACGGCGGAGGCAGGCGAATGAACGACCTTTCCGCCACCCGGCTTTGGCTGATGCGCATCGGCTTTGCCCTGCTTGCCATGACCATCCTGTTTTTCCAACTGCTGCCGCTGGACACCACCCCGGCGCGGTTTGCCGGGCCGGACCTGTTGATGGGGTTTGCCTATGCCTGGGTTCTGCGCCGACCGGAATACGTGCCGGTCCTGCTGGTGGCGACGCTGGTGCTGCTGGGCGATTTCTTTCTGGGCCGCCCGCCCGGGCTTTGGTCTGCGCTGATGCTGATCGGGTTTGAATCCCTGCGCGGGCGCGAACCGACCCTTCGCAACATGCCTTTTTCGGTGGAATGGGCCACCGTTGCCACCGTGGTGGTTGGGGTGTTTCTGGCCTACCGGCTGGTTCTGACCATGATGCTGATTGATCTGCCCGGCACCGGGCTTTGGCTCATGCAGATGGTTTTGACCGTGCTGACCTATCCGCTTTGGGTTGCGCTCTCACGCTTTGTATTCGGCCTGCGCAAGGCCACGCTGGGCGAGGTGAACGCCCTTGGCGAACGGCAATAGCGGGGGGCAGCAGCAACCATGAGCAGAATTCGACGGTCCGCCCGCGACACCGCCACCTCGCAACGCCGCATCACCCGGCGCGGGTTGATCGTGGCCGGGGTTCAGGCCGGAGTGATGGGGATGCTCGCCCTGCGGATGCGACAGCTCCAGGTCGAAGAAGCGGACCAGTTCCGCTTTCTCGCCGAAGAAAACCGGATCAAATTCCGCCTGATCCCTCCGGCCCGGGGTCAGGTATTTGACCGCACCGGGCGTATACTGGCGGAAAACGTGCCCTCCTATCGCATCACCATGACCCGCGAAGGTGCCGGGGGCGACCCGGAACAGGTGATTGCGCGTCTGGCCAGGGTGATCCCGCTGGACCCGGAACTGATCGCTGACGCGCTGGAGCAGATGAAACGCCGCCGTGGGGACACGCCCATCACGGTGGCCGACCGGGTGACCTGGGCCGACCTGTCGCGCGTCGCCGTCAATGCCCCTGCCCTTCCCGGCGTAACGCCCGAGGTGGGTCTGTCGCGTCGCTATCCTCTGGGTGCGGACTTTGCCCATGTGCTGGGCTATGTGGGGCCGGTGTCCGATTACGACCTGTCCCGGATCGAAGACCCCGACCCGCTGTTGCGCCTGCCCCGGTTTCAAATCGGCAAGGTGGGGGTCGAGGCGAAAAGCGAAGATACCCTGCGCGGCAAAGCCGGCATTGAACGGGTCGAAGTCAACGCCGCGGGCCGCGTCATGCGCGAACTGGACCGCAGCGAAGGCAAGCCCGGGGCCAACCTGCAACTGACCATCGACCACAAGCTACAGAATTATGTTCAGGCGCGCCTGGGCGAAGAATCGGCCAGTGCGGTGGTGATGGATGTTCAGACCGGCGACCTTGTCGCCATCGCCTCGGCTCCGACCTTTGACCCCAACCTGTTTGTGAACGGCATCTCCGTGGCCGATTACAAGGCGTTGACGGAAAACGACCACCGTCCGCTGGCCTCGAAATCGGTTCAGGGGCTGTACCCCCCCGGCTCAACCTTCAAGATGATCACCGCCCTGGCGGCGCTTGAGGCGGGCGAGGTCACGACCGAGGACACGTTCCATTGCAAGGGCCACCTGGAGGTGGCGGATGGCAAGTTTCACTGCTGGAAACGCGCGGGTCACGGCAACGTGGATTTCCTGAAATCCCTGCGGGAAAGCTGTGACGTTTACTATTATGAACTGGCGCTCAAGGTGGGGATCGAACGGATTTCCGCCATGGCCAAACGGTTCGGGCTGGGGGTAAAACATGACGTGCCCATGTCGGCGGTGGCGCGCGGGCTGGCCCCGACCAAGGCGTGGAAGGTTGAGGCCAAGGGCAAGGACTGGGTGATCGGCGACAGCGTGAACGCCTCGATCGGGCAGGGTTTCGTGCTGTCCTCGCCGCTGCAACTTGCCGTCATGACTGCCCGGCTGGCCACGGGCCACGCCGTGTCGCCGCGGCTTGTGAAATCGGTGAACGGCGTGGAACAGCCTTCGGGCATGGGCGCGCCGCTGGGGTTGAACGAAAACCACCTGCGCGCGGTGCGCAAGGCGATGTTTTCCGTGTGCAACTCCAATCGCGGCACGGCCTTTAGCAGCCGGATACTGACCAAGGGCTACCAGATGGCGGGCAAAACCGGCACGTCCCAGGTGCGCCGGATCACCGCCGCCGAACGGGCGCGCGGCGTAACGCGTAACGAAGACCTGCCCTGGGAACGCCGCGACCATGCGTTGTTTGTGGATTTTGCCCCCTATGACAACCCGAAATACGCCGTCTCGGTGGTGGTGGAACATGGCGGCGGCGGGTCCAAGACCGCCGCGCCCATTGCCCGCGACATCACGCTTCAGGCGCTATATGGCGACGACCCGCCGCTCGGGGCCTACCCGCCCCGGGATCGCGGTCGCATCGGCGCACAACAACGCCGCCTGCGCAAACTACGCCCCCCCGAAGATGACGGGAGGCCCAGCCGCGCATGAGCTATCTTGAGTATAACGTCAAACACGTGCCCACCGGGTTGCGCAAGGTATTCGCGCTGAACTGGCCATTGCTCTTGCTGCTGCTGGCGGTGGCCTCGATCGGGTTCCTGATGCTCTATTCCGTGGCCGGGGGGTCCTATTCCCCGTGGTCAGAGCCCCAGATGAAACGGTTCGGGCTTGGCCTGGGGCTGCTTTTTGTCGTGGCCATGGTGCCGATCTGGTTCTGGCGCAACGTGTCGGCGGTGGCCTATGGCGGCTCTCTGCTTTTGCTGTTGCTGGTTCCGCTCATTGGCGATGTCGGGATGGGGGCGCAACGTTGGATCGACCTTGGGTTCATACGCCTGCAACCGTCCGAGTTGATGAAGATTACCCTCGTCATGTTCCTGGCCGCCTATTACGACTGGTTGCCGATCAGCAAAGTGTCACACCCGCTCTGGGTGGCATTGCCGGTGGCGATCATCCTGTTGCCTACCGCGCTGGTTCTGCAACAGCCCGACCTTGGCACCTCGATCCTGCTGATGACAGCGGGGGCCACGATCATGTTCCTGGCCGGGGTGCACTGGGCCTATTTCGCCGCTGTGATCACCACCGGGGTGGGCATGGTTACGGCCGTATTTGAAAGCCGGGGCACCACGTGGCAGTTGCTCAACGACTATCAGTATCGCCGGATTGACACTTTCCTTGATCCGTCCGCCGATCCGCTTGGGGCGGGCTATCACATCACCCAGTCCAAGATCGCACTCGGGTCCGGGGGATGGACCGGGCGGGGGTTTATGCAGGGCACGCAAAGTCGGCTGAACTTCCTGCCGGAAAAACACACCGATTTCATCTTCACCACCCTGGCCGAAGAGTTCGGCTTTCTCGGGGCGATCTCTCTTCTGGGGCTTTACCTGCTGATCATCGTATTCTGCGTCTCCACCGCGCTGTCGAACGCGAATCGTTTTGCCTCTCTGCTGACATTGGGCATTGCCACCACGTTTTTCCTGTTCTTTGCCGTGAACATGTCGATGGTCATGGGGCTGATCCCGGTTGTGGGCGTGCCGTTGCCCCTGGTCAGCTATGGTGGCTCGGCCATGCTGGTCTTGCTGGTCGCCTTCGGCCTTGTTCAATCCGCCCATGTCCACAAACCGCGCTAATCCCCGCTCATCCCCCCGTCAAAGACACCCTATGCTCAACATCCTCTTTGCCGCCCGCCCGGAACGCTGGGCCATCTACGAAACCCCGCTGCGCGCGGCGCTGGACGGTGAGGGTCTGACCTATACCCTCGCCACCGAGATGGCACCCGAAAAGGTGGATTACATCGTCTATGCCCCCAATTCCGAGCTTCAGGATTTCACCCCCTATACCCGCACCAAAGCGGTGCTGAACCTCTGGGCCGGGGTCGAGGCGATTGTGGGCAACCGAACCCTGACCCAGCCGCTGACCCGCATGGTCGGCGGCGGGCTGAGTGAAGGTATGGTGGAATGGGTCACCGGCCACGTGCTGCGCCACCATCTGGGGATGGACGCCCATATCGTGAACCCGGACCGGATATGGCAACCGCGCGTTCCGCCGCTGGCCGCCGAACGTCCGGTCACGATCCTTGGACTGGGGGAACTGGGTCTGGCCTGTGCCCATGCCCTGACCGCGCTTGGCTTTCCTGTCACCGGCTGGTCCCGCAGCCCGAAAACCGTCGACGGGATCACCACCTCCCATGGGGCCGACGGGCTAACCGCCGCCCTGACCGACGCCGAAATCGTGGTGCTGCTTTTGCCCAACACCCCGGCGACAGAGAATACGCTGAACGCCCGTACGCTGGCGCTGACTGCGCCCGGAGCCTTTGTCATCAATCCGGGCCGGGGGGCGTTGATTGACGATGACGCCTTGCTGGCCGCGCTGGACAGCGGTCAGATCGCGTATGCCACGCTGGACGTTTTTCGGGTGGAACCCCTGCCCGCCGATCACGGGTTTTGGTCCCATCCAAAGGTGACGGTCACGCCCCATATCGCGTCTGAAACCCGCCCCGGCCCGGCGGCCCGGGTCATTGCCGACAACATCGCCCGCGCCGAACGGGGGGTGCCGCTTTTGCACGTGGTTGATCGCGCGGCAGGGTATTAAAGCGTTTCCGCATCACGCTGTGTCAACGTAATGCGGAAACGCTTTAATACCTGCGGCTGCCCTGTCCCGGTTAACCTTTGCGCCCCGGTGCCGGGCATGGCCCTGGCCGATGCCGCATCGGTGCCGCCCGGATGCGCAAAAGTCACCCCTCCTTACGGCGGGTCTCCTGATCCCGTTAACGCAGCGCACGGTGGCGAGGTTATTTCAGGATGGGCGGTTTCGCCGGGTCGCTTCCCGGAGCGGGGCGCACCGCCTCTTGCGGTGCAACGGGTTGGGGGATTTCATACCACAGCCCAACCTTTTCAAGCCGGATCACCTCCTGATCCGCGAGGTCGAAAAAACCCACATCCAACCGGGTATCCTCCCCCGAAAACACCAGCGCCTCGTTCACCGAGCGGGCCAGCGGTTCATGGACCCGCGGCGCGGCGTCTACCACCCCAAGGAACAGCCCCTCGGCCCCGTCTTCGTATGTAATTTCAACAAGGTATCCGCCTTTGGCCAACCCGGCGGCCTGGGCCAGCTTGGTTTGCAATGCGCCCAACAAAGCTTCGCTTACCCCGCCCGGTGCCCGGATTTCCAGGGCCCTAGCCATCGTTTCCTCGGGTCCCGGGGCGAGCGTATCGGTCAGCCACGCCATCGCCTCGGGGGGCAACAGGATGGACGAGGGTGCCACCTCAAGATTGACGCCAAGCCCGATTCCCTGCCCCGCCAGCATCCCGGCAAGCGCCCGACCGGAAAGCGCCGCATAGGGCGCGGGTTTGCCCACAAACGTGGCCAGCCGCTCTTCTTTGTCGAACGCCAGAACGAAAGAATTATCTGATACATCAAACACTTCCGGCGTGATATTGTCGCCCTGCGGATCTTCTGCCAGCAACAGGAACAGTTCGCAATCGGCCAGGTTTTCGTAAAACCGCATCCGCGCGGAATCGTTTTCGGGTGTGGCCTCCATGGCCGCATGGGCCATATCCAAAGGGGTCTGTTCGCTCATGCGCTCGAAGCCTTTCGAATTTCTTTACGAAGCGCGGGCAGAACCTCGGCTTCGAACCACGGGTTTTTCTTCATCCATGCCGTATTGCGCCAGGACGGATGAGGCAAGGGGAACAGCCCGGGCGCATGGTCGCGCCATCCGCGCACCGTGTCCGTGACCGACCGTTTCGAAGAAAGGTGATATTTCTGGGCATACCCGCCCACAAGCAGGGTCAGGCGAATATGCGGCAGCGACGTCAAAACCCTGTCGCGCCACGTTTTGGCACAAATGGGCGGCGGAGGCAGGTCCGCTCCGCGCCGGTATCCCGGGAAGCAAAAGGCCATGGGGACAATGGCAATCCGGTCCTTGTCATAAAAGTTTTCGCGGCTCAATCCGGTCCAATCCCGCAACCGGTCGCCCGATGGGTCGTCAAACGGAATGCCGCTGTCATGCACCCGCATCCCCGGGGCTTGCCCCGCGATCAGGATCCGCGCCGAGGGGCGAAACCACGCCACCGGGCGCGGGCGATGCGCGGTTTCAGTGGCTTGAAATCGGTCGGCGCAAATCCGGCAAGCCCTTATGGCATCGTGTAAATTTTTCATGCTTCTCCCTAGCGCGGCGGACTTATTTCTACAACCATCGAAATAAACTGGACAGACGGACATTGTTTCTATATTTCTAGAATCATGAAACATTCAAACCTGACCGATCTTGACCTGACCCGTGCCGCCTCGACCTTTGCCGCCCTTGGCAGCGAACAGCGGCTTGCCGTACTGCGCGCGCTTGTGCGCGCCGGGCCCGAAGGCTTGCCCATCGGCGCTCTGGGTGCGCGCACCGGCGTGACCGGTTCGACCCTTACCCATCACATGAAGATCCTGACCCAGGCCGGGTTGGTCAAACAGGAACGTCAGGGGCGCAAAATCATCTGTGCCGCTGTGGCCTATGACGAACTGCACGGCCTGTCTGAATTCCTCCTGCGCGAATGCTGCGCAGATTCGTCCACCCCTCATGAAAGTCACAATCATGGCTGAACTTTCCCAATCACCGCGGGGGGTTAGCCTTCGCAAGCTGGACAAGGCCTGGGGCGCGCTCGCGCTCATCCTGCTGTTGGTTCTGGTTCTGGACCCGCCGCGAATCTGGCCCACCGTGACCTTTGGTGTCAACGCCCTGGTCTCTACCGCGCCATTCATTGTCTTTGCGGTTCTGGCCGTGGCCTACCTCAAGGCGACCGGGGCTGAAACCCTTCTGGCCAAGGCGTTCGAAGGGCGTGAAACCCGGATGATCCTCCTTGCGGCCCTGTTGGGCGGGCTATCGCCCTTCTGCTCCTGCGAGGTCATTCCCTTTATCGCTGCCATGCTGGCCGTGGGGGCTCCCTTGTCTGCCGTCATGGCGTTCTGGCTTGCCTCTCCGCTGATGGATCCGGCCATGTTCGCGATCACTTCGGGAACGCTGGGCGCGGATTTCGCCGTGGCGAAACTGCTGTCGGCGCTTGGCATCGGCATGTTTGGCGGGTTTGGGACCATGTTGCTCAAATCTTCACCCGTCTTTGCCGATCCTTTGCGCGAAAAACCCGCCGCGGGGGGCTGTTGTGGCGTAGAAAAACCGTTTTCGGGCAAGCCGGTTTGGACGTTCTGGTCCGAGGCCAACCGGGTGGAAACCTTTCGCAAAGCCGGACTGGAAAACGCCGTGTTTCTGCTGAAATGGCTGGCGCTGGCCTATGTGATCGAGGCGCTGATGATCCACTATGTGCCCGCCGAATGGATCGCTTCGGTTCTTGGGGGCGAGGGGGTGCGCCCGATCTTCCTTGGCGCTCTGGTGGGGGCTCCGGCCTATCTTAATGGCTATGCCGCCGTGCCGCTGGTTGACGCGCTTCTGGCCCAGGGCATGGCTCCGGGCGCGGCCATGTCCTTTGTCATCGCCGGGGGGGTGTCCTGTATCCCCGCAGCCATCGCCGTCTGGGCGCTGGTCAAACCCCGGGTGTTTGCCGCCTATATCGGTTATGCCGTGCTGGGCGCGATGATCGCCGGCATGGCCTGGCAATCGGTGGCGTGACCTGCGAAACCCTGCCTTATGCAACGTCAATTGAGACAAAGGCGACTTTCCGAGTCGCCTTTGCGGTCTTGTCTCTTTAGCATTCGGCGCAAACCACTAAAGCGTTTCCAGTTCTTGCTGTGATCCAACAATAACTGGAAACGCTTTAGTTTGGCTCAATACACAGCTATAAGAACACCGCATCAAAAACACGGACCCGGGGGAATACATGTATCGCGTTTGGGGCTTTCTGACCGACTATTCACTGCTCTTGATCTTTGGTGCGCTGATCGCACTGGGATGGGCCAATACGAACTATGAAAGCTATCATAACTTTGTCGAGTTCGTGATCTGGGATCATGCCCCGATCGGGCATTATCACCATGGGCATCGCACGCTGACGCTGCATTATCTTATCAATGACGTGGCCATGGCGCTGTTCTTTGCCATCGCCGCGAAAGAGGTGTGGGAGGCGGTGATCCTCAAAAACGGATCGCTGCGCGGGAAAAAGGCCGCGACCCCCTTGTTTGCAACGCTGGGCGGCATGGTCGGGCCGATCTCGGTTTATCTGGGGATCGCTTATTTCATGGGGTCCACCACCTATGACGCCGTCGCCAATGGCTGGGCCATTCCCACGGCAACGGATATTGCGTTTTCCTATCTTGTGGGACGGCTGGTGTTTGGCGCGGGCCACCCTGCGGTGCGCTTCCTGCTGCTTCTGGCCATTGCCGATGATGCGGCGGGTCTGATCATCCTTGCGATCTTCTATCCAAGCGCCGAGTTGGCCCCGGAATGGCTTTTGCTCTCTGTCGGGGCCGCGCTGGCCGCCTATGCCCTGTTCAACGCCCTGCCCCGGATCATGGATCGGGGCAACCAGGAGCGGCCCTACTCGACCCGCATACGCAAATTATTGGGCGGTCTGCCCTATATCGTGGGCGGATGCATCAGTTGGTATGGCTTCATGCGTGCCGGGCTGCACCCCGCGCTGGGGCTGTTGCCGATCATTCCGGCGATCCCCCACGCAGACCGCGCATTCGGGATTTTTTCCGAGGCAGAACAATACCTTCACGACCTTCTCAACGTCATGGAACACGCGTTGAAATACCCGGTTGAAATCATCCTGTTCTTCTTTGGCCTGATGAATGCAGGGGTTCAGTTTTCGTCGATCGGCGATGCCACCTGGCTTGTCCTTGTCGGTTTGATCATCGGCAAACCTATTGGCATTCTGCTGTTTGGCTGGCTGGCGGCGAACCCGCTTGGCCTTGGAATGCCTGAAGGGATGCGGATCATCGACCTTGTGGTCATCGGCTTTGTCGCTGCCATCGGCTTTACCGTGTCGCTGTTCATCGCCTCCGTAGCGTTTGAACCCGGAGAGGTGCAGAACGCTGCGAAAATGGGCGCATTGTTCAGCTTCTTTGCTGCGGTTCTGTCCTTTATCGCTGGCAGACTCTGTAAGGTTGAAAAACAAACCCTTTAACCCTGCCAGCCGCAACACCACGAAACCGGGCCCAAACGGCAATTTGCGCTGTTTGGGCCTTAATTTTGCCCGAAATCATTGTATATATAGAGGAAACAATACCAGAAAGCCCAAAGGCGGATCTCAACCAAGCCTTAGTAAAACCTCGATAAACAGAGGCAGGGCCAGAGCAGAACCGGAGCCTTTTGATGCTCGAATTTGAAAATGTCAGCAAGTCCTTCTGGACCGGCAGCCAACGCAAGGTGATCCTGGATCAGGTCTCCTTTCGTGTGGAGCTTGGCAATTCCATGGGCATCCTTGCCCCAAACGGCACCGGAAAAACCACTCTTATCAACATGATGGCCGGGCTGGAAAAACCTGATGAAGGCGAAATTCGCCGTGGTTGCCGCATCTCGTTCCCGCTGGGATTCATGGGCGGGGTTGTGGGCAAACATACGGCGGTCGAAAACAGCCGCTATATCGCCCGTCTTTACGGGCTTGACCCGGATTATGTCGAAGCCTTCTGTCGCTGGCTGTGCGGTCTGGGCGAATATTTCGACCAACCTCTTGGCACCTACAGTCAGGGGATGCGCGCGCGGTTTTCCTTTGCCCTCATGCTGGCGCTGGATTTCGACATGTACCTGATTGACGAAGGTATGCCGGGCTCTACCGACGTGGAATTCAACAAAAAGGCGGGCGACATCTTGCGCGAACGCCTGCGGACAACAACCGTGGTGATCGTGTCACACCAGGCGCAAACTCTGGAAAAGTTTGCAAGATCCGCTGCTGTGCTGATGAATGGCAAGCTCCATATGTTTGACACCTTGGAAGAAGCGAAACAGCTCTATGACTACGAAACCCAAGGCTAAGAAATTCCGTATTCGCCGAAGCGGAGCGGCAACACCGGGCGCGACGCAAACCGCTGCGCCCCAACCGGCGGCGGCCCCGCGACCGGTCCGCTCGGCCACGGCCGCTGCGCCTGTTCAGCAACAGGCACAACCGGCACAACCAACCCCGCAAGGGGGATATACCCAAACCATTCAGGCGGGCGGCGCGGCGGCTCCCGCCGACATCGCCTCGGCCCGTGAAACCCGGGCGGAAACCGATATCGACGCCATCCGCCGCGAAGGGTTGACCGGTCGCCAATTGCGCATGGCGCGCCGGGTGGCGCAAAGCCAAGGGCTGGCACCGATCTCGGATTTCGATGCGGTGCGACAGCTGCGTGCCCGCGGGATCGACCCGTTCCAGCGCACCAATATGCTTGAGCTTGTCGTTCCCAAACAGGGGTCCGCACCGGGGGATGGTGCGGGCACCCCACAAAAGGATGGCAAGGTGCAATTGCCCCAGACGGTGCCGGTAGAGAAGGCCAACCTGCCCTCGACTGAAACCGTGTCCCCCGCCGAACGGCGCGTGGCGGAAATATCGCAAATTCAAAAGGATATCGCCAGACGGCGGCGCAAACGGCTTGGCCTCCTGCTGACCCGGCTTTCGGCTTTCGTGTTCCTGCCGACCATCCTCGCGGGCTGGTATTACTATGCCATCGCCACGCCGATGTATGCGACCAAGTCCGAATTCCTGATCCTGCAGGCGGATAATCAGGGGGGCAGCGCGTTGGGCGGCCTTTTGCCCACTCAATATGCCACCAGTCAGGACAGCATCGCGGTGCAATCCTATCTGCAATCCAAAGACGCGATGCTGCGACTGGACGCGGAACATGGCTATAAACAGCATTTCGCGAGTGCCGAGATTGACCCGATACAGCGGCTTTCAAGCAATCCCACCAATGAAGAGGCCTATAAGGTCTACAAGAAAAATGTGAAGATCGGCTATGATCCAACCGAAGGCGTCGTGCGGATGGAAGTCATCGCCGCCGACCCCAGGGTCAGCGCGGATTTCGCCCGATCCCTGATCACCTATGCCGAAGAGCGGGTGGATGACCTGTCTTTGCAGAAACGGACGGATTCCATGCGCTCCGCCAATGAAAGCTTGGCCAAGGCCCGGCTGGATCGGCAAAAAGCACAGCGCACTCTCGTGGCGCTACAGGAAAAACTGGGTGCGGACCCGACCGAACAACTGGGCGTATTGCGTCAGCAGATTTCCAACTATGAAACCCAGCTACAGGAAAAAGAGCTGCAACTTCAGGCGCTATTGGACAACCCCCGCCCCAACCGGGCCAAGGTGGACGGGGCGCGTGGCGATGTGCGCCGGCTTAAAACCCTGCTCACCACCCTGCGCCAACGCATGACCGTGGCGGATGACACCGGGCTTTCGCTGGTTGAAAAATCCTCGCAGATCCAGATCGCTCAGGCCGATCTTGCCGCCGCCGATTCAAACCTGCACCTTGAATTGCAAGGGGCGAAGCAAACCGCGCTGGAGGCCAACCGGCAGGTGCGTTACCTGACCGTGCCCGTCCGGCCAATTGCCGCCGACGCGCCCAGCTATCCGCGCAGCTTTGAAAACACGATCTTGGCCTTTCTGATCTTTTCGGGCATTTATCTGATGATCTCGCTTACCGCATCCATCCTCAGAGAACAGGTGTCGTCCTAAGATGAAAAAAGTCGAATTTGGCGGGTTGACGGTTGGCAATGACCAACCGCTGACCCTGATCGCCGGTCCCTGCCAGCTTGAAAGCGCCGACCATGCTCAGATGATCGCAGGTCTATTGAAAGAGGCCTGTGACGCTGCGGGTGCGCAATATGTGTTCAAGGGCAGCTTTGACAAGGCCAACCGCACCTCGCTCAACGCCGCGCCCGCGCTGGGGTTGGATGCCGGTTTGGCGGTGCTGCAATCGGTTAAGGACGCGATTGGCGTGCCGGTCATCACCGACATCCACGAAAAAGAACACTGCGCCCCGGTGGCAGAGGTCTGCGATGTGATGCAGATCCCCGCCTTTCTGTGCCGCCAAACCGCGCTGTTGCTGGCCGCCGGGGAAACCGGGGCTGTCATCAATGTGAAAAAGGGACAGTTTCTGGCCCCTTGGGACATGCCTAATGTGGTCGCCAAGATCGAAAGCACCGGCAACTCGCGGATTTTGTTGACCGAACGCGGGGCCAGCTTTGGCTATAACCGTCTGGTGGTCGATATGCAGTCTTTGCCGGAAATGGCCAAAACCGGATACCCGGTGGTGATGGATGCAACCCACGCGGTGGCGCAGCCCGGCGGACTGGGCAATGCCTCGGGTGGCCAACGTGAATTCGCTCCGGTCCTGGCCCGCGCCGCCGTGGCGGTGGGTGTGGGCGCGGTCTTTACCGAAACCCATCAGGATCCGGATAACGCCCCCTGTGACGGGCCCAACATGATCCGTCTGGACGATATGCCCGGATTGATCAAAACCCTGATGGAATTTGACAAACTGGCCAAAGCAAACCCGGTCAGCATCACCTGACGGGTAACCGGCTCCCATGTTTCTGAAGTGTCCTGCCAAAAAACCGTGATTCAGGTTTTTGGCAGGACACTTCAGACCTGTGGCCCTGATCACCAACGACCGCTACAGCGATTGGAGCGAACGCTTCGCTGAAATCGCAAGGCCCGGCCACCTGATCCGCGACATGTGAACCAAACGGCCCTGCGACGGACCCGCGACGTCCCTGTTTCCGCCAACGCCCCCTTTGCCGAACGCGGGTGGGTGGGGCGTTTGGCAAAGGGGACTATACCACCAGCCCGCGCCCCCTCAACAAGGCTTCAACCCCCGGCAAACGCCCCCGGAACCGCCTGTACAGCTCTTCGGCATCCACCGAACCGCCCTTGGACAGGATATGCTCTTCCAGCGCACGCGCAGTCTCAGGGTCAAATGCATTCCCCGCATCCTCGAACGCGACAAAGGCATCAGCATCCATCACCTCGGACCACATGTAGGAATAATAGCCCGACGCATACCCATCCCCGGCAAAGACGTGGGCGAAATGCGGCGATGCGTGGCGCATGGTGATCGCATGAGGCAGCCCCATCTCCTCCAGAATTTCGGCCTGACGGGCCATCACATCCTGTGGCACCGGACCTTCGTGGAACGCAATATCCACCATGGCCGACGCCACGAATTCCACGGTCTGGAATCCCTGATCGAAATTCGCCGCACCCAGCACTTTCTGCAACATCTCCGGCGGCATCGCTGCGCCCGTTTCCGCATGGGTGGCAAATTCCTGCAAAACTTCCGGCACTTCCAGCCAATGCTCATAAAGCTGAGATGGCAATTCCACGAAATCCCGTGCGACCGAGGTGCCGCTGACGCTTTCATAGGTCACATCTGACAGCATCTGGTGCAAGGCATGGCCGAACTCGTGAAACAGGGTTCGGGCATCGTCATAAGACAACACCGCCGGGTCGCTTTTGGCGAAATTGCAAACGTTGATGACCACCGGACTTTGATCGGTGGGGAACTTGGCCTGGGCCCTCATCGCCGAACACCACGCACCGGATCGTTTCGAAGGGCGGGCAAAATAATCCCCAATGAACACCGCCACATGCGCGCCGTTCCGCGTGACCTCCCACGCCCGGCAATCCGGGTGGTAAAGCGCCACGTCAAGGGCGTGAAACTCCAATCCGAACAGACGGTTGGCACAAGAGAACCCCGCCTCGATCATCCGATCCAGCTGTAAATAGGGTTTCAGCGCAGCCTCATCCAGATCATGTTCCGCCTTGCGCCGTTTCTCTGCATAGTAACGCCAGTCCCAGGGTTCCAGTGCGCCATTCACCCCGTCGGCCTGCATCATGTCCTGCAATATGGCGCCATCCGCCTCGGCCCGCGCCCTGGCCGGTTCCCAGACCGCCATCAACAGGTCTCGCACCGCGCCCGGTGTGCCTGCCATTTCGGTTTCAAGCTTGTAATCGGCAAAAGAGCTGTACCCCAACAGCGCCGCCCGCTCGGACCGCAGCGCCAGGATTTCGCGGGCGATCTCGCGGTTGTCGGTTTCGCCCCCGTTGGCCCCACGCGCGGCCCAGGCCCGGAAGGCCGCTTCCCGCAGGTCACGCCGCGCAGAAAACTGCAAAAAAGGCACGATCAGCGAGCGCGAAAGCGTGACAACAGGCCCTTCGCACCCCTTTTCCCTGCCTGCCGCCCGTGCGGCCTCGACCAAAAAGCCGGGCAATCCCTCAAGATCATCTTCGGCCAGTTCCATGAACCATTCCCGTTCATCCGCCAACAGGTTCTGGGTAAAGGCCGTGCCCAGTTCGGCCAGCCGCGCCTTGATTTCACCCATCCGCCTGTCTTCAGCCCCGGTCAGGGCCGCACCCGACCGCACGAATCCCCGATGGGTCAACATCAAAACCCGCGCCTGCTCGTCGCTCAGCCCAAGGCTTTCACGCCTCGCATAGACCTCGGCGACGCGCCCAAACAAAGCCTTGTTCGAGGATATGGCAGCGAAATGCCGGGCAAGTCTTGGCGAAAAGCTACGCTGCAACTCTTCCCGTTTTGGGGTGCTATCAGCCCCGGCAACGGTGAAAAACGTGGCCAGCACCTTGTCCAGCGCCGCGCCCGCCGCCTCCAGCGCCCCGATGACATTGTCAAAATCCGGGGTGTCCCGAGAGGTGGCAATTGCGTCGATCTCGGCCTCGTGCTCGGCCAACGCGGCGTCAAGCGCGGGGGCGAAATCATCGTCGGAAATCCGGTCGAACGGGGCAAGTTCGAAGGGAGTATCCCATTGGGACAGGATCGGATTGTGCATGAAGTTCTCCTATTCTTGCGCCACGCTACGGGCTTTTATCCAGGGTCGCAATCAGGCTTGCAATCGCCCTGATCCGCGTCCACGGGCCGCAATTACCCTTCGTCCACATGCCCACAGTCCGGGCAATCCGCGCGCCGTTTCACCCTGATCTTGCGGCTTTCGCCCCAAAGCCCGTCCCAGATCACCATCTCTCCGCGCAGAACATGCCCGGTCCGGGCGATCAGCTTGATCGCCTCCATCGCCATCATCGTGCCGATCACGCCGGGGAGTGGCCCGACCACCCCCGCCTCGGAACAGCTGGGGGCCAATCCAGCCGCCGGGGCCTCTGGGAAAACACATCGGTAGCAGGGCGCACCGCAGGCCGGGTCGAACACGCTCAACTGCCCTTCCCATTGCGACAAAGCGCCGGAAATCAAAGGTTTACCCGTGGCCACAGCGGCACGATTGACCGCGTATCGTGTGTCGAAGTTATCGGTGCCGTCGATGATCACGTCATATTCGGCAAACAGCAGCTCGGCCTCGTCGGCCCGCAACCGCCGCGTATAGGGTTTGACCGCCACATGGGGGTTCTGGGCCCGCATGGCCGCCGTCGCCGACTGGGCTTTGGGTATGCCGATATCCGCGTCGCGATGGATCACCTGACGCTGCAGGTTGGAATTATCGACCACATCATCATCCACCACGCCAATCGTGCCCACCCCGGCGGCGGCCAGATAAAGCAGAACAGGCGATCCCAGCCCCCCGGCCCCGATCACCAGAACCCGCGCCTCCTTTAGCCGTTTCTGCCCCGGCCCGCCCAGTTCGCGCAGCACAATATGGCGGGCATAGCGGTTCAACTCGGTCTCGGAAAACAGCGGTGCCTCCTCTGCACCGGCATCCGGGAGCTGCGCCCGCGCGCGAAGCCACCTCAACCCGGCGCGGTAGGCCAGCACTACGCCCACAACCCCACCGAAAAGCAGCCACCACCGCAGCTCTCCCCCGATGGCGACACGCAACACCGAATCCGCAGGCAGCGTGGCAAGGACCAGCAATACCGCCACATAAAGCCCGCCAATCGCGCCCCAAACGGTTCCGGCAGACCACCGCAGGGCCCTGCCCAGCCCCCAGATCAACGCGGCGATTCCAAAGAAAAGCACACCCTCACCCCCGCCCCGTTGATCCGAACCCACCCGCGCCACGCGCGGTCTGGTCCAGCGCTGTTACTTCGGCAAAATCGGCATGTATAACAGGGGCCAGAACCATCTGGGCGATCCGCTCGCCATGGGCCACGTCAAACGGCGCATCCCCGGCATTCAACAGGATCACCCCCAAAGGACCGCGATAATCGCTGTCGATCGTGCCCGGTGTATTGGGCAAAGTGATTCCGTGTTTCAGAGCAAGCCCGGAACGGGGCCGGATCTGTATCTCATAGCCTTCGGGAATGGCCACGCGCAGCCCGGTGGGGATCAGCACGCGCGCCCCCGGCTCCAGCCGAATTCCCTGACCATCGGCGAAATTGGCACGCAGATCCGCGCCCGCCGCGCCGGGGGTTTCGTAAGAGGGCAGCGGAATATCCGCGTCAAACCCTTCGTCGCGCATGACCTCGACACGGACCATGGCACTCTCCCTTCCATCTTTCTGAAACTGCCCACATGCCAGATCACACAGGGGTACACGGGGGCGAAACGGCGGCTACCCGACCAGAGCCTCGGCAATGCGCGCGGCCAGTTTACGGGCGACCTCGTCCTTGCCCATGCGGGGCCAGTCCTCGACCCCGGCTTCGGAAATCAGATGCACCGCGTTTTCACTGCCCCCCATGATCCCGGTTTCCGCGCTGACATCATTGGCCACAATCCAATCGCACCCCTTGCGGTCCCGCTTGGCCGTGGCATGGGCGATCACGTCATCGGTTTCGGCGGCGAACCCCACCACCAGACCGGGCCGCCCCCGCGCCAGACGCGATACGGTTTTCAGGATATCCGGGTTTTCGACAAATTCCAGAACAGGCAGCTTGCCGCCCTCTTTCTTGATCTTGGAGCCGGACGACGACGCCACCCGCCAATCGGCCACCGCCGCTGCGAACACGCCCGCATCCACGGGCAACGCGCCTTCAACCGCCGCCATCATTTCGGCCGCGCTTTCCACCCGGATCACCTCGACCCCGTCAGGGGCCGGCACGTCCGCAGGGCCGCTGACAAACACCACCTCGGCACCAAGCGCGGCCAGCGCCGCGCCAATCGCCGTGCCCTGCGCCCCGCTGGAGCGGTTGGCGATATAACGCACCGGGTCAATCGGTTCATGGGTCGGCCCGGATGTCACCAGGATCCGCTTGCCCCGTAACGGACCATCAGCCAGCTTTGCGCCCACCGCCTCGACGATCTCCATGGGTTCGGACATCCGCCCGGGGCCGTATTCGCCACAGGCCATATCACCTTTGTTCGGCCCCAGAACCGCGATCCCGTCACCTTGCAACGTGGCAATATTGCGCTGCGTCGCCGGGTGGTCCCACATGCGCACATTCATCGCCGGCACCACCATCACCGGCGTGTCCGTCGCCATCAACAGGGTCGAGCCAAGGTCGTCCGCATGTCCTCCCGCCATCTTGGCCAACAGGTCCGCCGTGGCCGGGGCCACAACAACCAGATCGGCCACGCGCGACAACTGGATATGCCCCATCTCGGCCTCATCGGTCAGGTCGAACAGGTCCGTATACACTTTCTCCCCGGACAGCGCGCTGACCGACAGGGGGGTGACGAATTGCTGTGCCGCGCGGGTCAGCACAGGCGTCACCAAGGCTCCGCGTTCCTTCAGCCGCCGGATCAGATCAAGGCATTTATAGGCCGCAATCCCGCCGCCAATGATCAGCAGAATTCTCTTTGATGCCAATGATACCGACATAGCGCCGCCCTCCCATGGTTCCATCCTCAACAGTTACGGGGCCGGGGCGGTAAAAACAATGGGGCATCAGGATTTGCGGAACGCTTCGCAGGGATCGGGGCGCTCGGCGGCGGGGCTGTCGCGCAGCGCATCAAACCTGCCTTCCGGCCCGTTCCCATCCTCGGACTGGCCCAGCGCGTGGATCATGACACCGGGCAGGACCCGTTGCAGATAGACCGGCACGCCCCAGTCCCGGCGCGCATGACCATTGCCGGTGATCACCGCCACCGGCCCGCCGGTTTCGGCCAAGGCGTCCACCACCGCCCGCGCCAACATCGCATCGCGCAGCCGTTGCAGATCAACCATCCCGGCAAGCATCTCTTCCGGCATCGCCTCGCAATGGGCAAGGTGCTGGTACTCTTCCCGCGCGGACTGTTCGTCTGGGGCCAAGGGGGTATCCAACCCGAACGCTCCGGCACGCGGTCCGAAATAGGTGGCCACGCCCTGTGACATCGCTTTGCGCGCCTCGCCCCGCGGCAGTTGCGCGCCATAAATCACCGCCCCCGGCGCAGTGGCAAACAGCGGGTAATACATCGCAAAATCCGGCCATCCGCTGTCGGACCAGCCCAACGCCGCCTCCAACGCCGCCCGATTCCCGCGCAACTCTGGCGTCACGCGACTGGCCTGCTCTGGCGTTAGCATCTCGAACACCACCGCCTTTGGCGCAATGCGGGTCAGCATCTCGGACTGCACCGCGTGGTGGTGGGGATTGTCATGCACTTCACCAAGAAGCACGACCCCGTTCTGGTCCAACACGGTGGGTAACGGCTCTGCCACTCCGGCACCGGGCCAGAAACCGGGCCAGAAAGCGATCAGCAAAAGCGTTTTAGTCAGGTATTTTTTCATGGCGCACACCCTGACGCTTTGTGCCCCGTTGTCAACCCGGCTTTGCCCTTCCCTGCACTGACCGACCCTGCTAGGCCTACCCCAAACCGAAAGGAACCTGATGGACCTGACCCTGATCCTTGGTGGCATCGCCAGCGGCAAATCCGCCTTTGCCGAAACCGTGGTAACACGCGCGGGCCTGCCCCGTGTCTATCTGGCCACGGCCCAGGCGTTTGACGACGAAATGCGGGCCAAGCTCGACCGGCATCGGGCACGGCGCGGACCCGATTGGCAGACGATCGAAGACCCGCTTGATGCCGCCGCCCGCCTGTCTGAAATGACCCCGGGGCGGATCGTGCTTCTGGACTGTGCGACCATGTGGCTTTCCAACCATATGCTGGCCGACAGCGATGTGGAAAAGGAACGCGCCCGCCTGCTCTCGGCCCTCGCCCAATGCCCTGCGCCCGTGGTGGTTGTCAGCAACGAAATCGGCCTCTCTGGCATTGCTGAAAATGCACTGGCCCGCAGGTTTGCCAATGAACAGGGGCGGTTGAACCAGTCCCTGGCTGAACAGGCCAGCCGCGTGACCTTTGTGGCCGCGGGATTGCCTCTTGCCCTGAAAGGCCCCCTGCCATGAGCCGCGTTTTCTGGATCCGCCACGGCCCGACCCATGCCAAATCCATGGTCGGCTGGTCCGACATCCCCGCCGATTTATCCGATACGGCCCAGATCGCCCGGATCGACGCCCACCTGCCCGGCGATGCGGTGGTCATCTCGTCCGACCTGATCCGTGCCACCGCCACTGCCGACGCCATTGGCGGCACGCGCACCCGACTGCCCCATGACCCGGACCTGCGGGAAATCCATTTCGGTGCGTGGGAGTTGAAGCGGTTTAACGAAATAGAAGACCAGACCCATATCCGCCAATACTGGGAAAACCCCGGTGATGTGCGCCCGCCAGGCGGAGAAAGCTGGCATGACGTGGTTACGCGCGTGGACGGCGCGGTGCAGCGGGTTCTGACCGCGCATCCCGGGCGCGATATCATCGCCGTGGCGCATTTCGGTGTGATCCTGACCCAGTTGCAACAGGCGCTGGGGCTGACTGCCTATGAAGCGTTCGGGCACAAGATCGACAACCTGTCTGTCACCGAGCTGCATCGCGACGGAACGGGGTGGAGAGCGGAAAGCTTCAATCACCTTCCGTGATGAGCGGCGCCAACCTTTTCCCCATGCCCCATGCCCCATGCCCCATGCCCCATGATCTCTTTACCGGCGACCGCAGTTTTTCAAGCTGGTCCTTGCCCGGCTGCTGCCTGTCATGAAGGATGTCGAAAGGAATGTGATCGCAGACAGCCTGTCCATGTCCGAAACCCTGGCCGAGCGCCATCCGCAGGCAGGGCGCAGGCGGGGATTTGCCCCCGCACCCGGGCACATGGCCACGCTTTGCCACACTCCTCCAAGACCGGGCGCAAAAGAATTTTATGTAAAATTCTTATCCCCGCTGCGGGCGTTAATCCTTCATCAACCATGTTGGGAATACTGTTAACGCGGGTTAACAGAATGTAGCCCGGTTGACAGGGGGTTTCACCATGGTTGCACGAGCCTATACAGTTGCCTTCGAAGGTGTCGAAGCGCGCCCCGTCGAAGTGCAATGCGCGGTCACCCCCGGGATGCCCGCCTTTTCGGTGGTTGGCCTGCCCGACAAAGCCGTGTCAGAAGCCCGCGACCGTGTACGCACTGCGCTTTCCTCCATGGCGATTGCCCTGCCATCCAAACGCATCACGATCAACCTGTCCCCCGCCGACCTTCCGAAAGAAGGGAGCCATTTCGATCTTCCGATCGCTCTGGCCCTTCTCGCCGCGCTGGAAATCATCCCTCCGGATGCCGCAGAAGGTACAACCGCGCTCGGGGAGCTTTCTTTAGATGGGTCCCTGATCCCGGTGATCGGCGCCCTTCCCGCCGCCATGGCTGCGGCCCGGGATGATCGCACCCTCCTCTGCCCCTCCGCCTCGGGAGCGGAGGCTGCCTGGGTGGAAGCCACCCCCGTTATCGCCGCGCGCTCACTTGCCGATGTTGTGCGTCACTATACCGGGCAATCTCCCCTGCCCCCTGCCAAACGCGGCGAAGTTCTGGAAACCCTGCAGGGGCGCGATCTGCGCGATGTCAAGGGCCAGGAACGCGCCAAACGTGCCCTCGAAATCGCTGCGGCGGGCCGACATCATCTGATCATGGTCGGCACGCCAGGGTCCGGCAAGTCCATGCTGGCTGCGCGTATGCCCTCCATCCTGCCCCCCCTCACAGCCCACGAAGCCCTGGAAACGTCGATGATCCATTCTCTCTCGGGTCTGTTGGACGAAGGCGGCATTTCACGGACCCGCCCCTTTCGAGAGCCTCACCACACGGCCTCCATGGCCGCGATTGTCGGCGGGGGGCGCAATGCGAAACCGGGCGAAATCAGCCTCGCCCATAACGGTGTGCTTTTCATGGATGAATTCCCCGAATTCTCGCGCACCGTGCTGGAAACCCTGCGCCAACCCATCGAAACGGGCAACGTCGTGATCAGCCGCGCCAATGCCCATGTGCGTTACCCCTGCCGCTTCCTGCTTCTGGCCGCGGCGAATCCTTGCAAATGCGGCTACCTCTCGGACCCTGCCCGCGCCTGTGCCCGGGTGCCTGTGTGTGGACAAGACTACCTTGGCCGCATTTCGGGCCCCCTCATGGACCGGTTCGACCTCAGGATCGAAGTGCCACCGGTTTCCTTCACCGACCTTGACCTGCCCCCCTCCGGCGAAGGCTCGGCCGACGTCGCCGCACGGGTCGAAACGGCACGTGCCGTGCAACAGGATCGCTTTGCCACCAGCGCCACCGCGCATCTGAACGCCGACGCGGAAGGCGAAGAACTGGAAAAAATCGCAACCCCGGATGCAGAGGGCCGTGCCCTGCTGACCCGTGCCGCCGAAAGGTTCGGATTGTCCGCACGTGGCTATCACCGGGTGTTGCGCGTGGCCCGCACGATTGCCGACCTTGATGGCTCGGATGCCGTGCTGCGCCCGCACGTGGCCGAAGCGCTCAGCTTTCGCCTGACGGGGGTGAAAGAGACTTGATCCACCCGGCCAGCGCCTCCAGCGTGGCGCGTGCTTCGGGCATGTAACCCTGGAACATCGGCCAGGCATGGGGCAGGTCGTGCCCCACGGTCAGAACCACATCTCCCCCCTGCGATTCCAGATAGCGGGCCATTCTGCGCGTGTCATCCAACAGGATTTCGCTGTCCCCAACAGCAAGCCACACCGGCACCTCCCCGGAAAACTCCGCGAATAAAGGGCTGGCCCGGGGATCGCGCGGGTCCGCACCGTCAAGATAAAGCGTACGCAACTCGCCCACACGGGCGGCGGGCAGCATCGCCTCGGCCCCGGCATTTTCACGCATGGAGGCCCCGGAAAACGTCAGGTCGGTCAGGGGGGAAAAGGCGAAACACCCCGCAGGTTGCGGCAATCCCCGGGCGGAGATCTCTCCCAGCAAGGCCAGCGCCACACCGCCGCCCGCGCTGTCTCCTCCTATGACGATCTGCTGCGCAGGCATCCGGGAACACAAGGCCCTATAGGCCGCCACCGCATCCTCGATCGCCCCGGGGAACGGATGCTCGGGCGCTTTACGATAATCGGGCAACCAGGCCACGCCCCCGGTCAGACGCGAAAGATGCGCGAGCATGGCCCGGTGGCTGCGCGGCGATCCCATGACATAGCCGCCGCCGTGGAAATAAAGCAGGGTCTGCGCCCGGTCGGGCACGGTCTGTGCAAACCCGGAAACCTCCAACGCCTCCACTCCGCCAAGCGTTGCAGAACGATACCGGCTTCCCCACGGCCCATGAAACAGGATCGCCGTCTGGATCGCGAACCCCAGCCGAAGGCTCGCCGGTGACTTTGCCCACGCCAACCGCCGCTTCTCAACATTCCTCACGAACCAGTTGACCACCCGGGCGCGGCGCGACGGAGTCATGCCCGCCTGGCCTCAATCGCAGTCCAGATTTTCTCGGCAATATTCACACCGTCAAACCGCTCCAACTCCTGAATACCGGTAGGAGAGGTGACGTTGATTTCGGTCAGATAATCGCCAATCACGTCGATACCCACAAAAACCTGCCCCTTTTCCCGCAACAGCGGGCCAATCGCGGCACAGATTTCAAGGTCACGTTCGCTCAACCCGATTTTCTCGGGTCGTCCCCCCACATGCATGTTGCTGCGGGTCTCGCCCTTGGCCGGAACGCGATTGATCGCGCCCACCGGCTCGCCATCGACAAGAATCACCCGTTTGTCGCCATTGCTGACATCAGGCAGGAATTTCTGCACAATCAACGGCTCGCGCGAAAAACCGGTGAACAACTCGTGCAACGAACTCAGGTTCTTGTCCCCGTGGGTCAGGCGAAACACCCCGGCCCCCCCGTTGCCGTAAAGCGGCTTCAGGATCACATCGCCATGTTCTTCCTTGAAGGCGCGGATGGTGTCCAGATCGCGTGCAATCGTCGTCGGGGGGGTCAGGTCGGGAAAATCCAGAACCAACAGCTTTTCAGGATAGTTGCGCACCCAAAACGGATCGTTCACCACCAACGTGTCGGGATGAATCCGATCCAACAGATGCGTCGTGGTGATGTAGAACATGTCAAACGGAGGATCCTGGCGTAACCAGACCACATCGAACGTGGAAAGATCCACCTCCTGTTCCGCGCCCAGCTCGAAATGATCCCCCTGGATCCGCCGCACGGTCAATGGCCACCCCCGCGCCATGATCCGACCGCCCTGAAAACTGAGATGCTCGGGCGTGTAATAAAACAGCTCATGGCCCCGCGCCTGTGCTTCTTCGGCCAGCCGGAACGTGCTGTCAGCAGTGATATCAATGGGGCCGATCGGATCCATCTGGAACGCGACTTTCAAAGGAGATGTCATGGGCGGGCCTTTCCTGTTGGTCCTGCCTTACATGGCCCATCACCCCGGGCGGTGCAATGCCCGACCCCGATACGGTTCGGGGTGTTTCTTCAATAACTCCGCCGTCCAGCCGAAAGGAAACGCGACATCCGCCATGGAACTGCCCGGCAAATCCCCTTCTACAAGATGAAACATCTCGCTAAAGCGTCCTGCCAAAACCCTGACTCACGGGTTTTGGCAGAACACGCGCAACACATAAATGTCGCGCTGCGTTCGCCCTTTTCCTGTCTCAGGTTAAAGGTCGAACGCTTTAGGCGAAGTCAGAAAAAACCAAACGCATTTTCGTGGATTTCAATCTGCCCTGTCCCATCCACAAGCGCCACGTCAAAGCGCAGTTCGGTCAGCGACCCGTTGGGTTCGTTGCCGATAAACTCTTCTGCCGCCCCGTATATCCGGCGCATCTGTGCCTCGCTCAAATGGGACGCGGCACTTGCAAAGCTGCCGCTTTGCTTGACTTCGACAAACACCAACGCCGCCCCATCCCGCATAACAAGGTCGATTTCGCCGCGCGACCCACGCCAGCGGCGCGCGGTTGCAACAAACCCCCGTCGTTCATAATCCTGTGCGACGCGTTGTTCCGCGGCCTCTCCGGACAAAAAGGCCCGGCGCCCCCGATGGCGACGCGCCGCAACCGGCCTGGCCTGTTCAAACCCTTTGGGATCACATATCGCCGTCATCCTGTTCCCTTTCCGAACCACCCGCGCCAGATTCCGCGTCGTTCCGTTCCGCATCCTGTGAAATCGCGAGGGCCCGTTGATATACCTGTCGCCGTTTGACCCCGGTCCGTGCCGCCACGATATCCGCAGCGTCCCGTACCGACGCATGTTTCAACGTTTCTTTTAGCACACTATCAATGTCCAAGCAGTTAACGCCCACCTCCTGCCCCTGCCCGACCACGACGACGATTTCACCTTTCAGCGACCGGCTGCTCAGGGTTTCGGCAAGCTCTGCAAGGGTTCCGGTCAGGATTTCCTCGAATTTCTTGGTCAGTTCGCGGCAAATCGCGACCTGACGGGTTTCGCCCAGAACCTCTGCGGCATCCCGTATCATGGCCGCGATTCGCTTGGGTGATTCGTAAAAAATCAGCGTTCCCGGCACCTCTGACAGCTCCTTCAGCGCAGATTTTCGCTTACCGCTGCTATTGGGCAGGAAGCCGTTGAACGTGAAACGATCCGTGGGCAGTCCTGACAGGGTCAGCGCGGTAATCACCGCCGAGGGCCCTGGCGCAGAGACCACCACATGCCCATCGCCGCGCGCCGCGCGGGCAAGGTCAAACCCGGGGTCCGCCACCATGGGCGTGCCTGCCTCGGCCCCGTAGGCCACGGATTTACCCTCGGCCATCATGGCCAGAAGCCGTGGGCGCACCCGGTCACCGTTATGGTCGTGATAGGAAATCACCGGCCGGTCCGCCAACGCAACTCCGTGGATTTCGAGCAGGCGGCGCATGGACCGTGTATCCTCGGCGGCAATGACATCGGCACTGGCAAGGATGTCCAGCGTGCGCAACGTGATGTCTCGCGCGGTGCCTATGGGGGTTGCGACAAGGTACAGGCCCGGCTCAAGTTTCACGGTTTTCGGATTCACTACTGGACCCCATGAATGACACGTTTATTATCGCCGCCGAAACCGGTGCGAAGGGATGTACGCCCCGTGACACGCCCGAAACACCAAGGCCCGACACGAAGGGGAGTAAGAAGTTGTCCATGTTTGCTGTTTTCAATTCATTTCGCAAGGGTCCGCTGCACAAGATGCGCACCGGCTCCGCTCGTCTTCTTGCAGCCGCTTCGATCGCGCTGGTCGCGGCCTGTGAACCGATTGCGCTGGGCGGGCTGGGGGGTGGCAACCCCAATTCGGGTCAGATGATCGACCCGACCCAACCCGTACCCGTGGCATTGCTGGTCCCCCGTGGGTCGGGCAATGGCACCGACGACACCCTTGCCCAGAACCTTGAAAACGCGGCGCGCCTGGCCATGGCCGATCTGGATGGCGTGAAAATCGACCTGCGGGTTTATTCCACCGCCGGAAATGCCGCCAAGGCACAGACAGCGGCGCTTCAGGCGGTGAATGACGGTGCCCTGATCATCCTGGGTCCGGTCTTTGGCGAAGCGGCCAATGCCGCCGGGGTCGCGGTGGCCAGCAAGAACGTGAACGTTCTGGCCTTTTCCAACAACGCCACCATTGCCGGGGGCAACGTCTTTGTGCTTGGCCCCACCTTTGACAACATCGCCAACCGGCTGACCCAGTTTGCCCGCAAACAGGGCAAGAGCCGCATCCTCGTGGTGTCCTCGGACAATGCTGCCGGGCAACTGGGCAACGCCGCGATCCAGAAGGCGATCGCCCGCAACGGGGCCACCCTTGCCGGTGCCGTATCCTATGAATTCAGCCAACCGGGCGTGATCGCTGCCGTACCGAAGATCAAGGCCGCGGCGGTCGCGGGCAATGCCGATGCGATCTTCATGACCTCGAACACCGCCGGATCGTTGCCGCTGTTTTCGCAAATGCTGCCCGAGGCCGGAATCGGCCCGGACGTGGCCCAGTATATCGGCCTGACCCGCTGGGACATCCCGGCCCAGACCACATCGCTCCCCGGGGTGCAAGGCAGCTGGTTCGCCCTGCCCGACCCGAACAAATCCGCCGCGTTCTCGTCGCGTTACAATGCCGCCTATGGCAGCAGCCCGCACCCGATTGCCGGGCTGGCCTATGACGGCATCGCCGCCATTGGTGCGCTGGCCAAGGCGGGCAAGCGCGACGCGCTGACCCATGCGGCCCTGACCCAGGGCGCGGGCTTCCAGGGGGCCACAGGCATCTTCCGCCTGCGCCCGGACGGAACCAACCAACGCGGGCTGGCCGTGGCCCAGATCAAGAACAAAAAGGTTGTCGTGATCGACGCGGCACCCGGTTCCTTTGCAGGTGCGGGATTCTGATGACACCCACCAAAGACACGGCGACCGGTCTTTTCCTCGCTGATCTGCCCGACGCTCCTGAAAACCTGGTCTGTGATGCAGACCAGGTTTTTGATCGTAAGGCCATCTGTGCGGCGCTGACCAAAGCGGCGCGCGAGGCGAAGGATGAAACCGACCTGCGCCGCGCCGCTGTCGATCTTCTGGGCACGGCCCGCAAGAACGGGTTTGCCGCCATCGAAGCCGGGTTTCTCGCCGCGCCCTTTGATGCGCGCCCCGCCACACGGGCCTATACCTGGCTCAGCGATTGCATCATTGGCTGCACCTTCCGGCTGGTCACCACCTTTGCCCACCCCATCGGCGACGCGACCGGGGATGTCGGGAAGACCAACGGGGACGAACAAATCGCGCTTCTTGCCGTTGGCGGCTATGGGCGGGGCGAAATGGCACCGCAATCGGATGTGGACCTGCTTTTCCTGAGCCCGCGGGAAATCACGCCGCGCGCGGAAAAGATTATTGAATCCATGCTCTACATCCTGTGGGATCTGCGGCTCAAGGTGGGCCACGCAAGCCGCACGGTGCGCGACTGTGTCCAACTTGGGCACGAAGACTTCACCATCCGCACCGCCTTGCTGGAAAGCCGGTTCCTGATCGGTGATGAAACGCTGGCGAAAGAGCTGGACAAAACCCTGCGGCGCGAGCTTTTCAAAGGCACCGCGCGCGAATTCATCGAGGCCAAGCTGGCCGAACGCGATGCCCGCCACCTCAAGCAGGGCCAGCGTTACGTGGTTGAACCCAATGTAAAAGAGGGCAAGGGCGGGCTGCGTGACCTGCAATCGCTGTTCTGGATCGCCAAATACCTTTACGGCGTTGATGACGTGGCCGAACTGGTCGATCTGAAACTGTTTACGCCGGAAGAGTTTTCCCAATTCGAACGGGCCGAGAATTTCCTGTGGGCCGTGCGCTGTCATCTTCACCTCGTGACCCGGCGCGCCACCGAACAGCTGACCTTTGACATGCAGGTCGAAGTGGCCGAACGCATGGGTTATGCCGACAAGAGCGGGCGCCGCGCGGTGGAACACTTCATGCAGGACTATTTCCGCCACGCCACCCGCGTGGGCGATTTGACCCGGATTTTCCTGACCAAGCTGGAAGCGACCCATGCCAAGGGCAAGGCGCTGCTGGAGCGGCTGTTCAAACGCCGCCGCAAGTTGAAGGCGGGTTACAAGGAAGTGCATGGCCGACTAGCCATCGACAATGAAAAGAAATTCCTGTCCGACCCGCTGAATCTTCTGCGGCTGTTCGAAGAGGGGTTGCGCACCGGCATGTTGATCCACCCGGACGCCATGCGGTTGGTGACGGCAAATCTTGACATGATCGACGACGCGCTACGCGCGGACAAGGTCGCACAACGGATCTTTCTTGACCTGTTGTTGAAACACGGCAACCCGGAACGGGCGCTGCGGCGGATGAACGAACTGGGCGTGTTGTCCGCCTTTATCCCCGAATTCGAACCCATCGTGGCGATGATGCAGTTCAACATGTATCACTCCTATACCGTGGATGAACACACCATCCAGGTGATCTCGAATCTCGCACAGATCGAACGCGGTGAGCTGGATGACGAATTGCCGGTTTCGGCGGAAATCCTGCGGGCCGGGCTTAATCGCAAGGTGTTGATGGTGGCCATGCTGCTGCATGACATCGGCAAGGGGCGCGATGTGGACCATTCTGTGCTGGGGGCCCAGATCGCGCGCAAGGTGGCTCCGCGTCTTGGCTTGTCCAGGGCGGAATGCGACACGGTCGAATGGCTGGTGCGCTATCACCTGTTGATGTCGGACATGGCCCAGAAACGCGACATTTCCGACCCGCGCACGGTGCGCGACTTCGCCAAGGCGGTGGGCAGCGTCAAACGGCTTGACCTTCTGCTGGTGCTCACCGTTTGCGATATTCGCGGCGTGGGGCCGGGCACCTGGAACAACTGGAAGGCCGCTCTGCTGCGCGCGCTGTACAAACACACCCGCATGGCGTTGGAAGATGGGGTCGAGGCAACAAGCCGCGAATTGCGCGGCAACGAGGCCAAGAAACTGTTGCGCGCCGAATTGTCCGACTGGGACCCGGCCGAGCTGAAACGTGAAACCGGGCGCCATTACGACCCCTATTGGCAGGGGCTGCACATCACCGCGCACAAGGTGTTTGCCGAACTGCTGCGCGACATCGACGACGGTGAAATCCGCATTGACCTGCACCCGGACATTGATCGCGACGCAACCCGCGCCTGTTTTGCCATGGCCGATCACCCCGGTATCTTTTCGCGTATGTGCGGGGCGCTGGCGCTTGTGGGGGCCAATATCGTCGATGCGCGCACCTTTACGTCCAAAGACGGCTACGCCACCGCCGCCTTCTGGGTTCAGGACGCCGACGGCCACCCGTTCGAAGCCCGCAAGCTCAAGCGACTGGAACAGATGATCCACAAGACCCTGAAAGGCGAAGTGGTGGCGCGCGAGGCGATGCTGAACCGCGACAAGTTCAAGAAACGTGAAAAAGCGTTCCGTGTGCCCACCACCATCACCTTCGACAATGAAGGGTCCGAAATTTATACGATCATCGAGGTGGACACCCGCGACCGTCCCGGCCTGCTTTACGATCTGACCCGGACGCTGGCCGATGCCAATGTCTATATCGCCTCTGCGGTGATCGCGACCTATGGGGAACAGGTGGTGGATACCTTTTATGTCAAGGACATGTTCGGGCTGAAATTCCATTCGGAAAGCAAACAGAAAACGCTTGAAAAGAAACTGCGTGAGGCCATCATACAGGGCGTTGAACGCGCCAACGCCTGAACGCGACGCCAAGACGACGACCAGACAAGGAAAGACCGGTAACATGACCACAACCCTGCGCAACATTCTGGGCGACCGTCCGGTTCACAGCCTGCCTCGCGACGCAACCGTGGCCCGGGCCGCGCGAATGATGACCGAAAACCGCGTCGGCGCGCTGGTCGTGCTGGACGGCGACACGCTTGTGGGCATCGTCACCGAACGCGATGTGGTGTTCCGCTGTGTCGGTGTGGACCGCAGGCCCGACACCACGACCGTGGCCGACATCATGACTGCCGACCCGGTGACCATCGACATCAACGACGCCGTGTCCAACGCGCTCGCGGCCAAGCTGGGCAATAACTTCCGCCACCTGCCGGTGATGGAGAACGGGCGGATCGCCGGGCTCTTGTCCTTCCGCGATATCCCGGCGGAATATGTCATGCTTTATGAACGTTTCCGCGAAATGACCATGTCCCGCGCCGATTCCTGATCGCCGCGCGCGAAAATACCCGGCAACACGGCCCGGTAACACGGTTTGTGCGAAGGTTTGTGCGAAACGGACCCGCGCCTCTGCTGTAAACAGGGCACGCCGGGGGATGAATACCCCCCGGCACTGGTCTCATGTCTCATTCGGGGATCAACACCCCAAGATCAGGTTCCGTGAGGGACGACACGTAAAGCCGACCATCCGGCCCTTCGATCATGCCAGTGGTCAGCGCATAGGCACCGCTTGGGTCCTGCATCGTCTCCAACACCTTACCGGTGTCGTCGATGCGGATCACGAACCCGTATCTCTTTGGCTTGGGCCGGGCCTCGGCGGGCAGCCGTTGCACCACCTTGCGCAGGAACGGTTTGCTGGCCAACACATCCATAGCATCCGACCGCGGGCTGACCAGTCCAACCCAGAACGTGCCGTCCGGGTTGCGGTTGATATTGTCGGGAAAGCCCGGAAGGTTTTCGACGATCTTCTCGGCCTTGCCTCCCCCCGCCACGGGCAGTTTCCAGATGGCATAGGTCCCGGTTTCCACCACCAGCACATGCGCCCCATCCGCCGTCAACGCGATACCGTTGGCAAAACTCAGACCCGTATGGAAAACCGACACCGCGCCGGTCGCCGGGTCATATTTCAACACGCGGCCATGGGAGCCATGATCCATCAGATCCAACAGGCTGGCCTGCAACGTGCCACCCCACTCTTCGGCCCCGAACATGGTAGAGGCATCCGAGAAATAGATCGTGCCATCGGCCGCGATATCAAGGTCATCGGCATATTTGATCGCTTTGCCATCGGGCATGGTGTCGGCCAGCACCTCGATGTCACCGGACGCGGTCAGACGCAGCAACCCGCGATAGGCGTCCGCGATGTACAGCAACCCGTCCGGTCCGAATTCCACCCCCAGAGCCCGCCCGCCGGTGCGGGCAATTTCGCTGACACTGCCATCGGTGGGATCATACCGCAGGATCGCCCCGTCATGGGTGGGCATGTAAAGCCTGCCGTCAGGGCCAAAGGCCACATCCTCGGGGCCAGAATGGTTGCCAATATCCACCCGTTTGATGCCGGACAGCCGGTCATTGGGGGCAAAGTCTCCGACATACCCGGCGTTTTCCGGGGCGTCCCAGGCCACCGGATCAATCGGCACGGGCCACAGGCACAGATAGGCCGCCCCGGCCACGATGACCATACCCAACAGACGTCTGATCGCTTTCATTTTTCCCTCCTGCTCACCATTCTGCTCACCATTGCGACAAGCATGGCTTGAGTATGCCGCGAAACGCAAGGATGACGTGTTATTCCGTTGGGTCGGAAATATCCGCGCAAACGGCCGAACCCCGCCATTTCCCCTAGGCGGTCCATGTTCTATAAGGCAGGAAACAAAGGACACGAGCAGCCCATGAAACCCATCCGCCTGATGAAAGGCTTCCTGACCGTCGGCTTCTGGACCCTGGCCAGCCGTATCCTCGGGTTTGTGCGCGAAATGATGATTCTGGCCTTTATCGGCCCCGGTCCGTTCATGGATGCATTCGTCGCAGCCTTCCGCCTGCCCAACATGTTCCGCCGGTTCTTTGCCGAAGGCGCGTTCAACGCCGCCTTTGTGCCGATGTTTTCCAAGCGGCTTGAGGGCGATGAAAACCCACAGGGCTTTGCCAACGACGCCTTCAACGGGCTGGCTTTTGTCGTGCTGATCCTGACCGGGGTGGCGATGATCTTCATGCCCGCCTTCGTCTGGGCCACCGCCGAAGGCTTCGCGGGCGATGACCGATTCGACCTGACCGTCGGCTATGGCCGTATCGTGTTTCCCTATATCCTCTTCATGTCCCTGTCGGCGCTGTTTTCCGGCATTCTCAATGCCTCTGGGCGGTTTGCTGCTGCCGCCGCCGCGCCGGTGCTACTTAACATCCTCGTGATCCCCGCCATGGCCATCGGGGCCTTTGTGGAGGGCGAGGTAATCCTGTGGCTGATCTGGACCATCCCCGTGGCCGGGATTGCCCAGCTTGTGCTGGTTTGGACCGCGGCCCACCGCGCAGGTATCCGCATCCGCCCGGGCCGCCCCCGCTGGACGCCGGAAATGAAACACCTTGTCATCGTCGCCCTGCCCGCCGCGCTGTCATCCGGGGTCATGCAGATCAACCTCCTGGTTGGCCAACAGGTGGCAAGCCAGTTCGACAAGGCTGTCAGCTGGCTTTTCGCGGCCGACCGGCTCTATCAACTGCCCCTTGGCGTGGTCGGCATTGCGGTGGGCATCGTGCTGCTGCCCGACCTCTCGCGCCGCTTGCGGGACCGGGACGACGATGGTGCCCGCAACGCCTTTTCCCGGGCAGGAGAAATCTGTCTCGCGCTCACCATTCCGTCGGCCGTGGCGCTTGTGGTGATCCCCCTGCCTCTGGTCTCGGTCCTGTTTGAACGGGGCAACCACACCGCCGATGACAGCGCCGCGATTGCCTTTGCCGTAGCGATCTATGGGCTGGGCCTGCCCGCCTTTGTGTTGCAAAAAGTGCTTCAGCCACTGTTTTTTTCCCGCGAGGATACGCGCCGCCCCTTCCACTATGCGCTGGTCGCAATGGTGGTGAATGCGGTGATTGCCATCGGGCTTTTCCCCACCATCGGCTGGATTGCCCCGGCCTTTGCCACCACGATCGCGGGCTGGGCCATGGTGGCGCTGCTCGCGCTGGGGGCGCGGCAGTATGGCGCGGTGGCGCGGTTCGATGCCCGTTTCCACCGTCGCCTGTGGCGCATCCTGGCCGCGTCGCTGGTGATGGGGGCCGTCCTTTGGGCGCTGAACCTGTTGCTGATCGGGCTGCTGGGCCTGCCCGGCTGGCGGTATCTCGGTTTCCTGATCCTGATTGCCGGGGGGATGATCAGCTATTTCCTGACGGGTCAGGCTCTGGGTGCCTTTGCCCTGCATGAGTTCAAATCGGCCCTGCGCCGGGGGGGATGAGGACCACGCCGCCATTAAGCCGCCATTAAAGCGTTTCCGCATTACGTTGACTCAGCGTGATTTGGAAACGCTTTAACCTTTCCCCCGCCCGTGCAAATCGCCAAAAAACGATGCCGCTCCGGTGCCGCCTTGGCACCCGTTTGTCACCCCCCTGCCGCGACACGAAATACGACAGGTAAACGCACCGTTCCGCGCGCTCCTTGTGCGGCACGACAACGGGTAAAATCACGGCGAAAGCCACCGGAAAACCCCGCCCGAAAGCGCCCATCCGTTAAACAATCCTGCCAAAACGTTAACCCGAAAAGGTTAACAAAACAGCGCCACTCCGCACCCGTTCCCGGACCTATCCCCGGGTGCGCAACCGGGCGCGCAAACGCCGCCATCCGCCCGGGCTGACCACGAATGACATCAGGAACCCAACCAGGAACCCGGCCACATCCGCGACCCATTGGGTGTCAGAGCCGAACAGGATGCCGAACACCAATTGAATCCCCATCAGGAACCCGATCATGGTAAAGGCGCGCATCTGGTTTTCGCCCAACTGCCCAAGACGCAGCCACAACAGGAAGGTGAAGGCGCCGATCAACCCGTAAACCCCCGGAAATGCACCGATAAGCGGGTATTTGCTGTCCAGAAGCAGCGCCCAGATCACAGCCCCGCCAATGGCCGAAGCAAAGAAAACCACCGCCACGGCCCAGCCCGCGAAAACATCACCCACGAATTTCCCCATGGCCAGCAACATCACACCCCCCATGATCATGTGGGTCATGCTGCCATGAAGAAACGGATAGGTAATAAGCCGCATCAATTCACGTGCAAACCACGTGTTGGTTTTGACCATGTAATCGAACCGGTCATTGATGAACCCGTATTCAGACAGCGCCGCCAAACGCCATCCCACCGCCTGTGGCCCGCCTATAAACCCCTGGTTTCCAAGGGTAAATGCGGCCTCAACCACCAACATGATCAGAAAAATCGCGACCACGACGGGGGGCACCGGATTGACGGGGCTTGTGTTTGGATTGCTGCTCATTCCGGGCCTCTCCTTGACGGGGCATTTATGCATGGGTAAGCCACCCGCACAGATAAATCCAGACGGAGTGAACATCATGACAGAGGCGGTCCACACGCCCCGCGTCTTTTCGGGTATCCAGCCCTCGGGCGGCCTGACCCTTGGCAACTATCTTGGTGCCATGAAGCGTTTTGTCGATATGCAGGAAAGCGGGGTCGAAACCCTGTACTGCATGGTCGATCAACACGCGATCACCGTCTGGCAGGATCCCGATGCGCTGCGGCACCAGACCCGCGAATTGGCCGCCGGGTTCATAGCGTCGGGGCTTGATCCGAAAAAGTCCATTCTTTTCAACCAGTCACAGGTGCCCGAACATGCGCAACTGGGTTGGATCTTCAACTGTGTCGCCCGCATGGGATGGATGCAGCGCATGACGCAATGGAAAGACAAGGCGGGCAAGAATTCGCAGAATGCGTCGCTGGGGCTATTTGCCTATCCGGCGTTGATGGCGGCGGATATCCTGCTTTACCACGCGACCCAGGTGCCGGTGGGCGAGGATCAGAAACAGCATGTGGAGCTGACCCGCGACATCGCGGCCAAGTTCAACCATGATTACGGGGTTGATTTCTTTCCCATCACCGAACCGGTGATCGAAGGCGCGGCAACGCGGGTCATGTCACTGCGGGACGGGGCCAAGAAGATGTCGAAATCCGACCCGTCGGATGCCAGCCGGATCAACATGACCGACGATGCCGACACGATCGCAAGGAAGATCCGCAAGGCCAAGACCGACCCGGATGCCCTGCCGTCCGAGGTGGACGGGCTGACCGACCGTCCGGAGGCACGTAACCTTGTTAACATCTATGCGGCATTATCGGACCAGAGCGTCGCGCAAGTGTTAACGGATGTGGGCGGTCGCGCGTTTTCCGAGTTCAAGCCGATGCTGTCGGAACTGGCGGTGGAAAAACTTGCGCCGATCTCGGGGGAAATGGCCCGGCTGATGGCCGCCCCGGAAGAGATCGACCAGATCTTGCGGGATGGTGCCACCCGCGCGCGGGTGATTGCGACGCCAATTCTGGAGAAGACCTACGACATCGTGGGGATGATCCGATAGCCCCCTTCCGCCAGCGCCCTACCGGGTGTTGGGCCTGGCGTTAATCGCTCGTTAACCGCTCCTTAACCAGAGTGAACAAAGCCCTGCCCTCGCGCCCGCTCCGGGCGCGGGAATTTGCCTTGCTGCCTATACCTTTGTGACCAAAAGGTGCCCTGTACTTTCGCCCTTTACCGCTCCGTTTAACGGGCCTAGGCTCGCCTCAGCGAGTGTTGGGAGATCACGTCATGGCAATCAGCAAAAATGTCAAAACTTACTACAACGGCACCTGGCATGATCGTGATGTGCCCATCATGTCTGCGGCTGATCACGGTGCCTGGCTGGGCACCACCGTGTTTGATGGCGCGCGGTTTTTCGAGGGGCTAACCCCCGACCTGGAGGCGCACTGTGCCCGGGTCAACCGGTCGGCCAGGGCGTTGATGCTGACCCCGACGATCACCACGGACGACATGGTGCATATTGCCCGCGAAGGGCTTGGTATGTTTGACAAAAACGCCGCCGTCTATATCCGCCCGATGTATTGGGGAATCGATGCCGACATGAGCGCAAGTGCAATTGCCCCCAGCGCAGAGACCACCGGGTTTGCCCTGTGTCTCGAAGAAATTCCCATGGCCGCACCCACGGCCAGCACCACCCTGACCCGAACCCGTTTCCGCCGCCCCGTTCTGGAAAATGCGGTGGTGGGTGCCAAAGCCGGATGTCTTTACCCCAACAACGCCCGCATGTTGATGGAAGCAAAGTCCAAAGGGTTCGGTAACGCGCTGGTCGCTGATGCCATGGGCAACGTGGCCGAAACCGCAACCGCCAATGTGTTCATGGTCAAGGATGGCGAGGTGTTTACACCGATTGCCAACGGCACCTTCCTGTCGGGCATCACCCGGGCGCGTCATATCAAAAACCTCGCCGCCGATGGCACCAAGGTGCATGAAACCGTTCTGAGCTTTGATGATTTCCACCACGCAGACGAAGTGTTCCTGTCGGGCAACATGGCCAAAGTGACCCCCGTCACCGCCTTTGACGACACCCGGTTCCAGGTCGGGCCGGTCACGCGCCGGGTGCGCGAGCTTTATTGGGACTGGGCGGCTTCAGCCGGGTAATTGGCCAGTTGCCACGCCGCCGCCCATACTCCATGATCACCCGGTAAGGGAGAGACATACATGCGTAAGTTCCTTGTCGTGCTGGACGACACCCGCGAATGCCTCAACGCCATGCGTTTTGCCGCTATGCGCGCGGCCCATACGGGTGGCGGTGTCGAAGTGCTGGCAGTGATCCAGCCGGAAGAATTCAATCACTGGATTGGCGTGGGTGACCTGATGCGTGAAGAGGCCCGTGAAAGCATCGAAGCCCATTACGAGGTTTTCGCGAAATGGATGCGCGACCGGCAAGGGGTGGAACCCGAACTGGTAATCCGCGAAGGGGATGTGCTGACCGAGGTTCTGGCGCAATGCCGCGATGATCCCGAAGTGGGCGTGTTGGTCCTGGGGGCCGGTACAGACAAGAAAGGGCCGGGTCCGCTTGTCACCCAACTGGCGCGATCTTCCGGGACGTTGGACATTCCCGTGACGCTTGTCCCCGGGAACCTGTCAAAGGAACGGCTGGAGGCGATCACCTGATCCCGTTCCGCACTCTGTCGGCCTCAATTTAGAATCGCTCTAAACCTTGACTTTTCCCCCGTGCAGGCGCATATCAAACGCCTGACAAAAAAGGCGCGTATCCGATGTTCATCCAAACCGAATCCACTCCCAACCCCGCAACGTTGAAATTTCTTCCGGGTCAGACCGTGTTGGAAGCGGGCACTGCGGATTTCCCTTCAACCGTCGCTGCGGACACCTCGCCCCTTGCCGCGCGCATCTTTGCGGTTTCCGGGGTGACCGGGGTGTTTTTCGGCACCGATTTCGTGACGGTCACCAAGGATGACGACACCGAGTGGGATCACGTAAAACCGGCGATCCTTGGCGCAATCATGGAACATTACCAATCGGGGCAACCGGTGATGGCCGATGGATCCGAAGGGGGTGCGGGCCATGCCGATAACGGAGATGAAACCGGCCCGGATGGTGAGGTGATCAAACAGATCAAGGTTCTGCTCGATAGCCGCGTGCGCCCTGCCGTGGCTCAGGACGGCGGCGACATCACCTTCCACGGCTTTGACCGTGGTGTTGTTTATCTCCACATGCAAGGCGCCTGCGCCGGGTGTCCGTCTTCGACGCTGACGTTGAAAATGGGGATCGAAAACCTGTTGCGGCACTACATCCCGGAAGTCACCGAGGTGCGCCCTGTTGTCGCCTGACACCGGGTCACCCCAGGTCTCCGGCCAGTATTTTGGCCAGTATTTCGGGCAGTATTCCGGTCTATGGTCCGGGCGCGGATATTGCGGCGCGTATTCCCAGAACATCACCAGCGAACGCCCCACGGTGGCTGTGTGCCGTTGTGACGACGGTTGCCGGTGGGCCGGGTCGCCGCGACCCGGTTTTGCCAGTCAGCCCCATGTCCCCCTTGGCGTGTTGGATCAAGCGGCGAACCTCGCGGCGCATTTACACTGCCATGCCGACAAGACCCTCCCCTGGGTGCATCCTGGCGATGGATTGCCCCGGGACCGCGGCGCAACACGCCCCCGTTTGAGCAACTTGAGCAACCTCGCAGCAGGGCGTTGAAGATGCCTGGGACCATCCTTGCCTTTGACACCTCTGCCGCCCATTGCGCCGCCGCGTTGTTTCAGGATGACACCTGCCTTGCCGCAATATGTGAACCCATGAAACGCGGACAGGGAGAGCGCCTGTTTCCCCTGTTGGAGGAGCTTCTTGCCGGAGTGGGCAAGGATTGGCGTGACCTCGCGGTGATCGGGGTTGGAGTTGGCCCGGGAAACTTCACAGGCATCCGTTTGTCGGTATCGGCGGCGCGCGGGCTGTCCTTGTCGCTGAACATCCCTGCGGTGGGGGTGACATCGCTTGAGGCGCTGGCCCACGGGCACCCACGCCCCTGCGTGGCGCTGGTCGACGCCCGTCTTGGGCGCGCTTATGCCCAAACTTTTGAGAACTCGGAAAACCGCGAGAACAGTTCGCCGACACTTCTTGAGATGGATGAGATCGAGACCCTGTACCCCGCACTCCCAAGACTGACCCTTGAACACACCGATGGGGCCGAGATTGCGAAATCCATCGCCCAGATTGCCGCCACGCGCTGGCAGAACGCCCCTGCGCCTGCACCGCTCTATATCCGCGCGGCGGATGCCGCCCCATCCTCGGATCCGCCCCCGGTGATCCTTGATGCCACATAATCTTAACGATCCATCTCCAGACTGGCTGGCACGGCTTCACGCACGCGCATTTCGCGGTCAGCGACCGTGGAGCGCAGACGAGTTTCGAAACCTGCTGGACAGCCCCCATGTGTTTCTCTCCGCTCACCCTCATGGCTTTGCCCTTGGGCGCGTGATCGCGGACGAAGCCGAGCTTTTGACCCTCGCCGTCGACCCTGAGCTGCGCCGACAAGGTACGGGGCGCGCCTGTCTTACGGGGTTTTGCGACACGGCCCGTGCGCGGGCGGCCACAACCGCGTTTCTTGAGGTCGCCGCCGATAATGCGGCTGCCATCGCTCTCTACAAGACCGCTGGGTTTGCGCTGACCGCCATCCGCCGCGCCTATTACAAACGGCAAAATGCACCAGACGTTGACGCATTGGTTATGACGCTTTCCCTGGCGCAACCCGCTCAAACTCTGCGGCCCCGCTGAGATTCGCTCAGAATCCTGTTGACCCTCCCCGCGCTCTGCGGCCTAAATTGCGGATGATCCAATGAGATCTGCTGCTTCTTTGGGTGCGCGGTCCCTATGACTTGGCACCTGTGATAACCAATTGGGAGAAAACAATGACCCTGATGCAGAAACTTCTGGGCGCTGCGGCGGCCGTGGCGCTGTCTGCTGGTGCCGCAATGGCCGAACCTGCGCTGATCTTCGATCTTGGCGGAAAGTTCGACAAATCGTTCAACGAAGCCGCCTTTGGCGGTGCGACCCGCTGGGCCGAAGAAACCGGGGGGACCTTCCGCGAAATCGAACTGCAATCCGAAGCCCAACGGGAACAGGCGCTGCGCCGCTTTGCCGAAGCCGGGGCAAACCCGATCGTGATGACCGGGTTCGCCTTTGGCAACGTGCTGGGTGAAGTTGCCCCGGATTATCCCGACACCAAGTTCGCGATCATCGATATGGTGGTAGAGCAACCCAACGTGCGCTCGGTGGTTTTCAATGAACACGAAGGCTCCTATCTTGTCGGCATGATGGCCGCCAAGGCCTCTAAAACCGGCACTGTCGGCTTCATCGGTGGTATGGACATTCCGTTGATCCGCAAATTCGCCTGTGGCTATGTTCAGGGCGTGAAGGCGGTGAATCCCGATGCCACCGTGATCCAGAACATGACCGGCACCACCCCTGCCGCATGGAACGACCCGGTGAAAGGATCCGAGTTGACCAAAGCCCAGATTTCGCAAGGTGCGGACGTGGTTTACGCAGCCGCGGGCGGCACCGGTGTGGGTGTGCTGCAAACCGCCGCGGACGAGGGCATTCTGTCGGTCGGCGTTGATAGCAACCAAAACCACCTGCATCCGGGCAAGGTTCTGACCTCGATGATGAAACGCGTCGACAACGCCGTGTACAACGCGATGAAAGACGGCACCGATATGGAAACCGGGTTCAATGTCATGGGTGTTGCGAATGGCGGCATCGACTATGCGCTGGATGAACACAACGCTTCGCTGGTCAATGACGACATGAAAGCCGCCGTGGACGCCGCAAAGGCGAAAATCGCTGACGGCTCGCTCATCGTGCATGACTACATGTCCGACAACACCTGCCCGGTAGAGTAAGGCGGCAATGTCACAAAATGCGAAGGGCCATGATTTCATGGCCCTTTCCGCAACACGGGGGGAGAGTAAATGAGCAAAATGATCGAAGCGTTTTTCGACGCCTGGGCAGAAACGGACAGCGATCTGCGCGCGGCGGCATTGCGTGGCGTGATGGCCGAAAGCTTTGTTTATCTCGGCCTACACCCAAACGATCCAATCACCGACGCCAACGCCCTGACTGGCTGTGTTGGCACAGGAGCCCTCGTATGACGGCCCCGGCAATTGAATTGAAAGGCATATCCAAGGCCTTTGGCCCGGTTCAGGCCAACAAGGACATCTCGATTTCCGTGCAACCCGGCACAATCCACGGCATCATTGGGGAAAACGGTGCGGGAAAATCTACGCTGATGTCAATTCTCTATGGGTTTTACAGGGCGGATAAGGGCGAAATCTGGATCAAGGGTCATAAGACCCATATCCCGGACAGCCAGGCCGCGATTGCCGTCGGGATTGGCATGGTTTTCCAACATTTCAAGCTGGTTGAAAACTTCACGGTTCTGGAAAATGTCATACTGGGTGCCGAAGACGGTGCCTTGCTGCGCCCCTCTCTCGCCAAGGCCCGCAAAAGCCTGCAGGAGCTTGCTGACGAGTATGAACTCAACGTCGACCCCGATGCGGTGATCGAAGAAATCGGCGTGGGCATGCAGCAACGTGTGGAAATCCTGAAGGCGCTGTATCGTCAGGCGAATATCCTGATTCTGGACGAACCGACCGGGGTTCTGACGCCAACCGAAGCGGATCAGCTTTTCCGCATCCTCCACCGTCTGCGCGAAGAAGGCAAAACGATCATCCTGATTACCCACAAGCTGCGCGAAATCATGGATATCACCGATACCGTAAGCGTGATGCGGCGGGGCGAAATGACCGCGACCGTAAAAACCAGCGAAACCAACCCGGAACATCTCGCCGAACTCATGGTGGGTCGAAAAGTGTTGCTGCGCGTGGACAAAGTCCCCGCCACACCCGGCGATCTGGTGCTTGAAGTTGAAAACCTTCAGGTCAGTGACGACAAAGGCGTGGAGCGGCTCAAAGGTGTGTCGCTGAATCTGCGCGCGGGTGAAATCCTTGGCATCGCCGGTGTGGCCGGCAACGGCCAGTCCGAATTACTTGAGGTGCTGGGTGGCATGATCCACGGCACCGGTACGATCCGGGTGAATGGCCAGGAAATCGCCCTGACCGGTACTGGGTCAGACGGGCAATCCCGCCGTGCACACGGGATTGGCCATGTTCCCGAAGACCGCCAGCGCGAAGGGTTGATCATGGAGTATTCCGCCTGGGAAAACAGCGTATTCGGCTATCACAACGACCCCCGTTATCATACCGGGCCGGTGATGAACAACGCAGCCATTGTTGCCGCGGCACAGGAACAGATGGACCGTTTCGATGTGCGCCCGCCGCACCCAAGGCTTACCGCCAAGAATTTTTCCGGGGGAAACCAACAAAAGATCGTTGTGGCGCGCGAAATCGACCGCAACCCCGATCTTTTGCTGATTGGGCAACCGACACGGGGTGTGGACATTGGCGCGATCGAGTTCATTCATAAACAGATCATCGCCCTGCGCGATCAGGGCAAGGCAATCCTGTTGGTCAGCGTGGAACTGGATGAAATCATGTCCCTTTCCGACCGTATCGCGGTGATGTTTGACGGCCATATCATGGGAGAACGGCTACCCGGCGAAACGGATGAAACCGAACTGGGCCTGCTTATGGCCGGAATCAACGAGGAGGCCGCATAACATGGAAAAGATGCCTGCCTGGGCGGACGGAATCCTTGTGCCTGTGTTCAGCCTGCTTCTGGCCGCGATCCTGTCGGCGCTCGTGATCCTCGCGATTGGCGAAGACCCGGTGGCCGCTTTCAAACTGATGGTAGACGGCGCGCTGATGCGGAGTGCGGGCTGGGGTTATACACTTTACTACACCACCAACTTCATCTTTACCGGCCTCGCGGTTTCGGTGGCGTTCCACGCACGCATGTTCAATATCGGTGGCGAGGGACAGGCGATGCTGGGCGGATTGGGGGTGGCTCTGGCCTGTCTCTACATCCCCTGGCCGCACTGGTCCCTTGCTCTCGTTGGCTCCATGGTCGGCGCGGCGCTGTTCGGAGCCGCCTGGGCGCTGATCCCGGCTTATCTGCAAGCCAAGCGCGGGAGCCACGTGGTAATCACCACGATCATGTTCAACTATATCGCCTTTTCCGTGCTGGGCTATCTTCTGGTCAACGTCCTGCGTCCGGTTGGAGCAATGGACCCGGCGACCCCGAAATTCCCCGAAGCCACACATCTTCCGACCTTTCGCGACATGTTTTCCACCGCAGATACGATCCTGTTCCGGGGCGCGCCGGCCAATGTGTCATTCTTTGTTGCCCTGCTGGCCTGTGTCCTTGTGTATCTGCTGATCTGGCGCACACGGCTGGGCTATGAAATCCGCGCCTTCGGCTTTTCGGAAACCGGAGCGAACTATGCCGGGATTTCAGCGGTCAAGATCACCATCATCTCCATGCTCATTTCCGGCGCTCTGGCCGGGTTGATGGCTGTGAACACGACACAGGGCGAGGCCGAGCGGCTTATCCTCAACTCGACCGAAGGGGCCGGTTTCATCGGGATCGCCGTTGCGCTGATGGGGCGCAATCATCCTGTGGGGGTCTTCATCGCCGCGCTTTTGTTCGGGTTTCTTTATCAGGGCGGGGCGGAATTGGCGCTTTGGACCAAGATCCCGCGAGAGTTGATCGTGGTGATCCAGGCGCTGGTCATCCTGTTTACCGGAGCATTGGACAATATGGTGCGGATGCCGCTTGAACGCCTTTTCCTGGCCATGCGCAGGGAGACTGACTGATGGATTTCATGACTCTTCTCCAGGTGCTGGACAGCACCGTGCGCCTTGCAACACCGCTTTTGCTGGCCTGTTTGGCCGGACTGTTTTCGGAACGGGCCGGTATTTTTGACATCGGACTGGAAGGCAAGATGCTGATGGCCGCGTTTTTCTCAGCGGCGATTGCATCCGTAACCGGTTCGGTATGGCTTGGCCTTCTGGCCGGGATTGCGTCTTCGATGGTGCTGTCGGGACTACATGGGCTTGCCTCGATCACATTCAGGGGAAACCAGTTGATTTCGGGCGTGGCGATCAACTTCCTGGCAGCGGGGATGACCGTTCTTGTGGCCCAGGACTGGTTCGCTCAAGGCGGGCGCACCCCTTCATTGATGAGCGGCGGGCGTTTTGAGCCAATCACCCTTCCCCTGGCTGAAACACTGCGTGGGGTCCCCTTTCTGGGGCCAATCTATCATGACCTGATTTCGGGCCACACGATCCTTGTCTATGCTGCATTTGCCTGTGTCCCCCTGACCTGGTGGGTGCTTTTTCGCACGCGGTTCGGTCTGCGCCTGCGTGCGGTGGGAGAAAACCCGGCAGCGGTGGACACGGCCGGAGTATCGGTTGTGGGTCTGCGTTTTGCCGCCGTCGCCATCGCCGGTGTTCTCTGTGGTATTGCCGGGGCTTACCTTGCAACTGCGCTTCAGGCCGGTTTCGTCAAGGAAATGACCGCCGGGCGCGGGTTTATCGCACTCGCCGCGTTAATCTTTGCCAAATGGCGCCCGTGGTACGCCTTGTCTGCAACCTTGCTGTTTGGGTTGCTACAGGCCATTGCCGTGCGGTTTCAAAACATTGATCTGGGCGGTTTCATCATTCCTGTCCAGTTCATGGAGGCCCTGCCCTATATCTTAACCGTTGTAATTCTGGCTGGTTTCGTAGGCAAAGCGATCCCGCCCCGTGCTGGCGGTGAACCCTACATCAAGGAACGATAAGTCCAACCAAAGGAAAACATCTGCATTCTGGCCTTATGCTCGGGAAGTTGGAAAAAACACCCGTCGCTGTGGTTGCGAATCTCTAACCCGTGACGCTAGGAAAGGTCATGCAAATCTACCTCCCCATCGCTGAGGTCTCGGTCAACGCCTTCCTGCTTCTTGGGCTGGGCGGGCTTGTTGGTGTGTTGTCGGGTATGTTCGGCGTCGGCGGCGGGTTTCTGATGACGCCTTTGCTGTTCTTCATCGGCATCCCCCCTGCTGTTGCCGTCGCAACCGAAGCAAATCAAATCGTCGCCTCGTCCTTTTCGGGCGTGTTGGCGCATTTACGTCGAAAAACCGTGGATCTCAAAATGGGAACGGTGCTTTTGATCGGCGGACTCGCTGGCGCGGCATTGGGTGTCGTTCTCTTCAACTACCTGAAAGCATTGGGACAAGTCGATCTTCTCGTCCGGCTTTGCTATGTTGTCTTTCTTGGTGTCGTCGGCGCGTTGATGTTTCTCGAAAGTCTGAACGCCATGCGTCGAGCCCGGGCAGAGGGAGGGGCAACTTCTCCCAAGCGGCGGCAACGCAACTGGGTCCATGCGCTTCCCTTCAAGATGCGATTTCGTACATCCGGTCTATACATCTCGGTCATTCCACCATTGCTGGTGGGGCTGTGCGTTGGCATCCTCGCCGCCATCATGGGCGTCGGCGGTGGTTTTATCATGGTCCCTGCCATGATCTACCTGTTGGGAATGCCCACCAAAGTGGTCGTCGGCACCTCGCTGTTTCAAATCATCTTTGTGACCGGGTTTACCACCCTGCTGCACGCGACCACCAACTATACCGTGGATATGGCCCTAGCTGTTCTGCTGTTGGTCGGGGGTGTAATCGGGGCCCAGATCGGCACCCGTATCGGGGTTCGCATGAAGGCCGAGCAACTGCGCATTCTGCTGGCTCTCATGGTTCTGGTCGTCTGTGGCAAACTGGCGCTTGATCTTTTGCTTCAACCGACCGAGCTTTTTTCGATCGGTGCGGGTGGGGGGCACTAAGGTGTTGCGCTGGCTGATCCTTTTCATGTTCGCGGCACTGCCCTTGCAGGCCAACGAAGAGGTTGTGCTGGGGTTAAGCCAGAACCGCGTGGCGATTACCGCCAATTTTGACGGGTCCGAGATTCTGATCTTTGGCGCGGTCAAGCGCGAAACCGCGATCCCGAAAGGTGAGCCGCTGCACGTTATCGTTGCCATCGAGGGACCAAAACAAAAACTGACCGTGCGTCGCAAGGACAAGAGATTCGGCATCTGGATCAACACTGAATCCGTGGATATTTCCGCAGCTCCAGCTTTTTATGCCATCGCCACAAGCGCGCCCTTTGACGATATCCTGACCGCGACCGAAGACCTGCGGTATCACGTGTCCGTTCCTCTGGCGATCCGCTCGGTCGGAGCCGCGTCCCAGGCGGAACATCCGGAGGAATTCACCGACGCCATCATCCGAATCCGAAGCAATTCGGGCCTTTACCAACTTCTGGAGGGGGCAGTCAGGTTCGACCAGCAAACATTGTTTCGCACCAATATTGCGCTGCCTTCGAACCTGACCGAAGGGGATTACAAAACCCGCATCCTGCTGACCCGCAGCGGTAAAGTGGTTTCACACTATGAAACCACCATCGACGTGCGCAAGGTGGGTCTGGAGCGTTTTCTGTTTAACCTCTCTCGGGAAAAGCCGTTGATTTACGGTCTTTTGTCGCTGACCATCGCGATCGCCGCCGGTTGGGGGGCCTCTGCGATTTTCCGTGTATTCCAAATAGGTTAACCCCTTCCGATATAGGGCATTTTTGTTGCCATAACAGTCAGGAACTGCACATTTGCCTCGCGCGGCATTGTCGCCATGTAAAACACCGAGTCCGCCACCTGTTCGACATCCATCATCGGCGGCGGAGCGTCCGGCGCTTGCGCTGCCAACTTTTCCAACAGCTCGGTTTTCGCATTGCCGATATCAATCTGACCACAGGCGATATCGAAAGCACGGCCATCCAGAGACAGGCTTTTCGTCAACCCGGTGATCGCGTGTTTGGTCGTGGTATAGGACACGGACAAAGGGCGCGGCACATGCGCCGAAAGCGAACCGTTGTTGATAATCCTGCCACCCTGCGGTTCCTGCGCCCGCATCTTTCGAAACGCAGCACGTGCGGCCAGGAACATCCCGTTCAAATTCACATCGACCACGGAACGCCAATCTTCAAACGTCATCTCGTCAATCGTCACCGGCACCCAAAACATGCCTGCGTTGTTGAACAGCACATCCAGGTTCCCACCCTGACAAAACGCATCGAACTGTGCATCGACCGCGTGTTCATCTGTAACATCCGCAGGTAGAACAACCGCGTTGGCATAGCCTGACGCGACCTCGTGCAACAGCTCCTCGCGACGGGCTACAAGGCCAACGCGCCACCCCTCTTTGAGGAATTTCAATGCTGTGGCACGCCCAATCCCCGCACTCGCCCCGGTGATCACAATGCTTTTCATGCCTCCTCGCCTTGCAATTGCAACGCCGGAGCCGCCACGTGTAAATCATCCGTTCTCAAGGGCGACTGCGGTTTTGCCAATCGATTCCGCACAACCCAGAACAGCCGCTCCTGTGAGCGTGTGATTGCCACATAAGCCAACCGTTTCCACAATGGCTGCCCGGCCTCGCTGCGCCCCATGCGCGCGGCGGCATAAAGGTCCGGGGCAAACACCTGAACATTTTCCCACTGCGACCCTTGGGCCTTGTGAATCGTGACGGCCGCACCATGAAGGAACACCGCGCCCATTCTTGCGGCAAAGGGGATAAACGGCTCTTCCTCATCTGGTTTCTCGATCTGGATGATCGAAGCCGCCGACAATTGCGGATCGGGCGCTCCGATCACATGCAACCTTGAAAAACCGGGCTTGCGGCCGGGGCCAAGATATACAACCTGTGCCCCCTTGATCAGCCCGCGCGCTTCAAGATCCAACCGTTTTTTGCGGTGCTTCGCGGGCAGTTCAACCCCATCACAAATCAACGGTTCACCGGGCAAGAGCTCGGTCTCGGGTGCACCGTGTACGGCGCGGAACGCGTTGATCAACCGAATCCGGGTCGCATTTCGCCAAACCAAAACGGGGCTGCGCGCCATCAAGTCCACCTCGACACGCTGCGCCCACACAACCCGGTCATCACGCCGCGCGGTTTCCTCGACCAGATTTTCAAAGCTCTGGAAATCCAGATCGGGGTCGGACAGGGCATGCGCAAGGTCAAGAATAGGGCTATCGGCCTCTTGCCGGTGGATACGTTGAAGCGAAAGCCTGGCAGGTTCGGGCAGCTTGTCGAACACCATGGTGCCGGATTGATTCACCGGGGCCAACTGGGCCGGATCGCCGAACAGAACCAGCGTCGGAAAAATCTCTTTCAAATCCTCGAACTGTCGGTCGTCCAGCATCGAGCTTTCATCGATAAACCCGACATCGAGCGGATCTTCACGCCGCTTCCATCCCGTAATGAAATCCGAACCGCGCAGCCCAGCGGCAGCCAAAGCTCCGGGAATGGACTTGTGGATTTTGAAGAACTCTGCCGCCCGATCCAACGCCTGATCGGTCAACCCCTCGATCTCGGGGCGATCTCCTTCCCCATTCAGCCATTCTGCGATCCGTTCGTATTCTGGATCATAGACCGGCGAATACAGAATACGGTGGATGGTTGTGGCCGGCACGCCCTTCATGCGCAGGACACTTGCCGCCTTATTCGTTGGAGCAAGCACAGCAAGCGTGCGCGCGTCGCGACCGCGCTTACCTTCATAGTCGCCGGAAACCACCTCGACACCCGCCTCAACCATCGCCTTGTAAAGCTCTGAAAGTAATAGTGTTTTCCCCGATCCGGCCTTGCCCATGATCGCCACCACCTGATCCTTGCCTTTTCCAGGTGGGAGCGTGGTGCCATTGGCAAGGTCAATACCGGCGGGGCGCAGCACATCTGTGAGGCGGTCAAAGGCATCGGCCTGGTCCGAAGACAGCGTGATAGGGGTGAAATTGTTCATGGTGCGACCCTACAGGCCGCACCATGGAGAAACAACAGAAGGCAGGATCAGGCGGTGGCAGCAAACCGCTGGGTGGTTCCGAATGAACGTTCAAACCACAGCGTCATCAGCCGAGGCGAAATCCCGGCACGTTTTGAAACGATCTGCTGAGACGTGTCCGTAAATTCCCACAGCCCGACGCTGGTGCGGTCCCGCCCCTTGCCAGCGCTTCCCAGCACGGTCGGATTGGCCCCAATCTGTTTGTAAATGCGCACCATGGGGGCGTCGAACACCCCAACATAGTGTTTGATCCCGAACTGGCGCATGACCTCCCCACCTGCGAGCATAAGAGCAGCCGCCGTTTGCGCCGACGCGTTGCGGGACAGACAGAACCGGGTGCATTCCCAGATCAACGGGCTCTCCACCCTGACCCCATCAGTAAGGTGCAGAAAATGATCATTAACCATCGTGCGCCCCATGGTCGGCAACAGACGCATAGAACCACCATGGCTATGGTCCGTGTTTTGCCAAATGACATAAAGCGGGTTTTCGGCGTCGTACTCATCCCGCTCTTCACCGGCATCATTCACGTTGACAGGCCAGCCCAGACGATCCCGAAACTGGGCCGTCCGATCAGTGAACATGCTATGGGCAAGCTTGGGATAATCGTTCAGTTCGTCGGCATAAACAAATCGTATCATCTGAGTTCCCCTCGTTTCCGAATGAGAACACAATTAGAACATATTGGTTAATGGTCCCGGAATCCTGCGCACGCAAGCGCAGGATTCAGATAAAGATCACACCTCTGGTCAGCGCCTTGGCCACGGCATGAGTTGTATTGAGCGCGCCCAGTTTGAAACGGGCAGACTCGATATAGACGCGCAGCGTGTGTTCCGAGATCGACAGAGTATCCGCCACCTGCGCCCGACTGTACCCCATCGCCAGAAACGTCATTGCGTCCACCTCACGCGGTGAGAGGCTCGGTGCGGGTTCGGGGGTGCGATCCGGTTCGAACTCGATCGCCTTCTGATTGAAAAAATGTGCGATCAGAATCAGATGACGCCGATTTTTTTCAATGAACTCGCTCCAGGTGTCGTCGTCACAGGAATGGTTGATCGAAAACAAGGCGAACTGGCCGTTCGGGCCACGGATCGGGATGGAATACCCTTGGTTGCCAACGCCATACCCCATTGCATCGGCCTGGAACGCGCGCGACGCTTTAGAGGACCAATCAAGCCGCTTCCAATCCACGGGATGAAACCGCTGGTAACATCCTTGAATCACGGGATCGACCCTCAGGTAATCCTTCTCGACATATTTCTGGACCCATTCGTCTGAATAGGTGCCGCAGCCATATTGCTCGCCATCACTGCTGACCCAGTGATAGAGTAGATGATCCACCTGAAAATAGTCTCTAAGCTGTTCGGACACATGTTGAAGCTGCTCCAGTTCAGAGGCCTGTTCCAACCCCTCCAGTATCAGCTCGAGTCCTGCCACCCGCATTATTCGCGTCAACGATCAAACCTTCCCGTTGGGATGCAATCTCGCCCGCCGCAACCAAAGCCGTGTCTTCCAACTGTTCGGCCAGTGCATTAAGACCATTTGCTTGCGCAAATGTCCTCAGGTCCGCGAGAACATCCAATATCCAGTCATTTTTCATGTCGATCCTCGCCTTCGAGTGGTTAACAAAGTATTAACTACAGCCTAGCATATGGAAACTTTTTGCAAAATTCGCGCATTTCAACTCCCCAGAAATAGGGAGAGCCAAAATTATAACGATTTGAAATCACACAAATGGGTGCAAAACAGCAACCGCCCGTGAATGGCCTTAGCGATTCACGGGCGATCATGAGTATCAGGTCTGTTAAAGCGTTCGACCTTTAACCTGAGACAGGGCAAAGAGCGAACACAGCGCGACAGTTATGTGTTTCGCGCGTCCTGCCAAAAACCCGTGATTCAGGGTTTTGGCAGGACGCTTTAGGGACGCTTACTTCTTCCCGGCTTCCAAAACATCCTCAACAGTGCGCAAGCCGGTCGTCGGGGCCTGAACCAGAACCGCCATGTTGCCGGGCTTGTGCTCGTTGCGGTACATTTTCATGTGCGCGTCCGGAATTTCGGACCAGGGGAACACTTCCGACATGCACGGATCAAGACGACGCTCAACCATCAACTGGTTCGCGGCCGCGGCCTGTTTCAGGTGGGCAAAGTGCGACCCTTGCAAACGCTTCTGATGCATCCAGACATACCGCACGTCAAAGGTACAGTTGAACCCGGTGGTGCCGGCGCAGATCACGACCATGCCGCCCTTTTTACAGACAAAGGAGCTCACCGGGAAAGTTGCCTCGCCGGGGTGTTCAAAGACGATGTCGACGTTATTGCCTTTGCCGGTGATGTCCCAGATGGCTTTGCCGAACTTGCGGGCTTCCTTGAACCACTCGGCATATTCCGGGGTGTTCACCGTGGGCAGTTGGCCCCAGCAGTTGAAGTCCTTGCGGTTCAGAACGCCCCTGGCACCAAGCCCCATGACGAACTCGCGCTTGTCCTCTTCCGAGATCACGCCGATTGCGTTGCCGCCTGCCGCATTGATCAACTGGATCGCATAGGAGCCCAGACCGCCCGACGCGCCCCAGACCAAGACGTTCTGACCGGGCTTCAGCTCGTGCGGGTGGTGACCGAACAACATACGGTACGCAGTCGCAAGCGTCAGCGTATAACAGGCCGACTCTTCCCAGGTCAGATGCTTGGGACGCGGTAACAGCTGTTGTGCCTGCACATTTGTGAACTGGGCAAAAGACCCGTCGGGGGTTTCATAGCCCCAGATCCGTTGGCTGGGCGAATACATCGGGTCGCCACCGTTGCAATGTTCGTCATCACCATCGTCCTGGTTACAATGGATCACGACCTCGTCGCCTACTTTCCAGTTCTTGATCTTGTCACCCACGGCCCAGACGATGCCCGAGGCATCGGACCCAGCAATGTGATAATCCTGTTTATGAACGTCGAACATGCTGACCGGCACGCCCAGACCGGCCCAGATACCGTTATAGTTCACGCCAGCGGCCATCACCAGAACCAGAACTTCGTGGCTGTCCAGCTTGGGTACATCGACCACTTCGACCTGCATGGCCTGATTGGGTTCTCCCTGCCGTTCGCGGCGGATCGCCCATGCATACATCTGCTTGGGGACATATCCCAACGGGGGCATTTCGCCCACTTCATAAAGATCCTTTTCAGGCGCTTCGTAGGGTGCAATACCCGTTTCGTTATCCAAGGCCATATCTACCTCCGTTTGGTGTCACTTGCCGCAACGCAGAATCGCGGCGCTTGCCCAAGGAGATATCGACGGGCGCGCAACAATGCAATGCCGCTTCCGCCGTTTTTGAAACTTTATAACCTCGCAGGCGCAGAAAGTTCCGCCACGTCACGCTGCACTGGCGAAATTAAGTGGCTGATCGACGCCGCGTAAAACTCTGCAATGTGGTGTTCCGTATCGTTGAGAACAATTCCGGCATCGGTTTTCCGCAGGATGTCACCTTGTGACAATCCCCGCACCCCCACCTTAACCACATAGGCCGGGTCCCCCCTTGGTACATGTACATGCGCATTGCGCAGTTGTTCCATCAACTCTCTGACCCCCGCTTCCAATGTTTCCAGCGGAATCGCTTTTTTCTGACGCAGCATGACGGTCGCCACCAACGGCACAGGCAGAACAGGAACTTCCTCCCCAATCCGATCCATCAACTCACGGGCCAGGTTCTCGACTACCTCACCGGGATATTCGCGCATGAAATCATGTAACAGGACCGGCGCGCCAAAGCTTACTGCGGCATAGCCAAACCGGTGATATTTTCCGCGCAGTCGCAACCAGAGCTGTTTTATAATGAAACGGACCACCACGGATATCCGGGCGTGAAAACGCCGCTCTCCGGCCTGATTTGCCGCGACGAGGATGCGATCTTCGAACACCCTGTCATAGTTCAACGCCACGGGGACAAAGGCGACATCGCGCGAGTCGGCGTCATGCCCGTCCACGATATACTTGAGAATACCCAGCTTTGGCTCGGCCAATGCACCATCAAGCGAAAGCCCGCCTTCGGGAAATAAGGCCTGCATGACCCCTGCATCCGTCGCCAGCCGCACGTAGCGCGCCAAGACCCGGCGATACAACCCATCACGGGATTTGCGCCTGATGAAATAGGCTCCCATCGCCTTGATCAACCGGCTCAGAGGCCAGACCCGCGCCCACTCTCCGACCGCATAAGACAGGGCACTGTTTTCCGCCGCCAGATAGGTGACAAGCACGTAATCCATGTTGCTTCGGTGGTTCATCACGAACACAATCGTAGTTTCACGGTCAATCCGATCCAGCGCCTCCTGATCGTAATGCCCCAGCCGCACACGATACATGGATTGGCTGATGAACCGCGCCAGACGGATGGCAACGCCATAGTAGAGCGACGCGCTGAACGAAGGGACAATTTCACGGGCATAGCGTTGCGCCAGTTCAAAGGCGACGTTCTCCGGCACCCCTTCGTCACGCGCATGATCGGCAATGGCGCGAGACACGTCGGGGTCATAGATCAACCTTTGAATCATGTCGTGACGCCGGGCCAGTTTGAAAGGTTGGATCGGGCGTTCCAGCCGTTCGTTCAGCCGTGTCACCACCTTCTCCATCCGCCGACGGAAATACCAGCGCACCGAAGGAAACATCACCCGTTCGATTGCGGCGAAAATGGCAAACCCCAACAAGGGAACGAAAAGCCACAGGGGAATAGAGATTGTGTCCGTCATGGGTGCGCACTACTGCTTTGGGTGTTTGGGGGTCTGCCCCGGATTGATCACAGCATTAAGAGTACCCCAAATATGAGACGTCCCGCCATGGTTCTTTCCCTCTTTCTGCCTTTCGCAGCTCAAGCTCAGGACTGTGCCACGTCTGCCGATATGAAAAAGGGAATCAAAGTCATATATGAAATCGACCGAAGCCGAATTTTTATTGAAACTTTTCCGAACCTTGGCAAGAGCATTGTTCGGTTAAACAGCTAGACCAACTCCAACTATGGGACCGTGCGGTTGATGTCCGATCACGTGGGCGGCATGTTCCCCACCGGGGCCACGACCTTTGATCGCAAGGACAAGGTTCTGGCGCGGTCCACCATGGAATACGGGCCCGGCATCCTCAGGAAGCTGATCCTGACCAACGGCACCCGGGTTGCGTTCAGCGTGACCAGCACGAACTGGATCGCAGCCAACCGCAAGACGCGACCTCAAACCCATCACCCTGTCCCATATAGCCAAACGACACAATTCTGATTGTGTCTTTTGATTATAAGTCTCTGATTTTACGCTGATACTTCGTGGATTATGGAATCAAAACCCGCTCCCGTCAGCTATACCTATCGTTTCCGGGGGCGTCAGACCCTGCGCCTGCGCCAATCCAATGGCGGTTCGTATCGCGGGACGGGATACACCGTATATAAGGGAAGCTCGGACCGGGCCAGGAAACACTTTAGTCGAAACCCGACGTCAAAGCGCCCTCACCCGGGCGCTTTTTCATTTGCGCCGCAGCGCAGCGAATTGACAGCGCCACAAAATTCCAAGTATCAACACTCTAACGAAAGAAAATTACCGCCACCGATTCACGAGGCCCCCCATGTCGCAGATGCAGCAAGAGACCAAGAAAGACCGCCCGTGGTTGATCCGCACCTATGCCGGACACTCGACCGCCGCCGCCTCTAACGCGCTTTACCGTGCCAACCTGGCCAAGGGCCAGACCGGGCTTTCCGTGGCTTTCGACCTGCCCACCCAGACCGGGTATGACAGCGACCACGTGCTGGCCCGTGGTGAAGTGGGAAAAGTTGGCGTTCCCGTCTGTCACCTTGGCGATATGCGCAGCCTGTTTGACCAGATCCCTCTGGAACAGATGAACACCTCGATGACCATCAACGCCACCGCCCCGTGGCTGTTGGCACTTTACATCGCGGTGGCCGAAGAACAGGGCGCGGATGTGTCCAAACTTCAGGGGACAGTACAAAACGATTTGATTAAGGAATACCTAAGCCGGGGCACGTATGTCTGCCCGCCCAAGCCATCGCTCAAGATGATCGCGGATGTGGCCGAGTATTGCTATACCAACGTGCCCAAATGGAACCCGATGAACGTGTGTTCCTATCACCTGCAAGAGGCGGGTGCGACACCGGAACAGGAACTGGCCTTTGCGCTGGCCACTGCCATCGCGGTTCTGGACGAGCTGCAACCGCGCGTTCCGGCCGAGGATTTTCCGGCGCTGTGCGGGCGGATTTCCTTCTTCGTCAACGCGGGCATCCGCTTTGTCACCGAGATGTGCAAGATGCGTGCCTTTGTGGACCTTTGGGATGAAATCCTGCGCGACCGCTATGGTGTAGAAGACCCGAAAATGCGCCGGTTCCGTTATGGGGTTCAGGTGAACTCGCTTGGGCTGACCGAACAACAGCCTGAAAACAACGTCTATCGCATCCTGATCGAAATGCTGGCCGTGACCCTGTCGAAAAAAGCCCGTGCCCGCGCGGTGCAGTTGCCGGCCTGGAACGAGGCGCTTGGCCTGCCCCGTCCCTGGGATCAGCAATGGTCGATGCGGATGCAGCAGATCATGGCATACGAGACCGACCTGCTTGAATACGAAGACCTTTTTGACGGCAATCCGGCAGTCGATGCCAAGGTCGAGGCGCTCAAAGAGGGCGCGCGGCACGAGCTGGCCAACCTGGACGCCATGGGCGGTGCCGTGGCGTCGATCGAATACATGAAATCGCGTCTGGTGGATTCCAATGCCGAACGGTTGAACCGCATCGAAGCAGGCGAAGTCACCGTGGTGGGCGTCAACCGCTGGACCGAAGGCGAACCATCGCCGTTGATGACCGGCGATGGCGGCATCATGACCGTGGACCCCGCAGTTGAGGCCGAACAGGTCGACCGTTTGAACGAATGGCGCGCCGAGCGGGACGAAGACGCGGTCAAATCCACGCTGGCCGATCTGCGCGAGGCGGCAAAGTCGGGTGCCAATGTCATGGGCCCCTCGATTGCCGCCGCCAAGGCCGGTGTGACCACCGGCGAATGGGCCGCGCAAATGCGCAGTACCTACGGAGAATATCGTGGTCCCACAGGGGTTTCCGCATCCGTTTCGAACAAGACCGAAGGTCTGGACGACATCCGCGCGGCGGTGGACGAGGTCAGCGACCGTCTGGGTCGCCGGTTGAAATTCGTGGTCGGCAAACCCGGGCTGGACGGCCATTCCAACGGTGCCGAACAGATCGCCTTCCGCGCACGCGATTGCGGAATGGACATTGATTACCAGGGTATCCGCCTGACCCCGGAAGAGATCGTCACAGCCGCACAGGAGCAGGACGCCCACGTGGTTGGACTGTCGATCCTGTCCGGCAGCCACATGCCCCTGGTCGAAGAGCTGATGACCCGGATGCGCGACGCCGGGCTTGGTCATGTGCCTGTGATCGTCGGCGGCATCATCCCCGATGATGACGCCAAACACCTTCTGGAACAAGGGGTTGCCCGGGTTTACACGCCCAAGGATTTCGAATTGAACGCAATCATGATGGACATCGTGGCCATGGTTGACCCAGCAGCGCAAGCCGCTGAGTGAACGGCATTCACGGGGCTGAGTTGCGCGGATTCCAAGGTCGGGTTCTCCGCCCCTGAATTTGCCGAACCTGGCTTGGCCAAGCGACTTTTCTTCATACGCGATCGCGGTTAACCTCGGACCCCGAGACGTCAGAAAAGAGCCACAGAACATGACCATCCATATAGGTGCCCAACCGGGTGAAATTGCCGAAACCGTATTGATGCCGGGGGATCCCCTGCGGGCGAAATGGGCGGCGGAAACGTTTTTACAAGACGTCAAATGTGTCAATGAAGTCAGGGGGATGTATGGGTTCACGGGGACCTGGAACGGCAACCCCGTGACGATTCAGGGCAGCGGAATGGGGATGCCGTCCCTGTCGATCTATGCCAACGAGTTGATCCGGGATTACGGGGCGAAAACGTTGATCCGCATCGGCTCCTGTGGCGCGATGCAGACCCATGTGGGCATTCGCGACGTGATCATCGCAATGACCGCCTCCACCCTGTCCACCCCGTCACGGGGCATTTTCAAAGAACTGAATTTCGCCCCTTGCGCAGATTATGGACTGTTGCGTGCCGCCGTATCGGCGGCTGAAACCCGCGACGTGTCCACCCATGTGGGCGGCATTTATTCCGCAGATGTGTTTTACGACGAACGTCCTGATTTAAATGAACAAATGACCCGCCATGGCATTCTGGGCGTGGAAATGGAGGCGGCCGAGCTTTACAATGTGGCCACCCGTTACGGGGCGCGGGCGCTTGCTGTTTTGACCGTGTCCGACCACCTTTTAACCGGCGACGCGCTGCCCAGCGATCAGCGGGAACGCAGCTTTGGCGACATGGTCGAAATCGCGCTGGAGGCCGCGTTCCCTCAGTAGCGCACATAACTGATCCAGCGCTGCGCCAGCGCCACCGGCGACACGCCAAGCTCTTGTGCCGCCTTGGAAAACCCACCCAGCCGCGCCGCGCTTTCAAAGGCGCGCAACGCGTTCAAGGACGGCCCACGCGAGCGGGGTGGATTAATGGTCATGACATAAGCCCCGGTTTTTCTAGCCCTAAAGCGTCCTGCCAAAAACCTGAATCACGGGTTTTCGGCAGGACGCACGAAACACATAAATGTCGCGCTGCGTTCGCCTTTTTCCCTGTCTCAGGTTAAAGGTCGAACGCTTGAGTTATCACAAATTCTGGTTTGCGCGAGGCGACATTTTTCGTTTTCCTCTCAATAGTCCCGTTTCAACCCGTTTCAAAAGGAGGCAACCATGCCCCAACTTGCCCCCCGCCCCTGGCTTGCGGATGTCAGCACAACGTTGATTGACAAGATCGCAACCCAAACGTCAAAAATGCCCAGCGCCGAAATCGCGGCGCGAGTCGCGCAGTTGGCCGAGGACAACCGCAGGATTCACGAAAGAGATTGTTTTAACCTTAACCCGGCGACCAACGTCATGAATCCCCGCGCCGAAGCCTTGCTGGCCAGCGGGATCGGTACCCGCCCGTCGCTTGGCGCGCCCGGTGACAAATACGAAATGGGGCTGGAAGCCATTGAAGAGATCGAGGTGATCGCCGCCGAGCTTTGCGCAGAAGTGTTCAACGCGCGGTTCGCGGAAATCCGGGTGCCGTCGGGGGCAATTGCCAATCTTTACGGGTTCATGGCGCTGGCCAAACCCGGGGACAACATCATCGCGCCCCCCGCCACCATCGGCGGGCACGTGACCCATCACCAGGCGGGCTGTGCCGGGCTTTATGGTTTGAACAGCCACCCCGCCCCGGTGAATGCGGACGGGTATAGCGTTGATTTAGAAGCCCTTTCCGAACTGGCCCAAAGCGTGAAACCAAAAATCATCACCATTGGCGGATCGCTCAACCTGTTTGAACACCCCGTGCGCGAAATCCGCGGAATCGCCGATGGCGTGGGCGCGCATGTCCTGTTCGACGCCGCCCACCAATGCGGCATTATCGCCGGGGGCACCTGGAAAAACCCGTTGGACAACGGCGCGCATCTCATGACGATGAGCACCTATAAATCGCTCGGCGGCCCGCCGTCGGGTTTGATTGTCACCAATGACGAAGAGATCGCCAAACGGCTGGATTCCATCGCTTTTCCCGGCATGACCGCAAATTTTGATGCGGCGAAATCGGCGGCGTTGGCCGTGTCCATGCTGGATTGGCGGGACCACGGTGCGGCCTATGGCGCGATGATGGTTGAAACCGCACAGACGCTGGCCAAAGCGTTGAAAGATCAAGGTATTGCGCTGTTCGAAGGGCGCGAAGGGGCCACCAGATCGCACCAGTTCGCAGTGCTGGCCGCCCCGTTTGGCGGCGGTCAGACCGCGTCGAAAAAGCTGCGCAAGGCCGGGTTTCTGGCCTGTGGCATCGGCCTGCCCGTATCAGAAGTTCCGAATGATCTCAACGGCTTGCGAATCGGGACCCCGGAGTTGGTGCGGTGGGGCATGAATGCCGAGCACATGCCCGAACTGGCCCGACGGATCGCAGCCGCGCTGCGCGCAAACGCCCCCGAAGAGATGGCCCGGGACACGGCCAGATGGCGCGCAGGTTTCGACCGGTTGCATTTTGTCCATCGCGGTTAACGACTCCCTGTTTCCCCCCGAATCGGGGGGTGACTTTTGCGCACCGGGCCGACACAGATGCGGCACCGGGGCGGGCGTCGAAATTCGGGGGGGCGTTTGTTAACGCAGCGCACGCGTCACAGCCCGTGGCTGCGGTCATAGCCGTTCACGGCCGGGCTGCTCCACCCCGCGAGCGCCCCGTCGACCGGGGCGAACAGCTCGACCAGCAGCGGATGACAGGCGGCACGGTCCGAGGAATGCTCGGCCGAACAATCCCCGCCCGGACAGGCAGACAAGGCCCCCAGCACATCAATCTCGGCAAAGAACTCAAGATAGTCGCCGGGGCGCACGGGCGAGGCCTTCATGAAATACTGGCCCGTGTCGCGGGTGAAACCGGTACACATGAATACGTTCAGCACATCATGCACATGAGGTTCCGCCTCGGCCAGCGTCATGCCGGTTTCGGCGGCCAGCGCGCGGGTGAGGTTGGAATGACAGCAATGGTGATATTGCGTCCCTGACAACAGGGTGCCGGTATAAGGGTCACAGCGCGTACCGATCACGTCATGAACCGAACCGCCATATTGGTCGATCCCGTACCAACCCAGCGTGTCGGTGGTGATCGTCGCCATGGGGCGCAGGGTCGGAAAGCTGCTCCACATCCGTTCGCCCGTGGTCAGGTGCGTGCCATGCAGCGCGCGGGATTTGCCGGAATAGAACCGTTCAGACAGGTCATGGGCGTTCCAGAGATTGAGATCGCCGACCTGCGGCCCTTCGACCGACGAAATCCGAAAAAACTGCCCTGCGCTGGCACGAAAACAGGCGGCATCCCGGGCGGGCACCAGAACCTCGTCCACTTTTTCGGCCCCTGCTCTGGCCGACGCATATAACGCAAGGTCGGGTTTGGGCAGGGCGGTATTGGGATAGCAAATCACCGGCGCGATGGCGCGGCGGGCTGCGGCGTCCTTTGGGGGGGTGTCGGGCATGGGGGGTCTCCTCGTCTTGCGCGGGTCATGGGGGGCGGCGTGACAAGGTTTGTCAAGATGGCAGGCGGACCCGGCCTGTTGGCCAGACGGTTTCTCCGGTCGCCTCGTGGGAACCGATCAGGCGTTCTGACCAGCCGCCTTGCCGGAAAAGATACAGCCGCCCAGAAAGGTGCCTTCCAACGCATTATACCCGTGATAGCCGCCACCGCCGAAACCCGACACCTCGCCGGCGGCAAAAAGCCCTTCGAACACCGTGCCATCGGGGCGCAGCACGCGGGATTGCAGGTCTGTATGCAGGCCACCCAGCGATTTGCGGGTCAGGATGTTGAGCCGGACGGCAATCAATGGTCCCTTGGCAGGGTCCAGAATCCTGTGCGGTTTGGCCGTGCGCACCAGCCTGTCGCCGCGATAGTTACGGGCGGTATGGATAAACGACACCTGACTGTCCTTGGTAAAGGCATTGTCCATCTGCAAATCGCGCGCCATGATCTGGGCGCGGATTTTGGCGGGGTCCAGCGGCGCGTCGGGCGTGATCGCATTCATGCCCGCAATCAGCGTCTCAAGCTCATCGGCGACGACGAAATCTTCGCCATGCTGTTTAAAGGCCTCAACCGCGCGGGTCGCACCCTTTGAAAAGGTCCGTTCTTTCAACACTTCCAGCATCTTCCCCGACACGAAATCAGGGTTCTGTTCCGAGCCCGAAAGCGCAAATTCCTTTTCGATGATTTTCTGGGTCAGCACGAACCAGCTGTGGTCATGCCCGGTCGACAGGATGCGTTTCAGCGTGGCGAGCGAGTCAAAACCGGGCAGGAAGGGGGCCTCCATCCGGTCCCCCAGCGCGTCGAACCACATGGAGGACGGCCCGGGCAAAACCCGGATGCCGTGATTGGGCCAGATCGGATCCCAATTGGACAGCCCTTCGGTGTAATGCCACATGCGGTCTTCGTTGATCGCCCCTGCCCCGGCGGATTTGGCGACCTGGGCCAGTTGGCCATCCACATAATCGGGCACCCCGGCCACCATGCGTTTGGGCGCGGGGCCAAGCCGCTCTGTCGGCCATTGGCGGCGCACCTGATCATGATCCCCGCCAATCCCGCCGGTGGTGATGACGATACTGTCGGCCTCGTATTCGAATTGCCCCAGAACCTCGCGATTGGTCGAGGCCCCGCGCACCGCAGTGTCATCGGCGAGGATATCGCCGGTGACGCCCGTGGCGCGCCCATCGGTTTGCACCAGCCCGGTGACCTTGTGACGATGGCAAAAGATCAACCTGCCCGCCGCCGCGTGGTCGTGGGCAAACCGGGCATAGGGGGCCACGATACCCTCGCCCGCGCCCCAGGTGATATGAAAGCGTGGCACCGAATTGCCATGCCCGTGGGCCATGCCACCGCCCCGTTCGGCCCAGCCCACCACGGGGAACCAGCGCATCCCGATGGCGGCGAGATCTTCGCGCATCCGCCCGGCGGCATATTCCAGATAGGCCATGGCCACACGGCGCGGGTTTTCGTCTTCGGGGCGGTCAAATTGCGCCGAGCCGAGCCAGTCGCTGGTGGCCAGTTCCAGACTGTCGCGAATGCCCATCCGGCGCTGTTCGGGCGTGTCGATCATGAACAGCCCGCCAAGGGACCAAAACGCCTGTCCCCCCAGAGATTGCGGGCCTTCCTGATCAATCAGGCGCACGGATCGCCCGCGCCCCACCGCCTCGTGCGCGGCGACAAGACCGGCCAATCCGCCGCCAATGATGATGATATCGGTTTTGTCCGCCATACCCGCGCGCCCCTATGCCCTGTGCCGAACCTGTTTGGGTTCAGGCAAGCATAGCGCGCCGGACGTCAGGGCACGCATTTGACGTAACGTCGAAGAAGAAGCGGGATGCAGGGTCGACCGCACGAGGTATAGCTGACGGGCGTGGATTTTGATCCCAAAACCCACAAAGCATCCGCGTAATATCAGGGACTTATAGCCAAAAGGCCCAATCAGAACTGTGTCGTGTGGCTATATCGCGACCGCCCCGGAAAGGTGCCCCGTCATGAACAGGTCAGGACGGGGCCGATGATCAGGCGGCGGCCTTCACATATTCATAATAGCCTTCCTCACCCTCGCCTGCCTGGGCACGGGGCGGGGTGGTTTCAGAGGGCGTATAGTACGACCAAGCCTGTTCCAGATGTTGCAGAGCCTTGGCAGCGATTTCTTTTTGCGAGTTCGACATTGCGGTCTCCACTGATATGTCAGAACTCCTCCCGTGGGGGAACATATAGTGGAAAAAACTCTTTTGCACCCGCTGCGCACGCAGACCAGCCATGCAACAGGGGCAATTTTCCCTACGTCACCCAAGTGTGGGCACAAGTGACAGAAGAACACGCGGTACCAGGGCGGATGAGTGCGGAAACGCTTTAACCCGATTGCCCAAATGCCGACGGGTAGGTCAGCGTGACCTCTGGTGCCTGTTCTCCCGGGCCAGCCAGCAGGGTGTGGGAAATCGGATAGGGCGAGGTCATCCGCGCCGCACGGGCATGGGAAAATCCGGCCTTTTCATAGAATCCCGGCTCTCCCAGTACAACAACATGCGCCCTGGCCAGCCGGGCCCATTCTGTCAATTGACCGATCATGCGTCTGCCATGCCCCTGACCCTGGTAATCGGGGTGGATGGCGACGGGGGCAAGGCAAAGCCACCCCTTGGGGGATTTCATATGCGAAAGCGCGTAATAACCGATGATCCGCTCCCCCAGCGGCAAGACCTGTTCTCCGGCCATGTCGCCCTGTTTGCGCAAATGACGCACCAGTGCCGCCTGGTCATTTCCACGAAACGCTTTTTGCAAAAGCTGTTCCACGGCGGTTTCTTCACCGGGGTGGAGTTCGCGAATGAAATCTGGGGATTGGGGCATGGGTCGGTTCCGGGGTCTTTGTGGGCGTTGGAGGCGTTGGGGGGTCGCGTCACCATAGAAGGGTTCGGGAATAAGGGAAGAGAGCAACGGGATGAGGAGGTAAACCGCGCAGTCGCCGTCCCACAGGAACGTAAACAAGACCCGTTGAACAAGAAACCAGTGAACACGAAAAAGGGCCGCCTCGGTGGAGCGGCCCTTTCTTGATCTTTGTGACGATCTGACCCTTTCGACATGCGCGCGATGCGCGCCGGTCTGTCGGGTAACGAAGCTCCTGGCATTCACCCCATGGGGGTGAACACCTATCGCCTGACGGTCAATTTCCCTTTGGGAAACTAACCTTACATCATGCCGCCCATGCCGCCCATGTCGGGCATACCGCCGCCAGCGGCTGCGCCGCCTTCGGAGGGTTTGTCAGCAACCATGGCTTCGGTGGTGATCAGCAGACCCGCAACCGAGGCCGCATCTTCCAACGCGGTCCGGGCCACTTTGGCCGGATCGATCACGCCGAACGAGAACATGTCGCCATATTCTTCGGTCTGGGCGTTGAAGCCAAACGCGGTGTCGTCGCTTTCGCGGACTTTACCGGCAACCACGGCACCGTCGACGCCTGCGTTCTCGGCGATCTGGCGCAGGGGCGCTTCGATGGCTTTTTTCACGATGGCGATACCGGCGTTCTGGTCGCTGTTTTCGCCTTCCAGACCGTCAAGTGCCTTGCCAGCCTGAACCAGGGCAACACCGCCGCCCACGATCACGCCTTCCTGCACGGCAGCGCGGGTTGCGTTCAGAGCATCGTCCACACGGTCCTTGCGCTCTTTCACTTCAACCTCGGTCATGCCGCCAACGCGGATCACGGCAACACCACCGGCCAGCTTGGCCACGCGCTCTTGCAGTTTCTCACGGTCGTAATCCGACGTGGTTTCGGCGATCTGGGTGTTGATCTGGGCCACGCGTGCTTCGATCTCGGCCTTTTCACCGGCACCGTCGACGATGGTGGTTTCGTCCTTGGTGATTTCGATCTTCCGGGCGGTGCCCAGCATGTCCATGGTCACGGATTCAAGCTTCATGCCCAGATCTTCGGAGATGACCTGACCACCGGTCAGGATCGCGATGTCCTGCAGCATCGCCTTGCGACGATCGCCAAAGCCCGGCGCCTTGACCGCAGCGATTTTCAGACCACCGCGCAGTTTGTTCACAACCAGAGTGGCCAGGGCTTCGCCCTCGACATCCTCGGCAATGATCAGCAGCGGCTTTTGCGACTGGATCACCGATTCGAGCAGCGGCACCATCGGCTGCAACGACGACAGTTTCTTTTCGTGCAGCAGAACCATGCAGTCTTCCAGTTCCGCGATCATCTTGTCAGGGTTGGTGACAAAATAGGGCGACAGGTAGCCGCGGTCGAATTGCATACCTTCGACAACATCGGTCTCGGTTTCCAGACCTTTGTTTTCTTCGACGGTGATCACGCCTTCGTTGCCAACCTTCTGCATCGCATCCGCGATCTGTTGACCGATGGCCTCTTCACCGTTGGCCGAGATGGTGCCAACCTGTGCAACTTCTGCCGAGTCCTTGACGTCACGGGCCGACGCCTTGATGCCTTCGACAACTTTCGTGGTCGCCATGTCAACGCCGCGCTTGAGGTCCATCGGGTTCATGCCGGCGGCAACCGCTTTCAGACCTTCGCGCACGATGGCCTGGGCCAGAACGGTTGCGGTGGTGGTGCCGTCGCCGGCTTCGTCATTGGTACGGCTGGCGACTTCTTTCACCATTTGCGCGCCCATGTTTTCGAACTTGTCTTCCAGTTCGATTTCCTTGGCAACCGAAACACCGTCTTTGGTGATGCGCGGTGCGCCGAAGGAACGGTCCAGAACCACGTTACGGCCTTTGGGACCCAGGGTCACTTTTACAGCGTCGGCGAGAATGTTCACGCCAGCCAGCATGCGATTGCGGGCATCGGTATCGAATTTGACGTCCTTAGCAGCCATGTTGCTTGCTCCTAATAATATTCAGATTTTTGGTGACAGAAATGGGTTCGGCAATCAGCCGATGATGCCCATGATGTCGGATTCTTTCATGATCAGCAGCTCTTCACCGTCCAGGGTGATTTCGGTGCCGGACCATTTGCCGAACAGGATCTTGTCGCCTTCCTTGACGTCCATCGGAATCCGGTCGCCATCATCGTCACGCGCACCGGCGCCCACGGCAACAACCACGCCTTCGGCGGGTTTTTCTTTTGCGCTATCGGGAATGATCAGCCCGCCTGCGGTTTTCTCTTCGCTTTCAACGCGGCGAACGACCACGCGGTCATGAAGCGGTGTAAATGCCATCCTTGAGGCTCCTTAAGCTCAAAGTTTCTCACAAAGGACCCCTGTGCCCAATGGCACCCCGGGGCCGCTATCACTCATTCGGTTCGAGTGCTAACGACGCATAGCTAAGGAGCCGGTGCGGGTGAGTCAAGCAAGGGGTGGAGAAAATTTTACCCGGACGAACCGGGATCTGCGGTGCGGTGGAGCCTGTTGGGGGTGGGGATCGCTCGAGTGCGGCGGGTGCGGAAGCCGCGCAAACGGGTTTGAGTGACGCATTTGCGCAGGGCTGGACCCGGCGCTCATCTGTCAGGGCATTGCCTTTGCCCCGGCTTGCGGGCAAAGCTGGGGTCACGGTTTTTGCTACTCATAGGTGTTCGTGATGGGACTGCGCGCGTTTCTTTTGACCTTGCTGCTGGGGCTGACTGGGCTGAACCTGCCCGGTGCGGCCCGCGCCCAGTGCCAGGGGCGCGACCTGTTGCCCGATATGGCCCCCGACGCGCGTGCCGCCCTGCAAGCCCGCGCCGAAAAGGTGCCCTATGGCACCGGGCTATTGTGGCGCGCCACGCGGAGCGAAGCCGACGGCGCGCGCACAGTGCTGACCATATTCGGCAGCTATCATCTGCATCACGCCCGGACACAGGCGCATTTCGAACTGTTGCGTCCGATTGGCGAAGCCGCCGACGTTGCGTGGTTCGAGATGAACGCAACCGACATGGCCACGTTTGAACGCGAGGCGGCGCAGAACCCCGCGGTCTTGTTCCGCAACGAAGGCCCCACCCTGCCCGAACAGCTGTCCGAAGCAGATTGGCAGCTTGTACGCGAAAAGATGGCGGCGCGGGGGTTTCCCGGCTTTCTGACCGCGAAGATGAAACCGATTTTCGTGTCGATGATGCTGGGCCTGTCGCCCTGTCAGATGCGTGCCATGCAGGACCCCGACAAAAAGGGGATCGACGATGTGCTGGCCCGGCATTTCGAAGGGGCAGGAAAGGACACGCGGTCCCTGGAACATTACCTTACCGCGCTGTCGGTGATGGACGGGGTGTCCCATAAGGATCAGATCGACATGCTGCGCCTGTCGCTTTACCTTCCACAGGACCCGGACGACATTCTTGAAACCATGTACCGCGCCTATCTGCGCGAAGAAATCGCGGTGTTCTGGGAATATGGTCGGTACCTGTCGCTGGCCCATGGGGGCGACGGGGTGGAAGAGGATTTCGCGCAGCTCGAAGACCTGCTTCTGAGCCGACGCAACCGGGCCTGGGTTGATCTTTTGCTGCGTGACGCGGTGGGGGGCACCCATTTTTTGACCTTTGGTGCGGCGCATCTGATCGGGGAAAACGGGGTTCTGGCGCTGCTTCGGGGCGCGGGGTTCACGATCGAACGGATGCCTCTGGGCACATGAGCGCAGGAAAGGTTGAGGAATCGGCGCACGGGGTGTTTGCCAGAGGGCAGTGTCACGGGCCGGATTGAGCCGGTCATTGAGCCACCCCGGGCGGAAAAGCCCGCGTGGAAAGGGATTACCATGCAAATAAAATGCAACGGCATCACTCTTGAGGTCGAAGACCACGGCGATCCGGCGCATCCGGCGCTGATCCTGATCCGGGGGCTGGGCACCCAACTGGTCCATTGGCCGGGCAATTTCATCCAGGGTTTCGTGAAGGCCGGGTTTCGCACCGTGGTGTTTGACAACCGCGACGTGGGTCTGTCCGCCCGCTGTCCGGTCAACGGGGTGAACAGCGACCCACGGGCGATCACTGATGCGGTTCTGGCGGGGGAAATACCCCGGGCGGCCTATACGCTGGAGGATATGGCCGCGGATGTGGTTGGGATGCTGGATACGCTGGGGATTGAACGCGCCCATGTGTTCGGCATCTCGATGGGCGGGACGATTGCCCAGATATTGGCGCTGAACCACGCCGAGAGGGTGATCACCGACACGATTGTGATGACCGCCTGTCGCCCACTGTTTGACCCGGCCCATGCGGGTGAGATCCTGCCCCGCCTGCTGGCCTGGCCCGAAACGCTGGACGAGGCGCAGGACAACTGGGTCGCCGGCCATGCCTCGTTCGGATCGCCGGGATATCCGATGGCCGAAGCCGATATCCGCGCCGAAGCCCGCGCGGCCTTTGCCCGCGGATCAGATGCGGAGGGCGTGAACCGGCAATTGCTGGCAATCCTGCACGGGGCAGATCGGCGCGAGGCGTTGCGGGCGGTGGACATGCCGTGCCTGATCATCCACGGCGTGGACGACACGTTGATTCCGGTCGAGATGGGGGCAGAAATCGCGGACTGTATCCCCGGATCGGAATACCATGCGATCAAGGGCATGGGGCATATCATCACGCCGCTTCTGGCCCCGGAAATCGTGTCGCTCGTGGCAGATTTCATACGGCGCAACGGTTAAACCGACGCCGGGTTGGCGCAGGGGAGCCAATGAGGGTTGCACATGTGGTTTCGTCGCCCATCGGGCACCGACCGGGACCGTTTGAGCAACTTGACCAAACGCCCCATTTCCCGACCCCCGATCGAAGCCTTGCGACGGGCTTTGCCCATTGGATCGCGAGGTATAGCTGACAGGAGTGGATTTTGATCCCAAACTCCACGAAGCATCAGCGTAAAATCAGAGACTTTCAGAGACTTATAGCCAAAAGGCACAATCACGATTGTGTCGTTTGGCTATATTTCGCTGCGCTCGGCCCGGCACCACTCTGCCACGTGGGACACCCGGAAAAGCCCCCGGCAAGGTCGGGGTGGGTGGGTGGGCGACCTTGCCGGGGGCTTTTCTCAGGTCAGAGCGCCGCGTCTGCGATTTCGCTTCGTCCATGATCGCTTAGTGCATAGATTCCCTTTTCCACCCGCATGAACCAACCGTAATGATTGTCTGCCATCATGCGCGTTGCACGGGTCACGCCGGTCTCGCGCGCGACCACCGCCCCTTTGGAAGGGCCTTCGCAGGCCAGATATTCGGCGCATTTGACCGCGTCCTGGCGATAGGCTGTCACGATGATGTCGCGCGCCATTCCGCCCTTGTTCGGATCGCCCCTGCGCCCCGCAAATTCCTTTAACAACGCCGTCTTGTGTCGTCTGGACTTGCGCGGCTGAAACGGCACCGGATCGCAATGGGCCTGTACCTGCCCATCCGCCAGCCGCACCGACAGCACCCCGATCCCCAACCGTTTGCACAGGCCGACATTGCCCTTGAATGCACGCCAGCCCGCCTTTCCTTTCCACCGGGGCACCGCCACATAAACCGTATCGCTGACCCGTTGACGCGCCACCGCCTGTTGCAGCAGGGTCAGCGAAAACCCGAGCTTGAGTTCGACGATCAGCGGGTCATCGCCATCCCGCACCGCCACCACGTCGGCGGCCCCCACCTCTCCCTTAACCTCATATCCCTGCCCCAGCAGGAAGGCCTTTACCGGCGCATAAAGATCAGTTTCCGAGATACGTGTCATCGCCCCAGCCTAGCCGCTTGCTCCGCACTTGAAAACCTCTGTCCACCCGCCACGCCGCAGCGCGGCAAAATGGCCGGTGCAAGCAGAGGTGACAAGCCCGCCCACCCGCTCTATAAGCCCCCAAAACCGCTTTTATTCACAGGAATGACACATCATGACCACGCTTGTTTTTGGCCATAAATCCCCCGACACCGACTCCACCGGTTCGCCGCTGATCTGGGAATGGTATCTCAACGACGTCAAGGGCGAAGCCGCTGAGGCGCGCCTGCTGGGGGAACCCAACACCGAAGCCCTGTTCATGCTGGACCGCTGGAACCTGAACAAACCGACCATCATGTCGGACATCGAGGACGGTCAGGCCTGTGTCATCGTCGACACCAACAACCCTGCCGAGCTTCCCGCCAATATCAATGGTGCGGATGTGCGTGCGATCATCGACCACCACAAGCTGGTTGGCGGTCTTGAAACCGCGGGTCCGATCGACATCACCATCCGTCCGCTGGCCTGTACCGCGACCCTGATGATCGACCTGATGGGCAATGACGCCTATGCCAGGATGCCCGAAGCCATCAAGGGCGCGGCGCTGACCTGTATTCTCAGCGACACGCTGGAATTCCGTTCGCCCACCACCACCGACCACGACCGTGCCGTGGCCGAAAAGCTGGCCGTCGATCTGGGCGTGTCGATCCCGGATTACGCCGCCGACATGTTCGCCGCGAAATCCGATGTCTCGGCCTTCTCGGATGCCGAATTGCTGCGGATGGACAGCAAGGAATACGCTGTGGGCGACACCAGGTTCCGCGTCTCGGTTCTTGAAACCACCGCCCCCGCCACGGTTCTGGACCGCAAGGCCAGCCTGATGGCCGCGATGACCTCGGTGGCCGCCGAAGACGGTGTCGATCAGGTGCTGTTGTTCGTGGTCGACATCCTGAATGAAGAGGCCACCCTGCTGGTTCCCAACGACCTTGTGAAAACCGTTGCGAAAAAGAGCTTTGACGCCGACGCCACCGGCGATGCCGTGGTCCTGCCCGGCATCATGAGCCGCAAGAAACAGATCATCCCCAACCTCGCGGTGTGATCCGTTTTATCTGTTTTACCAATCCACGAAAGGGCGTCCCATGTGGGGTGCCCTTTTGCATTTTTGCTATTTTGCATTGCGTGCGCCTGTTTGCCAGCATGGCCCAACGTCACCGTTTTCAACACCCGAAAAACCCGGCACCCTCTTCCCATGCCCCTAGCCCATGACAATATCGCCAAAATTGCCCTTGCCCCTCTGCTGATCGCTCAGGCACTTTATGTGCGTCAGAAAGCGTTGATCCTGCCCGAACCGCCCGGCGCACGCAGCGGCACGACAGGCGACGGCCCGCCCCTGCGGGTGTTGATTGCCGGGGACAGTTCGGGCGCGGGGGTTGGGGCCTCGCATCAATCCAGGGCCCTGTCGGGACAGCTGGCCACGGCGCTTGGCCGCCATTACCGCGTCTTCTGGCAACTGGAGGCGGCAACCGGGGCAACCACCCGTGCCACGCTGAACCGCTTGCGCACCCTGACGGAGGGAGAATTTGACGTGGCCGTTCTGGCGCTTGGGGTCAATGACGTGACTAGGGGCGTGCGGCTGAAGCATTGGGTACAGGATCACGCGGCCCTCGCCGATCTGTTGCGCAACAGGTTCGGGGTGCGGCGCATTCTGGTTTCCGGGCTGCCGCCCATGGGCCAGTTCCCGCTTCTGCCGCAACCGCTGCGTCGCATTCTTGGGCAAACCGCACAGAGATTCGACACCGCGCTTGCCGCGCACTGTGCGCGCAGCCCGGGCATAACCCACCTGCCCTTTACCCTGCCTTTTCGACCGGACTATATCGCGCGGGACGGGTTTCACCCGTCCGAGGGGGCCTATACGCTCTGGGCCGATATGGTAGCAGGCAAGATCCTTTCTTCATCTGGTCCTTCATCTGATTGAAACGCATTGCCCCCTGTTGAGGGGCAGCGTTGGCGGCAACGCCCCGTTCACCCCGCAGCCCCCGAATCCACTGGCCATGCGGCAACGGCTTTGCCATACCTGCGCACAAGGTCGAAAACCGGCAAAGGACATCCACATGACCCGCATCATCTCTGCTCTCTCCGAGGTTTCCGCAAATTACGACGCGCTGTTCGTCGATCTCTGGGGCTGTGTGCATGACGGGGTGCGGGCGATCCCCTCTGCGGTGGCCGCGCTGCAAGCCTATCGTCAAACCGGAGGCACCGTGGTTCTGGTGACCAATTCGCCCAAAACCCGCGCAGGTGTGGCGACCCAGCTGGCACAGTTCGGCGTGCCAGACGATGCCTGGGACACCATCGCCACGTCGGGGGACAGCGCCCGGGCGGCGATGTTTCGCGGCATGGTGGGGAAAAATGTCTATTTCATGGGCGAATGGCACCGGGACGAAGGGTTTTTCGAAGCTTTGTCGGTGATCGACTCGCCTGTCGAAATCACCCGCGTGCCGTTGGACGAGGCCGAAGGTATCGTCTGTTGCGGCCCCTTTGATCCCATGGCCGACCCGGATGTGAACCGCGCCGATTTCCTTTATGCCAAGCAAAAGGGGCTCAAACTGCTCTGTGCCAACCCCGATATCGTGGTGGACCGGGGCGACGTGCGGGAATGGTGCGCCGGAGCACTGGCGCGGCTTTATACCGAAATGGGGGGCGAAAGCCTTTATTTCGGTAAACCCCACCCGCCCATTTATGACCTGGCCCGCCGCCGTTTGACCGCCACGGGGCGCGATGTGGAGAACCGCCGAATCCTTGCCATCGGCGACGGCATCCACACCGATATTCAGGGGGCATTGGGTGAGGATATCGATTCTCTCTTTATCACCGGCGGATTGGCGCGGACCCAGACCGGGACCACGGATCAACCGGATGAAAGCGCTCTAACTGCCTATCTTGAAAAGGAAATGATCGAACCCAGCTTTTCAATCGGGCAGTTGCGATAGGCAAATTAGCCCTTGATTTTCTGCGACCGCAAAGTAATAAAGTTGCCAGCAGGCGGACGAATACGCCCGAATATTACCTAACGGAAGGCCCAGGGAGGGCGGTATGTTGGACAATCTGCCACGCGGAACCATCACCATTGAAGAAATCGAAATGGGGATGACACGCCATTTGCGCAAAGTGGTGACGGACGAAGATATCGAAATGTTCGCGCAGGTGTCCACGGACCGGAACCCAGTGCATTTGGACGACGACTATGCCCGCGACACGATTTTCGAGGGCCGCATTGCCCATGGGATGCTGACCGCCGGGCTGATTTCCGCCGTGATCGGGGAACAGCTTCCCGGCCATGGCACGATCTATATGGGCCAGTCGCTCAAATTTCTTGCCCCTGTGCGCCCCGGCGACACGGTTCTGGCCGAGGTTGAGGTGATCGACATCGACCCCGCCAAACGTCGCGTACAGCTGGATTGCCGCTGTCTTGTGGATGGCAAGAAGGTGCTGGTGGGCCAGGCCACCGTTCTGGCCCCCTCGGCCAAGTTCGACTAACCCGGGATCACACTTGCACCGGGGCGCGGGGGCGGCTAACCAAGCCGCATGCGTATCATCCGTGACTATCAATTCGTAACCGATCAGGACCGTGGCGCCGCCGCGGCGATTGGCAATTTCGACGGTGTTCATATCGGGCACCAGGCGGTGATCGATCTGACCCGGGCCGAGGCCGACAGGATCGGTGCCCCCCTTGGGATCATGACCTTTGAACCCCACCCGCGGCAGTTTTTTGCCCCCGACGCCCCGGCCTTTCGCCTGATGGGGACCGAGGCGCGGGCGCATCGGTTGGAAAAGCTGGGGGTTGAGCGGCTATACGAGCTGAATTTCAATGCCACCCTGTCGGCGCTGACGCCCGAGGAGTTCGCCGCCAAGGTGGTTGTCGAAGGGTTGGGGTTGAAACACGTGGTCGTGGGCGCGGATTTCTGTTTCGGCAAGGGGCGCGCGGGGTCGGTCGAGGACCTGCAAACCTTTGGCGCGGAGATGGGGTTTGGCGTGACCATTGCAGAGTTGCTCCATGGCGCGCAGGGCGAGGTCAGTTCAACCGCCATCCGGGCCGCGTTAACCGAGGGCCGTCCGCGCGACGCGGCCGATATGCTGGGCCATTGGCACCGGATCGGCGGCGTGGTGATCGGCGGCGAACAACGGGGCCGCGAATTGGGTTATCCCACCGCCAACATGTCGATCGAGGGGTTGCACCCGCCCAAATTCGGCGTTTACGCAGTGTTGGTGGATGTGTTGAATGGCCCGCACAAGGGCAGCTATCACGGCGCGGCCTCCATGGGGATGCGCCCCATGTTCAACGGGCAGGAGCCGAATATCGAAACCTTCCTGTTCGATTTCACCGGCGATCTTTACGGGGCCGAATTGTCGGTCGGGCTGGTTGATTATCTGCGCCCGGAAAAGACGTTTGACTCGCTGGAGGCGCTGATTGCGCAGATGGCGACCGATTGCGCACGCGCCCGCGATAGTCTTGAGGCGTTATGAGCAGCACCGATCCCATCGACCGGACCGGGCTGCGCCCGCGGTTCTGGGAGACAAAGCCGCTTGCCAGGCTGAGCCAAAAGGAATGGGAGGCGCTGTGCGACGGGTGCGGAAAATGCTGTCTGAACAAGCTTGAGGACGAGGAGAGCGGGGTTGTCGCACTGACCAATCTAGCCTGCCGGTTGTTTGACGACAGCACCTGTCGCTGTGCCCAATACCCGATCCGGCACCAGTTCGTGCCGGAATGTATCACGTTGAAGCCCGAAAACCTGGACCAGCACGCCTATTGGATGCCCGAAACCTGTGCCTATCGCCTGCTTTGGGCGGGCGAGCCGCTTTACAACTGGCACCCGTTGATTTCTGGTGATCCGCAATCGGTTCATGACGCCGGGGTGTCGATGCAGAACGCCACCATACCGGAGTTCGAAGTTGATATGGACGATTGGGAAGAGCACATTATCGAGGAGCCGACCTGACATGTATTTTGCATCCGACAATGCGGGGCCTGCTTTGCCCCAGGTGGCGAAAGCGGTGATGGAGGCCAACGCGGGCTATGCCATGCCTTACGGAGCCGATGCGATCATGGACCGGGTGCGGGATCAGATCCGCGAACAGTTCGAAGCGCCCGACGCAGCGGTGTATCTGGTGGCGACGGGTACGGCGGCCAATGTGCTGGCGCTGGCCACGCTGGCCGATCCCTGGGAGACAATATTCTGTTCCCCGACCGCCCATATCCACGAAGACGAATGCAACGCGCCTGAGTTTTATTCCGGGGCCAAGCTGAGCCTTGTGGGCAGCGAGGACAAGATGACCCCGGCGGCGCTTCGGACGGCGATCGAGGCCGAGGAAACCCGGGGCGTCCACGGTCCTCAGCGCGGGCCCGTTTCCGTGACACAGGTGACCGAGCGCGGGGCCGTCTATTCGCTGGACGAATTGGCGGGGCTGACCAAAGTGGCGCGGGACTTTGGGTTGAAAACCTATCTGGACGGCGCGCGGTTTGCCAATGCGCTGGCCGCGCTGGGGTGTAGCCCGGCCGAGATGAGTTGGAAATCCGGGTTTGATGCGGTGAGCGTTGGCGGCACCAAAAACGGGTGCATGGGGGTTGAGGCCGTGGTGTTTTTCGACCCCTCCCACGCCTGGGAATTCGAATTGCGGCGCAAGCGCGGGGCGCATCTGTTTTCCAAGCACCGGTTTTTGTCGGCGCAAATGGCGGCCTATCTTGAGGATGGGGCGTGGCTGGAAAGCGCCGCCCGGGCCAATGCGGCCTGTGCGCGTCTGACCGAAGGGTTGCGCGCCCTGCCCGGCGTGACGTTTCAGAACAGGCCAGAGGCGAATATCATTTTTTCCAGCCTGCCGCGCGCCGCCCATCAGCGTCTGCACGCGGCGGGAGCGATGTATTACGTGCTGGACGGAGATTACACGACCGGGGACGCCGACGAGAGGTTGCCGGCGCGGTTGGTGTGTGACTGGTCCATCACCGACGCGCTTGTGGACCGGTTCCTGTCGCTCGTGGCCGGATAAAACACGGATAAAGCTGCCCCGCTCGCCCCTCCCTTGCGGGCGGGTCTCGCGTTCCGCTTTGGCGTTTCAAGCCGGAAGAGCGACCGGCACCCGCGCCAGAAAGCTGCGAATTTCCGTTGCGGTTTCAACCGGGTGGGTGATGGGCACCATATGCCCGGCACCCTCGATCACCGCCTGTCGGGCATCGGGAAGGCGGCGGGCGATGGCGTTGTGAACAGGTTCGACGAAGGCCGAGCTGTCGCCCCCCCGGATCAACAAAACCGGCACCGTGACGGTTTCAATCAACCCCTTGTCCAGCAGGCCGGGGGTGTCGTGCAGGACCGTGGCGTCATTGGCTTCGACCAAATGGATGCGGTCGGCCATGAAGGCGCGGGTTTCGGGCGGCATCGTGTCCCACGGCGTGCCGTCGCCCCATTCCCGCAGGAATTCCCGCGCCGCGCCTTCGTTGTCGCCACGGGCCACCGCATCGGTATACCCCGCCATGGCCGCTGCATGGCGCGCGCTCAGGTCCGGGTCATCACGGTTGGCGGCGGCAAAGAACACGCTTTCGATCAACACCAGGCTGCGCACAAGCTCGGGATGTTCGATGGCCAGCCGCAGCGCCACGGTGGCCCCAAAGGAATGGCCGAACACATCCATCGGCCCGTCATCGCCGATCATGTCCACCGCTATGGCCACGCTTTGCTCCTGCATATCCCGGAGCCCGTCCCAGTCCGCGCTGCGCCCATGGCCGGGCAGGTCAAAGGCGCGCATGTCCAGCTGCTCTCCCAGCACCGAGGCCACGCCTTTCCACGCCCCGGAATGGGCCAGCGAACAATGCAGCATCAGCGCCCGCCGGTTGCCCTGTCCCATGCGGGTCCAATAGGTGGCGTGGCCACCGCGCATATCCTTTGGCATCTCAGTTCCCCGCCTTTTCCAACCACGTTTCCAGATCTTCCAGCCGGTCCTGTCCCCAGAACCGTTCATCCGTGTCGGTGATGTAGAAGGGCGAACCGAATACGCCGGCCTCGACCGCGTCCTCGGTATTGCGGCTGTAGGTATCCGCGCCGGTCAACAGCCCCGAGGTGGTCAGGCCGGGATCAAACCCCGCCGCGTCAAGACAGGCCTGGATCACCTCGTCCTGGCTGATATCTTTTTCTTCGACCCAGGTGGCGCGCATGATGCCATGGACCAGCTTGCCAAGGTCCCCGCCCCCCGCGTTCTGGGCCGCGATGATGGCATAAGAAGCGGGCGCACCATTCACCGGCCAGAAGGCGGGCGCATAGTTCATCGTGATCCCGCGTTTTTCCGCCTGGCGCACCAGATCCTGATTACGGTAGGCGATCCGGCTTGGGTGGCGGTCCCTGGGCAGGGTGCCGCCGGTGCGCATGAATACCTGGCCGATATCCATGGGTTTATAGGTGATCGTGGCGCCGTGTTTCGCCGCCATCTCCTCGAGCCGGGTTCCGGCGAGGAAGGCCCAGGGGCTGAGCACCGTGAAATAATAGTCGATATGGGCCATGGGTGTCTCCTTGATCGCCTGCGGTCGCCTGCGGTCGGGCGCGCATCGTAGTGCGCACAGGTTAGGCCGATTTTTCCCCGGACGGAAACCCGCAAAACGCACCGATCCGGGGCTGCGCCCACACGTAATTAACCAAAGAGTCCCCCGGTACCGGCTGGTTTGTTGCGGAAGGGATTGCAGAAGTGTTAAGCGATGGGCACGTCACGAATCTGCCATGTCCGCCCTGCTCCCGGAGACACCCCAATGCCGCTCGCAAAAGAACCCAAGCTTATTTCCGGCAATGCCAACCTGCCACTGGCCCAGTCGATCACCCGACGTATGTCGATCCATCGCGGTACGCCGCTGGATCTGGTCGATGCGCGGGTCGAGCGGTTCAATGACGGCGAGATTTTCGTCGAGGTTTATGAAAACGTACGGGGCGAGGATATGTTCATCATCCAGCCCACGTCGAACCCGGCCAATGACAACCTTATGGAATTGCTGATCATTGCCGATGCGATGCGCCGCTCGTCGGCCAAGCGCACCACCGCCGTGATCCCCTATTTCGGATATGCCCGGCAGGATCGCCGCACCAAGGCGCGCACGCCGATTTCCGCCAAGCTGGTGGCCAATATGATCGCCGGTGCGGGGATCGAGCGGGTATTGACCATGGACCTGCACGCGGCCCAGATCCAGGGGTTCTTTGACATCCCCGTAGACAACCTTTATGCTAGCCCGATTTTTGCGCTGGATATCAAGGCGCAATTCAAGGATGAGATGTCCGATGTCATGATCATTTCGCCCGACGTGGGCGGCGTGGCCCGGGCGCGCGAGTTGGCCAAACGGATCAACGCGCCGCTGGCCATCGTTGACAAGCGCCGGGAAAAGCCCGGTGAGATCGCGGAAATGATCGTGATTGGCGATGTGAAGGGCAAACGCTGTATCATCGTGGACGATATCTGTGACACCGCCGGAACCCTGTGCAAGGCGGCCGAAGTCATCATGGAACACGGCGCGACCGAGGTGCATTCCTATATCACCCATGGCGTGCTTTCGGGGCCAGCGGTGGAGCGGATCACCAACTCTGTCATGAAATCTCTGGTCATCACGGATTCGATTCATCCCACCGAATCCGTTAAAGAGGCCCCCAATATCCGCATTGTGCCCACCGCACCGATGTTTGCGCAGGCGATGCTGAACATCTGGAACGGCACTTCGGTGTCGTCTCTTTTTGATACGAATATGTTGGAACCCATCTACGAAGGCATATTCTGAGCCAACCCCGGTTGTTACGGGGTGCCTTCCGGCACCGGGATCACGACCAGGCGATGATAAACCACGCGGCGCGTTTCGATTTCCATCGGGCGCGCCGCGCGGCGTTTCCAGCTGTTGCTGTGATCCAGCAAAGCTGGAAACGCTTTAATACAGATCCCAGTCATCTTCGTGACGCGCCGCGCCGATGGCTATCCAGCCGATCCGCATCCGTGCAACCTTGGTATCGCCCCAAGTGCGAAACACAATGTCAAACCCGTTCTGGGTGATGTATTCCGCCTCGACCTCGGCGCGGACGTTGGTGGAACTGTCCACATCCCACAGGGAAATGGTGCATTGCACCGAAGGTACAGATTTGAACGGTTCGTCAAACCGGACCGCATGGCGACATTCGCGATGGCCCGACCCGGTCCACATGTCGCCGCCATCCTGATAATCTTCGAACAGCACCTCGTTGCCCTGGGCGATACCGATGCTGGATGCGTTGATTTTCTTCATATTCATTCGCGTTGTATGAGTGTCTTGAGTTCAACCAAAGCGTTTCCGCATGACGTTGACTCAGCGTGATGTGGAAACGCCGCACAACATATCAGGACTGTGAGCGTTTCCAGCTATTGTGGTGATCCACACAATAACTGGAAACGCTTTATAAGAACAATGGTACAAAGGAAAAAGGCCCCGGATACGCTCCGGGGCCTTTTCAGTTTCGATGATCCGTTTGGATCAGGCGAGCAGATCGCGCAGCGATCGCAGATCGGCGAGCAGCTTGTCGGCCGCATCGCGCGCCTCGGCGCTTGCGTTTTCAACGGCTGCGGTGGCGTCGGCGATCATGGGATCGATATCCGCCGCTTTCGCATCGGCCAGCGGCATGGCCACTTCGGCGAGAACGCTTGTGCTGTCCGCATTGATCTCGGCAAAACCGCCGGTGACCAGGTAGCCCTTTTCGCCTTCGGGGCCGTTCACCTTCAACACGCCGGGGCGCAGGGTGGTGATGACGGCGGCATGGCCCGGCATTGCGGTCATGTCGCCATCGGCACCGGGGATCCGGACTTCACGCGCCTGATACGAAGCAAGGCTCCGCTCGGGGCTCACCAGATCGAATTGCATCGTATCAGCCATCAGACGTGCTCCTTACGCGGCTTCCGCGGCCATTTTTTCGGCCTTGGCGATCACTTCGTCGATGCCGCCCACCATGTAGAAGGCGCCTTCGGGAAGGTGATCGTATTCGCCGGCCACAACGGCCTTGAACGATGCGATGGTGTCTTCCAGCGGAACCTGAACACCGTCAGAGCCGGTGAAGACCTTCGCCACGTCGAACGGCTGGCTCAGGAAGCGCTGGATCTTACGGGCACGGGCCACGGTAAGTTTGTCTTCCTCGCTAAGCTCGTCCATGCCGAGAATGGCGATGATGTCTTGCAGCGACTTGTAACGTTGCAGGATTTCCTGAACGTCCGACGCAACCTGATAGTGCTCTTCCCCCACGATGGCGGGGTCCAGCAGACGCGAGGTCGAGTCCAGCGGGTCCACCGCCGGGTAGATGCCCAGTTCCGAAATCGCACGCGACAGAACGGTGGTGGCGTCAAGGTGCGCAAACGAGGTTGCCGGCGCGGGGTCGGTAAGGTCGTCCGCAGGCACGTAAATCGCCTGAACCGAAGTGATCGAGCCCGACTTGGTCGAGGTGATCCGCTCTTGCAGCGCGCCCATGTCGGTGGCCAGCGTCGGCTGGTAACCCACCGCCGAAGGGATACGACCAAGAAGGGCCGAAACCTCGGAACCCGCCTGGGTAAAGCGGAAAATGTTGTCGACGAAGAACAAAACGTCGGTCCCGGACTGGTCACGGAACTGTTCCGCCAGCGTCAGACCCGACAGGGCCACACGCATACGCGCCCCCGGAGGTTCGTTCATCTGGCCATAGACCAGCGCCACTTGGCTTTCTTCCAGGTTATCAGGGTTGATAACGTTGGATTCGATCATTTCGTGATAGAGGTCGTTGCCCTCACGGGTCCGTTCACCAACGCCCGCGAACACCGAGTAACCCGAGTGTACTTTCGCGATGTTGTTGATCAGTTCCATGATGAGAACGGTTTTGCCCACGCCGGCACCGCCGAACAGGCCGATTTTACCGCCTTTGGCGTAAGGGGCCAGCAGGTCCACAACCTTGATCCCGGTTACCAGAACTTCCGACTCGGTCGACTGTTCCGCGAATTCCGGGGCGGGCTGGTGGATGGCGCGGGTTTCGGTCGCGTTCACCGGGCCCTGTTCGTCAACCGGGTCGCCGGTCACGTTCAGGATGCGGCCCAAGGTGGCGGTGCCCACGGGCACCGAGATCGGCGCGCCTGTGTCTGCCACTTCCTGGCCACGGACCAGACCTTCCGATGCGTCCATCGCGATGGTGCGCACGGTGTTTTCGCCAAGGTGCTGGGCCACTTCCAGGACCAGCTTTTTGCCATTGTTGTCCGTGGTCAGCGCGTTCAGGATCTCCGGCAGGTGATCGTCGAACTGCACGTCCACAACGGCGCCGATCACCTGGGTGATTTTGCCTTTTGCATTTGCCATGTGTTTCGTCTCCGGTTGTCTTTTTAGAGCGCCTCGGCGCCCGAAATGATTTCAATCAGCTCGTTGGTAATCACGGCCTGGCGCGAACGGTTGAACTGAATGGTCAGCTTGTCGATCATGTCGCCCGCGTTGCGCGTCGCGTTGTCCATGGCGGACATCCGCGCCCCCTGCTCGGACGCTCCGTTTTCCAACAGAGCGGCAAAGATCTGGGTTGCAACACCACGCGGCAGCAGATCCATGAGGATCGCATCTTCGTCGGGCTCATAGTCATACCCGGTATCCACCTCGGCCCCCTCTTCGAACACCGCTGGGATGATCTGTTGGGCCTTGGGATGTTGGGTCACAACGTTTTCGAAACGCGAGAAGAAGATGGTCGCCACATCGAATTCGCCATCTTTAAAGCGCGACAGCAGGTCGGACGCGATGCCATGGGCATCGGCATAGCCGATACGCTTGACCTCGGTCAGATCCACGTGCTCGATGAACAGCTCGCCCAGATCCCGTTTGATCGCATCGCGGCCTTTTTTGCCGACGGTGATGATCTTCACGGTTTTACCCAGGAGTTGCAGTTCTTCCGCCTTGGCGCGGGCCAGTTTGGCGATGCTGCTGTTAAAACCGCCACACAGGCCACGTTCCGCGGTCATCACCACCAACAGGTGGGTTTGATCGCTGCCCGTACCGGCAAGCAGTTTCGGCGCATCGGCAGAATTACCGACCGAGGCCGCGATCCCACCCAGAACGGCGTTGAACCGTTCCGTGTAGGGGCGCGCTTGCTCGGCCGCTTCCTGTGCGCGGCGAAGTTTCGCTGCGGCAACCATCTGCATGGCCTTGGTGATCTTGCGGGTCGATTTGACCGACTCGATCCTGTTTTTAAGGTCCTTAAGACTTGGCATTGCCTCGTCTCCCCTTATGCGAAGTCAGCAGCGAACTCGTCGAGAGCGGCTTTGATCTTGTCTTCCAACTCGTCTTTCACCTTACGGTCGTTGTTGGTGATGTCGTCGAGCAGGGCGGCATGTTTACCACGCAGGTGACCCAGAAGGCCGGCTTCGAAACGGCCAACTTCCTTTACCTCGATCTTGTCGAGGTAACCGTTGGTGCCCGCGTAGATGACGCAAACGATTTCGGCGTTGGTCAGCGGCGAATACTGGGCCTGTTTCATCAGTTCGGTCAGACGCGCACCACGGTTCAGCAACTGCTGGGTTGCGGCGTCAAGGTCGGAACCAAACTGTGCAAAGGCCGCCATTTCGCGGTACTGAGCCAGCGACAGTTTCACCGGACCGGCCACCGAGGACATCGCCTTGGTCTGGGCCGAGGAACCCACGCGAGACACCGACAGACCGGTGTTCACGGCGGGGCGGATACCCTGATAGAACAGTTCGGTTTCAAGGAAGATCTGGCCGTCGGTGATCGAAATCACGTTGGTGGGAATAAACGCCGAAACGTCGCCACCCTGGGTTTCGATGATCGGCAGAGCGGTCAGCGAACCTGCGCCGTTGTCTTCGTTCAGCTTGGCCGAACGTTCCAGAAGGCGCGAGTGAAGATAGAAAACGTCACCGGGATAGGCTTCGCGTCCGGGCGGACGGCGCAGCAGCAGCGACATCTGACGATAGGACACGGCCTGTTTGGACAGGTCATCATAGATGATCAGCGCGTGACGGCCATTGTCGCGGAAATGCTCGGCCATGGCGGTGGCAGCATAGGGGGCCAGGAACTGCATCGGCGCGGGGTCGGATGCGGTTGCGGCCACGACGATCGAATATTCAATCGCGCCGGATTCTTCCAGCTTTTTCACCAGCTGCGCAACGGTCGAACGCTTCTGACCAACCGCAACGTAAACGCAGTACAGCTTCTTGCTTTCGTCGTCGCCAGCGGCTTCGTTATACGATTTCTGGTTCAGGATCGCGTCCAGCGCCACGGCGGTTTTGCCGGTCTGACGGTCGCCAATGATAAGCTCGCGCTGGCCACGGCCAATCGGGATCATCGCGTCAACCGATTTCAGGCCGGTTGCCATGGGTTCGTGAACCGATTTACGCGGGATGATGCCCGGCGCTTTGGAGTCGGCCACAAGGCGGGTTTTGGTCTTGATCGGACCTTTGCCGTCCAGCGGGTTGCCCAGACCATCCACAACGCGGCCCAACAGTTCGTCACCGGCAGGAACGTCCACGATCGAGTTGGTGCGCTTGACGGTGTCACCTTCCTTGATGTCACGGTCCGACCCGAAGATAACAACACCCACGTTGTCGGCTTCAAGGTTCAGCGCCATCCCGCGGATACCACCGGGGAATTCGACCATTTCACCGGCCTGACAGTTGTCCAGCCCGTGTACACGGGCAATACCGTCACCAACCGACAGCACACGGCCAACTTCGGCAACTTCGGCGTCTTGCCCGAAGTTCTTGATCTGGTCCTTCAGGATCGCAGAAATTTCTGCTGCTTGGATACCCATTTATCCGACCTCTTTCATTGCGTTCTGGAGTGATTTGAGACGCGAAGCGACCGACGTGTCGATCATTTTCGAGCCCACTTTTACGACGAGACCACCGATGAGGCTTTCATCGACGGTCGCATTGATGTTCACGGTCTTGCCGAATTTCGCCTTGAGCGTTTTGGCAAGCTTGTCCGACTGGGTCTTGGTCAACGCCTTGGCGCTGGTGACCTCGGCCGTGACTTCGCCCTTGTCCTCGGCAATCGCGGCGCGCAGCGCGGCGATCAGCTGAGGCAGGATGAACAGGCGTCGTTTCTGCGCCATCAGCGCCAGCGTGTTGCCCATCATCGGCGACAGTTTCATTTTCTTGGCAATCGCGGCAATCGCGGCACCCTGCTCATCCCGGCTATAAACCGGGGACGAGATCAGCGCGTTGAAGTCAGGGCTATCGTTAAGCGCGCCTTCCAGCGCCTCAAGATCGCCTTCGACGGCTTTTACCTTTTTGGTTTCCTTGGCCAGGTCAAAGACGGCCGTGGCATAGCGCGCAGCGATGCCGGATGAGATCGAAGCTGGTTCGGACACGTCCACCCTTCCGATTTTTCTGGCCCCGGTGTTCGCTGGCCCTGTGATCGGAAGGGCCCCCGGGGGTGTTAAAGCGCCCTGCGCAAAGCAAAGCAGCGAAATCGGGGCGGGTGTAACAGAGCAAGTGCCGTCGGGCAACAGATATGAAAATGAATGTATACTATTGGATACCTTTTAATATCAACTACTTAACAAAAGTGCGACCCTTTGCGCACCTTTCCGGGCGCGAAAAAAGTTACCAAATTGCATTTTTTTGCGATTCCTTGGCGACGTTACGGCAGGTTTCGCCCGATCATTCGGAACGTCGCGTTACCGCTATCGTCCCCCTGCCCGCCCCAAAACCCGCCCCGAAACCCGCTGCATTCGCGCCTGCACAGGACCAGCGCAGGCTCCAGCCTGGAGGCCAAATTGGGGCCAAACGGGGCTTGGGCCCCCAACGGTTCAGAATGCTGCCTTGCGGGGGCAACCACCTGTTCGCCATGCCCGAAAGCAACGCCCGAAAGCAACGCCCGAAAGCAACGCATGACGGCAAATATTCCGTTTTTCGGATTCACGTGGTGTGATTGCGGTCAATTGTTAATATACTACCGGTCCGGGGGAAACACCCGGTGCAAAGGAAACTGCCAGCACGCGAAGCGCAATACCGCGCGATTCGGTCTGGCCCTGCGCCGCCGGGGATTTCAAGAGTATATGTTGGTGTATGGCACAGAGGCCGATCGAAATTGTTGACTTTGATCAGGATCGCGATCTGCTGGTCCTGGTTATTGACGAGTTTCCGGGTTTTTCGCGCCATTCCCCCGACTCCTATCGACAGTCAGTTGAAATGCGCTTCCATGCGGGAACAGATCCGCAAAGCGGTTTCGACCGCGCCGGGCTGGAGGTGACGCTGACGCTTTCGCCGCCCGATGCAGGGGCGGTTTGCGCGCCCACGGATGCGGATAGGAAGGCGGATGCGCCTCTGCCTCTGGTGGAAAAAACCGTGTTCCTGCCCGGGTTGCGCCAACTGGACCCTCGCAAGATCCGGGTTTTGGTTCTGGAAGAGAACCGACCGATCCCGATCACGCCGACCCCTGCGTCCTCGGCGGGGCTGACGGGGGACGGGCTTTATCCCCACGCTGCGGCCCGCTATGCCGAAAACCTTGTGATGTCCGATCGCCTTCATCTGTCCATCGGGCAGGACTGGCGTATCATGGGGCCACCGGAAGAGTTGTTCTTTGACCTCTCTGCACCTGACAGCGCGCTCAGGATCGACATTACCGGGCCGGAGGGGTCCGAAGAGCCAGACAGCAGCCGCAGTCATATCTATGCCATCCGTTTGACGGAAGACGCGAAAGGTGCCGATTGGACGGAACAGCACATGTCGGTCATTTTGTTGCAGACCGCGCCGGGTGTGCCCCGGTTGAATGCGCCGGACCTCGCCGCGCTTATTCCCGCCAAGCTGGGACACAAGGCCCTGCGCGCTGTGGCGTGGGTGTGGCTTGGCTCTGAAGGGTCCTATCGCGATTCGGAGGCCGGGGATACGCCGGGGGCGCGCTGGACCAGATTCGGGCGCATCAACCGCAAACCCCGGCTGACCGTGAACGGGCCGCTCAGCATGACGCTGGATATCACACGGTCCCTGCCCCAGCCCCAGTCCCTGAACCGGTCCCGGCGGGATCAGCCCTGATCCAACGTCCGGCGGGTGCGGATGCGGGCCACTTCCGGTTTCGGACCGGGGGTCAGGATCGAAATCGGGCGGCGGACACGTTCGGCCAGCCCGCCACCAGAGGGAGCAGGGACACGTTTCGTCGCCTCAACCATCAACACCCCCCCGGCCGCGACCAACGGAACGCCCCGCCCGACCTTTTCCCAAACCGGGGCGGTTTTGCGCCAGAACCGGGATGCCAGGGGCGGTTGGTACAGGGTGGTGCGCTGATCCTCGGTCAGAAACCCGTGCAGTTTGAGTTGAGTGTCCAGCTGGCCAAGCGTGTAGGGGCGGCCATAGCCGAACGGGGTGGCGTCGCTGCGGCTCCACAACCCGGCGCGGTTGGGGACGATGAACAACGCCTTGCCGCCGGGGCCAAGCACCCGCAACGCCTCGTCCAGCACTGTTGAGGGCAGGTCGCTGGTTTCCAGCCCATGCATGACGACAAGCTTGTCCACGCGCCCCGTGTCCACCGGCCACATGGTTTCGTGGCACAAGACCGACACGTTGGGCATCCCGGCGGGCCAGGGCATGACCCCCTGTGGACCCGGCATCAACCCGATCACCCGGCGCGCATCGCGCAGGTAGGGGCGCAAAAGCGGCACGGCAAAGCCGAATCCCACCACGGTCTGCCCCTGCGCCTCGGGCCAGATTTCAAGCATCTGGTCGCGGATCACCTTCTGCGCCGCCCGGCCCAGCGTGCTGCGATAATAGAAATTCCGCAGATCCTGCACATCAAGATGCATTGCAGCCCGGCCCCCGATCGGTCACTCTCTCATCAGTGATCTGATCGCTGATCCGATCACTGATGACCAACATAGCAACCGAACGCGGAAAATCCATGGCCCTTGAACTTGTCACTCTCCCTGCCCTCTCGGACAATTACTGTTTCCTGCTGCATTGCGCCGAAACCGGAGACACGGCGGTGGTCGATGTGCCCGATGCCGCGCCGATCAATGCCGCGCTGGCCGAACGCGGCTGGACGCTGACCCATGTACTGCTGACACACCACCATTACGACCATATTGACGGGTTAGAGGCGCTGCGCCCCCGCTGGCCCGACGCCCGTGTGGTGGGGGCCGCGGCGGATGCCCATCGCCTGCCGCCGCTGGACATCGCCGTGGCCGAAGGCGACCGCGTCACCGTGGGCCGCGAAACCGCTGCTGTGCTGGAGGTGCCGGGCCATACCGTGGGCCATATCGCCTTCCATTTTCCCGAAAGCGGCTATGCCTTTACCGGAGACAGCCTGATGGCGCTGGGATGTGGGCGCCTGTTTGAAGGCACCCCCGCCCAGATGTTTGACAGCCTCTCCAGGCTGGCCGCCCTGCCCGCCGACACGCTGATCTGTTCGGGACACGAATATACGGCGGCGAATGGTGCCTTTGCCATATCCGTGGAACCAGGCAACGCCGCTCTGGTGGCCCGCAACGCCGAGACCGCCCGTTTAAGAGCGGACAAGGCATTCACCGTCCCGTCCTCGCTGCAACTGGAACTGGACACGAACCCGTTTCTGCGCAGCACATCGCCCGAGATCAGGGCCAGCGTCGGTTTGCCCAACGGCGCACCGGTCGAGGTCTTCACCGCGGTGCGCGCGGCCAAGGACAGGTTCTGATGGCCGACATGATCACCGGGCCGGATGGAAGGGACCGATGCGCCTGGGTTGGCGACTATCCGCCCTTTATCCCGTATCACGACCTTGAATGGGGCTTTCCCGTCGCCGACGACATCCGCCTGTTTGAAAAGCTCTGCCTTGAAAGTTTTCAATCCGGGCTCAGCTGGCGTACCATTCTGGACAAGCGCGACAATTTCCGCGCCGCCTTTGACGGGTTCGATTTCAACATCATGGCAACCTATGGACCGGACAAGGTGGAAGAGCTGGTGCAAAACGCGGGCATCATCCGCCATCGCGGCAAGATCGGGGCCGTGATCAACAACGCCGCCAAAGCGCGCGACATCGTGGCCGAGATGGGCAGCCTTGCCGCCTATGTCTGGTCTTTTGAACCGCCCGGGGACGAAATCCCCGTCCCCCGGTCCATGACCACCTCTCCCGCCTCTCATGCCATGTCCAAAGACATGAAAAAGCGGGGGTGGAAATTTGTTGGCCCCACCACCATATTCGCCTTCATGCAGTCGATGGGGTTGATCAATGACCACGTGCCCGGATGCGCGGTCCGGGATCAGGTCAACGCCGCGCGACAGGCATTCCAACGTCCGCAAGCCACCCGTTAATTCGGTTTTGAAAGCACGCACCGTCATGCCTCCCGCCGATTTCCCCCTCAAAACGGGGCTGATCCGGGAAATGTGACAGAATATGTACAAAAAACCCTTGAAGACCGGGCCAGATCGACCAAACTTTAACTATTCTGAGGCCATTCTGGTCGGACGGGGATTTCCCCGTCGCCCTGCAGCAAAAAGGAGCATGGGGAACATGCCTTCATTCTCGACCACACTTGAGCAGGCCATTCACAGCGCACTGGCGCTGGCCAATGCCCGCCGTCACGAATTTGCCACGCTGGAACACCTGCTTCTTGCGCTGCTCGATGAACCCGACGCCGCCCGTGTGATGCAGGCGTGTAATGTCGATCTGGAAGAGTTGCGACAGGTGGTTGTTGAATTCATCGACGAAGACCTGTCCAATCTCGTCACCGATATCGACGGGTCCGAAGCGGTGCCCACAGCCGCGTTCCAACGGGTGATCCAGCGGGCGGCGATCCACGTGCAGTCTTCGGGCCGGACCGAGGTGACGGGGGCCAACGTGCTTGTGGCCATCTTCGCCGAACGCGAATCCAACGCGGCCTATTTCCTGCAGGAACAGGATATGACCCGCTATGACGCGGTGAATTACATCGCCCATGGCGTGGCCAAGGATCCCGCCTTTGGCGAAGCGCGCCCCGTCACCGGGGCCGATTTCGAGGACGAGGCGCAGCCTGTCGAGGATGCCGCGGAAAAAGACAGCGCGCTGGCCAAATACTGTGTCGATCTGAACGACAAGGCGCGCAAGGGCGATGTCGACCCGTTGATCGGGCGCAGCCACGAGGTGGAACGCTGTATTCAGGTGCTGTGCCGCCGTCGCAAGAACAACCCGCTTCTGGTGGGTGACCCCGGCGTGGGAAAAACCGCGATTGCCGAAGGGCTGGCCCATAAAATCGTGGGCGGCGAAACCCCCGAAGTGCTTTCTGAAACCACCATCTTTTCGCTGGACATGGGCGCGCTGCTGGCTGGCACCCGGTATCGCGGCGATTTTGAAGAGCGGTTAAAGGCGGTTGTGACCGAATTGGAAGATCACCCCGACGCGGTCCTGTTCATCGACGAAATCCACACCGTGATCGGCGCGGGCGCAACGTCGGGCGGGGCGATGGATGCTTCGAACCTGCTCAAACCTGCGCTGCAGGGGGGCAAGCTGCGCTGTATGGGGTCGACCACCTACAAGGAATTCCGCCAGCATTTCGAAAAGGATCGCGCGCTCAGCCGCCGGTTCCAGAAAATCGACGTGAACGAACCCACGATTGAAGATGCGGTGAAGATCCTGCGCGGGTTGAAACCCTATTTCGAAGAGCATCACGCGGTGAAATACACCAATGATGCGATCAAGACGGCCGTGGAACTCTCGGCGCGCTATATCAATGACCGCAAATTGCCGGACAAGGCGATTGATGTGATCGACGAAGCGGGCGCGGCACAGCGGCTGGTTGCCCGCTCCAAACGGCGCAAGTCGATTGGTGTCAAAGAGATCGAGGAAGTGGTGGCGAAAATCGCCCGTATCCCGCCGAAAAACGTGTCCAAGGATGACAGCGCGGTGTTGAAGGACCTGGAAAAGTCGCTCAAACGCGTGGTGTTCGGCCAGGATGCGGCGATCGAGGCCTTGTCCAGCGCTATCAAGCTGGCCCGTGCCGGGCTGCGCGAACCGGAAAAACCCATCGGCAACTATCTCTTCGCCGGTCCCACGGGCGTGGGCAAAACCGAGGTGGCAAAACAGCTGGCCGATGGGCTGGGTGTGGAACTGCTGCGGTTCGACATGTCCGAATATATGGAGAAACACGCGGTTTCGCGCCTGATCGGCGCACCTCCGGGCTATGTCGGGTTCGATCAGGGCGGGATGCTGACCGATGGCGTGGATCAACATCCCCATTGTGTGCTGCTGCTGGATGAAATCGAAAAGGCGCACCCGGATGTGTTCAACATCCTGCTCCAGGTGATGGATCATGGCGAGTTGACCGACCACAACGGGCGCACGGTGAATTTCCGCAACGTGATCCTGATCATGACCTCGAACGCAGGGGCGGCGGAACAGGCGAAATCGGCTATCGGTTTTGGTCGCGACCGGCGCGAGGGCGAGGATACGGCGGCCATCGAACGCACCTTTACCCCCGAATTCCGCAACCGGCTGGATGCGGTGGTGTCCTTTGCACCGCTGCCCAAAGAGGTGATCCTGCAGGTGGTCGAGAAATTCGTGCTTCAGCTTGAGGCACAGTTGCTGGATCGTGGCGTGACCATCGAACTGACCCGCAAGGCCGCCGAATGGCTGGCGGACAAAGGGTATGACGACAAGATGGGTGCGCGGCCCCTGGGACGGGTGATTCAGGAATATATCAAGAAACCACTGGCCGAAGAGCTGCTGTTTGGCAAACTGGCCAAGGGTGGCGTGGTCAAGGTGGGCGTCAAGGACGGCGAACTGGACCTGAACCTGGAAGGACCGGTGAAACCGCGGATCAATGGCGACAAGCCACCGTTGCTGACGGCGGATTGATCGCGATGCGGGGCGCGGTTCTGGCGGGTGTGGCGGTGGTGCTTGCCGCTCTGCGCGCTCTGCCGGCCTATGCCGAACCACCCCGTCTTGCCCTGCCCGTGGACTGTACCCTGGGTGAGGATTGCTACATCCAGGCGCTTGTCGACATTGATCCCGGACCCGGTGTCCAGGACTATCAGTGTCAGGGGTTGACCCGCGACGGCCACAAGGGCGTGGATGTGGGGATTTACACCCTGGGTGCCATGCGCGCCGGTGTGCCGGTTGTGGCGGCCGCGGCGGGCACCGTGCTTGGAGTGCGCGATGAGATGCCAGATACCGGGGTGACGGCGGACACAAGGGACAGCGTCAAGGGCCGGGAATGCGGCAATGGGGTTGTTTTGGACCACGGCGGCGGCTGGCAGACCCAGTATTGCCACTTGCGCCTTGGATCCGTGGCGGTGAGCAAGGGACAGACCGTGTCCCGGGGCACGGTGCTGGGTATGGTCGGCATGTCAGGCAAGGCCACATTCCCCCATGTCCATTTTTCGGTGCGCTATCGGGGCAAAGTGGTGGACCCGTTCGACCGCCGTGTCGCCAAAACCTGTCGGGATGAGGACCGGGCCAGCCTTTGGATTGACGAACCGGACTATCGCCCCGGCAATGTATTATTTGCCGGTTTCGCGCCGGGCATCCCGAAATACAGCGACATAAAAGAGGGAACAGCAGGTCACGCCACTCTGACCCGTACGGCTCCGGGACTGGTCCTGTGGATGTTTGGATTCTCCGGGGCCAAAGGCGACAGGGTCGAGTTCGAAATCACCGGCCCCGGGGGGTTCCGGTTCTTTCACGTCGCTGAAATCGACAAGGATCAGCCGTTGTATTCGCGCTCCGCGGGGAAGCGGCGACGCAATGCGGGCTGGCCCACAGGGACCTATGACGGCAGCGTCAGGCTTGTGCGCAATGGCCAGGTCATGGGCGTGCAAACCGCGACGGTGCGCATAAAATGACCCCGGGGCGGGCCAGAGCCGGGCTGCACCTCAAATCCTGGTGACGTCCGATCCGCTAAAGCGTTAAAGCGTTTCTACATCACGTTGACTCAGCGTGATGTGGAAACGCCGCATAACATATCAGGATTGTGAGCGTTTCCAGTTCTTGCTGTGATCCAACAAGAACTGGAAACGCTTTAGGTGATACTCTTTGTATCAGTTATTTCGTCAAACGCTCTATGCACCTTCGGTGCCGCCTGCGGCGGGCGGGGGCGGTTAGCCGGGCGCGCGCAACGCGCGCGCCCGGCTAACCGCCCTGCGTCCAGACTTCGACCTTTTGATCAGGTCATACGGTCAGCGTGAAAAACATGCGACGGAAGGGAAACAGGACCGTACCGTCGGGATTGGCCGGATAGGCGCGCTCCATCACCTCTTCGTATTTGGCGATCAATGTCGCGCGCTCTTCTGTTGCGAGCCCATCGAGGATCGGGCGGGCAAAGGTGCTTTCCGTGAACCGGCGCACCGGATGCCCCGGAGCATCACCGCCAAGCAATTGGTAATACTCAGTTTCCCACAGGCTCACCTGCCCCATATCCGACAACAGCCGATGATAATGCGCTGGCTCCATAACACCTGGCCCCTGATCCATATCGATCCGGTCCGGGAAAAGCTCTTCGACCAACGACACCCATACACGGTGGGACGGGGCGTTGTTCTGATGCGGCATCTGTACGGCCAACGTTCCCCCCGGGGCCAGCATTCCCGCGAGACGTTTGAAAAGGGTTTCGTGATCTCCCAACCAATGCAATGCCGCGTTGGAATAAATCAGACCGGCCCGCGTGGTGGTCCATTCCGCGATATCCGTGTGCTCCAGCGCATCATAGCCGCCAACCTTTTCAGCAACCTCCAGCATCGCCGGGCTGTTATCCACGCCAATCACGCGATGACCCGCAAACCGTTCGGCCAAGGGGTGGCCCATCGCGCCGTTACCACAGCCCAGGTCAATCACATCGCCGCCGCCGACAGAGCGCACCGCCGCCATCAGGTCCAGCGCCGGGCGGATGCGGAAATCCCGGAACCTGTTATACGCGGCGGGGTTCCAGTCGCTCTTAGCTGCGCCCCTCATGCGGACGGCTCGGGTTCCATGCCCCCATCATCCGACGATTTGCTGCGCGGCTTGGTTTTCGGGATGGCCGTGACCGAAGGCGCGCTGCCTTCGTCCGGGGTATCGTCGTCCTCGTCCACCTGCGGCGGTTCGCCTTTCATGACACGTGCAATCTCTTCGCCGGTCAGGGTTTCGTATTCCAACAGGCCTTGGGCCAGACGTTCCCATTCCTCGTTCCGTTCGGTCAGGATGCGGAACGCTTCGTCATAGCCTTCGTCGATGAAGCGTTTCACCTCTTCCTCGATCAGCTCCTTGGTATGGGCCGAAATCGAGAAGCCACCGGCCCCGCCGCCACCGGAAAACGCTTCGGCCGCCTCCTGATAGTCAATATTGCCGACCTTGTCGGACATGCCCCAGCGCATCACCATGGCACGGGCAAGGCCCGAAGCCTGCATGATGTCGCCCGATGGACCATTGGACACGGCATCCGGGCCATATTTGATGATCTCGGCCGCCTTGCCCGCCATGGTCATGGCGATCTTCTGTTCGGCCTCGTCTTTGAAATAGTTCAACCGGTCCATTTCCGGCAGGCTCATCACCATGCCCAGCGCCTGACCGCGGGGGATGATCGTCGCCTTGTAGACCGGGTCACATTTGGGCAGGGTCATACCGACGATAGCATGGCCCGCTTCGTGATAGGCGGTCATTTCCTTTTGCGCCGGTGTCATCACCATGCTGCGCCGTTCGGCCCCCATCATGATCTTGTCCTTGGCCATTTCGAAATCGGCCATGGCCACGAACCGGTGACCCACGCGCGCCGCCATCAGCGCCGCTTCGTTCACCAGGTTGGCAAGGTCCGCCCCCGAAAAACCCGGCGTGCCGCGCGCGATGATGCGCAGGTCCACATCCGGCCCCAGCGGCGTTTTGCGCGCGTGGACGTTCAAAATCTTTTCACGGCCCTTGATATCGGGATTGGGCACGGTCACGTTCCGGTCAAACCGGCCCGGACGCAACAGCGCCGGGTCCAGCACGTCCTTGCGGTTGGTGGCCGCCAGGATGATGACGCCTTCATTGGCCTCGAACCCGTCCATTTCCACCAGCAGTTGGTTCAACGTCTGTTCGCGTTCGTCATTGCCGCCACCATAGCCGGCCCCCCGGTGGCGACCCACGGCGTCGATTTCGTCGATGAACACGATGCAGGGCGCGTTTTTCTTGGCCTGCTCGAACATGTCGCGGACCCGCGATGCCCCCACGCCAACGAACATTTCCACAAAGTCCGAGCCCGAAATGGTAAAGAACGGCACACCCGCCTCGCCCGCAATCGCGCGCGCCAGCAGGGTTTTACCGGTGCCCGGAGGGCCAACCAGCAAAGCGCCCTTGGGGATCTTGCCGCCCAAACGCGAGAATTTCTGGGGATTACGCAGGAATTCAACGATTTCTTCCAGCTCTTCCTTGGCCTCATCAATGCCCGCCACATCGTCAAACGTCACCCGACCGTGTTTTTCGGTCAGCATCTTGGCCTTGGATTTACCGAATCCCATGGCACCGCCGCCACCGCGCCCCTGCATCCGGTTCATGAAATAGATCCATACGCCGATCAGCAAAAGGAAGGGCAGAAGCGACAGGATAAAGGTCTGGAAACCCGACTGTTCCTGAGCCTGAGCCGTCAGAGGAATCTGTTTTCCGATCAACAGGTCGGTGACTTTCGCATCTTCCGGCTTGATGGTCACGTAATCCTTGCCATCATTGCCCCGGAACCGGACCTGTTCGCCATCCAGCGTCACCTGGCTGACCTGGCCATCCTCGACCGCTGTCACGAATTCGGAATAGCTGATTTCACGGCTTTGAAGCGTGTTGCCCGATCCGCTGAACAGGTTGAACAGCGCCAGAATCAGAAGGAACAGGACGACCCAGAAGGCGATATTACGTGCGTTGCCCAAGGCAATTCTCCTAATTTTCAGGTTAGCCCAGAAGTAAGGTTGGATCTGCGCCTAACACAGAAGCAGTGGGACTAAAATAGACATCCTTGCGGCTTGTTCAATGCGACAGCAAAAATTGGCGAAAATTATCGCGCATCGGGGACAGGTGGGCGGTGTACCCCGCCGCCATCCCGGCAAGGGGGGCCGCGATTAATCTGTCCTCCCACCACACCGCCGGGCTGGCCACCAGCGAAACACGCGGCAGGCCGGTGTCGCGCCAGCCGGGAACCCGGCCAAGCCCCTCGCCAAGCGCCGCGATATGGGTGCCCGGAATGTCCGGCCCGATCACCTGCCAGCGCCCGTCCCACAATGCGCCCGGTTCGGCGCGCAGGTCCCGCAGGGCGGCCGGGTCGCGCGACAGGCAGAGGCCGCCATCGCCGGGGGTCAGTTGACAGCCGTGAAGCTGGCGCGCCTCTCCGCCCTGAACCGCCTCCCACAGGGCGGCCAACCGGGACAGACGCGGGCGATAGGGCGCGCCGGAAATCCAGCGCAACGCGGATGACAACAGGCGCAAGCGCAACTCGCGGGGGGCTGTGGCAAGCGGTGCCAGGTCGATCCGCAAATCCCCCGCCTGTTGGGTCACGGCCCGGTCCGCTAGCTGTGCGGCGGCCCAGTTCAACGCGTCGCGGGCCTCCTCCATCCGGTGTGCGGTGTCGTTCAACCGGTCAACGTCAAGCCCAAGCTCGGCCAACAGGGGCAGCGCCCGGCGCGCCCTGACCCGATCAAACCGCGTGTCCTCATTGCTGGGGTCGTCGATCCATTGCAGGCCAATCCTGTCCAGATAGCTGCGAAGCGCCCCCCGGCCCAGCCCCAGAAGAGGCCGCACGAACCGTGCGTCCCCGCCCGGATCTTCGCCAGCAAAACTGGCCCGCATCCGCGCCAACCCGTCCACACCGGACCCGCGCGCCAGCCGAAGAAGAAAGGTCTCGGCCACGTCATCTGCGGTATGGCCAAGCGCAACAGAATCAAGATCAAGCCGCGCGGCCCATTGCGAAAGCGCCGCGTAACGCCCGGCCCGGGCGGCGGCCTGTAAGTTGCCGTTGCCGTCCCACGCCCAGCGCAGCGTGTCGTGGCGCACCCCAAGATCACGCGACAGATCGGCCACGAATGCCGCCTCTTCGGCGGCCTCGGCGCGCAGCCCGTGATCCACGGTCGCGACATGCAAAAGGGCACCCCTGGTCGGTGCCCAGCTGTGCAGAAGTTTCAAAAGCGCCACGCTGTCCCCGCCCCCGGACACGGCCACGCCCAGCTTGCGGGGGGGGATGTCCGGCCACAGCGCATCCATGGCGGCGGCGAAATGCGGGTAAAGCGGCTGGTCGGGCGTCACAGGGTGCGTCACTGACATCCCAGCCGGGCAATCTCCTGATCCGCCTTGCCCTGTGCCGCACCGCCGGGAAAACGCACGCCGACCTCGGACAGGGTTGTGCATGCCTCCTGGGTCTGGCCCAACCGTCCCAGCATCCGGCCCAGCTGGAACAAGGCCTCGGGGGCATCGGCCCCATTGGGCGCAGTGCTGAACCCTTCCAGAAAGGCGCGCGCGGCCTGAGTCAGATCGCCCGCCCCCTCCAGCGCCAAACCCCGGCCCAGATGGGCGCGCACGGCCATGGGGCTGCCGGGATAGTTTTCATTGAACCGGGTGAACCCGTCAATGGCGGCGGCGTGGTCTCCGGCCTGTAACGCCTTCTCGGCGGCTTCAAAATCGCGGCTTTCGCCCACGGCCAGATCGGTTTCAGACGTGGCAACGGGCTGCGAGGCGGGTGCGGCCGCGCCCGACGAACCACCTGTCTCGCCACCCAGCGTCGAAGTTTCCCCCAACTGGCTGACATCGCCGCCTTCAAGCTCGACCAGCCGGAATTCCAGATCTCCGATCCGGTTGGTGCCATCGGCCACAACCCGGTTGATCCGGTACTCCAGCTCCTCGGTCTTGCCGGTCAGCCGCTGCAACTCGCTCTCAATCGCCGCAACCCGGTCAAGCGCGGACCCACCCGTTGTGCCCGCCCCGGCCGCGCCGGTGGTCGACAACTCACGTTTGAGTTTTTGCACCTCTACATGCAACACCGTCAACTCCTGGCGAATATCCGCCAGCGTCTGTTCCTGTGCGGCCAAAGGCGCGGCCAGAGGCGCGGTGAGCATCACCGCCGCAACAAAACCGATCACAAAGCGCATGATAGCCTCCGCTTAGCTGCTCACCCCTGTGGACAGGATCGTCACCGCCCGCCGGTTCTTGGCGTAACAGCTTTCCTGGCTACAGATTTCAATCGGGCGCTCCTTGCCATAGCTCACGGTCTTGAGCCGCGAGGCCGGCAAGCCGCGCGACAACAGGTATTCCCGCGCCGCGTTGGCACGACGCGCGCCAAGCGCAAGGTTGTATTCCCGCGTGCCCTGTTCGTCGGCGTGACCTTCGATCACCGCCGTGTAATCGGAATTGGTGGTCAACCAGCTGGCCTGCCCATCCAACGTGTGCTTGCCCCCGGCGGTCAGGGTGGCGCTGTCCACCTCGAACAACACCCGGTCGCCGATGGTCTGCTGGAAATAGAGCGGCGACCTTGGGTCCTGTGCGCTCCCGGCAACCGGCCCTGCGGGGACCGACGCAGGTGTTGCGCCCCCGGCCCCGTCATTCCCTCTGCCAAACCGGCCCGCATCGGTACAGGCCGCAAGGCCAAGCCCCGCCACAAGGATCATGCTCCGTGTCAAAATCTTCATTGCTCACGCCCCTTAGTTTTTTGCGTTATTCTTGTATCTGTCTTTAACACAGCCTTTATCACAGCCCGTGGCCCTTGTGAATCACCCCTGCGCGACTCACCCCTTTGTCATGGGCGGGGGATCGCTTATCCACGCCCACGCCCACGCCCACGCCTGCGGTCACCCCGCACCCCTGTGGTCATTTCTGCAACGGCGACCATGACGGATCGGACCCGCCCCCGTCTGTGCGCAGCTTTTTCAGGTTCCGCCCGGTTATGTCCACGGAATAGAGGCTCGATTGCCCCGACGCACCCTGGGTTTCGCGGGTGAACATGATCACGCGGCCATTGGGCGACCATGTCGGCCCCTCTTCCAGATACGAGGCCGTAAGCAGCCGTTCGCCGCTGCCATCCACCCGCATCACGCCAATGTGAAACCGTCCCTTGGATTGCTTGGTAAAGGCAATCAGATCTCCGCGCGGGGACCAGACCGGAGTGCCATAGCGCCCCGAGCCAAACGAAATCCGCCTCGCCTCGCCGCCATTTGCCGACATGACATAAAGCTGCTGACTGCCCGACCGGTCGCTTTCAAACACGATCTGGCTGCCATCGGGGCTATAGGACGGCGCGGTTTCGATCGACGGCGCACGGGTCAGCCGACGTTCCGCGCCGCTGGCGACATCAATGGTGTAGAGGTCCGTATTGCCCCCGCTTTCAAGGCTGAACACCACTGTGCGCCCATCCGGGCTGAACCTCGGGGCAAAGCTGGTCGTGCCCTCGCGGCTTTGCAACACCCGGCGGCCCACGCTGGCCACGTCCAGCACATAAATGCGCGGAAACCCGGATTCATACGAGGTATAAAGCACCCGGTCACCCGTGGGCGAAAACCGCGGGTTCAGAACGATGGCGCGACTGTCTGTCAGGTACTGCACATTGGCCCCGTCATAATCCATGATCGCCAACCGCTTCTTGCGGGCATTCTTGGGGCCGGTTTCACTCACGAATACCACGCGACTGTCAAAATAGGCACCTTCACCGGTAATCCGGCTATACACGACATCGGCCACCTTATGCGCCATGCGCCGCCATCCGGCGGTGGTGCCCGCAAACTGCAACCCGCTGCCCAACTCGGTTCCCGCGAAAACGTCATACACCCGGAACTTGACCACCACCCGGTCTCCGCTTACCGACACGGCCCCGGTGATCAACGCCTGGGCATTGATGGCTTTCCAATCGGCGAACTGCACCGGGCTGGAAAAGCTGGTGATCTGGCTGATGAACGCATTACTTCCGATTTCGCGAAACAATCCGGTGCCAGTCAGATCGGCGGCCACAACACGGGCGATATTGCTTGCCATATCCCCCGACCCGCTGTTTTCCGCCACGAAACCGGGGATCGCGACCGGAAGCGGCTCCACCGTGGGATCATCAATGACGATCCTAAGCGGCGCGGCCCCTGCGGCCAGAGGCATCAGCGGGGCAAGAAAGCCCAGCAGGGCCAGCGTCAGGATCAGGAAACGGGTGGTCATGGCTACCTCATTTTCTCGGAGTTGAATGTCATTTCGATGTCGCGCCAGTGGTCGTATTTTTCGACCGGAAGGTCAAAGCCGCGCGCGCCACAGCGCAGGATGGCGCGGCGCGCGGCCTCGAACGCCTGTTTGGCTGCCGCCGCGCTGCCGCCCGAATGGCTGAGCAAACGGATGCTGCCCATGGTCGGTTTGGCATCTTCACCCATCCGGACACCGACCACGATCGTAGTGGCCAGAGCCTCGGTACTCAACGCCCCCACATTCCAGCAGCGCGACACGGCAAGACGCAGCCCCTCCTGTTCGCCGCGGGTCAGCGGCGGGCCGGTGGGGGCCGGGCCGGGATCAGGTGCGGCATCTTCAGTGCCGCCACTCAGCGCCTCGGCCAGCGCGTCGTTTACCGCATCGCTGGTGGGGTCCTGCTGCGCCGTTTCGGCGGGCGCTGCCCGGCGCGGACGGGTCTGTGGACGCACCGACCGGGTCGGGGCGGCGCTGACCTTGTCATCGGCTTCGGGCACCACTTCGGCCACCGCTTCTTCGGGGGCCGTGGCCTCGTCTTCGGGCCGGGTGGTTTGTGCGTTTTCGTCCGGTGCGGTGTCTTCGCGGACCACCTCGTCCACCCGGGTTTCGGGTTCGGGCTGGGCCACCGGGGTCGGGGCGACGCGCGGGGCCGGGCGCGCCTGTGGGCGCACGGATCGGATGGGCGCGGGCACAATCACCGCAACCTCTTCGGGGGGCCGGGCCAGTTCGGGAGGGGTCGGGTCCACCTCGGCCTCGGGCGGCGGGGTCAGCTGGCTGACATCCGGCGCATCGTCGGGCACCGGGGTTTCAACCACCTCGGGCTCCTGCGTGACGGGGGGAAGCTCCGCAGGCGGACGCACCCGCGCGGGCGGCTCCTGTTCCACCTCCTGTTCCACCGGGGGGGCAGGAGGCGACGGCGGGGCCAGCCCGGACGCAGTGGCGGGGGGCAGTTCTCCGGCCAGCATCGCTTCGTAGTCTGCCGTGCTGATCACCGTCACATCCGTAACCTCGAACGGCAGCGGATCGGCGGCAAAACTCCCCCCGAACAACAGCCAGCCGATCAGACCGATATGGCCCGCGCCGCTGATATACTGGCCCGTGTTCACCGCACCCGTGCCCTTAGTTCCCGGTCTTGTCCAAAGCCGGCCCGCCGGTATCGGTCACAAGCCCGATATTGGAGAACCCGCCGCGATTAAGCGCGCCCATCACCTGAACCACCTGTTCATAAGGCACCGCGCCGTCAGCACGCAGGAAAACCCGGTCGCTGGCCCGTTCGGCAGCGACCGCACGCAGCTTGTTCAACAGCTGATCCCGTGGCACTTCGGTTTTCTGCACCAGCACCGCGCCGTCGGCGGTCACGGTGACGGTCAATGGCTCTTCGGCCTCGGACGGCAACGCATTGGCGGCGGTTTTCGGCAACTCCACCGGCACGCCCACAGTCATCAACGGAGCGGCCACCATGAAGATGATCAGCAACACCAACATGACGTCGACAAAAGGCGTCACGTTGATTTCGCTCATCGGGGCCGCCTTGCGCCCGTGGCGGCGTCGGCGGCTTCCGCCCCCCCCTCCGCCGGGTTTCATCACACCCGCGCCCATGGCTCAGGAATCCAGCTGGCGGCTGAGGATCGTGGCGAACTCATCGGCAAAGGCTTCGTACCCCGCCACGATCCGGTCGCTGTCCGCGCTGAGTTTGTTGTAGAAAATGACCGCCGGGATCGCAGCCAACAGGCCCAGCCCGGTGGCCAGCAGCGCCTCGGCAATCCCCGGCGCCACAACGGCAAGGTTGGTGTTCTGCTGCTCTGCGATTTCAACAAAGGAATTCATGATCCCGATCACGGTGCCAAACAACCCGATGAACGGCGCGGTGGACCCCACGGTGGCCAGAACCGGCAGGCCGCGTTGCAGCCCCTCGGCCTCTTTTGCGATGGCGACATCCATCGACCGGTCAATCCGCGCCTGAGCGCCCGCGATCAACCCGCCATCCTGACGATGCGACCGGCGCCATTCGATCATGCCGGCGGCAAAAATTTTCTGACTCTGCCCCGCCGGGTCCGCGCCGATCTGGTCAAACAACGCGTCCAGCGGTTCGCCGGACCAGAACGCCTGATCAAACACTTTCGCCTCGGCCCTGGCCTTGCGGTAATTGATGATTTTCTGAATGATGATCGACCAGGACCAGAATGAGGCAACAATCAGCATGATCATCACCAGTTTCACGGTCACGGTCGCACGTGCGAAGAGTGCCCACAGCGAGAAATCAATCTCCTGTGCAAGGGCAAGGGTTTCTGCTTCCATCTGCCTGCTCTTTTTGTTTTCGGGCCGTTTTTCGACCCTTATTGCAATGCAAAGTAAACAGTTTCCACGGGGAAAGCCAATGAAATGGCGTCATGGGCGGCAATTTGCGCCGTGCATTTCCCGCCAACGGCGGATTTTCGCCCCTTTCCCTTCGCCCCTTTTTCATAGGCGGGCACGATGCGCGACTCAGCGGACCTCACCCTGCTTGTGAGTTACTCATCCATTGAAACGCCCGCTGCGTTGCAGCTCGGCCAGACCCGGAACAAGGACGACCGCCATCCCCAAGAAACGTCGCATCGTTTTCCCCGGTATGCGTGAATTCGTGCGTTAAAGCGTTTCCATAGTGCGCTGATTCAACGTAATGCGGAAACGCTTTAATTGTGGTTAACGAACACGATCCGGGGGGCGTCGGGTCAACTGAAATACCACCCCGAGCGGTGAATTTCAGGCTCCGTCCCATTTCGGAAGACGGACCGGTCTGCCACCGGTGGTCATGCACACCACGGTAACCATGGCCCGAAACAGCACCTGTTCACCGCGCTTGACCTCCTGGCCCATAACCATGCGCACAGGTTTCAGGGTTTCGATCCAGGTTTCCACCACCAGTTCGTCATCCAGCCGCGCCGGCGCAAGGTAATCCGCCTCAACCCGGCGCACGGCAAACACGATGCCGTCTTCGTCCTTCATCCGGTTCTGATCCAGACCAACCTCGCGCACCCATTCGCTGCGCCCACGCTCGATATAGCGCAGATAGTTGGCGTAATAGACGATCCCGGCCATGTCGGTATCTTCGTAATAAACCCGAACGGGGTGTTTATAGATCATCTGCGACCCTCCTGCTCGAAAAAGAGCGTGGGGCAGAGCGCGGCGGTTTGCAAGCGGGCGCGTCTGCGACGTCCCGTCCCGTGTTCCGTCAGGCCCCCATCACGCTGGCCACGTCACGCTGCCCCTGCGCCCGCGTGTTCCTCTGCAGCCCCCTGTAAGGGCGCTGCCGCCTGCGGCGGGCGGGGGAGCGGCTACGGGGGCGCGTGCATTGCACGCGCCCCCGTAGCCGCCGGGCCCAACCGACGAGGATCGCAATTTATTGCGAGCGCAGTGGGCGGGAGCGCCCTACTCTGTTGCCACACCGAAGGGGTTCGAGATGAGGCCGATGCACAAATCGTTTTCCCGCCTCCCGCAAATCCAAAGTGTTCGACCTTGAACCTGCGACAGGGAAAAGGGCGAACGCAGCGCGACATTTATGTGTTTCGCGTGTCCTGTCAAAAACCCGTGAGTCAGGGTTTTGGCAGGACGCTTCAGGATGTTTCGGGCGCTGCGCCGCGTTGCTCTTTCTCACCAGCATCACAAAGCGTTTCAGGCCGAGGCCGCTGGAAAGGGGTAATCCGCCAGCATTTCGTGCCGCGCCCCATCCGGGCGCAGTTCCGAAGCAAAAAGCGCAAAATGTTCGGGCCAGACCTCCGGCAACGTTACCCCACCTGACAGGGTCAGAAACCGCTCGATCCTGGCAATCTCGCCCTCCGCAAGCGCCGCATTGAACCGGGCAAGCGTGATATGAGGGTGAAATCTTTCATGCGGCAACGCAATCCCCGCAATGCGCGCCGCGCGTCGCACGGCGTTGCGCAAGGCAAGCAGCCCTTCATCGGGCACAATATCGGCGTAAAGCACCCCCGGGCGCCGTCCCCCGAAGGTCCCCAGCCCGCGCACGATCAGAGGCGGCGCAACAGCCCGAAACATGTCAAGCTGGTCATGCAGCTCTTGCAGCCGCGTCCGGTCCACCTCCCCCAGAAAGGCCAGCGTCAGGTGCAGGTTTTCTTCCGGTGTGATCCGCCCTGCCGGTATCCCTGCCTGGAGTCTGACCAGAGCATCGCGCAAGTCATCCGGCAGGCCGATGGCAACAAAACTGCGCACCCTCCGACCCCGCCTATCCGGCCTGCATCCGGGCGAACAGCCGCAAAGCATGTGACGTATCCTGTGCCGCCACCGGCAAAACCGGATCATAGGCCGCCGCCACCAGCCCGGCAATCTCGGGGCGCAGGATCACGTGGCCCCCATCAGGCAGTTTCGCCAGCGGGGATGTCTCGCCAAAGGCGCGGTCCCCCCACATCAGGATCACCTGAACGGCCTGGGCCAACGCCAGGTCTTCGGCCGCCATCGACGCCAAGGCATCATCCATGCACAAAAACACGAACGCGGCCTGAATCGCCCCGGTGTCTTCGAAGCGGAAGAACCTGTACTGGTTCGCCTCCGCCGCCTTCAGCCGCCCCACCAGCCCGGCGAGATCCGGCACCAACCGGTCGAGGTCCTTCAACTCCAGCAATTCATCCCAGTCCCGGAAGAAAAAGAACATCAGGTTGCTGCCCAGTTCCGGGTCGGTTTCGGCCATCTTGTGACTGGCCAGGGTCACCACTGCCTCGATCGCGCCCTTGACCACGCCCAGCGTCTTGTCATCCACACCGAAAACCACGGGCACGACAGGCCGCGCCCAGCGGGCAAAGGCAAAGCTGCCATCGCTGCGGGTGAACAGGGTTTCGATCTCTTGCGGGGTCATCGCGGGCCTCATATCAATCATATCAACATGCGTCGTGTCATCACACCGGGTGCTGCGGCCCGATTTGCACCAACCGCATGGCCTGAGCAAGCCCCCGCCCCCTGCAAAACACCGTGGTCTCTGCTTGCCGAACAAGACCGGGCCAAAGCGACGCCACAGACGCCATAGCTGTGCGCAGCCGTCCCACCATTTCAGCCGCTATTTCAGCCGCTGTCGTGTGGCGTGGTATGGTGTGCCGAAGGCGTCGGCGTAAATCCCGGCCACCCCGGTCGCCATCCGGGTCATGTCGCCGAGATGCACTATTCAAACAGACTGGATTGATCCGGGGCGCGCGGAACGGCGAGCCCCAGGTGGGTCCACGCCTTTTGGGCCAGCATACGCCCCCTCGGGGTGCGCTGGATCAACCCCTGTTGCAACAGATAGGGCTCGATCACCTCTTCGATGGCATCGCGCGCCTCGCTCAACGCGGCGCTCAGGGTTTCAATCCCCACCGGTCCGCCCTGATAATTCTCGGCGATCAACCGCAGATACCGGCGGTCGGCCCCGTCAAGCCCAAGCAGGTCGACCCCCAGCCGCGTCAACGCGGCATCGGCCAACGCGCGGGTGATCCGCCCATCCCCTTCAACCAGGGCAAAATCCACCACCCGGCGCAACAGCCGCCCGGCAATCCGGGGGGTGCCCCGGGCGCGCCGGGCAATCTCGCGCGCGCCCTCGGGGTCGGTCTCGATCCCAAGCTTGCGGGCATTGCCGCTCACGATCATGTTCAACTCGTCCACCGTGTAGAATTGCAGCCGGGTGGGGATGCCAAACCGGTCACGCAGCGGCGTGGTCAGAAGCCCAAGCCGCGTGGTCGCTCCAACAAGGGTAAAGGGCTGTAGCTCGATCCGCACCGTGCGCGCGGCAGGGCCTTCGCCTATGACAAGGTCAAGCTCGAAATCCTCAAGCGCAGGGTACAGGACCTCCTCGACCGCCGGGTTCATCCGGTGGATTTCGTCGATGAACAGCACGTCTCGCGGCTCAAGGTTGGTCAGGATCGCGGCAAGGTCCCCGGCCTTGGCCAGAACCGGGCCGGATGTCATGCGAAACCCGACCCCCAGTTCGCGCGCCATGATCTGGGCAAGGGTGGTCTTGCCCAATCCGGGTGGACCGTGAAACAGAGTGTGATCCATCGCCTCGCCGCGCATCCTGGCGGATTGGATAAAAACCTTGAGATTGGCCCGCGCCTCCTCCTGGCCGATGAACTCATCCAGCCTCCGGGGCCGCAGGGCGCGGTCCACATCCTCGGGCATCCGCTCAGGGCGCAGCGTGGGGTCAGGTTCGGACATGGTGTCGGTCATACCTTTCGGTTACCCCTTGGGGGCCAGCAGTTTCAACGCGGCGCGGATCAACACCGGGGTATCGGCCCCGGGGTCGGTGCCCGCCGCTTCGGCCACCGCGCTGGCCGCTTCGCCCGGACCATATCCAAGATTGGCCAGCGCGGACAGCGCCTCCGCCTGAGCCTGCGCTGCGGCAGCCCCGCCGGATCCTTGCGCGCGGCCCGATTGCGCCGGCGCGCGGGACGGTGCGTCACTCACATCATCAGACGCCGGCGCGCCCCCCGACGGCCCGTCGGCCCCCGCTCCCGCAGACATTTCCAGCGTTTCGGCCAGGGCACCGCCCATCGCCATCACCGCCGGGGCCTTGTCCTTCAATTCATTCACCACCCGCTGGGCGGTCTTGGGACCCACCCCCTTGGCGGCCTTGATACTGTTCCAGTCCCCCAGGGCGATTGCCCGGTTCACCGCCTCGGCCCCCAGCGCGCCCAGAATGGCCATCGCCGCCTTGGCTCCGATCCCCTGAACGCTCGTCAGCAACCGGAACCACTCTTTCTCCAAAAGCGAGGGAAACCCGAAAAGCTGCATCAGGTCCTCTCGCACGATCATGTCGGTATAAAGCGCAACCACCTCGCCCTTGCCCGGCAGGGCCGCCATGGTGCGTTCGCTGCAATGCACCAGATATCCAACCCCGCGCACGTCGATCAGAACGTGATCCTCGGCCCGGTAATCCATGATGCCTGTAATCTTGCCAATCATGCGCTTACCTTCCTCATTGCCGTGCCAATCGCATCTTGCGTGCGCATGTGATGCGCGTGACAGATCGCAATGGCCAGCGCATCCGCCGCATCCGCTCCGGCGATGGCGACACCGGGAAGCTGCATCTTCACCATATGGGCAATCTGGGCCTTGTCCGCGTGCCCCACGCCCACCACTGTTTTCTTGACCTTGTTGGGGGCGTATTCGCCAATCTCCAGCCCGGCCTGCGCGGGCACCAGCAAGGCAATCCCCCGCGCCTGTCCAAGCTTGAGCGTCGCCAGCCCGTCCTTGTTCACGAAGGTCTGTTCCACCGCCGCCGTGTCCGGGGCATATCTGCACAGCACCTCGCTGAGCTGGATATGCAACGACAACAGGCGCGGGGCAAGCTCTTCGCCTTTGGACTGTACGATTCCATTGGCCACATGGCGCAGCTTGCTGCCCTGAACATCAATCACGCCCCATCCAAGGTTCCGCAACCCCGGATCGATTCCCAAAACACGCATGATTTGCCCCTGCCCTGTTGTTTTTCTGATGCACTAGCACGAAAGGGGAACATTTGCCAATCTTAAAGCGTTTCCGCATGACGTTGACTCAGCATGATGTGGAAACGCTGCGCAACACAATAGGGATGTGAGCGCCTGAAAACGACCTTCGCGCCGCAATCGTGTCATAAAGGTCGCAAAACCCGAAAATCCAGCCTGAAAACGACACGGTTGATGTCGTGATTTCACCATATTTCAAAGAAGTTTAAGCCCCTTTCTGCTCATGCAGAAAACGCATAGGTCTTATGCGGTTTTCGCTGCTTGTTCTTTGCAATCCGCCTGCTTAATTGGCGTTTGGAATGAAATGCTGACCATGCAAACCCAAACAGAAGGATGACTGAAATGGCCGCAATTGATACGACTCGCGCAACGCTTAATACTGGCACCCCCGGCCTGATCAGCCGCTTCTTCACAGGCGCAGCCGCCGCCTTTGTTGCATGGAACGACGAACGTAAGACCCGCAACGCGATCGCGGTTCTGACTGATCGCGAACTGGAAGATATCGGCTTGGTCCGTGGCGACCTCGACAGCCTCGCGGCCCGTCGCTGACGGTCTTGTCAACGCCATAACGGCACAGGTCCAGACGGACCAAAGCCGCGCCTCCGGTCAGGGGCGCGGCTTTTTCTTTGGCGAAGGTTGACTTCTCATCCCGGCGCGTCCCGGTCTCATTCCGGGCGCGCATCCGTATCAGATGCGCGTCACATCACTTGATCAATGGATCCAGGATCCCGGCAATCACCGCCGTGGGGCGGTCGATCTGCATGGCCCAGGCCCCGGCCTGTTCCACAAAAGTACCCTCTTGCAGGGCAGCGACGCGTTCTTTGTAATTCGACGGCCCGTGATGGGCGACAATCAGCGCCTTGAACACGAAAAACCCGAGAAACAGCAACAGAAACGAGCGCACGGGAAAATAGAATCCGTGACGGCGTGGTCGCACAGTAATCAACCCATCCGGGCCAACAACGGGCGCATAGCCGCGTTGGCGCATACGGCGATGCGCCTTGTTAATCGCGCGAACGCGTTTATCAAAAACTTTCATGCGGTCAGACATGGCAGCCTCCAGCGTAATCCCCCACCGGAGTAAGTCCACAATATGCCCCTGAAATGTGGCGCAAATGGGGCAAATCGCTCAAATGCGTTGAAAATTTGGCAAATTGGCTCAGGTTTTGGCAAGCGTCAGCGTTGTCCATTCACCAATCTCTTCGCGATGGGCAAGATTGATGCCATTTCGTGCATAAACCTCGATCACCTCATCGGCCTGTTCGTTCAGGATGCCCGACAGAATCGCGAATCCCCCCGGGGCCAGCGCCGTCGCCATGTCGGGTGCCAACGCGATCAGCGGCCCCTTGAGAATATTGGCAAAGACAAGGTCAAAGGGCGCGGCAGCAGCCAATACGTCGTGATCGAACCCGGCGGCCTCGACACATGTGACACGATCGCTAAGCCCGTTGGCGCGCAGATTGGCCTCGGCCACCTCAACGGCCACCTCATCAATATCGCTGGCCAAAACCGGATCGGGCCAAATCCGCGCGGCCGCCATGGCCAGAACGGCGGTGCCACAGCCGATATCGACCACATTGCGACCCGCGAACCCCTGCTCTGCCAACCGGTCCAGCGCGCGCAGACAGCCCAGCGTGGTGCCATGGTGCCCGGTGCCAAAGGCCATCGCCGCTTCGATCAACAACGGTTCGGACCCCTCGGGCACCGTGTCGGCATCGTGGCTGCCATAGACATAGAACCGACCGGCCTGAACCGGGGACAATTCGCGTTTCACCTTGGCCACCCAATCGGTTTCGGGCAGTTCGGAAATGACAAAAGGTTTCGCCCCATGCAGGGTTTCCAGAAGGGCCAGCCCGGCGCGGTCGGGGCTTTCGGTGAAATACCCCCCCACTTCCCAAAGCCCGGACCCGTCCTCGATTTCAAACACGCCTACGCCGGTAGGCTCGGGGAACAGGGTCTCCATCGCCGCGCCCAGCGCTTCGGCGGCGGCTTTACCTTCCAACGTGGTCAGGGCGGTGAATGTGGGCATGGGGACCTCCGGTAAATGAACGTGCAGGTAAGAACGTACGGGCGGTGTAACGCGCCCGCCCGGACGTGACCAGCCCGCTTGCCTGTCAAACCGCCACGATACCCCGCGCAAACACGGTTTCGCGCCCTGGCTCGGGGTGGCGTGGCATCAGGGTATCGTCACCGGTTTGAACCTGGGGCTTCGCCCCGGATCACCGCCAGGCATGTCTGATCCAGATCAAGGTGCATATATCGAAATTTGTGCATATAGCGCGAAACCTTTTGCCCGGTTTGCCCGGTGGATTGCCAAACGGAGACAGCCCATGGACCTTGTTGCCCTGATCGAACGAATTGGCGAAGCGCCGACGGCAGCGTTGATGGGGCTGGTCACCGGGATCGTGTTTGGCGTTGCGGCCCAGCGGTCGCGGTTCTGTCTGCGCGCCGCGACGGTGGAATTCGCGCGGGGCATGATGCAGGACAAGGTGGCCGTGTGGCTGCTGACCTTTTCCACGGCGGTGGTGTGGGTTCAGGGGGCCCAGTTGTCGGGGCTGATGCATAGCGAAGACGCGCGGATGATGGCGGTGCCGGGAAGCTGGTCGGGCGCGGTCATCGGAGGGTTGCTGTTCGGCGTGGGCATGGTGCTGGCGCGCGGGTGCTCCGGGCGGTTGCTGGTGCTGGCGGCGACGGGCAACCTGCGTTCCGTGGTGTCCGGGCTTGTTTTTGCGGTGGTGGCACAGATGTCACTGGGCGGATGGCTGGCACCGCTTCGGGACAGGCTGGCCTCCCTCTGGGTGACGGATGGTGGGCGCAACCTGGATCTGCTGGCCTTTGCCGGTTTGCCAGAGTGGGCCGGGTTTGCCTTCGGGCTGGCGACGGCCGTCGTTGCGCTGATCATTTCGGCGCAGCAGAAGATTGGCGCGCAGCGGTTGATCTTTGCCTCGGGAGTTGGGTTTTCCGTGGCACTGGGCTGGGTGCTGACCTATGCGCTGTCTCAGGTGGCCTTTGATCCGGTTCAGATCGAAAGCGCGACGTTCTCGGGGCCTTCGGCACATACGTTGATGTTCTTTCTTGATCGCAACGCGGTGTTGGAATTCGATATCGGGCTGGTGCCGGGGGTGGTGATCGGATCGTTCCTTGCGTCAACGCTGACGCGTGAATTCAGGTTTCAGGGCTTTTCCGATGAAAGCATGATGCGCCGGTCCATGTTTGGCGCGGTGCTGATGGGGTTTGGCGCGATGCTGGCAGGGGGCTGCGCTATCGGCGCAGGCGTCACCGGAGGGTCGATTTTTGCCGGCACCGCGTGGCTTGCGCTGTTTTGCATGTGGATCGGGGCAATGGCCACGGACTATCTGGTGGACCAGCGCAAACTGGCCACGGCCTGACTGCGCAACATCAGGTTTGACCCCTGGTGGCACAAGGTGATGGCACAAGGGTGGCACAAGAATTTTACGTAAAATTCGTGACCCGCTGATGGCTCAGAAAAAACTCTGCGGGTCGATGTCGATGGCCAGACGGACCTGTCCCCCGATCCGCACCTGTGCCACCCAGGCAGACAAGGCCCGTTGGATCGGGGCACCCTTGGGAGCTTTGACAAGCAGGCGCACGCGGTGGCGTCCGCGGATCCGCGCAATGGGTGCCGGGGCAGGGCCAAAGACCTGCGCCCCCACCCCGCGCAATGGGCCATCCATCCGGGCCAGCGCCATACCGATATCGAAAATCTCTGCCGCGTCCGGGCCGGACAGGATAATCCCCGCCATGCGCCCATAGGGCGGCACCCCGGCCGCCTCGCGCTCGCGCGCTTCGGCCCGCCAGAACCCTTCCTCGTCCCCTGCCACAATCGCACGGATGACCGGGTGATCCGGCTGATAGGTCTGTAACATCGCCATGCCCGGTTTTTCCGCCCGCCCTGCCCGGCCCGACACCTGGCGCATCAATTGAAACGTGCGCTCCGCCGCGCGCAGATCAGACCCCTGCAACCCCAGATCCGAATCGATCACCCCCACCAATGTGAGGTTCGGGAAGTTGTGCCCCTTGGCCACCAATTGCGTACCGATCACGATATCCGCCCCCCCCTCGGCGATCTCGGCAATCCCTTCCTTCAACGCCCGCGCGCTGGAAAACAGGTCAGACGACAACGTGGCCACCCGCGCCCCGGGGAACAGTTCGACCGCCTCTTCCGCCAACCGCTCGACACCCGGACCCACCACTGCCATCCTGCCTTCCACTTCGCAGGACGGACAGACCTCGGGCACCGGGGCGGTTTCTCCGCATTGGTGGCACATCAACCGCTTCTGGAACCTGTGTTCCACCATACGCGCATCACAATGGGGACACGCCACCTGTTCTCCACAGGCCCGACAGATCGTGACCGGGGCATATCCGCGCCGGTTCAGGAACAACAGTGCCTGTTCGCCCTTTTCCATCCGGTCTTCAACCGCGCGGCGCAACGTGCCGGAAATCCACCGGTTGGCGGGCAGGCTTTCCTGCCGCATATCCACCACGCGCATCTGCGGCATCACCGCCGGGCCAAACCGCGCGCTCAGCTCAAGCCGGTGGTATTTCCCGGCCTCGGCATTGGCCCAGCTTTCCAGACTGGGCGTGGCCGAGGCCAACACCACCTGCGCGCTGCACAGAGACGCGCGCAGCACCGCCATGTCACGGGCATTATAAAGCGCGCCGTCCTCCTGTTTATAGGACGTGTCATGTTCCTCATCGACAATGATCAGCCCAAGATCGCGAAACGGCAGGAACAGCGCCGACCGCGCCCCGACAACAAGCTGCGCCCCCCCCTGTCCCACCATCTTCCACGCCCGACGGCGTTCGGTCATGGTGACCCCCGAATGCCATTCCGCAGGGCGCGCGCCAAACCGCGCCTCGACCCGGGCCATGAATTCGGCCGACAGCGCAATTTCCGGCAACAGCACCAGCGCCTGCCGCCCCATGGACAGGCATTCCGCCACGGCCTCGAGATACACTTCTGTCTTGCCCGACCCGGTGACCCCGCGCAGCAGGGTCGTGCCATAGCTCCCCCCCCGAAGCGCGCCGCGCAGGTACTCTGCCGCCGCCGCCTGATCCTCGGTCAGATCCTTGCCCGCATGGGCCGGATCCAGCGGCTGGTAAGGCATATCCCGCGGCGCGTCCTCTTCGCGCACCGCGTCAAGTTTCACCAACCCCCTGATCACCGACGACGTCACCCCGGCCATATCCGACAGTTCTTTCAACGTGAAGGACAGCCCGCCATACTCCTCCAACGTCTCAAGCACCCGGCGCCGCGCATCGGTCATTCGGTCGGGAACCTTGTGTCCGGGGCGATACACCTTGCGCATCGAAGGTGGGTCGCTCAACCCCGGCGCGCGGCTGGCCAGACGCAACATGATGGGCATCGGGGTCATGGTATAGGCCGCGCTGCGTTCAAGAAAGGCGCGCATTTCCTCGCGCATCGGGGCCACGTCCAGCACCCGGTTGATGCTGCGCGCCCTGGACAGGTCAAACCCGCCGGCCCCCGGCCCCCAGACCACCCCCAACACCTTGCGCGGCCCCAGCGGCACCTCGACAAACGCCCCGCGAAAACACCCCCCTTCCGGGGCCTTGTAATCCAAGGGCCGGTCCAGCGGCTGTGTCGTCAACACCGCCACCAAAGCGCCTTCGCTGAAAAAATCCTGATTGCCCACGGATGCCTTCCCGGTAAAAATGGGTTTCGAGATGCGTTCCCATGATGTAAAGCGCCGGGAAAGAAATCCCAACCCATGCAAAGGGGCCTATGATATGAAATTCTTTGTGGACACCGCCGAAATCGACGCCATTGCGGAACTGAATGACCTTGGCATGGTCGACGGGGTGACAACAAACCCCTCGCTGATCCTGAAATCCGGGCGCGACATTCTTGAGGTCACGCGCGAGATTGCCGAACTGGTTGACGGTCCGGTCAGCGCCGAGGTTGTGGCGCTGGACGCCGAAGCGATGATCCAGGAGGGCCGCAAGCTGGCCAGGATCGCGCCGAATATCGCCGTCAAGGTGCCGCTGACCTGGGCCGGTCTGACCGCCTGTAAAACCCTGTCCGGCGAAGGCAACATGGTCAACGTCACATTGTGCTTCAGCGTGAACCAAGCGATCCTCGCCGCCAAGGCCGGGGCCACGTTCATTTCGCCCTTCATCGGGCGTCTGGACGATATCAACCTGGATGGGATGGAGCTGATTTCCGATATCCGCATGGTCTATGACAATTACGGGTTTGAAACCGAAATCCTCGCCGCTTCGATCCGCACCGTGAACCACATCACCGAAAGCGCCCGGATCGGCGCGGATGTGATCACCGCACCGCCCGGTGTGATCAAGGCGATGGCGGCCCATCCGCTGACCGACAAGGGTCTTGCAACATTTATGACCGATTGGGAAAAAACAGGGCAGAAAATCCTGTAAGCCGTGCTATAAAATAGCAAAAGACCAAGAGGCAACGATGAGCAGCAAGCCCCTGATGGAGGATGAACTTCGCGAGAAAATTATCGCGGAGCCGGATTTTATCCTTGATGACCAAGATGTTATGCACGCCCTTATTGCGGCCAACGAACGTTCGATGGGCGGCAATATCGTCGATCTGCGCGGCATCGCGATGGAACGGCTTGAGGCGCGCCTGGACCGGTTGGAAGACACCCACCGCAGCGTGATCGCCGCGGCCTATGAAAATCTGGCCGGAACAAACCAGGTGCATCGCGCGATTTTGCGGATGCTGGACCCGGTGGAATTCGAAGTGTTTCTAAAGGATCTGGGCGGCGAAGTGGCCGACATCCTGCGGGTGGACTGTGTGAAACTGGTGCTGGAATCGGTTCAGAGCGACGATGACCCGGCGATCCGCCGCCTTGGCGATGTTCTGTCCGTGGCCGAACCGGGATTTATCGACCGCTACCTGACCGGCGGGCGCGACGCGCCGGTGCGGCAGGTGACCCTGCGCCAGCTGGGCGAAGGGGCCGAGGCGGTTTATGGCGACAACGCCGGCTGGATCCGGTCCGAAGCCTGTCTGAAACTTGATTTCGGCGAAGGTCGTCTGCCCGGCATGTTGGTCATGGGCGGCGAAGATCCGCACCAGTTCGCCCCGCAACAGGGCACGGACCTGCTGGCGTTTTTTGCGGGCGTCTTTGAAAGGGCCATGCGCCGCTGGTTGTCATGACCCTGATCTCTCCGGCCGCCCGTGATGCGTTGCAAACGTGGCTGGATGGAAAACGCGCGCTGGAAGGGGCAAGCGACAACACGGTGCTGGCCTATGGGGCCGACGTGACCGATTTTCTTGCTTTCATCACCGAACACAAAGGCACAAGCCAGGGGCTAAAGGCGCTGGAACGGCTCACCGTATCGGATATGCGCGCCTGGATGGCCTTTACCCGGAACCAAGGGGTCGCAGCCCGGTCGCTGGCGCGCAAACTCTCGGCGGTGAAAAGCTTTTTCCGGTGGCTGGCCCAGCGGGAACAGATCGAAATCACCGCCGTATTGTCGGCCCGGTCGCCGAAATACCAACGCAAACTGCCCCGCCCGCTTGAGGTGGCCGCGGCCAGCGACATGATCGAAACGGTTGAATTTCAGGCCCGCGAAGGCTGGGCCGCACTGCGGGACGTGGCGGTGTTGACCCTGCTTTACGGCTGTGGCCTGCGGATTTCCGAGGCCCTCGGGCTGAACGGGCGCGATGCGCCCCTGCCCGACAGCCTGCGCATTGTTGGCAAGGGCGGCAAGGAACGGCTTGTCCCGGTGCTGGCGGCCGCGCGGGACGCCGTGGACGCCTATCTTGCCGCCGCGCCGTTCGAAAAAGAAGATGACGGCCCCTTGTTCCGCGGCGTGAGGGGTGGCAGATTGAACCCTCGCGCCGTACAGAAGGTGACAGAACAGGCGCGGATGCAACTGGGCCTGCCCGCCACCGTGACCCCACATGCCATGCGCCACTCCTTTGCAACGCATCTGCTCGCCGAAGGAGGGGATCTGCGGGCAATCCAGGAATTGCTCGGCCACGCCTCGCTGTCCACAACCCAGGCCTATACAGCAGTGGACGCGGCGCGGTTGATGCAGGTTTATAACAAGGCCCACCCCAAGGCCGGGTGAGGCAGTAGAAGGAAGTTACATGTCGATCCGGCTCAAGGCGCTGTCCGTTCACCTTTTCACTGCCACGGGGGCGGTTTTTGCCATGCTGGCGATGCTGGCCGCGGTCGAGGCCAAGTGGGACCTGATGTTCCTGTGGCTGGTCGTGGCCTTTGCCGTAGACGGCGTGGACGGGCCGCTGGCGCGCAAATACCATGTGAAAACCAACGCTTCGGAATTTGACGGCGTGTTGCTGGACCTGATCATCGACTATCTGACTTACGTCTTCATCCCCGCATTCGCCCTGTTCAAATCCGGGCTGTTCGAAGGGTGGACCGGTTGGTTCGTGATCATCGTGATCACCTTTGCCAGCGCCATGTATTTCGCGGATACACGCATGAAAACAAAGGACAACTCCTTTTCCGGCTTTCCCGGATGCTGGAACATGGTGGCGATTGTGGTGTTTGCTCTGACGCCGAATTTCTGGGTCATTCTGGCCTTGGTTGCGGTACTGGCCGTGGCCATGTTCCTGCCACTGAAATTCATCCACCCGGTCCGTACCGAACGCTGGCGGCTTTTGTCTTTGCCAATGGCGCTGGCCTGGACTTTCTTTGCGGGCTGGGCCGCTTGGGTCGATTTTCACCCGCAAAGCTGGGCCCACTGGGGATTGATCTTGACCTCGATCTACCTGCTTGGCGCAGGGATCGCACAACAGGCGCTGCCCCCGCGCCATAGCTGAAGCTTCGGCCCCCTCCCGCCCGGATCTCCGCGTGTCTAAAGCGTATCCGCATTACGTTGACTCGGCGTGATGTGGAAACGCTTTAAAAGCGTTCGACTTTCACCTGAAACAGGGAAAAGGGCGAACGCAGCGCGAAACACCTCCAGAACGTGAAAACGCAAAACGGCGGCCATGTCGGGCCGCCGCAGCGTTCGGTTATCCGCCTTGTCGGATGCGTCGTTTACGCGACGCAGGAAAAGGCCGGGCCCAATGCGGCGCGGATTTCACCAAGATTGTCAACGCTTTCAAGCGGCATTTCAACAACAGACTGGCCCTGCTGATTACGTGCGATCATCAGGCCATCGCGGAAATCCACCTCGCTCAGATCATCATAAGACAGGCGGGTGCGGCGCTTGACGGTGCCACTGTGATCGCGTTCGATCAGGCTCAGATACCCGCGGCGCGGATCAAGCTCGACTTCGGGCTGAATGGTGTACGCGGCAGATTGCAAAAGCGCGAGGCCGGACAGAACAAGGAACAGGCTCAGCCCGAGTTTGATCAACATCAGCGCCGAATCCCAGTTGCTGCCGGGCACAACCCAAAGACCGGCGGCAGCGAGCAACAACACAACCCCGCCAAAGCCAGGCAGAACACGGCTCATCGGACGCCCCTCGATGGCCAGTTTGCCGTGGGTCTCTTCCATGTAGTTTGATGTCGCAACCATGTTCCCGTTCCTCTTGCTTTTCTGTCAAGGCATCTGTCGGCTCGTGTGTCAGGATGAAAATGCTGGAACTTGACGGCAGCAGTTCGACGCAAATCTGATCTTTTTTGAAATAATCAAGGCAAGTTGGACGAAATTATGGCGGCAAAAGGGCCCTGCCTGCGGGTGTGGGACATGACGTAAAGATAAGGGAATCGCCGCCCCGTCTGGCGCAACCGCCCTGTCGGTTCACCCACCGCCCACGCCCCCCCGCAACCAACTGCCGCATGAGGTAACAAGCCGATCATGTGGGGATCAGAGGTCTTCGCGGCACGACCATCGGCGGAACCCGTACAGAAAGAAGGCTGCGACGTAACGTCAAAGGCTTTGCGAAATAAGGAAAATTTTCCGGTTTTGTAAATTATTTACAAAATACCGCCGAAATCTGAAAAATAATTTTCTATTTTTTCCATGTTTTATGAAGAGTTATTAAAATCTTTTCAAACTCCAATATGATCCTAACCTATCTCGATGCGTGGGCGGAAAGCCGCCTTGGCTTCTTATCCATACCGCGCATTCTGAATAGCAAATCGGGAGGAGGAGCCCCTATGTCCAACGAATCCAACGCCACAGTTGTATACCCACCTTCATCTGCGCTGAGTGCGTCTTCGCATGCTGATCTTGCGACGTATGATGCGATGTATGCGGCGTCTGTTTTGGATCCCGATGCGTTTTGG
>PDRZ01000036.1 GCA_002747035.1 Rhodobacterales bacterium
GGCCAGCAGCGGCCAATATTGCCATCATTCCAGCAGAATTTTAGTCATTTGGAAAGTATTCTTTACCTTACCTCCAAAGCAGAGCCTTTTTCCGCGCATGGCAAAAAAACCACAGCGCGGCAGACCGCTGGTCAACGCCACCCGAACAGCCCCGCAAAAAATTCCGGGGTTGGTTTCTGTGCCATGATTTTTCTCCGTTGTGGCAAAATAACAAGTCAAAGGAGTGGAGCAACTTCGTGACAGGTCCATTGATCCTTCTTCCCATAAACGCAAACTAGAGCATTTCGACCTTTAACCTGAGACAGGGAAAAGATCGAACGCAGCGCGACATTTATGTGTTTCGCGCGTCCTGCCAAAAACCTGAATCACGGGTTTTTGGCAGGACGCTTTAGGGAGTCTATAGATGAGTGCGGCATGGTTTGCTCTTGTGTTGGCTGGAGTTGTCGAGACTGGTATTTACATGTTCGGAGATGCAGCCAGCATGATGCGCAGGGAAATCAGCGCCCCCATGTCAGGATGATGGCCGAAATGCTGGCGGGCATTGTCCAATTTGAATGAGATTTGGTGAGCGAGCATATCAGGCCCGGCGTTGTCGCGGCAAAAGCGCGGGGCAGGGACTTGGCTGTCAACCCGGCCAGCGCCCCAAGTCGACCGTCGCGCACCCAAGGTCGCGGCCCTTGTCAAAGAGGGCCGCGCCTATCGGTGGATCGCCCACAACCTCGGCATCTCAAAAAGATAGCGCCCGTCATCGCGGCGTGTCATCGCAAAATGATGTGTCGATGCCGACAGCCAGAGTGCTTGGAATGCATGGCGTAATAGCCAGAGAACACATCAAGACCGGGGTCGAAATTGGATGGTCGATAATCGAACGGGATTTCGGGGGGCAACTGGTTGATCTCTTCTCCAACCGACCGTGACCAACATCTTGTTCTGTTGTCCTGGTCCTCTTGGCCCCCTAATGTGACTACATCCCGCCCGACTTTGCCTGTGCAATCATCTCCATGACGCGGGATTTCAGAGCCTGTGGAACAATGCTGTCCCCCAGCCGCAAGAACCCCTGCACGATCAAATCCCGGGCCGCATCCTCGGATATGCCGGCAGCCAAAAGGTAATCCAGCTTGTCCTGAGCAATCATCCCGACCGAGGCTTCGTGTGACAACACCGCACCTTCGGCAATTGCGCGCAGGGCCGGAACGGCCTCGATCACGCCGGTATTGTTCAGCTTCAATCCGTCACAGCCCAAGAACCCTGAACTGCCTTCCGCGTCACCAACCAGCAAGGCGTTGTTCACGATACGCCCACCGGCCGACACCATCCGGGTAATTTCTTCGGATTTCGCCCCAGAGGCCGTCAGATGCGTTTCCGTATGGACTTCGCGGTTGGTTCCTTCGGGCGAAAAAATAATCGACTGGTCGATGTGTATTGCATTCTCGCCAACGATGGTTTTTGAACGGTCGATGTGATGCCCGACACTGGCAAGGCCAAGGGTCAGGCTTTCTGAATGCGCCCCTTCACCAATTGACGTACAGCCATAGGAGCGCACCTCCATGTCCGGCCCCCAATGATCAATGCTCACCGAGCGCTGCCGCGCGCCTTTGCGCAGAAAGGTTTCATGAACCGAAACATGCCGCCCGCGATGAACAACGTCCGGTACGGTATTGCCCGAGATCATCTCGACTTCGGCCCCTTCGTCGATCAGGGTGATGTCATGGGTAAACTGACGGCCCTGTGGGCTTTCCAGAATGGTAAAGCTTTGTACCGGGCGGGTCAGCTTCGCACCCGGCCTGACCCAGATGAAATGGCCCAGCGGATCATGCATGTGCTCGGCCACCTGAGCGACATATTCATCGGCGTCAGGTGCAATTTGGGAAAACATCAAATCCTGCACGAAATCAAATTCGCGCAACGCCTGCGCCAGCGGCATGATAACAACGTCATCATCCTGACTATCGGCCAGCCGGATGTCGTGATCCACCAGAATCGACGTGCCAGCACGGGCAGAGGGATCATCAAAGCCCACATCGGCAAGGATGTCGCGTTCGGTATTGGTCAGGTCAGTCATGGGAAGCTCCTTTCAAGCAAGCGGGCTAGGCCGTGTATCCGTGGCTTTGAATGCGGCCAAAGACCTCGCGGGCGGGACCGGATTTGATGATGCGGCCGTCCTGCATCACATGGGCCAGCGCAGGGGTGACATGATCAAGGATCAGGCCAGTATGCGTGATCACCAACCCCGATCGTGCCCCTTGTGGCGAAGGCGTTTTCATAAGCCGGTCCACGGCACCACCAACGGCCGTGACGTGTTCAACATCTACGCCGCTTTCAGGTTCGTCAAACAGGGCAAAAGCAGGATTCTGAAGGAACAGCTTGAGAATTTCCCAGCGTTTCACCTCTCCTCCCGAAAACCCCGCATTCAAACTACGCGAGGAGAAATCGGTCAGATCCAGCGCAGCGGCCTCGCGCGCAAGCATGTCGCCAGCACCAATGGCAGTGGCAAACCCCGCGACCGTAACGCCCTCGATGGTCGGCGGACGCTGAAACCCCATGCCGATCCCTTTTGCTGCCCGGTCATCCGGGCTCAGACCCAGCAGGCTTTCACCGTTAAAACGGATGTCACCATCGGTCACCTTATAGGGGTCCAGCCCCATGATGGCAGCAAGCAGGCTGGATTTCCCCGACCCGTTTGGCCCCAGCAGAACATGCAATTCCCCCTGAGGAACGGTGAGCGACAGCCCTTGCACCACCGGGCGCGCACCATCGGATGAAGGCACTGTGACAGTTAAATTACTGATTTCAAGCATTTGTTCATCTCCCAGAATAGGGTAATTGTAACGCTGTTCTGCGCAAATTAACAGAGTAAAACACTCGGATGTATAAGGCGGCAGAACGACGCATGGTGTGTGCGGAATGCGTGCAAACTCTGGCCGAGAAGGGGCTTATCTGGCTGATTTTGTGTGAGTGGTTTCAGACGGCTTTGACTCCAAGCCGCTGAACAATTTTCGCGTTTGTCCGTTCCGGACGTGGTGTCGTGGTGGCGAGACAGGACGCTATGCCCCCGGGATGATCGGGGTTAACCACAGTCAGGGCCGCAACGTAGACGGGCGTAAGAAACCCACTTGGTCTGATGGCGTAGATAACGCGTGGGAAAACAGGGGGGCGCGACAAAAACTTGGGTTTACTTCGTGCCTTAGGTCCGGATTAGGGGGGTCAGAAATGCATCGGGGTTGCGACAATCTGACGGCTCCCGCGCCGCGTTGAAAGCCCTACGCGGGGGCGGGGAATTGCACCCTTTACCAAGTTTGTTCACCCCCCTATAAGTCGTTGCGAAATGTTTGACCGTGTGATCATCATTATTCGAATTATATACCCGGCGCTCTGATCAGGACGAGCCGCCGGGACAAGGCGTATGGACCTTCGCGCCGCCCTTTCGAAATTCACCAGAACTCTCCTGAAAAGGACCGGACACATGTGTGCCGACAGCCCCGAATATAAACATACGCTGAACCTGCCCAAAACCGATTTCCCCATGCGCGCAGGGCTGCCCAGGCGCGAACCCGAATGGCTGGACCGCTGGGCCCGGATCGGCATCTACGACCGCCTGCGTGAAAAACGGGGCCGGGTGCCTTTCACGCTGCATGATGGACCGCCCTATGCCAACGGGCATTTGCATATCGGTCACGCGCTGAACAAGACCATCAAGGACATGATCGTGCGCTCGCATCAGATGATGGGATATGACGCGCGCTATGTGCCGGGGTGGGATTGTCACGGGCTTCCCATCGAATGGAAGATCGAAGAGCAATACCGTAAGAAAGGCAAGAACAAGGACGACGTGGATATCCTTGATTTCCGGCATGAATGCCGCAAGTTTGCCGAAGGCTGGGTGGACATCCAGCGCGATGAATTCAAACGGCTTGGGGTGACCGGCAACTGGGACGATCCTTACCTGACCATGGCCTATCATGCCGAGTCGGTGATTGCCCAGGAGTTCATGAAATTCCTGATGAACGGCACGCTCTATCAAGGCTCCAAGCCGGTGATGTGGTCGCCTATCGAGCAGACCGCATTGGCCGAGGCCGAGGTGGAGTATCATGACAAGGAAAGCTTCACCATCTGGGTGAAATTCCCGGTGGCCACCGAAGGGGATCTGCATGGGGCCAAGGTGGTGATCTGGACCACCACCCCTTGGACGATCCCGTCGAACAAGGCCGTGGTTTATGGCGAAAACTTCGACTATGGCCTTTACGAAGTCGTTGAAACTCCAGAAGAATGCTGGGCCAATGTGGGGGAACGCTTTATCCTCGCCGACAAGTTGGCCGGGGATGTGATGGCCCGTGCGCGGTTGGCGGATGGCATGTGGAAACGGGTGCGGGGGGTCAGCGCGGACGAGTTGGCCGGCGTCACCCTGCGCCACCCGCTTTACGGGGCCGAAGGCGGCAATGGCGAATGGGATGATCTGCGCGATTTCCGCGCCGCCGATTTCGTGACCGACGAAGAAGGCACCGGGTTCGTGCATTGCGCCCCCTCTCACGGGATGGAGGAATTCGAGCTTTACCGCGACCTTGGCATGTTGGAGCAGGTCATCACCTATAACGTGATGGATGACGGGTCGTTCCGCGCCGATCTGCCGTTCTTTGGTGGCAAATACATCCTGTCCCGCAAGGGCGGGGAAGGGGACGCCAACAAGACCGTGATCGACAAGCTGGTCGAGGTGAACGGCCTGCTTGCGCGCGGCAAGATCAAGCACAGCTACCCTCATAGCTGGCGGTCCAAAGCGCCTATCATCTATCGCAACACCCCGCAATGGTTTGCGTCGGTGGATCGCCCCGTGGGGGACGGTCAGGACGCTATGGGCACGACGATCCGCGAACGCGCGCTACGCTCGATTGACGAGCTGGTCAAATGGACCCCGAAAACCGGGCGTAACCGTTTGTATTCCATGATCGAATCCCGCCCGGACTGGGTGTTGTCGCGGCAACGCGCCTGGGGGGTTCCGTTGACCTGTTTTACCCGGAAAGGGGCGCTGCCAACCGATGAAGGGTTCCTGTTGCGCGACCCCGCCGTCAACGCCCGGATTTCGGAGGCCTTCGAGGCCGAAGGCGCGGATGCGTGGTACAGGGACGGGGCCAAGGAGCGGTTCCTGGGCACCGAGTACAAACCCGAGGACTGGGACCAGGTGTTCGATGTCCTGGACGTCTGGTTTGATTCCGGGTCGACCCATGCCTTTGTCCTGCGCGACCGCGAAGATGGGACCGAAGACGGTATCGCCGATGTCTATATGGAAGGCACCGACCAGCACCGCGGTTGGTTCCATTCCTCGATGCTTCAGGCCTGTGGCACCCTTGGTCGCGCGCCCTATCGCAATGTGGTGACCCACGGGTTTACGCTGGACGAGAAGGGCAACAAGATGTCCAAATCGCTTGGCAACACCATCGTGCCCGAGGAGGTGATCAAGCAATACGGGGCGGACATTCTTCGCCTTTGGGTTGCGCAAACCGATTACACGGCGGACCAACGGATCGGGCCGGAAATCCTCAAGGGCGTGGCCGACAGCTATCGCCGGCTGCGCAACACGATGCGCTTCATGCTGGGGTCTCTGGCCCAGTTTGACGAAAGCCAGAGGGTCGCGGCCCAGGATATGCCCGAGCTGGAGCGTTGGGTGCTGCACCGTATGGCCGAGCTGGATCACGTCGTACGCAACGGGTATAAAACCTTTGATTTCCAAGGTGTTTTCAGCGCAGTGTTCAACTTCTGCACGGTGGATCTGTCGGCGTTCTACTTCGACATCCGCAAGGATGTGCTGTATTGCGATGGCGAAACCGAAACAGCCCATGCGGCGCGCACCGTGCTGGACCTGTTGTTCCACCGTCTGACCACATGGCTTGCGCCGATCCTGGTGTTCACCTGTGAGGACGTGTGGCTGTCGCGCTTCCCGGATGACACGCAAAGCGTGCATTTGCAGGACATGCCTGATACACCCGCGGATTGGCTGGACGAAGCTCTGGCCGCGAAATGGGCCAAGGTGCGTCAGGCCCGTCGCGTGGTCACTGCGGCACTGGAAATCCAGCGGGCGGACAAGGTGATCGGTGCCTCGCTTGAGGCTGCGCCGGTGGTGCATGTGCGGGACGAGGACATGCTTAACGCTTTGAAATCCGTGGAGTTTGCAGATATCTGCATCACCTCGGCCGTTTCGGTCAACCACGATCCGAGCCCGGCCGAAGCCTTCCGTCTTCCCGAAATCGAAGGGGTTGGCGTGGTGTTCGAAAAGGCCGATGGGGATAAATGCCAGCGGTGCTGGAAAATCCTGCCGGATGTTGGGACACATTCCCATCCGGGGGTCTGTGGTCGCTGTAGTCAGGCGTTGACGCAGGCCGGATAATCCAGACATGAAATGAAATCCTAAAGCGTTTCCGCATGACGTTGACTCGGCGTGATGTGGAAACGCAGCGCAACATTTCTGTGTTTTCTTTGCCGGTCTTAACAGGTCAACGATTGGCCCGAATCGGGGGGGTGACTTTTGCGCATCAAGACGGCACCGGCCCGGCACCCACGGGATGCCCCAAACCATGGGCGCAAATTGTAAACACTCCGCCCGCCCCGGGCGCACGCGGCGCAACGCGCCGCGCCGGGCCCAACCAATGAGGAGCGCATCTTTGATGCGCCCGCAATGGGCGGGAGCGCCCCAGCCCAATGACCCCGGCCCAATGACCCGGGATAACCCGAAAAGTCAGTTCAGGTCTTCCAGCAACCGGCCATGTTTGCGGGTCTGTTCGATCACCTCGGCAAAGGTGTTAAACCTGCGCGAGGTCAGCATGGGCAGCATACGGCACAACGCCTCGGCGGTGGCATAGGCATCGCCCAACGCGGTGTGGCGCAGGTCCTCGGGGATGGTGATCCCAAGCCGGTTGCACAACGCGTCCAGGGTATGGGTTTCGCTGGCTCCGAACAGCACGGCAGAGAGCAACACGGTATCCAGAATGGGGTGGTTCCAATCCAGCCCGCTCTTCTTGCCATGGCGCCGCAGGAAGGCCATGTCAAAGGGCGCGTTATGGGCCACGATCACCGCCCCTTGGGCAAACCGGTGAAACATGTGCGCCGCCGCCGCGATGCCCGGCGCATCGGCCACCATTTCATTGGTCACCTTGTGCACCCTGGTCGAGGCGGGCGGGATCGGCATTCCGGGGTTCACCAGTTGATCCATCTGCTCGCCCGGCACGATTTTGCCATTCACCACGCGCACTGCGCCGATCTGAACAATCTCGTCCTTATGCGGCATCAACCCGGTGGTTTCCGTGTCGAACACCACGAAATCAAGCGCGGCCACGGGGCGGTCTTCGATGGCGTGTTCGCTGACCTTCTCCATCAGCGCGAAATCATAGATCAGCGGGCGCGCCGCGTCCGGGGGAATCAGCGTATGCACGTCGTCGATCAACAACATATAGCCCGGCGCGTGGGCCAGCGGTTTGATGCGCACATCAAAGCTCAGATTGCCCTCGCTGCCTTCGGCTTTGAAACGCACCTCGGTTTCGGCACGTTCCAGATCCTTGAGCGCGGCCAACAGGCCGTCGCGGCGGAAATAGTCAAAGATCGACGCGTTCAGGCGCGGCACGTGGATCTGCCCCAGCACATCGGCGGCCTGTGCATCATAAAGCACGATTTGGTGCGCCGGGTTGAGCAGCACCACCGCCATGGGGATTTCGGTCAGAAGCGCGGTCAGCCGTTCCTTTTCCGCCGACAGGTGGGCGGTTTCATTGGCCACCGCCTCGGCGGCGTCCATGGCGGATTGCGACAGTTGCCCCGACACTGCCTGGGCCGCGGGGGCCAGATCGCCAAGGTAACGGGCGTGGTCTTCGTCCACGGTCACATCCACCCCGGCATGGGCGCGGGTGCGCATGGTCGCCGCCAGCCGTTCAATCGGCCTGGCCACGTTTTCATCGAACAGAAGCCAGATCCCGGCGGTGACGGCCAGAAGGCCGAACCCCGCCATGACAGCGGACAGAACAAAGGCCGCCCCCGGTTCGCCCGGCTGCATCCGGGCAAAGCCAAGGTAAAGCGCGACCATGACGATGGTGATCCCGGCTACGGCCAGAAGCAGGAAAAACAGGAACACGCGAAGGCGCAGGGAAAGCTTGGTCAACATCATGCCCCCCCACAAATGGCAGTCAGGATCGGGTCGTCCTTGCCCGGTGCGAACCATTCCAACCCGGTGATGGTGCCGTCCTCGGCAATCGTCACCCCGTCGCCAATCACCGCCAGCCGCCCGGCGGCGCAATCGGTCAGTATGCTGCGGCGGTTCAGCGGTGCCCAGCGGCCATAGTAATAGAGATCGGCCAGTGTTTTGCCCGGCTGATCCGGGTGGGTGCGCAGCGAGGCGCGATCCAGCGCGTTGAACCGTTCCACGAAAGGAAAGGCGAGGGTCCAGGGGCGATACCATTTCTGGTTTTCCACCGTTTCGATCACCTCGACCCCCTCCGGCAGCATGGAGGTGGTGCGCCCGTACCAGCCATATTCGCTGGAAACCGTCGCGGCGAGCATCGCCGCCCCGGCCGCCACCGGCATGAACCAGCGCGGCAACCGCCCGCCCGTCACCCGGTTGAACAGCATCACCAGCCCCGCCGCCGCCAACCCGGCAAATACGGTTGCGATCAGTTCAAAAAACATCGTCTTTCCTCCTCCTCACCCTTGCTCACCCTTGTCTGCGCGGCCTCCTCTGCCCGGACCGGGGTTAGCTTAGCGTCCCCCGCCCCTGGCCGATGGACGATTGCATGGTTTTCACGACCACAAAGGCATCGCGCAGATGCGAGCGGTCAAAATCCGAAAGGTTGGCAGGGGGCAGGAAATTGTCCGGAGCCTTGTCGCTCTTGACCAACCCCGCCTGATGCTCAAGCCGCGTATCGGCGATCAGGTCATAGGCCGACAGCAGGTCGCGCGCGCCCGAGGGGCTGAGCACGCCCGCATGTTCTGCTGCCTCGATCCGTGCGCGGGTGTTCACCTCCGTCAACGAGCCCTGCAAGGCATAAATCCGCGCCAGATCCACGATCGGCACGACCCCGTTATGTTTCATATCCAGCGTGTTCTTGTGTTCGCCCGACCGGATCGTCGCCAGCCCGCGCAACAGGCCGAGCGGCGGCATGTGTTTCAACGAGTTGCTGACCATATGGGCCACGAAGATCGAATTGGCGGTGGCTTTGGCCAGGGTGGCCTCCTGAAGATCTTCGAACAGCCCGGTATGGCCACCAATGGGGCGCAGGTCGAACATCACGCTGGCCAGCATCTGGGCCTTGGGGTCCGGTTTCGAAATCCATGTGTCGAAATAGCCCTTCCACACCCTGATCGGCTGGCACCATCGCGGGTTGGTCGCCATCATGTCACCGGGACAATAGACATAGCCACAGGTATCAAGCCCGTCACAGACGAATTTCGCCAGTTCGGCGAAATAGCCGTCGCGCATCTCGTCCGTCGCGGTGTCGTCCAGAAACAGGCAATTGTCCTGATCGCTGACCCCGGTCTGTTCCTGTCGGCCCTGGCTGCCACAGGCGAGCCACAGATAGGGCACGGGCGCGGGGCCCAGTTTGTCTTCGGCCAGCGTCAACAGCCGCCGGGTCGCGGTATCGGCAATGTCGGTGATCAGCCGGGTGACCACCTCGTGCCGGTTCCCGCCCGCGACCAGTTGCACCAGCAGCTTGGGAATGCGCGCCGTCACGTTGGCCATTTCTTCGGCGGTCTCTGCCTGGGCAATCTCGCTGACCAGCTCGGCGGAGCTTACCGCCTGGAACCGTGTCAGGTCGGTTTGCGTGACCATGCCCACCAGTTTGCCGTTTTCGACAATCGGCACGTGGCCGATGCGATGTTCCATCATCGCGTGCAGCACGTCCGACCCGATGGCGGTGACGGGCAGGGTATAGGGGTTGGCGGTCATCACGTCCCCCACCGGGGTTGTCACATCCCGCGCCTCGGCCAGCACCTTGTTTGACAGGTCCCGCTGGGTCAGGATACCGGACAGAGCGTCCCCTTCGGTGATACAAAGCGACGACACCCGTTTGTTGCGCATCAGTTGCGCGGCCTGTTGTACCGTATCCCCCGCGCCGATGGTCACGGGCACATGGGCCATCAGGATTTCCACGAGAGAGGTGGCAAGCGTCCGGTCCTGTGGCTTTGCCAGCCGCGAACGGTCAAAGAATTTCGCCGCTGCGGCGTGTTCTTCCAGCATCTTGTGGAAGGCGATCGGGGGCAGCACCAACAGCACCGAATGGCTTTCCGCGCGCGCGCTTGTCACCGCCACGCCATCGCGCAACAGCCCGCGTTCCCCAAAGGAATTGCGCATCCCCAGATGGGACACCACCACGTCGTTTTCATCGCGTACTTCGATCTGACCGGAATGGATGAGGAACAGCCCCGGCAGGGTTTCGCCAAGGGTATAGACATCAAAGCTCTGTTCCACTTCCCAGGCTTCGAATTTCGGAGCCAGATCTTCGATCGCGCCGGGGGGCAGGGCGTCGTAGGGGTGTACCGATTGCAGGAAGCGAATGATCTGATCTTGGGGCAGTGGCATGGGAGGAATCAGCCTTGGGATTACAAAGAAAAAGTCCTGTCCGATATGCGCCGGACAGGACCGAATTTAAAGAGGGCGGGAGGCCGCAGGCGACCCCCCGGAACCCGTTCTTTTAGTGGTCGATTGCGGTCGCGGCACCCTTGGGGACACGCACGCTTTCCACCAGTTCTTCGATCTCTGCCGGAATCGGGTCCGAAGACTTCGATACCATGAAGGCCACGGCAAAGTTCAGCATCGCGCCAATCGCGCCGAACGAGGTCGACTTGATGGTGCCCAGCAGCGGATCTGCATCCGTGAACGAATTGGTGTCCGGGATGAAGAACCAGCCCTTGTGCAGGAAGATGTAGACCAAGGTCACGATCAGACCGGTCAACATGCCTGCCACGGCACCTTTGTTGTTCACCTTGGTAAAGATGCCCATCATCAGCGCGGGGAAGATCGACGCGGCGGCCAGACCAAAGGCCAGGGCCACGGTTTGCGCCGCAAAGCCCGGAGGGTTGAGGCCCAGATAGGTGGCCACACAGATCGCAACGGCCATGGCGATACGCGCCGACAGAAGCTCTCCTTTTTCCGAGATGCCGGGGTTGATGGCCCCTTTGATCAAGTCGTGGCTTACCGCCGACGAAATCGCGAGCAGAAGGCCAGCCGCAGTGGACAGGGCCGCCGCAAGACCACCCGCCGCCACCAGAGCGATCACCCAGCCGGGAAGCTGTGCAATTTCCGGGTTGGCCAGCACGAGGATGTCGCGGTTCACCGAAAGTTCGGACCCTTTCCAGCCACGCTCGGACGCGGTCGCGGCAAAGTCAGCCGACTTGTCGTTGTACCACTGGATTTTGCCGTCGCCGTTCTTGTCTTCGAACTTCAGCAGACCGGTTTTTTCCCATGTGCCCATCCAGTCGGGACGCGCTTCATAGTCGATCGGCGCCGAGGCGGTGCCTTCCGGGTAAACAGTGGTGATCAGGTTCAGCCGCGCCATGGCCCCCACAGCCGGAGCCGTCAGGTAAAGCAGGGCGATGAACACCAGCGTCCAGCCAGCCGACCAACGGGCATCTGCCACTCTGGGAACGGTGAAGAAGCGCATGATCACGTGGGGCAGGCCCGCAGTACCGATCATCAGCGACAGGGTGAACAGAACCATGTTCAGCGTGTCGGCATGGTGTCCGGTATAGCTGTTGAAGCCAAGCTCCTGCACCAGGCTGTCCAGCTTTTGCAGCAGCGGTTCACCCGAACCGGAATGCTCGCCAAACAGGCCCAGACCCGGGATCGGGTTGCCGGTCAGTTGCAGCGAAATGAAGATGGCCGGAATGGTATAGGCCACGATCAGAACACAGTATTGCGCCACCTGGGTATAGGTCACACCCTTCATGCCGCCAAACACCGCATAGGCAAACACCACGGCGGCACCGATGAACAGGCCGGTGGTCTTGTCCACCTCAAGGAAGCGGCCAAAGGCCACGCCAACGCCGGTCATCTGACCAATCACATAGGTGGTCGACGCAACGATCAGGCAGATCACGGCCACAAGACGCGCGGTGGGCGAATAGAAACGGTCGCCGATGAATTCCGACACGGTGAACTTGCCGAACTTGCGCAGGTAAGGCGCAAGCAGCAGCGCCAGCAGAACATAGCCGCCGGTCCAGCCCATCAGGAAGGACGAGTTGTCATAGCCGGTAAAGGCGATGAGACCCGCCATCGAGATGAACGACGCCGCCGACATCCAGTCCGCCGCAGTTGCCATGCCGTTGGTGACCGGGTGAACCCCACGCCCGGCGGCGTAGAATTCCGAGGTCGATCCGGCACGCGCCCAGATGGCGATGCCGATATAGAGCAAGAAGCTTGCCCCGATGAAAATCCAGTTAAGTGTAAACTGATCCACTGTCCTGAGCCCCTTTTATTCTTCTACGCCGTGTTCGGCATCGAGCTTGTTCATCCGCCAGGCGTAGAAAAAGATCAGTGCCAGGAAGACCAGAATGGAACCTTGCTGGGCAAACCAGAAGCCCAGGTCGGTGCCGCCGATGGCGATGCCACTCAGTGCCGGGCGCAGCAGGATGCCAAACCCGAAAGAGACCAGCGCCCAGATGATGAGGCTGATCCGAATGATGCGCAAATTGGCGGACCAATATGCATTGTTGGATGAGTTTTCAGACATGTGGTGTCCTCCCTTTATCCAGCTTCTCCAATAGGGGCGCACGACATGCGCACCCCCACTCCCCTGTTACGCGGTCGCGGTTTCCACGATCGCGTTCAGTCCTTCGGCGATGGCAGAGATGTCCCCCATCGCGTCAATTGTTTTCAACACGCCCTTGCCGTCGTAATAGGCAATCAGCGGCGCGGTCTGCGCGTGATAGGCCTTGAGCCGGCTGGCCACGGTTTCGGCATTGTCATCGGCGCGCCGCTTCATGTCGGTGCTGCCGCATTTGTCACATTCCCCGGCCCTGGCGGTGGGTTTGAACGTGTCGTGATAGCCTTCGCCGCAATTGCCACAGGTGAAACGCCCGGAAATGCGCGTCACCATGGCGGCGTCTTCGACATCAAGGCTGATGGCTGCGTTGATCTTCTGCCCGCTTTCAGCCAGCAGGGCGTCCAGCGCCTCGGCCTGAACCGTGGTGCGCGGGAACCCGTCAAGGATCACGCCCCGGGCACAGTCCGTATCGCCCAGACGGTCGCGCAGGATGGCAATGACGATCTCGTCACTGACCAGATCACCGGCTTCCATCACCGCCCTGGCGGCCTTGCCCGCGTCGGTCCCGGCGGCCACGGCGGCGCGCAGAAGATCGCCGGTCGAAAGCTGCACAAAGCCGAATTTCTCTTCCAGCATCCGCGCCTGTGTGCCCTTCCCGGCACCCGGAGGGCCGAGAAGGATCAGAACGGGGGCTTTGGTCGTGGTCTCAGTAGTCATGCCCTCACCCTTTGATCATTCTGTTTTGGATGAGGTCATCGACGACGGCGGGTTCTGCGAGTGTTGAGGTGTCGCCGAGGGATGCGTAGTCGTTTTCGG
>PDRZ01000026.1 GCA_002747035.1 Rhodobacterales bacterium
CTTTCGCGCTACTGAAAAAGGCAGACAGTATGTCCTCAAATTTTTCGACGACCGGATATAGAAGCTAGGCGAGGTGGGTCACATACGTATATAAGCCCCCAAAGAATGGCGCAACGTGGTGGGGGAACTGCGGGGCGGGGCCAAAAGCGCCGCGTGTCACGCGAGGCGCGGTTACTTGACCGTGATCTTGCGGGATGATCCGGGCGCAAGCCCGGAGAGCGACCAATCCCCGATCCGCACCCGGATCAACCGCAGGGTCGGGTGTCCCACGGCAGCGGTCATGCGGCGCACCTGTCGGTTGCGCCCTTCGGTGATGGTCAATTCGATCCAGGTATCGGGAATGGCCTTGCGCACCCGGATCGGCGGATCGCGCGGCCAGAGCCAGTCGGGTTCGGGCACGATCCGTGCCCTGGCGGGCCGGGTGAGACCGTCCTTGAGCGAGACGCCGCTGCGAAGCGCGGCGAGCGTTTCGGCACCGGGGCTGCCTTCGACCTGTGCCAGATAGGTTTTGGCCATCTTGTGGCGCGGGTTGGAAATGCGCGCCTGTAGCTTGCCGTTGTCGGTCAAAAGCAACAACCCCTCGCTGTCCCGATCCAGCCGCCCGGCGGGATAGACCCCCGGTTCGTCGATAAAATCGGACAGGGTGGCGCGCGTTGTTTTGCTGCCCCTGTCGGTGAATTGCGACAGGACATTCATGGGTTTGTTGAACAGGATCAGGCGGGGCATGGTGTGACAGGGCCGGGCGCGAGAGGTCGCCCCCCCGCGTTTCCCGGCATATTCGGGGGCGAAACAAGGGGCGGGGACGCGTTGCCCTGCCCAGGGTTCAGATCAGGAATTGCCATTGCCGGTAAAGCGCGCGGCGTCGGCGGCAGCGCGGCGGATGGCGTTGGATTTATGGACGGTTTCCATATACTCAGCCTCGGGGTCGCTGTCATAGACCACGCCTCCACCGGCCTGAATATAGAGGGTTTCATCCTTGACCACCGCCGTGCGCAGGGCAATGCACATGTCCATATCGCCATTGGCCGCGAAATAGCCGCAGCCGCCGCCATATATGCCGCGTTTTTCCGGCTCAAGCTCGTCAATGATTTCCATCGCCCGCACCTTGGGCGCGCCGGACACCGTGCCCGCAGGCATGCCCGACAGAAAAGCGCCCAGCGCGTCCTGATCCGGGGCCAGTTCGCCCACCACGTTGGACACGATGTGCATGACGTGGGAATAGCGTTCGATGATGAATTGTTCCGTCGGGCGGACGGTGCCGATTTTTGACACTTTGCCGGTGTCGTTGCGCCCCAGATCAAGCAGCATCAGGTGTTCGGCCATTTCCTTGGGGTCATTCAGCAAATCCTGTTCCAGCGCCTTGTCTTCTTCTGCTGTTGCGCCGCGGGGGCGGGTGCCGGCGATGGGGCGGATGGTGACTTCGTCGCCGAACACGCGCACAAGGATTTCCGGGCTGGCCCCGACCACCTGAAACCCGCCGAAGTTGAAATAGAACATGAAGGGCGACGGGTTGGTGCGGCGCAGCGACCGATAGAGCGCAAAGGGCGGCTGGTGAAAAGGCTGCGCCCAGCGTTGGCTTGGCACCACCTGAAAGATATCTCCGGCGCGGATATAGTCCTTGGCCTTTTCCACGGCCTGTTTATACCCGTCGCGGGTAAAGTTCGACGTCGGCGGCGCGTCTTCATGGGCGTTGCCCAGATCGCGGCTGGCCCGGGGCAGGGCACGTTCAAGGTCGCGCACGGCGTCCATGACGCGTTCGGCGGCCTGTGCATAGGCGGCGCGCGCCGATTGGCCATCGCTGACCCATGCGGGGGAAACCACCGTTACCTCGCCCTTGACCCCGTCGAGCACGGCCACCACCGTGGGGCGCAGCAACATGGCGTCCGGCACGCCCAGGGGATCAGGATTCACATCCGGCAAATCTTCGACCAGCCGGATCATGTCATACCCGAGATAGCCAAACAGCCCGGCCGAGGCGGCGGGCATATCGTCGGGGGTGTTGATCCGGCTTTCGGCAATCAACGCGCGCAGGTTGGCGAGGGGATCGCCGGGCTGGTCCTCGAAGGCGTCGCCATCAAACCGGGCGTGGCGGTTGATCCGCGAGGTGGTGCCGTGACATTGCCAGATCAGATCCGGTTTCATGCCGATCATCGAATAGCGACCGCGCACTTCGCCGCCGGTGACGGATTCGAGCATGAACGCATCTTTGGCCGCGCCGGTCAGTTTGAGCATCAGCGACACGGGCGTATCGAGATCGGCGGCCAGCCGGGCATAGACGATCTGGTTTTCACCGGCCTCATAGGCGCGGGCGAAGTCGTCAAAGGAAGGGATCAGGTCCATGGTCCGGCCTTATTGAAACTGTGCGTTCACGGCGTTGATCGCGGCCTGATCCAACGCAATGCCCGAGCGTTTCTGCACATCGGTGATGAAATATTGCAGAAGGTCCTGGGCCTGATCCGAGGTGGCTTGATCCATCAGCTGTTCTCGCGCGGCAGCCATTTCGGGGTCGGCAAGGTCAACCGGGGTGATGGCGTCCAGACGGACCAGAATTGCCCCTTCGGGTGTCTGGATCGCCTTGGCCGTGCCGGGGTCCATCGCGAAGATGGAGGTCAGCAAATCACGCGGCGCGGTGGCCACAAAGGCGGTGCGGGGCAGGTCGGTTTCCATCTGGGCGGTCAGCCCCAGCGCGGCAATATCGGCCCCGGGCACCATTTGCGGCAGCAGGGTTTCGGCCTGTGCCATCAACGCTTTGGCGGTTTCGGCGGTGGTCCAGGCCGCGGCCACCTGATCGCGAATGTCGGCCAGCGGTTGCAGGCGGGGTTCCTGCACCTCGTCCAGCCGCAGGGCCGCAATGCCCCCGTCATCCAACCGGATCACCGCCGGGAAGTCATCCTGCGTCACCTTGGCCGCTTCGTCGCGGAAGGCGGCATAGTCCGTGGCCCCATCGCTGCTTTCCGCGGTCAGGCCCGTGGTCGCGAGCACCATGTCGGTTTCCTCGGCCACTTCTTCCAGGGTGGCTCCACCGGCCAGCAGATCGTCAATATGGCTGCTTTCGCCTTCGATCACGCGGCGGGCGCGATCTAGAGCCAGATCGGCATGGAGGGCATCGCGCGCCTCTTCAAAGCTTTGCGAGCGGGCGGTGAGAATGGCGTTGACCCGGAACAGGGCCGGACCCAGATCGGTGTTGAAGGGGCCAACCACGTCGCCGCTTTCGGCGCTGAAGGTGGCCGGGCCTGCTTCGCCCAGATCGGATTGCAACACGTCGCCCATATCCACATCGCCCAGTTCAAGGCCACGGCTGGCGACCACGTCTTCGAAGCTCTGCTCGCCCGCCTCAATCGCGATTTTGGCGGTTTCGGCGGCGGCCTCATCGGCAAAGCCGAGCCGCTCGACAAGGCGGCGTTCGGGTTGGTTGAACTCTTCCTTGCGGGCCTCGTATTCGGCGCGCAGGTCGGCCTCGTCCACGGTGACGGTGTCCAGGATCATGTCCGGGGTCAGCCACACATAGGTGAGCTGTCGGGTTTCGGGCAGGGTGAACTGTGCCGCGTTTTCCTTGTGAAACGCCTCAAGCGCCGCATCATCCGGGGCGGGTACAGGCGTGGTCAGGTCATCGGCCCCCAGCGCGGCCCAGGTAAAGCTGCGGGTTTCGCCGAAATAGCCCAGCAGCGTATCGGCATAAACGGGCGAGGCGGGGGTGCCGCCCACGATCGACGCCTGTAGCAGGCCACGCGCGGTTTCGGCACGGATGGAGCGTTCGAATTCCGCCTCAGACTGGTTCTGACGATCCAGATAGAAGCGATAGGCCTCGCGGTCAAAGCTTCCGTCCAGCCCCTTGAACGCATCAATCCCCATCAGGGTGTCGCGCAGGTTTGCATCGCCCACGGAAATCCCCAGCCGGGCGGTTTCATCTTCAAGCGCCTTGGTCGACACCAGTTGAGCCAGCGCCATCTGGTCAATCCCGGCGGCCTTGGCGTCGGCAAAGCTGATCTGTCCGCCGGTCTGGGCCTCAAGCGCGGAGATGTTGTTCTGCACCGCGCGGAAATAGTCGTCCACGCTGATATCCTGTTCTCCGACCGCGCCCACGCTGCGTAAGGAGCCGCCAAGGTTGGTGACGCCAAAGCCGCCAAGACCAAGGATCAACAGGGCCATGAGGATCCAGACCAGTGTTTTCGAAGTGCTGCTGCCGCGTGCCATGAGGCCCCCTGTTGGTATTCCGGGTATATGGTTTGGGCGAATGTCTATGCGGTTGCTGCGGCAGGGGCAAGGGGCGTTGCGGGGGCGTGGCCCACGGCAGGTTTTGCAGAACACCGGCCGGAAAGCCGGAAACGGGTCGTCGGGGGCGCGCAGGAGAATTCCACGGGTCTGTTTGACGCGCCGACCCTCTGAATGTGCGTCAGGGGCAGGGGGTCAGAGTGTGACGGCGGCCAGGCGGGTGAAAAGTTCGGCAATTCCCGCGCGGTCCACATTGGCGAATGCAATGCGCAGCTGGCGTTTGCCCGCGGGGTCCGAGGCGGGCATGAACATGGTGCCGGGCAAAAGCAGCACGCCTGCCGCCTGCACCAGACGCGGGGCCAGTTCATCGGAGCCCGGATCAAAGGGATGTTCCACATAGGCGAAGTAGGCACCAACCCCAAGCAGTCGCCAGCCCTTGTCTGCCAGTTGCCCGAACTCTTGGGAAATCGCGGCGCGACGATCCAGGATTTCGGCGCGTTCCCCCGCCAGCCAGTCGTCAAGGTTCTGCATCCCCCACAGCGCGCCGTGCTGGCCGATCTGGTTGGGGCAGATTGTCACCGTGTCGAGGAATTTCTCAACCTCGGAAAGCGTTTGCGCCGAGGCGGTGAGCGCCCCCACGCGGTGCCCGGTCAGCCGGTAGGACTTGGAAAAGCTGTAAAGCTGGATCAGGGTGTCGGCCCAGTCGGGATCGGTAAAGAGGTCATGGGGCGCGCCGGCCTGGGCGTGAAAATCGCGATAGGTTTCGTCGAGGATCAGCTTGATCCCGCTGTCCCGCGCAAGGTCAAAGAAGGCCCGGATCAGAGCGGCGGGGTATTCCACGCCGCCCGGATTGTTCGGGGTGACAAGCACGATGGCGCGGGTGCGGTCGGTGATCAGCGCGCGCGCCGCTTCGGGATCGGGCAGCAGGTCAGGCCCGGTGGCCAGCGGGGTGGCGGTAACCCCCACCATATCCAGCCACATCTTGTGATTGAAATACCATGGCGTGGGCAGGATCACCGCGTCGCCTTCGCCGGTCAGGGTTTCAATGGCGGCACAGAAGGCCTGATTGCAGCCCGAGGTGATGGCCACGTTTTGCGCACCGATTTCGCCGCCGTAAGAGGCGCGCCACCGCGCCGCCACCTGTTCCCGCAGGGCAGGCAGGCCCAGAACGGGGCCATAAAGGTGGGATTCGGGTTGGTTGAGCAGGGTGTCGGCCATGGCCCGGCGCATCGCTTGCGGGGGCGGGTCCACCGGCGCGGCCTGGCTGACATTCAACAGCGGGCGGTCGGGAGGAAAGGTGACGCCTTCGATCCAGCGCCGCGCCTCCATCACCGGGGGCGGGTTGGTTGCAGAGGTGCGGGTGTCAATAGCCATGATGGAATCCTGTGGTTGGGGCGGGAGCCTCTGGCGCGGAAATCATGGTCAGATGCTTCGGATGATTCAGATGGTCACGGGGGCGCTGTTTCCTCTGACCACAAATATTCCATGCGGGCGTCTGGTGATGTCGATCAGTCCTTGCCGCGATAGGGTTCGACATATTGCAGCGCCATATCCCAGGGGAAGAAGATCCACGTATCCTGGCTGACTTCGGTGATGAAGGTATCAACCATGGGCCGACCTTTGGGTTTGGCATAGACGGTGGCGAAATGCGCCTTTGGATACATGGTGCGGACCAGTTCGAGGGTTTTGCCGGAATCCACCAGATCATCGAGCACGAGGATGCCGGTGCCATCGCCCATCAGGTCCGCATCCGGGGCCTTGAGCACCTGGGCCTTGCCCTGATCCTGATGGTGATAGGATTGCACGCTGATCGTATCGACGGTGCGCACATCAAGTTCCCGCGCCACGATCATGGCCGGGGCCATGCCGCCGCGGGTGATGGCGACGATGGCCTTCCACGCCCCGTCCTTGGGGCCCTGACCATCCAGTCGCCAGGCCAGGGCGCGGCTGTCGCGGTGGATTTGATCCCAGCTGATGTGAAAGCCCTTTTCGTGGGGCAGGCGCGTATCGCTCATGGCGGGGTCCCTTTATCATCGTTCAAGCAGCAACCGCAGCCCCAGCGCGCCCAGAACGGCGGCGGCGACACGGTCAAACAGAGGTTTGAGCGCCAGATAGCCATCTCGGGCCGGGGGAGTCGAGAGGGCAAGGGCAAAAAGCGTATAAGCGGCCAGCTCTACGGCAAGGTGATTGGCGACGATCAGCGCCTTTTCGGTCAGTGTCAGATCGGCGGGAAAGATCACCACCAGCACCGAGGCGGCGAAGATCACCGATTTCGGGTTGGCAAGGTTGACCTTGACACCCGTGAGGACGGCGTGTCGGTGTGGCAGGTCGTTCCGGGCCGGACAAAGCGGCGAGGCCGCGTTGCGCCACATGCCGATCGCGATCCAGATCAGATAGACCGCCCCGGCCAGCTTCAGCACCAGATAGGCCCATGGAAAAACCGAGAACAGCCCATCAAGCCCCAGCATGGCAAGCAGGGTCCAGCCCGCAGCCATGGTGCCAAGACCCAGCCCCGTAGCGATCCCCTGGCCCCGCCCCCCGGTCAGGGTGGCGCGCAGGGTCATCAACATGGCCGGGCCGGGGCTGGCCAGCGCGGCGAACAGGGTCAGATTGAATGCGATCAGGTGGGTGAGGGTCATTCTGCCATGTCTCCGGTGTCGGATATGGGTCCTGGATCAGGCGTCGCGTTCCGGCACCGCAGGATCACGCCGCCGGGCACGCGCGTTTTCCGGCCGGGAGGGAGCCGGGGAGGGTGCCTGAACGATTTGAGCGCAGCGCCCGGCGTCTTACAAGCCATGCGTCGCTCATGGCCACAGGTTTCGCTCGGGTTTCGGCAGATGTGGTGATTTTTCAGGCACCAGGCCGTGGCAGGGGTCACGGGGGGCGGGGAATGCGACGGGGGGGCTTTGGGGGGGACAGGGGGGCTTTGCCCCTCCTGCCATGCCCAAACGGGGGGAGGGGTATCTTTGATGCCCTGACCCCGGGCGGGAGCGCCCTGGCACCCAAAAGCGCGGGGAGCACCTGGTTATTCCCCTGCCGCGTTATCCCTTGCGGCCGGTCACGGCGTCGATGTCCGGGGCGTCCACGGCCTTCATGCCGACCACGTGATACCCCGCATCCACATGCAGGTTTTCCCCGGTTACGCCGCTGCCCAGATCGGACAGGAGATAAAGCGCGGAGTTGCCCACATCCTCGATTGTCACATTGCGACGCAGGGGCGAGTTCAGTTCGTTCCACTTCAGGATATAGCGGAAATCCCCAATGCCGCTTGCCGCCAGCGTCTTGATCGGCCCGGCGGAAATGGCGTTGACCCGAATACCATCCTTGCCCAGATCTTCGGCCAGGTATTTCACCGAGGCTTCCAGCGCGGCCTTGGCCACACCCATCACGTTGTAATGGGGCATGACCTGTTCAGCACCATAATAGGTGAGGGTCAGCATAGAACCACCTTCGGTCATCAGCTTTTCGGCCCGCTGGGCCACTGCGGTAAAGGAATAGACCGAGATGTCCATGGTCATCAGGAAGTTGTCCTTGGACGTATCCACATAGCGTCCACGCAATTCGGTCTTGTCCGAAAACCCGATGGCGTGTACCAGGAAATCAATCCTGCCCCATTTCGCCTCGATCTCGGCAAAAGCGGCATCTACCGATGCCGGGTCGGACACATCGCAGTCAATCAACGTGTCAACGCCAAGCTGATCGGCAAGGGGAGCCACCCGTTTGCGGAACGCGTCGCCCATATAGGTGAAGACCATTTCGGCCCCGGCATCGGCACAGGCCCTGGCAATACCCCAGGCGATGGATTTGTCATTGGCGACACCCATGATGACACCGCGTTTTCCTGCCATGAGATTGTTGGACATGCGCCTCTCCTGTTCGGGTCTTTATATTCTGTCTGCAAATCCGGTCTGCATTTATGACAGCGTTAACGTATTTGATTTCCTTAAGCGATTGGCTAGGGTGCATCAAGGGTGAGGTTGCCCAACGGCATTCCGTCGGCGGGCTGGAAATATGGAGCGTATCGCCATGAGCGACCGAAGTGGCATTTTCGCCGGTGACGACCCGTTTGAAATCGCCCGCATCTGGCTGAGCGCGGCGGAAGCGAGCGAAGTGAACGACCCCAATGCCATTGCCCTGTCCACGGTCGACGCGGACGGGTTGCCGAATGTGCGCATGGTTCTTCTCAAGGACATCGAAGATGATGGGTTCGTGTTCTACACCAATTACGAAAGCGCCAAGGCACAGGAATTGGACGGCGCCGGCAAGGCGGCTTTCGTGCTTCACTGGAAATCCTTGCGCCGTCAGATCCGGGTGCGGGGGACCATCACCCGCGAAGAGGGAGAGAAGGCAGACGCGTATTATGCCTCGCGTTCTCTCAAAAGCAGGCTTGGGGCTTGGGCTTCGCGCCAGTCCCAGCCGTTATCCTCGCGCGCGGCGCTGATGGCAGAGGTTGCAAAGGTCACCGCGCAGAAGGGACCTAACCCCGCCCGTCCTCCTTTTTGGGGCGGGTATCGGATTTCGCCTTTAGAGATTGAGTTTTGGGCGGATGGCGCATTCCGGTTGCATGATCGCTATCGTTGGCGGCGCGCTGGAGAGGGCGAAACCTGGGAGGTTCAGCGCCTGAATCCCTGACACTCACGTAACGTGAATTTTAAATGGTTGAATAAAATGCAATTTTTCTCCTTGCAACTGGCGTGATGTTTGCGCATCACAGTGGGTGTCTGGGGATGAGAATTAACGGAAAGCAGGACTTGAAACAGGATGCGACGAACGCTCGTAAAGTGAACGGACAGGTTAAGTGGTTTGATCCCGTGAAGGGATTTGGTTTCGTTGTCGCCGATGAAGGCGGCCCCGACATTTTGCTCCATGCCAATGTGTTGCGCAACTTCGGGCAAAGCTCGATTGCAGATGCGGCACGTATTGAAATTCTTGTGCAGGAAACCGATCGCGGGATTCAGGCGGTTGAGGTGCTGAGCATCGCTCCGCCCGAGGGCGCAGAGGAAACAACCCTCGCGGATTTCGAGGATATTGACCCCGAACTCATCCGCAATGCGCCTCTGGAACCTGCCCGGGTGAAGTGGTTTGACAAGGGCAAGGGCTTTGGCTTTGCCAATGTGTTTGGCCGCGAAGAGGATGTCTTTGTGCATATCGAGGTCCTGCGCCGGTCCGGGCTGGCCGACCTTCAACCGGGTGAGGCGCTGGCCTTGCGGGTCATTGACGGCAAGCGCGGCCGTATGGCGACCGAGGTTTGTGCCTGGGAAGCGGCGTTAAAGCCCCGCGACGAGTGATCGGGACGGTGTGATGGGATACCCTGCGGTTGTGAAACGCATGTTTCCGAATTGGATCGCGGGGGTCTTCTGTCTGCTTCTCTGGGTGCTTCCCGGTCACGCGGAGTCCTGTCGGACAAACACGGTCACGCTGCGCGGTGATTGGGGACAGGCGCGGTTCAACGTTGAGGTTGTCGATACGATCGAGACCCGCGCGCGCGGGTTGATGTTTCGCGAAACCCTGCCCATGAGCGCAGGAATGCTGTTCGTGTACCAGCGTCCCCAAAAAGTTGCATTCTGGATGAAGAACACCCTGATCCCTCTGGACATGATTTTCGTGGACCCGCGCGGGGTGGTCCAACGGGTTCATCACAACGCGGTGCCCGGGGACATGACCGAGATCCCGGGGGGGCGCAACATCATGGTGGTTCTTGAAATCAACGGTGGATTGGCGCGTCGGCTGGGTATTTCCGAGGGCAGCGAGATGCGCCACCCGGCCTTTGACGGCCGGAACGCTGTATGGCCGTGCCCCTGAAACCCTGCGGTCTTGGGCCGTTCGAACAGGGCAAAACCGATTCGGGTAAACGATTCGTTTGAAATGTGGCGGATTTGGTCTCAAATTGTGTTCAATCTTCCAAAACCCGGCTTATTGATCGCATAACACCGGGATTGGGCGGGGAAAAGTGACGCGGTTCAGAACCCTGAGGCGATGCTGGAAATTTACCCGCATCGTTTCCAACCTGGAAACGGCCCTCCGTCGCCATTCCGGTTGGAACACCCCCTTCACCCCTCCCTCTAAACCCCCGGCCAAACCCAAGCCAGGTGCCTTGTTTTGTTAGACAAAAGCGAGTTGGGACAGCGGCGATTCAGAGGCGTGGTTTGGATGAGGAAATGGAAACAATCCCTCAAAAAACGAAGGTTGAACTCCGCCTTTTGCCTGTCAAAAAAGGGGCGTAAAGGGGGCGTTACACTCATTTTCGCGAGAAATTTATGTTTCGGCAGGGCCGGAGCAGGGGTATTAATAAGCATGCCCGACTGGGGGGCATGTCTGTTGGCTGTGGGGCGGCCGCTGAAATCGTTACGCATCCTGCCGGATGTGGAAGGAAGTGAAAATGGTGATCTGCACACCTATTTTCGCGACCGTTGCTGCCTGTGCCGTGCGTGTCTCGCGTACGCAATCTGCTTGCAATTCCTTTCATCACCGGTCCGTGCGCTAACAGCAAATGGGATAGGCGCGCAACTTCCCGAACATTACCGGGGCGCGCAACCGCAGCAAGCGGTCGGGGATTGCCCCGGGTAAAATGAAAGGGTCTTGAAATATGGCTGATCTGGTACTTGATTGGGGGCTTTTTGGAGCCTACGGAACCGCCTTTGGGTCGTCGCAATCTATTGACACAGGTGGTGTCCAGGTAACCGTTGGATTCGTGGATGAAGACGAGGGCGCGCAGGCCGTCACCTATAATGCCGACGGATACGTGGCGGAGGGGGAGCCTTTTGACCCCAAATCGCACCTGAAACTGTTCGGAGAGGGCGGCGAAGGCGGTGTGGACGATACATCGACCACCACGATCGATTTCTCGTCCAGCGACGAAATGTTCGGGGATGAGGTTCAGAACGTGAGCTTCCGCCTGAATGACGTGGACGCCGGAGGCCAGGGAGAGCCCAGCCTCGATATCATCACCATCCGTGCCTATGACGCCAACGGCAACCTGGTGCCCGTCACCGTCACCCCCGGTGGCATGGTCAACACGTCAGGGACGCAGATGTCCGGTGGCGGCGACGATTATGATGCGACCGATCCCAGCGCCTCGGCGCTGGTCCAGATCGCTGGCCCGCTGTCGCGGATTGAAATCGACTATGACAATGGCCAACTGTACGAACAGCGCGTTCTGGTGTCGGATATTCATTTTTCGACCGTGGACGTGCATGACGAGATTCCGGATGCCAATGACGACACCGACACCACGTTGGAAGGCGTTGCGGTGGATGTGGATGTTCTGGGCAATGACAGCGACCCGAATGGCGATCCGCTGACCGTGACCATCGCGACCGGCCCGTCCAACGGCACGGCGACCGTGAACCCGGATGGCACCGTCCACTATGTGCCCGATGCAGGGTTCACCGGCACGGACACGTTGCAATACACGATCACCGACCCGGATGGAAACACCGACACGGCGACCGTGACCATCACGGTGCGTCCGGATCACGGCGGCAACAACGCCCCGGTGGCGGCCGACGACACCGACACCACGCTGGAAGGCGTTGCGGTGGACGTGGATGTTCTGGGCAATGACAGCGACCCGGATGGCGATCCGCTGACCGTGACCATCGCGTCCGGCCCGGCCAACGGCACGGCGACCGTGAACCCGGATGGCACCATCAACTATGTGCCCGATGCAGGGTTCACCGGAACGGACACGGTGGAATACACCATCACCGATCCCGATGGTGCCACCGATACGGCGACCGTGACGATCACGGTGGAGCCGAACAACCCCACCCGCGACGGTTATGTTGACGGGACCGGCGGCGATGATCTGATTGATCCCGGTTACACAGGTGACCCGGATGGGGATTACATCGACAATAACGATGCAATTCTGCCCGGCGAAGGTCCGAATGATGACATTGTGCGCGCTGACGAAGGCAATGATACCGTGTACGCCGGTGAGGGCGATGACGAGATCCTTGGCGGCGGCGGCAATGACGAGTTGCATGGCGAAGCTGATAACGACAGCATCATCGGCGAAGAGGGTAATGACATCCTGGACGGCGGTGACGGCGACGACACGCTGCGCGGTGGTGACGGCAACGACACGGCCACGGGCGGCGAAGGCGACGATGTGATTGATACTTCGGGCAGCCGTCCGGCGATCGACGTGGTGACCCTGCCGGGTGTGCCGGTTGATGCCAACCCGGGCGATGACCTTGATTCTGTTGACGGCGGCGCCGGCAATGACGTGATTGAAACCGGCGACGACCGCGATACTGTCGATGGTGGCACCGGCGATGATACGATCAACGCAGGTATCGACGACGACATCGTGCGCGGCGGAGACGGCAACGATTACATCATCGACCCGCAAGGCGCGGATAATGTCGATGGCGGTGACGGCGACGACACCATTCTGGTTGGTCTCGACACGTTCTCGGATTACACCGGCGATGATCGCAATCTGCCAATCGGCTCCATCGTGACCGACCCCAACACCACCGATGGCATGGACACCGTGCATGGTGGTGCGGGCAACGATTCGATCATGACCGGCGACGACGCGGACTGGATCGACGGCGGCACCGGTGCGGACACCATCGTATCCGGCATCGACGATGACACCGTCATCGCGGGTGACGGTGACGACAGCGTCATCGGCGGCCACGGCTCGGACAGCATTACCGGCAACGCAGGCGACGACTATATCGACGCCAGTGCGGAAACCTCGGGCTATCTCTTCCCGAACGAACCGGATGCAACCGATCCGATCCCGGAAAACGACATGGACACCGTTTTTGGTGGCACGGGCAATGACACGATCATCACCGGCGACGATGATGACAGCGTGGATGGCGGCACCGGCAATGACATGATCGACGGTGGGATTGACGACGATATCCTGCGCGGTCGCGCAGGTGACGACAGCATCACCGGCGGTCTGGGTGCCGATACTGTGACCGGCGGGCTTGGTGAAGACGTGATCTATGGCGACAACGAGGGTGAGGTTTACCTGACCGACGATGTCGACCCGGATCCCGATGACAACCGCGACCTGTTGGATGGCCGTCAAGACAATGACACCATCTATGGTGGCGACGACGACGATACCTTGTTGGGTGGGCTTGGCGACGACTATCTGGATGGCGGCATCGACGAGGACAGCATCGAAGGCGGATCCGGCGACGATACCATCGTTGGTGGTCAGGGTGCCGACAGCATCTATGGTCAAGGTGGTCGCGACAGCATCGTTGGCGGCAACGGCGGGGACTTTGTCCACGGTGGCAGCTCGCCCACAGGGATTGCGCCCGATGGTCGGCCCTTTGACTATGATACGCTGGACCTGAGCGGATCGACCCCAGCGGGCGGCCGGATCGACATCACCTATACCTCTGCGGATCGCGAGGATGGGCATGTTGATTTCTTCGATGCCGATGGCAACGATCTGGGCCGGTTGGAATTCCGGGATATCGAGAACGTCATCCCCTGTTTCACCCCCGGCACCGCGATTGCGACGCCCAAGGGCGAACGGTTGGTCGAAGAGCTCAAAGTGGGTGACAAGATCATCACCCGCGACAACGGGATCCAGGAAATCCAGTGGATGGGCACCCGTGCCCTGACCGGTCACGACCTGGCCCGCGCGCCGCATCTGCGTCCGGTTCTGATCCAGAAGGGCAGCCTTGGCAACAACCTGCCAGAGCATGACATCCTGGTCAGCCCGCAGCACCGCATGTTGCTCAACAACGAGAAAACCGCGCTCTACTTCGAAGATCGCGAGGTTCTCGCCGCCGCCAAGCACCTGACCGATATGCCGGGTGTGGACGAGGTGGGGACATTGGGGGTCACCTATGTGCACTTCATGTTCGAGCGTCACGAGGTGGTTCTGTCCAACGGCGTGTGGTCCGAAAGCTTCCAGCCCGGTCAGTCGGTCATGGATGGCATGGGTGAAGAGCAACGGAACGAGATCTTTGAACTCTTCCCCGAGCTGAAGACTCGTGAAGGTCTGGATGATTATGCCGCCGCGCGCCGTTCGTTGAAAAAGCACGAAGCGCGTCTGCTGGTCCGCTAAACTTTACCGATATCAGGTTGGGCACCCTCCGGGGTGCCCACCAACGAAATATGCAGCTGCAATGTGTGGACCAAGACCCCCACACATGCAGACAGGGAAGAGATGTGCGATCATCTCTTCCCTTTTTGTATTTGTGGCTGTGTTGGAGGTCTGATCCGGGAACCGGGTCGGGTCTGGTTGAGAGTCGGCAGCGGGGCACAGGAGGGGAAAGGCTACAGGCTTACCCGCCAGAGGGTGTATTTTCGCAGAATAACCCGGGGATCGCCATTTCGCTGCCCTTGTTGGGCCATAGAATGGCCGCAGGGTGACGCTAGTTTGTGACTCGTGGTGGAGCGGCCGTTGTATTGGTCGATCCCGGAGTGGGTTAAAAGTTAAATTTGGTAAGAAGTGAAAATGTATAACAGCCAGATGTACAACATCCAAAGGCACGACACTCCCTGGCCGGATCAGGCGGGGGATACGTATGAAGTATCCCCGCGCTGTTTTGGGCTTGGCGAAGACGTGATTATCGGTGGCGCGATCGGCCCATGTTACAGGTCGATTGATCTGAGTGCCCTGACCTTTCCGGTCAATATTTATTGGAAAGACAACGCCTCGGGCGTCATCACGGATGGCGCGGACAGCATCGTTTTTCAGGGCGTCGATCACATTATCCTGCCCGATTGCATGGCAGAATAAACGAGGTCAGCCTGGACTGCGCGCGGCGCGCCAGGTGGCCCAGTCTTCGGGAGTGTCAAGATCGCGTGTGGCGCGTGTGCCGGGCAAGGGTACAGGCACCACGTGATCGCGATTGGCGCGCAGGATATCCCGCGCCCCCCGGTCTTTGGTCACAGTCTGCAATGCCCCAAAGACCGCGCGCGGGAAAATCACCGGGTGTCCCCCGGTTCCGGCGTCGTCCTGTGCCTGCAGGAGGGCGCCGGGCTGCGTTTTGGCCGCATCCAGCAGGGTTTCGAAATCCGCGGTTTCAAGTTCGGGCAGGTCGGCGGGGGTGATCATTACGGCGCGGATCGCGGCGGGCAGGGCCGCCACCCCGGCGCGCAGCGAGGCGGACATGCCGTTGGCCGCATCCGGCACTGCAATCGGGGTGGTGCCGTGGGCAAGAAGCTGTGAACGGGGATGATCCAATGCGGGCAGGGTGACAAAGACCGGCGCGCCGGTGGCCTTGGCCTGGGTTGTGATGTGACGCAGAAGGGGCGTGCCGTTGATATCTTCGCACAGCTTGTCCCGTCCACCCATGCGCGACGACGCGCCTGCGGCAAGGATCAGGATTGCGATTTGATGTCCCATCATTCCCCGAAGTGCCGGAGGGGAGGTTGCGTGTCTCCGGTGGGCGTATTTTCGGGAAAGAGCACGGGCAGGTAAAGGGTCAACCGCGCATCCGGGCTCCATCAGCGTCAAAGAGCGGGGTGGTGATCCGCCTGGCCTTGCGCATTTGGCCGAGGATTTCGATTTCGCCCTCAGGGCCGGCGGCGGCACGGGCGCGGGGGACAAACCCTTGCGCGATGGATTTGCCGGCGTGGTGCGCAAAGGCCGTGCGGGGTGGCGAGACCTGTGGCCATACCGCAGGTGTCAGTTTCGCATGGACAGGGCGTCGGTCAGCACCGCGCGGACAAGGCCCGGGTCCACATCTGCCGTCACGAAGGCGTCGCCGATGCCGTGCGCCAGAATGAAACGCAGTTTGCCATCTACCACTTTCTTGTCCTGGGCCATGAGCGCGATCAGGGCGTCCGCATCCGGCAATTCCCCTGAAATATCAGAAAGATCGACCTTCATGTTCATGTCGCGCAGGTGCTGGCGCACCCGGCTTGGGGCCTCTTGGCTGCACAGCCCCATCCGGGCGGAGAGTTCAAAGGCAAGCGCACAGCCGATCGCCACGCCTTCGCCATGCAACAGCCGGTCGGAATAGCCCGTTGCCGCCTCGAGCGCGTGACAGAAGGTGTGGCCGAGGTTCAACAGCGCGCGGTCGCCCTGTTCCGTTTCATCGCGCGCGACGATGTCGGCTTTCATCTTGCAGGAACGTTTTACGGCGTGAACCCGCGCCGCCATATCCCCGGCGGCCGCATGGGGGGCGTTCTGTTCCAGCCAGTCAAAGAAGGCGGCGTCCCCCAGCAGCCCGTATTTCACAACCTCGCCATATCCGGCCAGAAAATCGCGTTCGGTCAGCGTGCCCAACACGCCCGTATCCGCGATGACCAGAGAGGGTTGGTGGAATGCGCCGATCAGGTTTTTGCCATGCGGGGTGTTGATGCCGGTTTTTCCGCCGACCGAGCTGTCCACCTGTGCCAGCAGGCTGGTGGGAATCTGGACGAATCGCACGCCCCGGCGCAGCACGGCAGCGGCAAACCCCACAAGGTCGCCGATTACCCCACCGCCAAAGGCGACCACGATGTCGTTGCGTTCCACCTTTTGGTCCAGCAACCATTCCACGGTCCGGGAAAAATGCGGCCAGGATTTGGTGGCTTCGCCCGCGGGCAGGGTCAGGGACACCATGTCGATCCCCGCCGCGCCCAGCCCCGAGCGCAGGCCGTCAAGATGCAGCGCACCGACGTTTTCATCGGTGATCACGGCCACACGGGGGCGGCGCAGCAACGGGGCGATCAGCCCGCCGCATTCGGCCAGCAGTCCGGGACCGATATGGATGTCATAGGACCGTGCGCCAAGATCCACATGGACGAGTTCACGCGGTCGGGTCATGGCGTATCTCCGTGAGTTCTGGTGAGCACGTCGGGGCGCGTTTCCAGCGCCGAGAGGACGAGATCGGTGGTGTCTTTAATCGAAAGGTCCGCGCGGGGTTTCACATTCAGATCGGCCAGGGCATAGATCGGGGTCCGCGCGGTGTAGAGGTCTGTTAATGTGGCCAGAGGGTTAGCTGTGCGAAGTAAGGGCCTGGTATCTTTGTGTTTTACCCGGTCCCACAGCAGATCGAGATCGGCATTGAGACAGACCGACACCCCCATGCGCGAAATCAGTTCGCGATTGGTGGGCGACAGAAACGCCCCGCCCCCCGTAGAGAGCACCCCCTTGTCCGGCGCAGCCAGCAGGCGCTGGATCACCTCGGTTTCACGCGCGCGGAAAAAGGCTTCGCCGTCGCGTTCGAAAATTTCGGCGATGGTCATGTTGGCGGCGGTCACGATTTCGGCGTCGGAATCCATGAACCCAACCCCAAGACGGGCCGCGAGCGACTTGCCCACTGCGGTTTTTCCCGCGCCCATCATGCCAACCAGAACGATGGTTTTGGACACATTCCAGCCCATGAAATTTCCGCGCCCCCTGTACTGTGCCCTGTACCGCGCCCACAAGCCCGTGTCGGCAGGAGGACGCCAATTCGACATTTGTGACACTGAATGACGTGATCTTGGGGAAAAGGCCAGTTATAAGTATTGCAAAACACGAACCGAGGCTACGGATTATTTATGGGGCGCATCATCAAGCTTTTGGTATTACTGGTCATTCTGGGCTTTGTCGGCTTGGTGGGATATGCGTATCTGGGGCCATTTTTCGGGGCGGATTTCAATCCGCCCAGCGAGGAGATTCGTGAGGTCATCGAGCTGGACGTTTCCTGACCGGGTTTTTTCTGTGTTTGTGGCGGGTGTCGCGGCGGCTGTGGCTGTTGCCGGACCGGGGCGCGCACAGGAACCGTTGTCGGCCATTGACTGGTTGAATGACCCCCTGCCGACGGTTGTCCGCCGGGTGGCACCTTCTGTGGCTCCGGGCCTGAAACCAATGGACCCGGGTCACATTGGCCCGGAGCCCCCGGTGACCCGGTCCGCCACGGTGCCCGAGGTCAGCGTGGTGGCGTTGGATGCGGTCACGGCAAACGCTGTGGGGTTGTTACCCTCTTCGGTCACGGGTCTGCCGCGCAGCCTGTGGCAGGGCAGTCGCAGCGAGGTTGTAAACCGACAGATCGCGCGTATGGATGTGGCTCATGCGCCGGCGCTTCAGTCTTTGCTTTACACGCTTTTGTTGGCCGAAGCGGATCCCCCCGCAGGGGCGCGGACGGGGCATAGCGTTCTTGAGGCGCGGTTGCGCAAGCTGATCGACCTTGGCGCGGTGGAACCGGCAGAGGCGCTGTTGGATCGTGCGGGGGATGTGGCGCGTGACCTGTTCCCGATCTGGTTTGACCTGGCCCTGTTGACCGGGGATGAGGACAAGGCCTGTGACGGGGTGATGGCGAAACCGCATCTGGCCCCGGATATGGCATCGCGTATTTTCTGCACCGCGCGCAAGGGGGATTGGGCGGCCGCGGCGGTGAGTTACGACACTGCGCGCGCGCTTGGTATGCTGTCCGCCGCCGAAACGCGGATGCTGGCCCTGTTCATCGACCCGGAATTGGCCGAAGGCGCGCCGGACCTGCCGCCCCCGGCAAAGATCACGCCACTGCTTTACCGGCTTTACGAGGCGGCGGGGACGCCGTTGCCAACTTCGTCCTTGCCTCTGGCTTATGCCATGGGGGATTTGCGGGGCACCTCGGGGTGGAAAGCCGAGCTGGACGCGGCCGAGCGGCTGGCGCGCACCGGGGCCCTGTCCGAAAACCGGCTGATCGAGCTTTATACGACCCGGAAACCCGCCGCCTCGGGCGGGGTGTGGGACCGGGTTGCTGCGGTTCAGAGGTTTGACGCGGCCCTGTCCGCACAGGACGCGGCAAAGATGTCGCAAACGCTTGGCCCGGCATGGGATGCGATGAAGCGCGCAGAGTTGGCGATGGGGTTCGTGCGGCTTTATGCGGAGGCGCTTGCCAAAGTCGAGTTGGCGGGCCCTGCCGCCGGGGATGCGTTTGAAATTGCAATGCTTTCGGATCAGGCCGAAACCGAGGCGGCGAAGGTGACCGCAACAACCGGGCAGCGCGCCTTTCTTGCCGCGCTGGCGCGCGGAGTACCGGGGGAGGTGCCTGTTGACGATGCTCTGGGCCGGGCGATACAGGCCGGGTTTGCCGCCAACGTGCCCGATCGTGTGGCGACATTGGCGCGTCAGGACCGGTTGGGCGAAGCGATCCTTTGGGCCATGGTACGCTATCGTCACGGGATGTCGGGGGACCGCCTTGGATTGCAACTGTCGCTGGCGGCGTTTCGCGCGCTTGGGTTGGAGGAGACCGCCCGCCGGGCCGCGATCCAGATGATTCTGTTGGGGCAGGCGGGGTAGGGGCCGTGGAGAACCGTTTGAACGCCCGTTGGATTTCCACCTTTCTGGATGCCCAGTCCGCCGAGCTGGGCGCGGCCCGGAACACGGTGGCGGCCTATGCCCGCGACCTGATGGATTTCAGCGGCTGGCTTGGCGGCAGGACGCAGGATTTCGAGGGCGCAACGCGTGAGGATATCGAGGCCTATCTGGTGTCGCTCGACGATGCGGGCATGGCCCAGTCCACCCGGGCGCGGCGGTTGTCTGCGATCCGACAACTTTACCGGTTTGCCTTTGAAGAGGGGTGGCGCGAGGAGAATCCGGCGATTGAAATCCGGGGACCGGGGCGGGCGAAACGCCTGCCCAAAACGCTGAGCCATGACGAGGTGGATCGGTTGCTTGTCTCGGCACAGACCCACGGGCGCGAGGCGGCGCGGGTGCGTAACACCTGCCTGATGCAGTTGCTTTACGCGACGGGAATGCGGGTGACCGAGTTGGTTTCGCTTCCCGTGGCCGCCGTGCGGGGCGATCCGCAGATGATCATGGTGCGCGGCAAGGGGGACAAAGAGCGTATGGTGCCCCTGTCGCCGCCCGCGCGGCAGGCCGTGGCCGATTGGCTGGTCCAGCGGGACGCCGGGGAAGAGACGGGCAAGGCCAGGGGCAAGCCGGTGTCCCCCTTCCTGTTCCCCTCGCGCGGCAAGTCCGGGCATGTCACACGCCACCGCTTTTACCTGTTGATCAAGGAACTGGCCGTGGCCGCAGGTGTGTCCCCCGACAAGGTCACCCCGCACACGTTACGCCACGCTTTTGCCACACATCTGTTGGCCGGGGGCGCGGACCTGCGCACGATCCAGGAGCTGTTGGGCCATGCGGATGTGTCGACCACTGAAATATATACCCATGTGCTGGACGAACGTCTGCGCGATCTTGTTCTGATGCATCACCCGATGGCGCAGAAGGGCGAAGGCTCTTGAACCACGCCCCGGTCGGCCCCATAACCGGGGCAGTTACGCAGGATATGACATAACCATGGACATCACCCAGACCACGCTGGACAGCGCATTCTGGATCACCTCGGGGACGATCCTGTTCCTGTTGATCCTTTCCGGGTTCTTTTCGGGCAGTGAAACCGCGTTGACGGCGGCGTCACGGGGCAAGCTGCGCGCGCGCGCGGACAAGGGCGAGCGGGGCGCGGGCCGGGCCCTTGAGATCACCGAGGACAATGAGCGGCTGATCGGGTCGGTCCTGTTGGGCAACAACCTTGTCAACATCCTTGCCACATCCCTGGCCACCGCGTTGTTCACGCGGGTGTTGGGGGAAAGCGGGGTGGCGCTGGCCACTCTGGTCATGACCCTGCTGGTCCTGATCTTTGCCGAGGTGTTGCCCAAGACCTATGCCATCACCAATGCCGAGGCCGCGGCCAGCCTTGTGTCGCGCCCGATCCAGATCGTGGTGACGATCTTTGCCCCGATCGTCAGCGCGGTCCGCTGGCTGGTACGGGCGATTTTGCGGGTGTTCGGGGTGGAAACCGATCCTGACTGCCACGTGTTGGCGGTGCGCGAAGAAATCGCCGGGGCCATATCGCTTGGCCATTCCGAGGGGATCGTGGAAAAGGAAGACCGCGACCGGATTCTTGGCGCTCTGGACCTTGGGGATCGCGTGGTGGAGGAGATCATGCTGCACCGTTCGGGCATCGAGATGATCGACGCCGACACCGACCCCGAGGCGATTCTGGGACAATGTCTGAAAAGCAACCACACGCGGTTGCCGGTGTTCCGGGATGACCCGGACAATATTATCGGCGTGGTTCATGCCAAGGACCTGTTGCGCGCGATGTACAAGCTTGCCTTTGGCGGCAACGGGTCAAGGGCACGGTTGCAGAAATTCGACGTGGCCAAGGTGGCGATGAAACCCTATTTCGTGCCCGAAACCACCACTCTGGATGACCAGATGCGGCAATTCCTGCGCCGTCGCACGCATTTTGCGTTGGTGGTGGATGAATATGGCACCTTGCAGGGGTTGATTACACTGGAAGATATTCTGGAAGAGATCGTCGGGGAAATCACCGATGAATTCGATCCCGATGCCGAACAGGAAATCCGTAAATCCGAAGATGGGCAGTTTTTTATCGACGGGGCGATGACGATCCGCGATCTGAACCGCGCCACGGACTGGGCTTTGCCGGACGAACATGCCAACACCGTGGCCGGGTTGGTGATCCACGAGGCGCAGATGATCCCGACCGTTGGGCAGGTGTTTGCCTTTTACGGGTTCCGCTTTGAGGTGACCGAAAAAGAGGCCAACCGGATCAGCCAGTTGAAAATCCGCCCGTTGTAAGGGGCCGTGGGCGCTGCGTGTGGCAAAGCGCCGCCCAGCGCCTTTTCCGCGCAGCGTTTCCACATCATGCTGTGTCAACGTAATGCGGAAACGCAGCGTGTCATTTATGTGTTTCGCGCGTCCTGCCAAAAACCCGTGATTCAGGTTTTTGGCAGGACGCTTTAGGGAAACAGATACCGCGCGCCGATCTCGACGTAATCGAACCCGCCTGACCGCCCGCCCAGATGGGTGGCGAGGAACTCTTCCAGGCTGCGGAAAAACCGGACTCTGGTTTGCCAGCGGTGCCAGCCATGGCCTTCGCGTTCATAATAATGAACCTCGTGAACTTTGCCCAGCTCGGCCAGCCGCCGGGCCATGCGTTCAGTGTCGGCCCGATCCACGACCCGGTCGTTGATCCCATGGGCCAAAAACACCGGAGCCACGATGTTTTCCACGTGGTTGATCGGGGAATAGCTACGCATCTCAGCGCGGTCTTCGGGGTTGTCCGGGTCGCCAATCACCTAGGTCCATTCGGTTTTATCCGCCCCCCAGAAATGCGGCGCATTGACGGTTTGATGCTCCAGATCCATGACCCCGATCCAGGAGAGACCAGCGGCATAGGTGTCGGGATCGCGGGCCAGCCCCATCATCGCCGAATAGCCGCCAAAGCTTCCGCCCATGATCGCCACCTTGTCGGGATCGGCAATGCCCCGGGCCACCGTCCAGCGCACCGCATCCTGAATGTCATCCTGCATGGCACGGCCATATTGGCGATCTCCGGCACGTTGAAAGCTGCGGCCATGGCCGGTTGAACCGCGATAATTCACCCGCAATACGGCATACCCTCGGTTGGCAAGGAACTGAGTATAAAGCCCGAAATGCCAATCGTCACGCGACGCAGGGCCGCCATGGATCAGCGCCACCATCGGGCCGGGGCCGGTCACGCCATTGGGGCGGGTGACAAGAATGGGAATCCGAAGCCCGTCACGGGCGGGAATTTCATGGTATTCCGTTTCAGCGAATTTTTCGGAATGGCGGGTTAGATCCTCGGCGCCGATCCAATCAATCCGCCCCGTTGTCAGATCAACAAGCGCATAACGCCAGCCATCTTCCTGCGAATTGATGGCAAGGGTCAGCAAGCGGCCATCGCGGGTGCGGGACAGGATGTTCATGTTGAAGGGTTTGGGAATACCGCCCAGCGTATCCACGAGTTTCTGACCCAGCGGCGTAAGCGGTTTGAGGTCTGGATAGCCGCCCCCAGCACCACGATGTCTATCTGGCGGCTGTTGGGTTTGATTTCATAGGCGCGCACCACGCTGCGGGTGGGGTGTTCATAGATCAGGGTTTTGGTGCCTTGGGCCAGATCATAATCAAAGATCGCGGTATGTTCGCGGCCAAGGTTGCTTATGGCTGTGGCGTGGCCATCATCGCGTGGGGCATTGATCCAGAAATAGTCCTGAGAGGTTGTGTTTTCGAACGTGGTCCATCCGGCGTCATCGGCGTCGGCATCATATTGCATCTCGAATTGGCCCGGGCCGGTGCGCAAGGCGCGAAGTGTGATCTCGCCCTGTGAACCGGGCAACCAGAATTCGACATTTCCGGGGTTCTTGCGCAACAGGGTTTTGCCATGCCCGTCCGTGTCAATGGTGTAAATATCCGCAAATTCGCGCGAGCGATCAAAGCTGCGCAGGATCACGGGATCATCGGCATGGTTTGGCGTTGTGACAAAGTGATAGTTGCGAAACCCGCGCGGGGTCACTTCGGTCCAGTTGGCGGTGACATCGCGGGCGTCGATCCGCCAGTCAGACCAGCGATTGTCGCTATAGTGGGTCAGGATCAGGGCGTTGTCATCATAACTCCAGCGGTGTCTGGCGGATTGCCCTTCAGAGGGGCGGATCACCTGAACCGGGCCGCCGGAGCGTTTGCGGATGTTGAGCACGGTGTCGGTGCCTTCGACGCTCCACCAGCTGAGCCATGTGCCATTTGCCGAGAGCGAATAGCCCCATTTGTTGCTGCGGTTGGCCCAGAAATCGCGCAGAGGGATCAGCGGGGCAAGGTCGGAGGAGGTCAGCGTGGGATGGGTGGGGCCGCGATCACGCGCCAGCCAAAGATAGCTGCCCGCGGCAGCGAGCCCCGTAACAAGAAGGCCAAGGCCCAGAAATTTCAGAACTCGTTTCATCGCGCGTACCTGTTTGAACGTTACAGGTTTGAATGTGTGCGAAGATGGACCCGACGGCAACCTATGGCTGGGCCGCCGCCGGGGGGTGTGTTAGTCGGCCAGCTTCACCAACGCATGGCGTTTTCTACCAGCCGACAGTTTGATGGGAGAGGACAGTGCGGCGGCGTCAAGCATCATCCCTGCATCGGTGAGCGGCGCGTCGTCGATCCGAGCACCGTTTTCAGCGATCAGGCGCTTGGCCTCTTTCCCCGATTTAGCAAGCCCGGATTTCACGATCAGTTGCACGATGGAAATCCCATCGCCCAGATCCGCAGCAGAGAGGTCCAGCGTGGGCAGGTCATCCCCGACGCCGCCCTTTTCGAACACCTCGCGCGCGGTGGCTTCGGCGGCTTTGGCCGCGTCGGCCCCATGCAGAAGGGTTGTCACCTCGTTGGCGAGCATGATCTTGGCCTCGTTGATCTCGGCCCCCTCAAGCGCGCCAAGGCGGTCGCATTCGTCCAGCGGCAATTCGGTATAGAGTTTCAGGAACCGGCCCGTATCCGCATCTGTGGTGTTGCGCCAGAACTGCCAGAACTCATAAGAGCTGAGCATTTCATTGTTCAGCCAGACCGCGCCATCCAGGCTTTTGCCCATCTTTTTGCCATCGGACGTGGTCAGAAGCGGAGAGGTCAGCCCATAGATTTCATTGTCCAGCACCCGGCGGGTCAGGTCGATCCCATTGACGATATTGCCCCATTGATCGCTGCCGCCCATTTGCAGAAGACAGCCATAGCGGCGGTTCAGCTCGAGGAAGTCATAGGCCTGTAAGATCATGTAGTTGAATTCGAGGAAGGACAGGGATTGTTCCCGGTCCAGCCGCGATTTCACCGATTCAAAGCTGAGCATCCGGTTGACCGAAAAATGCCGCCCGATGTCGCGCAGGAAATCGAGGTAATTGAGATCATCGAGCCATTCGGCATTGTTGATCATCAAAGCCCCCGTCGGCCCGTCATTGTAATCCACATAGGCCGCGAACACCTTCTGGATGCCCGCGATATTGGCGTCGATCTGCTCAGGGGTCAGCAGCGGACGTTCATCGGCACGGAAAGAAGGATCGCCGACCTTGGTCGTGCCGCCGCCCATCAAAGTGATCGGTTTATGCCCGGTCTTTTGCAGCCAGCGCAGCATCATGATCTGGATCAGCGACCCGACATGCAGCGATTTTGCGGTGGCGTCAAATCCGATATAGGCCGGGACCACCCCTTTGGTCATCGCCTCATCAAGGCTTTGATAATCGGTGCAGTCGGCCACGAAGCCGCGTTCCATCATGACACGCATGAAGTCCGATTTGGGGTGGTAGGTCATGGCATGTTTCCCGTACTGTTTGCGCGGCTTGTATAGGGTGCGAACGGGCAAAGGAAAAGGCTATGTTGAAGGGCAGAACGTTCAAAACCTTGGGCGCGATGAGCGGAACCTCGTTGGACGGGGTGGATGTGGCCATGGTTGAAACCGATGGCGAGTCGATTTCCGGGTTTGGCGAAAGCCTGTATCGCCCCTATTCCGACGCGGAGCGCGCGGTGCTGCGCGCCGCTCTTGGCCGGTGGCCGGGCGAGGATGTGGCAGACGCGCAAAATGTGATCGAGGCCGCGCATGTGGAGGCATTGGGCGGGATCAAGGGGGCCGGGCTGATCGGGTTTCACGGTCAGACCCTGGCCCATGATCCGCGCGGGCGGGGCACGCACCAGATCGGAGACGGGAGCGTGTTGGCCGACGCCTTGCAGATCCCCGTGGTCTGGGATTTTCGCAGCGCGGATGTGGAGATGGGCGGCGAAGGAGCGCCACTGGCCCCGTTTTTCCATTTCGCCTGTGCCAAATGGATGGGGGCGGAAACGCCTGTGGCATTTCTGAACCTTGGCGGGGTGGGGAATATCACCTGGGTGGACCCGACGAAGGCGCGACCCGAAGACGAGGGCGCCTTGCTGGCCTTTGACACCGGTCCGGCCAACGCGCCAATCAATGATCTGGTGCAGGCGCGGTGCGGCGTGCCCTTTGACAGGGACGGAGCGATTGCCAGCGGGGGCAAGGTCGAGGACGGCGCGTTGGAGCTTTTTCTTGAGGACCCCTATTTCTTTCGCATCCCGCCCAAATCGCTGGACCGGGATGCGTTTTCCGAAATGATCGGATTGGTGCGCGAATTGAATGACACGGACGCGGCGGCCACGTTGACGGCCATGTCGGCGGCGGCGGTGATGCGGGCGATGGAGCATTGTCCCTCGCGGCCCTCCCAGGTGTTGGTCACCGGGGGCGGGCGGCACAACCCGGTCATGATGCAAATGCTGCGCGCCGCGCTGGATTGCCCGGTGGAACCGGTGGAAAGCGTCGGGCTGGATGGCGATATGCTTGAGGCGCAGGCCTTTGCCTTTCTCGCCGTGCGTGTGGCGCGGGGGTTGCCGACATCGTGCCCCGGCACCACCGGTGTGCGCGCCGCGATTGGCGGCGGGGTCGTAAGCTATCCGGCGGCGGACGGGTAAAGGCCGGGTCCGTTGGCAGGATCCGGTTACGCGGAACAGGAGGCCCCGCCCAGCACACAGAATTTGGCGCAATGGGGGTGGTTGAGCTGTACCGGTTGCTCGGCCTCTTCCAGAGATTCACCCAGTTCAAAAGCCTTGTCATAGGCCAGAAGGGTGCAGGCCAGAACAGTGGGACGCGCGGCCCCCTTGCGTTTGACCACCATGCGCGAACTGGAACACATCACGTCATCGGGGGATTTGCCAAGGATGCCCCAACAGGCGGTGGTGATCTCGGGTACCTCGACGCTCATGTCCATTTCGGGAAACAACACGGTCTGGCCGGGATTGTCCGCGTCGATGTCGAACCGGTGTTCGGCAAAAAGCGCGGCGAAACCGGCGCGGCTGTCGGGGTCGGATTCCCCAAACGAGGTACGCCCGGCCACGGCCATGGCCACCCCGGCGTCGCGCAGCCACTGCATCCCCTGCAGGGTGATGTCGAAACTGCCGCTGCCACGCTCTTCGTCATGGCGCGCGCGGGAGTGATGGTCCAGAGATATGCGGAAGGTCAGCTTGCCCGGATAGGCGGCATTCAGTTCTTCGATTCCCGCCAAAAGGCGTTTGCGCATCATCGGGCGCATGGCATTGGTCAGGACCAGAACCTCGAACCCGGCCTGTAACGACACGCGCAGGATGTCGATGATATTGGGGTTCATGAACGGTTCGCCCCCGGTAAACCCGATTTCACGGATCGGCCAATTGCGCGCGGCGATCTGGGTCAGGAACTCCTGAACCTCCTCCGCAGTGAGATAGACCAGCGCGTCATTGGTGGGAGAGCTGTCGATATAGCAATTGGCACAGGTGATATTGCACAGCGTACCGGTGTTGAACCACAGGGTTTCGGGGTGGGTCAGGGCAACCTCGGCGCGGGTCTGGCCATCAGCGGTGACAAACGGGTCGGCAAATTTTCCCTTGTTGGCCTCGGTCACTTGATCTTTCATGGTATACTCGCGCTTCTACCCATTGTTTTTTCCTAGCTAACTGCTAACGCTAGCGAGGAAAAGGGACAGCGGGGCGACTGACAGTTTTGTGATCGACCGGATCGACCGCATCGACGGTCATGTGGGAACGGCGAGGGTCCCGGAAGCTTACTGTCCGTGCAAAACGGGGTCGAAACAAGGTTAACAGAAGGGGCCAGGCCAATGGTTTCACGCGTCATTCCGGTTGAGCCTTTCGATCTTGTCATCTTTGGCGGGACCGGGGATCTGGCCCGGCGCAAGATCCTTCCGGCCCTGTTCCGGCGGTTCCGTGCCGGACAGATGGAGGGGGGCAGCCGGGTGATCGGCGCGGCGCGAACCGAGATGGATTCAGCCGCCTATCGCGGGTTCGTGCGCGATGCGCTGAGCGAATTCGGGGCCGCCGGGGACGATGACCCGCGGACCTTGAACGAATTTCTCAGCATCCTCGATTATGCGACGCTGGATGCACGGGGAGAGTCGGGTTGGCAGGAACTGGCGGACAAGATCAATCCCGATCACATTCAGGCCTATTATTTTTCGGTCGGTCCCGGCCTGTTTGGCGATCTGGCGGAACGGCTGCGTCTACATGGCATGGCCGGGGATCAGACCCGGATCGTGGTGGAAAAACCCTTTGGCCGCGATCTGGACACCGCGCGGGATCTGAACCGCACGCTGGCCTGTCATTTTGACGAGACCCAGATTTACCGGATCGACCATTATCTTGGCAAGGAAACGGTGCAGAACCTGATGGCGATCCGGTTCGGCAACATGCTATTCGAACCGCTTTGGAATTCCCAGTATATCGACCATATTCAGATCACGGTGGCCGAAACCGTTGGTGTCGCGGGGCGCGAGGGGTATTATGATCGCGCGGGTGCCATGCGGGATATGGTGCAGAACCACCTGATGCAGCTTTTGTGCCTGATCGCGATGGAGCCGCCGGCCAAGTTCGAACCCGACGCGGTGCGGGACGAAAAGCTCAAGGTGATCCGGGCGCTGGACGCGGTGGACCCGACCGAGATTGTCCGGGGGCAATATGTCGGTGACGAGACCCAGCCGGGCTACCGTGCCGAAGTGGGGAATGAGAGTTCGACCACCGAGAGTTTTGTGGCGCTCAAGGCGCATCTGAGCAACTGGCGGTGGGCGGGCACGCCGTTCTACCTGCGCACGGGCAAGCGGCTGCGGGCCCGCACCTCGGAAATCGCGGTGGTGTTCAAGGACGCCCCCCATTCGATTTTCGGGGCCGAGGCGGGGCGGCACCGCAATATCCTGACGATCGTTTTGCAACCCAACGAGGGGATCGAGCTTGGCGTGACGATCAAGGAACCGGGGCCGGGGGGGATGCGCCTGTTGGATGTGCCTTTGGATATGTCTTTCGCCGAGGCGCTGGGTCCCGGGGTCGAAGATGTGCCGGATGCGTATGAGCGGTTGATCATGGATGTGATCCGGGGCAATCAGACCCTGTTCATGCGCGGAGACGAGGTTGAGGCGGCCTGGGCTTGGACCGATCCGATTATCTCCCGGTGGGAGGAGCAGCGCGAGCCGCCCCTAGCCTATGATCCGGGGACGGCGGGACCGGTGGATGCGCTTGCCCTGATGCATCGCGATGGGCGCAAATGGAGAGAGATCCCCAAATGAAGATGATCGAATACCCCGATTCCGAGATGATGATGATTGATTTGTCCCAGATGATGGCCAGGGAGTTGGAAAGTGCATTGCTGCACGAACCCCGCGCCACGTTGGTGGTGCCGGGGGGCAGCACGCCGGGGCCGGTTTTCGACACGCTCTGTGCGATCGATCTTGATTGGGCGCGGGTAGACGTTTTCCTGTCGGACGAACGGTGGCTGCCCGAGGTTCATGTACGCTCCAACGCCCGGCTGGTAAAGGAACGGCTGTTGACCGGTCGCGCCGCGGCCGCCCGGTTCCATCCGCTCTACGTGCCTGCGGACCGGCCCGAAGACGTTCTGGCCGAAATCGAATCCGGGCTTGTCCCCTGTTTGCCCATATCGGTACTTTTGTTGGGAATGGGGACGGATATGCACACCGCGTCGCTGTTCCCCGGGGGGGACAACCTTGCGGATGCGCTGGACCCGCGCCATGCGCCGATCCTTGTGCCCATGCGGGCAGAGGGTACGCCGGAACCGCGTGTAACCCTGTCGGCCAGGGTGTTGAACGGCGCGATGGCCAAACATCTCGTGATCACGGGGGCGGCCAAGAAAAGCGCGCTGGAACGGGCACAGGGCAAGACCGCGATGGACGCCCCCGTGATGGCGATCCTGCGCGATACCACGGTACATTACGCCCCTTGAGCGGGCCATTCATAATCGGAGATTTTTCATGAAAACCTATTGGGACAGGCTGGGTAAGGCTGTTGAGGCAACACAGGGACAGCATATCCTTGATCTGTTTGACAGGGACGGGGCGCGGGCCGAGGCGTTTTCACTCACCACGCTTGATATGCGGTTTGATTATTCCAAAACCCTGATCGACGACACCGCGCGTGCGGCGTTATGCGAACTGGCGCGCGGTGCAGGGGTCGAAGCGCGGCGGGACGCGATGTTCACCGGCGCGCCGATCAACGAAACCGAAGGCCGCGCGGTTCTGCACACGGCATTGCGCAACCCCGAGGCAGGGCCGGTGATGGTCGAGGGGCAGGACGTGATGCCCGAGCTGCGCCAGACGCTGGAGCGGATGCGCGGTTTTGCCCGAGACCTGCGCGATGGCACATTCACGGGACAGGGGGGACGGATCACCGATGTGGTGAATATCGGAATTGGTGGGTCGGACCTTGGACCCGTGATGGCCGTTGGGGCGCTGACACCCTTTCACGATGGCCCCCGCATCCATTTCGTATCCAATGTGGACGGGGCGGATATTGCCGACACATTGGCCGGGCTGAACCCGGAAACCACTTTGATCATCATTGCGTCCAAAACCTTTACCACCATTGAAACCATGACCAATGCCGATACGGCGCGCCGTTGGATGGGACGACAGGTGGCCGATGTGGGGGCACAGTTTGCGGCCCTGTCCAGCAGCGCGGAAAAAACCGCCGCCTATGGCATTGCCCCGGATCGGGTGTTTGGGTTCGAAGACTGGGTGGGGGGGCGCTATTCGGTCTGGGGCCCCATCGGGTTGAGCGTGATGATCGCCATCGGACCCGAACGGTTTGACGAATTCCTGTCTGGCGGGGCGGCGATGGATGCGCATTTCCGCTCTGCGCCGCTGGAACAGAATATGCCCGTGCTTCTGGCTCTGGTCGGGATCTGGCACAATCAGGGGTTGGGCTATCCAACGCGGGCCGTGTTGCCATATGATCAACGTCTGGCGCGGTTGCCAGCCTATCTGCAACAGCTTGAGATGGAATCAAACGGCAAGCGTGTGGCGATGGACGGCACCGCCTTGTCCCACCGCTCGGGTCCGATTGTGTGGGGCGAGCCGGGCACGAACGGGCAACACGCCTTTTACCAATTGCTCCATCAGGGCACCGAAGTGGTGCCGAGCGAGTTTTTGATTGCCGCCAGAGGGCATGAACCGGAGCTGGCCCATCATCATACCCTGCTGGTGGCCAATTGCCTGGCCCAGTCCGAAGCGCTGATGCGCGGGCGCTCGTTTGAAGAGGCGCGCGCGCGTATGGCTGCCAGGGGCTATGAGGGGGCCGAGTTGGAACGACAGGCCGCGCACCGGGTGTTCCCGGGCAACCGCCCCTCGACCACGCTGGCCTATCCGCAACTGACGCCAAGGATGCTGGGCCAAATCATCGCGCTTTATGAACACCGGGTGTTTGTGGAAGGGGTTGTGTTGGGCATCAACTCGTTTGACCAGTGGGGGGTCGAACTGGGCAAGGAGTTGGCCACGATGCTACAACCGATCCTTGAAGGCAAGGACGCGGGCGCGCAGAAGGATGGTTCTACCCGTGCGCTGGTTGCCTTTGTCGGGCAAGAGACAGATCAGGGGTGACGCACCGGGACCCTAAAACGTTCGACCTTTGACCTGAGACAGGGAAAAGGGCGAACCCAGCGCGACATTTATGTGTTTCGCGCGTCCTGCCAAAACCCGTGAGTCAGGTTTTTGGCAGGACGCTTTAGTTGTCCAGCGTGATCCAGACAGGCACATGATCGGACGGCTTTTCCCGGCCCCGGATTTCCTTGTCGATTCCGCAATCGATCATCAGGTCCGCGCATTGCGGGCTAAGCAGGAAATGGTCGATACGGATGCCGTCGTTGCGGGTCCAGGCACCCGCCTGATAATCCCAGAACGTATAGGTTTCCGGGGCAGGGGTGTGGGCGCGGATCGCTTCGGTCCACCCCTGTGCCAACAATCGGCGAAAGGCGGCGCGGCTTTCCGGGCGGGCCAGCGCGTCTTCCTGCCACGCCTCGGGGCGGGCGGCATCCTCATCCTGCGGAATGATATTGTAATCCCCGGCCATCAAAACCGGTTCTTCGCCCGCCAACAGGTTTGCGGCATGCGCCTGTAGGCGCGCCATCCAGGCAAGTTTGTAGTCATATTTTGGCCCGGGCACCGGGTTGCCGTTGGGCAGGTAAAGCCCGCAGAGCCGCACCGGATGCTTGCCGATTACCGTCGCTTCGATCCAGCGGGCCTGTTCATCGCTGTCATCGCCGGGCAGACCCCGAGAGATGTCTTCCAGCGGCAGTTTCGACAGGATCGCCACGCCATTGAAGGATTTCTGGCCGTGGGTTTCCACCTGGTATCCCATGTCCTCGAAATGGGCGCGGGGAAAGGTGTCATCGGTCGATTTGATTTCCTGAAGCAGGGCTACATCAGGGGCGGCTTCGTTCAACCAATCCGTCAAAGCCGTGATCCGCGCCTTGATCCCATTGATGTTGAAGGTTGCGATTTTCATGCCTGTTTCCCCCGGAGTCGCCGCGACTTCTTCTGGGGTTGGTTTGCGGCAGCACTGTCCAAAGATCAAGTGTGCCCCGGAGAATCGCGCGAGGGAGTCGCATGTGATTCGCCGGTGCAATACGGCCATATCCTGTGGATAACTCTCAATATCACTCTACCTATGGTAATATCAAAAAAATTTTCTGATTTGAGATTTGGAGTCACTAATTCATATAAAACAACTAGTTCAGTATAAAACTTAAACTGAAAACTCGCGTCATATTGCCCGCAATCCGGTCTTATCCCTCTATTCAAATACCGTTAAACGTGCATTCATTTTCCATGCACAAACACCAAAGGGAGAATGAAAAATGATTGCACTGAAGAAAAATCAAACTGCGACCGAAGCCCGGATCCTGTCGGGGGACGCCAATGATCTGCACCGGGGAGAAGGGACCATGATGTTCACATCCGGTGCCGCGCCTTGCGCCGACAGCTCGCTGTTTGACGGAGAGGCGGTTGCGCTGTTCACGTCGGGGGCCGCCCCGGTTTTGAGCGGCGATGCCGGAACCGGTGAAGCTGTCGCGCTGTTCACCTCGGGCGCGGGTCCGGTGGCCATCGCCAGCGCCGCGGCGGGCGAAGCGGTGGAACTGTTTACCTCGGGGGCGGGTCCCGTGACCGACGCTACGGCAAGCACGGGTGTGGCCACGGGGCTGTTCACCTCGGGGGCCTGAGGCCTTTCTTACCGGTCCCGGGATAGGCGGTTCCACAACTCTTGCATGAGGGAGATATGCACATGTCAAATGTCATCAAGTTGAACATCCTGTCCCGGCACCCGGAACCACGGGCGCGCCACGCCGCGCTTTTGTCTTGTTTTGCCCGGCACCGGCAAGCGGAAGACAATGTGTTCTGGCTCAAGGAAAATGCCGAACTGTTGAACATTCTGGAATGCACGGGAGCCTCTCTTGCTCCCGATGCGCTTGCCCCGTTGAGCGAATTCTACGAGACTCTGGAAAACCGGTTGGCGTTCTTTCCCCAATACTATCGGTTCCTGTTGTCGATCTGTCTGGATATGGAAGACCTCGGATATCCGGGTAACAAAGGCGAGATGGCGGTGAACTGGGCCTGTCGTCAGGGCCTTGCCGGGGCCGAATTATCCGATCTGCAGCGGGCCGAAGCCCGGCGGTTGATGCTGCGCCGGGGGCGGGACCCGATGGCGCAGGATCCCGGGCTGGATGACCGCCTGCGCGGATTTACCGAACACTCTGACACCTTCGCCATGCCGAACAAGAAGGCGGCTTACGAGTTGACCCATATCGTGTTTTACCTCAGCGAATATGGCCGCGAGGACCCTGAATTGGGACCGGGCGCGCGCCGCAGCCTTGGCTATGTGGGCACGCTGGCCTTTCTGGATCAGGACGCCGACCTGCTGGCCGAGGTTTGTGTCGCCATGGGGTTTGCGGGGATTGAAATCCCCGATCAGTGGGAAAAATGGCTGGCCCGGGTCACCCAGGCCTTTGACCTGCGCGCAACGCCGCAGGCCGGGCACGACCATTACCACGAATATCTCGTCTGTAATTGGGCGATGATCCGGCGCGGGACGCCCGGGTTTGAACATGCTTTGCGAAAAGAGGCGCTGAGCTTTCGCCGTCCGGCCATGCCCACGGGTCCTTTGCGTCAGATCTCCGAGCTTCTGTTTCATCTGGAGGCAGACCGGCGGGAAGACTGGCAGGTGATGAAACCCATCGTGGAACAGCGGCTGGATCTGCCGGCCATGGATGTGCTGCACAGTGCCGAACGGGCCGTGCCGGATTTCGATCGGTTTTTCGCGGGATTCAGCCGTGCCGCGCCCCTGCGGGAGCAGACGGAGAGGTTGGCATGACCCGGTTGGCGCGGGGCGGGGTTGCGCTTGTCCTGCTTTACACGGTGTTGATCACCGGGGCGGATGCGATTGTAAAGACCCTTGGTCAAAGCTATTCCGCCGCCCAGATGTTCGCGGTCTCTGGCTTTGTGGTCGTGCTGCTCTGTCTTGTGTGCGGGCGGGCTTCGGGGGAACCGTTGACGCTGCTGACGCTGCGGCCTGTGACGCCGGGCCTGATGGCGCTGCGGTCCGGGGCGACAGTGGTTGCGGCGGTTGCCTTTTTCGAAGCCTTCCGCCAACTGCAATTCGCCGAGGTGTTCCTGTTCGTTGGCCTGATGCCGTTGATTTCGGCCCTGATGGCGGGGCCGGTTTTGGGCGAGCGGATCAGAATGAGCAGTTGGATCGCGCTTGGCTTTGGGGGGATTGGCATGATGTGCCTGTTTCCCCAAGGGTGGAGTAGCGTGGGCTCCGGGCACCTTGTGGCCTTGCTTGCCGCGATCTCGGGCACCTATTCCATGGTGCTGGCCCGGTTGATTTCCCGTCAGGAAACACGCGCGACGCTACAGGTGCTGTATCCCAATCTGGCGCTGGCGCTGGTCATGTTGCCGCCGCTGTTTGGTCTTTGGGTTCCGATGAGCGCGGCACATCTGGGGATTGCCGTGCTTTATGGGGTGCTTCTGTTTGCGGCGCGCCTTGTTCTGGTCCGGGCCTTGACCGATGTGCCCGCCCATGTGGCCACATCGTTGATGAAGCTGCAATTTGTCTGGATGGTGGTGATCGGCTTTGCCCTGTTTGGCGAGGTGCCGGGGCTGCATGTTTTTGCCGGTGTGATGCTTGTCATCGGGTCCGGGCTGTTGCTGGTTTACGAAGACCGGCTTGAAGGGGCATGGCGCGCGGTGGCGCGGGATTTTAGCCCGGGGCGTGGGTGAGGAAAGCCGGAGCAGAGAGGTTAGATCGAAAACGAGGTGCCACAGCCACAGCTGCTTGAGGCATTGGGATTGTCGATCACGAACCGTGCCCCGATCAGTTCTTCGGTGAAATCAATAGTTGCTCCGGCCAGAAAAGGCAGGCTGACCGAGTCCACGACCACCTTTTCGCCCTGACCCTCAAGCACGAGATCCTCGGCATCCGGTTCGGCCAGCGTGATTTCATATTGAAACCCGGAACATCCGCCGCCTTCGACTGCAACCCGCAGCGCCTGACCCTGATCCGCAGCGCCAATTTCGGCAAGGCGGGCAAAGGCGCGGTCGGTGACTTTCGGAGGAAGCTGCATATCGGTATCCTGCTTTGACGCGGTTGAGGTTTCGTTACTCCGGTTCCTGCAATATAAGAAGCCCCGAGGCAACCAGCAAGGACAGGCAGAAACATGCCCTCAGATATCGCGCGTTACGCAAGTTTTCCCGATCAAAGCCGCGGGCGGCTGTTCCCGGAGGAGGAAAGCGCCTTTCGGTCCTGTTTTCAACGGGATCGCGACCGGATCATCCACGCATCGGCGTTCCGGCGTTTGAAACACAAAACGCAGGTCTTCATTGAACATGAAGGGGATTATTTCCGCACCCGGCTGACCCATTCCATCGAGGTGGCTCAGGTGGCACGCACGATTTCGGGCACGCTGGGGTTGAACGCGGAACTGACCGAAGCGGTGGCGCTGGCCCATGATCTTGGACATACGCCGTTTGGCCATACGGGCGAGGATGCGCTGGATGCGCTGATGGCGCCCTATGGCGGGTTTGATCATAATGCCCAGGCGGTTCGGATCGTGACCGCGCTGGAGCGTCATTACGCCGAATGGGACGGGTTGAACCTGAGCTGGGAAACCCTGGAAGGCATTGCCAAGCATAACGGTCCGGTGACCGGCACCTTGCCTTATGCTCTGGCCGATTACAATGCCCGCCACGATCTTGAGCTTTTCACCCATGCCGGGGCCGAGGCGCAGGTGGCGGCCCTTGCCGATGACATCGCCTATAATAACCACGATCTGCATGACGGGATTCGGGCGGAGCTGTTTTCAACTGAAGAGTTGACCGAACTGCCGATATTGGACGCCTGTTTCGCCGAGGTGGATGGCAAATACCCCGGGCTGAACCACTACCGTCGCCGCCATGAGGCGTTGCGCCGGTTTTTCGGGGTATTGGTCGAGGATGTGATCGCGGTCTCGCGCGCGAACCTGACCGAATTGGCCCCGGTGCGGGTGGACGATATCCGTACGGCCGGGCGGATGATGGTTCAGTTCAGCCCCGAATTGTGGCGTGACCTGAAACAGATCCGCGCCTTCCTGTTCCAACGCATGTACCGCGCGCCCAGCGTGGTTGAAATGCGCGAAAAGGTGACGGGCGTGGTAAACGACCTCTTTCCGCTTTATCTTGCCCGGCCTGACCTGTTGCCAAAACAATGGCGCAAGGATGTGGCCGACGCGCGGGACGAAACCGCATTGGCGCGGATCGTGGCGGATTATATCAGCGGCATGACGGATCGGTTTGCCCTGCAACAACATGCGCGGCTGTGTTCGGCATGACATGTCGGGCAAGACGTCCAAGCGGGGCGGTCAGGGCGGTGTAAACACAGGTCGCGCCAAGCGGATGCGGGGTTGCGCCGCTGCCCAGTTTGAACCTCGCCAAGCTGGCCCCGGCCGGTGTTTCTGTTTCCACGGGGCCAAGGTCAAGCCAGCGATGCCCCTGATCCGCCAGCCAGTTTGAACCACGCCAGAGCAGCAGATTATGGGCCGACAGCCTGCGCCCCAGATCGCTATTGTGCCCGATCAGGTAGCTTGACCCGATGCCATGGCGAAAAAACAGCATCGAGGCGATTGCTTTGCCGCGATATCGGGCCTGGAACAGGCGGGCGTGATCCGGGGCCAGCGTGGTGAGGGTTTCAAGAAAAGCCAGGGGCAGGGCGCGATAGCCGCGGCACTGCCGTTGGCGCGCCTCTTGCAGCAACACATCGCGATGGCGGGCCGGGTCAAAGGGGCGGTGCGTGACGGTCATCCCCACGGATTCGGCACGCACCAGCCGGTTGCGCCATTTCTGGTGCTGGCGCGCGCGACGGGCGTCGGGGGGGCCTTCGAGAACAAGCCGCGCCAGAACCTGTCCGGTCACAACGGGCAGATAACCAAAGTCACCAAGGGTGCAGGCAATCTGGGGGGTTGGCGCATTGACAATCATCGCGAGGGGGCGCAACGCGCGAACCCCGTCATGAAACCGTGCGCAAAGGGTCCGCCGATCCGCCCCTGACAGGTTTTCGGTGGGAAACGGTGCCAGGGGGGCATAGCCCACAGAGCCGACTACAGTCCGGCGCAGGGTTATCTGCGCATGACCCAGTTCGCCCAGGGGAATATTGCGCAGATCGTTGCCCAGCGCCCGTTGGGCATCCGCATAGGGCGGGGATTGCGCAAGGGGCAGGGGGAGAGCCCCGGCAGAAGGCGAAGAATCAAACATGTCCCGATTAACCGCAAAATAACCTAAACCATGGTTAATATGATGGCATGAAACAGAAGTGTCAGTCCGTCCATGGCCACCAGATCGCCGCCTCACGCCCAACTTTATGGGTGCCGCTGCTTCTTGCTCTGGCGCTGTCTTTGGTTTTTCTGATCGCGTTGGGGGGCTGGGTTTTGCTTGCCTGAAACGCGACGTTGCGCTGGCGCTGTGATCCGTCCAAGGGTAGGAGTACGCTATGACCTATCCGCCGCTTTACCTGCTTCGCCATGGCCAAACCGATTGGAACCGGGAACGCCGGATACAAGGGCAAAGGGAGTCGACCCTGACCCGTTTGGGAGAATCTCATGCAAAGGCTCAGGCGGGTATCCTTGTCCGGCTTGGGCTTCCCGCCGGAATGCGCTGCTATTCAAGTCCCCAGAAACGGACCCGGCAAACCGCAGAACTCGCGCTTGGGCCTTTGGGGATTACACCCCGGTTCGACGACCGGCTCAAGGAGGTCTGCCTTGGCGCATGGGAAGGTCAACTTTACGCAGATGTCATGGCAAGCGATCCCGCACGGTTTGAAAACATGGGAATCGTTGCGTTTTGCCTGTCCAGCCCGGGGGAAACCGAGGCCGCGATGCGGGATCGTGTGGGGCGCTTTCTGGATGAGCTTGCCGGACCCGCGCTTATCGTTTCGCACGGAATCACCTTGACCATCCTGCGCGCCATTGTGCTTGGGCTTGATCTTGAGCAGATGGAGAAACAGGACCGCAGCCAGGGCACCGTCAGTATTTTGCGCAACGGCATAGAAACACGTCACGCGGAATGATGTGAAATTTGGCGAATTTTTGGGTTGCAAGCGGCGGAGGGGTTGGGTAATCACCCCTCACTCGGGTCGTTAGCTCAGTTGGTAGAGCGCTTCGTTTACACCGAAGATGTCGGGAGTTCGAGCCTCTCACGACCCACCATTCAGCCCCCGTGTCGTTACGCATTCACCGCCGTTCAGAGCGGATTTGGGGAGTTGCTTATAGGTTCGGGAAACCTTTAAGGGTGTCCCCCAGCCATCGCGAAAATCAAAATTCCGGCGGCCAGTTGAGGGTTTGAAGCGCTAGGTTGATGTCGTCCAGCTCTTGGCCACGCTGGACCCGACGGTCGTGGTATGCGCCGCGCGTGTGGCGTGCATGATCCCTGCAACCCGGTTTGTAACCTTACGGAATTTGCCGCTGTTGCACGTGACAGGGCGCGGTGTTCGGCACCATTGTAGACCCGGAGATACCAGGGAGGAGTGCCGGGATGGAGCGTGTACACGAACTGTTGCGAGAGGCGCATGAGAATTGCGGGGGCAAGCTTGCCCTGATTGATCATAGCGACCGGCGCGCGACCTGGTCCGGGCTGTGGCAGGCCACGCAAGAGGCCCGGGTGGTGTTGGCGAACGCAGGCGTTGGACCGGGGGACCGTGTTGTCATCATGCTTGAAAACTCGATCTCTGCGCTGTCGTTCTTCTTTGCCACGGGCATGTTGGATGCGGCGGCGGTCATGATAAATGCGCGGCTTACGGGGGCAGAGTTGGATCGGATCCTCGCCCATTCCGATCCTTCGGCGGTGGTGTTCACCACGGATGTGTCCGCCATGGCCCGCGATCATGCCGGGGCGCGCGGCGCGGTCTCTCATGCGGGGGCCTATGGCGCTGTTGGTGTGTTGTCGCGCGACGGGTCGGTTCCGGAACCGGTTGCAGCCGGTGCAAGCGCCACGGCCTTGTTGCTTTACACATCGGGGACAACCGGTGCCCCCAAGGCGGCGATGTTGAGCCATGGCAACCTGATCGCGGGGGCCGAGGCGTCGGTTGAATTCCGCGGTATCCATCCCGGCGACATGTCGTTCCTTGCCTTACCGCTCAGCCACGTGTTCGGGCTTGTCACCCTTTTGGCCATTACGATGGCACACGGTGCGATGCGGCTTGAGGCGAAATTCGACGTGGCGCGGCTTTATGAGGCGCTGAATACGGATGTGACCCTGTTTTCCGGCGTGCCGCAGATGCACGCCCACCTGTTTCATTATGCCCGGGAGCGGGGGCATGAAACCTGTGATCAGGCGCTGATGCGGTTCGCGTCTTCGGGGGGCGCGCCGCTTGACCCCGCCTGGAAACGCGAAGCCGAAGCGTTTTACGGCATTCCCTTGCAGAACGGTTATGGGTTGACCGAAACCACCGCCGGGGTCTGTGCCACGAAAAGTGAACTGGGCGACCCGGATGTCAGCGTAGGGCTGCCCATGAAGGGATCGGTGCTGCGCATTGATATGGAGGCACCCGGGTCCCATCCCGAACAGGGAATTGGCGAAATTCAGGTCTCTGGACCGCAGATCATGCAGGGGTATTTCCGTGATCCGGATCAAACGGCAGAGGTGATCACGGAAGATGGGTTTTTTCGCACCGGCGATCTTGGGCGGATCGACGATCAGGGGCGGCTGCATATTTCGGGCCGCAGCAAAGAGTTGATCATCCGTTCGGGGTTCAACGTGTATCCGGTCGAGGTTGAAGCGGCCTTGATCGAACATCCCGACGTGATTGTCGCCGCCGTGGTGGGTCGTGCTGTTGAGGGGAACGAAGAGGTGCTTGGGTTCGTCAAGGTTTCACCCGGGGTTACGGTGGACGAGGCGGCATTGAAAACCTTCCTCAAGGATAAGCTTGCCCCTTATAAACGTCCGGCGCGTATCATCGTGGCGCATGATCTGCCTGCCGCTCCTACGGGTAAACTGCTTAAGGCGCAGATGATCCCGCATTTCGCCGATTTACTGTGATGTGACGACGTACGAAACGGGAGGCATGAAAAAGGGCCGCGAAATGCGGCCCGATTTGCAAGGGTTTTCGGGGGTTTGGGACAGGGGTCAGAACGGGATTTCGTCATCGAAATCGCTGCCGCCGCCCTGGGGCGCTTCGCCACCCTGGGGTCCGGGGCCGCTGTCATAGCCGCCGCCACCATAACCGCCGCCGCCATAGTTGCCGCCGCCACCACCGCCGCCGCCTTCGCCACGGCCGTCAAGCATCACCAGGGTGCCGTTGAAGCCCTGCAATACGACTTCGGTGGAATAGCGATCCTGACCGCTCTGGTCCTGCCATTTGCGGGTTTGAAGCTGGCCTTCGATATAGACCTTGGACCCTTTGCGCAGGTATTGTTCGCACACCCGCACCAGACCTTCGGAGAAAATGGCAACCGAGTGCCATTCGGTGCGTTCCCGGCGTTCGCCGGTATTACGATCTTTCCAGGTTTCCGACGTGGCGATACGCAGATTGCACACTTTGTTGCCGTTCTGGAATGTCCGCACTTCGGGATCACGGCCCAGATTGCCCACCAGAATTACCTTGTTAATCGAACCGGCCATGTTGTTCTCCTCAAGAATCCCCTGTCATTCAGGGCAGGTTACAACACCCCAGCGCCATGAAGGAAAGCGAAAATCAGCGGTTCTGCGCTTTTGCTTGCGAGTTTGGCCGCCACATCTGGAAGAATCGACAGGTTTCCATATATTGTGCGCAGAAATCGCTTTGGGGGCAGATTGGGCAATGCGTAAGAGTTTATTGATTGCGGGTTTGGTGGCGGTGGTGATGCCGGCCACAGCCTATGCGGATTTGTTCAGTTCGAAATCACGCAGTGCGGTATTCCGGTCGCAGAAGAAAGTTTTGGATACGCGGGCGAGCACCCAATACAAGAGTTCGGTTCGTCTTAGACCCAAATCCATTGTAACGCCTTCAAAACACGGGTCTTCCCCGGCCTATCGCGGCAAGTATCGCGGCATCTATCTTGGGATGGCGCGGGAAGCGGCGCGGCGGAACGGTGTGCCCGAGGACCTGTTTCTGCGCCTCGTTCAACAGGAATCCAACTGGAAACCCAATGCGAAATCCCACGCCGGGGCGATTGGGTTGGCCCAGTTGATGCCTGGCACGGCCCGGGTTCTGGGGGTCAACCCGCGCGATCCTCATGAAAATCTCGACGGCGGCGCGCGTTACCTGAAACAACAGTATCGCAAGTTCGGGTCCTGGCGGCTTGCCCTTGCGGCGTATAATGCCGGCCCCGGAGCGGTCGAGAAACACGGGGGCGTGCCGCCCTATCGCGAAACCAGAAACTATGTGCGCAAGATCTGGGGCAGTTAGAGGTTTCTGACCAAAACACTTTACTATTGACCGAAATCAAAGCAAGGAGGCGCAGCGCGTGGCACGACACGGGCACCAAAAGGAAGTGAACATCATGCGCCCCCTGATCCTGACTCTTGCAACCGTCATCGCATCGCCTTTGTTGGCCGACCCATACCCACGTCTGGAAACCCTTGGGGAGGCTCTGTTTTTCGACGAAAACCTGTCCAGGAACCGCACCCAGTCCTGTTCCACCTGTCATGACCCCGACCATGGGTTCGTGGACCCGCGGGAAACGGATGTAGGGCGTATGGCGTCGCTTGGCGATGACGGGGTGTCATTTGGGGATCGCAACGCGCCGACGGTGGCCTATGGCGTCTTTAGCCCGCGGTTCGGTCAGGACGCGGACGGCAGCTATTTCGGGGGGATGTTCCATGACGGGCGCGAACCGGACCTTGAGGGGCAGGCGGGCGGACCACCTTTGAACCCCATCGAAATGGGAATGCCTGACAAGGCCAGCGTTGTGGCGCGGATACAGGAAAACGCAGACTATGTTCAGTCTTTCAACACGTTGTTTGCAAAAGAAATCCTGAGCGACCCTGAGCGTGGTTATCGGGCGATGACCCAAGCGATTGCAGCCTTTGAACGTACCGACCTTTTTGCGCCGTTCGATTCAAAATACGACCGCTACCTGCGTGGCGAAGTGGCGTTTACCCGAGAGGAAGAGTTGGGGCGGTTATTGTTCTTTTCCGAACAGTTCACCAATTGCAACCTGTGCCACCAGCTCAGGACCAGCCAGATGGACCAACGGGAAACCTTCACCGACTATCAATACCACAATATCGGGGTGCCAGTAAACCATAAGCTGCGCGCGGTGAATGGCGCAAAAGGCACCCTGGACAAAGGCTTGGCGGCCAATCCTCATGTGGACCCCGAAGGGCAGATGGGCAAGTTCAAAACCCCGACCCTGCGCAATGTCGCCGTCACCGGGCCCTATATGCACAACGGGGTGTTTCAGGATTTGCGTACCGTGGTGCTGTTCTACAACCGCTATAACAGCAAGGCCGAGGCCCGTCAGATCAACCCGGAAACGGGCAAGGTGTTCGGAAATCCGGAAGTGCCACAGACATTGGCGGTAAAAGAGCTGACCCACGGTCCGGCGTTGGAAGATGAACGGATCGACGCCTTGGTCGCGTTCATGAAAACCCTGACCGACAAGCGGTACGAACACCTTTTGGACGAGTGAGGCGGGATCGGTCAGGGAACGGGCCGGGCGCGATAGCGGGCGCTGACGTTTGCGTTGCCCCCCATCGGGGGACAACACCAGCCCCGGCGCATTTCCGGGAAAGGTAAAAGGGCGATCAGACGTCGCTCAGTTCTTTCTTGTGCATCCATTCGGCATGTTTTGGCGCCTTCTTGGTCTTGCTCCACTCGTCCAGCATGTCCCACTTGACCTCGTTCAGGCGCGCAAGCATGGCGTCTTCTTCGGGATCGGGACAGGCCAGTTCGACGCGGTGGCCATTGGGATCAAAAAAATAAATCGAGTGGAAGATCGAGTGGTCGGTCACGCCCAGAACCTCAACACCTTCTGCTTCAAGATGTTCTTTGAATTCAATGAGTTCAGCGCGGTCTTTGACCTTGAACGCGATATGCTGAACCCAGATCGGTGTGTTTGGATCGCGGCTCATTTCCGGCTTGGTTGGCAGTTCGAAAAAGGCCAGAACGTTGCCATTGCCCGCATCCATGAAAATATGCATGTAGGGATCGGGTTCATGGGTCGAAGGAACGTGGTCTTCGGCAATGGCCAGGATGAAATCCATATTCAGCATTTTCTGATACCATTCAACGGTTTCTCTGGCATCCTTGCAGCGATAGGCGACGTGGTGAATTTGTTCGATCTTCATGGTCTGTCCTTTCCTCGGGAGATACCTTGTCATGATAGTTGCACATGTAACCATCAAGGGAAAATTTGCCGGGACGCGCCTTGTCGCCCCGGCATGGATGTCGTGTGACCCTATTCGGCGGCCTCAGGGATTTTGATCACAGGGGTCATCTCACCAAGCACATCGTCGGCCAGGTGGCATTTGACCTGATGGCCATCGGCCAGATGACGCACGGGGGGCACCTCTTGTTCGCACAAGTCCCCGGCCACCTTTTCCTTCCAACGGCACCGCGTCTGGAACGGACAGCCCGGCGGCGGGTTCATGGCCGAAGGGATATCTCCCTCCAACACGATATGTTCCTTTTCGATCTTCGTGTCGGCAATGGGCACGGCCGACAGCAACGCTTCGGTATAGGGGTGATAGGGGGGCGCGAAGACCTGATCCGTGCTGCCCAGTTCCACCACATGTCCAAGATACATGACCATGACCCGATCGCTGAGATAGCGCACAATCGACAGATCATGCGAGATGAACAGCAGGGTTGTCTTCTCTTCGCGTTGAATTTCCATTAACAGATCGGTCACCGCCGCCTGAACCGACACGTCCAGCGCCGATACGGGTTCGTCGGCGACCACGATCCGGGCGCCACCTGCAAAGGCACGGGCGATGCCCACGCGCTGTTTCTGGCCCCCCGACAATTGTCGGGGCATACGGTCGGCAAAGGCGCGGGGCAGTTTGACCAGATCGAGCAGTTCCAACATGCGGTTGCGGCGGGCGTCGTCATTGTCGCCAATTTGGAAAATCTCAAGCGCACGAATGAGTTGGCGGCCAACGGTCATGGAGGGGTTGAGCGTGTCGAACGGGTTCTGGAACACCATCTGAACATCCGCGACGGTTTGGGTGTCGCGGTCTTGGATCGCCGTCGCCTCGATATTGTTGCCATCCAGCAGGATTTCGCCATCCGTCGCGGTTTCCAGCCCCATCAGCACCTTGGCGAAGGTGGATTTACCGCACCCGGATTCCCCGACAATGGCCAGGGTTTCGCTTTCATGGGCCTCAAATGACAGGGTTTCGTTGGCTTTCACCACCTTCCTGTTGCCTCCGCCAAACAGGGCGTTGGCCGCAACTTCGTAGTATTTCCTGAGGTTGTCCATTTTCAGAACCACCTTGCCGATTTCCGCTTTTTCCTTTTTTTCTCCGACGGTTATCGGCGCGTTCCAATCAATCTCCTGATATTTCAGACAGCGGCTTTCATGGGTGCTGTCGCCTTCGACATCCTCCATGGGAATGAACCCCTGATCACAGCGCCGCTCTTCGAAATAGTCGCAGCGCGGGCCAAAGTTACAGCCCGGAGGCCGTTCATGGGGCAGGGGGAAGTTGCCGGGGATCGCCACCAGCGGGCGGGCGTTCTTGTCCGCACCGGGCAGGGGGATCGAGCGGAACAGCGCCTGTGTATAGGGGTGCTGCATGTTGTTGAACACGGTTTCGATGTCACCGCGTTCGACCGCTTCGCCGGAATACATCACACAGATCCGGTCACAGGTTTCAAGCACAAGCCCAAGGTTGTGGGAGATGAAAAGCATTGATGTTCCATACTTTTTTCCCAAATCCCTGACCAGTTCGACCACCGCCGCTTCGACCGTCACGTCAAGCGCGGTGGTGGGTTCATCCAGGATCAGCAGCGCAGGTTTGGACATCAGGGCCATGGCGATGACGATGCGTTGCTGTTGTCCGCCAGAGAGCTGGTGAGGGAAGGATTTCAGAATCCGCTCGGGGTCGGGAAGTTTCACGTCCGTGACCACCTCGAGTGCGCGTTGACAGGCTTCTTCCTCGGTCACGCCTTCGTGGATCATCGGCACTTCCATCAACTGTTTGCCGATCCGCATGGCGGGATTCAATGAGGCCATAGGCTCTTGATAAATCATGGCAATTTCGTTTCCACGAATATCGCGAAGGTCTTCGTCGGACATCTGGGCCATGTCGCGGCCCTTGAATTTGATCCGCCCGCCGACGATGTGGCCGTTCTTGCCCAAATCGCGCATTATGCCCAGCGCCACGGTGGATTTGCCACAGCCGGATTCGCCAACAAGGCCGACCGCCTCGCCGGGGGCCACCTTGACCGAAAAATCCATCACCGCCGGGATTTCCCGCAGCCGGGTAAAGAAGGAAATCGAGAGTTTGTCGATTTCAAGGATGGGGCCCTGATAGTCCAGAATCTTAGACATTAACTTTTCCCTGTTGGAGCAGAAACGGGGGGGTGACTTTTGCGCCGCAAAGGGGCACCGCAAGGGCACCCCTTGGTGACGTTTGCAAACCTTGGGTCGGATTAACCACTGGCGTTCTTCCCGTTTTCCGTTTCTTTATCTTTGCATTGGGGCGGCAGGCAGGTCCGCCGCCCGGGGCGTGCGTCAGTCGCGCAGCGATTCTTCGCGCAGACCGTCGGCCAGCAGGTTCAGACCCAGAACAAGGGTCAGAAGCGCAAAGGCAGGCGGCAGGGCAGGGTGCGGATAGATCGAAAGCAGTTTACGGCCTTCGTTGATGGTTGACCCCCAATCCGGGCTTTCCGGAGGCAGGCCAAGGCCAAAGAAGCCAAGCGTCCCCAGAAGGATGGTGGTATAGCCAATCCGCAGACAGAAATCGACGATCAGAGGCCCGCGCGCATTGGGCAGGATTTCCCACAGCATGATGTACCATGGCCGTTCGCCCCGGGTCTGGGCCGCCGCGACGTAGTCGCGCGTCTGGATATCAAGCGTCAGGCCGCGCACGATACGGAACACCGTGGGCGAATTGACAAAGACCACCGACACGAACACCACCAGGATCCCGCCGGGGATCGAAATCGGATCGGCAAAGGCGGGCCAGACATGGACCGGCGTGCCCTTTTGCGAGATGATCATCAGATAGAGCAGCGACAGCGGCACCATGGTGATCAGCAGGTTGCGCATGTTTTTGGCCGGCTGGGTGCGGAACCGGGAATGGATCAGCACGGCCACGAAGACCAGAGGGAACACAAACAGCACCACTGCCATGAAGTTGGGCAGGCCGGTCTTGATGATCTCGGGGGTCACCAGAAGATAGAACAACAGGATCACCGGGAAGGCGAGGATCAGGTTGGCGAGGAAGCTGAGGAATGTGTCCAGCCTGCCTCCGTAATACCCGGCCGGAAGCCCAAGCGTGATCCCGACCATGAAGGCAAACAGCGTCGCCAGCGGCGCAATCGCGATCACGATGGTTGACCCCGCCACCATGCGCGAGAACACGTCACGCGCCAGGTTATCGCCACCCAGCAGGTAATAGGGGTAATCCCCGGCCCCGGCACCACGCATGGGCGTGCCGGGCAGTTTGTTCTTCATCCCCGACAGCTGGCCCAGCGCATCATGGGTGGTGATCCAGTCAAAGAGACCAACAAAGACCGCGGTGAACACCCAGAACATCACCAGACCAAAGCCGATCATGCCAATGGTGCTGTCAAACAGTTTGCCATAAAGCCCAAGCCGCCGTTTAAAGGTGATGGACAGGGAAAAGAGCGCGATGAGCGCGATCCAGACTGGCAGGAAGCGCATCAAGATCGACACCATGATGCCGCGCCCCTGTAACACGCTCAGGCGGCGCATCCGGTCCAGCTCTTCCGCCGGGGGCAGGTCGTCGCCCATGGCCACCACCGCATCGCGATACCCAGTCCCGGCAAAAAGCAGGGTCCAGACCAGCCAGAGTCCGATCAGCGCGGCAATGCCGGTGATGGCGTATTTGAACAGGGTGGTCAGCATGGCCACCGGATCGTCAAAGAACTGATCCATGAACCACGCCAATGCCGCCGTGAAGCCACCAATCGTGGCAATGCCGATCACCACGTTGATCATGCGTGCCATGGGGATGAGGTTGCCGCCGTGGGCAAACACGCCGAATGCGTAGGTAAACCCGACGCCCAGCAGGAACAGCACCGCCATGCCATTGGCGATCACAAAGGCGGTGCGGGGCCGCGACGCTGCCACCGCCAGCAGCATGGCACAGACACCGGTCAGCAGGGCAATCGCGGCAAGGGTTGCAAGAGGAAGGCCAAAGCCCGCGCCATAGGCACCAAACCAGGTAAGAGGTTCCATATCCATGATCTAAGCCCTCGCTTAAGATACGCGGATGCGCGGGTTGAGGAAGACATAGCCGATATCGGAAATCAGCTGTGTCATGAGAACAACGACAACAGAGACCACCGACACCCCAAGCAGGAGTTCGATGTCATTGTTGCCCGCCGCCTGGACCAGGGTCCAGCCAAAGCCTTTGTAGTTAAAGAGCGTTTCAACAATCACCACGCCGTTCAACAGCCACGGGATTTGCAGCATGATCACCGTAAACGGGGCGATCAGCGCGTTGCGCAGGGCGTGTTTCATGACGATGTTGCGAAAGCTGACGCCTTTGAGCCGTGCGGTGCGGATATATTGCGCTGTCATCACCTCGGCCATCGAAGCGCGGGTCATGCGGGCAATATAGCCCATGCCATAAAGCGAAATGGTCAGCACCGGCAGGAAGAAGTTGTTGAAGTTCGCGCCGTCCATGGCCGAGGTGGCGGTGCCCTTGAACAGGGTCCTGCCTTCGATCAGCCCGGCCTCGGCCAGCATCGGCGAGAGGCCAAAGCGTGAGCTGGCCAGCAAGGCGATGAAGATCACCCCCGACACGTATTCCGGCGTGGCCGTGGTGGCGATGGAAAAGGTCGACAGGGTGCGGTCGGTGGCCGACCCTTCGCGCATCCCCGCCAGCACCCCGACGATCAGCGCCGACGGCACCATGAGCAGCATGACCCAGAGCATGAGCCAGCCGGTCAGCCCAAGGCGCACGCCGATGATCCTGGTCACCGATTCCCTGAAAACGGTGGAATGGCCCCAGTCCCCCTGAAGGATGCCACAGAACCGCGGTGCCTCTTCCGGTGTCATACCAGGGCGGATACAGCGGCCCAGTACCTTGCCGTCGTCGTTCGGTTCGCCAACAAACCCGGGCATCACGCCCAGCCATTGGCCGTATTTCACCGGCAGGGGTTGAAGATACCCCCGGTTGGCGAGATAGCTTTCGACCTGTTCATCCGACATCCGGAAGTTGCCTTGGGTTTTGGCAAGCTTTTCCAGGTTCGGATAAAGGTTGGTCAGGAAGAAGACGATGAACGTCAGGCATAGCGCCGTGAGGAGCATGACCCCTAACCGGCGTAAGATGAACAGTCCCATGGGGAGCCCCTGTCAGGTTGGTGAATGGCGGGTTTCCTGAACGCCCCCCGTCCGTTTTTGCCGGCGCACCTCTGCCACCGGACGAAAAGGGCGCGCGGAGACCCCCGCACGCCGGTTGGGTTACATCAGGCCTTGATGCCCCATTTGTAGATCTGCGGCAGATAGGCAATGTGCATATCCACACCCACAAGAGTGTCCTTGTGGTGACGCTGGATCGAGCGCCAGTAGGGTTGGCAGGCGACGCCTTCGTCGATGATGATGGCCTGGATCCGGCCCATCACCTCGCGGCGCTTGTCGGCATCGGCCAGGCTGTTGGCTTTGGCCAGCAGCGCGTCGAATTCGGCGTTGGACCAGCCAAATTCGTTCCAGGCCTCGCCCGATTTATAAGCCAGGCCCAGAACCTGTGTCCCCAGCGGGCGGTGGTTCCAGTTGGTCGAGGAATAGGGGTATTTCGCCCAGTCGTTCCAGAAGGTCGAGCCGGGCATCACGGTGCGCTTGACCTTGAACCCTGCATCGCGCAGCTGGGCCGCCACCGCATCGGTGGTATCCTTGCGATAGCCGCCGTCGATCGAGATGATTTCATGTTCGAAATCCAGCATACCCGCTTCTTCCATCAGCGCCCTGGCCTTGACCGGATCATAAGGCGTGCGGGTCACGGCGGGATCATGTTCCGGGTGGATCGGACCCACGTGACAGTTGTCACCGGTCAGACCGTTATTGGCATAGCCCAGCTCAAGACAGACATTGTTGTCGATGGCCATTTGCAGCGCCTGGCGTACTTTCTTGTCCGCATAAGGCGTCTTGCCGTCGATTTCAGCCAGCTGGTTGGGACGGATCACGATGGTTGCGCCCGAAACCACGGTCGATCTGGTCAGACCAAGCGAATCCATGATGTCGATGAACTCGCCCTCGGATTCCCAGTTCATGTCGATCTCGTCGGCCTCGAAGGCGGCAACGAAGGCCGCCGGGTCGGTGCCGTAATCGATGAATTCGATCCGATCCAGATGACCGCCTTTGCCCGCCGCATAGCCCCACCAGTCGTGGTCTTCGTTGCGTACCAGCACGCCCTTGACGCCCACTTCGAGGCTTTCGGGTTTCATGTAGCCGGTGCCGACCGGGTTGCCCAGCATGTTGTCGGCATTGAACGAGCTATGCACGATGGCCGCCGGATAGTCGGCCATGCCCGGAACGATGGTGATGTCGGGGCCAGCCAGGGACAGCTTCACGGTGTGGCTGTCGACAACGGTGATGCCGCCTTTGCGCGCCTTGCCGGTTTCCGCATCCACCAGCGTACCCATGCGGGCGGCCATGGAGTTGCCTTCCACCGACTTGTCACACCAGCCTTCGATATTGCGGGCCACGTCTTCGGCGGTGAAATCGTCGCCGTTGTTCCATTTGACGCCCCTGCGCACAATCAGCGTGTATTCGGTGGCGTCGTCATTGGCTTCCCAGCTTTCCAGCAGCATGGGCTCAAAGGAGCCGTCGCTGTTGTATTCAACAAGATATTCCAGCCAGCCGGCGGTGTAGGTCGCGATCTGGGTCCAGTCATAAGTGCGCGGGTCCTTGAGGGCGCGCACCTCCATCTGCATCCGTACAGAGCCACCTTTCCGGGCCTGGCCTGCCGCCTGGGCCGGTTCGGCACCAATCAGCCCATAGGCCGCGACCGAGCTCAGACCCAATGCGGTGGTGCGGGCCAGAAACTCGCGCCGGTCAAGCAGACCGGCCTTGTGTTCCCTGGCGTACATCCTGGCGGCTGGATGGATGGACTTGTGAGTGGTGGGGGGCGTCATCATTATCTCCCTGTGACACTTGAATTCTCTAAAGCGTTCGCCCTTTCACCTGAGACAGGGAAAAGAGCGAAGGCAGCGCGACATTTATGTGTTTCGCGCGTCCTGCCAAAAACCCGTGAGTCAGGTTTTTGGCAGGACGCTTTAAAGCGTTTCCGGGTATTGCTGGGTCACAGCAATAGCTGGAAGCGCCCACACTCCTGATATGTTGCGCGGCATTTTCCACATCACGCTGGTTCAACGTAATGCAGAAACGCTTTAGGTGGTTTTGCCCGGCTTTTGCCGGTTCGCGACATTTCATTTTGCGGCCCCGGGTGGTCGGAGCCGGACATGCCGCATGTGATCCCTCTTTTGTCGTGTTCCTGTTTCATTCGGCACGTTTTTTTCCCGCGCGTCAATGAGGGGTATCGGTATTCCCGGTAAAAAAGCGACATTTTCAGAGTTTAAAAGCGACATGCCCCGGGGGGCGGGATTATGCCCCGATGAAAACCGGTTTTGCGTCAAGTCGTGTGGAGTCGCGTGTTTTAACCCGCGCGGCGCAGATCCGTGGGGGAATGCCCGGTGTGGTGATGCACGAACCGCGTGAAATAGGCGGGGCTGCCAAATCCGAGATGTGCGGCGATCTGGCGGAAGGGGTGGTCGGTTGAGCAGAGCAGATCGCGGGCGGCGTACAGGCTGCGTTCGGTCAGGATGTTGGCGGCGCTTGTTCCGGCCGAAGATTTGCAGCACCGGGCAAGGTGGGTTGGCGTCACGCCGAGGATCTCCGCATATTGCGCCATGGAGCGGCCGGACCGATAGTGGCGCACCACGAGATCACAGAACCGGGCCGCCAGCCGCGCGTCGGCGCGGGCGGGCGGTGCCGGAGGTCTTTGGGCCAGCGCCCGGTTCATCCAGACCGCGATCAGCACGACATGGGCTGTCATTGCGGCCTCATGCAGCGGTTCCTGGATCTCTGATTCCATCGACGCGGTTTCAATCATGCGCGACAGATCGGCCTGATCATGCAGGTCGCGCACCCGCAATAGCGCCTCGGTTTCAGGAAGCAGGCCCGAGAGCGTGGCATCTGTGTCGGGAATGCGGATGATATGGCCCAAGGGCTTGACCCCGGCATCCACCGAAAACAGGGTGTTGGCCGGGACATAAATCAGGCTGTGCGGCCCGAACCGGGTTTCGCGTCCGCGCAACACCGCGCGACCCTGACCCCGGGTGATCCACAGGATCACGGCGTGTTTGCGGCTGTGTTGCAGGGAAAGCCGCCACTGGCGTCCGGCCAGACTGCGGGCCAGCGGCGAAAGGGTCGGGCAATTGGACAGGTCAACACTGGTCATGGCCGGACCATAGGGATTTTGTTCGTATTTGTAAATTAGCCCCGCCTTTTTTCGATATATTCTCGTGAAAAAATCCGTTTTGTGAATGTTTCGCAGGTGATCCGTTTCAGGTTTCCGATCAGATCCCGGGGCTGTGGCGCAGCCAGTTTTTCATACGGGCGCGAAACCATGTGCGTTGGCGTTTGGCATATTGGCGCGTGGCGATGGTGGCGGCCTTTCGGGCCTGATCCAGCGTCAGCTCTCCGTTCAGATGGGCCATCAGTTCGGGCGCGCCAATGGCACGGGAGGACGGGCGCGCGGGGTCATAGGTGGCAAGGTTGGCACGGGCCTCGTCCAGCGCGCCCCGGGCCAGCATCAGGTCAAAGCGCCGTTCGATCCGGGCGGTCAGCCAGTCGCGCGGCGCGTCAAACAGGATCGGCGTCACCCGGTCCAGCGGCAGCAGCGGCGGTGGTGTATCATCCTGCCAGGCGGCAAGGCCGCGCCCGGTGGTTTGCAGCACCTCCCAGGCCCGTTGCACCCGCATCGGATTGAGCGTGTCGATGCGGGCGCGGGTGGGCGCGTCCAACTGGTTCAGCATGGTTTCAAGATCCGATTGGCGCAGACTGTCCGCCGCCGCCCGGATCGGGGCCGGGGTCGGCGGAATGTCGGCCAGCCCTTCGGTCAGAGCCGTGAAGTAAAGCCCGGTGCCGCCCACGATAATGGGCCGGTCGCCGTCCAGCATCGGAGCCAGATCGCGCAACCAATGGCCCACGGAATACTCCTGATCCCAGGCCACGTGACCATAAAGCGCATGGGGTGCCAGGGCCAGATCCGACGCCGGGGGGCGGGCGGTCAGCACGTCCCAGTTGCCATAAACCTGCAACGCATCGGCATTCAGGATCACGCCCCCCTGAACCTGCGCGATCTCTAACGCCAGCGCGGATTTGCCCGAGGCCGTGGGCCCGGCAATCAGAACCGGGCGCGCCGGATCAATGTCATCAAGTTGCACCATGGTGCCAATTTACCCCGAAACGCGGGGAAAATTAAGCAGGCAGCAGCAGAAATCGTGCAAGGGTACAATCACGTATTGAAACCGCCCCCGGTTTACGACATTTTGCGCACAGCTTTCCAACACCGATACGGAGCCCAGACGCATGGACAACGCCGACCAGCCCGCGACCAAATTCAACCGTGTCATGCTCAAGATTTCGGGCGAGGCGTTGATGGGGGATCAGGGGTTCGGGCTGCACCCGCCCACGGTGCAGCGAATCGCCGAAGAGGTGAAATCGGTGCATGACCTTGGTGTCGAGATCTGTATGGTGATCGGCGGCGGCAACATTTTTCGCGGCCTTCAGGGCAGCGCGCAGGGCATGGAACGCACCACTGCCGATTATATGGGGATGCTCGCCACCGTGATGAACGCTTTGGGTATGCAAAGCGCCCTGGAAGATATTGGCGTTTTCACGCGGGTGATCAGCGCGATCCCGATGGATCAGGTCTGTGAACCCTATATCCGCCGCCGCGCGGTGCGCCATCTTGAGAAAAAGCGGGTCTGTATTTTCGCCGCCGGCACCGGCAACCCCTATTTCACTACGGATACCGCCGCCACGCTGCGGGCCAGCGAAATGTCGTGTCAGGCCATCTTCAAGGGCACCAAGGTGGACGGGGTTTATGACAAGGACCCGGTGAAACATGACGATGCCGTGCGCTATGACACGGTCAGCTATGACGACGTTCTGGCCAAACGTCTGGGGGTGATGGACGCCAGCGCCATTGCCTTGGCGCGGGACAACAACCTGCCCATCATCGTGTTCAGCCTGGATGAACCCGGCGGGTTCCGCGGCATTCTGGCCGGTGAAGGCACCTATACCAGGGTGGGCGGCTAAGACGCAGAGGCCGCTAAGGCCCCAAAGACCCACGCGTTTCGGGAAATTCTGTGTTTCAAGTTTGTCCTGAAACGGCGTAGACACATCTAAAGGGCACATACCAGGCCCGCCAAGAGGAGGCAGACCCATGTCCGACGAAGAATTCATGCTGGATACCGACGATCTGGAACGGCGTATGAACGGGGCGATGAACGCGCTCAAGACCGAGTTTTCATCCCTGCGCACCGGACGGGCCAGCGCCAATATGCTGGAACCTGTGATGGTGGACGCCTATGGCTCGCAAACCCCGATCAACCAGATCGGCACGGTGAACGTGCCCGAACCGCGCATGGTGACGATCAACATCTGGGATAAATCGCTGGTCGGTCCGGCAGAAAAGGCGATCATGAACAGCGGTCTGGGCATCAACCCTCAGACCAACGGCACCATCATCATGCTGCCCATCCCCGAATTGAACGAAGAACGCCGTCGCGAGCTGACTCGCGTGGCGGCGCAATATGCCGAACACGCCCGCGTGTCGGTGCGCAACGCCCGCAAGGAAGGCATGGACCAGATCAAGAAGGCCAAATCCGACAGCAACCTTGGAGAGGATGACCAGAAATTCTGGGAATCCGAGGTGCAGGACATGACCGACAAGTTCATCAAGCTGGTGGACCAGGCGCTGGAGACCAAGCAAGCCGAGATCATGCAGGTCTGATCACCAAACCGGGGAGCGGATCACATGGCCGCAACGAACCAGGACAGCGACCGTCAGGGACCGCGCCACGTTGCCATCATCATGGATGGCAATGGCCGGTGGGCGACCCAACGGGGACGGCCGCGCCTGTTTGGCCACCATGCCGGGGCCAAGCGGGTACGCGAGATTGTTGAGGCCTGTCCCGGTCTTGGGGTCAAATACTTGACCATCTTTGCCTTTTCGACCGAGAACTGGAAACGGACCCAGGTCGAGGTGGCCGGGCTGATGTCGTTGTTCCGCCGATATATCACCAAGGAGGCCCAGGCGTTGAAGGTCGAGGGTGTGCGGGTGCGGTTCATCGGCGACCGGGTGCGGCTTGACAACAAGCTGACCGGGTTGATGGACGAACTGGAAGAGCTGACCTCGGAAAATGACCGGGTGCATCTGACCATCGCGCTGAACTATGGCGGGCGGGACGAGGTGGCACGGGCCACCAAACGGTTGGCTCAGGATGTGGCCGCAGGGGTGTTGGACCCGGAAACCGTGGATGAAGAAACGCTTCCAAAGTATTTGGATACTTGTGTTTTACCCGATCCTGACCTTGTGATTCGCACCAGCGGCGAGGCGCGGATTTCCAATTTCCTGCTGTGGCAGTCGGCCTATGCGGAATATGAATTCATTGATACGCTATGGCCTGATTTCACGGCCGAGATTTTCGCCGATCTGCTGCGCGGCTACGGCGCGCGCGACCGGCGGTTCGGAGGGGTTAAGTCATGAGCATCTGGAGCGATCTTCGCCCGCGTGTCGGGTCGGGGCTGGCCATGCTGGCCGTTGGTGGCGCGGCGCTTTGGGCCGGGGGCATGTGGTTTTCGGCGCTGGCCATTGTGATTGTCGGCCTGTCGGTCTGGGAACTGGTGCGGATGATCCGCCCGGGCCATGACACGGCAGCCATTCAGGAAGCAACGCTGGCGGCGGCGGTCTTTGCCGTCGCGCTTTACCTGCCCTTGGGCATGATGCCGATTCTGTTGGGCGTTCTGCTGGTGGTGCTGGTGGGGCGCACGGGGCGCGAGCCTGTGCGCGTGGCGCTTTATGCGGCGGCGATTTTCCTGGCGTCTTTCGCTCTGGTTGAGCTGCGGGATGAGGGCGTGCGACCGGCGCTGTTTCTGGTCGCGGTGGTCGTGGTCACCGACGTGGCCGGGTATTTTGCTGGGCGTATCTTTGGCGGGCCCGGGTTCTGGCCCGCGATCAGCCCGAAAAAGACGTGGTCGGGCACCGTTGCGGGGTGGATTGGTGCGATTCTTGTCGGGCTGGTGCCGGGTTTTGCTCTGGCGGATGGCATGGGCCTGGTGATTGCTGCGCCGTTCCTGTCCTTTGCCTCGCAAATGGGGGACATCGCCGAAAGCGCGTTGAAACGTCGGACGAAGGTCAAGGACAGTTCGAACCTGATTCCCGGTCATGGCGGTGTGCTGGACCGGTTTGACGGGATGGTCGGCGCGGCGTTGATGGTTGGGCTGTTGATGCTTGTGGGCGTTTTATGAGGCGCGTTTCGATCTTTGGTGCCACCGGGTCGATTGGGCAGTCAACGATTGATTTGATCGCGCGGACCCCTGATGACTATGACGTGGTGGCGGTGACCGGCGGGCGCAATATCGCGCGGCTGGCGGCCGATGCGGTGCGGTTGCGCGCCGATGTGGCGATCACGGCGCATGACGCGTTGCTGGGCGATCTGCGCGCGGCGTTAGACGGAACGGGGATCGGGGTGGCCGCCGGGGCCGGGGCCATCGAAGAGGCGGGGACCCGCCCTGCGGATTGGGTAATGAGTGCCATTGTCGGGGCTGCTGGCCTGCCCCCCGGGTTGAAAGCACTGGAGCAGGGGGCGACCCTGGCGCTGGCCAACAAGGAAACCCTGGTCACGGCAGGGGCTTTGGTTTTGGACACGGCGCGGACCCATGGCGCAACCCTGCTGCCGGTGGACAGCGAACATTCCGCGGTGTTTCAGGGGCTGGTGGGCGAAGACATGGCCGCGGTCGAGCGGATCATCATCACCGCCAGTGGTGGTGCATTCCGCGATTGGCCGCTGGAAAAGCTGGCCAGCGCCACGGTGGCCCAGGCCAGCGCCCATCCCAATTGGGATATGGGACAGCGGATCACGATCGACAGCGCCTCGATGTTCAACAAGGCATTGGAAGTCATTGAAACCCGGGAATTTTTTGGCGTGGACCCGGAACAGATCGAAGTGCTGGTTCACCCGGAATCCATGGTGCATGCGCTGGTCGGGTTTAATGATGGCGCGCTGATGGCGCATCTGGGCGCGCCGGATATGCGCCACGCCATCGGGTATGCGCTGCATTGGCCCAAGCGGCGCGATCTGCCGGTGCAACGGCTTGATCTTGCAAAACTGGGCCAGCTCAATTTCCGCGCACCGGACATGGGCCGCTATCCCGCACTGCGTCTTGCGCAGGAGGTGATGCAGCGCGGCGGGCTGATGGGGGCGGTGTTCAACGCAGCCAAGGAGGCGGCGCTGGACGGGTTCATCGCCGGTGAGATCGGGTTTACCCAGATGGCCCGGGTGGTTGAGACCGCAATGGCCCGGGTTGAGGCCGAAAACGGCCTTATTGATGCCACCATGACCCTTGATAATATCCGTGCGGCGGACCACATGGCCCGTATCCGTGCCGGTGAGGCGATGGCGGCGCTGGCCGCCTGATCGTATCCCCGTCACGCACGGGGCAAGACAGAACAAAAGAAAAAGGCAGGCGCTTTGGATATCTGGACTTTCATCGAAATGGCAGGCGGGATTCCCCATGCCGTGATTGCATTTGTCGTGGCCCTGTCGGTCATCGTGGCTGTGCATGAATATGGTCACTACATCGTCGGCCGTTGGTCGGGGATTTCTGCCGAGGTGTTCAGCATCGGGTTTGGCCCGGTCCTGTGGTCGCGCCACGACAGGCGTGGCACGAAATGGCAGCTCGCGGCGATCCCTTTGGGCGGCTATGTGCGGTTTCTTGGCGATGCCAATGCGGCCAGCGCCGGGAAAAGCGATGACGTGGGCGAGATGTCGCCCGAGGATCTGCGCCGCACCATGGCGGGGGCACCGCTTTGGGCACGGGCGGCAACGGTGTTTGCCGGGCCGCTGTTCAACTTCATTTTCTCGATCGTGGTGCTGTTTGGTCTTTACCTGTTCATCGGGGCCCCCGGTCATCCGCCCAAGGTGGTCGACATGTACCCGCTTCCTTATGAGGGGATCGAGATTCAACCCGGTGATCGCATTCTGAAGATCGCTGGCACCGACTATCCCGAAACCGGGCTGCGCGAGATTGTGGACGGGTTGCCGGGGCAGGGGGCGTTGATCCCTTATGAGGTTGAGCGCAATGGTCAGGTGATCGAGGTCCAGGGTCCGCGCCTGTTCCCATCGCGAATCGGAGAAGTCTCCCAACGGATGCCGGGCGAGAGGGCCGGGTTGCAGGTGGGCGACGTGATCCTGAGCGCGGATGGACAGGAAATTGTTCGTTTTCTTGAGCTGATCGATATTGTCGAGGCCTCTAATGGCGCCCCCGTCGCGTTGACGGTCTGGCGTGATGGTGAGGTGATGCAGTTTGCGATTTCGCCGCAACGCAAGGATTTGCCCAAGCCGGACAACACGTTTGAAACCCGGTGGTTGATCGGAATCGGCAATGGGCTTTTCTTCTCTCCTGAAATGGAGCCGATGGGGATTGGCGCGGCGGCCAGAAACGCGGTGCAGCGCACCTATGAAGTGGGCGCGCAAAGCCTGTCGGGGCTTTATCACATCGTGGCGGGCAAGATTTCGACCTGTAACCTTGGTGGTGCGGTGGGGATTGCCCGGGTCTCTTCGGCCATGGCCAAGGCGGGGCCGACCGAATTCATCGGGTTCATTGCGTTCCTCAGCACGGCAATCGGGTTGCTGAACCTGTTCCCGATCCCGGTTCTGGATGGCGGGCACCTTGTGTTTTACGCTTACGAAGCGGTGACGCGGCGCAAGCCGAATGAAAAGATCATGGGCGTTTTGGTGACCATCGGGCTTGTCTTTGTTCTGTCGGTCATGCTGTTCGGGTTGAGCAACGATTTCCTGTGCCCCTGATGGGGGGGCGCGTGGGGCGGTTTGCGAAAGGGGCGTGGAGACCGTGTAATCGGCGCTCTTCCCATGAGGCGTATCCTCATGAGGGCATCGTCACATTCTTGCCTTGTTTGCGTCCCAAGTCGCGCCACAATCGCATCCCATGATCAGGGTCAAGGAACACGGACAGGACCAGTATCATGCACACCATTCAGAACGGATATCGCGGATTGCACCTGCTTTGGGATCTGAATTGGGATCGGATTCTGTATCTTGCCACAATCTCCGTGGCGCTTTTGGCCGGGGCGTGGGTCGGATCACTTTGACGATCACTTTGATTTCGGGCTAACTCTTTGAAAATTGAGAGAAAAGGCGCTTTTTTCCCACGCGCCTTTTTTGGGCTTTTGACAAGCCTTTCGGATAGCTTTAGTCAGAACATCAAACGGGGTGTCTGACTGGGTTGACCAAATGACAAAGATTAAGAGGGGCCTGACAACGGGTCCGAGCGGTAAAACTAAATCCATTCGCAACCTTTGGGTGGCGGTTTTCCTTGCAATATCAACGGTTTTCTTTGGAGGTGCGGGGGACGCACAGGCCCAGAATTACCGGTTCACATCGGTAAAAATCGAAGGCAACAAACGCGTGGAGCAGGGTACGATCCTGTCCTATGCGGGAATCGCCAAAGGGCAAACGGTGAGCGGCGGCGCGCTGAACAGCGCCTATCAGCGGATCCTGGGCAGCGGATTGTTCGAAACGGTTGAAATTGAACCACGGGGCAACACGCTTGTCATCAAGGTCCGCGAATTCCCGACGATCAACCGCATCAGTTTCGAAGGCAACCGGCGGATCAAGGATGACGAACTGTCCGGGTTCATCGAATCCCGTTCGCGGCTGGTTTACAGCCCCACCAAGGCCGAACGCGACGCCGCGACCATCACCGAAGCCTATGCCCAGAACGGGCGGCTGGCGGCGCGGGTCTCGCCCAAGATCATTCGCCGCAGCGACAACCGGGTCGATCTTGTTTTCGAAATTTTCGAAGGGGGTCTGACCGAAGTTGAGCGCATCAGCTTTGTGGGCAACCAGGTGTTTTCGGACCGTCGTCTGCGTCGGGTTCTGGAAAGCAAACAGGCCGGGGTTCTGCGGGTTCTGTTCAAACAGGACACTTTTGTCGCCGACCGGTTGGAGTTTGATAAACAGGTTCTGCGCGATTTCTATTTGAGCCGTGGATATATTGATTTCCGCATTCAGGCGTTGAATGCCGAACTGGCGCGGGAACGTGACGGGTATTTCGTGACTTTCAACGTGGAAGAGGGCCAGCAGTTCCGCTTTGGCGAAATCACCACGGTCAGCGAAATGGACGAGGCCGACGAGGTTGAATTCCACGCGGTTCAGAACCTGAAGTCGGGGGCGGTTTATGCGCCAACGCGGGTTGAAAACGCAATTGCACGGATGGAGCGCCACGCGGTACGCGAGGGGATTGATTTCCTTCGGGTTGAACCGCGGATCACCCGGAATGACCGTGACCTGACGCTGGACATCGAATTCGTTCTGGTTCGGGGGCAACGGATTTTCGTGGAGCGGATCGACATTGAGGGCAACGCCACCACGCTCGACCGGGTTGTGCGCCAACAGTTCCGTATCGTCGAAGGTGACCCGTTCAACCCGCGTGAAATCCGCGAAAGCGCCGAGCGTATCCGTGCGCTTGGGCTTTTTGAAAAGGCCGATGTGAATGCGCGCGAGGGGTCTTCGCCGGACCGTGTGGTCGTGGACGTGGATGTCGAAGAAAAGAGCACCGGGTCGCTGACCTTTGGCGGGGCCTATTCGTCGTCCAACGGGTTTGGGTTGGTTGTGAAGTTCCAGGAGGACAACTTCCTGGGCCGGGGTCAGAAAGTGTCCCTGTCCGCTTCGGGGGCCACGGATAACAAGGTTTACGGGTTCGGCTTTGTCGAACCGGCCTTTCTTGGCCGTGATGTGGAGTTCCATTTCGACGCGTCTTACCGCGAAACGGAAGGGTTCAATTCGCTTTATGACACCGAGATGTTTTCATTGACCACCGGGCTTGAGTTCCCGATCAGCGAAAGAGCGCGGTTTGGGGTGAACTACAAGGCGGGTCAGTCGAATATCACCAAATACACTGGCAACGGGCTGATCCTTGCCAACGAGGCGGCGCGGAGCGCGTGGACGACAAGCTCGATCGGTTACAACCTGACGTACGACACCCGCCGGACCGGGCTTGACCCCAACAAGGGTGTGTTTGTGCGGTTCGGTCAGGATTTCGGCGGTGTGGGCGGCGACGGCACCTTCGTGCGCACCGGGGGCAAGATCGTGGCCCAAACGCGCGTTTTCAACGAAGAGATCACGTTGCGGGCGTCGCTGGCCGGGGGGGCGCTTGTCTATAGCGATGGGCAATCCAGCCTTGTCACCGAGCGGTTCCTGTTCAGTGATGAAATCATTCGCGGGTTTGCGCCCGACGGGATCGGGCCGCGTGAATATAATGCGGTCACAGGGGCCAATGACGCGCTTGGCGGCAACATGTTTGTCACCGCCAGATTCGAGGCCCAGTTTCCTATCGGGCTTCCTGAGGAATACGGCATCACCGGGGGGCTGTTCTATGACATCGGGTCCGTCTGGGGGCTGGATACGGTCAATAGCGATGTGCTTTACGAAGGCGGTTCCATGCGCCACGTGGCGGGGATCTCGATCTTTTGGAAAACCCCTTTTGGGCCCTTGCGCATGAACTGGTCCAATGCCCTGAAAAAAGAACAGTATGACGAGGAACAGGAGTTCGAGCTGACGATCTCGACCCAGTTCTGATTGGTGCGACCCATGTGGAGCAGTGTCAAAACAGTTTTGGTGGCCATGGCAGTGATGCTGTGGCCACTTGCCGTTCTGGCCCAGGAGTTCAGCGTGTCCGAACGCACGGTTCTGGTGATAGATCCGGCGCGGCTTTTTGCCGAAACGGAATTCGGGCGGCGCGTGGCCACCGAGGTTGAGGCCGAGGGTGCCGTTCTGGCTGCGGAAAACCGCCGGATCGAGGCCGAATTGACGACCGAGGAAAAGGCGTTGACGGAACGGCGCAAGACGATGGCACCGGATGAATTCCGCGCCGCTGCCGACGGGTTCGACCGCAAGGTTCAGCAGATCCGCAGCGAACAGGAGGCCAAGGCCCGTGCCCTGGCGGATGCCGGCGAAAACGCACAGCGCCGGTTTTTGAGCGTTGCGCAGCCGGTTCTGGAAACCCTGATGCGCGAAAGCGGAGCCGAGGTGATGTTGGACCGGCGGTTCGTTCTGTTGCGTGACCCGCATGTGGATGTCACCGAAGAGGCGGTTCGGCGGATCGATGAGGCGATTGGTGATGGGCGGGAATATCTTGGGACCTCTGTGGAACCGGACGAGGGCACAGAGACACAGGACCCATCCGATGCAAACGGTGCCGGCGGGGGGACGGAATGATCCCTGCTCACCGGGATAAGGTTTCCTGTTTCCTGCCCGCGTGAAAACGCATAGAGATAAGGCTGTGCCTGCTGAGGCCGCGTGCCGGTCGGTTCGGTGGGGTGCCCCCTGCCGCAGGCGCTTTACAAGACAAAGGAATGTGACCCATGACCGAAACGCTTGCACGTGCTGACATTGGATTGATCCAGCGGATCATACCCCATCGCTATCCATTCCTTTTGGTGGATCGGGTGGAACAGATCGACGGCATCCAAAGCGCGCTGGGGATCAAGAATGTCACCATGAACGAGCCGCATTTCCAGGGCCATTTTCCGGGCAAACCGATCATGCCTGGGGTGACGATTGTCGAGGCCATGGCCCAGACCGCCGCCGTCATGGTGGGCGTGGCGCTTGACATGGCGGACCGCGAAATGCTGGTTTATTTCATGTCCATCGACAAATGCAAATTCCGCCGCATGGTGGTGCCGGGCGATGTGCTTGAGATGAAGGTGACCAGATTGCGCGGCAAACCCGGCGGCAAGGTGTGGAAATTCGGTGGCGTGGCCAGCGTTGAGGGCGAGTTGGTCTGTGAAGTGGAATTCACCGCAATGATGGATTTGCCAAAGGACTGAGCCGAGATGAGCCAGATACATGCAAACGCCGTGATCGAGGACGGCGCGGTGATTGGAGAGGGCTGTGAGATCGGTCCGTTCTGTCTTGTCGGGGCCGGGGTGCGGCTGGGCCGGGGCGTGGTGTTGAAATCCCACGTGGTTGTCACCGGCGACACAGAGATTGGCGATGATACGGTGGTGTTTCCTTTCGCGGTGATCGGCGAGGTACCACAGGATTTGAAGTTCCGCGGTGAAAAAACCCGGCTGATCATCGGAAAACGCAACCGTATCCGCGAACATGTCACGATGAATGCCGGCACCAAGGGCGGTGGCGGTGTTACCCGTGTCGGCGATGACGGTCTGTTCATGGCCGGCTGCCACATCGCCCATGACGCCCAGGTGGGCGACCGGGTGGTGATCGTCAACAGTTCGGCCATTGCCGGGCATTGCGTGATTGGCGATGACGTGATCGTGGGCGGTTTGTCCGGTATCCACCAATGGGTTCGGATCGGCGATGGGGCCATCATTGGTGCCTTGTCGATGGTGACAAATGACGTGATCCCCCATGGATTGGTTCAGGGGCCGCGGGGGCAGTTGGACGGGTTGAACCTTGTCGGGCTCAAACGCCGTGGGGTGGATCGGTCCGACATCACCGCGCTGCGCGCCGCGTTCCAGATGCTGGCCCAGGGGGAAGGCACATTTCAGGATCGCGCCCGCCGTTTGGGGCAAGAGACCGAAAGCGACTATGTGCGCCAGATCGTGGATTTCGTGACAGCGAGCAGCGACCGTTCGTTCCTGACTCCGGGTTAGACGCATGTTGGCCGTGATCGCAGGGCGCGGGGAGTTGCCCGCCGTGGTGGCCGGGGCTGTTGACACGGCGCTGATCTGTACGCTTGAGGGCACGGAGCCCGACCGCGTTCCCGTGGAGTTTGCGTTCCGGGTCGAAACGCTGGGGACGGTTTTGAATGACCTTGCCGCGCGCGGGGTCAGCGAGGTCTGTTTTTGCGGTGCCGTGGCCCGTCCGGCGCTTGACCCGGCCCTGATCGACGCGGCCACGATGCCGCTTGTGCCTGTGTTCATGCAGGCATTGGGTCAGGGCGATGACGGGGCCCTGCGCGCCGTGGTCTCGATTTTTGAGGACAAGGGGTTCACGGTACGCGGAGCCCATGACATCGCGCCCGAGCTGTTGCCACGGCCGGGGGTGTTGACCCGGACCCAACCGGGGGCCGGGGCGGAGGCGGATGTGGCCGTCGCCCTGCAAGTGCTTGAGGAAATGGGGCAACAGGATTTGGGGCAGGCCTGTGTGATCCGCGAGGGCATCGTGATCGCCCGCGAGGTGGAAAGCGGGACGGATGCGATGCTGGCCAGTGTTGCTCTGTCCATGCCTGAGGGCGCTGAGGCTGTCGACCCTGATGGGGGGGCGAGTGGGACGGTTCTGGACCAGATTTCAGCCGCGCGGACGCACAACGCCCCGAACAGCGGACTGCTGTTCAAAGCCCCCAAACCCGGTCAGGACCGGCGTATCGACCTGCCCACCATCGGCCCCGCGACGGCGATGGGGGCGGCGCGGGCCGGGCTGGATGGTATTGTGATCGAAGCGGGCGGGGTGATGGTGTTGAACCTGCCCCAGGTGATCGAAATCCTGGACATGATGGGCATGTATCTCTGGGTGCGCCCATGACGCGGGTTTTCCTTGTGGCCGGGGAGGTTTCGGGCGACCGGTTGGGCGGGGCATTGATGGCCGGGCTGAATGCGCTTGAACCGGGTGTGGAATTCCATGGCGTTGGCGGCCCCATGATGATGGGTCAGGGGCTGGAAAGCCTGTTCCCCATGGAGGAGCTTTCGGTTATGGGGTTGGCCGAAGTGCTGCCGAAATACCGCCACCTGCTGCGCCGCAAGGCTCAGACGGTGCGTGCGGTGCTTGACCTTGACCCGGATGTGTTGATCACCATCGACGCCCCCGATTTCGGCCTGCGGGTTGCGCGCGAGGTGCGCGCCGCAAACCCCGCAATTCGCACCGTGCATTACGTGGCACCGTCGGTCTGGGCCTGGCGTCCGGGGCGCGCGGCCAGAATGGCCCCGTTCATCGACCAAGTGCTGGCGCTGTTGCCTTTTGAGCCGCCCTATATGGAGGCGGAGGGAATGCGCTGTGATTTCGTGGGGCACCCGGTGGTGAATGAACCGGTGGCCAGCGAGGCCGAGGCCCGGGCCTTTCGCTGCGAACTGGGCGTGGACGATGGCGAACTCCTTTTGGTTCTGCCCGGATCCCGCAGGGGCGAGGTGTCGCGCCTGGGGCCACGGTTTGGCGTGGCGCTGGAACAGATTGCGATGGCGCGCCCGGGGCTGCGCGCAGTGCTGCCCATGGCCGCCCCGGTGGCCGGGCTGGTGCGCGAGATGGTGGCGGATTGGCCGGTGCAACCGATCCTGCTTGACCCAACCACACAATCGGACGCGAAATTCACCGCCCGCAAGCGCGCTGCCTTTCGCGCCGCGGATGCCGCGCTGGCCGCGTCGGGCACGGTTTCTCTTGAGCTTGCGGCTGCGGAAACGCCCATGGCCATCGGCTATGATTTCAACTGGCTCACCCGGCAGATCGTGAAACGGCTGGTGCGCGTGGACAGTCCCACCCTTGTGAACCTGGTGACCGACACCCGAACGATCCCCGAATGCACGGCGGAAAACTGTACGCCAGAGTGCCTGAGCAAAGCCGTCATATCGGTTCTTGATGCGCCGGAAACCCAACGCCAGGCTTTGCGGGATACGATGACCCTGCTGGGTAAGGGCGGTGAAAACCCCGGGCTGCGCGCCGCACGGGCGGTGCTGGACGGGCTTGCACCTTGACGGCACACGTTTTTATCTGACCCGGACTAGGGTCTGTACTCAATTAGCGGTTTCCCTTTGGGCCGTTGTTCTGATTCACTTCCGCCAGAAACAGGCGGGAGATCGTGATGGCAAAGAACCTCTAT
>PDRZ01000027.1 GCA_002747035.1 Rhodobacterales bacterium
GTCCCCATGACCGTTACCCCGCGTTTTAACACTATGGCTAAAACCTAGTCCCGAGCCATGAACAAAGGTTTAAGGCGCAAAGATGCCGTTACGGAACCCAAAAGCGTCCTGTCAAAAACCTGACTCACGGGTTTTTGGCAGGACGCGCGAAACACATAACTGTCGCGCTGCCTTCGCCCTTTTCCCGGTCTCAGGTCAAAGGCCAAACGCTTTATTCATCACAACAATCCAGGGAGAAAGTGCAGGTTTCTGTTGCCAGGTACCTGCGAACCCCGCCCGATCCCAATACCCCGTGAGGGGGGCGCACGGTCGAGTAAGTAAATTTCACGTAAAATTTACTGTGCCACGCCGCTGCCGTGTCTGTGCCGCCCCGCTGCGCAAAAGTCACCCCCCCTATGGGGGGCTCCTGATCACCGTTAACCTTTAGCGACAATAGCTGCCCGACCGGTATCGGGCCGTATCAAAATGAAAGTGGTCCTGATGATATCGGTCGGCCTGGGGGCCAAGAACGGTGCCAAAGGGGCCACAGGCGGCAGCGTGCATTTTTCTAAGCGCCTTGCCTTTCCGGCCCCGCCCCCAATCCCGCAATACACTGATATCGCTTCCATCTTTCAATTGAATGGCCGAAATATCAATGGCGCGCCCGCGGCCATGCTCCGAGATTTTGGCCCCCGCCTTGTTGTTACGTGTGCGACAGGAATAATGCGCGGCAACGCGCAGCCCCGAAACCCCGCCCCCCTGCCGTTTTACGGCCGGGCGGACACCATTGTTTATCCATGTTTTCAATGCCTTAGCAGTAGCGCAATCCATCACGGAAGGTTGGCTGAGCACCACCCCATCAACCGACCGCACCCGGACTGCGTCAGACAGGCCGCACCCGGCCAGCCTGCCTGTCACCTGACCGACAGGTTCCCCCTGTAACGCACTGTCACCACAGACTTTTCCAGCTTCCAACTGGCGCTTCTTTCGGCTCCCAAACAGCCGCACCTTCTCTGTTCTACGGTTGGGACGCAGAGATCGGAACAGCCCGTTGCGGGACCTGTCGCGAATGCTCTCGGCCGTCGGGGCCCCGGTGATTTCCGAAGCGGCTTCCAGCCCCCGCCCCATCGGTCGCAGCGAGGTGAGAGGTGCCTCCGTAGCCCCGGCAACAGGAAAAAAACAAAGCAAAATCAGAATCTTGACTTTCATCCGTGCCCACGCCCAAAATCTGGTTCATCCGTGTCTTGCCCCGCCTCGATGATCCCTCGACGGATGGCGCGGGTCCGGGTGAAATAGTCAAACAACAAGTCACCATCGCCGGTGCGAATGGCCCGTTGCAGGGTAAACAACTCTTCCGTGAACCGTCCCAGGATTTCCAGAGTCGCCTCTTTGTTATTCAGGAACACATCCCGCCACATGGTTGGATCACTGGCCGCGATCCGGGTGAAATCCCGGAAGCCCGCAGCGGAATATTTGATGACTTCACTGTCGGTTACACGGCGAAGATCATCCGCCACGCCGACCATTGTGTAAGCGATCAGGTGGGGCGCATGAGAGGTTACGGACAACACCAGATCGTGGTGTTCGGCGTCCATTTCCTCAACATTCGCGCCGATCCCTTCCCACAGGCTGCGCAAACGTGAAACCGCGTCAGCATCGCTGCCTTCCACCGGAACCAAGAGGCAGAAGCGGTTGTCGTAAAGCTCGGCAAACCCGGATTCGGGGCCTGAATGCTCGGTTCCTGCAAGCGGGTGCGCAGGAATAAAGTGCACGTTTTCAGGGAGATGAGGTCCAACTGCGTCAATCACTGCCTTTTTGACAGACCCCACATCGCTGATCGTCGCGCCCGGCTTCAATGCCGGAGATATCTCCGCCGCGACCGATCCCATGGCACCAACCGGCACACATAAAACCACAAGATCGGCGTCTTTCACCGCCTCGGTCGCGCTTTCGCACACACGATCAACAAGCCCGATCCGGGCGGCGGTTTCGCGGGTGTCCCGGGTGCGGGCATAGCCGACGATTTCCCCGGCCAAGCCGCCGCGCTTCATCGCCAGAGCCATAGAACCCGCAATCAGGCCAAGGCCGATTAACGCAACACGTTCATAGACTTGGGTCATTGTTTCGCCTCCCGCCACCCGGTCAAGGCGTCGATCACACGACTGGTTTGTGCGTCGTCACCCACGGTGATCCGCAACCCTTGAGGAAAGCCATATCCCCCCACATGCCGCACAATGATACCTTCATTTTGTAACGCCAGATCCGCCGAAATCGCCTCTTCCTCGCTCTTGAACCGAGCAAGGATAAAGTTGCCCTGGCTATCGTCACACGCCACCCCCAATTGCCGCAATGCGCCAGACAAGCGGGCACGCTGTTGAGCGTTGATCCGCGCACAGCTCTGCACCCAGTCCTGATCCTGAACCACGGCCAGTGCCGCGGCCAGTTGAACCACCGACAGATTAAAGGGTTGGCGCAGACGGGTAAGCACGTCGATGATGTCACGCGGGCCATATCCCCAACCGATGCGCAACCCCCCAAGCCCGTAGATCTTGGAAAACGTGCGCGTCATCAATACGTTATCGCGCTCAGAGGCCAATTGCGCGCCCCCATCGAAATCATCGGCATATTCGGTATAGGCCCCATCGATGACCAGTATCACCTGCGCGGGAAGGCCATCGGCCAAACGGGTGATTTCCGCATTTGGCAACACGGTTCCCGTCGGGTTTCCGGGGCATGTCAGGAACACGATCCGGGTGTGCTCCGTAACCGCGTCCAGGATCGCGTCCACATCTACTACCCTGTCTTTTTCGGGCACCTTCACCGGTGTCGCACCAGCCATATGCGCAAGAATTGGATACATGGAAAACCCGTGTTCCGTGTGAATAATTTCGTCTCCCGGACCCGCATAAGCCTGGACCACAAACTGCAACACCTCGTCCGACCCGACCCCACAGATGATCCTGTCTGCATCAAGCCCATGAACCTCGCCAATCGCGGCTCGCAGTTCGGCATGATCGGTAGAGGGATAGCGATGCGCGCCCTTCACCGCCTCGACCATGGCACGCAGCGCACTGTCCGGCACGCCAAGAGGGTTTTCATTCGAGCTGAGCTTCAAGACGTCATCGCGGCCCGCAATCGTGGATTTACCACCGACATAAAGGTCGATTTCCATGATGCCGGGTTGGGGTTGGATCTGGGTCATCGCGGCCTCCTTGGTTCTTGTAATAGATCGCAATCCACGACGGGGAAACCCTTTTCAGGTTTGGACCAACTCCGTGGCCCCAAACGAAAAAAGCCGCGTCGGTGTCCCGTCGCGGCTTGTTCTGTTCGATGTCGAAGAACTTAGTTCTTCGCGTAGAATTCGACCACGAGGTTCGGTTCCATCACCACCGGATACGGCACGTCCGACAGGGTCGGGGTACGCACGAAGGTGGCGGTCATTTTCGAATGGTCTACATCCATGTAATCCGGCACATCACGCTCGGGCAGCGCAACGGCTTCCAGCAGAACGGCGAGTTGCTTGGAACGGTCACGCACTTCGATCACGTCACCCTCTTTCACACGGTAAGAGGGGATGTTGACCTTTTTGCCGTTCACCTTGACGTGGCCGTGGTTCACGAACTGACGCGCGGCAAACACGGTGGCAACAAACTTGGCACGATAGACAACGGCGTCCAGACGGCGTTCCAGAAGACCGATCAGGTTTTCACCGGTATCGCCTTTGACACGCTCGGCTTCGCCATAGATGCGGCGGAACTGCTTCTCGGTCAGGTCGCCATAATAGCCTTTGAGCTTCTGTTTGGCGCGCAGTTGAATACCAAAGTCGCTGAGCTTGCCCTTGCGGCGCTGGCCATGCTGGCCGGGGCCATATTCGCGACGGTTGACCGGGGATTTCGGACGACCCCAGATGTTTTCACCCATCCGGCGGTCGATTTTGTACTTGGCAGACGTGCGTTTGGTCACGGCTGATCTCCTTCTTGGAACGACGCCCGCAATGGGCGACTATGAAGGGCGTTGTCCTCTCTTCGAAAAGCGACAGGCATCTCCTTGCGGAGGCCACCAACACCAATGAATGGACGGCTTATAAACGGCTTTGGAGCAGAGTCAAGCTCTGCCCCAAAGCAAAATTCGACGCGTACTCAGGCCGCTTCGTGCATCAGGATCGCGGCCTCGGATTCCGACAGGTTGCGGCGCGCATAGCCGCCATATGCCTGTGGGTTATATTCAAACTCCGGGTGATGTTCGAGCAGCCGCCCCCGGTCCACATCACTCAACGTCGCAAGCGCCGTATTCGCCGGGTGGAAGCTTTCCGTTTCGACCCCGTTCGCGCGCACGATCTGGTGCTCGGGCAACAGAAGGTGGATATAGGTCACTTCGCGCAACTGGCTGTCCGAGACAATGTTGCGCCCGTTGATCAGGTCCTTGGCCTGCACCAGCACTTCGTCGGTGTTGAACAGGTCACGCGCCACGCGTCCCGCAACCAACATCCGATGTTCTGGCGACACGATCAACTCTTCGTCCGGGCGTTCAATTCCCAGAGCGCCGGGACGAATGCGCACGGGGCGCAGGCGCGGCATGGCAAAAAGACGTGCGCCGGTCATGCGGCGCGCGCCGATCCACAACACCTCTTGCGCGCCGTTATCCTTGGTCCAGACTTTATCGCCTTCCCGCAGATCCTGGATCAACCGGGGGCCGTCCGGGGTGTCAATCCGTGTGCCGGGTGTGAAACAGATGACCCCACCGGAATCCGGGCCTTTGGGATCGCGCAATTGCGCATCATAGGTCTGGTGTACCACCCAAAGCTCGCGGTCCTGCGGAGGAAGCTCATTCACGAACATCAACAGTGGCGGTGCGCCCGGAGTGACGTCGATCATTGTTACTGTATAGCTTTGCGACCCGTCGGTGATCACGAAACTGTTGTCCAGAACCGGTTTATCCAGCTCGACGCCTTCAATGCTGGTCTGGTCCGATATTGCCGCCCCCACAAGCCGATGCACCATGCGTGATGCCCGTCTGCGAATGTTCATTTCGTCGTCTGTCTGCTCAAGCCGCAACAACTCACCCGGCCCATCCACCCGGACCGCATCCCCCCGCCAGGACCACGCGGCCCCCACATTGAGAGAATACACCGGAGCGGCGGCCCAACCGTCCACTTCCGTTTGCGACCAAGAGATGACGAACGTGCCACGAAAGCCCGTTTTCATATCCTGTCTGCCTGCCTCATGTTTTTTTATTAGTGAAAGGTTAACAGAGGACATGCGCGCCGCCAAGATCGCGATTCGGCAGTTTTCACCCCAATTGCAGGAGTGTTGCAAAAATCCTGACGCGGAATTGCATCATTTCGATAGCGCAACCTGTAGATGTTTATCAGAGCGCGATTTTGAGGCGAATTGACCCCACGAGCTGTCCCTTTGGCTGAGTGGAAAACTCTTTTCCCAGCCAGGTCAGCCCGTAAAACCCGCTGCGCCCGGATTTGCCCTGCCAATGCACCCCCGCCCGCAAGCGCACACGCTCATCCGTCGGCCTATACGCAGGCGCAGGCAGGTAGACGCTGTCGTAAACCCTGGCAACATCACCGCCCAAAACAAACGTCATCCCGTTGATCTTATCATTCTGAACGGTGCGATACCTGTGGCCGGTTACGGGATCACGGACCAAAAGCTCACCACGCGTTGCCACGCGGCCAAACGAAAAATCCGCACCGGCGCGGACAAGATTTTCAACGCCGGTACGCACCTCGAAAAATGGCCGCAGCTGCGCCTGTTTCCCCAAGGGAATCACATAGCCCACTTCCGAGACCAGCGAAGGATGAAACCCATTGGGAATCTGGGCAGCCCGGACTGCGGGCGACGGTTCGGACATGTTCAACACGTTATGGATTGCCGCCTGTAAATCATCCAGACGGGTTTGCGGTCCTGTCATGACAAGGTCCGCCCCCATGGAAAACTCAACCCCCTGACGTTGAAAATGGGTATGCAGGCCCAAGGACAGCGCCCCGGCATAGGGACGATCCCCCGGTGTGGGTCGTGTCAGGCTGACTGGCGATATCACTTCACCATTGAAACGGATCTCGAGTATTTCGCCCATGGAGACAGGCAGGTTTCCAGTCCAGTCGCGCCCAAAGACATGGCTTGAGGCGACGGAGCCGGTACGCCATCGGTCCCCATAGTCCCCGATCAGGTCATTGGTGGTCAAACGGCCATACCCCAACCGTTTCCAGTCCCCGGCAAAAGAGGGTGTCACAGGAAAAATCAAGGTGCCGACCAGACAGATCACACCAAGGGCGAAGACAAATGTGCGGTTCATATTCCTGTCCCTGCTATGCCCCCCAGCCGCGCCACCATAGGGCCAAGCACGCACCCACACTAGTGCGAAGGCGCAACACCCCGCAACAACTTGTCCCCTCAGGGCCGGTTCGGAAGCAGGTTGGACGGAAGCGTCACGGGGAATTGCAACAGGCGTTGGGCAAACCCCTTGCCCTGAGCATCATTGCGCAGCGACGCGACACCGCCGCCGCCCAGAACCTCGTGAAGCAAAAGGTTCATGCCGCCGCAGCCGGGCAGATAAAACCGTTCCACCTCGCCTTTCAGTTCCCCGGCGAAACAGGCCGCGACCTCATCCGGCGTCAGAGCCGCCCAGATATAGGGAAGATAGGCAGGATTGCGGGCGATCACGCCGATATTGGCCTTGTCGCCCTTGTCCCCGGCCCGTGCAACCGCGACTTGTTCAAGGGGGACCGCGTGACCAGCATCCTTGCCAAGTGGTTTGGGGGCATCGGGTACGGGTCCTGTGTCCTGATGCGCGGATTTGCTGCCTGGTTCCGGCATCCTGATTGAACAGGTGACTGGTTTTCCGTCAAGCTCGACACTTGGTACAACCTCATTCCCTGCCACAAGAAACGAAAACAGGGCCACCACAGGCGACGGTTTGGGGCGCCCGCCCCCCGTGAAGAAATGTAACCCCGGAGGGGTGGCCAGCGCCGCCCCGATCAGTTCTTTCAGGAATATCCCGACTGCGCGCGGATCATCGTGACGCACCGCAGCCTTGAGGGTGATCTCCTCATACTGCCCTGCCCCCGGTGCGCCGCCGAAGGTTTCAAATAGCGTTTCGCGATAGTCCGGTGCCCCAAGGCTGGCCAGCCGCCCGGACGCCCGGTCCAATGCCGCCTGGGCATAGACCCTTGCCTTTTCTCGCGCCGCACGCCCGTTGAATTGCAACACCATGCCAGCACGGTATCCATCCATCCAGGTGGTCGACACTTTGAGCATTCCAGACGGCGCACGGCCTTTGGCCCCCCGCACGATCACGTGGTCCGGCCCGTCCTCTTCGATCTCCACATCCGCAAAATCACAGATCACATCAGGAAGCAGGTAAGCCCGCGGATCACCGATTTCATAAACCATCTGCTCGGCAATCGTGAACCGGTTGACCTCGCCGGATGTCCCATGCGGTTTTGTCACGCTCATACACCCGTCCGGCGCGATTTCAACGACCGGATAGCCAATCGTCGCGATATCGCCTGCCCGTTCCCAATCCGTGAAGTTTCCACCGGTTGCCTGTGGTCCGCATTCCAGAAGATGCCCGGCCAGCGACCCAGAGGCCAACAGGTCATAGTCTTCCCAGCTCCAGCCGAAATGATGGACACAGACCGCAAGGGTAAGCGCGCTGTCGGCACATCGCCCGGTGATGACGATATCGGCACCCGCATCCAAAGCCGCAGCGACCGGGCCCGCACCAAGATAGGCATTCATGGATGCAATCCTGTCCCCGGGCGGGAACGCAGCACCGCTGAACATTTCGCGTTCATCGGCAAACTCAGTCGCACGTGGCAAAAGGTCGTCGCCCTCGACCACAGCAACCTTCAAATCCAATCCCCGCTCTGCGATCACGTCACGCAGAGCCGCCGCGCAAGCGCGCGGATTGACCCCGCCCGCATTGGATAGCACCTTCACCCCCCGCGCCGAAATCTGGTCCAGGTTGGGGACCATCACCTCGGTCACGAAATCCCGGGCATACCCCGCCGTCGCATCTTTCAACCGTGCCCGCGCCATGATCGACATAGTGATTTCTGCCAGGTAGTCGTAAACCAGAACGCTCAGACCCGGAACGGTCAAAAGTTGCCCGGTCGCATGGGGGGACTCGCCCCAGAACCCACAGGCACCGCCAATTTTCAAACTACTCTGCATGATCCATCCTCCCTTGCCTGAGAAGGCTAGAACCCGGCAACCTGTTGGGCAATTCCCGTTCAGATCTTTCATGAAAAACCTAACGTAACAGGCAAGGCAAGGCGGGCGCTTCACAGGGTGGACCAATGCGCGTAACAGGAGGCAGGCATCAATAAGAAAGGACACCAGCATGCGCGCAGTGTTGCAAAGGGTAAGCGAAGCAAAGGTCACCGTGGATGGCGAAATCATCGGGGCCTGCGGTGCCGGTTTTATGATCCTCGTCTGCGCCATGAAGGGAGATGAGGCGGAAAAACCGCGCCTGTTGGCCGAAAAGATCGCAAAACTAAGGATTTTCAAGGATGAGAACGGCAAAATGAACCGTTCGATCCGCGATATCAGAGGCGAGGCGCTGGTGATTTCCCAATTCACACTGGCCGCCGACACGTCGCGCGGCAATCGCCCGGGGTTCAGCACAGCCGCAGAACCCGAGTTAGGCAAATCCCTTTACGAAGCGTTCGCCGCGCAGCTCGCCGATCTGGGCATTCCCACCCAAACCGGACGGTTCGGTGCGGATATGAAAGTGTCCCTGACCAATGACGGGCCGGTGACAATCTCGTTGGACATTTAAATCCTAGGCCCAAGCCACGCCCTCCGGTGGGGTGGGTGAGTGCGCCGGAAGGCCTGACGCGCTTACGGCTCGCGAAACGCTTCGCGGGACTTATAGAGCGGTTTCAGCAGATATTGCAGCACCGTTTTGGACCCGGTGTGCAGTTCGACCTCTGCCTGCATCCCCGGGCGCATGGCAATCGTTGCCTGGCGCTCGGTCAGTTGATCCATATCGACCCGCAACGTAACCTTGTAATGCGCCTCGGCCTCGGGGTCGCGGGCACGTTCGTTTTTGAATGTATCGGCCGAAATCACATCGACCCGCCCTTTGAGCGACCCGTAGATCGTATAGTCATAGGCCGACAGCTTGATCGTCGCCTCCTGACCCCGGCGGACGCCCGCGATGTTTTCGGGTTTGACCCGCGCCTCGACAAACAACTCTTCATCCAGAGGGATGATGCCCATGATCTCTTCACCCGGTTTGACGACCCCGCCAATCGTGGTGATATTCAATCCGTTGACGATCCCGCGCATGGGGCTGACCAATACCGTCCGGCTCAGTTGATCCTGACTGGCTTTGAGGTTCTGCTTTAACGTGGCCAGTTCCTTGAGCGTATCAGAATAAAGCTGGGCGCGGTCCAGTTCGGTCTGTGTTACGATTTCGTCATACCGGATGCGCGCATCGGCATGGGCTTTACGGGCGCGGGTCACTTCGATCAAGGCCACGATCTTGCGCGACAGCATGTTTTCCATCAGCGCCATTTCCTTGGCCGCCTGATCCAGAACCCTCTGCGCACCCTGACGGCTTGAGCGAAAATCGCTTTGACGGGCAATCAACAACGCGCGTTCGCTGGCCACGATCTCGGGGCTGCGCGCCGCCAGTTGCGGGGGGACGGTGAAATCCATCTGTTCGTCCAACTCGGCCTCAAGCCGCAGACGGCGAATCTCCAGCGCCACGATCTGATCCCGCAGATCGTCAACCGACGACTGGAACTGGGTTCCGCGCAGCCGCGCCAATACATCCCCGCGTTCGACCACCTGCCCTTCCTTGACCAGAAGCTCCGCCAGGATACCTCCTTCAAGGTTCTGAATGATCTGTGGGCGCGACGATGAAATCATCTCGCCCTCAGCGCGCACGATTTCATCCACCCAGGCAAAGGCGGCCCAGAGGATAAAAATCCACACAGTTGCGGCACAAAGCCAGATCGTGAGGCTTGGCCCACGCAGTTTCGCATTCAGTTGCGAGGTCAGGTTGGTTGCCGAAACGCTCATGATGCCACCCCTCCCGTGCCGCGCAGATGCGCCAGCACCTGATCCCGCGGACCATCAACGGCCATACGGCCATTTTGCAAAATCAACGTGCGATCCGTCAGTTGCAGGATCGGCACCCGGTGGGTGGCGATGATCGCCGTGCGCCCGTCGAGCCAACTGCGCAAGCGATCCACCAATGTATTTTCGAGCGTTTGGTCCAGCGCGGCGGTGGGTTCATCCAGAAGGCACACCTTGGGGTCCTGCAGCCACAGACGCGCCCAACCGATGCTTTGACGTTGCCCGATCGAAAGCCCCTGCCCGCCATCGCGGATTTCAAGATCAAGCCCCTTGTGGTGCCCTTTCACAAACGGCCCCAACCCGGCGAAATCAAGCGCCTGGAGCAATCGTTCATCATCGCGTTCCAAAAGGTTCAGGTTCAGGTTTTCCCGCAACGTACCCGCGAACAACCGCACCTCCTGACCCAAATAGCCGATGTGGCGGCGCAGGTCGCGCGGCTCGATCTGGCCCATATCGGTTCCATCCAGAAGCACGCGCCCCTGTGTCGGCGCATACAGCCCGCTCAACAATTTCAGAAGGGTGGATTTACCCGACCCGTTTGATCCAAGAATAGCGATTTTCTGCCCTTTCTGGATCACAAGCCCGTTGATGTCCAAGGTCGGCGCACCGTCTTCGTCATAACGAAACTGCAATTCGCGGATTTCGTAAACACCCTCGAAATGGTCCCGGCGCAGATAGCTGCGATCGGCACTACGATCCTGTTCGGAGGCGGCAATGCCTTCCAGCCCATCCAGCGCCGATTTCACATTGCCCCAGCGTGCCATGATTCCCGAAAGCTGGGTCAGCGGCGCGAGAGTACGCCCCGTGAGGATGCCCGTCGCGATGATCGAACCGACGGTGAACTCGCCAACAAAGACCAGATAGGTCCCGGTGATAACCGCCCCCACATAGGTCGCCTGCTGCACCCCTTGTGCCCAAAAGGTCAGGGAGGAGGCAAGCCTGCGTTGCTCGCTGGATTTCAGGGCGGAAAGCGTGTTGAGCTCGGTCCACAACCGGCGCACACGATCTTCCGAACGTTGGGTTTTCACCGTATCAAGTTCATAGATCGTTTCGTGCAACAGGCGCGTCGCCTTTGCACTTGCGCCCTGGGTTTCCTGGGTCAGGCGGATCATGCGTTTCTGCATGAGAAAACCGGGAACAACCATCAGGATGCCGCCCAGAACCAAGACCCAAACCACATTCCCGGCAATGGTCGATACAAGGAAAAGGAACACGAAGATGAACGGAATATCGGCCAGCGCCCCTACGGTGGAGGCCGTGAAAAATTCGCGCACCGATCCGAATTCCCGCATGGCGGAAAAGAATTGCGAGGGCGAACGGGATGCGGTTTCCGAACGCATTCCCAACAGGCGGTCCATGAGAACGCTCTGCACATTCAATTCAATCTGCCGACCTGCTCCATCCATCAGGCGAGCGCGCGCCATTTTAAGAAACGCTTCCATCAGCAGCGCCAGCGCGGCCCCGGCGGCGAGCACCCACAACGTAGCTTCGCTTTGATGGGGGATCACGCGGTCATAGACCTGTAGCGAAAACAGCGCGACCGACACGGCCAGCAGGTTTGCAACAAACGATCCCAGAGCCACCTCGGCGAAATGACGGCGGAATTTCGGGAACTCGCCCCAGAACCAATGGGGATCGGATTTTTCCGGTGTATGCGCCCGGCTCAGTTGCTTCAACTGGGCCTCGGCGCGGATGATCATGCCCGTGAAATAGGGTTCAAACTCGTCCAGCGGCACATGGGCGCGATTGTCCTTGCAGGTGACATCGTAAAGAACAAGGTCTTCGCGGTCCTGAGCCAGAACCAGCACGAACTGTCCGCTCGTCATCTGGGCCAGCGCGGGCCAGTTGGCCCCAATGCAATGGGTGACGCTTTCCACCTCGGTCAAAAGCCCGAGAGATTGCAAACCTTCGGCAAGAACCTGTGGCTGGATGCTGTCCTTGTCCCCTTCCCGGGACAACAGCACCTCGTAAATATCGTTGGCCACCGCATCGACGCCAAGAAGGCCCGCATAAACGGCGGCCAACTCCGCACGTGATCGGGCGCGATCTCCCGCGGTGGCGGGTTTGGGCGTGTTGGCTGGTGCCTTTGAGGCAGAGGTACGAACCACCGCGGGTTTAGGCACAGCAGATCCAGGAACGGTATCCTTGTTCGACACCGCCTTAAGCCGGCCCTTCCCGCCGCTTGTGATTGTCAGTGCGACGGGCGGCTTGGTCAAATGTCGCCCCCATCGGCCAAAAGCCCAAGTTCACGCGCCATATCAAGCCGCGTCAGCGCCATATCGTATTTCAACCCGATACGGGATTGTTCCTGGACGCTCCAGGTTTCATAGACCCCGACCACATCCATGACTTGCCGTTGACCTGCGTCATACTGCGTCTGGAACAGGTCCAGATTGGACTTGGCCTGCGCCGACAGGTTCGAACTCTCTCCGACCTGACGCGACAGGGCGGCAAGCCGGGTTTCGGCCTTGGCAAGGCTGCGGTTGGCATCTTCCTGAGCCTGATTGACCCGTCGACCTGCCGCCTCTTTTTCGGCCTCGATGGCCTGAAGGCTCGCCTTGGTGCCAAACCCGAACGGGGTGTCCATCCTGGTCGCCAGTCCAGCGGTGACATTGCCCCCTTTGGCCAGCGTCGCGGTGGCACCCAGCCCGGGCAGATGTCCCGCACGGTCGATCTTGGCCCCCGTGATCGAACGTTCCTTTTCGGCTTCAGCGAGCAGAACAGTCAAAGCCTGCGCGTCGTGGCGCGTGACCCGAATATCGGACAAACCACCAATTCCATTCAATTTCTTGACCGACATCGCATTCAACTCGGCCATGGCCGAAGCGGCCAATTCATTCTGTGCGCTCAGGTCCGCCTGGATCTTGGACAGCTTATGACGGATCACATGCAGGTCGGACATGTCCGAAACGCCGCCCTTTACCCGCTCATTCATCACCCATTCAAAATGGCGCATATCCTTGAGCGACGCCTCAAGATGGGTTGCGGTTTCCCGCGCCTGTTGCGCGCGCAGATAAAGCTCCAGCGCGGTGTAAACCCGGTCATTGCTGTCGATGGCAAGGTTGACGGCGGCGACTTCGACATCCGCACGGGCAAATTCACGCTCTGCTTTCTTGCGGCCATTGTCGAACAACACCGCGTCGATCACCATCGTCGCCACGAGATCGCCAAGCGAACTCAGACTGATATTCGGCCCCAAGGTCGGCAACCAGTTCTTGGATTGCGCTTCTGCCCGCAACCGGGCCGAGCGCAATTCGCTTTCCGCCGCGCGGGCATTGGCGGACAGGACCGGACCGGCCACCTTGTCAAAGCTGCTGCCCGAGGGCAGCACGCTGCGCCGCTCCTGAAGCGTGGCAATAATAACCGATTCCTGTTTTTCTCCTGTGCGCTTTTCAGTGCGCTTTCCGGTCGCTTCCGTACCAAGCGGTCCCGCCTTGAACCGGCTGACAATGCCATCATCGGCATTTCCGCCGTTCATACACCCCGCGAGAACCAGCATCAGAATGCCAGATGCGACTGCCCGTGTACCGTTCCTCTGCCCCATAGTCCCTGCCCCATTTTTGGTGCTTATCGTTTTGGGTCCGGGCGGCAAAAGAAAACGCAGCCGCCCGGGAATACTCTTATTTATCAGATCACAACGTGGATATCATCGTCGATGATTACCGTACCGTCGTTGCCGAGGGTATAGATGTCGTGGCGCTGGCCATCCACATCCACGCTCTGACCCGTTCTGACGGCACCGGTAATGGTCACCGTATCGTCATGGCCACCGTGAATAACGACACTGTCGCTATTCGTGGAGAGGTTGGTCAGCTGCGCTTCGGTGATTGTCAGTTGGCTGTCTTCCGCGAACTGCAGGTCGATGGCTTCGATCTGCATGTTGCCCAGATTCGAGTTGGACATATCGACCACAGAGGTCGAGGTGTCGTCCAGAACCAGATAGGTCCCGCTGGAGTTGCCCGCATCATCGGTCGACGTCACCACAAGGTGCGATCCATCCGGCACCGCCGGATCAAAGCCAAATGTGGTGGTGCCAAGTATGCTGATATCCACACCGTCCGAATCCTCGGCAATCTGGTTCACATTCCCGGTTGCACCGTCAACCTGATACACCGCAAGATCATCATCGGACATATCCACCGAGATCGCGCTATAGCCCGACAAACCGCGGGTGTAGTTGGCAATGATCGGGCCATCCGGAACTTCGGTGTCGATGGCGATCTGTTGGGTGATCGTATCCACATTCCGGGCCGCATCCGTTGCTGTGATCACCGCGTCATAGACGTCGTTGCCCACCGGAATGCCGCTGGCCGGGATGTCCACAGTCCAGTTGCCCGACGCATCCACGCTGGCGGTATAGGTTTGATTGTTGAATTCAACCTCCACAACCGATCCCGCTTCTACGGTGCCGTTCAGGGTGAACCCATCGCGTGCCTCGCTGGCGTTGACCACGTTGTCACCTTCGATCGGTGCAGTGTCATGGGCCAGGTTCCGTACAACCGTGTCCACTTCGATCGTGCGCTGAATGCTGGCGGTATTGCCTGCAGGATCCTGCACGTTGACAACCATGTCGATCTGGTCATGCCCGGTCGGGATGACGCTTGCCGGAATGAGAGCAGTCCAGTTGCCGCTGGCATCCACACTGGCCGAAACCGCGATGCCGTCAATCAGAACCTCAATCGAAGAGCCGGATTCAACCGTACCCGTGATTTCAACACCTTGCATACGCTCATCGTGGTTGATGATGTTGTCACCCGCCACCGTGGCGGTGGTAAAGCCAAGGTTGTCGACCACACGGTCCACATTCACGGTGCCCGACACCTCGCGGCTGTTACCGGCGGCATCGATTGTGGTTGCCGTCACGGTCTCACCCGGGCTTGTGCCAGTGGGGATTTCGTGGCTTGCGAAGGTCGCCTGCCAGTTCCCGAAGCTATCGGTAATCACAGTGTGCGAGCCAGAACCGAACGACACCTGGACCACATTTCCGGGATCAGAGGTGCCGTGGAAAGTGACGCCCGCATTGGCTTCGTCATAGTTGATGATGTTGTCCCCGGCCACAGGGTCCGAGCTAAGCGTCAGGGAACCCGCGACATTGTCGATCCGCACGGTGTCGGTCACCGTATCGACGTTACCCGCCTGATCCCGTGCCGTCGCAACAAGATCAATAAGTTCGTCATTCGCCTCTGGAATCTCGTGCGCCGCAAAGGTCACGGTCCAATTGCCGTTGGCGTCCACGCTGGCCGGGTGTTCAATACTGCCAAGGCGCACGCTGACCACGCTGCCCACTTCGGTGGTGCCGGTCAAAGTCAGACCCAGATCGCTTTCCGAGCCGCTGAGAATGCCATCACCCCCCCCCGCGTTGTTCACCATGTTGAAGTTCTCAACAACGGTGTCCACGTCAATTGTGCCAGTGGTGGTGGCGACGTTATCGTTGGCATCGGTCGAAACGACAGTCACCGAAGGCTGGGTATCCCCTGTCGGGATATCTACCGCGAGGAAGTCCGCCGACCAGTTGCCACTGGCATCCACGGTGGCCGAGCGGGTTACGTTGCCTATGGTCACTTCAACCGTGCTGCCCGGCTGGGTCAGACCGGTCAGGGTGATGCCGTCGGAATGTTCTTCTTCGTTGACCACCCCATCGCCTTCGATATGGGTGTTCACGGTGACACTGTTCAACGTATCCACATCCATCTGCGTGGTGGTGCTGGACGAGTTGCCCGCCGCATCGCTTGCCACGGCAGTGATTTCAACATCACCCTCACCGGTCGGCATCTCGCTGCTTGGGAAATCCACGGACCAGTTGCCGTTGACATCCACGGTGGCCGTGCGGGTGTAGCTGCCCATGGTGACTTCGACCGTGTTATCCGGCTCTGTGGTCCCGGTCAGGGTTACGCCGCTATTGGCGTCGTCCGAGTTGATCAGGTCATCGCCGCCGCCGGTCAGGCCGGTGTCGATGGTCACATTTGCCTCGGTGTCAATTTGAAGCATGCGCGTGTCGGTCGCGCTGTTGCCCGCCGCGTCGACTGCGGTCACAGTGAATTCGGCATCATAGGTGCCGCCCGGGAAATCGCCGCTGTTGAAATCGACAGCCCAGTTGCCGCTGGCGTCCACCGTTGCGGTGTGGGTCACCACGGTCCCGCCCGGCTGCGTATAGCTCACCTCAACCGTGCTTCCCGGCTGGGTCGTGCCGGTCAGGGTCACGCCGCTGCTCATCTCATCCGAAGACACGATGTTGTCGCCATGGATGGCACCGCTGTCAAAGGCCACTTCGCCAATGGTATCGATCCACATGGTTCCGGTTTCGCTGCTGGCGTTGCCCGCTGCGTCGGTGGTGGTGGTGGTGATCGTCGCCTCATATTCACCCCCGGGCATTTCACCTGGAGCAAGGTCAAGCGTCCAGTCACCATTGGCATCCACGGTCACCAGTCGAGTCACGGAGGTGCCATTGCCCTCTACGGTCACCTCAATCACCGCACCCGGAGTCGATGTGCCGGTGATGGTAATGCCGTTGGACGCTTCTTCGGCGTTGACAACCCCGTCGCCCTCAATCGTGCTTTCGTTGATCACAATCGGGTGGGGCACTGTATCCACGACCAACGTGTCCGTCACGGTGGTCGAGTTGCCATTGATATCGATCGACACCACGGTCACCGTGGTTTCATATTCACCCGCCTGCAATTCGGTATTCAGGAAACGCACAGCCCAGGTTCCATCATCGTCCACGGTGGTGGTGTGTGTGACACCATCAATTGTGACCTCGATGCTGGCCCCGGCTTCGCCAGTTCCTTCGATTTCCACACCATCGGCAAAGTCGTCAGCATTGGTGAGATCGCCAATGGATTGGGTGCCATCGGTAAAGTTGATTTCCGGCCCCGTCAGATCAATCATGACACTGGGACCATCCAGTTCGGTTACGATCCCGCTCGGCTCGGTTACAACCGCGCGCACCGGATGGGTGCCATCACCCGGGAAATCGTCCCCTTCAAAGGTGGCTTCCCAAGTCCCATCATCCCCTGCGATCACGGTTTGCGAGTTGGGACCAACGGTCACTTCGACTTCCGATCCCGGTTCCGCCCTGCCGGAAATGAGGATTGACTGGTCATCTTCGGTCGTGCCATCGCCCGCGATCACGATCTGCTGATCCTGATCAATCGAGGGCTCGATCCGCGTCGGGGTTGCAGAACCATTGCCACCGCCGATCAACGATGCACCGCCAACCGCAGCCGCCGCCGCAGCACCGGCCCCCCAGAGGCCGGAAGCCCCCAAAAGACCCGCGCCAAGCATCGTCACTTCTTCTTCGTCCACCGCAACCGGAACCCGGGCAACTTCGGTACCCTCAAGGAAGATCAGATCATCCGAAGGGCTCCATTTACCCCACTGTTCGCTCACACCATACTGCGCGAAAACCGCACCATCCTGGCCTTCCGCCAGCTCCACCTCGTTCAGATACCCATCTGCCGAAATGAACAACCGGCTTTCGCCTGCGCTCGCGAAGAAATCTTCGAGAATGATCACCCGCCCATCGGTCAACGTGATCTCAAGGTTGCTTCCAAGGCGCTGATAGCCCCGAATGTCACCCTGACGCAAATTCAGTGAAATTTCCTGGCCCGCCCCTGCAGCAATCGGGGTCACAGACCCATCCGCCGAAACCAAACCACGCTCTACTCCGCCCGCACCTGTACGGACAACGAAATCAATCGCCTGCATAAAACCACCATTGCCTCAACCTGCGGCGTCTTTTTATTCGCGCCACAATTTTTCTGATGCCTTCTGGATACTAAATTTCCGAATCGGCGGCTAGTGGCTTTTTCGCATTTTCCCACAAAATGTCGTCTGTTCGCGCATATCCGGCGGATTCTGCGCCGCAGAACACGGCAAGCTCGCCTCATTTTGGCCGTTTTTCCGCCCAATTCCGCAAATGAGACACGAAACACCCCTTGACCGCACATCAAAATTTCTATTGGCAAATTTGCCACAACCCCCAGGATCCTGGACGCAAACGTCGCCTGCAGACAAGCGATACGCAATTTTGGGCACCATGACTGACAATAATATCAAAACGTCAGCATTCCCTGTTCCAAAGAGGTCCGAACATGCAGTTTTCAAAGATGTTGTCAGCGGTGGATGCCCATGCCGAAGGGGAACCGGGGCGGGTGATTACCGGCGGTGCGCCAAACCTTCAGGGAAACACAGTCTACGAAAAAATGCGGTGGATGGAAGCCCGTTGCGACGACATTCGACTGATGATGTTGCGCGAACCCCGGGGGTATCCGGCCTTGTGTTGCAATATGCTGGTTCCGCCCTGCGACCCGAAAGCGGATGCCGCGTATATCATCATGGAGCAAACCGAATACCCGCCCATGTCGGGGTCAAACACGATCTGCGTGGTGACCGTTCTGCTTGAAACAGGTATCCTGCCCATGATTGAGCCGGTGACCAATCTGACACTGGAAAGCCCCGCCGGGCTTATTGGAGTGCGCGCGGAATGTCGGGCGGGGAAAGTGACGCGGGTGACCTTCCGCAATGTTCCGGCTTTTGCCCTGCACCTTGACGTCGAACTGAACGTACCAGGGTTTGGAAAGGCGGTCGTGGACATCGCATGGGGCGGGATGTTTTTCGTGATCGCGGATGGCGCACAGTTTGGGATCGATATCCACCCGGAGAACGGCGGCGATATCGTCAGGATATCGGAAGCCCTGCGTTTCGCCGCCGCCGAACAATTCCCCGTAACCCATCCCGAAAACCTCGGGATTACCGGTCCCACCATTGCACAGTTGACCGGTCCGGCAACACGGGATGACGCCCACGGCAAATCTGCCGTCACCGTGAGCAGCGGCACGTTCAATCCTGCGCGGCCTCATGCCCTGTCCGGCGTGTTGGACCGGTCCCCCTGTGGCACCGGCACCTGTGCTAAAATGGCCGTACTCCATGCGCGCGGCTCATTGGGGGTGGGCGAAGCCTATGTGAACGAAGGGCCGATGGGCACGACCTTTACCGGGGAGATTGTCGAAACCACGACCGTCGGTGGCCGCGATGCAATCATCCCTACCTTGTCGGGGCAGGGTTGGATCACCGGATTGGCCAATTACGTGCTTGATCCCAGCGACCCATTTCAAACCGGCTTCACCACGTCCGACATCTGGGGACAAAACGAGTAGAGCAACAACGGGGAGGCTCCCGTATCTCCTTGTGCCCGGCAGCGCGCCATTGCGGGATGAAAGGTGCCAGCATTTCATCCATCACGAAACAGGCATGGTCCATCTCCGGGCAATCATGAAAACGCCTGTGTCCCATACTGTCCAGCGTACAGCTGTGCGGGATCCCGTACTCCAGGTTGAACCGGAGTCAGCGTGGCGAACAGGTCGACATCTGACGGGGACATCTGGTTCCCATTCCCATACCCGGTCATTTTATGGAACCTTCCATGGTTGATTGTTTCGCTTTCCGGGTCGTCATATTCGATATCCTAGACATAATCGGACGGGTGCCGGTAAAAGAACTCGGACCAGAAAAAATGGGTAACCGCCCACGTCACTCCGCCCGCCTTGCGGACCCGTGCAAAGATATCCGGTTGCCTGATACGAAACACGTTTCCATTACCGGTACGGCCGTGCTCCTGTGGTGTCACCCCGGTATGAATGGAGGCATAACAGTTTGCTGAAATCGACAGCAGCACGGCCTGCATGGTCCAGCTTTGTGCCTCACCACTTTCAACCCAGTCTTCAAAATTGCCAAACAGGCAGCGCCAATTGCGCAGCGGTACACCCACCGGAATGATCAGAAGAATTTTTTGTCCATGTTTCCGCTCTGCCCGACACGTATGCGCCAGGATGTGGCACAGGTCCCCAAGTGCAGATAGATTTGGCAAAGTACCCCCCCCATGCGCACCCTGGCCAATCACATCCAGAGCGCTAGGAAGGGCGCAACAGACGCCCTTCCCCATGTCAGTTGCCGTCAGTTGCCCGCGCTTTCCATCTTGCGATGCGCGATCACCTCTTCAAGCCACCCCAGCTTCATCTCGGGCACCGAACTGAGCAAGAGATCCGTGTAATCGTCAAAGGGTGGGGAAAGCACGTCAGTCTTGCCGCCGTAACGCACCACCTCTCCCTGATACATCACCGCGATGGAGTCCGAGATCGCCTTGACCGTCGCCAGATCGTGGGTGATGAACAGATAGGCCACATCCTCGATCTTCTGCAAATCCAGCAACAGCTTGAGAATGCCATCTGCCACCAACGGATCAAGCGCCGAAGTTACCTCGTCACAAATGATGATCCTGGGTTTCGCCGCCAGCGAACGCGCGATACAGACACGCTGTTTCTGGCCTCCCGAAAGCTCGGCTGGATAGCGGTCAATGAACTTTTCACCCAGCTCAATTTCATCCAGCAACTCGACGATCCGTTTCTTTTTTTCCGCCCCCTTGTAGCCGAAATAGAACTCCAGCGGACGACCGATGATGGTGCCCACCGTCTGACGCGGATTCATGGCCACATCCGCCATCTGATAGATCATCTGCAATTCGCGCAGGTCGTCACGGCTGCGCCCGGCAAGATCGGGGGACAGATCGCGCCCGGCAAAGCTTATGCTGCCCTGGCTTGGTGGCAACAGGCCAGTGATCACCCGGGCAAGGGTCGATTTTCCAGACCCGGACTCTCCGACCACCGCCAGCGTTTGCCCCGGGTGTAGCTCGACATTCACGTTCTTGAGAACATCGAAATTCAACCCTTTGTAGCGCGCGGTGATGTTTTCGACCTTCAGCACCGGCTCGGGTGTGGGGGCCTTTTCCGGGTGGTCGATGGAGCGCACCGAAACAAGCGCCTTGGTGTATTCCTCCCTTGGCGCATTGATGATCTGGTCTACTTCGCCATATTCCACCATGTCGCCCATCTTGAGCACCATGATGTCGTCCGAGACCTGCGCCACAACGGCCAGATCGTGCGTGATGTAAAGCGCGGCAACGCCGGTGTCGGCAATCGCTTGCTTGATGGCCTTCAACACATCGATCTGGGTGGTTACATCCAATGCCGTGGTTGGTTCATCAAACACCACCAGATCCGGTTCGGGACACAGCGCAAGCGCGGTCATACAGCGTTGCAGCTGTCCGCCCGACACTTGGTGCGGATACCGGTTGCCGATGTTTTCCGGGTCGGGAAGGCCCAGTTTCGCAAACAACGCAACCGCGCGGGCCTCGGCCTCTTTCCGGCTGAACTTGCCATGAAACACCGCCGCTTCGGTAACCTGATTCATGATCTTTTTGGCCGGGTTAAAGCTGGCTGCGGCGGATTGGCTGACATAGGTCACCTCGCTGCCCCGCAACCTGCGCACATCGCGCTGCCCGGATCTCAGGATATCACGCCCGTTGACCCAAACCTCGCCCCCGGTGATTTTCACCCCCCCCCGGCCATAGGCCATGGTGGCAAGACCGATGGTCGATTTCCCGGCCCCGGATTCCCCGATCAGGCCAAGCACCTTGCCTTTTTCCAGATCGAAATCGACGCCATGCACGATCTCGATGTCATGGGGTTTTTCACCTGGCGGATACACCGTGGCACCAATTTTCAAGCCGCGGACTTTTACCAGTGGTTCGCTCATCCCCGGCCTCCTTTCAACGATGTGGTCCGGTTCAGGATCCAGTCGGCCACAAGGTTCACGCTGATCGCCAATGTGGCAATCGCCACAGCCGGGTAAAGCGCGGCCCCGATGCCATAGTTGATCCCATCCGCGTTCTCTTTCACGATCCCGCCCCAGTCAGCGGCAGGGGGTTGGATACCCAGCCCCAGAAACGACAGGGTCGAAATGAACAGAACCATAAAAATGAAGCGAAGACCCATTTCGGCCACCAGCGGCGACAGGGCATTGGGCAGGATTTCGCGGAAGATCACCCATCCGCGCCCTTCCCCGCGCAGCTTGGCCGCCTCGACATAATCCATCACGTTGATATCCACCGCAACGGCCCGCGACAGTCGAAACACGCGGGTGGAGTCGAGAAACCCCATCACCAGCACAAGGATCGGCACGGTCACCGGGGTCACCGACAGAACAACCAGCGCAAAGATCAGCGACGGGATCGACATGATCAGATCGACAAAACGGCTGAGCGCCTGATCGACCCAACCACCGACCACAGCCGCCAGAAGGCCCAGAATCGAGCCGGTGACAAAGCTGATGATCGTCGCGACAGTGGCAATGAAGATCGTGGTGCGCCCGCCATAGATCAGGCGGGTCAACAGATCGCGCCCGATATTGTCAGTGCCAAGCAGGTGTTCCGAACTGGACGGCTCCCATACATCGCCCACCACTTCGGCCACACCATAGGGGGCGACCCAGGGGGCACAGATAGCCACAAGAAAATAGAGCGAGGTGAAGAACAGCCCGATCACGGCTGCAACTGGAATATTCTTCATCATTTCGGATGCCTCAACCTTGGGTTAGACAGGATCGCGACAATATCCGCCACCATGTTCAGACTGATATAGACGGCCGCAAAAACAAGGCCACAGGCCTGAACTACGGGCACATCACGCTTGCTGACATGATCGACAAGATACTGTCCCATGCCGGGATAAACGAACACCACTTCAATCACCACAACCCCCACGACAAGGTAGGCGAGGTTCAACATGACCACGTTCACAATCGGTGCAACCGAGTTGGGGAAGGCATGTTTCCAGATGATGGTGAACATGCTCAGCCCCTTGAGTTCCGCAGTTTCGACATAGGCCGATTGCATAACGTTTAGAATCGCGGCCCGGGTCATACGCATCATGTGCGCCAAAATCACTAGGGTCAGCACCATAACCGGCAGAGCAATCGCCTCAAGCTTGGTCATGATATCCGCATCGGGACGGAACCCGATGGCCGTCGGCATAAGCCAGCGAAGCTTTACCCCGACAAAGAACATCAGCACATAGGCAATCAGGAATTCGGGAACCGAGATCGAAGCGAGCGTCACGCCCGAAATCAGCTTGTCGGGCCAACGTTCCCGGAAACGCACGGCAAGAAGGCCGAGGAAAATCGCCAGCGGGACCGAAATGATCGCCGCCCACATCGCCAGGAACAAAGTGTTCTGCAAGCGGGCCGCAAGGATCGGCGCGATTTCCTGACGGCTGGTCAGCGCCGTGCCAAGATCGCCCTGAATCGCGCCGCCCAGCCAGTTAAAATAGCGCGACACGACAGGTTCGTTCAACCCCAGTTCCTCGCGCAGATTGGCAAGGCTCTGCTCGGTGGCGGACTGACCCAGAATGGATTGCGCCACGTCCCCCGGCAGAATGATCGTTCCGGCAAAAATCAGGATCGAAACCAGAAACATGAGAAGCAGGCTCAGCGCAATGCGCTGAGCCAAAAGGCGTACAATCGGTGACATATCAGCCCGTCACCCACATCCGCAACGGTGCATAATTATGCATCAGAGCAAAGCCCGGCACGTCTTCGACCCAACCGGCCACGCGATCAGAATGCGCGTCGATGAAATCGTTGAACATCGGACAAATCAGCCCGCCTTCGTTCCGCAACAAGGTAGACATATCCGCATACATCTGCGTGCGCTTGGCATCGTCAAGTTCGGCCCGAGCCGCGACCAGCAATTGATCGAATTGCGGGTTGTTAAACTTGGTGTCATTCCACTCCGCACTCGACAGATACGCGGTCGAAAACATCTGATCCTGGGTCGGACGCCCGCTCCAGTACGAGGTGCAGAACGGCTTGGCATTCCAGACCTCCGACCAATAGCCGTCATTGGGTTCGCGCTTGACCTTCATCGGAATACCGGCGGCGTTCAGACTTTGCTGGAACAACGCCGACGCATCCGGCGCGCCGGGGAACGAATTTTCAGAGGTGCGCAGCAGGATCGGATCGGTATGGCCCGATTTTTTCCAGTGGTGCGCGGCCTTATCCGGATCGTATTCACGCTGTTCGGCCGGGGTAAAATAAGGATAAGAGGCGTTGATCGGCGTATCATTCCCGACCGAGCCAAAGCCAAACAGCACCTTATCGACCATCTCCTGACGGTTGATACCGTATTTCAACGCCATCATCACGTCCTTGTTGTTGAACGGTGCGGTGTTCACATGCGCGATGAACACGTAATGGCCGGGGCCAGCGGTACGGGTGACATTCACACCGGGCGCGCGCGCGACCAAACCGGCGGTGCGCGGCGGAACGCGGTCAATCATGTCAACCTGCCCCGATTGAAGCGCCGCAACCCGTGCCGTGGTGTCGTTGATCACGATCACCTCAATAGTTGCCGCATTGCCCAGATCTCCCCAGTAATTCGGGTTTTTCTCAGCCACAAAGCGCACGCCCATCTCAACGCTTTTCAAAGTGTAAGGACCGGTCCCGATCGCCGCGTTCGGATCGGCCTTGCCGCCGCCGGGCTGAATGATCAGGTGGTAATCGGCCATCAGGAAGGGCAGGTCGGCATTTGGACCGTCCAGTTCAATGATCACCTTCCTGCCATCGGCGGTCATGTTCTTGATACCTTTGACAAGCCCAAGCGCACCGGATTTCGATTCTTCCCCAGCATGACGGTCGATGGTTTCGATCACATCCTGGGCCGTGACCTCTTTGCCGTTGGAAAAGGTAACGCCGTCGCGCAGGGTAAATGTCCAAACCGACGCATCCGCCGACCCCTCCCAGCTTTCGGCAACCTTGCCCTGAAGCCCGCCATCATCGGAAAGCTCGACCAGCGGCTCGCCCCAAAGGCGCAGCACCGTCACCGCCACCTCGTTCGCCGCCAGCGCCGGATCAAGACTGTCCGTGGTCGCCCCGCCCTGCACACCCACGCGCAGGGTGCCTCCCTTCTGCGGCCCTGCGGCATGAACGGCGGTAGACAGCATGGTACCCGCAGCAGCAGCGGTAAAGCCCAGCGCACCCATCTTGCCCATAAACGCCCGGCGCGACATAAAGCCCAGCGCGGCCTGACGCTTCAAAAATTCGATATATGATTTGTCCATCTAGATGGTCTCCCCTTTAGGATCTGTCGTCGCTTCCTGCGACGTTGTCGTTTTTTCTCCCTCGCCAGCGTCGCCGATCCTGCCCCGTCCTGCAAGCGGTTTTTAGCGGCATCATCCCCATGTCAGCTTTCACAGACACTCGCGCGGGATGCTCTTTTTCACTGATTTTTCAAAGACCAGTTGGTCGTTTTCATAAGCCTCCAATGTCGCAGAAATATGAAACCAGGCACAATCCCCCGTCATTTCCGACCTAGTTTCTGTACGCAGCCGTATGCCGTCTCTCGACATCTCTTCGACCCAGTATACCTGCCCTCGCGCAGAAAATGGGTCGTCTGGATGGATCAACCATTTTTCATGTGCCTCCCCCCCAGAGACCAAGCCGTGACCCAAATCCCGACGCATCCCAAAATCGTCTTCTATGACCAGCTTCACGACACCCGAGGCCATATCCACCTCTCTTACGCGTCTGTTTCTGTCTGGGCGCAACTCTTCCACCTGCCAAGGCTCTGCCATATCCGGTTCGGGAAATCTGCGTTCCCGGCCTAAATCATGCTGACACGGCACATCCAACTCACCCGCCAGAACCGTAAACCCCTCGCTCTTCACCGATGGCCAGATGAGCGGCCAATAGGCGCTGGATAGCGACAGTCTCAGCCTGCCTCCGGCTGGCAGGCAATAGGCGATGTGATCAAGGGGAACGGTGACGTCGTACACCTGCCCCGGAACCATGTCGGACGGGGAAACGTGTCCCTCGCGGTGACACAGATTCAGTACGCCATAGGTGATCCGCGTACTTGCCCCGTCTTCATGCACATGGTTCAGACGCACCGCAATCTGCCCCTGCTCTGCACCTGCCCGGATACGAAGCCGCAGGACGGGGGCACCTATGATCGCACACTCCCCCGCGAATGGGCCGGTGTCAAAACACACCGAACGCCCGTCATCACCGCGCTGATCCCCCGGCATTTCAGGACCCAGCCATATGGCACAGTATTCACCACCATCCGCTCCGGTATCCTGTGGGCTTTGCACCAAAACTTCCAGCGGGCCAGGGTCGCCCAACCCGTTTGGACCAATTGGAAAGGTTCGAGTGACCCTCGCCCCTGCATCGACCCAGCGCCCCGGACGGTGCGTGTACCATGACGCCGGACGCACACCCTCCATCAGATAAACCGACAGGTCCGGGTCATCCTCAACCCCGGTATCAATTCCCTTCAGCCACCGGTCCCACCACCTCAGCGCCTCTTGAAGAAAACCGATACGGGGCTCAGGCACGGCAAAATGTGGGTATTTATGCACCCAGGGCCCGATAACTCCTTTGGCACCGGGGATGCTCTCCACGATGGCGGGCACCGCATTCTTATACGCATCCCCCCATCCGCCATAGGCCAAAACCTTGGCCTTGATCGCGCTGTAGTCTTCACAGACCGACCCATGTCGCCAATAGGCATCCCGCCTTTGATGCTGTAACCAAACTGCGGGCAGAAAGGGTTCGGCTTCAAGCCGTTCCAGCCACATTTCACGCCAATCCGCGCGCAATGCCGGATCCGGCGCACGGCTGGAATAGGCCCACATCGTGCCGCCCCAGCCAAGGTTTTCATTCAACAGGCATCCGCCTTTGTAATGAATGTCATCGGCATAGCGATCCACGGTCGAACAAAGGGTTATCACAGCCTTGAGAGGTTCAGGGTTCAGTGCCGCCACCTGCAGGCCGTTGAAACCGCCCCAGCTGATCCCCATCATGCCCACGGTGCCGTTGCACCACGGCTGTGCGGAAAGCCAATGGATCACCTCGACCGCGTCGGCCTGTTCCTGTTCGGTGTATTCATCCATCATCACACCGTAACTGTCTCCGTTACCGCGCATATCCACGCGAACACAGGCATACCCATGTCGTGCAAAATAGGGATGTGTCAGCGCATCACGCGCGCAGGTTCCATCGCGTTTTCGATAAGGCAGGTATTCAAGAATAACCGGAACCGGTTTTTGCAGCACATCAACAGGGCGCCAGACCCGCGCGGACAACCGACAGCCGTCGCTTAGCACAATCCCAAGATCGTCTATCTCTTCTATCTCTGTCATGTGCCCCCCTTGAGTACGCGATGTTCCGACGAGGGGGGATTCGTGTCAATCATGCGTCACGGAAGGATGATCAAAACCGGTCCAGAAGCCGTCTGAGATAGCTGCGTTCCCGCTCGGGGCGGGCATTTTCCCCCGCCCGGCGGCGGATGTCATCCAAAAGATCACGGGCACGGCGGTACACGTCTTCCCCCTGCAACATATCCTGTTCCACCCCCGGCGACCCACCAAGATTGCGACCCAGCGGATCGGACTTCTGCCGCCCGGCCATTTGCGCATTGTCCCCCTGTTGTCCCTGATTGCGCTGATTGGACTCGGCCATCGCCTCTCCCAATGCCCGCATTCCGTCGCGCAGGGCTTCCATGGCCTCGGCCTGTCGGTCAATCGCTTCGGCCAAGTCGTCCTGACGCAGCGCCTGTTCGGCCCCGTCCATGGCCCGGCCCGCGCGATCCAACGCATCGCGCGCGGCGTCGCCACCTTCGGTTCCGGCTCCGGGCAGGCTGCGGCGTTGCGTGTCCAGTTCGCGGCGCAACTCATTTTGACGTTGGGCCAGAGATTGTTCACCCTGCCCTTGCTCTCCATCCTGACCGGGTTGGCCATTCTGCCCCTGGCCTTCGCCCTGCGAACTGCCTTGCCCCTGCCCTTCGTGACTTTGCCCGCGCCCCTCGCCTCCCGAACGGCCTTCGTTCTCACGGCTTTGCCCCGCATTGGCACCGGGGTTGAATTGCTCCTGTAAATCCCGGAACGCCTGATCCGAAAGCCCCTGTTGCTCGCGCAGGGACTCCGCCAAACCCTCCATGGCCTGCTGACCCGGGTTCTGGCCATTCCCCTGCCCGCCCTCGGTCACCCGCATGTTCTCCATCATCTCCTGAAACTGCTGAAGCGCCTGCTGCGCCTCGGCCATGCGGCCCTGTTCCATAAGCTCCTGGATCCGGTCCATCATCCGTTGCAGATCATCCTGTGTCATCTGCATGGTTTCACCCTCATCCTTGCCACGATCCGGCTCATCCGCTCCGTTTTCACGCGCAGTCTGGCGCTCCATCTGGTTGAGGTAATCCCGCGTCGCATCCCGCAGTTCATCCATCAACCGCGCTATTTCCGCGTCCGAGGCACCGTTCTTCATCGCCTCGCTCAATCGTTCCTGCGCTTGCCGCATACGTTCAAGCGCGTCTGACAACGTGCCCTCTTCAAGCTGCAAGGCAAGGTTCCACATGGCCTCTGCAATCTCGCCCAGCCCCTCATCGGTCAGACCATAGGCGGTCATGGCCTCAAGGCGGCGCAGAATGAAGCGCAGGCGCAGATACGAGGTTTCGGATTTGAACACACCTTCGGGCCGATGCGAAATCGCCCGCAACAACGTGGCCACGCGCAGCGCATTGGCCCGGTTCCAAAGCAGGTCACGACGCAGTTCGACCACCGCCGCCGCCATGGGATCAAAAAAATGACGCGCTGCCAGCAGCACCTCCTCTGCGCCGCCCTGCCCGATATTGCCCGCCGCATCTTCGGCTGAAAACCGTATCCTGACTGGCAGGTTGGCCCAGGGATGTTTCGAAAAATCCTCGACCAGAACTTCGGAAAACACGCGACGACTCCGCGCGACCGGCAAAGGCAACTGAACCCTGATCGGTGTCTGTGTCTCAGGTTCCAGTGCCAGCCCAAATGTGCGCTCAACCGCCCCCAGGTCCAAGGTGATCTCGGCGCGTGCCGCGACAACCTCATAGTCATCCTGTGCCTCGAACGGCATCGTAAAGGCCCCCAGAGCAGAGGCTTCCGCCGGACCCGTGGCAAAAATCTCGGGCGGGCGATCCGCCATCACCGACACCTGCCACACCCGTCCACCGGGGCCGTCTATGCGCAACTCCCCATCCATCGAGATCGTGAAATCCTGCGCCTGTTCGGCGGCAGACGGGACATCATCAACCCGGCCAGATACGGTTTCCGCAATTGTCAGGGCCCCCGGTTCGCCGTAAAGACGCAAGGTGATTGCGCTGCCCTGTGGAGCTTCGATCAGCCCATCCTCAAGATCATTCAGGTAAAGAACCGGCAACCCCGTATAGCCGGGGGGATCAAGCCACCCCTCCCACGCAGGCCCGGCTGCCGCTTGGGCCACGCCCCCGCCAGTTCCAAATTGCGGCGCGTTCCCAATCCGCAGGACGGACCCGAACATCAAAGCGATGCAAAGCGCCAGCAATGCCATGAACCTTAACCCGAATGGATCACGCGGTGCCAGATTCGGAGCCGGGGGGACGGCCCGAGCCATCTGCTGCGCCCGCTGCCGCATCCGGCTGCGATGGGCCTCCCACACGATCTGCGACGCGGGGTCTGCACCCCCAATTGCCTGAGTGTCAGTCAGCGCCTGTATCGGGTGCCCCGGCAAGGTCTCATCCAACCGCGCAATGGCCTCGGCCCGCGTCGGCATGTTGAACCGCCAGATACCCAATATGAAAAACCCGACGAGACCCAGTGCCGCAATCACTGCAACGCTCCACATCATCTCAACCCCAAGAGCGTCGTGAAGCCCAAGCATCAACACCGCCACCAGCACCATGGCGACGGACCAGAAAGGCCAGAAACAGCGGGCAAACCGTTCTGAAAACAGGCCAATCCGCGTCAGCGCAATTGGCCAACGCAGTGATTTCAACTCAGGATGTGGCGCACGGAAAATCGCCGGAACCTCCCCATAATGGGTGCCGGACAGGATTTCCCGTCACAGCCATGAGGGGATGCTATCGCGGGAAATCATTTCTTCCAAGGTGGGACGTGCACGAATGACAGCAAATTGATCGCCATGCACCAAAACCTCGGGGATCAGAGGCCGGGAGTTATACTCGCTCGCCATCACCGCCCCATAGGCACCCGCGCTGCGAAACGCAACCAGATCACCGGCTTGCATGGGAGGCAGGTCCCGCCCTTTTGCAAAGGTATCGCCGCTTTCACACACCGGGCCGACAATGTCATAAGGCCGCTGTTCCACGCCCGGTTCGGGTTCAATCACCGGGATGATGTCGTGATGCGCCTCATACATGGCTGGGCGGATCAGATCATTCATGGCCCCGTCAAGGATCAGGAACTCGCGATCCTCACCTGATTTCACATAAATGGTCCGGGTGACCATGATCCCGGCATTCCCCGCAACAAGCCGTCCGGGTTCGATTTCGATTTCACAGCCCAGATGCCCCAGCTCTTCCCTGATCATCGCGCCATATTCCACGGGCAAAGGGGGCGCTTCGTTTGAGCGCATATAGGGAATCCCAAGCCCTCCCCCCAGATCAAGACGTGAAATCTCGTGCCCATCGGCGCGCAGCGTCCCGGTCAACTCGGCGACCTTGCGATAGGCGGCACGAAATGGTTCCAGCTCGGTCAACTGGCTGCCGATATGGACGTCGATCCCGACGACCTTCAAACCGTCCAGCTTTGCCGCATGGCCATAAACCTCGCGCGCACGGGATATCGGAATACCAAACTTGTTTTCGGATTTACCTGTCGCAATCTTGGCGTGCGTTTTCGCATCCACATCCGGGTTCACGCGGATCGTGACCGGGGCCACTTTGCCCATCGACACTGCGACCTCGTTCAACACTTCCATCTCGGGTTCGCTTTCCAGATTGAACTGGCGAATACCGCCGTCCAGCGCGGTGCGCATTTCTTCCCGGGTTTTGCCCACACCCGAGAACACGATGCGATCCCCCGGCACCCCAGCCGCAATGGCGCGGGCATATTCCCCACCCGAAACCACGTCCATCCCCGCGCCCATCTCGCCCAACAGTTTCAGAATCGCGATGTTGGACGCTGCTTTCATGGCGTAACAGACAAGATGCTCGGTCCCCTCCAACGCCTCATCGAACAAACGGAAATGACGTTGGAACGTCGCGGTAGAATAGCAATAAAAGGGCGTGCCAACCTGTGCCGCGATTTCGGACACCGGTACAGATTCGGCATAAAGTTCACCGCCGCGATAAAGAAAATGGTCCATATTGGCGCGCCTTTTACGAATTCGTGGAGATTTTGAGTGCCAGATCGCTACACCCCAGCACAGGAAAGTTCACCGGATCCTGTCGCAATTCAAAACCGGTGGTTCAATTCTTGCGCAGTTTCGTAGGATCCCACTCTTTCAGAACCCTGGAATTGTCATCGTCGTCATACTCATACAACCTGCGGGTTTTCACCCCGGGCAACTTGCCAAACTGTTCGGCAAGCTTCTTGGGATACATACCCTGTTTGATATGCGTCATTCCCGGCAGTTGGCTGATAATTCCCGAGGTCGAATGCGCGCAATATGCATTCATCACAGCCCCGTTCGCAAGCGCGAGCCGCATCGCCTTCTCAGCGGTTTCCGCCGGAACAACCAGTTCCTGAACAACCACGTGGTAGGTGTTACGCGCATGATAGCGGGTGTAGACATCCGCCACCTGGGGGGTCACCCCGAACAGGACATCGTTACGCTCAGGGATAGTTGGATGATGGAAACTGCCTGACGGATCAAAAATCACCCGCTGAGAGGCATTGATCATCATTGACGTGTGTGCCCCGGACCCGTTGGTATTGCTGATCATGGTAAACAGCGTCAGCTTGGGGGGACCCGGATGACGATAGGCTGCGCGCTGCACAACATCATCGGGGGCCCAAACAGGATCCGCAGCACAGCCGACAAGCCCCACCAACGCGGCGAGCACAAAAAGAACATTGCGAATCATCGCTCACCTTTCACCAGGGGGCGCTACGTTACCAGGAAACGGTTCAGGCGTTGACCAACGCCATGAAGATCAGGATCAAAATACAGACAATGGACCCACGTGTCATGAATTTCATAAACCCGTCAAAGGTTTGCTGTTGAACGGTCACATCCATTTCACCTTGCTTGTGATCTGCCATTGGGTCGCTCCTGTTCGTCCTGTTGTCACTGGTTGGGCGACTGAATACTTGATTTCCCTGGCGCTGTCACCACCCGAAGCTCAACCCGGTGACCTGGTTTGATCCGCCTCATCGGACTTGTCTTCCAGATCCGCCGCCAAACGGAAACCAATCCGTTTCGCTGCCGCGGCTTCCGTCTCTTTCGGCAGCGCCCGCAGGATAACGCTAAGCTGACTGACATGTTGAACAAGCTGCGTTTTCGCACCAGAAGGATCGGTGCCATAAAAGGTCACGATATCAGGATCAAAAAAGCCCATACCTTCGATCCGAAGCACACCAGCATCACCACCGGCAAACCCCATGGCAACCTCGTGTTCGTTATCGAGCTGGTTTTCAAAGTTCTGAATATAAAGGATCAAACGCTCATACGCCCATTCCGCGGGGCTTTTTTGCTCCACCGGCTTTTGCACAACTTCGTCCGGCACATCGGTACAGGGCTCCATATCAGGGTCCGAATGAACTTCGTGTCGGCGTGGAATGGCTTGTTCCTCGTGCAATTCTACCGAAGCCTCGATCTTGTTCCCCATCATCAGGACCATCCCGTTTTTATTGAGTAACACCAAAGACTCATCGTAACATGCCCCGGCTTTACATCAATACACGAGCAGTGATGCCGCTTCAATTGTGGGTGTCATGCTGTGCGCGAGGACAGCGGCAATCTCCGCGTCTTGCCACGCAAGGTCAGGGGAAGGCGCGTTGCTGAAATCGAAAACATCTTAGGCCACCTCCCCCCTTTCGGAGCACAGGTTTAGAACAACGTCACACCACCAACAGGCGGCACAGGTTTGGGAACAGCTGCCTGAGACGCGGGCTCTTGCCATGCATCCTCCAGCAACATCATCTGAGCGCGCCCATCACATGGCCAGAAGCGGATCTTGCGGCCGCGATTCCCGCCAACATTGTGGCTGACCACAGCCAGATCTTCGTTGCGCAAAAACCAGAATGCGAACTCGCTGTTTTTCTTTCCAACCCCGCTACAGGTTTCAAACATACTGGCCCCACCAAAAAGCTTGCATTGCAAACGATTACGCTGCGCTCCCAATTGAAGAACCGCATTGATCAACAATTCCATCGCGTTGACCCCATAGCTCAGGTTTCCTGCTTTCTCCCCTGCGTTTCCCGGCAAAAGAAAATGGTTCATTCCTCCAACGCAAGCCACAGGATCCCATATACAGGTCGCGATGCACGATCCCAGGATGGTGGACAATACCTCGTCCTTTTGGACAGAGACCTTGAACTCTCCCTGCATTACAGTGATCATATGCGCGTTTGGCATGGCCGGTCCTATATCTGCATCTTCCCCCGTCAGGAGGTTGTTTTACATCAACGCCCCTGCCCTGTTGTCCATCGAAATAGTACATTTGCTTCCCTGGCATTTCTCCATCGAAACGAAGGTTCGAAACGCCCGCTAGAAGTCTTGCCATCCGCTGTCATCATCAAGAATAACACCATTCACCACCTTGGCGGTCGATCTCGCAGGATCTCCGCCTCTGGACCGAGGTTCAAGCGGAGGTGCCTGCGTTGCTTCGGCCCACTGATCCGAGACGGTTTCCCCACCATCTGCAAACGGAACACTGCCGGTTACCGATCCGCTTTCATGGCTCCCCCTGAATTGATCGAGCACTGACATCAATTTGTTGGCTTCGCTGCTCAAGGACTGGCTGGAAGCCGAGGTCTCTTCGGTGACCGCGACATTCTGCTGAGTGACCTTGTCCAATTCATTCACCCCTGCGCTGATCTCCTGGAGGCTGGTAGATTGTGCATGCGCTGACACCGCGATCGAGGATACCAGTTCGGAAACTCTGCTGACCTGTGAAATGATCGTCTCAAGTGCGGCTCCGGTTTCAGCGACCAATTCACCACCTTCCGACACGTGTTGACCACTCTTGGAAATCAGGTCCTTGATCTCACTTGCCGAATGAGATGCACGCTGGGCCAAGGCCCGAACTTCCGATGCAACAACCGCGAACCCGCGCCCGGCATCGCCCGCGCGCGCGGCTTCAACCCCCGCGTTGAGCGCAAGCAGGTTTGTCTGGAACGCGATATCGTCGATCACTCCGATGATCTCGGTTATTTGGGCCGAGGACGTCTGAATTTTTTCCATCGCCTTCACGGTACGGCGAACAACGTCACCACTCATCTCGGCCTGTTTTCGGTTGTGAGCAATGAACTTGTCGGCCTGGGCCGCGTTTTCTGCAGTGGAAGAAACGCTTGTGGTCAACTCTTTCAATGCTCCTGCCGACTCTTCCAGCGTCGCGGCCTGAGCTTCTGACCTCCGCGACTGGTCATTTGCGACCTCGCTGATTTCAAGCGCATTGGCTCGCACATTTTCCGCACTGATGGCCACATGGGTAATGATTTGTTCAAACCGATCAAGCAAACGGTTGGAATCATGACATATGTTTATGTATTTCTCATCCATCCCTTTGGCCAAACCGATATCCACGCGGGGTGTGAGATCTCCGTTTACGATCAAGGCGATATTATCCCCAAGGTGATCAAACAGTGCGCTCTTTGCCCGTTCATCCTCGGCATGTTCCATCCGCAGCTTGTGATCTTTGGTCAAAGAATCGCGGAACACAGCAAGACTGCGCGCCATCTTTCCGATTTCATCTTTACGCTCGGTGCCCGGAATAATCGTGTCGTAGTTCTGGCCGAGTATGTCTTCCATAGATTTTATCATCGCCTCAAGAGGGCGGGACAGGATACGCGAAATGGCCCACATCATCAGCCAGATACTCAAGGCTGCAATAACTGCGGCGGATGCGACAAGAACAAGAGCCTTTGAAATCAAGCTTGACCGAATCGAGCTCAGATCCCACTCGATTGCCACCCGCCCGACCAACATGTTCTGGTTGCCAAAATGAACAGGAGCGGTGGTGAGCAACCTGCCATTTTCACCATATCTGAGGGCCGTTTCTGTCCCTTCGGCAAACTCGTTTGCAAGGGCGGCAACCTCACCCGGGTCGACCAATTCGCTTCTCCTAAGAATGATCCGCCCAGAAGCATCGGTCACGATCACCGCAGAGATTTCCGTGCCGCCCTCACTGGAATAGGCGTCAAAAACCCCTTCAACCTGCGCACTGCGATGAAACTGAACCGCTCCTGAAATCTGTTTGGCCAACAGCGCGGTGGTCGATGTGGCGTTCTGACGCACAAATCCGTTCATGAACGAACGCTGGGACGAGAGTTCAACAATCATAACAAGGACAAAACTCAGACTGATACCAACAAAGGACAGCAGAGCAAGCCGCCCCTTGAGGTGAACGGGCAGACCAGGTTTCGGGAATTTCTGGAAGAACCGGCCGATGATCGAAACTGTCATTTTTCTTACACGTTCTTTCTTGTCTGAAACTTTCCCATCTGAAACAGATGCGGTTTCGCACCTGCCGTCGTCACGAATGGCAACCGCTAATCCGGGATCCTTTTGTTCAGCTGCATCACATCGGAGCCCGCCGCGTAGCAGGGCTGTTTTTTAACAGGCTATGTCCAAGATGAGACAGCGTCTGTGAACTGTTGGTGAGCTCGGAAAGCTGGCCATCAATGTCGGAATGAAACCGATCCAATCGGTCGATGATACCGTCCAGCCCTGCATCCATGCTCTTCACACGTCCACTTTCGACCCGGCAAAACAACTTGACCACATCCAAACCGTTGATACGTCGGCGCAGCCGTCTGAATGTGCCGGGCAAATCGTTACAACAATCCACGATCTTGCCGATCTTGACTGCCGCTTCCCGACGCGAACGCTCGGTCAGCTTTTTCAACTGGAGCAATTCGAAATCGCCCTGCGGCCCGTCACCCTCAACGTCGGCCCCAACACCGCCCAACTGCTGCGAGGCCTCCTGGATCATGTCGGTGATCAACAATGACATCCTCGCTTCGTGAAAGGATTTTCGCATCTTGAACAATGTGTTGTTTTCGAATGAACCGATCTGTCCCAGTTCGTCCCACATTTCGGTTGCCATGGATTCATAGTTCTGTGAGATCGAGCTGATTGCAGCACCAGATCCATCCAAGCGCCCCGCAAGAATCCGCATGTTGATGGGTTCGCCGCGAATTTTCTGGAACCCCAGCGACATGCGCCGGGCAAGTTCGCTTGCACGGTCCACCTCCTCCAGCATCCCATCAAAAATTCCGCGATAGGCAAGCAGATCACTTTCCAGCCGGGCATCCCTCAGCCGCAATTCCTCGAACAATACGGTCGACATGAATGCCTCGAACGTTTCATAGCCAAGCTCGCCCAACCGTTCCAACAGGTAACGACATGATCTTTCCGGATTTTTTCCGTCTCTTTTCTCATACTCCAGGAGTTCTGCATAAAGCGTCTGCACGGTTGCAAAAAGTTCGCCCTGAGGCCGGAACCGTACCGATAGAAAGCCATCATCGCAGGGCATCGCCAAGGCCATCGCCCAGTAATAGCCACCTTGTTTTGCCTGGTTCTTGACGAAAGCCACAACCGGCTTTCCTTCCATAAGTTTTTGCCAGACAAGATAAAACAATCCTCTGGGCATATCTGGGTGGCGGATCACCCGGTGCGGTGAACCAATCAGGTCCTGCTCTTCCCATTGGGAGACACGCAGAAATTCCGGATTAAGCTGCTGAATGACCCCGCGTTCATCCGTGCGCGAATAAAGCGTGCTGTTCCAGTCCCAGTCGATTTCACCTGTTTCGCCCGGTGTGTTTTCACCCGGCGTAGCGCCCTCTTCAACTGCGCCTTGCTGCTCGGTCATTGCAATTCTCCACTCTTCGCTTCCGCGCGAACAATGGAATACCTAGCAAGCAATTCTTGCTGACCCGTAAATCCGGGTCCGATTCATCCGGGCCCGGCCACGCCGCCGGCCCCGCATCTGTGCATATCCCGGTTAGAATGTTCAGAATTTCATGCCGGGCAGATTGAGCGACGCCGTATTCCCGCCATCCACGGCCAGGGCTTGTCCCGTGACATAGCTCGCATCATCGCTGGCAAGAAACGCCACGGCCGAGGCGATCTCGGACGGGTTGCCATATCGCCGAAGTTCACAACGAGCCCCCAGCTTCTCCTCCTTGCCCGCCTGCCGGGCATAGTCAAAGACGGGCTTGGTCATGTTGGATTCAACCAATCCAGGGCAGACCGCATTCACCCGCACACCAGCAGCGCCAAAATCACATGCCGCCGTTTGTGTCATGTTGATCACCGCTGCCTTGGAGGCGGAATAGGCGTTTCCACCCGCCCCCGCGCGAATGCCGGCGACCGACGCCGTGTTCACAATGGCTCCTTTGCCCGCAGCCATCATGTGCGGTGCCACCGCATCGGTAAAGCTTACGGCACCTAACACATTGACCTCAAATACCCGTTTCCAGTTTTCCAAATCCTGTTTGCCCATTGGGCTGGCCTGACAGATAATTCCCGCATTGTTGAACAGAACATCGACCCGACCAAAGCGTTTCAGGACATCGGCAATACAGGATTTGACTTCACCTGCATCGGTAATATCCATCTGATAGGTCTGCGCCTGCGCCCCTTCGGGCAACGCAGCAGCCGTTTCGACCAATCCATCAGGATCAAAATCAATCAGGGCCAGCGCCGCGCCTTCTTCTGCAAGCCGTTGTGCCGTGGCACGCCCAATGGCCCCCGCAGCCCCCGTAATCACCGCCACCTTGTTTTCAAACCGCCGCATCGCGACCTCCTCCCGGTCTTTTACCAATTGTGTTGTTTACCCTAGCCCCGAACACCGGGGCGCGCGAACAGCAAAGCTCGGTTTTCAAACGGTGACGTTGGGTTCTAAAGCGTCCTGCCACAAACCTGAGTCACGGGTTTTTGGCAAGACGCACGAAACACATAAATGTCGCGCTGCGTTCGCCCTTCCCCCTGTCTCAGGTTAAAGGTCGAACGCTTTAACGCTCGGGTCAGGGGTGCGGCCACCTCCAGAATTTGTTGCGCAAGACTCGCAATATTGCGGCGGCACCCCAATATCCAATATCGGGTGTATGAACAGACGCCAATTCACCTTTTCACTCGCGGGACTGGGTCTTGCGCCTGCCCTTCCAGGGCTTGCAATGGCGGCCCCGACCACACCGATGTCGAGACAAGCGGCGATGGTTTATCCGTGGGCCGTACGCCTTGCAAATGTGCAATACGGGTGCAGCGCGGCAACCCTCGCCAAATCCCTTCGTCTCTCGCCCGAACTTGCTGCGGAAGTGTTCGCACAGCTTCAGGCACGCGGCGTGATTGCCACGCCCGGAGTGACCGGGATGGCCCGCGCATTGCACCCGATCCGTTGGAATAGCCAATTCGTCGTGAAGGGTCGGAACCTGTCGGAAAGCCTGCTGAACAAACGTCTGAAACACCACGCCAAGGCGTTGCGCAGCAACGCCCCCGCCCGCCGCAGGCGGAGCCCGGCTTCGCCGGGCTCAATCCAGCAACCGCTGACCTCAGAGAGGCCAGAGAATTGGAATGAGCGCGCTCGCCAGAATCCCCACGGACAGGTTCAACGGAATCCCGACCCGCATGAAATCGGTGAATTTGTAACCGCCGGGGCCATAGACCAGCATGTTGGTCTGATACCCGATGGGTGTGGCAAACGACGCACTGGCCGCGACCATCACCGCAACAACCAACGGGCGCGGATCAATCCCCATAGCTTCCGCCAGCCCGATGGCAATCGGGGTCACAACCACCGCAACAGCATTATTGCTGACCATCTCGGTCAGCACCGAAGTCAGCAGGTAAATAGCCCAAACCACCAGCACGCCAGGCAAAAGCTTCATAAAGGGCGCAATCGCGCTCACGATCAGTTCAACAGCCCCGGATGCCTCCAACGCCGCCCCGACCGCAAGCATGGAAAAGATCAAGACCAACAAGCGCCCGTCGATAAAGGAAAACGCCTCTTCCGCGTCGATACAGCGGGTCAACAGCACCACTGCCACGGCGAGGATCGACAGAAGGAAGATGGGCGCAGCCCCAAATCCGGCCAACGCGACCAGCGCCACCAGCGAAACAATCGCGATCGGTGCATGTCCACGGCGAAAGGCCCGGGCAGACGGGTGCGATACATCCACCATATCCATATCGCTGGCCAGTCGCTGAATATCCTCGGGTGCCCCCTCCAGCAGAAGCGTATCCCCCACCCGCACGACAAGATCGTCAAGCTGGCGACCAATGTTCTGGGACTTGCGATGTACCGCCAGGGGATAGACACCATATCGCCGACGAAGCCTCAATGCGCCAAGGCTGCGCCCCACCATCTTGCAACCGGGCGTGATCAGCACCTCCACCGTGTTGGTTTGCACAGCCGAAACCTGATCCACGCGCTTGAGACTCTTGTTGCGCTGAAGGCTCAGCAACTCGGCCATTTGCGTGCGCAGCACCACGCGGTCGCCAACCTGCAATGTCACATCCTTGAGATTCCGGCGCAGCGAGGCATCGCCCCGGATCACGTCAATCAACCGCACCCCTTCGCGTTTGAATAACTGCACCCCGGTGACCTCGCGCCCAATCAGATTGGACTCGGGCGGAATCACCGCCTCGGTAAAGAACTTCATGCGGCTGCGGTCCGACAACAGGGTCGCCATGCTATCCCGATCCGGCAACAGGTAAGGACCGATAAACCGCAGATAAACCATGCCCCAGATCACAAGGATGATACCGAGCGGTGTCACCTCAAAAATCGAAAAGGCCGCCATGCCCTGGGCGCGCGCCACACCATCCACCAAAAGGTTGGTGGAGGTCCCGATCAGGGTCAATGTGCCCCCAAGGATCGCGGCATAGCTCAGCGGAATCAACAAACGCGACGCCGAAACGCCCAAGGTTCGCCCCAACTGTACAAACACCGGAATCATCACCACCACGACCGGCGTATTCGACACAACCGCACTTGCGATGATGACAAACCCCAGCAACAGCGCAATCGCCATCTTGGGGTTGGTCTTGGCCTGTTTATCCGCCATCCGGGTAAAAGCATCCAACGCCCCGGTGCGCACCAGCGCCCCCATCACGATAAACATCGCCGCGATAGTCCAGGGCGCGGGGTTGGACAAAACCGCCAAAGCATTGTCATAAGGCAAAACCCCCAGAACCAGCATCAGCGACACACCGGCAATGGCGACCACCTCGGTCGGATAAGCCTCGCGAAGGAACAACACGAACATGATGACGACAACCAACATGGTCGCCACCGCCTGACCGGTCTGAGATATTTCGAATAGCTGCATCATGGACGCTGCCTGGCCCCCGTCTGTGGTCTGTTATTCTCAGGTTCCTTTTCGCCCATCGAGGCTGGCGCGGCAAGCGGTTCGTTTGCGTCGGGTTTCGCGCGGGGTGAAACAAGGAACATCCCGACCATCATGGCCATAACCGCCAACCAGAACCCGCCTGCATAGGTTTCGTGCAGGATCACCATGGCCCAGACAACACCGAACCCGGTGATAAGATAAGCCACCTGTCCGGCAAAAACCGGACCGGCGCGACCCACCATCCATACATAGGTTGCATAAATTGTGGCGTGCAAAACCGATGTCGCAAACAGAGCCATATCCGGCGCATACCAAGGTGGGCGCGGGTCAATCCACTGTCCACTTGCCACGGCCAGTGGCAGCGTCACCAGCGCCCCGAAAACAGACGCACCGCAAAGCAGTTGCACCGGGTTCATGCCGCCGGTATCGAACCGGGACACCACGTTCCCCTCCACCCCGTAAAACAGCGGCGCGATCAGCGCCAGCGGCACCCAGGCCACCCATCCTGCGGCGTTGCCACCTGCACCGGGGGACACCAGCAGCACCACCCCAACGAGTCCACAGCTCAAACCCGCCAGCCGCCGCCACTCGAACCGATCCTGCCCCCAGACAAGAGCCATGGGAAAGGCAAACATCGGAACCGTGGCAATGGCGACGGAAATCACACCAGACGGCAGATGACGCGCCGCCTCATAGCTGGTCGAATTGGGGATAATCGTCCCAATCAGAGCGATGAGCAGATAAAACCCGATCTGACGCGCCCCCAAAGGCAGCCCCCGCCCCCTCAGGGCCAGAAACGTCCCAAGCAGGACCGCGCCGATAACCATCTGCCAGAAGATCAACCCGAAATGCCGATAGCCCTCGCTGACCGCGATCTTGGCCAAAGGCTGGCTTAATCCCCAGCCAGCCCCCATCAGAACAAGTATGCCGGAAAGCCAGAAACGCTCGCGTGTCACGGTGCCGCCGCTTCAAGCCGCCCGCCCTGCCGGACCATGCGGATCCGGGTCGCGCGTCCGGTCCGGTCGTCGGTTTCGATGTAAACGCCGGACAGTGTGGCCTCGCCATTGGCCGGGGTGAAACGGGATTTGGGCATCCCGGTAATGAAACGGCGCATAGGCTCGGCTTTCTCCATCCCGATGACCGAGTTGTAATCGCCGCACATGCCCGCATCGGTCAGGTATCCGGTGCCCTCCGACAGGATCATCGCATCCCCCGTGGGTACATGCGTATGGGTGCCAACCACAAGCGACGCGCGACCATTGCAATAGTGGCCCATCGCCATTTTCTCGCTTGTCGCTTCGCAATGCATGTCAATGATCGTTGCCTGAACAGCGCCACCCAGAGGGTGCGCCTTCAACACCGGCTCAACGGCGGAAAAAGGATCGTCAAAGGCCCGCTTCATAAAAACCTGCCCCAGCACCTGGGCCACGAGAACCTTGCGCCCGCGTGAATCCTCGAACACACGATACCCGCGACCGGGTGCCCCCTTGGCAAAGTTGATCGGGCGAATGATGCGCCTCTCACCTTCGATATGCTGCAACATATCTTTCTGGTCAAACGCGTGGTCGCCCAGCGTGACGCAATCGGCCCCCGCATCGAACAGCAGCTTTGCATGTTCCCCGTTCAACCCCATGCCGTTGCTGGCATTTTCGCCATTCACAACGACAAAATCCAACCGCCATTCATCGCGCAAACGCGGCAGGTTCTCCGAAATCGCCCGCCGACCGGCGCGCCCCATAACATCGCCCAGAAACAGTATCTTCATACCCACAAGCCCTAGGGCCCAGAACAGAAAACCGCAAGACTTACTGAACGACGAACCGGGCCTTGATCTCGATCGGAAAGGCCACCGACCGGGCGATGAAACAGTATTTGTGGACTTCGCTATGGATTGCTTGCGCCTGTGCAAGGTCCGCGTCGGCCTTGACCGTGATCCTGGGGCGCAGGGTTGCCCCAACGAACCGCCCCGCCCCATCCGGCGTGCTTTCCCCGTGGCCAATCGGCTGATCCTCATAGCTGGTCACCACGATCCCCGCATCACTGGCCAAATGCAGATACCACAGCATATGACAGGATGAGAGCGCAGCGATCAGCATATCTTCAGGATTGTGCTTGCTTGGTTCCCCACCAAGAAGCGGATCATTTGAGCAGGACAGCACCGGTTTGCCGGGCATGGCCAAATCCCATGTGCGATCATAGGCCCGATAATGCGCAGTCCCCTCACCCCGATTGCCGGTCCAGACCACCCGGGTCTCGAAATCATGCGCCTTTGCCACCTGCTCTCTCCTCCGCGTTTCGCGAAACCAATGCCAGCCAATCAACGATGCGGCCTACGGGCGCGAGGCGGGTGGGCGGAAGCGCCCCCGGGCAGCGCCGGACCCTTCAATACTCGATCACCCCTTTTTCCGTGACAATAATGTCCAACGGCTGATCCGTCGTCTCAAGCGGCAACTGCTCCGATTCCTGTGCCGCAAAGGCAAAACCGATCGCCAGTGTCGCGCGGCGCGCGCGCAGCAATTCCAAACTGCGATCATAAAACCCGCCGCCATAGCCCAGCCGCCCGCCCCGGCGGTCAAATGCCACCAGCGGCACGATCAGTATCTCCGGCTCGAAATACTCCCCCGCCGCAGGCACCGATGCACCGAATGGTCCTTCCACCATCTCGCATTCCGGCTCCCAACGGGAAAACAGCAAGGATTGCCCTTCCCCTTTGATGACCGGCACGCCGACCGGCCCGTGGGCTGCGGCCTCGGCCATCGCCGGCAACGGGTCAATCTCGGTGCGGATCGGCATATATCCCGCCAACGGAACGCCGCGATAGCCCGCCAACACCTGGCTCAACACCCCGGCCTGCCCGCCCCCGCCATGATCGAATGCAGCCTTGCGCCGGGCAAGGGCCGCCTTGCGCGCCGCTGCTTTCACCTCGCTCAGATCACCAATATCGTTCATATCAACACCGCTGCCGCCAAACCCAGAAACGCAAAAAAGCCAACCACATCGGTGACCGTCGTCACGAAAGCCCCCGATGCCAATGCCGGGTCCACTCCGAACCGCTCAAGCACAACCGGGATCACGGTCCCGGCAAATCCGGCAATCACAAGATTTACAACCATCGCCACCGCAATGACTCCGCCCAACAAAGGTGTGCCGAACCAGATGACCCCGACAAACCCCATGATCACTGCGAAGATTGCGCCGTTGACCAATCCCACCAAAACCTCGCGCCGGATCACGCGCCACAGGTTGGACCCGGTCAAGTCCTTGGTGGCAATCGCGCGCACCGCCACAGTCAACGTCTGCGTCCCCGCATTGCCCCCCATGCTCGCGACGATCGGCATCAACACGGCCAATGCCACGAATTGCGCAATCGTCGCCTCGAACTGGGCGATGACCAAACTGGCCAGAACCGCTGTCACAAGATTGACCGCCAACCACGGAAACCGCCGCCGGGTTGTGTCGATCACGCGGTCCGTCAGACTGCCCTCGCCCACCCCCGCAAGACGCAGGATATCTTCCTCGTGTTCTTCATCCAGAACCACCATGGCATCGTCAATGGTGATCACCCCGACCAACCGGTCATCCGCATCCACCACGGGCGCGGATATCAGGTGATACTGGTTGAACGCATAGGCCACCTCGCCCTCATCCTGATCCGCCGGGATCACCTGAAAACTATCTTCGGTAATCGTGGACATCGCCACCGCGCGCGGCGACCCCATGATCTTGCCAAGCGTCACATATCCCGTGGGCCGCATCCTTGGATCGACCAGGATCACGTGATAAAACTGCTCGGGCAAACTTTCGGATTCCCGCAGAAAATCAATGGTCTGCCCAACATTCCAATGCTCGGGCGCCATGACCACTTCGCGCTGCATCAACCGCCCGGCAGAGTCTTCGGGATAGCTCAGCGCCTGTTCCACCACGACACGATCAGCATCGTCCAGATGCTCCAGAATGGCTTCCTGCTGCGGCTCCTCAAGGTCCTCGACAAGGTCGACGACATCGTCGCTTTCCAACTCGCGTACAGCTTCGGCCAAGACCTGCGGGTTCAAGACCGCGATCACCTCCTCGCGGATCGACTCGTCCAGTTCCGACAGGATCTCGCCGTCGAACTCAACCCCGTAAAGCTCGATCAGACGACGCCGGTCAAAGGTGTTGATCTGCTCCAGAAGGTCGGCAATATCCGCCGCGTGCAGCGGTTCCATCAACGCAACAAGCCGGTCCCGATCCCCTACATCCACCGCATAAAGAATGGCCGCAACATCGCGACGTTTCAGCCCATAGCCGTCTTCGTCGTCGGGGTTGCGCAGCTCTGCCAGATTGTCCAGATCCATGGCCGTCACTCCCCATTCGCGTTTCAACTTGGCGCGACCATAAGGGAAGTGACACGGGAAAAACAATGGCCTACCCCGGCTTTCCGATGGCCTCTCACAACCTGACCGGCGCTTGCGTCCTGGCACCCACCCCAAGGACGAGGCCAGGGGCCGAGGACGAGATATCGTGGGTGCCTGAAAGGCACACCTTTGGATCACCCCAGATGGATCACCCCGGAAAACTCCGAACCTGCGCCGTCAGCTCAACACCCGGCGTGACCAAGCACCATAACCCATATGTCACCCGGCCCACGTGTCACAGCGGCCTCGGAGACCCTCTTCAACAACATGTTGCGACGATGCCCGGGCGAGTTGACCCACTCCCGCATAACCTGTTGCAAACTGCGTTGCCCTTTGGCGATATTCTCCGCAATGACGCAATAGCGATACCCACCTCGCAACGCGCGATCAGAGATACTGCTGCCATCCGATCCCTGATGGGAAAAGAAGCCGTTGCGGGCCATATCTGCGCCATGTTTTTCCGCCACCCGCTCCAGCTTTCGAGAGGCGGACACATGGGCCATACCCTGTTCACCGCGAAACGCGTTCAACATGGCAATCGCGCCGGGAACGGGCTCGGCATTGCCCGCCCCCGCAAGGACACCTATTAGAATCACAGCCCAGAAACGCATTCTATGCTCTCCCTCAACCTCTTCGCCAACCTGTTTTGCGCCTCGCGCACACGCGGCAAATCCAAGCTTACATTTGACCCTCGGCAACAATCCTGCGCCTGTCAACCCGCAAATCCCGCACCGGCCCGGCTTTCAACACCGCCTCAGGATCCCAGCGTCCCGCGCTCTCCCTCCCCGATACATCCCGAACCGAAATGTCCGCAGCTTGCTCCCTGCAATCCCCCGTGCGATCCGGGCGGTCCAAAACACACCCCTCATGCTTTTTGCCCTAGTCGCGCGCTCGATCGCGCAGTCGGACAGTGGAAAAAGGGCCACAGAACCGCGCACGCTCAGAATACTACCCAGATGCCCCTATTCAAATCTGGACAGGATCGCCAGGGCGGCTGCGTGCTGTTCCCGATTGGCAGCGGCCAATACCCGCCCCCCGTCATGGGCGGGCGCGCCTGTCCAATCGGTGACAAGACCTCCCGCCGCTTCGATCACCGCGATTGGTGCCTGAATGTCATAGTTGGACAAGCCCGCTTCGATAACCAGATCAATCTGCCCCGCCGCCAACAGGGCATAGGCATAGCAATCCAGCCCGTACCGGGTCAGCTTCACTTCGCGAGACACCGCCTCGAACCCTGCGCGTTCAGAACGACTGCCCACTTCGGGAAAGGTAGTGAACAACAGCGCCTCATTCAAAGGACGCGCCCCACGCACCCGCAGTTCACGTTCCCCAAGCGGCCCCGTCATACATGCCTCTCCGAAGCCGCCCCAGAACCGTTCGCCAATATAGGGTTGGTCGATCACGCCAAAAACCGGGCCATTTGCGTCCGAGGCCGCGATCAATACCCCCCATGTCGGTGTCCCGGCCAGAAAGCCACGCGTACCATCAATCGGATCAAGCACCCAGTTCAGACCGCTTTTACCCTGTGTTGTACCGTATTCTTCGCCAACTATGCCGTCCCGGGGGCGTCGGGCGGCCAAAATCTCACGCATCGCGCGTTCTGCGGCGCGATCTCCCTCCGTGACCGGATCAAATCTGCCATCGGCGGTTTTATCGCTTTTGTTGTCCGCGCTCAAACCTTCGGCGCGAAAAAATGGCAACACTGCCTGGCGCGCGGCCTCTGCCAACGCATGGGCAGTGTTGATGATATCGTCTTTTTCCGATTGCAGCATGACGCACCTTCCCCTGCCTGAGCCCTGTGCCGGGTTAGCGCGCGACTGAACGCAGCTCAAGCCACGTCGGACAGAACCCGCGCCAATTCGAACAAACGGCGGCGCTGATTTTCCGGGATCGAGTAATAGGAACGCACGAGGTCAAGCGCCTCTTTGTCTCCCATCAGATCGACCGGAACGGACCCTGTACGCTCATCCCCGGCTTCGGCTTCCAACCCTTCAAAGAAGAAGCTGACAGGCACGTCCAAGGCTTCGGAAATATCCCAGAGCCGCGACGCGCTTACGCGATTTGCACCCGTTTCGTATTTCTGAATTTGCTGGAATTTGATTCCAACCTGTTGCGCGAGCTGCTGTTGGGTCATTCCGACAAGCCACCTGCGATGGCGAATCCGTTTCCCTACATGCACGTCTACTGGGTGTGCCATACACGACTCCTTGGCCATTCTATAGTCATATTCTTGTCCTCGGGCACCTCATCCCCATGCGGCCACCCAGCCAGAGTAATCTTCCGGCAATCTGCGACTGTAAATGTCGCATACCTTGGAAGAGTAACGTGTTTGCACCTTTTTTCAAGAAATTGTTCCCGATAAACGTGCTAAACAATTCGTCACCAACAATCAAAAGGCGATTAGAACCGAAAAAAACAACAAAAAAGGTAAACCTGAGATAGCTCATACAAATTGAGCGACCTCAAACGCCTGTCCCGGATCAGCACGCAACGCGCTACGTCTGCGTTTTCCCCCGCGATGAATCGGGTTAGACCCATAGCAACCCGACGAATCCCGAGGATCACCCGATCCAAACTGCCAGGAACAAGACATATGCGCGCTTATCAGCTTACTTCTTTTAACTCGCCTGCCAGCATCAACGACATTGCTGTCCCGGATCCGGCACCGCGTGAGGTACAGTTGAAAATCGAAGCCTGCGGGTTGAACTTTGCAGATCTTCTGATGTTGCAGGGCAAATATCAGGATACGCCCGAGCCGCCCTTTGTCCTTGGGATGGAGGTTGCGGGCACCGTAACCGCGCTTGGCGACGGCGTGACCGGACCGGCACCGGGCACCCGTGTGGCCGTCTTTGGCGGGCGCGGAGGATTGGCCGAATATGGCTGTTTCCCCGCCGAACGTCTGATCCCCCTGCCCGACAACATGACCGCAGTGGATGCGGCTGCGCTGCAAATTGCCTATGGCACAAGCCACGTGGCGTTGGCCCACAAGGCCCGGATGCAGCCGGGCGAAACCCTGTTGGTTCTGGGGGCTGCCGGGGGTGTGGGCCTGACCGCGGTCGAGATTGGCAAGCTGATGGGCGCGACCGTGATCGCCTGTGCCCGTGGCGCAGACAAGCTTGCGGCGGCGAAACAGGCCGGGGCCGATCACCTGATCGACGCCAAAACCGAAGATATCCGCGACGCGGTCAAGGCGCTGGGGGGGGCCGACGTGGTCTATGACCCGGTGGGCGGAGACCAGTTCACCGCTGCCCTGCGCGCCTGTAAACCGGAAGCCCGCATTCTCGCCATCGGTTTTGCCAGCGGCGAGGTCCCCCAGATCAAGGCCAACCACCTGCTGGTCAAAAATGTCGACGTGCTGGGGTTCTACTGGGGGGGCTACCTCAAATTCCGGCCCTCGGTTGTGACCGAAAGCCTGGCCACTCTGTTCTCCTGGTACAGCGAAGGCCGCATCAAACCGCATGTCAGCACCGTCGCCGCGCTGGATCAGGTGGAAGAGGCGCTGGAGCTTCTGCGCAGCCGTAAATCCACGGGCAAGGTCGTCGTCACCTCCTGATCCGCCCCCACCTTAAGCCGGTCTCACCAGCGACAATAGGCGTTCCGCACCAGGGCCACCATCTGCTCCAGGGCCTCTCCCTGCGCGGTGTCCGCACCATAAAGATTGACCTTCTGCCCCGGCAGCTCCGGCAAGGCACCCCCGTGGGCAATCTGCTCAAGATGGGCGGGTTCAGTGCCTTCGATCATCGTATGCACGGCCAGATCGGCAGATACGGTTACCTCAATCGTACGGTCAGATTCGGTTTCCACGGCCAACTCCCAACCTATCCCGGCCTCGTCCAACGCCTTGATCGCCTTTGGCCGAAACGTGCAGTGACGGCTATAGGCCAGACGAAGTGGACGCTGCTTCCATGCGGACCCGTTTTGCGCCCCGACCCAAAGCAATGGGCGCTCGGACAAGGTTTCTCCGCCCTGCTCCACCCCGGTTTCCGTGGTCAGGATCAAATCGCATTTTCCGCGCGCGAACTGTTCTTTCAACTGAGTGGTATAGGAGGAAAGGAGTTGAACCCGCATCCGTGGAAACTGTGCATGAAACTGCTGAAGTATCCGGGGCACCAATGGGTAAACGATGTCATGGGGGACGCCAAAAACCACTTCTCCCTCGTAAACCTGATCCGTCAGACGGGCCATCACCTCGTCATTCAATTCCAGCATCCGACGCGCATAAACCAGCAATTGATCCCCGTTCGCGGTCAGGGCGATTCTCCGGTTCGAGCGGTCCAGAAGATCAAGCCCCAGCAGCTCTTCGAGCCGCTTAAGCTGCATCGAAACCGCCGATTGGGTGAGGTTCAGCATGGCTGCCGCGCGCGTGACGCCGCCATGATCCGCCACCGCCACGAAAGAGCGCAGAGTTGTCAAATCAAGGTTTCGCATAAGCTCTCCATCACATTTTATGATGATAGTAATCATAAATATTCACTTGGATAATATTTCCAGATTGCACATACATCAAGATACAGAATGAAAGCCACACAACTCTTCACGGGAAGGAAAGGAAACGACCATGACCACGCTTACCTCGATTCGCCACGATGCAACCCACGCTTCCCGCCCGGTCCTGTTGCCCCGGATTGCCGCCTGGGCCGCTCTGCGGCGCCAACGGCGGCAATTGGCGGCACTGGACGCCTGTGCGCTGAACGATATCGGTGTCACCCTCAATGAGGCCCGCGCCGAAGCCAATCGCCCGTTCTGGGACGTCCCCTCGGTCTGGCGGTGCTGATAACCTGGGCTGAGTTCCGATAAAATCCCTGCCAATTCAACGGAAAACCTTGAAATGGCGGGCCAAACCCCCGATATTTCATTCCAAGACCCGGATGCCACGAGGCACCCGGGCGTAACCTTGATACGCGTGAACTTTTATCGGAGGCTTTTATGGCTGAACTGAACACGATCCGGACGGGCGCAGGTGCCCGCGCTGCCCGGGTCGACGCGGGCCTACGCGCCCATATGAACAAAGTCTATGGCACCATGTCCATCGGCATGTTGATCACTGCCTTGGCAGCATGGGCTATTTCCGGTCTGGCCGTCACCACCGACCCGACGCAAGCCGTGGGTCAAATCTCCAATGGCACCATGCTGACCGGCTTGGGTGCTGCGATCTACACCTCGCCTCTGAAATGGGTGATCATGTTTGCCCCGCTGGGTATGATCTTCATGTTCGGTGCGATGACCAACCGCATCTCGGCGGCTGGGGCACAGCTCTTCTTCTTTGTCTTCGCAACGTTGATCGGTGTGTCACTTAGCTCGATCTTCATCTTCTACACCACCTTTTCGATTGTTCAGACCTTCTTGGTGACCGCCATCGCATTCGCGGGCCTGTCGCTGTTTGGCTATGTCACCAAACGTGACCTGTCGGGTATGGGCACCTTCCTGATGATGGGTGTGATCGGTCTTTTGGTGGCGATGATCGTCAACCTGTTCATGCAATCGGGCGTCATGGCGCTGGCGATTTCGGCCATCGGTGTTCTGATCTTTGCCGGTCTGACCGCTTATGACACCCAGAACATCAAGTCTATGTATGTCGCCCACGCCCATCATGGCGATCAGGAATGGCTGGACAAATCGGCCATTCACGGCGCGCTGAGCCTGTATCTGGACTTCCTGAACATGTTCCAGTTCCTGTTGATGTTCATGGGCTCACAGGAATAGCAACAGCATCCGTTTCAAAAACAAAGGGCCGGTCACAACGACCGGCCCTTTTCGTTTGCACCGCGCATTCCCGGATAGCCCGGATACCCCATGGCTTATGGCTTGCTGCCTACACCCTCCGCACCATTTCAAGGGCGGGCAGGCAAAGCCCCGGCTCCAACCGCAAATCGACCTCGGCACGGGTTTCAAACCCCATGCGGTGGTAAAATGGCTCTGCGTTGCGCGTAGACAAACAGCACAGCCGCGCCACCCTACACGTTCGGGCTGTCTCTACGATCTGATTCAACACCCGCGCCGCGACCCCCTGTTGCGCACGGCTGGGATCACAGGCCAGATGGCGCACATGACCCACCCCTCGCCCCCTCCCGAAAGGGGACGCCCGGGTCCATCCTCCTGCGGCCATGATCCGCGGCCCGTCCTGAACCACCCCACCTGTTTTTTGCGCGTTTCTTTTCAGGGTCAAAACAAGAAAAAGCCGCGCTCGGACAGGCGGCGCGGCTTTTCGGGTTTGTCGGTATCTGGGGCGATCTTACTTGATCTTGCCTTCCTTGTACTCGACATGCTTGCGCACCACTGGGTCGTATTTACGTACGACCATCTTTTCGGTCATAGTGCGTGCGTTTTTCTTGGTCACATAGAAGTGGCCAGTGCCTGCGGTCGAGTTCAGGCGGATCTTGATGGTGGTCGGCTTCGCCATGATAGTGCTCCTGCGTCGGGCACAACATGAGCCCGTGAAATCTCTGGAATTGGCCTTTTATACGGCATGGGGCCCGAGTCAACCTGATTCACCCAAGTTTCCGGCAAAATCCTCCTTCTGATGAGGGGCGGGATTGTTCATTCCGGTAAAATCACGTCCATTGGAGGCATGAGAAGGTGCAAGCCATGATCGCAAGCCTGTGATGTACGCGCGCCCCGAATTGGATCAGGCCCATACAGAGCTATGGGCGCGTATCCGCGACGGGTTGCGAGACAACAGCGTGCCGTCACCAGACAGGTTGTCACAGACCGCGCCATAATTTGAGCACTGGACGGACCCCGGCGTGACATGGTGCCTGATCCGGCGTCACGATGCCTTCGCGACCGAACTGCCTGTCCTGGACTGGACACCCCCCCGGCCTGCCTCTGATTGCTGCAAAAGGCGCGAACCAGGCCCCGGCCTTTGAACCGTAAAACATGCGATCCGGGTTCTCTCCGCCGAAACACGCACCCTCTTGGGCCTGCGTGACCTGGTTTACATTCCACAGCAAACCTATCTCGTCATTCCCAATCCCGGCGATGGAACAACGCCCCGCAACCCGCCCGTTTAACCCGGATTTTCCGGCGAACGGGGGTGGGCGGGCGGGCCGTTTGCCGGAAAATCCGGCGCTTGGCCAAAACACGCGGAGGGCCTGTAAGCCGGATTCTGTCCAGGCAGGTCGCCCCACCCTGGATGGCCATTCATCTAGACCCGCCGTTGCCGACGCATCTCCAGCTGCCAACCCGGATCGCTGGGCCAAGGCGGCTTGCGGCGGTTTTGGTTGCCCAACCCGTCCCGCGCGCGATCCCTATTTGGCATTGCTCCCGGTGGGGCTTGCCGTGCCGGTCCGGTTGCCCGTCCCGCGGTGGGCTCTTACCCCACCGTTTCACCCTTACCCAAATGGGCTGCCGAAGCGGCCTGTGTTGGGCGGTCTGTTCTCTGTGGCGCTTTCCCTGGGGTTGCCCCCGCCGGGCGTTACCCGGCACCGTTGCCTTGTGGAGTCCGGACTTTCCTCCCACCGGGTCATCCCGGCAAGCGGCCATCCAGCCCTCCGCGTACGCGCCACATAGGCGGTTTCGACGCTCAGGTCCAGAGTGCGCGATGTCCAAGCGGCGTAAAGTCCTCTGCCACCAGCGGGCCCGAGGCCCAGGGACGATAGCGCAGCCGCACCGCCGCAAGCAGCGTTTCATCATCCACATCGGCGGAATATCCAGCCCCAGACGCCACGGCCCGGAACAGCGCGAAATCACCGTCAGCAGGCCCCGCATCGCTGCCCCGCCGGGCCGCCAGCCCCAGACGTTCCAACCGCTGCCAGTCAAACCGCGCGCCCGGATCAAACTTGCGCCCCGGTGCCATGTCCGAATGGCCAATCACCCGGCCTGACGGGATATTCCAGCGGGCCATGATCCCCCGCATCAGCTTTTCCAGCGCCGCCATCTGAGGTTCTGGAAATGGATGATCCCCCCGATTGGCCAATTCGACCCCGATCGAGCGCGAATTGACGTCCGCTACCCCATGCCACGATCCGGCCCCGGCGTGCCAGGCCCGCATCTCTTCCGGGACCATCTGCCAGATACGCCCCTGCTCGCCGATCAGGTAATGCGCCGAAACCTCCGCCCCGGGGTCGCACAACCGCGCCAACGCCGCTTCTGCGCTTTGCATCGCCGTATAATGCAGCACGATCATATCGGCGACCGCGCCCTCCCGGCGCGGCCCGAAATTCGGTGAGGGATGCTGGATCACATCAGCCGGTTTGGCCAAGCCGCCCTACCCGGCCGCAGCCTTGACGGCCCGGAACGGGGCGGGATTCCAGCTACAGGCATATCCATCGCCATCAGGGTCAAGCCCCAGACGGTCGCGCGACGGTCCCCCTTTGGCCAGAAACTCAGCCTGAGCCAGATCGGGCGACGGGAATTTCGCGCAATTCTTCTGATACTTGGCCTGAAGATTAATGCCCACGCGGCGGTATTGGCTGCTGCCGACCGGGTGCGTGGTTGAAAGGGCATATTCCACGATATTGGGCCCACCAGCCCCCACACGGGTTGGCACGGCTGTGGGTTGAATTTGCTGGTACTGCGCCTGCTGCTGTTTGCGCAGCGCCGCATCATCCTGAATGGTTCTGCGCCCTCCCACGGCATTAAAGTCGTTTTCATCGGAAATGCCGGGGTTGTTCAACGACACAGGCGCTGGATTCGACGGGCTGGCATGGACAACCTTGTTCCCAGACCCGGCCCCCGAACCGGTCGCGCTCAATACAGCCTGCGTTTCCTGGGCAACGCTGGCCGCGGACCCGCTTGACCCGTCAGCGCGGGGTGCCGAAGCCGAAAGCGGTTCGCTCGACACCGCCTGCGGGGACGGCAGGGCCTGCCCTGTCAACTGGGCCTCCCGCCGGGCTTCTTTCTTCTGGTATTCCGTGTAGTTGCCAAATCCCACGCCCGCGCCACTGTCGGGAATGGTCGGCGTACACGCCACAAGCCCCGCCACGGCGGTGCAGCCCACGAAAACTCTGATCGCTGTCTTACGCATCTGAAACTCTGCCCAAACCTGTTTTGATGCGCCTCTTACCACCATTTTCCAGGCTTGGCCACAAAACCGGCTGCACGTTCCAGTGAATAGGCGCAATTCAGCAGATCGCCCTCTTCCCAAGGACGCCCGATCAACTGCAACCCCAGGGGCAGACCCTGTCTGTCCAGCCCCGCAGGAACGCTGATACCGGGCAACCCGGCAAGGTTCACGGTCACGGTAAAGACGTCGTTCAGATACATCTGCACCGGATCCGCCTCGCTCATCTCGCCCAACCCGAAGGCTGCGGATGGTGTCGCCGGGGTCAGGATCGCGTCCACGCCCAGGGCGAACACATCCTCGAAATCCTTCTTGATCAACGTACGTACCCGCCGTGCGCGGTTGTAATAGGCGTCATAGAACCCTGCGGACAGAACATAGGTGCCAACCATGACGCGACGCTGCACCTCGTGGCCGAACCCTTCGGCGCGGGTCTTTTCATACATTTCGGTGATCCCGTCCCCGGCGGCCAGCGTGGCCCGGTGGCCATAGCGCACCCCGTCATAACGGGCGAGGTTCGAAGACGCCTCCGCCGGCGCAATCACGTAATACGCCGGCAGGGCGTATTTGGTATGCGGCAGGCTGATATCAACGATCTCGGCCCCCGCGTCGCGCAGCATATCGGCCCCATCTGCCCACAGTTTTTCGATCTCTACCGGCATCCCCTCCATACGGTATTCCCTGGGAAGCCCGATTTTCTTACCCTTGATATCACCGCTCAGCGCGGCTTCGAAATTCGGCACCGGCAAATCCGCGCTGGTCGAATCCTTGGGGTCATGGCCACACATGGCCTCCAGCATGATCGCGGCATCGCGCACATCCTTGGTCATCGGCCCGGCCTGATCCAGCGACGACGCAAAGGCCACAACCCCCCAGCGCGAACACCGCCCATAGGTGGGTTTGATCCCGGTGATCCCGGTAAAGGCAGCAGGTTGGCGGATCGAACCACCGGTGTCGGTGCCGGTGGCGGCAAGACAAAGATCGGCGGCCACGGCGCTGGCAGATCCGCCCGACGATCCGCCGGGGGTCAGCGCGCTGTCGTCATTGGCACGGCGCCAGGGGTTGATCGCGTTTCCGTAAACCGAGGTTTCATTGGACGACCCCATGGCGAATTCGTCCATGTTGAGCTTGCCCAACATCACCGCGCCTGCATCCCACAGGTTCTGGCTGACGGTTGATTCATACTCGGGCCTGAACCCTTCAAGAATGCCGCTGGCCGCCTGGCTCGGGACACCCTTGGTACAGAAAAGGTCCTTGATACCAAGCGGGACGCCGCACATGTCCGGCGCATCTCCGCTGGCAATCCGCGCATCCGCAGCCGCGGCCTGAGCGCGCGCAATCTCGGGCGTATCGTGCACGAAAGCGTTCAGCTCACCCGCGCTTTCGATGGCCGAAAGACAGGCCTCGGTCAACTCGGCGCTGGTCACCTCCCCGGCACGCAGCATGTCGCGTGCCTGGGCAATGGTCAGTGTGTTCAACTCTTTTGTCATATCGTATCGGCTCCAATAGCCCGTGTTCTTCATCGCGTCGGTCTGGGTCTCGGGCGCGGCCCGTTTCTGGCGGACGTTTCTGGCGGAAACTCCCCCCCCGGACAGAACCCGAACCGCCGCTTACTCCACCACCTTCGGCACTGCGAAAAAACCCTCGCGGGCATCTGGTGCATTGCTCAGGATCTTGTCTTGCATATTGCCATCGGTCACCACATCGACACGGCGCTTCAACCGCATCGGAGTCACGCTGACCATGGGTTCAACACCTTCGACATCCACTTCGTTCAACTGCTCAATGAACCCGAGCACAGCGTTGAATTCCTCGGCCAGAGCCGGAAGCGCATCTTCCTCAACCTTGATCCGGGCCAGCTTGGCCACCTTGGCCGCCGTTTCCTTGTCAATCGACATCGGGCATCTCCGTTTTCATGTTGGTTCAGGCTTTATCGCTCCTGCGGCGCGGCTTCAAGCCACCGTACCCGCAAACCTTCCCCCAAAAGCACGCTCAGGCACCGGGGAGGGCGGGTGGGAGGTGCCTGAGCGTGCTTTTACCCGGCAAACCGACGGTAGAGTTCGATCATCCATCCCAACATGATCGCATTCCACACGTGCCACATCACATGAGTCCCCGGCGGCCACAGGCTGCAAAGAAGCGCATACAGCGCCCGGAACAGAATCGACAGGATCAGCATACCAGCCCCAAAGCAAAGTCCCCGGACCAGCTCTGGCAAACGAAAGCGCAAACCAATCGCGTGCAGCAGGATCATCAACGGCACCGGCGCATAGGCCGCAGCCCCGCCCAGTCTCGACACCAGCCCAAAGACCGGCACCAACAGCGCGGCCAATGGCAAAAACCCAAGCCTCCAGAGCCCCGCTCATCCACCAATACGTCCGACAGGAAAGAAAGATATACGCCCAAACAAAAAAGCACGATGGGCACAGAATCCGCCAATGCCGTGGCATAGCTGTGAAACAGGAAACGGCCCACACCGATCAGGACCAGAAGACCAACCAACCCCCACGCCATGGGCAACCGCGCGCCCCGCAACCGCCACGCCATTACCGCCGCCGCACTCAGAAAGGCGGCATTGGTCACCGCGTTCCACGGCTCGGCCCGGAATTCAGGCCCCGATCACTCGCAATACCCGTCAATCGGTGTGTGCCAATCCATCTCGCCTCTTTCCCCCGCAGTCTTCCGTGCTACGCTGCCCGCAAATCACCTTGGAGGACGTCATGAAAATCACATGGATGGGACATGCTTCGTTCCGTATCGAAATCGCCGGTCAAACCCTGCTTGTAGATCCCTGGCTGACCGGCAATCCGGCACTGCCAGAAGACAGGCACGGCGACGCTACAACGGGGGCCACCCACATCCTGCTGACCCATTGTCACTTTGACCACGCCGCCGACACGCTCGACCTCGCCAAATCGCTCAATGTGCCCGTGGTTGGCCAATATGACCTGATGAGCCACTGGCAGGAAACAGAAGGGATCGAGACCGTAGGGTTCAACAAGGGCGGCACGGTCGATCTGGGCGGGGTCAAGGTCACCATGGTCCACGCAGTCCATTCCTCGTCGTTCGGCACCCCGGATGGGCCCAACGTCCCCGGGACCGAATGTGGGTTCATGATCGCGGGCGAAGGCAAAACCATCTATGTTTCGGGTGACACGGATGTGATGGCCGACATGGGCGTGTTCAACGACCTGCACCACCCCGATATCGGGATCCTCGCGGCAGGGGGGCATTTCACCATGGACATGCGTCGCGCGGCTTATGCTGCCAAAACTTTCTTTGACTTCAAAACCATCATCCCCTGCCACTACCGCACCTTCCCGGTCCTGGAACAGTCGGCACAGGCGCTTGTCGACGCCCTGCCCGGCATCAACGTGATCGAACCCGACGTGATGGTGCCGATCGAATTGTAATGCGACTTCAATACCCGGGGCTCAGGTGACACATGCTCCCGCCAGGGACCCCCGCCTGTGTCAAAGATCGCGCAACATCTGACCCGTTGCGCATTCCAAACTGTCCCCTGATATATCCAAACGACACCATTTTGATTGTGTCGTTTGGATATAAGCCTCTGATTTTACGCTGATGTTTCGTGGATTTCGGGATCAAAATCCACGAAACATCAGTTATAAAAGACATGGCCCTGCAAATGCAGGACCTTGCCAGTGTGTACAACAGCTGTGTAGCTCAGGCGCTTGCGTCCTGGGGAATGCGCAGAACCTGACCGGGGTAAATCTTGTCCGGGTGGCTCAGCATCGGCTTGTTGGCTTCGAAAATCTCGGTATACCGATTGGCATTGCCCAACGTTTTCTTGGCAATCGCCGACAGGGTGTCGCCCTTCTCCACGGTGTGGAACACGGCGGTGGCTTCGGATTCGTCCTCGACCTCGGCAATGCCTTCCACGTTGCCCACCGCCAGAATGATTTTCTCACGGGTTTCGACATCCACGGCGTTGCCCGAAAGCTTGACCTTGCCGTCTTCGACCTCAAGCTCGATACCGTCGTGGTTCAGGCCCAGCTCTTCGACCTCTTTCTTCAGATCCTCCGCTGTCGGGGTGTCACCCCCGCCCGAACGTTTACCCGAACGTTTGAAAAAACTAAAAAGTCCCATGCTTTTTCTCCTTGTAAAGATACCGTAACCGTCGTTGCAAAGCGACCGGGTTACAAGAGGAAAAACAGGCGCGCCCACGTAACCGAGCATCAGGCGAAACCGGGCTATGCCGCCCCATCGGTGAATTGCAGCCGCGCCAGCTCGGCATAAAGCCCCCCTTCGGCCACCAATTCGTCATGGGTTCCCTGGGCCACCACCTGCCCTCCGTCCAGAACCACGATCCTGTCCGCCTTTTTCACCGTGGCAAGACGGTGTGCAACAATCACGGTTGTCCGATCGGCAGAAAGAACATCCACGGCCGTTTGCACCGCCCGTTCGCTGGCGGCATCAAGCGCGCTTGTGGCTTCGTCCAATAACAGAACCGGCGCGTCGCGCAGGATCGCCCGCGCAATCGCGATGCGCTGTTTCTGGCCACCCGACAACATCACGCCCCGCTCACCGACATAGCTGTCATACCCCTGGGGCAGCGCTGAAATAAACTCATGCGCCTCGGCGGCACGCGCCGCGGCTTCCACCTCCGCGTCGCTGGCCCCTTCCCGGCCAAACCGGATGTTTTCCCGGGCCGATGTGGCAAAGATCACTGGATCCTGAGGGACAAGCGCGATTTCACTGCGGAAATCGCTGCGTGTCAGCGTGGTCAGGTCCTGACCATCAAGACAAACCTGCCCGTCTACCGGATCGTAAAACCGCTGAATCAACTGGATCACCGTGGTTTTCCCGGCCCCCGAAGGACCAACCAGCGCCACGGTCTCTCCCGGTTTGATGGTCAGATTCACACCCGCCAGCGCAACCGTGTCCGGGCGTGCGGGATAGTTGAACCGCACGTTCCTGAATGCAATCTCGCCTTTGACCGGGCGGGCCAGGGATGCAGGGTTTGCCGGATCGTTCACCGCATCCTCGGCCCTTAGCAACTCCACCAGCCGCTCTGTGGCCCCGGCCGCGCGTTGCAGCTCGCCCCAGATTTCGGACAGGGCCGCAACGGCACCCGCCACCATCACGGCATAGATGACAAATTGCACCAGGGCACCCGAACTCATGCTGTCTGCACGTACATCCCGCGCCCCGATCCAAAGCACGCCAACAACCCCCGCAAAGACAAGGAACATCACCAGTACCGTCATCACCGCCCGCACGGTGATCCGTTTGCGGGCAACGTCGAAACTCTTTTCGGTGACATCCGAAAACTCGGCCCGACTCGCGGCTTCGTGGGTAAAGGCCTGAACGGTCTGGACCGCGCTCAACGCTTCCCCGGCATTGCCGGAACTGGCCGCGATCCAATCCTGGTTCTCCTTGCTCAGCTTGCGCAACCACCGCCCCATTGTCAGGATCGGCACCACAACCAACGGCACGATCAACAACACCAACCCCGTCAACTTGGCCGAGGTCAGAAGCATCAACACCATCCCGCCCAGGAAAATCAGAACATTCCGCAAGGCGACACTGATCGACGATCCGATCACGGAAAGGATAAGCGTGGTGTCCGTGGTGATCCGGCTCAGCACCTCGCCCGTCATGACATTGTCAAAGAAACCGGGGCTCATGCCGATGACGCGGTCAAACACGGCCTTGCGTATATCGGCAACCACGCGCTCTCCCAACCGTGTAACAAGCGCATAGCGCAACCCGGTGCCAAGCGCCAAAAGCGCCGCAATCCCGATGGCCGCACCGAAATACAGGTCCAGCAACGCGCCATCTTCGGTTCCGAAATTATCCACCACACGGCGCACGGCCAGAGGAAGAGTCAAAGACAGCGCCGCAGTCAGCATCAGGGCAAAGGCGGACAGCACAACCAGCCCCTTGTAAGGTGCAAGAAACGGACGCAGCTCCGCCAACGCCCCTACGCGTCTGGATTTCTCGCGCTCCTGCTCGCCAATCTGAGATGCAGCATCCTGTGCCATCTTCCGCTCCGCCATGTCCACTATCACATTATCACATTTGGCGCTTCATGACGGGGCAAACCCAAACGGTCAAGCCGCGATGTGCCGCAGTGGGCCAGTCAAAGACGCGCATCCCGGATTTTGCCAGAAAGATTTTGCCAGGGACCTGAAAAGGGGTGTTCTGGAGCGGGTAGCGGGAATCGAACCCGCACCTTAAGCTTGGAAGGCTCTTATGATACCATTTCACCATACCCGCCAGGAACCGGCACTTCCTAAGTCAGCGGATTTTCAACGTCAATAGCAGATCAGGACAACGGGGCATTTTCTGCGCACCCTTCCCGAGAATCAAGAAACCCCGCAGCTGCGCGTGCGAGGTCACTGCGATCTCCAACTGGCATCAGACAGGGGTGACAGGCGGAACCTCACCCGAACAGGCTGAGAACCCCGGTCAGACCACTGCGAATGATCACGTCAACAAGGGCAAAGAAAACAGCCGTCAGCGCCGCCATGATGAACACCATCACGGTGGTCAACAACACCTCGCGACGGGTCGGCCAAACAACCTTGGCGATCTCGTTGCGGGTCTCCTGAATGAACTGAAGCGGGTTTGTACGGGCCATGTGGATCTCTTTTCGATATCGTCACCCGCCCACATACGCGGCGTGAACCGGGATTTCAAGCTCTCAACGAACGTCGGGGGGCAATGATGCACAATGCTTGCCACAGGGATCGACACAGGGATCGCCACGGGCACCAATCCCGAGGACGACGCCGAAGGCGGCGGAACGAGACATCCTGCGTGCCCGCTTGCGGGCACTCCTTTGGGTCAGGGGCCACAAAATGCGAAACCCTCACTCGCCGGGGGGTGTCTTTTGCAAACGTTCAAACGGGTCCGGCCCGGAGGCCTCCGCTTCGGGCGAAAAATCCGGCAGGTAAACACCGTCTGTCCAACGCGCGGGTAAACGGGCCATCCAGGACTCGACCCGATCAACCCCCTGCTGTGCTTTCGCGCGCAATCGCTTCGTGCGCTCGGGATACCGGCTGGCAAGCCACGCGCCGCCTGCACGAAGCCGCTCCCCGCCCAGCACAACATGGGCAAGAATCGCGATCCAGACCAACAGGAACAGCACCCCAAGCACCCAATAGGGTTTGAAAAACAGCACCAACAGGGCCGCAATGCCACCCCCGAGTCGCCCCCCGAGTCGCCATGTGATCCAACTCGGCAGGCGCCGCGATGTGCCGACGGCCTCTTTATCCGTCCTGCCAATCTCCGCCCTGCCAGTCAAAGCCTCGGTCGCCACCTGTTCCGTTGGGTCGGCCCGATTTGCCCCTGTGGACCTGACACCCCGCACCGGGCGCGCCGCTGGCGCAGGGTCCGCCGGACACGCAGCTTCCCGTGCAGCTTCCCGTGCAATCAACTTCCGCGCAGCGGTCTGCATCCGGTTCCCGGCGTCTGCGCTTTGCGCTTCTGGCCCGGCAGAAGGGTCATTCCAGCGTCTGGCCATGGCCTGCACCTTTCGTCTTCAATAAAGCGTTTCCAGTTCTTGCTGGATCACAGCAAGAGCTGGAAACGCCCACATTCCTGATATGTTATGCGGCGTTTCCGCATCACGCCGAGTCAACGTAATGTGAAAACGCTTTAGGTATGATGCACATCATACCCATCAATATGACGAAATTAGGGACGAAACCGGGGCGCTGGCGCTGGAATAACCACGCTCAGCCCCCCCTCCCCGGGTTTAGTTCTGGGTTTACTTCTGGCCAGTGTTCAACCCGGTCAGGGCAGCGGCGAAATCTTCGGGGTCGAACGGAGCCAGGTCGTCAATCTGTTCCCCCACCCCAATCGCATGGATCGGAAGCCCGAACTTGTCCGCAAGAGCCACCAGAACACCGCCCTTGGCCGTACCGTCCAGCTTGGTCATCACCAATCCCGATACATCAGAGATTTTCCGGAAGGTTTCGACCTGACTCAACGCATTCTGCCCGGTGGTGGCATCCAGAACCAGAAGGGTATTATGCGGCGCGGTTTCATCCTTTTTGCGGATCACCCGCACGATCTTGGCCAGCTCTTCCATCAGGTCGGCACGGTTCTGCAATCGCCCGGCCGTGTCGATCATCAAAAGGTCTGCGCCGTCTGCCTCGGCGCGGGTCATGGCCTCAAAGGCAAGACTGGCCGGGTCCGACCCTTCCGGCGCGGTCAGAACCGGCACCCCGGCGCGCTCGCCCCAAACCTGAAGCTGCTCCACGGCGGCGGCGCGGAATGTGTCCCCGGCGGCAATGACGACCGATTTGCCCGCAGCCTTGAACTGGCTGGCCAGTTTGCCAATCGTCGTAGTCTTGCCCGATCCGTTGACCCCAACCACCAGAACCACTTGCGGCGTTTTGGGATAGATCGGCATGGGGCGTGCCACTTCGTTCATGATCCGCGTCACCTCCTGAGCCAGAAGCTGTTTGATCTCGTCGGTCGAGAGCTTGGTGCCCATGCGCCCCTCGGCCATGTTCGCGGTGACGCGCAACGCTGTATCCACCCCCATATCCGAGGCAATCAACAGCTCTTCGAGCTGCTCCAGCATATCATCGTCCAGTGTGCGGCGGATGACGGTTTTCTTTTCCCCCCGCCCCAAGAGGCGACCCAAAATCCCCGGTTTCGCGGCGGCCTTCGGAGCCGGGTCCGGCTTGGCCACCGCCTCAGGCTCAGGCTCAGGCTCAGGCTCAGGCTCAGGCTCAGGCTCAGGCTCAGGAATTACATCCCGCAACGCCACCTCCCGCGCAACCTCTGTTTCTGGGGGGCGCGCGGGGTCGGGTTCAGTTGCGGTTTCCTCAACCGGCACATCCGCTTCCGGTTCACCGGACGCTTCCGGCTCTGCCTCTGGCGCGGTGCCGGAAACCTCCTCTTCCACGCCGCCATCTTCAACAATCGCGTCCAACCCTTCCTCCAGTCTGGAAGAGGATTTGAACATCCGGTCCTTGAGTTTGCGGAAGAATGACATGGGAGGACTCCAATTGATTTATCTCCACCTAATGCGTTTCGGGGTAAGTTTGAAGTCCATGTTTGCGCCGATGCCCCCGTCACCTGATTGAAACCATGCCATTGACATCCTCCCTCAAAACACGACCCATAGACGCGTGATGCGCATGGTTCTGCTTGCCCTTTTCTCTCTTTTCGCGGCCCCCCTATCGGCGGAGCCCGACATCCCGTGCACGACAACCAAATGGGGCCACCGCGAATGTATCCGCCCGGAGCATTTCGTTTTCGACACCTGCCAGATGATTGATGTGATAAGCGCGCGCCACGGGCTGGACCGCAATTTCTTTGCCCGCCTGATCTGGCAGGAAAGCCGGTTTGACCCCTATGCCATAAGCCCGGCGGGCGCGATGGGGATTGCGCAGTTCATCGCCTCGACCGCCGCACGCCGGGGCTTGCGCGATCCGTTCAACCCGGCCGATGCGCTTGAACACTCTGCCGAATATCTGGCCGACATGGTGCGCCGTTTCGGCAATGTGGGGCTGGCGGCGGTGGGGTATAACGGCGGTGAACACCGGGTGGAACAGCTGTTTCGCGGCGAAGACCGACTGCGCCGTGAAACCGTGGACTATGTTCAGATCATCACCGGCATGGGCCATTCCGACTGGGTCGATGGCGGCAAGGGGGCACCCGATCTGCGCCTCTCCAAAACCCTGCCGTTCCGCGAAGCCTGTTACCAACTGGCCCGTCAGCGCCGCCTGTCCCCCTTGCCCCGGCCAGAACCTAAAATCAAACCCTGGGGGGTACAGCTTGCCTTTGGCACCTCGCCCAAACACGCGCGCTCCCGGTTCGAAACGCGCACACGTAGCTGTCGCCGTATCGTCAAAGGGGAAACCGTGGACCTGATCTGGCAAAAAAGCCGGGCCAGCGCGTCGCGGGGATACTACATGGCCCGGATTGGCCGCAACACGCGGGATGCGGCGTGGAAATTCTGTTCCCGTCTCAAGGCAAACGGCTGTATCTGTGCGGTTTATCGCAACCGGAACTAACGCGTTTTCGAACCCGGGCATGACCTGATCGGAAATGTCCCGAACGCGCCGATCCCCCCGACACTGCCAAAGGGGTGGCAGGGTATGTCCGGTTCAGTCGATTCAAAAACGGCTCTGGCCTCTGGCGATCCCGCCACAGCTTACTGAACAACCATTGCCGCCACGGGCAGCTGGCTGATCGCGCTGAACACCACCAAAAACAGGAACTGCGCGCCCCAATAGGTGGGCCAGACGACAAACGGCGCAAGGCGTTTGGCCCGCGTGTCGTCACGCAGGACGAACATATCCATCGCCAGAGTGAAATCCGACAGGATGAACAGGGCCGCCGCCCAATGGGCCAGCGTCAATTCGGGCAGGGCCAGCACCGTCACCCCCATGGACAGGATCACGGGCACATAGATCATCACCGGAATACGCAGATCACCGGCATGGCGCCACAACACGGGCAACATCACCGCACCCAGCCCCACAAGCGCGGCAATCACCGGGATATTCGGCTGGCGCAGGATGTGGGACACATCCCCTAAAGGATGGGTGAGAAACAGGACCACATAGGCCACATGCCCGGCGGCAAAGGCGGCAACCCCGGCTATGAACTGGGCCTCTCTGTCGCGCGACAACAGATAGTCACCCAGCGCGCACAGGGCCAGCGCGAGGATCAACGCAACCGGACCCCCTGCGAAAACGGCAAGCAGAACCAAGGGCACCACCGCCGCCGTTTTAACCCAGGTCTTGGCCCAACTGGCCGGCTGGGCGCACCACCGCAGCCCATACCACGCCGAAGCCCCCATGGCGATCATCAGTAGTACAAAGATCAAAACCTCATACCTCCTCCGCGAAATGCTTTATCGTCAGCCGGATCGCATTTGGTGCGGCCTGTCCGAGGCCGCAGATGCTTGCGTCGACCATGGTTTGGCTGAG
>PDRZ01000028.1 GCA_002747035.1 Rhodobacterales bacterium
CCGCGGGCGCAATGTGGTGGAACGGATGTTCTGCCGTCTCAAGGATTTCCGCAGAATAGCAACCCGTTACGACAAGAGAGCCGATATCTTCCTGTCGGCTGTCTTCCTGGCCGCTGTCATCGTCTGGTGGACCAATTGAGTCCCGACCCTAGTTCGGAGTTCTGTACATTATTGAAGGATGGATGATGCAGCCCGCTGCTAGATCAGCCCTTCATCAGAAAGGATTTTCCGCCACATTTCACCGGCCAAGCCCACTACCTCAGACAATCTGTGTTTCTTACCGTCAAAAAATAGATTTAGATGGCAGCGCTCACGCCCTTCTATCACAACCGCAAGCGGATCGTATTCGCGGGACATAGACCATTCAGCATCTTTCGACTTCATCGTAATTTTGAGATGCTTCGAGCGATTGGCGACGTCACGAACGATACTCCACTGGGGATAACTCGCTAGCTGAGCGTCCAGATCATCTCTCTTCAAAGCCCCGTCTTTCAACAGCCAATCCCGCAGAGAATGGCACCAGACAAAGTAGGCAAGTGCGAAGTCCAGTGCTTCGTGAAATTCAGTGTTGGACAGATCGTTCAGTGCCGACTGAGCGCGACTTTGCCAGCGCTCACATCGGTTGAAGTGGTTTCTCCATCCGCCTACACGATCCGCCCCTTGCATTAGTCCGCACCCTCCTAAGTGAGTTGCCCTCTAATGTACTTTGCAATTTCCCGGAAGAACACACTCTGCTGCTTGCCCATCTCTTTGCGCAGGCCCAGCCGTGCGCGCACCCGCACCTGCTTCTTCAGGGCGTACAAGGGCACATCACGCCTGCCACGACGCTGCACGATCAGCAGCACGCCACGCTTGGAGCGGATAACGCGGGTGTTGCGCCACTCGCGTGCCACCCTGCGCGGTGTGCCATCGGGTTTCAGGGCCGCCTTGAGGGGGATCGTCATGTAGGTGGCATTCCGGGCGCGGATCACGCCGCCCATTTCTTGCAGGCCCAAGCATCATCCAGAGTCCGTCTATGCGATCATCAGCGCATGGATCGACTCGGATCGACCGGGTGGCCCGTTGGTCAGCGGGCGAAAGGCTGGCGCGGTGCGCTACATCGAAGAATACATGGGGAATGACCCTAACGTCCACGTCGATACCGTTATCGAATGGTACCGCAAAGGGCAGAAGGCGGCGAAAAAGTCAGGTTAAAGTATCCGTCTTTATCAAGCCCGTTTTGGCGAGTATTTTCGCCGGTCTCTGACAACAAGGGTGTTGGCCAGTTCGAGGAGCTTGCGCATGATGGCTGTGAGGGCGACTTTCTTTGGCTTTCCGCGCGCGCACATATTGCGGTATTTTGCGGACATGTCCGGGTTGAACCGGACCGCGACCAGTGCCGGCATATAGAGCGCATCGCGCAGGAATTTTCGCCCGCCCTGGATGAAGGCCTGGCCGCGCCATTGGCCCGATTGCCGGGTCATCGGGGCGAGGCCTGCAAGGGCAATTTGCCGTTCGAAGAACGGACGGAAACCTTCGGCACCGAACGTCTCACGGGCGCATTGCCCGACCGGCTCACACACCACGTCAACATCCTGGAGATGAACGGCAAAAGCTATCGCCTGAACCAAAGCCGCGCACACCTCGCAAACCCTTCAAATTGACAAATGAACAATTGGCCTGACGGCCAATGCGCCTTGGAACGTGCTTGCCATTTGAGGGCCGCGCGCCCCAAGGCGCGCGCACCGAACTGGTCTACTTTTACTCCGCCCCGCTGGCAGGTTTTACGCCGCCGTTGACACTGAGTTCTCTCGAAAGGCCCGCGCCTGAATGCGCCTGCCCTTGTTCAGGATCAGTTCAACCCAACCGTCGTCGCGTTGAACCCGGCGGTGAAGCCTTTCAACGACATGTCCAGCTTGACCCGCTGATCCGGTGCCGGTGCGGGCACCAGGGACACAACCGCCTTGGCACCCTTCTTGAACGCGGCAATATCGCCCTTGGTCAACCCGATCCGGGCATAACATCCCACGGGCGAGCAGAAGGAAAACGGATACCGTTTGCCCTTGCCGCCATCGACCGAAATGGTCAATTGACCCGTCAGCAGCGTTTCCAGCGGCACGGTCACGGTCGCGCCGGCAATCGCCTTGGACCCCTCGGGAAGACGGAACAATGCGATTTCAGCCACGTCATTGCCCTGTCCGTCCTGGAGGAGCTGGTAAAGCTGGCACGGTTCTTCGCCGCTATCGACCTTGAAACACTGAAGTTTCCAATCGCCGTGTTCTTCGCGCACATAGGCCTGCGGGACAACTTGCTCTCCCATGTTCAGATCCTCGGTGCTTGGGGCTTCTTCTTCGGTCGCCGCCCCTGCGGTCGCCTCGGTCGATTCCTCCTGCGCCCCGGCAGCAGTGGCTTCCTCTGCTTCCTGGGTGCTTTCGGCAGCTTCCGCGGTTTGCTCGGCAAAAGCACCCTGACTCATCGCCAGAACCGCAATCATAGAAAGTGTAGACAGAAATTTGGGCATAAGGCCCCCCGTTTTGACATTAGTAAATCATCGTTGGGACCTCATCTATCACGCCGATTTCACAGTGTCAGGACGAAAACGAAACCAGAGGGAATAGAATGGCCGTTTTGCGCCAAATTCTGCTTGTGACGGTGGCGCGGCAGCACGTGGAGTAATCCGCCACAACGCCCGCAAAAGACCCGCACAAAAAGAAAAGAGGCCTTGCGGCCTCTTCCCTGATTTCTCCCTGTCGGACAGGCCGACTTATTCATTGCCGGAAAGCTAGGCCATTCCCAAAGGGCCGTCAACCGGCAAAGCCATAGAAAAATCCCGGAAATATTTGAATAGATGATAAAAAAAGGCCGCACCCAAAGGGCGCGGCCAGTCTGACAGGGAGGAAGTCAGTTCCGCACCAAGAGGACATGAGGTGGGAACTGAATTCATACTGGCATGAATTGGTTAAGTTTGTATTTTCAACGGGAGATTATTTTGAACCTGCGGGGAATGAACCTTGGAAAACAGTATCTTCATTGGTGGTGGCGGTGAAAACTATAGCGTCAAACAGGGCTTGTCGCTGAAATATGCCAACCGCCACGGGCTGATCGCCGGGGCGACCGGCACCGGGAAAACCGTGACCCTGCAAATTCTGGCCGAAGGGTTTTCCGCCGCAGGTGTGCCTGTGTTCCTGTCGGATGTGAAAGGCGATCTTTCGGGGCTGGCCATGGCCGGGCGCGAAGATTTCAAACTGCACGATGCCTTCATGTCACGCGCCGAAAAGATCGGGTTCGACGATTTCGGCTATACCGGATTTCCCGTCACCTTCTGGGATATTCTTGGCAAACAGGGCCACCCGGTGCGTACCACCGTGGCCGAAATGGGTCCGCTTCTGCTCGCCCGCCTTCTGGAACTCTCCGAAGCCCAGGAAGGCATTCTGAATATCGCCTTCCGCCTGTCGGATGAAGAAGGGCTGCCGCTTCTGGATCTCAAAGACCTGCAATCGCTGCTGGTCTGGGTCGGGGAAAACCGGGCCGAGCTTTCCCTGCGCTATGGCAACATCTCGGTGCAATCGGTGGGGGCAATCCAACGCCGCCTGCTCGTACTTGAAAACCAGGGCGGCGCACAGCTGTTCGGGGAACCGGCGCTGGAGCTTGCCGACCTGATGATGACCGACCCCGATGGCCGGGGCCGGATCAACATTCTGGCCGCCGATCAGCTTATGGGTTCGCCCCGCCTTTACGCCACCTTCCTTCTGTGGCTGCTCAGCGAACTGTTCGAAGAACTGCCCGAAGTGGGCGACCCGGACAAACCGAAACTGGTCTTCTTCTTTGACGAGGCCCACCTGTTGTTCGACGATGCGCCAAAGGCGCTGGTGGACAAAGTGGAACAGGTCGCCCGCCTGATCCGATCCAAAGGGGTTGGCGTTTATTTCATCACCCAGAACCCGGCAGATGTGCCCGAGGATATCCTGGGACAGCTTGGCAACCGCGTGCAACACGCCCTGCGCGCCTTTACCGCCAAGGACCGCAAGGAACTGCGCATGGCGGCCGAAACCTATCGCGAAAACCCGCGCTTTGACACCGAAGAGGCGATCCGCGAGGTCGGTGTGGGCGAGGCGGTGACCTCGATGTTGTTGAAGAAAGGCGTGCCCGGCATCGTGGAACGTACCCTGATCCGCCCGCCCTCGTCCCAACTGGGGCCCGTGGCACCGGAAGAACGGGCCGCGTTGATCAATGGCTCTCCACTGGCCGGGAAATACGAAACGGTTCAGGATCGCAAATCCGCTTATGAAATCCTGGCCAAACGCGCCGCGGATGCGGCGAAAAAAGCCGAGGAAGCCGAAGCACGAGAAGAGGAAATGGAAGCCCGCGAACGCGAATACAATGCCGGGCGGCGCTATTCCGGGACGCGCGTGGCGCGCTCCTCGTCCAAATCCAGCCGGTCACGGCGCGGCGATAGCTTTGGCGAGGCATTGACCAAAACGGTGATCCGGGAACTCAAGGGCACCACCGGACGCCGCATCGTGCGTGGCATCCTTGGTGGGTTGTTCAAGGGGCGGTGACGCCCCGGAGGGGCAGGAAACGCCCTGCCCTCACCCTTCACCCTGGGCTTCGGCCCGGCTTTTGCCGCTGACATTCATGGCCAGCGTAGCGGCCATGAACCCGTCCAGATCCCCGTCCAGCACACCCTTGGTGTCGCTGGTTTCATAGTTGGTGCGCAGGTCCTTGACCATCTGATAAGGCTGCAGGACATAGGACCGGATCTGGCTGCCCCAGCCCGCATCGCCCTTGGCCTCGTGGGCCGCATTGATATCGGCGTTGCGGCGGTCCAGCTCCAATTGATAAAGCCGCGATTTCAATGCCTTCATGGCGATATCGCGGTTCTGGTGCTGGGATTTTTCCGAACTTGTGACCACGATGCCTGTCGGGTGGTGGGTAATGCGCACGGCGGAATCGGTGGTGTTCACGTGCTGTCCGCCCGCGCCCGAAGACCGGTAGGTATCAATGCGGATATCTGCCGGGTTCACCTCGATTTCGATGTTGTCATCTACCACCGGGTAAACCCAGACCGAGCTGAACGACGTATGCCGCTTTGCCGCGCTGTCATAGGGCGAAATCCGCACCAACCGGTGCACACCGCTTTCGGACTTCAACCAGCCATAGGCGTTGTGGCCGCTGATTTTGTAGGTGGCCGATTTGATCCCGGCCTCTTCGCCCGCGCTTTCGGACTGAAGCTCGACCTTGTATCCCTTTTTCTCGGCCCACCGCACATACATGCGCGCCAACATGCTGGCCCAGTCACAGCTTTCCGTACCCCCGGCACCCGAGTTGATCTCAAGGAAGGTGTCATTGCTGTCGGCCTCGCCATCCAACAGCGCCTCCAGCTCTTTTTCCGCGGCCTTGATTTTCAATGCGGTAAGCGCCGCCTCGGCCTCGGCCACGACCTCTTCATCCTCTTCCATTTCGCCCAGTTCGATCAGCTCGATATTATCTTCCATATCCTGCTTGATCGACCCGTGGGTTTCCATCGCATCCACAAGGCTCTGCCGCTCGCGCATCAGCTTCTGCGCTTTTTCGGGATCGTCCCACAGGTTGGGGTCTTCGACCCGCGCGTTGAACTCTTCCAACCGGTGCGGGGCGGTTTCGGCATCCATACGCTGGGCCAACAGATCCAGCGAGTTTTCAATGTCCGCCACGATATTCTGAATTTCCGCGCGCATGGTCCGGTCCTGTTCTTTGGGTCAGATATGGGTGATAGCCCAAGCCCCCGGCGCGGGCAAGCACCGGCAAGGGGTCAAATTCGGGGTCAAAGCGCCATGTCGTCGCGATGGATCAACGCCGCCCGGCCCGAATAGCCCAGCCTGCTTTCGATCTCGCTGGACCGACAACCTTTGATCGCATCGGCTTCGGTCGAGGTGTAACAGCTCAGCCCCTGCCCGATCTTGTGCCCCTCGGCATTCAAAATCGCCACCGGCGCGCCCCGTTCAAAACTGCCAATCACCGCAGCAACCCCGGCGGGCAACAATGAATTGCCGCGCGCCAACGCCGCCGCCGCGCCATTGTCCACGGTCAGCGCGCCCTTGGGTTTCATCGACGCGATCCACCGTTTGCGGGCGTGTTGCGGATCGTCCTTGGCAATGAACCATGTGGCCTTCGCGCCTTGATCCAACGCGTGCAGGGGGCGCATGACCGAGCCTTCGGCAATCGCCATGGAACAGCCCGCCGCAATCGCGGTTTTGGCCGCCATCAGCTTGGTGATCATGCCGCCCTTGCTCAACCCCGATCCGGCATCCCCCGCCATGGCTTCGATTTCCGGGGTGATGGTTTCGATCACATCATAGCGGCGCGCGGTTGGGTCCAGTTGGGGGTTGGCCGAATAAAACCCGTCCACATCCGACAACAGGATCAACTGATCCGCCCCCACCGTAACCGCCACCTGCGCCGCAAGCCGGTCATTATCGCCGTATCGGATTTCATCGGTGGCCACAGTGTCGTTTTCATTGACGATCGGCACCGCACCCAGCGACAAAAGCTGTTCCAGAGTCGCGCGCGAATTAAGGTAACGTCGGCGATCCGCGCTGTCCTCCAGGGTCACAAGCACCTGTGCCGTGGTGATCCCATGAGGGGTCAGAACCTCTTCATAGGCACGGGCCAACCGGATCTGGCCCACCGCCGCCGCCGCCTGGGATTGTTCCAACGGCAATTCCACAGCCGGAAGACCAAGAACACCGCGCCCCAACGCAATCGACCCGGAGGACACCAGAACCACATCCGTTCCGCGCGCCTTCAACGCCGCCACATCCTCGGCCAGCCCCAAAAGCCACTTCCGGCGCAAATCGCCGCTGTCCCGGTCCACCAAAAGGGCCGATCCGATCTTGATCACGATGCGTCTGGCGTCGCTTACGGCTGCCACGGTTCGGGCTCCTCATCCGCTGTTTTCTGGCGGATACGGTCCTCGGTGATCTCTGCCCGCACAGCACGCAGCACCTCTGTCAGCCCCTCCTGGCTCACGCCCGACATCATCATCACCGGATGGCCCGCCGCCGCTTCCAGCGTGGCGCACGCCTCTGCCCGTTCCTCGTCATCCAACGCATCCACCTTGTTCAACACCGTCACGCGCGGCTTGTCGGCCAGATGACCGCCATAGGATTCCAATTCATGGATAATGGCCGCGTAGTCCTGGGCAATGGTTTCGGAAGTGCCATCCACCAGATGCAACAGCACCGCACAGCGTTCCACGTGACCCAGGAACCGATCCCCCAGCCCCCGCCCCTCGGACGCTCCGGCGATCAGACCGGGAATATCGGCCATCACGAACTCGGCCCCATCCACACCCACAACACCAAGGTTGGGGTGCAGCGTGGTAAACGGGTAGTCGGCGATCTTGGGTCGCGCGTTCGACGTGGCGGCCAGAAAGGTGGATTTGCCCGCATTGGGCATCCCCAACAGCCCGGCATCAGCAATCAGCTTGAGCCTGAGCCACAGGGTGCGCTCCACCCCCTCCTGCCCCGGATTGGCCCGGCGCGGTGCCTGGTTGGTGGCCGATTTGAAATGCAGATTGCCAAACCCGCCATTGCCGCCCCGCGCCAAAAGGACACGTTGGCCCAGTTCGGTCATGTCGGCAATCACCGTTTCCTGGTCTTCGTCCAGAATCTCGGTGCCCACAGGCACACGCAGGATAATGTCATCCCCATCCTTGCCCGTGCGCTGTTTGCCCATACCCGGCTGGCCATTCCTGGCAAAGAAATGCTGTTGATAGCGAAAGTCGATCAGCGTGTTCAGCCCATCAACCGTTTCGGCCCAGACATATCCGCCATTGCCGCCATCGCCGCCGTCAGGGCCGCCATATTCAATGTATTTTTCACGGCGAAAGCTGACGCAACCGCCGCCGCCGCCGCCGGACCGAATATAGACCTTTGCGAGATCAAGAAATTTCATATCGTCTCCTTACGCAAAGGCCCAAGCGGCCTCAACCGAGTTTCTTGAGATAGGTCCAGGTCGCCACATTGGCCTGTCGCGCGACCGAATAGGTTTCCGCGTCGCCGATATACTCGAACCCCTGATTGGTCAGCACCCGGGCCGAGGCCGCGTTGTCCTGAAACACACTGGCGAAAACCGTTTCGTTTTTCAATGGATTGGCGGCCAGAATCGCCGCCACCGCATCAGATGCCAAACCGGTATTCCAGAAGGCAGGCGCAACCCAGTACCCGATTTCGGATTGGTTACGGTCCAGCCGTTTAAGGCTGATCACCCCCATCACCTCGGATCCGCCGGACTTGAGCCCGTCCATGACCCACACGTCTTCGGCCCGCTCCTTTTCCTGCGCACGGCGCACGAAATCCTGAACCGCACCAGGAGGCAGCGGATTCGGGATCGACGAGGTGTTGCGCGCAACCCGTTCGTCCCCGGCATAAAGCCGCACAAGACCACGATCCGAATTGCGCAGGGGGCGCAGGTCAAACCGTTCGGTTTCAATCACCGGTTGGGAAATGACTTTCTCAAATTTCATGGCGCTTTTTCTCCTCCAAAAAGCACAAACATCACGGACAGGACGGTCAATACCGCCAATGTCCGCATCAAATATGTCTCGTAAGCTGTACCAGCCACAAAATGGGCGATCCGGTCTCCTCCAAAAGTCCAGATCGGATGCAGGATCACCTGCAAACTCAAAAGGCAGATGGCGATGATCGCCGTCGCCTGCAAGGTCGGCGTGCCCGCGCTCACGAAACTGGTAAATCCCGTGACAATCATCGCCCAGGCCTTGGGATTCAGCGGATGAACCCACAGACCGGCCACAAACCCCGGGGCCTGTTCCACCTCGCCCCCGGGGGCAAGCCGCAGGTTGGCCACCTTCCACGCCAGCCAGCAGATATAGGCCACACAGGCCCATTTCAGTGCTGCAAAAACCGCCGGATAGCGCGCCAGACCCTCCATCAGGCCAAAACCGATGGGCCAGATGATCAGCTGTTTACCCAGAGCGACGCCCGCCACGAAGGGCAAGGCCGCGCGAAACCCAAACCGCGCGCCCGTGGCCATCAGGGCCATATTGGCCGGCCCCGGCGTTCCCACCTGACTGGCCCCGAAGGCCAGGAAACTGATCACTGCGACGGACATGCTCCGGCCCTCTTGATAGACCCCCGTTGCGCGAGAGCGGAAAAGTAAAAGGGACCGGCGTTTCTGCCGATCCCCTTTATCTTGAAAACCTTAAGGTCGGCTTATTCAGCGGCCTCCGCCACCGGGAGAACCGAAATAAAGGTACGGCCCTTGAGGCCTTTGTGGAATTTGACGTTGCCTTCCACGGTCGCAAAGATGGTATGATCCTTGCCCATGCCCACGCCTTCGCCCGGCCACATCTTGGTGCCGCGCTGACGCATGATGATGTTGCCCGGAATCACGGTTTCGCCACCGTATTTCTTGACGCCAAGACGGCGACCCGCAGAGTCGCGACCGTTACGGGATGAACCGCCTGCTTTTTTATGTGCCATAACGTTTCTCCTTTATCCGCTTAACCGACCAGCGCTTTGGCCTGGTCAACCCAGCCTTCGCGCTCGATACGACCCTTGAACGACAGTTTCTCGTCCATAGCAGCGATATCGTCCGCCGTCCATGCTGCGATCTGGGCAAAGGTGGTGACACCCGAATCGTGCAGCTTCTTCTCAAGCGCCGGACCGACACCCGACAATTGTTTCAGATCGTCACCACCGGCGGCGGGCGCTTCGGCCTTCGCGGCTTTCCTGGGGGCGGCTTTCTTTTCGGCTTTTTCGGCCTTGGGCGCAGCAGCGGCAACAGCCACACCGGAAACCGAACCGGCCCCGATGGCGGCCTTGACGCCAGACTTGTCGGCACCGCTTTCCAGGATCTCGGTGATCTTCAGAAGGGTCAGCTGCTGACGGTGGCCCTTGGTGCGCTTGGAGCTGTGCTTACGACGGCGCTTCACAAAGTGAATGACCTTGTCGCCCTTGATCTGGTCGACCACTTCTGCCTGAACCGCAGCGCCCTCAACCAGAGGTGCGCCAACGACAACCTTGTCGCCACCCAGCATCAGAATTTCGTTGAATTGTACTTTTTCGCCAGCGTCTGCAGCCAGTTTTTCAACGCGGAGCGTGTCGCCCGATTGAACTTTGTACTGCTTGCCGCCGGTCTTCATGACCGCGAACATGGGTCTTTCCTTTTTGTCATCCGCGTTCTCTGGCCTCCCTTTCGGGACGTTCGGGGCGTGCCATCATGGCGTTGCCCACCTCGAACTGCGCGCCCTGGGGCGTCATTGCATAGAATCCACACACGGGTTGCCCTGTGGCGGGATGCGCGCTTATCCTCGGGAACGTCGTCCAAGTCAAGAGGGTTTCATGCACTCTCCCCCCTGTTTCAGCACCCTGATACCGGTGGCGACACTGGTGGCGCTTGGCGGCTGCGATACCGGGCACCTGCCCAACCCGGTGCTGCTACCGGTCCACGCGGTGACAAACGGTATTCAGAACGCAAACTATACTGCGCGGCGCAAGCGGGTTGCCACCTATGTTAAGGCCAATCACGGCGCGATCATTGCAGAATTGCGCGGTCGGGGCGGGCCACACGCCACCCAGGCGGCCGATCTCGCCCGGGTTCCACCTTCAAAGCGCCCCGCCATGTACAAAACCCTGTCCCAAGACATCCGGCTTTACGAAACCGAGCCCGAGCCTCTGATTGTCGCGTTCATGGTCCACGGCACCTAACCCGCAACCCCTTTCACATAGGCGGTTTTCTGCCAGTACAGGCAACAAACCGCAACGAAACGAATCGTTTGTCGTAAAAATGTTGCTCTCAGGTCAAGCCCCCGCTATGCACATCGCGAACAGGTGATGGGGACCGCAGCCCAATGGGTTGCAATTCGCCTTTTCGTTGGGATGGGACAAAGGACAGCTATACATGCGCACTCGTATGGCCATTCGCATTCACGCGTTGCTTGAACGCTATTTTCCCGAACGCCGGGTTTTCCTGCGCTCGGATGGCGACACGCGGTTTATCCGCCTGCGCCCGGGGGTACAGCTTCTGGGCTTTGCCGGGAGCGCGGCGATTGTCGCCTGGGCCATTATTGCCACGGCGATCCTGTTGATGGATTCCATCGGCTCGGGCAATTTCCGCGAACAGGCCAAGCGGGATCAGCGAACCTATGAGAACCGACTCAACCATCTGTCCGCCGAACGCGACACCCGCGCAGAAGAAGCGTTGGCCGCTCAGGAACGGTTCAACGCCGCACTGGAACAGATTTCAGTGATGCAATCGGAACTGCTCGCCTCGGAAACCCGGCGGCGCGAGCTTGAGACCGGGATCGAAGTCATTCAGACCACCCTGCGCACCGCCATGAAAGAACGCGATCTGGCCCGCAGCGATGCCGATGCCCTGAAAACCGCAATGGCCGAAAGCAACGGCGCGGTCGCCTTGGCTGGTGGTAGCAACCTTTCTGACGGGACACTCGACATTCTTGCCAGCGCCCTGAACGACACCGCCGAAGAGCGCGACAAGATCATTGCCGATGCCCAGGACGCCTTGCACGTCGCCGATGAAATGGCGCTCAAGATCAAGATCATGCAAGACCAGAACGACGCGATCTTCCGACAATTGGAAGAGGCGATGACCGTCTCTGTCAAACCGCTGGACAAAATGTTCCGCGCTGCGGGCATGAACACTGACCGCATCCTGAAATCGGTCAAGCGCGGCTATTCCGGCCAAGGTGGCCCGATGACACCTTTGGTGTTTTCAACCAGGGGCGAAGCCCCCTCGCCCGACGCCACCCGCGCCAACCGGTTGTTGAACCAAATGGACCGGCTGAACCTTTATCGCATCGCAGCGCAAAAAGCGCCTTTCGCAACCCCGGTGAAAAGCGCCTACCGCTTCACCTCGCCCTTCGGGTATCGCCGCGATCCCAAGACCGGCGGACGGCGGTTGCACAAAGGCGTCGATTTCGCCGGCCCCGTCGGCACACCGCTTTATTCCACTGCGGACGGGGTTGTCACCCATGCCGGGTGGAGTTCCGGCTATGGCCGATTGGTCAAGATCCAGCACGAGTTCGGCATCGAAACCCGCTATGCCCATTTGAACAAAATTCGGGTGAAGGTCGGTCAAAGGGTCTCGCGCGGGCAACGAATTGGTGATATGGGAGCCTCTGGACGTGTGACCGGCCCTCACCTACACTACGAAGTTCGTGTCGGCGGCAAGGCCGTGAATCCAATGATCTATATCAAGGCTGCAAACGATGTTTTCTAAAAGCAAAATCAATGAACCCGGCCCCAAGGCGGGCGACGCTCCGAAACCCGCCGCACCCGAATCTGCGGCCCCTGCTGCTGCGCCGAAAACGGCCCCCAGCACTGAATTCAAGGCATCGGCCCCCAAAGCCAAGCCCCCCGCATCGGTTCTGTCTTCGGACCTGCACATTTCCGGCAATCTGAAAACCACCGGGGATATCCAGATTGAAGGCACAATCGAAGGTGACATTCGCGCTCACCTGCTGACTGTTGGCGAAGGCGCAACGGTCAAGGGCGAAGTGATTGCCGATGACGTTGTCGTCAATGGCCGCATCGTGGGCCGTGTGCGTGGATTGAAAGTGCGCCTGACCTCGACCGCCCGGGTCGAAGGTGACATCATCCACAAGACCATCGCGATTGAAAGCGGCGCGCATTTCGAAGGCTCCGTGCAACGTCAGGATGATCCGCTGAACGCGGGCAAGGCTGCGTCCCCGGCGGCGGCAGCGGCTGCTGCGGCCGCCAAAGCCTAGGGCTGGCGCGAGCGAACAAACGCCCCAACAGGCAATGTAACGAAAACTTCTGAAGGGGCCTTGTCACGGGCCCCTTTTTTCGTGTCCTCCTGGTCTTTGGCTTTCTCATCCCAAGGGGCCAGCTATATCAACCGGACGAGTCGATGGCCACGGGCATGATCCACGATGAAACCGCGCACCTGTGCTCTTTTGAGCTGGCCGCGCCCATTCTCCGGGTCCTTCAACGCCCGGTGGGCTGACTGGCCCCATGCTGATGGATTCGGGGAATCGCACGCGGCTCCCGATGCCTGAAAGGGCCGCCGTGCCCATGCCCAAGCACTTGACCGACCCACCGGCAAACCCTTCGTGTTCATGCAAGTGAAACCCGAGGAAAAAGAACACTCCGCAAGCCCCTATGAGGCCCATGACGACCTTGTTGGGTCTGGCTATGCGCATGTGAAAAACCCAGGAGCAACTGGCGTTACTTCCCAAAGTGATCCCCAAAGTGATCCGCGCCCGAAGCGTTTCGGGAAGAACCCGAGACGGGAAGCTGATGTGGAAACGCCCACATCCTCGAAACGGTTTATACGTCCAACTCGGCGTCCCAGTAAAGAAAATCCATCCAGCTTTCGTGTAAGAAATCTGGCGGGAATTTCCGCCCTGTATTGCACAGCTGTTCCGCGGTCGGCACCCGCGGCGGTTTGCGCAATGACAGGCCCGAATGGCGCAGGCTTCTGGACCCCTTGCGCAGATTACAGGGGGAACAGGCCGCCACCACGTTCTGCCAGCTGGTCACCCCGCCAGCGGCGCGCGGCACCACGTGGTCAAAGGTCAGATCCCCTTTGCATCCACAGTATTGGCAACGGAATTCATCCCTCAAGAAAAGATTAAAGCGCGTGAAGGCCACGCGCTTTTGAGGTTTGACATAGTCTTTCAGAACAACAACCGACGGTATCCTGATTTCGGTACTCGGGCTTCTGACCATCTGGTCATACTCGGCCACGATATCCACCCGCTCCAGCCACGCCGCCTTGATCGCGTCCTGCCAGCTCCAAAGCGAGAGCGGATAGTAGGACAGGGGCCGGTAATCCGCGTTCAACACCAGCGCCGGGTGATGTGTCAACCCGCTTGGCTGTCGTTCGAAATCGGTTCTGAAACCTCCGTCCATGGTGACTGATCCGCCCTGTTCCTGTGTTCGTTCGTTCAGCCTGCCGCTTTCATGAGACATGTTATTGGCCTGGCACCACTATATATCGTGGCCTAGCTCCGGCAACCCCCATGATCTGCGACCCTTCTGTGACGGTGATACGCGGATGGCATCACAGGGGCAGGACACAGGGAAAGCCGGGGCAATCCTTTGAACCCATGGACATTCCGGCCCCTCCCCCGACCCTGCGCCAGAACGCACACAGCCCGCTCCTTTCGGAACGGGCTGTGTGTTCACTGTGAAAGAATCACCGGGCCGCAGCCCGGGCGGTCACTCTTTGGCGCGTTCCGCTTCGATTTTCCGCCACTTCGCAACGTTGCGGTTATGCTCTTCCAGCGTTTCGGCAAAGGCATGGCCGCCCGTGCCATCGGCCACAAAGAAGATGAACTTGGTCGTATCCGGGTTCACCGCCGCCTCAAGGCTGGCGCGGCCCGGATTGGCAATGGGCGTCGGAGGCAATGCCGGAATGACATAAGTGTTATAGGGCGTCGCTTTGCGCAACTCGGACCGCCGCAGGCCCCGTCCCAACACACCTTCGCCTCTGGTGATGCCATAGATCACTGTCGGGTCGGTCTGAAGCCGCATTCCCTGTTTCAAGCGGTTGGTGAAAACGCTGGCCACCTGCCGACGCTCTTCGGCCACCCCGGTTTCCTTTTCGATGATCGAAGCTAGAATCAACGCCTCTTCCGCCGATTTCAATGGTGTATCGGCGGCGCGCCCTTCCCAGGCGGCGGCAAGCAAAACGGACTGTGCCTTCTGCATCTTTGCAATCAATGCGTTGCGGTCATCCCCGGCGCGCACCTCATAGCTGTCGGGTGCCAACGACCCTTCGTCGGGGATCTCGGCCACCGCGCCCTTCAGAAGGTCAATGCCCTTCAACGCATCCACCACCTGCCAGCTGGTGACCCCTTCGGCCATGGCGATGCGATAGCGCGTATCGCCTTCGGCGCGCACCTTGGTGTATGCGTCCGGCACCGCGTCGGTGGCCGGGTTGAACGATGCCTTTTCGACATAACGGCTTGTCGCAGGGTCAAGCTCACGCACCTGTACCGACGCCCGGGTCACGCCGATGCGATACACCACCTCGGTGCCGCAGGTGCTTGCCCCGCCCTTGGTGATCAACTCGGCGATCTCGGACATGGACGCCCCGGCTGGCACGAGATAGCTTCCCGCCTTCAGCTTTCGCGCCTTGTCGGAGTAATCCATGCCGACGCGGAACAACATGCCCGAACTGACCGCACCCTGCTCTTCCAGTGTGCGGGACACGCGGCTGAGATTGCTGCCCCGCTCAACCCGCAGGCAAATCTGTTGGTCCAACGGCCCCTTGGCCGAATACTGGGACTGTGCCCAAAGGATCAGCCCCCCGCCAAGGAAAATCAGCACCATAAGAATGGTAAGCGCGTTCGAGGCAAAATGCCGCCACATGTCGGATCAGACCTTCTTGAAAATCACGCTGGCATTGGTGCCGCCGAACCCAAAGCTGTTGGACAGCGCCACATTGATCTCCCGCTCGTGTCTGGCATTGGGGGCAAGGTTCAACGGGGTGTCCACGGCCGGAGTATCGAGGTTGATCGTCGGCGGTGCGACCTGATCACGGATCGCAAGAATGCTGAAAATCGCTTCGATGGCTCCGGCAGCGCCCAACAGGTGGCCGGTGGCTGACTTGGTCGACGACATGGTGGCGCTGGCCGCCTTGTCACCCAACAGGCGCTCAACCGCTTTCAACTCGATCGTGTCGGCCATGGTGCTGGTGCCGTGGGCGTTGATGTAATCCACATCTTCGGGTTTCAACCCGGCCCGTTCGATCGCCGCCGTCATAGAGCGGAACCCGCCATCGCCATCCTCGCTGGGCGCGGTGATGTGATAGGCATCGCCCGAAAGACCATAGCCCGCCACCTCGGCGTAGATTTTTGCCCCACGAGCCACGGCGTGGTCGTAATCCTCCAACACCACAACCCCGGCACCTTCGCCCATCACAAACCCGTCGCGGTCGGCATCATAGGGGCGGCTGGCCTTGGTCGGGTCATCCTCGCGTTTCGTGGACAGCGCCTTGCACGCATTGAACCCGGCAATGCCGATTTCACAGATCGCAGCCTCGGCCCCGCCTGCGATCATCACATCCGCATCGCCAAACTGGATCAAGCGTGCCGCATCGCCAATGGCATGGGCTCCGGTGGAACAGGCGGTCACAACCGCATGATTGGGGCCCTTGAATCCATAGCGAATCCCGACCTGCCCCGAAATCAGGTTGATCAGAGCGCCCGGAATAAAGAATGGCGATACCCGGCGCGGTCCCTTTTCGGCCAACAACAGCGTAGTCGCCTCGATGGATTTCAAGCCGCCAATACCCGAGCCGATCATCACCCCGGTACGCAGCCGGTCTTCCTCGCCCTCGGGCATCCAATCGGCATCCCGCACCGCCTGATCGGCGGCGGCAATGCCATAGAGGATGAAATCGTCAACCTTGCGCCGCTCCTTGGCCGGCAAATAGGCATCGGCATTGAACGTGCCATCGCTGCCATCGCCATGCTTGACCTCACAGGCGTATTTGGTCGTCACCCGCTCCGGGTCGAACTGGGTGATCGGACCTGCGCCCGATTGTCCGTCCAGAATACGTTTCCAGCTCTCCTCGACCCCGTCCGCCAACGGCGTAACCAGCCCCAGTCCCGTAACAACCACTCGACGCATGTTAAGCCCCTCTTCCTTGGCCGCGTTTCGCATTAAACCGCGTCATAGCGCGGCAAGGGGTGCGGGGGCAAGGGCGCGCGTGCCCCACCTCCCCGGGCGTGCAAGGTTTCGCCCCCCACAGGTGTCTGTCACGCCCCGTTCCTGAACCGGGTCTCATATCCAACCGGACCCAACCGGAGACGCAAAACGGCCTCCGCATCGCTGCGAAGGCCGTTTCGGATTTTCAGACTTCCCGGTCAGGGAAAAGAGCGCTTAGGCCGCTTCGGTGATGAATTTCACCGCGTCGCCAAAGGTCTGGATGGTTTCGGCTGCGTCATCGGGGATTTCGATGCCGAACTCTTCTTCGAATGCCATAACCAGCTCAACGGTATCTAGGCTGTCTGCGCCCAGGTCGTCGATGAAGGAAGCCGCTTCAACAACCTTGGCTTCTTCCACACCCAGGTGCTCAACAACGATTTTCTTTACGCGGTCTGCAACGTCGCTCATATCCGTGTTCCTCTATTTACTTGGCGGACCATCCGGCCCGGTTCTTGCCCTCGCCCCTCGGGGTCGTCGGTTCTTTCTGCCCACCCCCGGCCTCTTGCCGGATATGCGGACGGCTCTCCCCCGTTTACCCAGGGGCAACCGGCGGGCATCACCCGTCCGATCAATTCTGCGTGGCCTATATCACATGGTGAGACAGAGGCAAATGGTTTCACAAACTCTGGGCGCGCGCGGTGTCCGTTTCAACCCCGGCGGCAAAATGCGGCAAAATACTGTGCCCAACGCTGGAGCCTTGCCTGACCACGTCTACCCCGCCTGACCATGCAGGAAAAGGAAAGCGTGCGACAGCACTCAGTATAAGAGGCCCTCCTCCACGCCACCCAAACGCTTACAGCATTGCCATGCCACCATTCACATGCAGGGTCGCGCCGGTGACATACCCCGCCTCGGGGCTGGCAAGGTACAGAACCGCCGCCGCGATCTCTTCGGCCTGCCCCATGCGGGCAGCGGGGATCTGGGCGTTGATCTTGTCCTTCTGATTATCGGTCAGCTTGTCAGTCATCGCCGTGGCAATGAACCCCGGCGCCACCGCGTTGGCAGTGATTCCCCGGCTGGCGACCTCATAGGCGATGGATTTGGTCAGCCCGATCATACCGGCCTTTGAGGCGGCATAGTTCGCCTGTCCCGGGTTGCCGGTGGCCCCAACGATTGAAGAGATGTTCACGATCCGCCCCCAACGCGCCTTCATCATCGGGCGCATCACGCCACGGCACAGACGCATGGTCGAGGTCAGGTTCACATCCAGAACACTTTGCCATTCCTCATCCGACATGCGCATGAAAATTTGGTCCCGGGTGATCCCCGCATTGTTGACCAGGATATCCACCGATCCCATCGCTTCTATGGCCTGCTTTGGCAGAGCATCCACCGCTTCGGGATCGCTCAGATTGCATGGCAGCACATGCGCCCGCTCGCCCAGTTCCGCAGCCAGTGCTTCCAGCGGCTCCACCCGCGTACCCGAAAGCCCTACGGTCGCCCCGGCACCATGAAGCGCCTTGGCAATCGCGCCACCAATGCCACCTGAAGCGCCGGTTACAAGCGCGGATTTTCCAGTTAAATCAAACATGTTCTTGCCCTTCCTCATGTCGCGCACCCGGTGAACGCGGGCACACGAATTTTAGCTAAAATTCGTTTACCCCTTCGCGGCCACCGCAGCGACCACATCTTCGGGCGTGCCCACCGCACGGCAGATGATATTGCGATCAATCCGGCGCACCATCCCGGCCAACGCCTTGCCCGCGCCGATTTCCCACATTTCACTGACGCCGTTTTCGCCCATCCAGGCCACGGATTCGCGCCATCGCACTGACCCTGTCACCTGATCCACCAGCAGCGAGCGTATCGTCGCCGGATCCTTCACAGGTTCGGCGATCACATTCGCAACCACCGGGACCGCGGGCATGTTCAGCTCCACATGGCTCAGCGCCTCGGCCATGGCTTCTGCTGCGGGCTGCATCAGCGCGCAATGGAACGGAGCGCTGACCGGCAGCAACACCGCACGCCGCGCGCCCGCGGCCTTGGCCAGTTCCACCGCGCGCTCGACCGCCGCCTTGTGCCCGGACACCACAACCTGCCCCGGATCATTGTCATTGGCGGCCTGACAGACCTCTCCCCGCGCTGCCTCGACCGCGATTTCGCTGACCGCAGCGAAATCCAGCCCCAGCAAGGCCGCCATGGCTCCCTCGCCCACCGGCACCGCCGCCTGCATTGCCTTGCCACGTGTGCGCAGCAACCGCGCCGTATCGGCAATGGAAAGCGCCCCGGCAGCCGCCAGCGCGGAATATTCCCCCAACGAATGCCCCGCCACGAATGCCGCATCCGCAATCGACGCGCCCTCGGCCTCCAGCGCCCGCATGGCCGCCAATGACGTGGCCATCAGCGCCGGTTGCGCGTTCTGGGTCAGTGTCAGCTCATCCTGCGCCCCGTCCCAGATCAGCGCGGACAGCTTTTCGCCAAGCGCCTCGTCGACCTCGTCAAATACCGCTTTCGCGACCGGGTAGGCCTCGGCCAGAGCCTTGCCCATGCCAATCGTCTGGGCACCCTGCCCGGGAAAAATGAATGCACGGCTCATGACGGCCTCCCTTTCGCATCGAATTCGCGTGTTAAGCCATGGGATAACGCGCCACGCCTCTGCGCGCAATCGCAACCCGCGCAATGCGCAGGGGGCTGTGCATCGGCAAACACTGATCCGGTCCACCCTCCCCCCCGCCACTCCCCTTTCCCGCTTGCGCCAAAGCCCGTTCCGTCGTATATGCGCGCGTCCTTCCGTGTTTCTTCAATGAATCGCGCAGTCTCTCGTGGATCGGGTTGCGGAAGGTGTCATGACCCGTCCTTTGAAATGCGCCCGTGTAAAAGGAAGATCGCATGCCGCTCTATGAGCATGTATTCATCTCGCGCCAGGACCTGTCCAACGCGCAAGCAGAAAGCCTGATCGAACATTTCGGCACCGTACTGGGTGACAACGGCGGCAAGGTCGTTGACAGCGAGTATTGGGGCGTCAAAACGATGGCCTACAAGATCAACAAGAACCGCAAGGGCCACTATGCCTTCCTGAAATCCGACGCCCCCGCGGCTGCGGTTCAGGAAATGGAACGCCTGATGCGCCTGCATGACGATGTCATGCGCGTTCTGACCATCAAGGTTGACGAACACGCCGAAGGCCCCTCGATCCAGATGCAGAAACGTGACGAACGCGACAACCGTCGCGAACGCCGTTGATCCACGCTTGAAGAAAGGACACTGAACCATGGCTGCAAAACCATTTTTCCGCCGTCGCAAGGTTTGCCCCTTCTCGGGCGACAATGCACCCAAGATCGACTACAAGGACACCAAACTGCTGCAACGGTATATCTCCGAGCGTGGCAAGATCGTGCCGTCCCGTATCACCGCCGTATCGGCCAAGAAGCAGCGTGAACTGGCCCGTGCCATCAAACGCGCCCGCTTCCTCGCCCTGCTGCCTTACGCCGTGAAATAAGGAGAGACTGACATGCAAGTTATCCTTCTCGAACGTGTGGCCAAGCTGGGCCAGATGGGCGACGTCGTAGACGTGAAACCCGGTTACGCGCGCAACTTCCTGTTGCCGCAGAAAAAGGCGCTGACCGCGTCTGATGCCAACATTGCCGATTTCGAGGCGCGCAAGGTTCAACTCGAAGCGCAGAACCTTGAAACCAAGAAAGAAGCCGAAGCGATGGGCGAAAAGCTGGCCGGCCAGCAGTTCATCGTGATTCGCTCCGCATCGGATGCCGGTGCCCTTTATGGCTCGGTTACACCGCGCGACGCGGCCGAAGCGGCCACCGCTGGCGGGTTCTCGGTCGATCGCAAACAGGTCGCTCTGGCCAAACCGATCAAGGATCTGGGCCTGCACGATGTGCACGTGATCCTGCACCCGGAAGTGGATGTGACGATCCAGTTGAACGTGGCCCGCTCGGAAGAAGAAGCCGAACTTCAGGCGTCGGGTAAATCGATTCAGGAACTGGCCGCAGAAGCCGAGGCCGAAGCGGAATTCGAGATCGCCGAACTGTTCGACGACATCGGTGCCGCCGCGTCAGACGACGACGACATGCCCTCCGAAACCCCAGCCGAAGACGGCGAAAGCGAGGACACGGCAACCGCCGGCTGATCCCCTTGGGATCAACGCAAAATCAATCCGGGGCCGCGCAATCAAAGGTTGCGCGGCTCTTTTTGCTTTCCAGATTTCATTTCTTTACCCCACGGAAACCAACGTAAAATCTGCGAACAAACTTTTCCTCGTGCAAGTTGTGGATGTATTAAGGAATATGTGTTTAAGTAGAAATGTTTCGTAGGATCGGAGGTAGCATGATCAATGAAGTGGACCGTCTGGTTGGCCAACGGATGAAGGCCCGCCGCAAGGCGATGGGGATGAGTCAGACAGATCTTGCCAATGCGGCCGGGGTGCGTTTCCAGCAAATTCAGAAATACGAATCCGGTGCCAATCGGGTCAGCGCCTCTCGCCTTTGGGCCATTGCCGAGGCGTTGAATGTCGAGGTGGTGTTCTTCTTCGAAGGCATTCGCCCGGTACAGGACCAAACCGCTGAAACACCCACCCCCGTGGACACGCTTGGGTTTCTTCAAGACAAGGCAGCCGTTGAAATGCTGACCATGTTCAGCACCCTGCCCCAGGCCCAGAAGAACGCGGTCTTGTCGATTGTCAGATCAATGATAGACTCCGAGGCAGCAAAGCAGCCCGAATTCGGTTCCTGAGGCATACGACCCTCTCCCGAATCCGGGGTGCCCTGTTCCGAACGGGAGAGTGTGCAAATGGAACTGATCGACCTGAGTAGCGTTGACCAGACCGATGACAGATTTGATCGGTTTCTGGAGGATTTGTGCCAGCGGCTGGAATTTGACTACGCCTCTTATGCCACGGTTAACCTTGTTTCCGGTGACGTACAGGGGTTTGCCACTTATCCCGAAGACTGGATCATACACTACGCCCAGCACGAATTTCACCGGATTGACCCGACATTGCATATCTCCATGCGCTCCATCGCACCGGTGGACTGGGAGCGGCTTGAACGGGATAGCAAATTCAACTCGGTTTTCCGCAATGCCCCTGATTTCGGCATTACAGACCGGGGGATCACCGTGCCCGTACGTGGCCCCTATGGGGATTGTGGCGTGTTGAATGTCACCCGCGATACCGGGGATACGGAATGGGACAAACTCAAAAACCACGTGATTGGCGATTTGCAGATGGCGGCGGTGCATATGCACGACAATGTCATGCAATCCAATGTACTGACGGCGGCGCTGCACCGTCCTGCCCTGTCGTCGCGCGAAATCGAGATCATTAAATGGACCGCTCTGGGCAAATCGCAACAGGATATCGGCGACATCCTGTCCATTTCCCATCGCACGGTCGAAGTGCATCTGCGGTCCGCCCGTGAAAAGCTGGGCGCTTTGACCACGGCCCAGGCGATCGGCCGCGCCGTCGGTCTCGGCCTTGCCCATCCCGGCTGATCCACCCCCAACCTTTTTGACTACGGGAAACCCCTATACGGGAAACCCCCAATAGCGCCCTCATGAAACATGGTTAATGATACCCGTGTTAATTGCACTTTCTTGGGGAAAAGAAAAAATGATAGTTGTTGTTGATGCGCTCAACAAGCATCGGTTCGGCGACCTGTTGACCGAGATGCATCGCCTTCGCGCCCGGGTCTTTGAGGGACGGCTCGGTTGGGAAGTGAATGTGGAAGACGGGTGTGAACGGGATGAGTTCGACAATCTGGATCCGGCCCATGTGATTGCACTGGATGACGACGGGCATGTGGTGGGCTGTATGCGATTGCTACAGACCACTGGACCGCACATGCTTTCGGATGTGTTCCACTCAATCCTTGACGGTGCCCCCCCCTTGCGCAACGCCCAGCTTTGGGAAGCAACGCGGTTCTGTGTTGACACCAACCGGCTTGGTCGTGGCCTGTCGCGCAATTCTATCTCTTATGTCACCAGTGAGGTGATGATCGGCGCGTTCGAATATGCGCAAAAGGCTGGTGTTCTGGATGCGGTTGCGGTGATTGATCCGGTCATGGATCGGGTCCTGAAACGGTCGGGCAATGCCCCCTATGACTATGTGGGCACAGCCAAACCCATGGGCAAAGTCACCGCCATGGCGGCGTTGATGGATTGTTCGGACGCACGGATTTCCGCCATCCGTGCCTATGCCGGTATCGATCATGATGTTTTTACGCCCGAAGATAAGGTGCGCGCGGCATTTGATCGCGCCATGGGAAAGTCAATCCTGCAACAGCAAGGGGAGTCCATGCCGGAAACCGCTTTGGAAGTGTATCTGCGTGATCTGATCGAAAATGCAGATAGCGTCGAAGAACAGACCGCCGCGCTTGCCCTGTCCGCCGAACTGGCCAGCAAGCTTGGCAAACATCGCGATCTGCCGGAAACCGCTGATATCCACCGGTTGGCTTGAGCCTTCTGGCCCGTTTTCTGGCCTGACCCCGCCGGTCAGACCAGATATTTCGATCCCCCAGGGGCCATGGGTACCTCCACACCACTCACGGAGCAATTTCAATAGCTCACGTCGGGGTGCCCATGGCTCGGGGGGGATGCGGCGCGGCGAATCCTGCCTTTTTGGTCGCCGTTGTAAGTAATAAAGCGTTTCCGCATGACGTTGAACCAGCGTGATGTGGAAACGCTGCGCAACACAGTAGGGATGCGGGTGTTTCCGGCGATCGCTGTGACCCAACAGGAACTGGAACCGCTTTAGCCCGCCTACTGAGCAAAGCTTTCACCCACCGATCCCGGCTCCATACGGATCAGCCTGCTATCCCTGACCGCAGCCTGCCTATGCCCCATCGCCGCCTGATAATCCGGGCGTTTGATCATGGTGACAAAGGCCTCAACGCTGGGATATTCGGCGATAAAGCACAGATCCCACGCCTCTTCCCCGGGGCCGATCAACATGTACTCCATCCGCCCCCGCCACACGATACGCCCGCCCACCTCGGCCAGGATAGGCGCGGTGTCCCGACCATATGCGGCATAGGCTTCGGCGCCGGTCGCGCTGCGCCCATCGGGATACTCTGCCCGGTCGCGCAAGGCGACAAGGTTCAGCATATGGATCGGTCCGGCCCGGTCAATGTCGCGAAAGGCGCGAAACTGCTCGCCGGTGAATGCGGTATAGTCTGTCATGGTGGCTCCTCTCCTTTTGCCTGCCCTTTGCCTGCCTGTATCAAGCCCGTGCCATGGCTGTACCAGGGCCGTGCCAAAACCGTGCCAAGCCACACCATCCCGGTCAACGCACCCGCCCCCTTGTGACGCACGGTCACAGCGGTATAACCCAAGAAACCGACCCCGAAGAGGTGCTGCCATGACCGAAACCCCGATCGACCGCTTCCTGACCATGCTGCACCAACGCACCGGGCGACTGGCACCCGGGGAAACCGTGCCTGAACCCCTCGTGCAATCCTCGGTCTATGCCCTGCCGCCGCAACCGGATCCCGACCGCACCTATGGCCGCGTGGCCAACCCGACTGTTCAGGCAACCGAGGCCCGGATTGCGACGTTAGAGAACGCGCCCACGCTGCTGTTCCCGTCGGGAATGGGGGCCTATGGCGGGCTGGCCATGGCCGCGCTCAAATCGGGGGACCGGGTGTTGTTGCTGTCTGATGGCTATTACGCGGCGCGCAACCTGATTTCCGACATCCTTGGCCCGTTCGGGGTTGTGCTTGAAACAGCAGCGGCGCGCGACATAGGCGACACGTCGCTGGACGGTATCGCCATGGTGATCATCGAAACCCCGTCCAATCCGGGGTTGGAAACGGTGGACATCGCGGCGCTGGCGGCGCGGTGCCGGACGGCGGGGGCGCGGCTTGTCGTGGACAACACCGTACTCACGCCTCTGTTGCAACAGCCGCTCGACCTTGGGGCCGACGTGGTGATCTGTTCCGATACCAAATCCATGGGCGGGCATTCCGACCTGCTGATGGGCCATGTCAGCGCGCGCGATGCGGCGTTGATGGAACGTGTCCACGCGGTGCGCACCTTGATGGGAGCTATCCCCGGCCCACATGAGGCGTGGTTGCTGTTGCGCGGCCTTGAAACCTTGGAAATCCGTCTGGCCCGGATGTGCGCCAATGCCCGCGCCGCGCTGCCGCTTTTCCAACAGGCCAAGGCGGTTCAGAGCGTGATCTACCCTGCCCCACACCCGCAGGCCGCAGATCAGGGGTTCCTGCTCTGCGCCAGCTTTGCCGACGCCCATACCGCCGACCGGTTCCTGTCTCTGGCCGGGCTGGCCAATACGACAAGCTTTGGCGGGCTGCACAGCTCAGGCGACCGGCGCGCACGCTGGGGCGATGACGTGGGCGGCGGATTTCTAAGGCTCAGCTTCGGGGTCGAACCAACCGCGCCGCTGATGCAACAGATCGGCTTTGCACTCGATACGCTTTAACACCCCGGCGCAAAGCCAGCGCCCCACCTCCCTTCCAACGCAAAAGGGCCGCCCCAACACCGGGGCGACCCTTGCCATTTTAACCCAATACAGGGTTTATTCTTCGTCCAGCGCCTCAACCGCCTTTTGCAGGTCGTCCTTGCTGACGTCCTTTTCGGCCACCTGAGCCATCTCCAGAACGTAATCGACAACCTTGTCTTCAAAGATCGGCGCGCGCAACTGTTGCTGCATCTGCTGGTTCTGCTGGATGAACTCAAAGAACTGGCGTTCCTGACCCGGGTACTGACGGGCCTGGTTCATGATCGCCTGCGTCATCTCGGCATCGGTCACTTCAACCTCGGCTTTCTGGCCCAGCTCGGCCAGAAGCAGACCAAGACGCACGCGGCGCTCGGCCAGCGCGTTATGCTCATCCGTCGGCTCGATGGTGTCGTGGTTGTGGTCGGTCACTTCCGGGTGTTCCTCGTGCCACAGCTGGTGGGCAATCTGACCGGCCTCGGCTTCGACAAGGCTGGGGGGCAGGTCAAAGGACACGGCCTTGTCCAGTTCGTCCAGCAACGCGCGCTTGGTGACGGCACGGGCCGCGCCCGCATATTCCGCTTCCAGACGCTCGGACACCTGGGTCTTCAACGCGGCCAGATCCTCGGCCCCGAACTTGGTGGCCAACTCGTCGTTGATCTCGGCCGCCACAGGTTCCTTCACCTCTTTCACGGTGCATTCGAACACGGCGTCCTTACCGGCCAGAGCCTCGGCCTGATATTCCGCGGGGAAGGTTACGGTAACCTCTTTTTCCTCGCCGGCCTTCACGCCAACCAGCTGCTCTTCGAAACCGGGGATGAAGCTGCCCGAACCCAGCACCAGCGGGTAATCTTCCGCCGCGCCACCTTCAAAGGCCTCGCCGTCAACCTTGCCCAGGAAGTCAATCACAACCTGGTCGCCATCCCTGGCTTTCGAACCCTTCTTGCGATCCTTGAAATCCTGCGCGGTTTCGGCAAGCGAGGCCAGCGCCTCGTCCACCGACGCGTCGTCGGCTTTCACAACCATACGCTCCAGCGAAATGCCTTTCAGGTCCACCTCGGGGATCTCCGGCAGCGCCTCATAGGACATCTCGACGGTGACATCGTCACCCTCTTTCCAGTTTTCGCCGTCAACCATTTCGACCTTGGGCTGAAGCGCAGGGCGATCGCCGCTGTCTTCGAAATGCTTGGACATGGCACCGTCGATGCTTTCCTGCATCGCTTCGCCCAACACGCGCTGGCCGAATTGCTTTTTCAGCAGGGCCATGGGCACCTTGCCCTTGCGAAAGCCTTTCATCTCAACGTCGGGCTGGGCTTCGACCAGCTTTTCGTTGACCTTGTCATCCAGCTCGGCTGCTGTGAGCGTGATGGTATAGGCGCGTTTCAAACCTTCGTTCAGGGTCTCGGTGACTTGCATGTCCGTCCTCGCATGGGTGAACAGGCCGCCAAGGGCGACCTGTGTGAATTTGCGCCTTACTAGTTTGCACCACCCGTGGGATCAACCCTGAATCGCGCCTGCCCCGGCATTTCCGGCGTGCCAGGAACGCGCCCTTTGCCCCGGGTCCAACCCGGTGGCGCAACACAACACCGCATCGCGCAAACCCATGTTGTACGGGCCCGCGCGTTTTGTAACACTCCCGCGCGCCGCCCGCGCAATTCAAGCCCCCCGGATTACCCGATCATACTCCCCGCCTCGCCAAGGCTTTCGTAATGACGCTGAAGCCGTTGCAGGGCGATGCGCAGCACGATCTTGCCTGATCGTGCGCTCCATCCCATGCGTTGTTCGGCCTGTTCCAATCCTTCCAGGAAACAACAACACCGCAGGGCAACGTCACCCAATCCGGGGCCAAGATCCTCAAGCGCGCCGGTTACCCGGTCACGCGCAGCCGCAGAGCCCCCCGTCAGCATCGCATCGGCACCGCCTCCCTTGCCTCCAACCCGCCCGGTCAGAAACTGATCCCAATCCTGTGTGGTGCGCGCGCCCATCTGGGACAGTTCGAAATCCTCGCGCAACCGCTCGCCCGCGTTGACAAGGTCTTCGCTCAGAAACGGCTTGCCATCCCGATCCTTGCGTCGGGCCAGAGAGGCAAGCGGGGAATCGCCAAGCCCATAGCGCAGCTTGCGCCCCCGCCCCTGGACCTGCTCCGATCCCTGTCCCTGTGCTTCGCCACGGCGAAGATCCGCCGTCACGGATGTGCCCGATTGGGGGGTGAACGGCGTTTGCGCATCGGCAAAACCGCTGGCGACGTTTTCGGCCTCGGCCATGAATTGCGACAGGGCCATACGCCCCGCGCTGGTGATGCGATAGCGCGCGATCCGCCCTTTGCTGACACAGGAAATCCACTCCTTGATCACAAGAGCCTGGGCGATATCGCGGTCCACCACCGCCGTGCGGGTGGTTTTCCCGTCTGGTGTTTCCCGCACCACCACCGCCTTGTCCATTTCCGAGGCGACGGCAAGTATGGCCCCCGCCTCACAAAGGCGGCGCAGAACCCGCCGCGCCTCCTGTTCCAGAACATAGGTTTCAGGGCTTACATCAACGCCGTGCTTCGCTTTGGCCATCAATTCGGTTTCCTTGTCTGCTTTGGGCGACCGGGGCTTTGGCAAATGCTGCCCCAACTTTCGTAACGCTTCATCCACCAGAGCATCGTCGCGTGAGTTTTCCCATCGCCGGACCTGTCTCATAATCGTCGATGGATGGCATCGCACCTCGCGTGCAATTGCGCGGATAGAGAGACCACAGACCGTATGCAAAAGGTAACGCCATACCGCGTCCGGCACCCAACTTGCCGGAGAGTCGCAATATGTCGTCATGTCAACCATCTGCGGACTGCCCCTGATTCTGCTCATCGACGCCTGAGTTATCCACAGGCCAGACACAACCTAAACGTGCATTCGTTACGCTTTGGTTAATTGTTTCCATATTGGCTATTATTGTTTCTAAAATATAAACAATCCTTCAACCAACGCGCGCCGATAACCCCAACCGCGCAACACCCGTTTTGGTTGTGTAATTTTACCCACAGACATCAATATCTATGGGAAAACGGCCATGAACGACATTCTCTCGATCCTCAATCAACTCAAACGTCCGCGCCTTTTGATCCAGGCCGCCCGCGCCGGGGCCGAAGACTATCGCCGGGATCCCCATCTGCGTCGCCTGCTTGGCTTTGGCAAACTGCCCCGAAGCGGCGCGGCGATCATGCGGCTTGTGGATATGGAAGAGACGCTGAACGACGCCCGCGTGGCGGGGGATGCGGATTACAGCCTTGTGAAACACGTGGATGTGCTGATCGCCATCATGGGCGAAGCGCGGCTGTTGCAAGCCGCTTACGGGGCGTGACCCGGAACGCAAAACAGCGCCGACAATCCCTTGCCCGCGCTGCTGCGTATTGGCGGCGTATTGTCGGTGCCGATTACCCGTCGGCCCGTCCGGCCCGTCCGTCCTGTCCGCTCTGGATTACATAAAGGCGTCCGGCATGGAGTCTTTCTTCCGGGCCACATAGGCGTCCAGCGCCTCTTCGATGGCCGGGTCCAGCGCCGGTTTCTGGTAGCTTGCCAACATCTCTTCGACCCGGGCCGAGGCCAAGGCCTGCGTGTCGCGCGCACCCTCGTCTTCCCAGGTTTCAAAAGGCTTGTAATCCAGCAGGTCGGATTTCCAGAACGCCGTTTTGAAATTGGCCTGCGTATGGGCGCAACCAAGGTAATGCCCCCCCGGCCCCACTTCGCGGATCGCATCCATGGCTTGTGCGTTTTCGTCCACGGACACGCCCTTGGCCAGATGGTGCAACGTGCCCAGCTGATCGGCATCCATCACGAATTTCTCATAAGAGCTGACCAGCCCGCCTTCCAGCCAGCCACAGGAATGGAGCATGAAGTTCACACCCGACAGCAGCCCCATATTCAGCGAATTGGCCGTTTCATACGCCGCCTGGGCATCGGGCAGTTTCGAACCACAGAACGACCCCGAGGACCGGTAAGGCAGACCAAGCCGCCGTGCCAACTGCCCCGCGCCATAGGTGACAAGGCTCGCCTCGGGGGTGCCAAAGGTGGGCGCGCCGCTGTTCATGTCAATCGAGCTGACAAAGGTGCCCATGATCACAGGAGCCCCGGGGCGGATCAACTGATTATAGGAGATCCCGGCCATCACCTCGGCCAGAACCTGGGTCAGTGTCCCGGCCACCGACACCGGTGCCATGGCCCCGCCCACGATAAAGGGCGACACGATCGACGCCTGATTGTTTTCGGCAAACACCTCCATCGCCCCCATCATCACGTCGTCAAACGTCATCGGAGAGTTGATGTTGATGAGCGAGGTCATCACGGTGTTTTGCTGAACAAATTCCTTGCCGAACAGGATTTCGCACATGTCGACACTGTCCCGGGCGCGGCTGGGTTCGGTAACCGACCCCATGAACGGCTTGTCCGACAGAGTCATATGGGCGTGCAACATATCAAGGTGGCGCTTGTTCACCGCCACATCGGTAGGTTCACACACCGTGCCGCCGGAATGGTGCAGCCATTTGGACATATAGCCCAGCTTCACGAAATTGCGGAAATCCGCCATGGTGGCATAACGCCGCCCGCCCTTGGCATCGCGCACGAAGGGGGGGCCGTAAATCGGGGCAAGCACAAGGTTGCGCCCGCCGATTTCAACGCTCCGCTCGGGATTGCGGGCATGTTGGGTGTACTGGCTTGGGGCGGTGCTGATCAGCTTGCGGGCCAGGCCGCGCGGGATATGCACGCGCTCGCCCTGAATATCCGCACCCGCATTGCGCCAACGCTCCAGCGCGCCCGGGTTGTTGACGAAGTTGACCCCGATCTCTTCCAACACGGTTTCCGCATTGGTCTCGATGATTTCAAGCGCCTCTTCGTTCAGCACTTCGAAATTCGGGATATTGCGTTCGATATATTTTGCCGTGTCAAAGGAAACGGCATTGCGGGCCGCGCGGCGGGCGGCACCACCGCCGGAACGGGCACGTTTGCGGGTGGGTGTGTCGGTCATGGTCATCGTCCTGCGTGACATTGCGATTTGATCCGACCCTAGGCAGTTTGGCCGCAGGCGCGCCGCAAGGAAGCGGCGCATGGGGGGGAAATGCGACATGTGTCGGGTCCATTGCCCCGTTTTGATCCAATGGAGCGCCGTTCCGGCGCACAGGATGTCTCGTTCGTCGGCCTTTGGCCGCCTCCTCGGGATAGGGACGCGGGTTGACCGGGGATTTTTCACCTTCGACGGGCACTGGGGGATTGCACCCCACTGGCCCCTGATTTACTGGATCACGCATGAGCACCACATCCCATGACCGCCTTCTCATCATCGACTTCGGCAGCCAGGTGACCCAGCTGATCGCCCGGCGTCTGCGCGAGTTGAATGTTTATTGCGAAATCCACCCCTATCAGAATGTCACGATGGACCTTGTGCGCGACATGGCACCCCGGGCCGTGATCTTTTCCGGCGGGCCAGACAGCGTAACCCGCGACGGGTCGCCGCGCGCGCCCCAGGAGATTTTCGACTATGGCGTGCCCATCCTTGGCATCTGCTATGGTCAGCAGACCATGATGACCCAACTGGGAGGCAAGGTGGAATCGGGCCATGGCACCGCCGAATTTGGCCGCGCCTATGTCACCCCCAGGGGGTCGCTCGACATTCTGGAGGGTTGGTTTGGCGAAGGGGATGAGCAGGTCTGGATGTCCCATGGCGATCACGTCAGCGACATCGCACCGGGGTTCGAGGTCTATGGCACCTCGCCCAACGCGCCCTTTGCCATCACCGCCGATACGTCCCGTCATTTCTATGCGGTGCAGTTCCACCCCGAAGTGCATCACACCCCCAATGGTGCCAGGCTTTTCGAGAATTTCGTGAAGCTGGCCGGGTTCACCGGCGACTGGACCATGGGCGCGTACCGCGAAGAGGCGATCCGCGAGATCCGCGAACAGGTGGGCGATGCGCATGTGATCTGTGGCCTGTCCGGCGGTGTCGACAGCTCGGTCACCGCGATCCTGCTGCACGAGGCAATCGGAGAGCAGCTGACCTGCGTCTTTGTTGATCATGGCCTGTTGCGCAAGAACGAGGCGGACGAGGTGGTCACCATGTTCCGCGACAATTACAACATCAAGCTGATCCATGCCGATGAAACCGAACTGTTCCTTGGTGAACTGGATGGTCAGTCCGACCCGGAAACCAAGCGTAAGATCATCGGCAAGCTGTTTATCGACGTGTTCCAGAAACATGCCGATACGATCCAGGACGCCGAATTCCTGGCCCAGGGGACGCTCTATCCCGACGTGATCGAATCCGTGTCGTTTTCGGGCGGGCCGTCCGTGACGATCAAATCGCACCACAATGTGGGCGGCTTGCCGGAAAAGATGGGGCTCAAGCTGGTCGAACCCCTGCGCGAACTGTTCAAGGACGAGGTGCGCGCCCTGGGTCGCGAACTTGGGCTACCTGCCAGCTTCATTGGCCGCCACCCCTTCCCCGGGCCCGGTCTGGCCATCCGCTGCCCCGGTGAAATTACCCGGGACAAGCTGGATATCCTGCGCGAGGCGGACGCGGTTTACATCGACCAGATCCGTAAACACGGGCTTTATGACGAGATCTGGCAGGCCTATGTTGCCATCCTGCCCGTGCGCACCGTCGGCGTGATGGGCGACGGGCGCACCTATGATTACGCCTGCGCCCTGCGCGCGGTCACGTCCGTGGATGGCATGACGGCGGATTATTACCCCTTCACCCACGATTTCCTTGGCGAAACCGCCACCCGGATCATCAATGAGGTCAAAGGCATCAACCGCGTCACCTATGACATCACCTCGAAACCTCCGGGCACGATTGAATGGGAATAAGCGCCCGGCGCGTCCCAGAAAACAACTAAAGCGTTTAACCTTTAACCTGAGACCGGGAAAAGGGCGAACGCAGCGTGACATTTATGTGTTTCGCTATGTGTTTCGCGCGTCCTGCCAAAACCCCGTGATTCAGGGTTTTGGCAGGACGTTTTAAAACCTGAAGTGACCCTGGGTTCCCCCTTTGATTGCAGTACCCGCGCCCTACCCCAGGGCGTGCAGTGTATCCGGTGTATCAAACGCTCTAAGACACGCGCAAACGGCACCGTGGAGAGCGCCCCCCGGATTCGCAGGACCATCCCGCCAGATCGCCAAAGGTTAACCGCGTTTCTTCAACTTGCGGAAATCGTGAATTCCGGCACTGTCCCTCGGGTCCATGTCGTTCGGGAAAATCTGGTGTTTGACCACTTTCTGGGTGCCGGTCACCGGAAGTTCCTTGATGAACAAAATCCACCCCGGCGGTTTGAAATAGGCCATCTTCTCGAACGCCCGATCAAAAATCGCGCGGGCGGTCTCTGCCGTCGCCGCGACATCAGGTGCCAGCACGATACAGGCCATCACCTCTTCCTCCCGGATCTCGTCCGGGGCCGCGATACAGGCCACGTTGATCACGCGCGTGTCTTCGAACAACACGTTTTCCACCTCGGCCGCGGCGATGTTTTCGCCGGATCGGCGGATGATGTTTTTGGACCGGTCAACAAAGAACAACACCCCCTCTTCGTCCATGATCACCGTGTCCCCGGTATGGAACCAACCGCCCGCCCAAGCCTCGGCCGTGGCTTCGGGCTTGTTCAGGTAGCCCGAAAAAAATCCTTTCCTGGGCGTGGCCTGGGAATGGCGAATGACCATTTCACCGGGTGTGTTGCGGGGAAGCTCGGCCCCGTCTTCGCCCACGATCCGCACGTCAAGCCCATCAAAGGCACGGCCCATGGCGCGGGTGTCGATGCGGCGCGGCTCCTCCCACATCGACACGACCCGGCACATTTCGGTCATGCCCCAGGCCTCGATCAACGGGATGCCAAACCGGCGTTCAAACTCCACATGCAGCGAAGGCTCCACCCCCGCGCCAAGCCCGGCGCGCAGGTTGCCCAACACCTCGGGGCCCACGTCACGATCAGCCAGCAGAACCGAAATCACAACCCCAAGATAATGGAACACGGTGGCCCCGGTTTGCTGAATATCGCGCCACCATGTGGCACCGGAAAACCGCTCCATCTGGATCAACGTATTTCCGGTCTGCATCACCCCGAAAAAGGTCAGAATGCCAGAGTTGATGTGAAAAGCCGGAAGCGGGTTGAGCACGCGATCCGCCCCCTCCCGCAACGCCACCGGAGGGCCAAGATTCTGATAGGTCTGCCCCACCATAAGCTCGTATTCATGGCTCAGGATACAGCCCTTTGGTCGTCCCGTCGTGCCACTGGTATAAAGCAGACTGGCCTCTGTCGCGGGACCAATCGGCACATCATCTGGTTCATGTGGCGCATCAGGAATTCCCGACAAAATATTGTCATACAAAACAAATTCAGGGTTTGACTTGGCCTCTGAAATGCCCGCGCGCATCAACGCTTCGAACCGTTCATCCGCAATCGCCAGCACCGCGTCACTGTCTTCCAGAAGATAGGCAAGCTCGGCCGGACGGTAATCCGGGTTCACCGGCACACAGGACATCCCCAATCGGTTCAGCGCCAGCTTGATCACATAATGTTCCGGCGTCGCCCCCAACAGAACCGCAGCACGCTGCCCCGCCCCATACCCCGCAGCGCGCAGCGCCGCAGCGTGGGCCTCGACCAACCCGGCCATCTGCCCATAGGTCAGGCTGCGCACCGGCGCGCCGTCAATTGCTGGGGCCACCACAAGATCATGCTCAGGCCACCGCCCCACCGCGTCGCGAAACACTTCGTCAATGCTCCGCCCTTCGATTGCAACTGCCATGATACGCCTCCCTCTTCTCTCTGTCTGCGACCATCCAACCCCGTGCGGAAAGATTTGGCAAGCCGCCCGCCGCAACGTCATTTCCCGGATGGACATTGCGCCGCTTTGCGCGAATGCTCCCCCAATGTCACCAATCCTGCAAGCGGCGCTCTGGATGAGCGGCGCGATCCTGTCCTTTTCCTCCATGGCCGTGGCCGGGCGCAGCGCCGCCGCCACGCTCGATACGTTTGAAATCATGATGTATCGCTCTGTTGTGGGACTCGTGATCGTGATCACCCTGCTGGGCCTGACCGGCCACTGGCGCAACCTGTCACGCCGCCACCTTGGCACCCATGCCCTGCGCAACCTGGCTCACTTCACGGGGCAGAACCTCTGGTTCTTTGCCCTCACGCTGATTCCGCTGGCCCAGGTTTTTGCACTGGAATTCACCTCCCCCCTCTGGGTGGTGCTGTTGGCCCCGTTGCTTCTGGGCGAACGACTGACCGCGATCCGCACCACTGCGGCGATGCTTGGCTTTGTCGGCATCCTCGTTGTCACCCGCCCGGGTGCCGAAACACTGAATATCGGCGTGCTCGCCGCTGCCGCCTCGGCCATCTGTTTTGCGTTGACCGGGATTCTGACCAAACGGCTGACCCGCTCCGAATCCATCGGCACGATCCTGTTTCACCTCACCGTGATGCAGGCGGTGTTCGGCCTTGTCTGCGCCGGGCTTGACAGAGATATCGCCTTGCCCGATGCCGCCACCCTGCCCTGGGTCGTGCTGATTGGATTGGCCGGGCTGTTGGCGCATTTCTGTCTGACCAAGGCCCTGTCGCTGGCCCCGGCGACGGTGGTTATTCCAATCGACTTCATCCGCTTGCCAGTGATTGCGGTGGTGGGAATGCTGCTCTACGGCGAACCGCTTGAGATGTCCGTCCTGCTGGGCGCGGCGCTCATCTTTGCCGGGAATTACCTCAACATCCTGACCGAAGCGCGCCAGAACGAGACTCGCCGCAAGGCGCGGCGAGTGGCCGATAAACAAACCGGATGACCAAACCGCAGGAAACGGGTCGCCGCCCCACCCCACGGGGCGCTAAACCCGCACCATGACACAGCAATCCCTATCCCCCCGCGCCTGGAGCGAACTTTTCCTGCTTGCCGCCATCTGGGGTGGCATTTTCCTTGCCGCCCGACTGGCGCTTGATGAAATCGGGCCGCTCTGGGCGGTGGCACAGCGCACCTTCTGGGCCATGATCGTGCTGTGGGGGGCGGTCATCGCGATGCGGCTCCCGGTCACGCTGACGCCGCGCGCGGCCATCGGGTTTCTGGGCATGGGGCTGCTCAACAACCTGATCCCCTTTGGCCTTCTGAACTGGAGCCAGCTTCACATCGAATCAGGTCTCGCCTCGATCTTCAACGCGTCCACGGCGATTTTTGGCGTGGTGGTGGCGGCACTTCTGCTCCCCGACGAACGGCTTGGGATGCGCAAGGCGGCGGGGGTGCTGATCGGCTTTGCCGGGGTGGTGACCGCCATTGGCCTTTCCAACCTTGGCGGGCTGGACCCTCGCAACCTTGCCCAATGGGCGGCGGTGCTGGCCACGCTGTCTTATGCCTTTGCCGGTGTCTGGGCGCGCCGGATGCTGGCGGGACACCCGCCCCAGGTGGCCGCCGCAGGCATGTTGACCGCCTCCGCGGCCATGGCCCTGCCCCTTGCGTTCTGGGCCGAAGGCCCCCCCCGGCTTGCCCTGACCCTCACCACATGGGGTGCGATCGCTTACATGGCCGTGGTCGGCACGGCATTGGCCTATCTGCTCTATTACCGGGTGCTGGCTATGGCAGGTAGCGGCAACCTGATGCTTGTCACCCTGCTGATTCCGCCCTTTGCCATTGCGCTTGGGGCGCTGGTGCTGGGCGAATCCCTGCCGCCGCGCGCGCTGACCGGGTTTGGCCTGCTTGCTCTTGGCCTTCTGATCATCAACGGGCGGGCGTTGCGACGCCGACACCACTGACAACATTGACCCCAACCGCCCCGCGCCTTACCAAGCGGAAAAGGCATTTGACAGGCAAAGGGTACCGGGCATGATCTATCCCACCGCACAGGATTGGCGCGCCGCGCCGCATAAGAACGTGTTGTTCTTTGGCATGTCCGGCTTGGGCAAAACCCATGTCTCCAACATGCTGCGCGAGCATGGCGATTGGTTTCACTATTCCATCGATTATCGGATCGGCACCCGCTATATGGGCGAACTGATCGCGGATAATGCCAAACGCGAGGCGATGAAAAACCCGTTTCTGCGCGAACTTCTGATGTCGGATTCGATCTATATCGGCTCCAACATCACCTTTGACAATCTTGCGCCCGTGTCCAGCTATCTGGGCAAACCGGGCAATCCCGATCTCGGCGGGCTGGGCTATGACGAATACACCCGACGTCAGGATCAGTTTCGCAGGGCCGAGATCAGCGCCCTGATGGACACCGCCCATTTCATCACCCGCGCGCAAGAGCTTTACAGCTATCCCAACTTCATCTGCGACACCGGCGGGTCGATCTGTGAATGGGTCGATCCCAAAGACCCCAACGACCCGCTGTTGAGCGAACTGTCGCGACACTGCCTGATGATCTGGATCAAGGGCGACGACGCCCATACCCAGGAGCTGATCCGCCGCTTTGACCGCGCGCCCAAACCGATGAGCTATGAACCCGCCTTCCTCGACGCCCAATGGCACGCCTATCAGGCCGAAGCCGGGGTGGCCGCAGACAAGGTTGATCCCGACGCCTTCATCCGCTGGACCTATGCCAGGGCGCTGGCCCATCGCCAGCCGCGATACGAGGCGATGGCGAACTGGGGCGTGACGGTGACCGCCGAAGACGTGCATGGCGTGACCTCCGCCGAAGATTTCGATGCGCTGATTGCCACGGCGATTGACCGGCGTTAACAATTTCGCCCTGCACGGGCCGCGTATATGGAGTGGCCAACCGCGATGCCGCCCCGGTGCCGTGTCGATGCGCAAAAGTCACCCCCCCCGAATCGGCGCGAGTGTGCCGGGGGAACCGGGGATTAACGCACCGCGCGCGCGCCTTGTGCCCGGGGCCTCCATGGCCTATCTCTCACCTCACCAAACGTAGATGGACCTGACCCGATGCCGATCAAACTGCCTTCCGACCTGCCCGCCTTTGACGTTCTCACGAACGAAGGCGTCATGGTGATGGACAGCGATCAGGCCGCACGTCAGGACATCCGCCCATTGCGCATCGGGCTGTTGAACCTGATGCCGAAAAAGATCCAGACGGAGAACCAGTTTGCCCGCCTGATCGGCGCCACGCCGCTTCAGATCGAACTGTCGCTGATCCGCATGAGCGAACACCGCACCCGCAACACCGCCGCCGAGCATATGGCCGAATTTTATCGTCCGTTTTCAAAGGTTAAGGAAAGCGGAGAAAAATTTGACGGGCTGATCATCACCGGCGCGCCGATTGAACACATGCCGTTCGAAGAGGTGACCTATTGGGACGAACTCCGCGAGGTGTTTGACTGGACCCAGACCCATGTGCATTCCACCTTCGGCATCTGCTGGGGCGGCATGGCGATGATCAACTATTTCCACGGGATCAAGAAACACATGCTGGACCACAAAGCCTTTGGCTGTTTCCGGCATCGCAACCTGTGCCCCACATCAAAATATTTGCGAGGGTTTTCAGATGATTGCGTGATCCCCGTCTCCCGCTGGACCGAAATCAGACAAGACGAGGTCGACGCGGTGCCCGCCCTCACCACCCTGCTCGCCAGTGACGAGGTTGGCCCCTGTCTGATCCGCGACCCAAACCACCGCGCGCTCTATATTTTCAACCACTTCGAATATGACAGTGACACGTTGAAACAGGAATACGACCGCGATGTGGCCGAGGGCGTGCCGATCAACGTGCCGATGAACTATTACACGGATGACGACCCGTCAAAGACGCCACAAAACCGTTGGCGCAGCCATGCGCATCTGCTCTATGGCAACTGGATTTCCGAAATCTACGAAACCACCCCGTTCGACATTTCCAAAATCGGTCTGGAAAGTACGGATTTGCGCGGCTAAGCCCCACCCCCCTGACTCCGTGACGTTTTCAGGAGCCTCTATTTCCGTTGACGTGAAACGGACTATATACTCTTCTGAACAGGTCGCGATCAGGCCCGGTTTCGACCCGACACAACAAAAGAAGGCCGGTCATGAGCAAGAACAAACCCTTTGACGGCGCTATCTCTGCGTTCTTCAACGAAAAGGCCCCAGAATCCGTGCGGGACGCGATCCAGCGCGCGGAAAAAGGCGACATCCTGAACCCCGATTACCCTCATTCGGAAAAGATGCCGCGCAAGGTTTACGAGGCCGAAATGGCCGCGCTTCAGATCGAACTGGTCAAGCTGCAATCCTGGGCGAAAGACACAAACGTCCGCATCGCGATTGTATTCGAAGGCCGCGATGCGGCGGGAAAAGGCGGTACAATCAAACGCTTCCGGGAGAACCTTAACCCCCGCGGCGCGCGGGTCGTGGCCCTGTCCAAACCTACGGAAAAAGAACAGACCGAATGGTATTTCCAACGCTATATCGACCACCTGCCCTCGGGCGGCGAGATCGTGTTCTACGACCGCTCCTGGTACAATCGCGGGGTGGTGGAACAGGTGTTCGGCTTTTGCACGGATGCCCAACGCGAACATTTCTTTGCCCAGGTCAACGATTTTGAACGGATGCTGGTGGACGAAGGTATTCACCTGTTCAAACTCTGGCTCAACGTGGGACGGGCGGAACAGCTGAATCGCTTTCTCAAACGTGAAAAGGACCCGCTAAAGCAATGGAAACTCTCGTGGATTGACGTTGAAGGGTTGAACCGCTGGGAGGCCTATTCCGATGCGATCAGGGACACGCTGACCCGGTCCCACACCGATCACGCGCCTTGGACCGTGATCCGCTCTGACGACAAACGGCGCGCCCGGCTGGCTGGCATCCGGCGGGTTCTGGATGCGATCGACTATGACAACAAATCCGCCAAGGGTGTTGGAAAACAGGATACAAGCATCTGTGCCGGCCCCGAAACCTGGAACAGCTGATGCGCAAGAAACGCGGCTATCATCATGGCAATCTGCGCCAGGCGCTGGTGGATGCGGCGCTAGAGCTGATCGAAGCCAAGGGTCCGACCGGGTTTACGCTCTCGGAAGCGGCGAAAACCGCCGGAGTCACCCCGGCAGCAGTGTATCGCCATTTTGAAGGGCGCGAAGACCTGATCGCCGAAGCGGCGCGGCAGGGTTACGAAATCTTTACCGACGTGATGCAATTTGCCTATGACAAGGGTCAGCCCTCGGCTTTGGCCGCATTTGAAGCAACGGGGCGTGCCTATCTCGCCTTTGCCCGTAAATATCCGGGCCATTATATCGCGATGTTCGAAAGCGGGATCAGCGTGAACCGCACGCCCGAGCTTGCCGCCGTGGCGGCACGGGCACGCCGGGTTCAGGAACAGGCAGCCGAAGACCTGTCACAACATATCCCGCCGGAAAAACGCCCCCCCGCGGCAATGTTTTCGGCCCATATCTGGGCCATGTCCCACGGGGTGGTCGAACTGTTCGCACGAAACTCTCCCGGAACACACAGCCCGTTTTCACCCGAAGACCTTCTGGAAAGCGGGATTGGAGTTTACCTACGCGGCCTGGGGCTGATCAAACCGGAAGACTGATGTGAACTATCCGCGGTAACCCATTGCAACAACGAACTTTTCGGAACTATCACTGCGACTGCTGGGCGGTTTGACATTGGCAACCTTGGTGAATTTCTGCTTCAGCAGTTTTTGCAATTCACCTTCCGCGCCCCCCGCCAGAACCTTGGCCACGAAGGTGCCGCCCTCTTCCAGAACATCAAAGGCGAAATAGGCTGCGGTTTCACAAAGCGCCATGATCTTAAGGTGATCGGTCTGCTTGTGCCCCGATGACGATGCCGCCATGTCCGACATCACCACGTCGGCCTTGCCACCCAGCCATGCTTTCACCTTGTCATCCGCGCCCTCATCCATGAAATCCAGCTGGTGGATTTCGCAGCCCGCAATCGGCTCCACCTCTTGCAGATCAATGCCAAGGATCGTGCCAACGCGCTTGCCGTTTTTTTCACCCAGCGCGTTGACCCGTTTAACTGCCACCTGGCACCACCCGCCGGGTGCGCATCCAAGGTCGACAACCCGGGCTCCGGGCACGAGAAAGCGGAATTTATCGTCCAATTCCATGATCTTGAAGGCTGCGCGCCCGCGATAGCCCTCGGTTTGGGCGCGTTTCACGTAAGGATCGTTCAACTGTCTCTGTAACCATCGGGTTGAGCTCAGCTTGCGCCCCCGGGCCGACTTCACCTTAACCTTGAGGTCACGCTGCCCGCGCCCCGATGTGTTCTTGCCACTGGGTGTCTTTGCCATTCGCCATTCCCTCTCTGCACGCGAACCCACGAATTTTAGCTAAAATTCGTGTCCCCGACCACAACCCTGTTCACTTAAAACGGCCCGTCTTCCAACACGCCATCCGCGCTCATCTGTGCATAAAGCAGCCCTTCACGCAGACCACGGTCCGCCACGCTCAGCCGATCCGTGGGCCAGACCCGCAACAAGGCCTGCAAGATCGCCGAACCGCTCATGATCAACGCCTGTCGGTCCTGACCAATCCGGGGATCGCGCCGCCGCCCGCCCGGACCAAGCCGCAGGTATCCCTGGATGACCTGGTCAATCTGGTCGCTGCTCATGCGCAACCCGTCCACCTTGGTGCGGTCATACCGTTTCAACCCCAGATGCGAAGCGGCCACCGTTGTGACCGTGCCGCTTGTCCCAACGATCTGGAACCCCTCCCGCGCCTGTTCATCCTTGTAGGGTGCGAATTCCGACATGCTTTCCTCGAAAAACCAGCTCATCAGGGCAAACCGCGCGGAATCGTCTTCGACATCGCGGAACTGATCCCTCAACGTGGCCACGCCCAACGGTACGCTGATCCAATCCACCACCTTGGCCGTCGGAAACGGGCTGTCGTTGGTATGAAACCCCGAATGCAACCGCATGATCGCACGAGGGCGGTCACGGTGGGGAACCATAGACAGGTCGATCCACACCAATTCGGTCGATCCCCCGCCAATGTCCACCACCAGCAATTGCTCGGTCTTGGTGCTGACCAGCGGCGCACAGGAGATCACTGCCAGCCTTGCCTCTTCCTCGGGTTTGATAATCTCCAGCTGCAACCCGGTTTCCCGGCGCACCGTCCGCACGAAATCCCGGGCGTTCCGAGCCCTGCGGCAGGCTTCGGTTGCCACCAACCGCATCCGTTTGACGTTGTGACGTTTGAGCTTTTGCTGACAAATCCGCATCGCCTGAACCGTTCGCCCCATCGACGCCCGGCTCAATCTTCCGGTACGTTCAAGCCCGGCCCCTAACTGCACGGATTTACTAAAGGAATCCACGACATGAAACTGACTGCCCTTAGGTTGGGCAATCAGCATTCGGCAACTGTTCGTGCCCAGATCCAGCGCAGCATAAAGCTGTGACGGATCCGGCGGATTGGGCGCGGGGCTCTCAACCGGTTTCGGGAATGCGCCCGCACCTTTGGGACGCTTGGGCGCCATGGTCACGCCCTCCATTTTGAGTTACCCTGAACCTAGTTGCCCCACCCGCCCGGCGCAAGAGAATTCACCGGGCATGTCATGTGGATTTTACAAGGAAGGTCCAATCCTTTGGCCAGTGAGCCTGTCCGAGTCGGGCAGTGGACGGGTCACAGCAATTTGCCAAATCCAACCGCCCGGAGACCTGTAAAATATGACCGATCCTTCCGAAATCAGCTTCGATGATTTTGACGAAGCTGTGACACCCCGCTCTGAACACACTGAATTTGACGATGTTGTCGAGGCGGCCCTGTCCCGTCGCGGGTTCCTTGGAGGTGTTCTGACCCTTGGCGGATTTGCCACTCTGGGTGGGGCGACCCTTCCCACCGGGGCACAGGCCGCAGGCAACCGTTTTGCCTTTGACGCCATTGCCAGCTCTGGCGAGGATGCGATCCGCGTCCCAAAGGGGTACAAATCCGAAGTGGTTGTCCGTTGGGCAGATCCCCTGTGGTCGGATGGCGTCGCGTTCGACGGCGAAACCCGTGGCACCGCCGCCTCACAGGCCCGCGCCTTTGGGGACAACACCGATGGCATGGAAATCTTCCATCATCAGGGCAAGACCCTTTTGACCGTCAACAACGAGTATACCAACCGCAAGACCATCTGGGGCAACCGCGCCGACGGCAAGGCGGAAACAGAGGATGACGTGGAAAAAGGCATGTTGGCTCACGGCGTGACCGTGGTCGAGTTGCGCAATGACGGCGCGGGCTGGGGCATCGTCAAAGACAGCCCCTTCAATCGCCGTATCACGCCCCAAACCGACATGAAAATTACAGGCCCCGCGCGCGGCCATGCCTTGATGCAGACCGCCGCCGATCCCACCGGCACCACCACCAAGGGCACCTGGAACAACTGTGGCTCGGGCCGCACGCCCTGGGGCACCTATCTGACCTGTGAAGAGAACTTCAACGGCTATTTCTCGACCGAAGACGAGGCGCACAAAACCAGCGCCGAATTGAAACGCTATGGTGTGTCGTCCAGGGACTGGGGCTATGGCTGGGCCAGGATCGACGACCGGTTTGACCTGTCCAAAAACCCCAACGAACCCAACCGTGCCGGGTATGTCGTGGAAATCGACCCGCGTGATCCGAATTCAACCCCCAAGAAACGTACCGCGCTTGGCCGGTTCAAACATGAAAATGCCGAATGCGTGATCAATAACGATGGCCGACTCGTGATCTATATGGGCGACGACGAACGGGGCGAGTTCCTCTATCGCTATGTCTCCAACGGGGTTTATGCGCCCGGCGTGGATACCGATGAGTTGATGGAAAATGGCACGCTATACGCGGCCCAATTCCACGACACCGGTGCCGGGGAATGGCTGCCCCTGACCCCAGAGACCACCGGAATGGAGCTGGCTGAAATCTGTATCCACACTCGCCAGGCGGCATCGAAAATGAACGCAACCACTATGGACCGCCCCGAATGGGTCACCGCCAACCCGAATTCGGACGAAGTGTATTGTGCCCTGACCAACAACAAGAACCGCGGTCTCAAGCCCAACAAAGGGGGGGACACCACCCCGCTGGGCGGCCCTAATCCGCGTGAGGCCAACAGATATGGTCAGATCCTGCGCTGGAAACCCCATGGCGGCGATCACACCGCCGACGGGTTTGTCTGGGATCTCTATGTGCTGGCTGGCAACCCCACCGTGCATGAAGATGACCGCAAAGGGTCCGCCAACCTCACCGCCGACAACATGTTCAATTCGCCCGACGGGCTGGCCTTTGACAGCACCGGGTTGCTCTGGATCCAGACGGACGGGAAATACAGCAACGAAGGGGATTTTGCCGGACAGGGCAACAACCAGATGCTGGCGGGCGACCCGGTTACGGGCGAAATCCGCCGCTTCCTGACCGGTCCCAAAGAATGCGAAGTCACCGGCCTGTGCTGGTCCGCTGACCGTCGCACCATGTTCGTGGGCATCCAACACCCCGGCGAAAAAGGCAATAGCCACTGGCCCGATGGCGGCACATCGGTGCCCCGGTCGGCCATTATCGCCGTGACCCGCGAAGACGGCGGTCCGGTCGGTTAAGCCCCATTTGGGCAAACAAAACAGGCCGCACCCGGACACCGGGCGCGGTTTTTTCGTGTCGGCTACGTCACCTTTTTCATGAAAATTCAGAGATGTTTCAGCCCCCTCTTGCCATGGCTCCGGCCATTTTTCCGACATAGCCTGCCCCGAACGTCGCCATTGTCCCCTTCAAAGTCGAAATTCGACCGCGCACGGGCGATTCCGGCGGATATGAGGGTTTAACAGGAAGGAGTCGGACATGGCACAGGTCACCATCGTTTATTGGCGGGATATTCCCGCTCAGGTCATTGTTGGCAAAGGCCGTCGCGGGGCCAAACACCCCCTGCCCGAACGGTTTGAGCAAGCGATTGACCGGGCTGCAATGAAGGTGAACGCGCGCGATTCCGACGCTTACCTAGCTGAATGGCGCAAAGCCCCCCCTTACGAAATGGACGGGGCGGATGGCGATGTTGCCGCCGCCGAAGCCGCGCGTCTGGATGCGGAATACGATCAGAACCGGCTGAAGGTTCTGATTGCAAATGATGGCTGGGCGGATGCCCAATAGACTTTGGGAGGCCGCGATGGCTTTGCTGAATTTCCGGAAACGTGACGCAGAAACCGCGCCGGTCAATAGCCAGCTCGAAGCCTTTCTGCACGGCTATTCGATCGAGGTGATGCCCCGCACCGCCGCAAAGGTCGAAGACTTCACCGCGATTCTGCCCAAAGGCACCCGCGTTTACATTGCCCATATCGAAGGCACGCCCATCGAAGACATGGTCGCCACCGCCAGGCGCATCAGAGGCGAAGGCTATGACGTCATGCCCCACTTTCCTGCGCGTATCATCAAGGACCGCGCCACGCTGGAAAACTGGATCGCCATGTACCAGGGCGAAGCGGATGTGAAACAGGCGCTGTTGCTGGCTGGTGGCGTGGCCACCCCGCAGGGCGATTTCGACAACTCAATGCAGTTGCTGGACACCGGCCTGTTTGACGCGGGCGGCTTCACCAACCTGCACGTTGCCGGCCACCCCGAACCCAACCTGGATATCGACCCCAAGGGCGGGCGCACCAACACCTTTGCCGCGCTGGATTGGAAACAGGAGTTTTCCAAACGCACCGACGCGCAAATGGCCCTGGCCACCCAGTTCTGTTTCGAGGCCGAACCGGTGATCGACTGGTGCAATTCGTTGACCGAACGGGGCATCAACATCCCCGTCCATATTGGCATTGCAGGGCCCGCGAAGTTGCAGACCATGATCAAATTCGCCATTGCCTGCGGCGTTGGACCCTCGCTTAAGGTCCTCCAGAAACGGGCCAAGGACGTGTCCAAGCTTCTTGTGCCCCACGAGCCGACCAAGGTTCTGAGCGATCTTGCCACACACAAGGCCGCGAACCCCGATTTCAACATTGAAAAAGTTCACTTCTTCCCGCTGGGGGGAATCAAAACCAATGCCAACTGGGCCAAAGAGCATGGCGGCGCCTCCGGCGTTCCGGCAGCCGCAAGCTAAAGATAGAGAGATCAGAGAATGACCCGCACAATCGTAGAATCCGCCACCAAGACCACAATCATCGGTTTTGACCAGCCTTTCACCGTGATCGGTGAACGCATCAACCCCACCGGGCGTAAAATCCTGAACGAAGAACTGGAGCGCGGCGAGTTTTCCCGCGTTGAATCCGATGCGCTGGCCCAGGTCGCGGCAGGGGCCGGAATTCTGGACATCAACTCGGGTGCCGTGTTTTCCAACAAGATGGCCGAAGACGTGCGCTATGCCGATAACAACTTTGTCGAACCTGAACTGATGCGCCAACTGGTCGAAACCGTGCAAGCTGTAACCGATTGCCCGCTTTGCATTGACAGCTCGGTTCCCGGCGCGCTGGAGGCCGGTCTGGCCGCAGCCAAGGGCCGTCCCCTGCTGAACTCGGTCACCGGAGAAGAAGAACGGTTGGAACGGGTTCTGCCGCTGGTCAAGAAGTACAACGTGCCGGTGGTGGCGATTTCCAACGACGACACCGGCATTTCCGAAGACCCCGAGGTCCGTTTCGCCGTGGCCAGGAAAATCGTCGAGCGCGCCGCCGATTTCGGTATTCCGGCTCATGACATCGTGGTTGATCCGCTTGTCATGCCCATCGGGGCCATGGGCACCGCCGGGTTGCAGGTCTTTGAACTCAACCGGCGTCTGCGCAATGAACTGGGCGTGAATACCACTTGCGGTGCCTCCAACATCTCGTTCGGCCTGCCCAACCGTCACGGCATCAACAACGCATTTTTGCCCATGGCCATGGCCACCGGTATGACATCGGCGATCATGAACCCCGTTGCCCTGCCTGTTGGCCCGAAAAAGCTGGCCGAGAAAAAGGCCGAGGTCGAGGCCGCCGGGATCATCCTGCCCGCCGACATGGATGACGAAGCATTTTGCCAGATGTTCGGCCTTGGGTCGACCAAGCCGCGCCCGGGCAAAGAAATGGAAGCCATCCGTGCGGCCAACTTCCTGACCAACAACGACGAGTCGGGCGGCGAATGGATCAAGTTCAACAAGGTGCCCGCAAAGCCGGGTGAAGAGGCCGCAGGCGGACGCCGTGGCCGCGCCGGGGCCCGCCGCCGCCGCGGTGCCTGATCCGCGCCCGAACCAAAACGCCCATCACCCCGCCCTTCCGGGCGGGTTTTTTTGATGCGCAAACGCCTCCTGATCGCTCCTTTGTTGGGTAATCCCCGCCTGCCTTGCCGCGGATATACCCAACGTGGGTGCAGCAGAATTCGAACGCTTCGCCCATGCTTGATTGGGAGGGCGGGTCAAAGGATATGCCTTTTCCCTCGTCGCACCGGGCCGCACGGCGGCACAGAGGGCCGCCGGATGCGCGCAGGAACCACAGAACGGCAACGTCGTCGCACAGAAACACGTCAGCGGATTTGCGCAGCCGTGATTTGCACGACATACTCGTCAGGCTATGACATGTAACCTCACATATCTATTGGCAGATATAGGCGGCACGAACAGCCGCTTCGCCCTGTCCCGTGGCGCGGCATTGGAACGCGATACGATTGCGAGCTTTCGCAACGACGGGATGCCATCCCCCGGCGCGGCGCTGACCCGCTATGTCCATAAAGTCAACCCGGCCCGGATCGACCGTGTATGCCTTGCCGCCGCCGGGCCTGTTCTGGGGGATCGCATAACGCTGACCAACCGCAATTGGCAGATCAGCGCGGGCCAGATTGCCGCGTTGACCGGCTGTGACGATATCCGGTTCATCAATGACCTTCAGGCGATGGGATATGCCCTTGCCGATGAGGACCTCACCGGACGCAAGCCGGCCGGAACCCGTCTTGTCCTGGCCATTGGAACCGGCACGAATTGCGCGGTGCTCTATGAGTCCGATGGACGCCGCTTTGTCCCGCCCGCCGAGGCCGGATATATTGCCTTGCCTCATATTGGGGCTCGCTACGCCCCCGTTCTCGATAAGCTTGCGGAACAGTTTGGGACCCCCGTCATTGAAGCGGCCCTTTCGGGCCCGAACCTGCCGGCCCTGCACCGGGCGGTGACCGGGGAAACCCAAGAGCCTGCGCATATCCTGTCGCGCGCAAACCGGACCCCGTCGCTGGAGCTGATCCTGCGGATATTCGGGGCCACACTGGGAACACTCGCCCTGACCCACCTGCCCCGCGACGGGATTTTTCTGGCCGGGTCGGTTGGTGTTGCCCTGTTTCAGTGGACCAGACACCCAGCCTTCACCTCGACCTATCTTGACCGGGGGCCTTATCGCGATCTGGTAAAGGACATCGCGATCCGGGACATCAAGGATGAGTTCGCCCCGCTTGTCGGGGCCGCGCGGCTGGTTGCACAGACCTGAGGGATCTGTGCGCGCCAATGCAAGACTGGTAGCTTGCCCAACACCCGCTACACCTTGGGTTTGTGCTCCCTGCCCAAGCTTCTGGCGTCTTCCATGACCCGGCCCGGCTCGTCTTCCATCACGGTCCCGCATGTCGCCCTGTCTCTTCGCGCCAACCCGGCCTTTGCCACCTTGCGCCATGTATAGCTGACGGGAGTGGATTTTGATCTCAAAATCCACGAAGCATCAGCGTAAAATCAGAGACCTATAGTCAAAAGGCACAATCAGAATTATGTCGTTTGGCTATATTTCGCATCATCGTCACGGTGTTCGGCTTGGCATTGCGCCCAAAACCCTGTTGCGCGGCAGGTAGGTTTTGACAGCCCCCCGCGAAACGCGTTAATGAACATATGTTCAATTCTGCCGTGGATCAGGAGGAGAGACCCCATGCGCATCGAAAACACCAAAGCCGTCATCACCGGCGGCGCCTCGGGGCTTGGCGAAGCCACCGCCCGCGTGTTCCGCGACGGAGGGGCACAGGTCACGCTGCTTGATATGGATGCCAAGCGCGGTGCCGAAGTTGCCGACGACATCGGCGCAACCTTCGTGCAAACCAATGTCAGCGACGAAGACAGTGTTACCAACGCCATCGCAACCGCAACCCAGGCCATGGGTGGCCTCAATGCTGCGGTGAACTGCGCCGGTATCGCGATTGCCGCCACGACCCTTTACAAGGACGGGGGGATCCACGACCTTGCCGCTTACAAGAAGGTGCTGGACGTGAACCTGGCCGGGACTTTCAACGTCGCCCGGCTTGCTGCGGCGCAGATGGCCAAGAACGACCCCACCGATGATGGCGCGCGCGGAGTGATCATCAACACCGCCTCGATTGCCGCCTTTGATGGCCAGCGTGGTCAAGTCGCTTATGCCAGCTCAAAAGGCGGCGTGGTCGGGCTTGCTCTTCCCATGGCGCGCGATCTGGCCCGCAATGGCATTCGCGTGATGACCATCGCGCCGGGTATCTTCCTGACACCGATGCTGATGGGCCTGCCACAAGAAGCCCAGGACAGCCTCGCCGCCTCTGTAACCTGCCCACAACGGTTGGGGGATCCGGCCGAATACGGGCGTCTGGCAAAATTCATCGTTGAATGCGGCTATCTGAATGGTGAAGTGATCCGTATCGACGGCGCATTGCGGATGCAATAAGTGGCCGGGGTGCCGGTGGGTTAAGGGGGGTTAACGCCCCCAGCGCCCTCCGTTGCGAATGGCTTTGGCAAGCGCCTCGCTGTCTTGCCAAAGCCACGGCGAGTCTGCTTTGAACCGGCGCAAATCCCGTTGCCAAGCCAACAACCCTCCGGTTTCAGCTGCCATCATCGGTCCCCCAAGTGCACGGGGAAAGCCAAGCCCGTGCAGCGCGACAAGGTCGATATCACTCGTTTTTGCGGCGACCCCCTGCTCCAACAGATCCGCACCGGCGGCCACCAGCGCGCCGACCACACGCCGCCGTATTTCGGGGGCTGAAATCTTCCCGGGGCGCTCTGGCTGAGACGCCTGCCATTGCCGGATCTGCTGCAACCGCTGGTCCATCCCGGGGTTTCTGCCCTGTGCCCCGTCAGCCGCCAATGCCGCCAGCCCCCGGTGCAGCGCCCTGATTTCATCAGGCACACCCGACAGAAGCGAGAGTCGCGACGCCTGAACCGCCGACCCTTCGGACAGCATCAAAGCAACGGGTCCGCGCCCCCAACCCAACGCAGCGTCAATCGCTTCGGGCGCAGCCCCTTGCGCCAAGCACCATTCGACTGCGGCAAACAGGGTCGCAATCAACCTTTGGCGGATCAACCCGTTCTGGGGCGCAACTTCGACCACCATCCGTGACATGGCGTGCAAACTGGCCCGAACGCGGTCAAGCGCGTCGTTCTCGACGGTGTCTGGAACCACCAGCTCCAGCAGCTGGGGCATTGGGGTGCCGGGCATGGCCGCGACGCCAAGGCAGCGCGGCCCCAAGACATTGGTGTTTTGGCCAGCATAAAGCGCCATGCCAGAAGTGAGCACCAAAGCCGCATCCGCAGACAAGTCACGACTCAACAGGTCGGTAATTCCCGCCAATTCGGCCTGTGTCGCCCCGGTGGCCTCAATGACAAGCTCTGCCTGTGCCACATATTCGTCCAGCCGCCCGGCTTTCAGGTTCCGGGCTGCAGCCTGGGCCAAGCTGGGGGTCAGGTAACCTTTCTTCACGCGCAACTCGCGATGCGCCTCCAACGTGCGGATTACAGCTTGGGCACCACCTTCGTGCCGTTCTGCAATCGTAACCTGCGCACCGCTGTCCAATGCCGCTTCGGCAAAGGCAACCGCGCTGGCTCCATCCCCCATCACCACCACGGAACCAGCCGCATCAGCCATTCCGAAATACTGTCTGGCATGGTTTTCGGCCCGCGCCACATGCAACAGCGCCCGGCTGCGGGGCAGCTCAAGAATTTCGCGAAAGGCCTCCTGTTCATAGGCGCGAATCGCAGCGTCGGGCAACAACTGCCCTGCCTCCACACAATCAATCGCCCTAAGGTAAGCAGGACGCCCATCGGACGTCAGAGCGTGTTGCCGTGCCGTGGCGACCTCTCTTTGATAGGCAATCGGATCCGTCGTAACCCGCTGAACCCGGGACTTGCCAAAGCCAGCGGCAAATCTAACAGCCGCGCCGATCACGTCGTGCTTGACCACCTCGTCACACAAACTGTCGAACCTAGGATCATTGATATTCTGCAATCTCCCGGTTTGAATGAGTTCAAGCGCCCGGCCCGCCCCCACAAGTCGGGCGAGCCTATAGGCACCCCCCGCACCCGGGCAAAGGCCACGCTGCAAATCGGGCAATTGCACCAAGGTTCCAGCCACGGCCACACGGGCCTGTGCAGCAAGCGCCAGCTCCAGACCGGCCCCCACGACCCTACCCCGCATTGCTGCGATCACCGGGATGCGCGCGCCTTCAATGCGATCCGCCAGCGTGGCAAATGCGGGAGAGACTATTCCGTCAAGTAGCTCATCGTCGCTCCACCCCCCCGGAAATCCGCGTTCCTTTCCGCTGAACACCAATCCTGATGCCTCGTCTTCCGCACGTTCAATTGCCGCAAGGAAAAAGCTGCGGGCATCCGGGTCCAGAGGCATGGGCGGAAGGTTGACAATCGCAACCCCGCCTTCGATCCGATAAGCGTATTTGTCCGACACAAAGCCCCCCAACAAAAACATTCCGCAATCCAACAGTTGCAGAAACCTTGTTACTCAGCCTGTCCGGTTTGAGGGTGCAACGCAAGACCCTGCCCGGCACCACGTGCCCGGGCAAAGCCAAAAGGAGACACCGGTCACGCGCCGATCACACCGGCATATTGTCGAATTGCGCTTCGATCGCATCTTCGGTCAGCGCCGCATCCATCCGGCGGACACGGTCGGGGATCGCCACACCTGCGTTCCGCATCCGCTCAATCAACCCATGCAACTCTGCCTGAAAAACATGGTGCTTGTCCGAAGGTACAGCTTCAATACGGTCTTCCAACTCGTCCAGTGCTTTCAGGAATTCCTGTTCGGTCATCCTATCCTCCTCTTTCTCTCTATGGTCATTGGGAATCCACCCTCACATAGTGATGTAACACCAAGGTTACAGCTTAGCTGCACAGGTTTTGCAGAACGGCGTATCGGGCAAAACATCCAGCCGCTCTTTGGAAATGACGTCCCCACAAGTGGTGCAATAGCCGTACTCCCCTTCACGCATCCGCTTCAACGCGGCGCGAATACGAACGATCTCCTCCTGCCCCGACCGCCCCAGCCCTTCCAGGACCTCGTCATCTTCGCGTTCAACGGCCAGTTCTTCCCAATCCTTGGACTGATGTGCATCCAGTTCGCTCTCAATGGCGTGCAAACGACCGTCCAGCTCGGCCAGGCGTTTGAGCAACCTGGGGCGATAAGTTTCAATTGAAGGCATTTGCAATCTCCCATTCATAGTCAAAGCACGTCGCGCAACCGTCAAACCCGAGAAACAAAAGCGTCCGAAAACGGCTCAGACCACAGGCTGCACCCAATGCGCAACTATCGTGTCATACCTACACCCAAACGGCATTGATGCAAATCAAGGCATCGGCCCTTGCGATACATTCACTTTTCAATATATAAATACACCATCAGGACCAATCTTCGCCCCTCCGAAGGATCAACAGATGACACCGGGTGTACACGCCTTTTTCGACGAAGCCACCAACACCATTTCTTATGTTGTACGAGACCCTCAGGGAAGTGCCTGTGCAGTGATCGACTCGGTGCTGGACTTTGACTATTCTTCGGGGCGCACCGACACCCGCTCGGCCGACGCCATAGTCGCCTTTATCAAGGATGCGGGCTGGACCGTGGAATGGCTGCTGGAAAGCCATGTGCATGCGGACCACCTGTCTGCTGCACCCTATATTCAGGAAAAACTGGGCGGACAGATTGGGATCGGGGACCGCATTACAGTGGTTCAGGACACGTTCGGCAAAGTGTTCAACGAAGGCACTGAGTTCCAGCGGGACGGGTCACAATTTGACAAGCTGTTTGCCGACGGCGATGCCTTCATGATCGGCCAGCTGCGCGGCGACGTCCTGCACACACCCGGGCACACCCCGGCCTGTTTGACCTATGTGATCGGCGACGCGGCATTTGTGGGCGATACGCTGTTCATGCCCGATTTTGGCACGGCCCGCTGCGATTTCCCCGGGGGGTCGTCGGAAACGCTTTACGCTTCGATCCAGAAAATTCTCGCCCTGCCCGACGATACCCGGATTTTTGTTGGCCACGATTACAAGGCACCGGGGCGTGACAACTACGCCTGGGAAACCACGGTGGGTGCACAAAAGGCGCTGAACGTCCATGTGGGCCAAGGTAAGAAACGCGAAGACTTCGTACGGATGCGCGATGAACGCGACGCCACCCTTGCAATGCCCAAGCTGATTATCCCATCGCTTCAGGTGAACATGCGCGCCGGCAACATGCCTGAACCGGATGAACACGGAGATGTTTTCCTGAAAGTTCCAGTCAACAAGCTTTGAGTGCTTTTTGACAAGACACCGATTTGACAAGACTTCAGGGCCATGGCCTTGCTACGCTTCCCTGAACTTGTTCAAAGCCTTACAGGAGCACCGGATGGATCTGAGACAGCTGACCGAGCATTTGACGGTGTCCCCCCAAATCACTCCGGATGACCTGCGCCCCATAGCGGAGGCCGGGTTTACAACTGTGATCTGCAACCGGCCAGATGCGGAAAACCCAACCGCACTTCATGCCGAGTTTATGGCGGCCAAAGCGCGTGAACTGGGGCTTGAATTTCACTATCTGCCCATTTCCCATCAAGGGATGTCCCCTGATCAGATCGCCAAACAAGCCGAATTGGTCGCCCAATCCGCTGGACCGGTTGTTGCCTATTGCCGTTCGGGCACGCGCTGCACGTATCTTTGGGCGTTGGGACAGGCCGGGAAGAAGCAGGTGGCGGAAATTCTGTCCGTTGCGGCCTCGGCCGGATACGACCTGTCGGGCATTGCCCCCATGCTGGGCGGTAACGGGTAAACCAGGCTTATCCGCCGGGTGTCGGTAGATCAGGCAGGTCGGGAAGATCCGGGAGGACCGGTAAATCGGGAAGGTCCGGCAACTCTCCCAATTCAAGCTCGGGAAGATCGCCCAGATCTATTTCCGGAAGGTCCCCAAGGTCAGGAGAGGGCGACAGGTTGATATCCCCTCGCTCAATCGACTCGGCCAAAGGCAGCGCCGGAGGGTCAGACAACATCGTCTCGGGTTCGACACCCGGCATATCCATGTCGGACATCAACGCGCCATCGCCACCCATGTCCGTTTCCGTGCCGGATAAACCCGCTGTCCCATTCAAACGCACCGCGCGAAAGCCGTTAATCTGACCAAGCCGCGACGTGCCGATCGGATGGGCCTTGCCCACCTCAAGACGTGTATCGGATAACGCATCACGCGGAATTACCAACACATCCCCAACCTTAAGCTGGCCAAGCTGGGCCACGGTGCGATGTGTGCGATACAATACCGCGTCAATCCGTGCCTCTGCGGACAGAAACGCCCCTGTGCCAAGACACGGCTGCCTGGGCGGCTCAAACTCCGGCGACGGAGCCGCCATGTGGCTGCCAACGGCAGGTTCGGTTGTCGCAACAGGTTGCGATTCGGGCAAGACCAGCACCATCCTGCCCTGTTTCGCCCCTTCGCCAAGGTCGAGCTCAAGCTGGTAAACATGAAAATCCGGTGCTTCCAGCAACAGGCCAAGCATTCGGCAGCTTTCGATCCGCGCCCCAAACCGCATTCCGCGCACGACCGAAGACAATTCAGCCTCGTCTTCCGACGATGCGACGTTATCGGCAAATTGTTTCAGAAGCTCATCCACCAAGGGGGCCACCATGGCAGCATCCGTCTGGGTGGTTGGCCGCTCGGTGGTGGGGGTAGGAAGCACTTTCCCCATCGTCTGCATTTCGATCAGACCGGACAAAACCCCAACATCCATCGCAACGGCCCCAAGCGACCCTTCCGCCGAATCCAGAACCAGCAGCAATTGCTCGTCACGAAAGGTTTCAAGCGCGGTTTCGCGCGACGCCTTGGTCACCTCACACGAGGTGACCAGCACCGCAAGGTCAAACAGATCATCCGCAGCCCGGGCCAGCGCAAGGCGCAGCGCCCGCGATGGCGTCATGACACGGGCGACATGTTCTTCGCGCCCTGTACGCGCCTTGCGACGCAAAACCGATTGTATTCCAGTGTTGCTCATATCCTCCGCCGCCCTCGTCGCGGGTCAATTTGCATTCACTTTAGTCTGATATTGGTTACCAACCGCTTATCAACGGCGCGGCTCCATCGATTTCGGTCCGGATTTTTGCGGAACAGTTACGCGAAACGCGCCCCCACCCTGTCCGGGAAGATAGGCGATTTCTCCGCCAAGCCTGCCCATGATCTCGCGACAAATAGCAAGCCCAAGTCCGGCCCCCCCGGCCTTCTGATCGCTGACCCGGGCAAATTTTTCAAAAATCATCTCTTGGCTTTCACGCGGGATTCCGCTGCCATTATCTATGAAATCAATCAACACCTCGCCCTCGGCCTCGCCTACGTTGATACGCAGTTTCGGCTGCTCTGCATCACAGTATTTCTGTGCATTGGCCACGATATTGATCAGCACCTGCGCCAGCCGGTCCAGATCGGTTTCCAACATGACTTGTTCCTTTTCCCGGTTGCGAACCACACGCAGTCCGGCCCCATCTGCCGTGGCTGCGATCGCGCGATCAATCACACGCCCCAGCGAACCTCTGGAGATATTCATGTTAACCTGACCGTTTTCCAACACGCTCAGATCCAGCAGATCGTCCAGCAAACGGGTCAGCCGCACCGCCTCGTCATGGATGATCGAGCTGTATTTTCCTTTCTCCGCCCCGGTCAGCTCTTCGGTATCCCGCAGAATCTCGGAAAACGCGCGGATCGACGTCATCGGCGTGCGCAATTCGTGGCTGATCTGCGACAGGAATGCGTCCTTTTGCACGGACAGGGCCGACATTTTTTCATTCGCGCTACGCAGCTGTCGGGCCGTGCGGGCCAGTTCGTCCGATTTCGCTTCAAGCTGGCTGGAATACTCCATCATCTGCGCGGTCTCATCCGCCACAGCCATCAGGTCTTCGACCGATACGCTGGCTCCACCGACGATCTGGCCCACCATCGCATGTGCGGTTGCCGCCCCAACCGATCCGCTCAGTTCCCGCTCAAGCACGCTTAGAAATCCGGGGCTGGGTTCAGGCAGGTACCCGGCAAGCCCCTGTCGCTTCGCCTCTTTTTGGAACAGGATCTGCGCCTCTTTGGGACCAAGGATGCGTTGCGCCATGATCATCAGGTCTTCGCTTTGCGCCACCCCGCCGGACCAGCTTTGGGCCCGGGCCGAATGCTCGAACACATCCACGAATTGGGCCCCCTGCAGACGCTCCAGCGGCGATGGAAACCCGATCAGAGACACGATGGTAAAGACAAGCGTATTCAACGACATGGACCACAGAATGGCATGAACCAACGGGTCCAGACCGGTTATCCCGAACAACGCTTGGGGTCTGATCCAGCCCAGCCCGAACGGACCTTCGGCCAACACCTCGCGGGACAGCACCACGCCTTCGCCAAAAGAGGGAAGAAGCATGGACCAGGCCCAGACCGCAAACCCCACGGCCAGCCCGGAAATCGCCCCGTTGCGGGTGGCCCCGCGCCAGAACAACCCGCCAAGCATCGCCGGAAGAAACTGGGCCACGCCCAGAAAGCTGACCAAACCAATCGCCGCCAGCGCCGCGCTGCCGCCGGAGAAGCTGAAATACAGATAACCAAGCAGCAGAACCCCACCGATGGAAAACCGCCGCGACAACAGCACGGTATTGCGCACGTCCCCCGACACCATCGCGCCCCCACGGGCAAGCCGCAACCAGATCGGCATGACAATATGGTTCGACACCATGGTCGACACCGCAATCGCGGCAACAATCACCATTGAGGTGGCCGAACTGAACCCGCCCAGGAAGGACAACATCGCCAGCCCCTCACGCCCCTGGGACAGGGGGACCGTCAGGACGAAGAGGTCGGGATTGGACCCGGCCGGCAAAAGCTCAAGCCCGATCACAGCGATGGGCACCACGAACAGGCTCATGAGCATCAGGTAAGAGGGAAAGGCCCAGGCAGCCAGCCGCAGATGGGTTTCATCCTCGTTTTCGACCACTAGTACCTGAAACATCCGCGGCAGGGTCAGAAAGGCGGCAGCGGAGAGAAAGATCAAACCGGCCCAACGTCCCCCTTGCATTTCCCACCTGCCGATCTGACTTGCGTCGATCCGCTCCATCATGCCAGTGACGCCTCCGGCAATTCCCCAGACCACAAAGATCCCCACGGCCAACAGCGCGAACAACTTCACCACCGCCTCGAGCGCAATTGCCATCACCACACCGTGGTGACGTTCATTGGCATCAAGGTTGCGCGTACCAAACAGGATGGTGAACAGCGCCAGCCCCAACGCCAGCCACAGCGCGGTAGACTGGCTATCCTCGATCGCGGGCAACGAGGCCGGGCTGGCATCCGCAAAGCTGGCAAAGCTCAGCACTACGGATTGCAGCTGCAACGCGATATAAGGCGTTGTCCCAATCACCGCCATAATCGTCACGATCACCGCCAGCGAGGTGGATTTGCCATAACGGCTGGAAATCAGATCCGCCACCGAGGTCACGCGCTGTGCCCGCCCAGCACGTACCATCTTGCGTAACACCCACCACCACCCGATCATGACAAGCGACGGACCAAGATAGATCGTCACATATTCCAACCCCGACCGCGCGGCATAGCCAACCGCGCCGTAAAACGTCCAGGCCGTGCAATAGATCGACAATGACAGCGTGTAAATGAGGGGAGAGCGCAACCAGCGAGCGTTGCCCCGCCGCGCCGCGCGTTGGCCAAGAAAGGCTACCGTGAACAGCAGCACCACATAGGCAAGACACACCGCGATCAGGACATTGAGCGTTGCCATCAGCGCGACGTTTCCACACGGCCCGGGTCAGCCGGCTCTGTCATCACAGAATTACGACGCAACCGGTTGGACAGCGTATAGCTGACCACAACCAACAGACACCAAATCCCAAAAATAAACAGGCCTGCGACCGAGGTGTTCACGGCGGCCTGTTGCCAAAGCAGCGGCACGCTCCACAAACAGGCCCCCACGACGGGCAGGATACGCGCCACGTCAATCCAGCGGCGGGCGCGATAGGTGTCTCGCTCAAGAAACACCGGACCGTGGCGGCGGGCGGTTTCGATCTTTTCGGGGTCCTCTACGGGGGATTTGTCCCGACGGGCCTCTGGCCGCCGTGCCGCTGTCCCGGGCTGGGGCTCCGGTGCGTCCACCTCCATCACGCACTTACCAGTTCACGCACAGCCTCAAGCACTTCGGCATTGGAAAACGGCTTGGTCATAAACCGCGAGGCTCCGTATTTTTCGGCCAATTCGCGGTCCTTCGTCTGTCCCCTTGCGGTGAGCATCAGAACCGGCAAGTCGACCGTCGTTTTCTCGGCCCGCAACGACCGCAGGATGTCATATCCGCTCATTCCCGGTAACATCACATCAAGAATGACGAGATCGGGCTGGCGCTCCAACACGGTATCCACGGCGGTCTGACCGTTGGAATGGGTATCCACGCGCCACCCGTCGCGCGACAGGATGAAACTCACGGCTTCGATAATATTGGGCTCATCCTCGATCAGCAGGACATGCTTGTCCATCTCTTGCGAACCTCCCCAATGGCTGCCTTTCAACAAGGTCTTTGTTTACCTTTATCCCCAAGAACCGGGCTTGTGTCAAAACCCATCACGCTAAACTCCCTCCGCCAGGATCGAGGGTTCGCGCCGCGCATCACATGCGGGCTGCGGACAAATCCGGCAACTAGACCCCACGGGCAATGGCTCCCCCCCCTGCCCGGCCTCGTCCAGGGCAAGCTCATGCACCATCTCCGCGGGCAGGATCAACATATGAGATTCATATTGAGGATCCCGGTTGAACGCGCCCAGTGCGCGTGGGGTCGCCAGCGCGAAAGCGACAAACTGATGCCGCGCACCGCCCCGGTCGATCTGCTCAACCCACTCCAACAGGGGCGTCATGGGGCGGCTCAGAGCACGAAACAAGGGCCATTTCGCACAAGCTGCGCCAAACCGGGGCTGGGCGAACCCCTCGACAGGACGCCGGAACACCACTGTCCCGGACGCGTCACAGATAACAAGCCCAATGGCAAGCTCCGGTTGGAACGCCAGACGCCGCATGACCACCGTCATATCCACCCCAAGTTCAACCGCCAAAAGCGCCGGGTTCGCGCCATGCGTGTCAAGAGCCTTGCGAAACAGATCGGCAGGAAGCTTGCGCGCATCCTCCACATAGCGCTCCAGCATTTTACGGGCGGTGGCCCGCCCTGCCGCACTTTTCAAATCGCCACTGGCGCGGATCACGGCCTCGATATTGGGGGCTTCGCTCTCCAGCTGGGGCAAATGGAACCCGTTGGCTTCCAGAAAGGCTTCACTTTCTTCAAGCGGAGAGGAAATTTCGCTGGCGGCGTCCTGTGCCCCATCCAGATATCCAACCAACTCCTCTGCCCCTTCGGCCAACCGAAGGGCGTCTTCGTTGATATTCCTGTGGAACCGGTCACGCCACTCCGGTTCGATTTCCCGGGTATCCACAAGAATCCCCGCCGTCGCGCGGATCGCTGTCACCGTGGACAGCACCTCGTGCAGCGTGGCGGCAAGATGCGGGTCATGCGCCAACCGGTCGGTAAGGGTTTCAACCGAGTGTTCCAGCGTCGTGACCCGTCCCTGCAGATCCACCAGCACCTGCGCCCAGCCGGGATAGCGCCCGGCAAATTCCTCCTCTGCGCCCAACTCGTGGCTGGCATTGCCGTTTTCCTTCCACCGCAACGCCGCCTCACGCAGACGGGCGACAAGCGCGGCCTCTGCACCTTCCGACAACAACGATGGCTCGACCCCCAGCTGTTCGGCCAGATCAAGCAGAAGCTTGCCGCCGATTCTGCGCCGGTTATGTTCGATCAGGTTCAGATATGACGCAGAGATCCCGACCGCCTTGGCCAGTTCTGCCTGCCGTTTGCCTCGCTGCAAACGCCATTCTCTGATACGACTTCCAGTAAGCGCGGTTTTCGGCATTCGTTTTCTTGTGTTCTTTCAACGCGTTTCTGCACTGCGATGTGAATAAATTTACAGCATACATTAACACCCGGTTCACTTCTTTACAAAAAAATTCTTTCACCACCGGCAATTGTTGCGAACTTTTCTTACCCGCGCCGATAATGAATTTGCACAATTGTGCCTGTGGGGAGGTGCAAGAGGAGGCCCTTCCCACAATTTCACGAAATGGGAGGAATCCATGTCCAAAACCAATCTGACTCGCCGCGGCGTGCTGAAGTCCGGTGCCGTTGCCAGTGCCGGCATTGCGCTGCCGACGATTTTTACCGCCTCTTCGGCGGCTGCCTATACCAATGAACCCACCGGTGGCACCGTCACCCTTGGCTTCAACGTCCCGCAAACCGGCCCCTATGCTGACGAAGGTGCGGACGAACTACGCGCATTTGAATTGGCTGTTGAGCACCTGAACGGTGGCGGCGACGCTGGCATGATGACCACGTTCAGCTCCAAGGCGCTGAAGGGCAACGGCATTCTGGGCAAGAAAGTCGAGTTTGTAACTGGGGACACCCAGACCAAATCGGACGCAGCTCGCGCATCGGCCAAGTCAATGATCGAAAAAGACGGTGCCGTGATGATTTCGGGCGGCTCGTCCTCGGGTGTTGCGATTGCTGTTCAGGGTCTGTGTCAGGAAGCTGGCGTGATCTTCATGGCCGGTCTGACCCACTCGAACGACACCACCGGCAAGGACAAGAAGGCAAACGGTTTCCGTCACTTCTTCAATGGCTACATGTCGGGTGCCGCGCTGGCACCGGTTCTGAAGAGCGCTTATGGCAGCGACCGCAAGGCGTATCACCTGACCGCCGACTATACCTGGGGCTGGACCCAGCAGGAATCGATCGCCGCCGCGACCGAGGCCATGGGCTGGGAAACCGTCAACAACGTGTTGACCCCGCTGGCCGCGACCGACTTCTCGTCCTATATCGCGCCGGTCCTGAACTCGGGTGCCGACGTTCTGGTTCTGAACCACTATGGCGGCAACATGGTTAACTCGCTGACCAACGCGGTTCAGTTCGGCCTGAAAGACAAGCTGGTTAATAACAAGAACTTCGAAATCGTCGTTCCGCTTTACTCGCGCCTGATGGCGCGCGGTGCGGGTGCCAACGTGAAGGGTATCCTGGGTTCGACCAACTGGCACTGGTCACTGACCGACGAAGGCTCCAGGGCATTCGTCAAATCCTTCGGCACCAAATACGGTTTCCCGCCGAGCCAGGCCGCACATACCTGCTATGTGCAGACCATGCTCTATGCAGACGCCTGTGAGCGGGCCGGAACCTTCAACCCCTGTGGCATTGCCGAAGCCTTGGAAGGCTTTGAATTCGACGGGCTGGGCAACGGTCCGACCCTCTATCGCGCCGAAGACCACCAGTGTTTCAAAGACGTTCTGGTGGTGCGCGGGAAAGAGAACCCGACCAGCGAATTCGACGTTCTGGAAGTTGTGGAAGTCACACCGCGCGCCCAGGTCGAATATGCCGTGGATCACCCGATGTTCGCCGGTGGTCAGTTGGGCACCTGCAACGCAGGCTAACGCCCCGGTTGCCGGGACACCCCGGCATCAAATCGCACAGGGCGGAGATCGCCTCCGCCCTGTCGCCGACAAGAGCAACCACCCGGCCCGCGTGACACCAATTCCGCAGCGGCCAGCAAATCCAGAAACTGGTGGGGAACATGGACGCCTTAATCCTGCAAATCCTGAACGGGCTCGACAAGGGCTCGGCCTATGCGCTGATCGCGCTGGGACTTACACTGATCTTCGGCACGCTTGGCGTGGTGAACTTTGCCCACGGGGCGCTTTTCATGATCGGCGCATTCTGTGCCGTGACCCTGACGAAGATTCTGAACCTCAGCTTTACCGTCGAAGATCCGACCCAAAAGGACTTCCTCGGCAACCCACTCAAGGTCAAAACACCCTATCTCGAAAGCTGGTTTGGTCCCGAAATGGGTTCGTCGATCATTGACTGGTCTGTGCCTCTGGCCATTCTCGTATCGATCCCGATCATGGTCGGCGTCGGTTTTGTCATGGAACGCGGCCTGATCAAGCATTTCTACAAGCGTCCACATGCGGATCAGATCCTCGTGACCTTTGGCCTCGCCATCGTTCTGCAGGAAGTGGTGAAATACTACTTTGGCGCCAACCCGATCCAGACCCCGGCCCCCGAGGCGCTGTCCGGCGTGGCCAATGTGGGGGCGTGGTTCGGATTATCGACCCCCTACCCGATCTGGCGGATCGTGTATTTCTGCTTTGCTGCCGGTGTTATCTTTGCCGTGTTTGCCTTTCTGCAGTTCACCACCTTTGGCATGGTTGTCCGTGCCGGAATGGCGGATCGTGAAACCGTGGGCCTGCTGGGCATCGATATCGACCGTCGCTTTACCATCATGTTCGGCATTGCCGCCGCCGTGGCCGGGACCGCCGGGGTGATGTATGCTCCGATCAACCCGCCGAATTATCACATGGGCATGGACTTCCTCGTGCTCTCCTTCGTGGTGGTGGTTGTGGGCGGCATGGGCTCCCTGCCTGGTGCCGTACTGGCCGGGTTCCTTCTGGGAATCCTGGAAAGCTTTGCCTCGACCACCTGGGCGACAACAACGATCCCCGGGATCAACCAGATCATCATCTACCTTGTCGCCATCATCATCCTTCTGACCCGTCCGCGCGGTCTGATGGGCAAAAAAGGCGTGATGGAGGACTAAACCATGCTCGGACTTAACAAAAAAGACTTCACCCTCCTGCTCGTCGTGACCGCTTTGACCATGCTGGCCCCCTTCATCCTGAACCCGTTCCCATCGGACTCGGGGCTGGCCCAGTTCAACGCGGGCTACCCTGACCTGATGCAGAAATTCGTCATCTTCGGGATCTTTGCCGTCGGGTTCAACATCCTCTTTGGCCTGACCGGATACCTGTCCTTCGGTCACGCCGCTTTCCTCGGGGTGGGGTCCTACTCCTGTGTGTGGATGTTCAAACTGCTGGGCTATAACGTCCTTCCCGGCATCCTGTTGTCGGTGGTGGTGTCGGGCCTCTTCGCGGTTCTGATCGGATACGTGTCCCTGCGCCGTTCGGGCATCTATTTCTCGATCCTGACTCTGGCTTTCGCACAGATGTCCTTTGCCTTGGCCTATTCGGTTCTGTCGAACCCAAAGTTCAACCTGACCAACGGGGAAACCGGTCTTCAGGTCTATGCAGATGATCCGCAATGGTTCCATGGCGAACACCTGCCCAACCTGCCCCACCTGTTTGGTCTCTCCATGCGCAGCACCTACAAGATGGGTGTCGGCCCTTGGGAGTTCCAGTTCAACGTGGGGTATTACCTCTGCGCCGTTGTCATGATTCTGGCGTTCTACATGGCCATCCGCATCTTCCGCTCGCCCTTCGGGCTGATGCTGCGGGCGGTGAAATCGAACCAGCAACGCATGAATTATACCGGTCTGAACACCCGGCCCTACATGCTTGCTGCCTTCGTGATCTCGGGTATGTATGCCGGTCTGGCCGGTGGCCTTCTGTCGGCGGTTGACCCGCTGGCAGGTGCCGAACGGATGCAATGGACCGCTTCGGGCGAAGTGGTTTTGATGACCATCCTTGGCGGGGCGGGCACGTTGATCGGCCCCGTGCTGGGCGCGGGCATGATCAAGTATTTCGAGAACATCTTCTCGAAGATCAATGACAACGTCCTGCACAGCTGGTTCAGCTTCATGCCCGACGGGCTTGAGAACCTGATGGTCACGCTGGTTCACCCCTTCGTTGGCAAGGGTTGGCACCTGACCCTGGGCATCATCTTCATGCTGGTCGTGATTTTCCTGCCCGGCGGGCTTGTCGAAGGGGGCCAACGTCTGGGCCGCTGGATCAAGACCCGTGGCAAGAAAGACGACACCACCGCATCCACCACACCTGCAGAGTAACAAGGAGACGCTTCAATGGGAATTCTTGAAGTCAAGAACGTCAACAAGCGCTTCGGCGGCCTGCAGGCCCTTGGTGACGTGAACCTCAGCGTGGCAGAGAACACCTGCCACGCGATCATCGGCCCCAACGGGGCGGGCAAATCCACGCTGCTGAACTGTTTCGTGGGCAAGCTGATCCCCGACACTGGCTCGGTCATGTTTGACGGACAATCGGTTCTGGGCCGCACACCCTATGAAATCAACCAGATGGGCATTTCCCGCGTATTTCAGACACCTGAAATCTTTGGCGACCTGACCGTGTTGGAAAACATGATGATCGCCTGTTTCGCCAAGCGTGACGGCGCGTTCCGTATGCACGCCATCGAGCACATGATGAGCGAGAAAGAGATCGTGGAGAAAGCCCGGCACATGCTGGAAGAGATGAACATGGCCGACAAGCACGACATGCAATCCTCTTCCATGTCCCGCGGTGACAAACGCCGGCTGGAAATCGCGATGTGTCTGAGCCAGGATCCGCGCCTGCTCCTGTTGGACGAACCCACCGCCGGTATGGCGCGGGCCGATACCAACAACACCATCGACCTGCTCAAACAGATCAAGGACGAGCGCGACATCACCATCGCCATCATCGAACACGACATGCATGTGGTGTTTTCGCTGGCCGACCGGATCACCGTTCTGGCCCAAGGCACGCCCCTGGTCGAGGATAATCCAGAAAACATCAAGGGCAACCCCAAGGTGCGCGAAGCGTATCTGGGCGAAGCCGCGTAAGACAGGGGCATTCATCACTCAACCCGAAAAGTGGATACCGGTTTTCGGACCAGTTGCGTGAGAAAGGAAAAAATCATGAACGTCAAACCCGACTTTTCCAAGGGCCATAACCTGGCCGAAACCGCCCCCGCCTATCTCTCCATCTGGAACATGGAAAGCTATTATGGCGAAAGCTATATCGTACAGAACATTTCGTTCAACGTGCACGAAGGCGAAATCCTTGCGCTCTTGGGCCGCAACGGGGCGGGCAAGACCTCGACCCTGCGTTCGATCGCGCGGATGAGCGAACCGCAGGTGACTCATGGCGAAATCTGGCTGGACCACCAGCCGCTGCATTTGATGAGCAGCCATGAAGCCGCCCGCGCCGGGATTGGCCTTGTGCCCGAAGATCGCAGTATCATCCCCGGCCTGACGGTCGAAGAGAACCTGCAACTGGCCCAGATCGCGCCACCGATCGGCTGGTCCCTCCAACGGCTTTACGAACTGTTCCCGCGTCTCGGCGAACGCCGCAAACAGGAAGGCGTGACCCTGTCGGGCGGGGAACAACAGATGCTGGCCATTGCCCGGGCGCTGGCCCGTGACATCAAGGTACTGCTGCTGGACGAACCCTATGAAGGGCTTGCCCCGGTGATCGTGGACGAGATCGAAAAGACCCTCCGCGTGATCAAGGAACAGGGCATCACCACGGTGATCGTGGAACAGAACGCGGTCCGCGCGCTGGAACTGGCGGACCGGGCCGTGATCCTCGACACCGGCGGCATCGTTTTTGACGGCTCGGCGGAAGAGGTTCTTGCCAATGATGAACTGCGCGCCGAATATCTGGCTATCTAAGCCAGATCGCCCGCCCTTCTCCCCTGTTGCTTGTGGGGAGGGCGGGCACCTTTTTCTTTCCAATTCAATTCAGAGCTGTTGCCATGACCGATAAAACCTACCCACCTTCATCTGCGCTGAGTGCGTCTTCGCATGCTGATCTTGCGACGTATGATGCGATGTATGCGGCGTCTGTTTTGGATCCCGATGCGTTTTGG
>PDRZ01000037.1 GCA_002747035.1 Rhodobacterales bacterium
GCGCGGGTTTCGCTACCTTCCGGCAAAGCGCGTTGGTGAAGACCTGCCCCGCGAGGAATTGCTGACCCGCGTAGAAGCGGCCACGGATCGTGACGGCAACGCTGACCACCGTGAGGCGGCGGCTGTTTTAGGCGGCGCGCCGGAGCCGCCGATCACCGTTTCGCGTGCGCTGGAATTGTACTGGCCACTCGCCGCTGACAAAACCATTGGCAAAAGCGAGGACCAGCTTCGCCGCTGGAAAAATCCACGCAAGAAGGCGGTAAGGAATTTCATCGAGGTTGTTGGCGATAAGGCGCTGCCAGACATCACAGGCGACGACATGCTGGATTTTCGCAGCTGGTGGATGGAAAAACTGGAATCTGATGGGTTGACCCCCAACAGTGCCAACAAAGACCTGATCCATCTGGGCGATGTGCTGAAAACCGTCAATAAGATGAAGCGGCTTGGGCTGGTCCTGCCGCTCTCGGATCTCTCTTTCAAAGAAGGCGAAGCCCGCCCGCGTCCGCCCTTCTCGGAAAGCTGGATCACGGCTGGTCGGTGTGTCTTTGGCAGCTTTCAAAACATGCCCCGATGGATTTCCCAAATATCGTGGAAGTTCGGCCAGCCTGTCGGCAACGATAAACAAGTATTTGCGTGAAAATGATCTGATGGAAACACCGGAGCATTCGCTTTACGGGCTACGGCACAGTTTCGAGGACCGGCTTCTGGCGGCGGATACGCTTGTCGATGCCGACCTCGCCAATAACAGCGCGAGCTGGCAGTGGATTGCTGGCTGCGGGGCAGATGCCGCGCCGTATTTTCAATCCCGTTACACAGGGGAAAAAATTCGACCCGGAAAGGAAATATGTGCGTCACTACATCCCCGAAATCGCCGCCTTACCGGATACATACCTGTTTAATCCATGGGAGGCCCCCGACCACATTCTGAAACAGGCCGATGTCAGGCTGGGGTCGAGTTATCCATATCCCATGGTCGATCTGAAACAATCCCGCCAGGAGGCGCTTGCGTCACTACATCCCTGAAATAATGAAGTTGATCTCACGGGATGCGTTCTGTTGCGTCAACGCGCAAACCAGACGACCGAAGCCCAATTGCAGATCATCACCCCCGCCCAGGCGGAGAAACCCGTCAGCACCCCGCCCCAGATCGTGTCGACGATCACTTGTTCAAGGTGCCAGTCCCGCAGGGTGGCCATATTAGTGAACTCATATGTACCGTAGGCCAGCACCCCCAAAAGCACGCCGCCGATCAGGGCGGACATTGGCTCGCCCGCACGCAGGGCGGGCCAGGATACAAACCACAGAAGTCCCGCGACATAGCCGAAATAAAAGACCATTGCCGGGCCAAGGCGGAATGGGTCGGCGAACAGATGGGCCACATGTCGATCAAAAATCGGTTTGATCAGATAACGCAGGCCGACAAGGTCAATCAGCAAAAACACCAACGCGGTTGCGGCATAAAGAATGAGCAGTTTCATGGAAGTGCTCCTTTGATCAGGGTCAAAACGATGCGCGCGCCCAACAGCGCGATTCCCAGGGCCGTGAGCGCAATGACGGGCAGGTTCGGGCCGGGCAGGTTGTCGACGAGGACGCCGACCAGCGCCCAGATCACCGCTGCGGGATAGGCCCATTCACCGGGGCGGCGGGACTGGATGATGAGGGCGGTGAGCAGCACAAGGCCAAGGCACAGCAGCGCAGCAGATTGCGGTGACAAAACACCATATCCGCCCAGCAGCACCCCGATGGCAACCCCGGAGGCCGCCGTCAGCCACCCCGCATAGAGTGCAATCGGACGCACCAGCAGCCAGGGCTTCGCCTCTCCCGCCACCAGCATCGCCCGGACCGCTCCGGCGGCCATCAGCAGGATCATCATTGTAGCCAGCGGCGGCGCGGCATTGGCTGCAGCAATCCAGAACACCCCAAGCCCAAGGCTGACCGACAAAGCCGGGCGCATCGCCTGCCAGTCCGGGTCGTCAGGCGCCCGTAACACCCCGTAGAGGCTGCTGGCAATCAAGGCAAAAAAGATCACCCCCCAGATTGAAAAGGCATATCCCGCAGGCTGCACCGGCGGGTCGATTTGCAGCACCGGGAAATACTCCGGTGCAAAGCCGCCGAACCCATTGCTGAAAATAGGCGAGATGGCAAAACCCACCGCCAGCAGGGCCACGATCAGGGCAAGTGGAGAGTGTTTCATGTCGTTATCCTTTTCAGCAGGGGCAGGCTCGCCCAATAGGGCAGTGCGCTCAGGAGTTTCATGGCAGAGGTGAAACGACGCGGGAAATGCACTTCGAACCGACGGCTGTTCAGACCAGCGATGATGGCATGCGCCGCGGCCTCGGGCGTGGTCAGCGCGGGCATGGCAAAGTGGTTCTTGCGCGTCAGCCGCGTATCGACAAAGCCCGGCGATATTAGCCGCACGTCTGTCTTGCCGGCCCATTCAGACCGCAGGCTTTCGGCCAGATTGATTACCCCGGCCTTGGTGGCGGAATAGATCTGCCCCTGTGGCAAGCCGATATACCCCGCAACCGAACCGCACAGCGCCAGTTGCCCGCCGGGACGCAGGAGCTTCGGAGCGATCTGAGCGATATGAAAGCTGCCGGTCAGGTTCACCGTGACGATCTGCGCGGCGGTTTCCGGGTCGAGGTCGGCCACCTTGCCGGGATCGTAAAGCGCGGCCATGTTGACGATGCGATCAAGCGGGCCGTCTTTTGCGATGCGCGCGCTGGCCGGGACGATCTGTTCACGGTCGGCAATGTCGAGCGGCAACGCGCTGTGGCCGGGTCCAAGACGCGCGGCAAGGGCGTCGAGCTGATCGCCGGAACGGGCCGACAGGACAAGCCGCGCACCGCGCCCCTCCCATGCCCGCGCCAACGCCGCGCCGATCCCGTCCGACGCGCCAATGATCCAGATCCGTTCAGTTGCGGCGCTCTCAGACATGGGCCAGCTCCACCTGCATCACATCGGTTCGCCCGGTAGCGAAAGTGGCGGCGCAAATGCCCAGATAGAATTGCCAGCTGCGCAGGAAAGCATCGTCATAGCCAAGACGCTTCACCTTGTCCGACTGCGCGCACATCCGCGCACTCCACATATCACAGGTGCGGGCGTAATCGGCCCCGAAGGCGTGGCTGTCCTGCACCCGCAGCCCGACGCGCGCGGCCTGATCCCGGATCACCGCGTCGCTCAACAACATGCCACCGGGGAACGTGTGGTGGCGAATGTAATCCGAGCTTTTCCGGTAGGTGGGAAAGGCCTCATCCGGCACCGTGATTGCCTGAAGAACGGCCTTGCCCCCTTCGGCCAGACGCGCTTTGAGCGTGGCGAAATAAACCGGCCAGAACCGTTCGCCCACCGCTTCAATCATCTCGATGGACACGATGGCGTCGAATTTTCCCCGCACCTCGCGATAATCCTGAAGCCGGATATCCGCCCGCCCGTCCAGCCGCGCATCGGCATAGCCTTTCTGACTGGGCGAAATGGTCAATCCGGTCACTCCATGACCGCGATCGGCGGCGCGTTCGGCAAACCCGCCCCAGCCACAGCCGATCTCCAGCATCTGATCGCGCCCGGCGATCCGCTCCAGAATGCGGTCGTATTTGCGGGCCTGCCCGCGCGCAAGGTCGGTTTCACCGTCTTCAAACAGGGCGGAGGAATAGGTCATGCTTGGGTCGAGCCAAAGCTGGTAGAACTCATTGCCAACATCATAATGTGCGCGGATATTGCGCGCAGCACCCCGGCGCGAATTGGCGCGCATCACCCCGTTCACCAGCCGGAATTTCAGCCCGTTCCAGCCCCCCGCCGTGGCATATCCCGCAAAACGGTCGAGATTACGCAGCGCCAGCTCGGCAAAATCGCGGATCGACGGCGTATCCCAAAGCCCGGCCACATAGGTCTCGCCCAGCCCGATACTGCCACGCGCCGCGATCGCAGGCACCATTGCCCAGTCATGGATTTCCACTTCGGCAGCAGGGGAGCCCTGACCGAACTCATGCACCTCGCCTTCGGGCGTGCGCAGCCGCAAACGGCCTTGGCTGATCTGCGCACAGCTTGCGAGAAGCTCGTTTTTGACACGTTTGCTCAGAATCGACATCAGGTGACCTCATTCTCGGGGGGCTCGGGCCGACGACGATAGCGCGCGCCCTTGAGTTTCAGACGCAGCGCCTGCCAGTGGATCAGAATGATCGTGCGCAACGCGCCCAGCGGACGGCGGATCAGCGCTGCAAGCAGACCGGGATTGGTCAGCGGCGCGCGCGGGCCGGAAAGCGTTGCGATCAGCCCCTTGTCGCCGTTGCGATAGTCGATGCGGATGGCGATGCGCTCGGGCCGTATGTCATAGGTGAAGTGATAGCGGCCCGCGACCTCCTGAAACGGAGAGACATGCAGCGCTTTGGGCCGATCAATCCGCGTTTTTGCGGTAATGGGCGCAAAATCCGGCTGGTGGCAGAGATAGGAATGGCGATCCCCGAAGGGGGTCGAGACCTCGGCCACCACTGCCACCAGATGCGCACCGCGCCAGACCAGCCAGAAGCTGACCGGGTTGAAACTGTATCCAAGGAAACGCGGCTGGGTCAGCAACTCAACGCGCAGGCCCAGCGGATCAAGCCCGTTCGCTGACAGAACCTCGTGCAGCCAGACCAGCCCGCGGCCCTGTTTCATCGGCCCGCCATGGTCGCGATCATAGACCGACGCAAGATTGAACCGGTTGCGCGAGAACAAAAACGGCGCGGGGCTGGTGGCGCCGGGGTCGATCAGCACATAGTCGACCCCATAGCGAAACGCGTTCTGCACCGCCCCGCGCCGCGCATGGGTGGTGACGCCCGCGATATGCTCCGGCCCTTGCATCACACCGCCTGCCGCGACGAAGCGGGGTGCAGCCGTCGGGCGATGCGCACCGCGCTGGCAAAGCCGTCCTCGTGGAAGCCGTGGCGCGTATAGGCCCCGGCAAACCAGCTGCGATGATGGCCCTGTATCTCGCTGAGCCTTTGCTGCGCGGCCAGCGCCGGACCATCAAACACCGGATGACGGAAGGTGGTTTCATCATAGATCAGAGCCTCCGGCACCGGATCAACCGGATTCAGCGAGACAAACAGCAGGTCGCTTTCGGGGATGTTCTGCAACCGGTTCATCCAATAGGTCACGCCGATGGCCGGTTCTGCGCGCCGCGTATCGGCGCGGTACACCCAGGACGACCAGACCCTGCGGTTGCGCGGCATCTGGGCCGGATCGCAATGCAGGACCATACGGTTGTCCTGAAACCGCATCGCGCCGAGAATATCGCGTTCCGCCGCGCTCGGTTCCGCCAGCAGCGCCAGCGCCTGATCGGCATGGCAGGCGAAAACCACCTGATCGTAGGTCTCAGTGCCATCAGCGCTGTGCAATGTCACCCCGTCCGCGCCGCGCACGACCCTGCGGATCGGTGCGCCGGTGCGCAGGACAACGCCATGCCCGATCAGGCGACGCTCAAGGCGACGCAGATATTCGATCGAGCCGCCTTCTACCGTCCACCACTGATGTTGCCCGGTGGTCGACATCAGCGCATGGTTGCGAAAGAACTGCACCAGCGCCTGCGCAGGAAAAGCACGCATTTCGGCGGGGGCGGTCGACCAGATCGCGCCGCTCAGAGGCATGAGGTAAAAGCGCTGGAACCAGTCTCCCAGACGCAGCGTATCCATCAATTCGCCGATGGTGGTCGTGGAGTCGCGCACCGCCCCCTCGGCATATTTGTTGAACCGCAGGATGTCGCGCACCATACGGATGAAACCGGGCCGGAACATGTTGCGCTTCTGCGCCAACAACGCACCCAGACCCCGCAGCGCGTATTCGATACGTCCGTCGTCGATCGTGGCGCCGAAACTCATGTCGCTTTTGATCACCGGCACGTCGAGATCGAGAAACATGCGGGTCAGATGCGGATAATTGACATAGTTGAAAACGATGAACCCGGTATCGACCGGCTGGTCGCCCCGCTTGCCCGCCATGATGGTGCGGGCATGGCCCCCAAGCCGGGGCGCGGCCTCGTATAGCGTCACCTTGTGCTGCGGAGCCAGCAGGTAGGCCGCGGAAAGGCCTGATATGCCACCACCAATCACGGCGATGCGTTGCTTGCCAAAGGGGGAACCGTCCAACATCCTGGATTCTCTCGTTTGTCTTTTGCAGGTTACGGAGCCAACAAACAATTGGATCAAAAAATGATCCGATTATTTTTTCCTGCGTAACCATTATGTGATGTTGGTGTCCGTTGATAAATCATGGGTCGAGCCGCGCCTATACGGGTCGTGGGGAGAACCGCCAGAAAAGGAGAGCCATGCGGTGAACCGCCCGGTCGGGAAGATTTCGCAGCAAACACTCTGGATGCTTGCGGTGCGCGACGCGCGCGACCGGGCCGCTTTTGCCGCGCTCTTCGACCATTTTGCGCCACGTCTGAAAGCTTTCGTGATGCGCACGGGGGTGGGGCCGCAACAGGCCGAAGAGATCGTGCAGGAAGTCATGCTGACCGTCTGGCACAAAGCCGCACAATTCGACCCGGCCCGCGCACAGGTCTCCGCCTGGATTTACCAGATCGCCCGCAACCGGCAGATCGACGTCATGCGCAAGGAAAACCGGCCGCTGCCCGAGGACCTGACCCAGCAAGCGGATACCGAACCCGATGCGGCTCAGATCCTGAGCCTTGAACAGGAAACATTACAGTTGAAAGAAGCGCTGGCCAGCCTGAAGCCAGAACAGCGCGAGATGATCGAACAGGCCTATCTGGGCGAGTTGACCCATAGCGAGATCCGTGCCCGCACGGGGTTGCCGCTGGGCACCATCAAGTCACGCATCCGGCTGGGGCTGGAACGGCTGCGTCACCATCTGAAGGACATGCGTTGAGATGACCGCCATTCGCCACCATACACCGGACCCGCTCCTGGCCGCATATGCCTCCGGCAACCTGCCACATCCCTTCGCGCTGGTGGTCGCAGCCCATGTCTCGCTGTGCCTGGACTGCCGTGCCGCTCTGGAAGCGCATCAGGCCGTGGGGGGGCTGGTTCTGGAGAGCGCGGCCCCCGCCCATCTGTCCGACGGGTTGAAGGCCCGTGTCATCGACCTGCTGGACCGCCCCGCAGCGCCCGCAGAGGCACCCCACGCAGGCCATGGTCCCTATCCCGGCCCGGTCGCAGAAGCGCTGCATGGAAAACCTCCGCGCTGGCGGCGGCTGGGCGGCGGCGCGCGCCAGCATATCCTGTCAGCCACCGCTTCGGGCACGGTCAGGTTGCTGTATATCCCCGCCGGAGGGGCGGTGCCGGACCACGGCCATAACGGGCTGGAAATGACCTTGGTCCTGCAGGGCAGCTTCAGCGATGAAACCGGCACATTCGGGGTGGGGGATGTGCAGGTTGTCGACGAAGATCTGCACCATCTGCCGGTTGCCGGAAACGAAGCGCCCTGTATCTGTCTGGCGGCCACCGACATGCCGTTGCGGTTCAATGCGCTGATCCCGCGGCTGTTACAGCCCTTGCTGCGCATCTGATCCGGGCTGTTCGCCCACGGCGCCTCTGAGAGCCGGGTCGGTCGGTGTTTTGTTTGATACGTCGGGGCTGGAGGATCACGTTCTTGTGAACCAAGTGAACCAAAGGCGCCTTTCTTGCGTAACCCTTACACAAACCACAATTCAGACCGGACAGACCATCCGGCAAAGGAGGCCCAGGATGAAAACCAAACTGAAAACTGCCGCCGCTGCCCTCGCATTGGCCATGGTCGCCAACAGTGCGACCGCTGATAATATCGTTGAAATTGCAGCGGGCGACGCACGTTTCTCAACACTGGTGGCGGCTGTTGGTGCCGCTGGCCTGGCTGAAACCCTGTCCGGCCCAGGTCCCTTCACCGTTTACGCCCCGGTGAACGATGCCTTCGCCGCGCTGCCCGAAGGCACGGTGGAAACTCTGCTGAAGCCCGAAAACAAGGGCAAGCTGACCGATATTTTGTTGTATCATGTGGATGATCGCAACCTGACATCGGAGATGATTCCAGCGGGCTCGAATTATTTCAAACCACTCCTGACCAGCGAACGCCTGTGCATCAACGCCGGAAGCGACGGCGTAACCATTGCAGATGGGACCGGCAAGGTCGCGAATGTGGTCATTGCCGATATCATGGCCGATAACGGGGTGATCCATGTGATCGACAAGGTTCTGCTGCCCGGAACACGTCCTGATTGCCACTAAGCATAACAACGCTCCTGAAGCGTTTCGGGTTTGTGCTTGAAAAGGGCAAACCCTCCCTTTGTATTACCAGACATGATGCACAACTCGAAAAAATGCCTCATCATGCGTCTGTTGAAACACCCAACAGGTATTGCCGGGCCTTGGTGATGTGATCTCACCCGACAGGCCCTATATCCTGAGGTGAGTCTGTAAGAATTCACAAAGGAAAACGGTCATATCGGGTGTTGTCAAAGTGAGGTTCGATCTGGCGAAAACGTGTTTCAAACACATCTTAGGACGTAGACCTATAAACGTCGATATGTTTGAAGGCGTGAAATCCGGGAGGTTTCATGTCGTCTAATTACTGGCTCAGTAAAGAACAGTTCAACAAAATCAAGCCCTTGCTTCCGAACAAACCGCGCGGTGTGCTGCGTGTGGATGATCGGCGCGTCTTGTCCCGCATTATTTTATGCATCCAGCGAGGCTATCGGTGGTCCGATGGTGAGAATGCGAACGCCACCGGTCCGAGAGAGCATTCGAACGCTGAATATGGCCTGGCCAGGACGCTTTGCAATCGCTGGAAACGCTGGTCCGAGGCGGGTGTTTTTGGGCGTGTGTTTGAAGTTCTTGCACAGAACACAGCCGACCTGTCGACGCTTATGATCCCCTCACGGCAGATTGTTGCGCAATCGCCTGCCGGGCAGTGGACGCGAGCTAAGTCAAAACCCATCGGATCGCGGCCAATGGGGTGAAAAAACACCGGCGACGGGCACAGCATTGGCAAAACCAAAGGCGGGCTAACTCACTGCCCGGCAGGGCATTTCGGTATGAAATGTCCCGAGAGGCGCGAAGCTGCATCTGGTCTGCGATGGCAACGGTCGCCCGGTCCATCTGGGCCTGACAGCGGGCAATCGGGCGGATATTACACAGGCGCGTCAATGCCTTGAGCCCTATGTAGCCAAAGACTGCACGGTCATCGCTGATCGTGGCGATGACGCCAATCATCTGCGTGAATGGCTGGCGGAAGTCGATGCGATCCCCTGCATTACACTGCGCAAAAACCGGAAAATCCAGGTCAAACATGACACCGACCTTTACAAAACCCGCAACATCGAGGAACGCATGTTCAACCACCTAAAAGATTGGCGGCAACTCAGTTTGCGAACGTTCCGATGCCCCGAAACATTTCTCGCTACAGCTCACATCGCCGCAACTGTCATTTGGTTCTTATAGGTCTACGCCCTAGAAAGAGCCCTGTATATGGCCACATAACGTAGAACCCGCCGGGCAGGGTCGATTAAAATGAGCGCAAAAAATGGTGCGATTTTGTGGTGAGGGCGGTAAAATGGCTAACCTTTCTCAGTCAGATAACAGAAAATGGCCCGAAAAACTTTTAGGTAATTGTGCCCCCCAACACCTACATCAAACATCACCGGGTATGCAGCTATTGCAAGGCTTTTCCCCACCGACATCATCATTCCCCTTATCAATCAAATGCTTCAACACACCAACAGCGACCACCCCACCGACAATGCAAACTGCGGGATTCTGGGCGCAGTAATGGCCCTCGCCCATTTTCTCGGCGCGGGCCTTTTTGTTGACCGGCACGCCATTCACGGTGCCGATGTTTGAACAGCCTGCCAGAACGGCGGTGCAGATGGCCAGTGTAATCAGTTTTCGCATAACAATCCCCGTGTTGTTTTGGCGTGAACCTAGCAAGGGGGGGTAACTGGCAATTGTAAATTGCGTTCATGGGCACAATAATCCGCGGGAAATAGCATTAGGCTGAATCGACATTCATCGCATCCAAAGCATAACTGCGGCGAGGTATATGAAACTGAGAAAGTAGACAGCGCGCCTGTCGAAACGGGTCGCGATGCATCGGAAGTGCTTGAGCTTGTTGAAGCATCGCTCGACGGTGTTTCGCACCTTGTAGGCCTCGAAATCGTAGAGAATGCGCCGCTTTCGGGTCCGGCTGCAGGGGATCACGGGCTCAGCCTGCATGCGCGTGATCAAAGCACGCAACGCATTGGAGTTGGTCTGGGGGCTGCGGTTTGTATCGGTGCCGTGGAAACGTGCGATGACTCAAATCGCTGGAGCTGCGAGATCGGCACTCTTGGCCGTGGTATTTTAACTGGCGCGTTGCTGTGGGTCTGGTGGTGCCTTCTGGCAGGTTGGGGTCATTTCGTTCCCTGTTTCAACTTCCATTTTTCTGAACGAATGCTGTTTGATTTCCGGGCGATAAGCGGTTCGCACACCCGTTTGCGCAGCGGCAGGTCAGACGGCTGTCGGTCGGGATTTTTCGGCTGTGCAGCGAAGATAGCAGCCGACGGGTTGTTTCCAGCCGCCCAACCCGCCGAGATCAAGCGGGATGACCGCCACCAGCGGGCGACGATCCTTGCGCTGGGGGATCACCAGCGCAATAACCGAGCCGTCACGCAGCCGATAATGCACAATCCGGTGGTCCGGCACTTTACGGGTATAAGGCTTGCCCTCATCAAACTCCGGGGCTTCTGTCAGCACCACCGTGCCCGTATCCAGCCCTGCCCGCCAGATCACGCGTGCCTTGCGCGCCCTGCATTTTGGATCAACCGGGAAACCGCACCCCCCAGTCGCGTTCGGATTCGAGGCGTTTCAACGCGGTCAATGCGGCCTTGTTCTTTTCGATGGCCTTTTCTGCCAGTGTCTCCTGCGTCCAGGCCCCCCAATCCTGCGCGCCATCGGCCGCGCGTGGAGTTGGCGGCGGCGGATGGAGGCTGGCGAGTTTGCCACGATCCAGAAACTGGCTGAACGCCACGTCAGCCGCCAGTTGCGACTGACCTACCTCGCGCCGGAGGTGCTGAAACACCTGACCCACAGACACGAGGCGCTAGCGGTCAGCTTGTACGCTCTGTGTTTTCTGGCGGGCGAGGCTTGGGAGGAGCAGGTAAGGCAGGTGTTTGCGCAACCTGCAGCTAATGGCTCTTCAGAGCCCAACTTGCTCATTCTCGATGGCGCAGCGAACGGCGGCTATTGATGCTATAGGCGATAGAGTCTCACCGGGCTGCCGTCGGCACGCGCGATTACCTTCTTGGCTTCCAGATCAAGCTGAACAGCCTTTAACCACCAGCCTGCTTTTGCGCCACCGGGAAAGAGTTTCTTGTCGAGGTGGGGCAACAGGGCTTCCTTCGCCTCTGCCACTTTCAAGCCCGGAGGGGTGTCCGGCAAGACAGGCAGGAGTGCATCACGCATCGCTTCATACTTGGCATGATCGAGGCGTTCGGTGCGGCCGGGTGTGTTCGGGTTTTCCACCTCGATCTTGTCAGCGCGTTCAGACATGCCATTCTCCATTAACTTCGACTTTTGGGGTCTTGAATCCCATTTTGATCCAAGCCCCGAACAGCCGACCGTAGAAACCCAGCGAGTGCGTCTTCAGGTTTGGAACATCGTTTGGGAGGTCGTCGCGGCTCCCCACCATTGTGCGCATTTCCAGCGCCGGACGCTTGTTTTCGGGCCAAAGCGCACCATAAATGCTGAGCCAGTGCCCTCCCTTCAGCTCCAGGAAGATCGGCGTATTGCAGCAGGAGGCGACAACCCTGCGGGTGCCCGAATCCTCTGACAGGCGGAACGATTTCAGCATGTCCTTTCCTGCCGTGACCGTCACACGGTCTTTGCGGTGCATGACAAAGAGCGTCGCGTCTTTTTCGTCCAGAACAGGCTCAGCCTCCGGCATTTTCTCAAGTGTTTGTGCGGCTGCGCGGCAACTGTCGCACAGGCATTCAACGGTTGCGATATGCGGTCCCTCGACGGTCAAGTGGACTTGCCCGCAACGGCAGGTGAGATGAGAAGTGGTCATAAGGTCGGCCTCCTGATTCTTATTGACTAGACTGGACCGTCCAGTTTGATCCGTCAAGAAAACCGTGTATAATTTGTTTGAGCAGAGAGAATTGGTGAGATGACAAACGGCGCGGAGACAAGGTTAAAACGAAGTCGCGATAAGATACTCGGCGCAGCCGAAGAGGTGTTTCTTCGCCACGGCTTTCTGGGTGCGAGCATGGATGCGGTGGCAAGTGTTGCAGGTGTTTCGAAGCAAACAGTCTACGCACATTGCAAGTCGAAAGAAGCGCTGTTCATTCAGGTGGTCGAACGCATGACCGGCGGGGCCGCGCGTGACATTGGTGCGGACAAGCAAGACAGGTTCGAAGGCATCTCGGCCGAACAGTTCTTTCTCGATGCAGCCACGCAACAATTGCTCGTCGTCATGACGCCACGGCTGATGCGGTTGCGTCGCATGGTGATTGGTGAAGTTGAACGCTTTCCTGAACTGGGGCGCGCTCTTTACGAAAACAGCGTAGAGCGCACAGTGGCAAGGTACACGCGTGCTGTGAAACACTTCTCGGACATCGGGGAGTTGCATTGCGAGGATCCTGCGGCAGCGGCCACTCATTTTAATTGGCTTCTGATGGGGGCGCCCACGAACTCTGCAATGTTCCTTGGGGATGCGGGCATCCCATCAAAAGCCGCCCTGAAAGCCCATGCGCGTGAGAGTGTCAGGATATTCCTCGCGGCTTTTGCGAAGGCTGCCCGAACCTGATGGAGACACGCAACGGAGGTCGGTTTCGTCCCCACCCCATCCGTTCGTTCAGGCCGCAGCAAATGTCGGCACCTCGATGCTCGGGCGTCAATCCGCCAATCGCGCTTGGCATGGCGACCGGGTCCTGATCCCATCAGGATTTCGCACCAACGCGCACACCTAAACCGAATGACACCGCGTCACTTGCTGGGGCGGGTTTCATTTCTCACGGATCCAGCCCCGATATTCACAACACTGCGCTGGGCAACCACAGCACAAGCCACGGCTGCCAGATGGCCAGTGCAAGAATGAGAATCTGAATGAGAATAAACGGAATGATC
>PDRZ01000038.1 GCA_002747035.1 Rhodobacterales bacterium
ATAGAGGGTCTTTGCCATCACGATCTCCCGCCTGTTTCTGGCGGAAGTGAAGCAGAACAACGGCCCAAAGGGAAACCGCTAATTGAGTACGGACCCTAGAGCGTTTCCAGTTATTGTTGGATCACAGCAATAGCTGGAAACACCCGCACTCCTGATATGTTGTGCGGCGTTTCCACATCACGCTGAGTCAACGTAATGCGGAAACGCTTTAACAGAAGAGACCCCAATATGACCGCGAAAGCCTCTGGATGGACCACCAACCTGCTCGCTCTTGTCTGGTTCGCGGTACACACGTTCATCGGTGGCCCCGAGGTCGCCACGCAGCTGTCCGCCTCTGAACTCCCCCTGCCCGTACGCGCGCCCGCTTGGATGGTGTGGAACATGGTGACCGGCCTGCTCCTCCTGATGGCCGGGATGCTCGGTTGGGGCACCCTCAAAAGCAAACCCGACTTCCTGTTCGCCGGTGCTTTCATGGCGGCCACCCTAGCCGTTACCGGTGTCGCCTCTGCCCCTCTGATCGGTGCCCCTTTCTCACTGCTGCCCTAGGGGTTTCTATTCATTCCTGTCGCTGTTGCTGGTCTTTTCACAGCGCACCAGATAGACTGTTGATCTCTTTCATCTGACCCCAAACATACTGGCGGTCCGGGAATGAAGCTCCCGGTCCCGAACCCATCACATGCTCACCGACATCCAATTCCAAGACCCCCGCTGGCAACAGATCCAGCTTGATCAGATCGCCGAAACCGCGACCACTGCGGCGCTGGCCCATCTGAATATCCCCGTGGACGGTGCCGAAATCGCCATTCTCGCTTGTGATGATGCGCAAATAGCCACGTTAAATGCCGATTTCCGGGGCAAGCCAACGCCGACAAATGTGCTGAGCTGGCCGTCCGAGGAGCGTGCGACGGGGGCCGAGGGTGGCACGCCGCTGCCCCCGTTCGACATGGAACTGGGGGACATCGCAATCGCCTACGACACCTGTCATCGCGAAGCACTGGAGCAAAGCAAACCTTTCCCCGACCACGTCACGCACCTGATCGTTCACGGGGTGTTACATCTTCTGGGCTATGACCATATCCGTGACAAGGATGCCACTTTGATGGAAGGGATTGAAGTGGCCATACTTGGCAAACTGGGTCTGCCTGACCCATATAGGGACTATGACACGGAATGATCCGCGTCACGTGAGAACACAAAAAGGGAATTGAGCAAAGGCCATGGGCGACGCCACCGACGGATCCTCTAACGCAGCGCAGAGCGCGCAGCCAGAGGGCACGACCAACCAGAACCCGGATCATCCGGCCCCGCAACGCGGCTTTTTCGGTCGCATCGTCAGCGCGCTCAGCCCGTCGGACATCGATGACGGGCAAACCGCTGAAACCCCCTCGCCACATGATCCCAACACCGACGGGATGCATAACCTGCGCCGCATGGCGGTTGAGGATGTGATGATCCCCAAGGCCGACATCGTTGCCGTGCCAGCCTCCACCACCAAGGACGAGCTGGTTCAGGTGTTTCGTGACAGCGGGCTGACTCGCCTGCCTGTCTATGACGACACACTCGATACCCCGCTGGGCTTTGCCCACCTAAAGGATTTCGCGCTGCAATACGGTTTCAATAGCGCGGGCAAGGGCCGATTTGCGTTGCGCAAGATGCTGCGCCCGCTTCTGTTCGTGCCTCCGTCGATGCCCATTGGCATCCTGTTGACCAAGATGCAGGCGGAACGCCGTCACCTTGCGCTTGTGATCGATGAATATGGCGGAGTGGACGGACTGGTCAGCATCGAGGATCTGATCGAACAGGTCATAGGCGAAATCGAGGACGAACATGATCAGGATGAGGGGCAGCTTTTCACCCGCGAAGCGCCCGGCATCTATGTGGCCATGTCCAAAACGCCGCTTGATGAATTCGAGGCTGAGACAGGCCGTACCCTGACTGAACCCGAGGACATTGACGAAGAAGATATCGACACGCTTGGGGGGCTGGTCTTCATGTTGGCCGGGCGTGTGCCGGTACGGGGCGAAGTCGTCGAACATCCCGACGGCACCGAGTTCGAAGTGATCGACGCCGACCCACGCCGGATCAAACGGCTGCGGGTCAGCTTCCCGGAAGCGGCCCCGGCAGCTGCGCCAACGCCCCCGGAGCCGAAAGAAGAGGCTTTGGCCGAGGCAGTAGCAGATGTCCCTGCCACAGCGGATCAAAAACCGGCCCAAACGGATGGCTGAGCAAGGCCGGAGCCTTGTCACGTGGTTTGAGGCAGGCGCATCGCGGCTGTGCCTACGCCGTCAGATGGCGCTTGCGGCGGGCAGCGGTGCGCTGACCGCCCTTGGGCATGCGCCGTTCAACCTTTGGCCACTCGCTCTGGTCGGACTTGCGGAGTGTTATGCCCTGTTTCGTATTGCCTCTACCCTCCGTCGCACGGCCCTTTTGGGCTGGTCTGCTGGCGCCGGGTATTTCGCCATATCTCTGTTCTGGATCGTTGAACCCTTCTTTGTCGATGCGACCACCCATGGATGGATGGCACCTTTCGCGCTGATCTTCCTGTCCGGTGGGCTTGCCCTGTTCTGGGCCGGAGGGTTTGGCGCGGCGCGCGCCCTTGGCGGGGGTCCGCTTGCCTTTATCGCCGCCATGGCAGGGGTCGAGCTGTTGCGCTCGTACATCCTGACCGGATTTCCTTGGGCTCTTGTCGGCTATGTGCTGGCACCCAGCCCGGCGGCGCGGTTTGCGGCCCTCATCGGCCCGCATGGCCTGTCGATCATTGCGCTGGCCATCGGCATCACCCTATGGCGTCTGGCCGGTCCCGCGTGGCGCAAATCCGCACCTCTGGCGCTGGGATATGCTCTGACCTTCCTGCTGGCCGCACTTAGCTGGCCCGCTGTTCCGGCCGATCCCGCCGCCCCCGTGGTCAGGTTGATCCAACCCAACGCGCCCCAGCACGAAAAATGGGACCCACAACACATCCCCGCTTTCTTTGAACGGCAATTGGCCTTTACCCGCGCGCAATCCGATACACCGCCCGACCTGATCGTGTGGCCCGAAACAGCCATTCCCTGGCTTCTGGAAGACGCGGTAACCCCGCTTGCCATGATCGCGGAAGCGGCGGCGGGGACGCCAGTCGTGCTGGGTTTGCGCCGAACCGAAGGATTGCCGTTTTACAATTCTCTGATCGTCCTAGACGCGGAGGGCACGCAAACCGCGCTCTATGACAAACACCACCTTGTGCCGTTCGGGGAATACATGCCCCTTGGCAACTTGCTGGCGCACTGGGGCATTCATGGGCTGGCGGCGGAAGAGGGTCAGGGATATTCCGCCGGCCCCGGTCCCCGGCTGATCGACCTACCCGGACTGGGATCTGCCTTGCCGCTGATTTGTTACGAGGCGGTGTTTCCCCAAGACGTGAATGCCGCACCAGCGCGCCCCCGCGTATTGTTGCAAATCACCAATGATGCTTGGTTTGGTCAGTTTTCCGGCCCCTACCAGCATCTGCAACAGGCCCGGATGCGCGCCATCGAACAGGGGCTGCCGATGATCCGCGTCGCCAATACCGGCATTTCGGCCATGATTGGCCCGCGTGGGCACATCACCGCGCAGCTCCCGTTGGGCGAAGCCGGGTTCACGGAGGCCCCTCTGCCTCCGGCTCTCTCGCCTACACCCTATTCCTTTACCGGCGATTTGATCGCCCTTTTTGTGATCCTTCTGTCAGTCACTGTGGCCTATGCGACACGGGGCCCGATTGACCATTGACCCGCCGTCCTACGCGGCGTAACCAGATATGAATTCCCGCCCCAACGGCTTCCTGACGGGGTGGATGGCATCAGTGGAGCACTTCTCATGACCCGCAAAAATTTCACCTTCACCTCGGAATCCGTGTCCGAAGGGCACCCGGACAAGGTGTGTGACCGCATTTCAGACGCCGTTCTTGACGCGTTCCTGACCGAAGAACCCGAGGCGCGCGTGGCCGCAGAGACCTTTGCCACCACCAACCGCGTGGTGATCGGCGGGGAAGTAGGATTATCAGATCAGGCCAAGCTGACTGAATACATGGGCAAAATCGACCAGATCGCCCGCGATTGCATTCGTGATATTGGATATGAACAAGACAAGTTCCACTGGAAAACCTGTGAAGTGACCAACCTGCTCCACGAACAATCCGCGCATATCGCCCAAGGTGTCGACGCAGCCGCAGACAAGGACGAGGGCGCGGGCGATCAGGGGATCATGTTCGGCTATGCCACCACCGAAACCGCCGCATTGATGCCAGCGCCGATCCAATATGCCCACGCCATCCTGCGCCGTCTGGCCGAGGTACGCAAAAACGGCACCGAGCCGACCCTTGGCCCGGACGCAAAATCCCAGCTTTCCGTGCGCTATGAAGGTGGCAAACCGGTCGAAGTCACGTCGATCGTATTGTCCACCCAACACCTTGATACGGAAATGAGCAGCGACGACGTACGCGCGGTGGTTGAACCCTATATTCGCGACACCCTGCCCGAGGGCTGGTTGACAGCAGCGACCGAATGGCACGTGAACCCCACCGGGAAATTCGTCATCGGCGGACCGGATGGCGATGCGGGCCTGACCGGGCGCAAGATCATCGTTGACACCTATGGTGGTGCCGCCGCCCATGGCGGCGGCGCGTTTTCAGGCAAGGACCCGACCAAGGTTGACCGCTCGGCCGCCTATGCCGCGCGTTATCTGGCGAAAAACGTTGTGGCCGCCGGTATGGCCGAACGCTGCACGATCCAGCTTTCTTATGCCATCGGGGTCAGCAAACCCCTGTCGATCTATGCCGACACCTATGGCACGGGCCAGGTGCATGAATCCGAAATCGAACGGGCGGTGGCTCGAGCGATGGACCTGACCCCACGCGGCATCCGCACCCATCTGGGGTTGAACAAGCCGATCTATCAACGTACGGCCGCCTACGGGCATTTCGGGCGTGATCCCGAAGCCGATGGTGGGTTTAGCTGGGAACGCACCGACCTGGCTGACGCGCTGAGAAAGGCCGTGTGATCCGGCGCGGGGTGGCCTGACGCATGGTCAAAGCCCCCCACGCCCGGTCGCCTCTTGTTTCAACGTCATTTTCCTGCCCTGATACAGATGCGTGCGGGGAAGGAAATTCGCAATGTTGATCGATATAAGCTTGCCACTTTCGCTGGCGTTTATCATGTTTTCCTCGAGGCTGGAGTTGATCTTTACCGATTGCGGCAGGGTACCGCCCATGCCTTGGGCGGTGTTGACCGGGCTGATCATACAGATCATCACCGTGCCGGTCGTGGCCTTCGTGCTGCTCCAACTGTTCAACCTTCCACCAGTCATGACCTTTGGGGCCATGTTGTTGGCCTTTTGTCCCAGTGGCGTCACATCGAATGTTCTGGCCAAGATTGGCGGGGGAAACGTGGCCCTCTCGATCACGCTTACCGCAATCGTCAGCTTGTTGTCGGTGCTTACGGTGCCGCTTCTCACCGGATGGGCCGCCGCGCGGTTCCTTGGGGCGGATACGCCCCACATCAACGTGACCGGCATTGCCGTCGCCATGTTCGCCATCACCGCCGTGCCCGTCCTGTTGGGCCTGTTGTTGCGCTTTGTCGCCACCGGGTTGGCCGACCAGATCGAGCGCGGGGTGTCGGCGCGGGGTGTCGTGCTGTTTGTGCTGGTCGTCCTAGCCGCGCTGGCCAGCAACTGGGCGCTGTTCATGGCCAATATCGCCACGTTGGGGCCAATGCTGTTCCTGCTCAACATCCTGCTGCTGACCATTGGGGGGGGCGTGGCGCGAGCCCTTGGCCTGACTGGCGGCGACGCGCTTTGCATCTCGGTTGAAATGGGGGTGCAGAACGCCGCACTCGGCATCACCGTCGCCGGGTTGATCGCCCAAGCCGTCGGCATTTCCGAATATGCCATCCCAGCCGTTGTTTCCGGCATCACCATGTATATCGTCACCCTTCCCGGCATCCCGTTTGATGCGGCGCATCTTCAATCCAACCTGAAGGCTCTGCCATGATCTTTTACGACTGTTCCACTGCCCCCAGCCCACGCCGGGCGCGCATGTTCATCGCCGAAAAGGGGCTGAACATCGAAACCCGTGACATTTCCATCGCCAAGGGGGAACAACTCTCCAACGCGTTCCGGGCCATCAACCCGCGCGCCACCCTGCCCACGCTGGTCACCAATACAGGCCAGACACTGACCGAAAACATCGCCATCGCCACCTATCTTGAGGCGCTGCATCCCGAGCCGCCCCTCATGGGCACCACCCCCGAGGAAAAGGCCGAAATCGCCATGTGGAACGCCATTGCCGAACAACAGGGTGGAATGCCAGTGGCCGAGGTGTTGCGCAACACCAACCCACATCTCAAGGGCCGGGCTCTGCCCGGGCCGCTTGACCTAGCCCAGATTCCTGAACTGGCCGAACGAGGTAAACTGCGCCTCACGGCGTTTTTCGACATGTTGGAAAATCACTTGCAACGCCGCCCCTTCGTGGCCGGAGATCGGTTCACTTTGGCCGATATCACCACCTTCGTGTTCATCGACTTTGCCCGGGTGATCAAAACCCGCATCCCCGAAGGCAATGACGCGACACGCACCTGGTTCGAAAACGTCGGGGCTCGGCCTTCGGCCGCGCTCTGAGGCGTTGCACAGATCACTGTCGCGCGGTAAACCCCGCGGCCATGAGCACAGATGATACCCCCACCAACCACCCCTCCGGCGCGCCGTGGCGCAACTTTTATGGCCGTTTCAAAGGCAAAGGCCTGCGCAAAAGCCAGGAGGCCTATCTTGATGAAGACTTGGCCAAGCTGTCGCCGGGTAAGGTGGGGTGGAATGAAAACCCCGATCGCGCAGTTCTCGATTTTGCCGGGCAATTCGGAACCCGCGACATCTGGTTGGAAATCGGGTTTGGCGGGGGTGAGCACATGGTGCATCAGGCCACACAGAACCCCGGCGTGGGCTTTATCGGCTGTGAGCCCTATATCAACGGCGTGGCCATGCTGTTGGGCAAGATCCGCGAAGCGAAATGCAACAATATTCGCATTCATCCGGGCGATGCACGCGATATGTTCGACGTTTTACCCGAAGCCAGCATTTCCCGCGCCTTTCTGCTTTATCCCGACCCCTGGCCGAAGAAACGCCACCACCGACGCCGCTTCGTGACACCCGAACACCTCGAACCGCTGGCAAGGGTGCTGAAACCCGGCGCGATCTTCCGCGTGGCAACGGATATCCCCGACTATGTGCGCCAGACCCTGGAACAGGTGCCGCGCCATGGGTTCGAATGGCTGGCAGAAAAGCCCGAGGACTGGCGCAGGCCGTGGGACGACTGGATTTCCACGCGTTATGAGCAAAAAGCTCTGCGCGAAGGGCGCACGCCGCACTACCTTACCTTTCGAAAATCCTGATTCGCACCATCCCTACGAGTGTCAGGTCAGGAATACCTGACTTTGCCGAATCGATTCGAACAGGCAAATTCAGGGAATATTAAGGAAAGATATTTTTATTACCTTTAGAATTCCGACAGTGCAACGCGCGGTGTTCATGGCAACATGAACACCGTGTGCTGCGTTTCAGGGCTCTGCCAGTTGGTAGAAAAACACCCGATTCGCCAAAATCCGACAAAACCGGACCACGCAACTCGCGGCGACCAACCTCAATTCAACCCGCCCCAAAACCCAAAACGACACCTCAAAAGAAGCGTCGCCTTGAAACCCGTGTAAAAAGAGCGCGCGGAAGCGCCCCTTTGGATTACGCCCCGACAAAACCGTAGATGGAACAGTCAGAGATGGTCCTGCTGCGGCATCCCCAAAACGTGGAAACCTCCATCAACCCGGATAATCTCACCGGTGGTACAGGCTCCGGCATCAGAGGCAAGGTAAACCGCCGTGCCCCCCACGGCCTCAAGCGTCGCGTTCGCCCGCATAGGTGCATTCTGATCCGTGTGTTTGAACGTCTTGCGCGCGCCACCGATGGCAGAACCGGCAAGGGTTTTCATCGGCCCAGGGCTTATGGCGTTGACGCGAATGCCCTCAGGCCCCAGATCGTTGGCAAGATAGCGCACCGACGCTTCCAGAGCCGCCTTGGCCACCCCCATCACGTTGTAATTTGGAGTCACGCGGTTGGACCCCATATAGGTCAGCGTCAACAGAGTCCCGCCATTTTCAACCATCATCGGATGCGCCCGACGGGCCACCTCGACAAAGGAATAGGCGCTGATATCCATCGAGTTCTTGAAATTTTCCCTGCTGGTATTCATGAACCTCCCGGTCAATTCAGCCTTGTCCGAATAGGCGATGGCATGGACAAGAAAATCCATACTGTCCCAACGCGCGTTCAACTTTTCAAACGCGTTGTCCAGCGACGCGTCATCGGTGACATCCACGTCCACCATAAAATCGCTACCCAGGCTTTCGGCTAGGGGGGCCAATCGCTTGCCGAATGCTTCACCTTGATATGTAAAGGCCAGTTCGGCTCCGGCCTCGGCCATCGCCTTGGCAATCCCCCAGGCAATGGACCGTTCATTAGCCACGCCCATGATCAAACCGCGTTTGCCTTTCAACGCTTCACTCATGCCGATATCCCCTTAACCAAGATACTTTGACATAACCATCGACCCGTTGGTGCCACCAAAGCCAAACGAGTTTGTCATCACCGAATCCAGCCCAGCATTATCGACGCGCGACGTGGCAATTTCTTCCGGTTTCAACGCGGGATCCAGCGTTTCGACATTGATCGAAGGAATGATGAAATCATGCTCCAACGCGAGCAGGCAATAGATCGCCTCCTGTGCGCCCGTCGCCCCCTGGCTGTGACCCGTCATCGACTTGGTCGAAGATACCGGCGGGGTTGTGCCTTCGCCAAACACCCGGCGCACTGCTTTGATTTCCCCCACATCGCCAACGGGGGTCGAGGTCCCATGCGCGTTGATATAGCTGACCTTGCGCCCCTCGGGCAGCGTGGACAGGGCAAGCCGCATTGCACGCTCGCCGCCTTCGCCCGACGGGGCCACCATGTCAGCCCCATCCGAGGTGGCACCATAGCCGGTAACTTCCGCGTAAATCCTAGCCCCGCGCGCCAGCGCATGGTCCAGATCCTCAAGCACGACAATCCCGCCGCCGCCACCAATCACAAACCCGTCGCGATCCGCATCAAAGGCGCGGCTGGCGCGCTCGGGCGTATCGTTATACTTGGACGACATCGCCCCCATGGCATCAAACAGACAGGACAGTGTCCAGTCCAGTTCTTCGCCGCCACCGGCAAACATAACGTCCTGCTTGCCCATCATGATCTGTTCCGCCGCGTTGCCGATGCAATGCAGCGATGTGGAACAGGCCGAGGTGATGGAATAGTTGATGCCCTTGATCTGGAACGCTGTGGCGAGGTTGGCCGACACGGTGGAACACATGGCCTTTGGCACGGCAAACGGGCCAATCCGCTTGGTTGCGCCGGTTTTCAAAACGGTCTGGTGAGCGGCAAGCATGGCGCTGGTCGATGGCCCGCCCGACCCGGCCACAAGCCCGGTGCGCGGATTGACGATATCGCTTTCCTCCAGCCCCGAATCCGTAATCGCCTGTTGCATCGCGATATAGGCATAGGCCGCCCCCGGCCCCATGAAACGCAGGGTCCGCTTGTCCACGTGATCGGCAACGTTCAGCTTGATGTCGCCCGCGATCTGGCTGCGGAACCCATGCTCCGCCATCGCCTCATTCGCGGTGATGCCGGATGTCCCGGCTTTCAGAGAGGCCAAAACCTCCTTGGCATTATTGCCGATGCTGGAAACTACGCCCAGACCGGTGATGACGACACGACGCATGTGCGACCCCCTTTTTCTGTCAATACCTTTGATAGACAGGCTGATCGGGCCGCGCAACCAGATTGCGAGGATCGCGGACAGTCACATTTTAACGCCCTGACCTGTTCCCAATTCATATGTACAGAATTGGTGATACTGAAGCGTGATCCCGGTGCCTGTGAGCGTCGGGATGCCCAGATCGGGGGCTTCTTTAGCGGGCGCAAAGCTGTCCCAATCCCAATGCGGTCGAGGTGGCGGTGCCTGATAGAGTAGCGAACGCATCGTGGCAAAGGGAATAGGTGCCTGTGACAGGCCGGTGAACATGCCCAATGCACATGTAGCGCAGGTTGTCGTGGTTTGATAGGAGTTCCAGAAGGCGGGCGCCATCCAGATTGTTTTCGGAGTCCTGCATCGGAAGGCCCAGTGAGGCCGGAGGATGGTGCATGAACAAAACAACTGGACGATCTGCTGCGTCTGTCAACGCGGCGTCCAGCCAATCGAGGCGCTCTTGGCAGAAGGCCCCGGCACCGGACCCGGTTTTCTGCGTGTCGAGGCAGATCAGGGCGGCGTCTTCGGTCGGTATGGCATATTGAACAAACCCGGGCATGACCTGGTCCGGCAGGGCCAAAAATGTGCGCAGCAGGTCACGATTATCGTGATTGCCGACCATCGGAAAGTAGGGTATCGCGAGTGTCTTCAGCCGTTCGGCAAGCGCGGCATAGTCGCCCACCGTGCCCCGGTTCACCAGATCGCCAGAAATCACACACAGATCGGCATCGGCATGATGCGCATTGATATGGCGGATGGCCGCGTCCAGACGTGCGCGTGGGTCATGCCCCAGAACATCGCCATTAGCCAAAAAATGCAGATCGGACAACCAGACGATCTTGGTCATGCAAACGTTTCTTTCTGGGCGCAGCGCGCCGGTTAGCAGGCGAAATTGCCCACCCCGCGCGCCTTAACTCTCGCTCAGCGCCACCTTCATGTCCTTGACCTCATAGATCACCTCGCCATCGGCCTCGACGATGCCGTCGGCGACGCCCATGGTCAGGCGGCGGGTTTGCACGGCCTTGGTGAAGTCGATCTTGTAGGTCAGCATCTTGCGGTCCGGACGCACCATGCCCTTGAGCTTCACCTCGCCCACGCCCAGCGCATAGCCGCGCCCGGTCCAGCCGCGCCAGCCCAAGTTAAAACCAGTCAGCTGCCACAACCCATCAAGCCCAAGGCAACCGGGCATGATCGGGTTGCCGGGGAAATGACAGTCAAAAAACCACAGGTCGGGCGCGATATCGAACTCGGCCAGCACGTGCCCCTTACCATGAACGCCGCCATCGCCCGAGATGTCCAGAATCCGGTCCATCATCAGCATCGGCGGCTCCGGCAGTTGTGCGTTGCCCGGGCCAAACAATTCGCCTCGTGCGCATTTCAACAGATCGTCGCGATCAAAACTGCTCGGATATTGGGCCATACTAGCACCCCCTCATTTGTCTGCCTGTTCAAAGTTGATCCCCTCTAGCACTGAGCAAAAGGGGCCTGCAAGGGCGCGGGTCCCTCTGGACGCACCTGGGGCGCACGCATTTGCGTTTCATTTTCAATTGAAACAAGGGCAGCAACACCATATATTGACGCAATGACAGGCACCAGAAATATCACCGGCACCGATGGAACAGACCGCAGCACCGCATGGCTGGCTTCGGCTGGCCTGCGTCCGACGCGCCAACGGCTTGCGCTTGCCGCACTTCTGGTCGGCGATGGCAACCATCGCCATGTGACGGCGGAAAGCCTGTTCGAGGCATCGCGCGGTTCCCAAGAGCCTGTATCCCTCGCCACGGTCTACAACACCCTGCGCGCCTTCTGCGATGCTGGCTTGATGAGCGAGATCACGGTGGACGGATCGAAAAGCTATTTCGATACCAACACTACGGAACACCCGCATTTCTACTGGGAAGACAGCGGTGAACTGACCGATGCCGCAACCGAACGGATGCAGATTTCGAACCTGCCCGACGCGCCCAAAGGGGCCGAGATTGCAAGCGTCGACGTAGTGATCCGCCTGCGCCGGACCTGATCGTTTCGACACCGGACCTGCCCTCGGGGTCATTGCGCCACTTCTGACATGATTTTAAATCCTGAGGTCTGACACGGCCCTGACCGGTCCCTTCACGCGTCGGTTTGCAAACCGCGCAGGTTAGAGTTGTTCCCGATCAGGCTGACTCGGGGGGGTCCCAAGTGCGGCGCTTTCTGATTCCCTTTGTCGTAGTCTAGGCAGGAGGATGGCGAGATGGGGCGACCGTATTCACACGATCTGCGGGCGCGGTTTGTGGCTGCGCTCGGGGACGGGATGTCAGCAAGTGCGGCAGGG
>PDRZ01000040.1 GCA_002747035.1 Rhodobacterales bacterium
GTGGCGGATGGTTGTGGGCCTTATTCCCAACCTTTTGAAACCTCTTGGAACATCCACCACCCGCGCGCAGGAATATTCGGCCGACAGGGTTGCCATCAAGGTATGCAATCAACACGACGAGGCGATGGGCCTGCTGGCGGCCGGTCCGTGGATGTATGACGCTGTGAATATGGAAGCCTGGCTGGACCAGTGCGAACAGGAACACCGCGAGCTTTATGTGCGGCTTGTCAACCTGATGTCGGACCACGCGGTCATGGTCAAGCGCTACAAGGCGTTGTGTGACATCGATAAGCACGGGTTCGGATGCCACGGCGAGATGTTCTGACCACCCTGCTCCCGTTCGAATGACGATCCCCGCGGCCCCGCTCTCCCAGAGAAAGCGCGGGGCCGTTTTCATGTGATCGGATTGCGGGTGAGAGCGCCCCGACCTGCTGGTTCACATCAACAGGAGATCACATCATGGCCACCAGAAAACATTCTGACCCAGGCGCAGGGCATTCCCTTCAACAAGCTCACCCTGTCGCAACATAACGTCCGCAAGATCAAGGCGGGCGTGTCCGTTGAAGAGGGGCGTACCGCTTCAATTCTGACATGAAAGCAAAATACGAGCAGCTGGTTTCGACCGGAAAGAGCAAAAGGCTGGCCATCACAGCCATCATGCGCAAGCTCATCGTTATGGCGAACGCGTTGCTGCGAAATCGTCGAAACCGGGCGGAACATCCCGCTTGGCCGATACAAATACTCGTGACATTTCTGCGCAACTGCGTGCCAGGCAGTAAATCACACCATGGGATACCGGTGCGCAGAACATAAAAGATGCCGTTGATCACACGCCTGTCATCGACCCGTTTCACGCCTCGACTGATTTTGGGAAGGGCTGGCTTGATAAATTCCCATTCCAGATCGCTCATGTCTGACCGTGCCATTTTCCCACTCCGCATGTTGCCCGGCGGGAAATCAAATGGTTATGTATCTTGCATGCCCAAAATGTGTAGCACTCAAAGAGTGCACCCCAAAAATGTTTTCAAGTGGCGGCGACCTCTGCCCGATTTAGACGGAAGGTTTATGGCACGCCCGGTCGGTTCGGGTATTGTAGCCTGTGTCAGGGCTCATGGGTCGGAGGTAAACGACAGGTTGCGAATCTTTTCGCAGAGCAGTTGATGTGTTTCCGTGCCGTTTTGCCAATCGGCGCAGGCCAGATAAATCGGGGTTTTCAGGTCAACACCCTCGACATACCGCATCAACAGCTCAGGCGTCCGCGCAAGGATCGAACGCACAACGATTTCGTTGCTGAACGTAACCGCCTGCATCGGGCGGACCATTTGAATGTTCAGGTTGGAGAAAGGGGACTGGAAAACCGTATTCACGGAAACGCGCGCAAGGCGGCACAGGGTGTTGAAGTCATGGTAGGAGGGGTCGTTCTTGGTGGAACTGATGAACCGGCACCCGTTAAAATCCTGAATGGTCAGGGTTTTCTTCGCCGCCAGGGGATGATCTCTGGCCATGACGGCGACCTGATGCGATTCAATGAGGTTTTCATTGTGCAGCCCCGGATGATCCAGCGCCCGGCTGTGCAGGGCATAATCAATATGGCCCTGAACCAGAGCCGAGACCATCGCGCCCTGCGGTACGGAGCTGACGTAAAACTTCAGATATGGATCCTGTTGCGCAAGGCTGGAGATCAGCTCCGGCAACAGCTCGGTCATGATACTGACACTGGCCGACAGGCGGATGGTGGAAAGCACGCCGGTATTCTTGTGGCTCAGTTGCGCCTGAAAACGGTCCAGATGGGCCAGAAGATCGACCGCATCTTCCCGAAGCGCTTCGGCCCGCGCGGTTGGAAAAATCGCGCCGTTGCGGCGCACAAAGAGCGGTGCTCCGAGGGCATCTTCCAGCGCTTTGATCAACTGACTCACAGCGGGTTGAGAAACGCCAAGCTGACGCGCGGCGGCCGAAATCGATCCGGTAGAGATCACCGCAGAGAAGGCTTCAATATGCTTCAGACGTCGGATGCGATTGGGGCTTTTGCTCATTTGACGGGTTCCCCGGCGCTTTTGCAGTTTCGGGGTGAACCGTAGCCGTTTTGGCTCGCATTCACCACGAGCATTCCTCCAGACCCGCCACATCGGGGATCAAGCGGTAGCGAAAACACGCGGCGACGGGGGAAATCGCCCCACCATCACCGCATCTTCTCAGTGCCGCTTACGCCACCGGGGCGAATTCAAACCTTGGCATGGCCGCGAGCAGATCCTGGGTGTATTTTTCGTCCGGGTCCACCAACACCTTGTCACAGAGCCCGCTTT
>PDRZ01000029.1 GCA_002747035.1 Rhodobacterales bacterium
AGGGTCTTTGCCATCACGATCTCCCGCCTGTTTCTGGTGGAAGTGAATCAGAACAACGGCCCAAAGGGAAACCGCTAATTGAGTACGGACCCTAAAGCGTATTCCTCTCAGTTGGTTTCATATCCTGCCGCGTTGAAGAAACTGTCGCATTCGTCAGGCGTGAAGAAGCCCCAGAGGTTTCCGTCAGAGATTTCCAAAAGCACGCCAAAAACCGTCATGTGACCTTGCGACGCGTTTTTCGGTGGGCGTATTTTCCTGTTCGGCCAGTGCGCCCGCCAGTTCAGTCGCGCGCGCGCAATTCAACGGGATGCGGTCTGCCCGTTTCTGACCTCCCATATCTGCCTCAAAGACAGGAAATCACAGCTCAAACCCTTTGGAACTCCCCACTCAGATCAGAATACACACGCTTTGATTTCTGATAGTTACCCGGAAATCTCCGGCTGGTTTTTCGGCAGCACAACCAAGAACTCCGTGCCCTCCTGGCCGGTACGTTGCAACGTCAGACTGCCCCCATGACCCCGCACCAGTTCTGCGGAAATCGCCAGACCAAGCCCGGTTCCCCCTTTTCGAATTCCCCCCTGAAACGGCGTGAACAAGTGTTCCTGCGCTTTGAGAGGGAGGCCCGGACCAGTGTCGGCGACTTTGATCCACCACACCGCGTGATCCTCTCCCGCCTGCACCGTAATTTCCCCTGGCTGACCCGTCGCGACGATCACCTGACGCGCGTTGCGCACGAGGTTGGACAGAACCCGGTATAGCTGTTCGGCATCGGCTGAAATCTCCAGATCATCCGGGACATCCACCAGAAAACGCAATGGGGAATCCCCGGCGGCAAGCTGTTCAGACGCCACAACATCTTCAACGATATCAAGAATTTGAACTCGGATAATGCGTGGAACCGGCTCCTCGGCCTTGCCAAAGGCGAGCGTGTTTTCGCAAAGCGACACCGCCCGGGAAATCGAGTTGACCAGCTTGGGTGCCATGCGTTTGACCCCCGGGTCCTCGGACATTTCGATTCGGTCAGTGAACAACTGGGCGCTGGTCAGGATGTTACGCAGGTCGTGCGAAATCTTGGCCACGGCGCTGCCCAGTTGGGCCAGCCGTTCTTTCTGTTTCAACGCCCCCGTGAGCTGTGTCTCAAGCGACTGTAACGCATCCTCGGCTTCACGCAGTTCGCTCACCCCCGCGCTTGGCACAATCACCCGCCGCGCATCTTCCGGATCTGCGGCATAGCTTTGCATCTGCGCCACGACACGCTTGATCGGATGGACCAGAAACACCCGCACAGCCAGAAAAAGCAGGATCGCGGTAAAGACCGAAATGACGGCGGACAGGGCCAGAATCCGCAGCCCATAGTCGATCATCGCCATACGCAGCTTGGCCGTGTCCATGGTCACTTCGATCAACAACCCGGCCTCGCGCACGGGATTGCCAATCACCCGGATCACCCGTGGCGTGCGATCCGTCAACCGACCCAATGCGTCGCCAATAAGCTCGAATGCCGGGGCATCGCGCAGATCGAAGGTTTCGTGGATCGGCTGCGGCATGGGAGAGGACAGCATCAACTGGCGCGCCTCGTCACGGCGCAAAACCACGTTGAACACCTGCGCATTGCGCAGCAGTTCTTCTTCCAGATCCGCATCAATCATGTCATCGGCCAACAGGGCCAGGGATGCAATCTGTGCCCGTTCCAATCGCGACAGAAGGTAATCTTCCCGAAACCGCGCAATGGAGGGCACAAAAATCAGAACTTCGGCCAACATGACAAAGATGGTGGTCAGGATCAAAAAGCGACCCGACAAGGAATTCAGCATCCACCCTCCCGATTTCCGCCCCTGTTTTCAGGAACCTGATCCGTTTGCCTGTGCCACCCCCATGCGATGGCAACTGCGTTCAGGGCAACCAGCGTTGCACCAGCCGCACCACCTGTTTCACCCTAGGGTTATCAAACAATCGAGGTGAGAAATAGGCCCCCGCCGCCCGCTTGTTGATTTCGGCAATCGTGGGATAGGGCACCACCATGGCGGCAATGCCCGACATTTTCATTCCATTGGCAATGGCAAGAGACCAAGTGGCAATCAACTCACCCGCCTGATGGCCCACGATCCCCGCCCCCACAGGACGGCCCTTGACCACCATCACCTTGATCAGGCCTTTGGTTTTGCCTTCCGCGATTGCGCGGTCATTGCCAGCGTATTCGAACCGGATCACCTCGACCTTGTCGCCATGTTTTTCACGCGCCTCGGCTTCGCTCAACCCCACCTGCGCCAGTTCCGGCGCGGTATAGGTGGCGTGAGGGATGTGATCGGTACGTTGCCTGGCGGGCAGACCAAACAGGGCCGAACGGATGATCAACCCGGCCTGATACCCGGCTACATGTGTGAACTGTTTGCCCCCGGCGACGTCCCCAATGGCGTAAACTTTGCGGTTGCTGGTTTTCATGGACGCATCCACGATAATGCCCGCGCGGTTATGGGAGATCCCGGCGGCCTCAAGGTTCAACCGGTCGATATTGGGCGTGCGCCCAACGGCCATCAACAGGTGACTGCCTTTGAACACGCGACCGTCCTGAGTTTCGACCTCAATCGCCCCTGCTGTGCCACGTATTTCCTTGGCCAGGGCATTTTCGGCGATTTCGACCCCTTCCGCGCGCATCTGCTCCAACACAACCCCGGCCAGTTCGGGGTCATCGCGGCCCAGCGCCTTGTCCCCTTCGATCACAGTGAGCTGAACCCCAAGGCGGCGATGCGCCTGCGCCATTTCCATGCCGATCGGACCACCGCCAATGATCAACAGGTGATCCGGGCGCTCGGTATCGTCAAACAGAGTTTCATTGGTGAGATAAGGCACTGTTTCCAATCCGGGAATCAGCGGAACAAACGGAGAGGATCCGGTTGCGATCACGATCCGCCGGGCGGTGATTTCGGTATTCCCCGCCCTGACCTTGTCGGGGCCGGTGAACGCACCGAAATCTTCGATCACCTTCACCCCCAAACCTTCGAAACGCTCCACGCTGTCATGGGGTTCGATGGCTGAGATCACCTCCGCGACATGGCGTTTGGCGGCGGCGAAGTCCACCTTTGGGTCCACAGGGGGCACGCCGAATGCCCTCCCGACACGCTGTGCCTGTGCCGTATTCCCCGCGGCAATCAACACCTTGGATGGAACACAGCCATAATTGAGGCAGTCCCCGCCCATCTTGTGCCCCTCCAACAGGACCACATCCGCCCCCATTTGAACCGCGCCTGCCGCCATCGACAATCCACCGGACCCCGCGCCGATGATCAGAATATCCGTTTTGATCTTGTCCAGTGTCATGTCCTCATGTGCCTCGAATGGGGCGTCGTTGTTTTGATGAAAGCAGCGTCAAACCGCTTTGCCACGCACCAGATTGATGGCAATCGGCAAGGCTGCGAGCCCACACAGACCGAGAATTGGCAACAGGATATGCGGCTCAAAGATAACTCCAGGATTCGGAGTTTCCCCACGCTCAAACACCTCGCCCAGCCCCGCCCCGACCGACGTGTAAACCACCCCTCCCGGAATGATACCGAAGAACGTGGAAATCACGAAGCGGCGTAAAGGCACCTCAAGAAACGCTGGCAACAGGTTGGCCACAAAGAACGGCACCGCAGGCACCAGCCGCATCAGGAACAGCATGGACCATTGGTTTTCGTCGATCCCGTCCTTGATGCGCCTGACCGCCCCATCCGATTGTTCCAGCCGCGCCCCCAATCGCGCGCCAAGCCCCCAGCGGGCGGCCAGGAAGATGGCCGTTGCCCCAACTGTTGCCGCAGTGATGTTGAAAAGCGCCCCGGGAAACGTGGCGAACAGGAAGCCGCCGGTCAGCGTCGCAATCGTTGCGCCGGGCAGGGAAAACGCTACGATCACGGCATAAAGACCGATGAACCCAAGAGCCGCCCAGACATAGTGGGCATCGCGAAAGGCAATCAACACCTCTCGATTGTCGCGCAGGGTTTCAAAGCTCAGGTAATCCCCGAAGAAAATCGCCCCCAGAACGGCCCCCGTTCCGATCAGAACCAAGGGCAGATGGCGCAAGAGTGAGGAAGAAGGTTTGTCGGTCACGAGGATCTCTGTCAGGGGAACGGTCAGGGTTCAGTCTTTGCTATGGTCGTTTGCAGGTCCCTTATAGAGCCGAACATGGGCTGAAAACCCACCCAAAACGCCCCCGGTCACGCCCGCTTGATCGTTTGCGATTGATACACCGCGAAAATGAGGTGTTTTGACGAGTTTGTAACATTTGCAAGGCGGTTTTTGTCACAAAACCCGCCGCAGAGGTTTGACATGGGGTGAGGCTGGGCCTATAGACCGGGCTTCAGAATATACACGGACATCCGCGATTCCATTCGCGCCTGCCCAACAAAGCCGGAGACGTTGCGATGAAACGCACCTACCAACCCTCGAACCTGGTTCGCAAGCGCCGCCATGGTTTCCGTTCGCGCATGGCCACCAAAGCCGGTCGCAAAATCATCAACGCACGCCGCGCTCGCGGTCGCAAATCGCTGAGCGCGTAAGCCCTCGCCGATCTGTTGACGGACATGACACCGCCGGAGGCCCCCGACACGAAAACGGGGAATATGCCTCCGGCGGTTTCCGTTTGCCCGGAATTTGACATCCGGGTGATGACTGCAAGGTCCCAGTTTCTTGCCGCCGCCCGCGCCAGACGGCAGGGCACCAAAGCGATGATGGTGCAGATGCGTGCGCGCAAAGATGGCGACCCGACCGTACATATCGGGTTCACCTGCTCCAAAAAGGTCGGCAATGCCGTGGCCCGCAACCGCGCCAAACGGCGACTGCGCGAGGTGGCGCGGTTGGTTCTGCCCACCCACGCCAGGCCGGGGCATGACTATGTGCTGATCGGTCGCGCCAATGCCACGGCAGACCGCCCCTTCAAAGAGCTGCAGGGGGATCTTATTTACGCTCTGAAAAAGCTGCATAATTCCCCAACGGATCACAAATGACCCCGCTCGCCCATCTTCTTGCCCTGCCGATCAAAGGTTACAGGTTGGTCTTTTCACCCTGGGTCGGGTTTAATTGCCGCTATCAACCCACCTGCAGCGCCTATGCACTGGAAGCGCTGGAAAAACATGGCGCGATCAAGGGTGGATGGATGGCGGCCAAACGGATTGGGCGGTGTAACCCCTGGGGGCAATGCGGATACGATCCTGTCCCTGAACCCAAACGGGATGAAAGCACCAGCTAAAGCGTCCTGCCAAAAACCCGTGATTCAGTTTTTTTGGCAGGACGCTTTAGGCACGAAACGTTCCGCTCAAAAGGTCAGGTATTCCGTATTCCGCTACGCGCCGGGGCAGGCCCGGGACAGGTTCAGGCAGTGGCTCAGGCATTGAAGAGGAAATGCAGAACGTCGCCATCCTTGACCTCGTACCCTTTGCCTTCCGCGCGCATCTTTCCCGCCTCTTTGGCCGGTTGCTCACCGCCCAGCGCGACGTAGTCGTCATAGGCAATCGTTTCCGCACGGATGAATCCGCGTTCAAAGTCCCCGTGGATCACACCGGCAGCCTGTGGGGCCAACGTACCTTTTTTGATGGTCCATGCGCGCGCTTCCTTGGGGCCAACCGTAAAATACGTCTCAAGGTTTAACAGTTCGTAACCAGCGCGAATCAAACGGTCCAGTCCGGCCTCGCTCAGCCCCATTTCCTCAAGAAACATCTCCGCTTCTTCGGCTTCGAGCTGGCTGATTTCCTCTTCGATCTGGGCCGAGATAATCACGTGGGAATTACCTTGTTCAGCGGCCATGGCGGCCACCTTGGCGACGTGTTCATTTCCTTCTGCCGCCTCGGATTCCCCTACGTTACAGACATAAAGCACCGGTTTTGTCGACAGAAGCTGGAGCATATTCCATGCTTTCCGGTCGTCTTCATCGACCTCGACCACCCGCGCGGGTTTGCCATCTTCCAATACCGCAAGTGCCTGTTTCAAAAGGCGTTCCTGTTGTACCGCTTCTTTGTCGCCACCGCGCACCTTGCGCAGAATATTGACCAGGCGTTTTTCGATCGACTCGATATCGGCCAGCATCAGTTCGGTTTCGATGGTTTCCGCATCAGCCACCGGGTCCACGCGACCCTCGACATGGGTGACGTCGCCGTCTTCGAAACAGCGCAGCACATGGGCGATGGCATCCACTTCGCGGATATTGGCCAGAAACTGGTTGCCCAGCCCTTCGCCCTTGGAGGCACCTTTGACCAGACCCGCGATGTCCACAAAGGTCATCCGGGTTGGAACAACCTGTTTAGATTGTGCAATTTCTGCAAGCTTATCAAGACGTTGATCGGGCACACCGACCTCGCCCACATTGGGTTCAATGGTACAGAACGGAAAGTTCGCGGCCTGTGCGGCAGCGGTTTTCGTCAGCGCGTTGAACAGCGTGGATTTGCCAACATTGGGCAGGCCCACGATCCCCATTTTGAACCCCATGACAGGCCTCCGGTTTACGTATCAGCCTTGGCACATAAGGCGCAGCGCGCAAAAGGGCAAGGGCGGCGTGGGGAGCAAAAGTTAATCCCTCAAAGCGCCCCCGGTGGCCCAATGCAACGGGGGTGACTTTTGCGCACCCACGCGGCACAGAAGCGGCACCGGAGAAGGCACCCCCCCAGAAATGCCTCCTTGCACCGAACGTTGCGTCCAAACGTTAACGCTGCGCCCTGTATGCGCCCGGTGGGACCCCAACCCGCGCAGGGCACCCAGGCGATGGACACGAGACGCGATAGAGACGCGACAGATCGGAGACGGGATGCGAAGGGCAATTGATTTCCCGCCCGTTTTTCTGCAAACCCTTTCAAGACCAGATTTTCGGAGAGACCAGCATGACCCGTATCGACGCCAAGTTCGCCGCCCTTGAGGCCGAGGGCAAGAAGGCGTTTGTCGCCTATGTCATGGCAGGCGACCCGGATTACGAGACCTCGCTCGACGTGGTCAAGGGATTGCCCGGTGCAGGCGTAGACATCATCGAACTGGGTCTGCCCTTTACCGACCCGATGGCGGATGGCCCGACGATCCAGCTTGCCGGTCAACGGGCCCTGGATGCGGGCATGACGCTGCAACGCACGCTGGAGCTTGCCACCGAGTTTCGCAAAACCGACGACACCACGCCCATCGTTTTGATGGGCTATTACAACCCGATTTACAGCCGGGGCGTTGATACCTTTCTGAGCGATGCCAGGGCGGCGGGGATTGATGGGTTGATCGTGGTGGATCTGCCCCCGGAAGAGGACGAAGAGCTGTGCCTTCCTGCCCAGGCGGCGGGGTTGAATTTCATCCGTCTGGCGACCCCGACAACGGATGACAAACGCCTGCCCAAGGTGATGCAGAACACGTCCGGTTTTGTGTACTACGTTTCGATCACCGGGATCACCGGCGCAGCCGAGGCCGAAGCGGGCGACGTCGCCCCCGAAGTGGCCCGGATCAAGGCCGCAGGGAATTTGCCGGTGATCGTGGGATTCGGCATCAACACACCCGACAAGGCCGAAGCGATTGCCAGGGTCGCCGACGGCGCAGTGGTGGGCAGCGCGATTGTCAGCCAGATCGGCGCGGGCAAGCCGGTGCGCGAGGTGCTGGATTTCGTGAAAACCCTGTCGGACGGCGCTCATCGGGCCTGACAGCCCGCCTCGCTGTTGCCTTTGCGCCCCGGTTTCCGTCAGCCATGCTTTTCCTGATCAAGATCCTTGTCACCCTTGTGGTGGTCGTCGGCCTAAGCTGGATCGCCGAGCGCGCCGGTCCCAAGGTGGCCGGGGTGTTGGCGGGCTATCCCCATGGGATCGCCATCGTGCTTTATTTCATCGGGGTGGAGCAGGGTGTCGGTTTTGCCGCCGATGCCGCGTTATTCGCCATGGGAGGATTGGCCGGGAACGTGGTGCTGGCCTATGTCTATGCCCGGCTTGCGCATGCGCAGACCCCTGGCAATGTGGTGTTGGCATTGCTGGGCAGTGTCGCGGCCTTTCTGGCCGTTGCGCTGGCCCTGCGTCCGTTGGAGTTGAACGCCTGGGCCGCCAGCGCGGTGACGTTGGGCGCGGTTGTTCTGGTGTCCGCGTTGATGCGGCGTGTGGCGCAGGGGGGGATTGCCCGCAAACCCAGGATCGGCATGAAAGAGGTGGTCATTCGCGCCGCCCTGGCCGCCGCAATTGTGTTGACTCTGACCGGGCTGGCACATGTGGTCGGGCCGGTCTGGGCCGGGCTTCTGGCCGGGTTCCCGGTGGCCTCGATGCCGCTGTTCCTGATCATTCACCTCGAATACGGGCCCGCCGCCGTGGGTGCGGTCATTGGGGCCTATCCGTTCGGATTGGTCTGTTTGCTGGTTTATACCGGCACAGTTGCGTGGAGCTTTGCCGCCTTTGGCATGGGGCTCGGCACGGCGGTCGGGTTTGTCGCCGCCACGGTTTATCTTCTGGCGCTCATGGCGGTCAGCGGGTTCAGAACCCGACGGCGCGGCGCGTAACCCGACAGGGACCGCGCGGTGTTCCGGTCCTTTGCACAAGCGCGATACGGGCATCGGCGTGGACCAGCGCCCTGAACACCACGGCATCGCGCCGCGCAAAGGCAATGGCGCAAGAGCATGGGCGCAGCCTGGCGCAGTTCACCACCTGCGCGGCGCACAACACTGTCAACTTGACAGGGCTCTGAAGTTTACCAAACATGTTAACAATTAATCAGCGGAGTCACCCATGCCTGTTCCTGCCCCCAACCTTTATCCCGATTTCAATATCGTGCGGCTAAGCCACGTGGAATACCGCGTCACCGATCTTGGCCGATCGCGGGCTTTCTATGTGGATACACTGGGGCTTCAGGTGACGTATGAGGATGAGACCCGCATATACCTGCGCGCGATGGAAGAGCGGGGGCATCACTCTGTCGTTCTGGTGCAGGCCGAAACCGCAGATGTGGGGGTGTTGGGTTTCAAGCTTTATGACGAACCGGATCTTGAAAGAGCAGAGGCGTTTTTCAAGGCGCGGGGATTGCCGGTGACATGGGTCGGGCGCCCGCATATGGGGCGGTGCCTGCGCACGCGCGACCCTTGGGGGATACCGCTGGAATTCTATGTGAAGATGGAGCGATTGCCCCCGATTCACCAGCAATACAAGCTGTACAATGGGGTGCGCCCGCTGCGGATTGACCATTTCAACATGTTCTCGGCCGATGTCGACGGCTGTGTCGGGTTTTACAACGACATGGGGTTTCGCACGACCGAATACACCGAGGATGAAGACAGCGGCAAGGTCTGGGCGGCGTGGATGCACCGCAAGGGGGGCGTGCATGACGTGGCCTTTACCAACGGACGCGGGCCAAGGTTACACCACACGGCATTCTGGGTGCCAACCCCGATGGCCATCATTGATTTGCTGGATCTGATGTCGACCACCGGTTGGGTCGGCAACATCGAACGCGGCCCCGGACGGCACGGAATTTCCAACGCGTTCTTTCTTTATGTCTTGGACCCGGATGGGCATCGGATCGAAATCTATTGTTCGGATTACCAGACGGTTGACCCCGATCTTGAGCCGATCAAATGGGATTTGAAAGACCCTCAGCGCCAGACGCTGTGGGGCGCTGCAGCGCCTCGGTCCTGGTTCGAACATGGCTCGGGCTTTGAGGGCGCAGAGGTCGCAGAACCCGCATTGAAAGCACAGCCCATCATCGCCCCCTGAAGAATCGCCACCTGAGCGCCCCGCCCCTTGGAAACCCGGCAAGCAGGCGACACAGGACAGAACAGAACAGAGGCGCGCTCCCGCCCACTGCGGTCGCATCCAGGATGCGATCCTCGCTGGTTGGGCCCGGCGGTTGGCTTTGTGGGCGCGTTGCGCCCACAAAGCCAACCGCCCCCGCCCGCCGCAGGCGGCATTCCCCTTGCAAAGGGCCATGCCTGGACCAGCGCCCAAACACACCGCGTGAGTAGCCCCGAGCACACCCGATACCAGCCAACTCCGGTCACATCACATCAACCGCTCGGCCAGATTGCCCGAGAGATAGCTGATCCGCCCCCCCGCAACCGTCATACAAAGCCGTCGGCTCTTTTCCTCGAGCACCACGAAATCCGCGCGTTTCCCCGGATCAAGCGTGCCACGGTCCACAAACCCCAGCAACCGTGCAGGTCCGGATGACAGCAGGGCCCAGGCCGCGCTCAGGTCCAACACACCCGCATCCACCAGGGAGAATGCCGCCCGTCGCAAGGACGGGTAGTGGTAATCCGAGGCCAGGGCGTCGCACAGCCCCATGGCCACGAGGTCCGCGGCACTTGCATTGCCTTTGTGCGACCCGCCCCGCACCACGTTAGGTGACCCAAGGATCACCCCATCGCCTCGGTCTCGTGCCGCCTGTGCGGCTTCGGCCGTTTCGGGAAATTCCGAAAGGGTCACGCCGCGTGCCGCCCAGATGGCGCGATGCTCGGCGGTATTCTCATCATGACTGCCCAGCCGTACGCCACGCGCCGCCAGCCGCGCCGCCAGACCATCCAGCGCCGCAGGCACATCGCCCCTGCGCCGATGCATGTCCTGCAATAACGCCAGCAACGCCTCGGGCGAACGCCCGGATTTCAGCGCCGTGCCGGTCAGACGCGCGGGTGTGCGCCCTCTGGCCAGCCGTTCATGTGGCAGGTGGTCGTTGAACACCACATAGCCGATGCCATGGCGCATCACCATCGCCTCCACAGCGTCGTAATGGTCCAGCATATGGGTTTCAAACCGCAGTTGCGGAACCAGGTCCGTAACAACCTCGCCCCGGACCGCATTCATCGCGGCGAAAACACCATCGGCAAATTCCGGGCCACGCAAACCACCTTCCCAACTGTAGAACTGGGCCATGACACCGGTGGTGATGCCATTGGCGGCCAGTTCGGCTTCGGAGGCGATCATGCCAGCGGACATATCTTTCATTGCCCCGCGGCGCGGCGCGAGGTGGCGCTCGAACCCATCCCCGTGCATGTCGATGATACCGGGCAGGATCATATAGCCGGACAAATCCACCCGACGTCCCCGGGGGGCGGTGATCTGCCCGGAGGACAGGGCCAACTCCCGTGGCTCTAACCCGGCTGGTCCAAGCACCTGCGCCCCGGTCAAGGTCATTTCAAGCATCCCGCCTCCTACTCTCCTGCGCCCCAGATCAGATCGACAAGCTTCAGATCATGGTCGAACCGGCCATGATCCAGATATTCCAGCACCTGGGCAATAACCAGCGGGTCAAACATCAGGAACGTATGGGTCACCGGCAAAACCAGGTGATCGTGCATTCCCTCAACGCGGGTCGAGGCGACCGACACCTTGCCATCATCCGGCCCGGGGATCATCGAGGAAAACGCAGGGTTGATGGAACGGTTCCCCGCAATAACCCCTAGGTCAAAGTCGACAGGAGGCAGGTTGGCCGCGATGCCATCCGGGCCAGTGCCCAATTGGCGCCCCGCAGGACCGTTGAACCAGCCAAACACATGCAGATCCCCCATCTGGTCCACCACTTCCGACCCGTGATTGGGAGGGGCCAGCATCACCACACGGCCCAGCTGTGGTTCACGCCGACCCACCATCCAGACCCGGAGAAGGATCCCCCCCATGGAATGGGTCACCACATGGATTTTCTGTCCCCCACAGGCCCTAAAAGCCCGCGGCAAGGTTCCACTGGCCAGAGAGGCCACGCTGTGCCGGGTCGACGGATACCCCGGGCGCACCACCTGGTATCCGCGCGCCTCAAGCACCTCTTCCAGAACCGCAAAGGAATGCTGAGTCCGCGCCAGCCCATGGAGCAGGACCACGCATTCGGCCCGCAGCGCCCCGGGCAGGAGAGCGGACAAGATCAGCGACAACGAAAAAAGAACAGGTTTCAACATGTAGCTTGAGATACGCCCAATTGCCCGCCTATGAAAGAGGACACACAGCGGAAAGACCCGAAAATGCCACACCGCCCAATCCGATTGGCCACACGCGCCGTGATCCTCAAGGACAACCGCCTGTTGCTGGTCAACGCCTTTCCCGATGCGGGGCAGAACGACGCAAACACGCTGTGGTGTGCCCCCGGCGGCGGGGCGGAACCGGGGCAGTCGCTACCAGAAAACCTGGCGCGTGAGGTGTTGGAAGAAACCGGGCTGACCATCCGCGTCGGTGCCCCCCTGCTGGTCAACGAATTCCATAACCCGGAAGACGGGTTTCATCAGGTTGACATCTTCTTTCGCGCCACGATCACCGATGGCGCGCTCAGCCCGGCATGGCAGGACCCGGAAAACATCGTCACCCGTCGCCGCTTCTTTACCCAAGACGAACTCACCAGCCTTCGTTTCAAACCTGACAGCCTTCCAAAACTGGCATGGCAACCCGAAGACAGCTTCGCCTATGACCCGCTGGAACGACTGGTCAAACCCTGACGGCCCGCGCACAAGGCCCGCGCACAAGGGATGGCGGGTGGGGTGTCGTGGCCGCAGGTCACGCACGTCACCCCGACATCGCACAAACCCGGTTCAGATCGGCATCAACGCCCAGTAATCAAGATCCAGAAGGACATGGGGCAGATACTTGCCATCCTCGCCTCTCAGCGTAAACGCCTCGCCCCCGCAGGTGGCCACAAGACGCAGGCGGATGGCCCCCACACCGGGTACACCGGTTTCGGCCTTGTCCAGAACCTCGGACCACGCCTTGACGGTCAGCCCCGAGAAACACGGGTTGGCATGGGCACCACCATTCAGCCCCACGATCATCTGCGCATTGGCCAGCCCATTGAACGACAGCGCCCGCGCCATGGAAATCACATGACCGCCATAGATCAGCCGCTGCCCGTCAGGCCGGAAGGTCGCATCAAAATGCACCTTGGCCGTATTCTGCCACAGGCGCGTGGCAATCATGTGTTCGGCTTCTTCGATGGTCACCCCATCTACGTGATCGATCTGTTCGCCAATCTCGTAATCCCCCCAGCGATGGGGTTCGCCGGCCAGCGCGAAATCATAATCGTCAAAACTCAACCCCACCGGGATCGCCAGATCCTCAACCGACAGAACGTTTTTGAGTTCGGGGATCACCGTCTCGGGCGCAGGAGCGTTCAGATCGTTTTTGCGCACCATGACCCAGCGCACATATTCCATCACCACTTCGTCCCGTTGGTTCAATCCGCGTGTACGCACGTAAACCACACCGGATTTCCCGTTCGAATTCTGCTTCAACCCGATCACTTCCGAGGTCGAGCGCAGCGTATCTCCGGGGTATACAGGCAGGATCCACCGCCCCTCGGCATAGCCAAGGTTCGCCACCGCATTCAGCGACACATCCGGCACGGTTTTGCCAAACACCACGTGAAAGGCGATCAGATCGTCCAGCGGTGACCCTTCCAGTCCGCAGCGCGCGGCGAAATCGTCCGAGGAATAAAGTGCATGGCGCGCCGGGTAAAGCGCGTGATAAAGCGCCCGCTCTCCTTCGGCCACGGTGCGCGGCACCGCATGGTAGATCACATCGCCCAGCTTGTAATCTTCGAAAAAACGGCCCGGATTGGTTTTCGCCATGTCAATGCTCTCCAAGTTTCGTATCGGGGGTATAGGTGCCGTCGACCTCTTTTACCACGGCCTGCCCACAGCGCATCACGCCGCGTTTCGAATCAAAGGCATAGGTGGGGCCACCCTGCAGCGCCCAGCCCTTGTTCAGCGCGTCCGTGACCTTGTGACAAAAGGCCGACGTGTCGTCATCTGACAAAAAACGGTAAAGTTTCATAGGTTTATCCAAACGGGTTATAGCCAAGCCAGGCGTGGATCATCGCCACCACACCAAACAGCAGTACCGAGGCGACAATGGCGATGACCTCTTTTTTCATCGGGGCCGGGTCGGGTTTGGTCCAGGCCGGTTGGGCCCGGTTGATCACGATCACCTCAATCACGGCCCAAGCCAGCAATCCGCCAAACAGAACGATCGACTCGACCTCACCATTCACCAGCAGGTGCCCCACGGCCCAGGCCTTGACCCCGGTCAGCTGGGGATGGCGGATAACGCGGGCCAGGCGGGTTTTCATTCCCGACACGGCGAACATGTAGAACCCGAACAGAACCAACAGGTTGTTGATCCCTGCCAGGGCCGGAGTGCGGCCCCAGTACACCCCGGCATCCGCAGCGCGGAAGCCAGTCACCATCAAAACGACCGAGACCAGAATCAACAGCGCAATCGGCCCCTTGCCCTTTTCGCCCATGGGTTCGCGGATACCCGGCGCAACCCGTTTGAACAGATGCGCCGCGTACCAGATGATCAGGCCGAGGAGGAGAAGAGTCATGTGGCTGTCTTTCATTGCAGAAGATGGCGTGTGCCCCTGTCTTACAACGCCGCGATCGCCGAGGCCATGGCCAGAATCTTCTTGGCGGTTTCCACATGGAGGTTTTCGACGATCTTGCCATCCACAACGGCGACGCCCTGCCCCGAGGCTTCGACCTCTTCAAACGCGTCGATCTGGCGGCGGGCCAGGTCGATTTCCGTTTCCGAAGGCGAAAAGGCGGTGTTGGTCACGTCAACCTGTGCCGGGTGGATCAGGGTTTTGCCATCGAAACCGAGATCACGGCCCTGATCGCATTCGGCCTTGAGCCCCTCTTCGTCCTTGAACTGGTTATACACCCCGTCCACGGCGACAACGGTATGCGCCCGCGCCGCCAGCAACATCAATTGCAGCGAGGTTTGCAGGGGCAACCGATCCGCGCGGAACCGGCAGTTCAGCTCTTTGGCCAGATCGTTGGTGCCGGCAACAAACCCCTGCAATTGCGGGTGCGCGGCGATCTCCATGGCATTATGGATGCCCAGACAGGTTTCCATCATCGCCCAGATCGGTTTGCCATTGCCCAGAAGATCGGCCAGCGCCTGAACATCTGCCGCCGAATTCACCTTGGGCAGCAGGAAGGCATCGCATTCGGCGTCCTTCAACGCGGCCACATCGCCCGCGCCCCATTCGGTGTCCAACCCGTTGATGCGGATGATTCTGGCACGTGCGCCATAGCCCCCTTCCCTGAGCGCCGCGGCCAGCGTGGCGCGGGCCTCGATCTTGGCATCGGGGGCAACAGCGTCTTCCAGATCAAAAATGATCGCATCCACAGGCAGGTTTCGCGCCTTGTCCAATGCACGGTCTTTCGAGCCGGGGATATAAAGAACAGAACGGTAGGGGTGTGCGGTATCCATGAGTCTCTCCGGTAATTTTGTTGCGCAGATAAGGCCCATTTTGCCCGAAAAGTTCAAGCGGATTTTTTCTGCGATGCAGAAACGACGCAGCGTTTGCCGTTTTGGCGACCCGGAAACGGTGAACGTTGCCCGTACTTTGCCCGTACTTTGCCCGTAATCGGCAAGCGAAAACAATCTGGCATTTGAACCAACGGGCGGTGAATTAACCCGTCTGCAAGGCCTTTGCCGCACCTTTTACAGGCGTCAGGAAAACGGGAGGGCCGTTTCGGCCGGGCCGCCGATCCAAACGGGAAAGCACCTACCTGGCGAAGACTTAATCCATGGGGCATCGCCGTCGCCGGGACTCCGGGTGGCCAAGCGGGGGGCCTTTTTATTGGGGAAAGGTTGATGCGATGAAATACGCAATGATGAAAGGCACCCTTGTGGCCCTGACACTTGGGATGGTGGCCAACACCGCCATGGCGCAGAATGCGCGAAACTGTGCACCGCGGGACCGTGTGGTTTCGCGCCTTGCGGAAAGCTATGGTGAAACCCGCCAGTCCATCGGGCTTGGAGCCAATAACGCAGTGGTCGAGGTTTTTGCCAGCAACGAAAGCGGCACCTGGACGATCACCGTGACCATGCCCAACGGCATGACCTGCCTTGTGGCCAGCGGCCAGTCTTATGAAGAGCTGGCCGAAGCCCTGCCCGCGAAAGGCAATGACGCATGATGCGATCCGGCCCGCAACGGATGCGGGCCGGATTCACCGGTTAATTCGGCGCGCATCCGGTCAAAGAGAGCCCCATGATCCGCCACGATGGTCGGTCATGGTCAGGAGCCATCCCTACAGGTTCTGTCATGTCAGCGCATCCCAGATCAGCTTGCTCCCCGTCAGGGTCAGCAGCACGTAAGTCAGCCCGAAAAACGCCCGATCCGAGATCAGGAAATGCGCCCGCACCCCGATCCACGCGCCCAGCACCGCAAAGGGCGAAAGCCAAAGATCGGCCCACAGCGTTTGCGCGGTGAAGATACCCAGGAAGGAATAGGGCACAAATTTCAGAATATTGAGCACCCAGAACAGGATGACCGAGGTCGCCTGATACCGGGTTTTACCCACGTTTTGCGACAGCATGTAAACGGCGACGGGCGGCCCTCCGGCATGGGCGACAAAGCTGGTAAAGCCGCCCACGATCCCGGCCAGCACCCCGCCCCAGGGCGGAAACGGCGCGCGCCGTGCCCGCGCGAAGGGCACCACCTGCCACAGAACAAAACCAAGGCTGATCCCCCCAAGCAACAGCCGCAACAGGTCGTCATTGGCGGCCCGAAAGAACAGCGCCCCCAGTGCGGTGCCAGGCACGCCCCCCAACAGCAACAGCCGTAGATGCGCCCCGCTCCATTTGCGCCAGTAGGGGCGCAGAGAGGCTGCGTCGATCAGCATCAACAGTGGCAACATGACACCCACGGCCACTCCCGGTTCCACCACGAGCGCCAGAATCGTTGCCGAGGCAAAGGCCGCGCCCGAACCGAACCCGCCCTTGGATACCCCCGCAAACACCACCGCAGGGATGGCCAGCGCAAAAAAGGTGACGTCCATCACAAACACACACAAACCCCGTCTAACCCCAAGTTTCACAATCGGTTTAGCGCCAACAGGCGGGCGGCGATACCCCCCGCGCCACACCATGCCGCATCGCAGCACCCTTGCACAATGGCCCCAAAACGCCTAACCCATGCGCGAAAAACAACTCACCGGAGAGATTTTCCAATGGCCAGAGCAAAAATCGCGCTTATCGGCGCAGGTATGATCGGCGGCACCCTTGCCCATATGGCAGCCATGAAAGAACTGGGCGACGTTGTCCTGTTTGACATCGCAGAAGGTATGCCCGAGGGCAAAGCGCTTGATATCGCCGAGTCCGGCCCTTCGGAAGGGTTCGACGCCTCGCTGAAAGGCACCCAGTCTTACGAAGACATCGCCGGCGCGGACGTCTGCATTGTCACCGCCGGTGTGCCGCGCAAGCCGGGCATGAGCCGCGACGACCTGCTGGGCATCAACCTCAAGGTCATGAAATCCGTGGGCGAAGGCATCGCCGCCAATGCGCCCGACGCCTTCGTAATCTGCATCACCAACCCGCTTGACGCCATGGTCTGGGCCCTGCGCGAATTCTCGGGTCTGCCCCACAACAAGGTGTGCGGCATGGCCGGTGTTCTGGACAGCGCGCGGTATCGCCACTTCCTCTCTGAAGAGTTCGGCGTGTCCATGCGCGATGTCACCGCCTTTGTTCTGGGCGGTCACGGCGACACCATGGTGCCGCTGGCGCGTTATTCCACCGTTGGTGGCATCCCGCTGCCTGACCTCGTGGAGATGGGCTGGACCAGCCAGGACAAGATGGATGCGATTGAACAGCGCACCCGTGACGGTGGTGCCGAGATCGTTGGCCTGTTGAAAACCGGGTCGGCCTATTACGCTCCGGCGACCAGCGCCATCGAGATGGCCGAAGCCTATCTGAAGGATCAGAAGCGCGTTCTGCCCTGTGCCGCCCATTGCGAAGGCCAATACGGTCTTGATAACCTGTATGTCGGCGTGCCCACCGTGATCGGCGCAGGCGGCATCGAAAAGGTCATCGACATCAAGCTGAACAAGGAAGAACAGGCCATGTTCAACAAATCGGTGAACGCGGTCAAAGGGCTGGTTGCGGCCTGTAAGGAAATTGACGGCTCGCTGGCCTGAATTTTTCCTCACTGACTTAAAGCGATTCCACATCAGGCTGTGTCAACGCAATGCGGAAACGCTTTAAAGACTGAATTCAAGGGCGCTCCGAACGGGTTCGGGGCGCCCTTTTTTATGAACTTTTATGAACGGTCAGGTTTGTGGACGGCCAAGCCCCGCGATAACCATGATCCGGTGCCCCCCTGCCCCCAATGAGGGTTTGCGCGACAGCGGCGGTGCGATCTGTCGGGACCGCACCCGGTCTTCTGACCGCCCTGTGTCCTGAGTCCTGAGCCCTAACCCGGCATCACAGTTGGCATGGTTTCAAGGAAGGCGATATCCTCGGCATAAAATGCAGCCACCAGCGCCCGGATGTCATCACCGACGTCAACCGGAGTGGGGTCGGAGCGCAACTTCCACGGCCGTGCGGGTTTGGGCAATCCGGGGGCAATTCCGTCGATCCAGTCGAACACCGGGTCCAACCCCTCTTCGAACCGGAACAGGCGCAGGCCCGGGGTCAGGAATTCAATCTGCGGGCGGATGTGGTTGTCCAGCAGATAGGGATTGTCGTTATACCGACGCAGGGTACGTTCCACCCAGCGACCGAAACCGGGCAAGGGCACGGCCTCTCGTTTTGCCACACGGCGCTGTCCATGGCGGTATTCGCTGATCAGCCGCTCCAGCGGATCGCGCAGGATGGTGAACCCGTGGTCATAGAACCCGGGCCGGATCAGGCGGGTGTAGAGGTCGGCATGCATGTGCTGCGGCGTACAGGCCGCCCCGCCCAGCGCAGAGGTGTAGCGCAGCGCCAGCGATCCTTTGTCGGCCAGGTATTCCTCGACACTGGACCCGCCCGTTTTGGGGATATGCACAAACCAAAGCAGTGTTTGATCAAGTCGGGCAAGAGGCATCGGGCCGCTCCGGTCATTCGGTTATCATCTTACGCAAATCCCCCCACCAGGGCGGCATGAAACGCGGTTTCGTGCCTTTTAGCAGAAAGAATATGAAATGTTACTTCTCTCGCGCATTTTGATTTCATCAAAAGCGGAGGGACGTCAGCCCCCCGCCCCCCTTTGAAAAGGGCGGGCCGGGGTATCGAATCACCGGAAATTGCGTTTTCTGCCGGAATGAATCCCACTGCGCCAGTGTTTGTGATCACAGCCCCGAAACCCGTGATCACAAATTCGCCAAATTTTACGAAATTGTCGTATTCTTTCAAAAAACGCTTAGGATCAAGGCAACCTTATGCCACTACTTCATGTCAGACGCAGCTAGATGGGATAGGTTCATGAACATCCATGAATACCAGGCGAAGGCATTGCTTCGCACTTACGGCGCTCCGGTTTCGGACGGTCGTGTTGTTACTCGCGCAGAAGACGCGAAAACCGCCGCGGGTGAGCTTGACGGCCCGCTTTGGGTGGTCAAGGCGCAGATCCACGCGGGTGGACGCGGCAAGGGCAGCTTCAAGGAAGCGGATGCCGGTGAAAAAGGCGGTGTGCGCTTAACCAAATCGGTAGAAGAGGCCGCAGAAGAAGCCAAGCGTATGCTGGGCCGCACCCTTGTGACTCATCAGACCGGCCCGGCGGGCAAACAGGTCAACCGCATTTACATCGAGGCGGGTTCGGGCATCGAAACCGAACTGTACCTCGCCCTTCTGGTGGATCGTGTCACCAGCCGCATTTCCTTCGTCTGCTCCACCGAAGGTGGCATGGACATCGAAGAGGTGGCCGCAAGCACCCCGGAAAAGATCCTGTCGTTCAGCGTGGACCCGGCCACCGGGTATCAGGCGTTCCACGGCCGCCGCATTGCATTCTCGCTGGGCCTCAAGGGCGCACAGGTCAAGCAATGTGTGCAGTTGATGGGTCAGCTTTACAAAGCCTTCGTTGAGAAGGACATGGAAATGCTGGAAATCAACCCGCTGATCGTGACAGACACGGGCGATCTCAAGGTTCTGGACGCCAAGGTTGGCTTTGACGGCAACGCGGTTTATCGCCATGCCGATATTGCCGAACTGCGCGACACCACCGAAGAAGACCCCAAGGAGCTTGAGGCTTCCAAGTATGACCTCAACTACATCGCTCTGGACGGTGAAATCGGGTGCATGGTGAACGGCGCGGGCCTTGCCATGGCGACCATGGACATCATCAAGCTTTACGGTGCCGAGCCTGCCAACTTCCTTGACGTGGGCGGCGGTGCCACCAAAGAGAAGGTGACCGAAGCGTTCAAGATCATCACCAGCGACCCCAACGTCAAAGGTATTCTTGTCAACATTTTCGGTGGCATCATGCGTTGTGACGTGATCGCGGAAGGCGTGGTTGCCGCCGTGAAAGAGGTGGGCCTTCAGGTTCCGCTTGTCGTGCGCCTGGAAGGCACCAACGTGGAAGCGGGCAAGGACATCATCAACAACTCGGACGTTGACGTGATCGCCGCCGACAACCTTTCGGATGGAGCCGAGAAAATCGTGAAAGCGGTGAAGGGCTAAGTCATGCGTTCGGCCGCTGCCATTCTTGCGCTTTTTGTCGCGATGCCCGGGGGGAGCCATGCCGATGGCCTGCCTGACCCTGTGGCTTTGCGCCTGCAACAGGGGATCACCGCGTGCCTTGGCTACTATGCCAGGGGTACGCCCCTGACGTCCCTGCAAAAGCAGGGATTTGCGCGTGTTGGAACAAGCGGTAAAGCGGTCGAATACACCCTTCAGCCTGCTGAACTTCGGCGCCCGATCAAAGTGCGGGTCTTTACCGAAGGCCAAAATCAGAACGAGTGTGAAATTCACGCCAATTACACCCGGCGAAATGCACATCGACACGCGTTCAACCTGCTGCGGGCAACCGTGGCGGACGCGGGGTTCCGGACCATCAGGGAACAGCGATTTGGCAGCAAAGGCAAAACCATCTTTCAGCGCGAGTCGCTTAGCCTGTTCATGAAGACACGCGAACGCGACAACATGCTGATGTTGAAATTCAAACTCAGGTCGCGCTGACGCGCCCGAAACGACCAAACACAAGGGAGAACGCCACATGGCAGTCCTCATCGACGAAAACACAAAAGTCATCTGTCAGGGCCTGACCGGCTCGCAGGGGACGTTCCACAGTGAACAAGCCATCGCCTATGGCACCAAGATGGTTGGCGGTGTGACGCCGGGCAAAGGGGGCACCGATCACCTTGGCCTGCCCGTCTTCAACTCGGTACACGAAGCCAGGCATGTGACCGAAGCCAATGCCAGCGTGATCTATGTGCCGCCGCCCTTCGCGGCCGACAGTATCCTTGAGGCGATTGACGCCGAGATGGAGTTGATTGTCTGCATCACCGAAGGCATTCCGGTTCTGGACATGATGAAGGTGAAGCGCGCTCTGGAAGGGTCGGCAAGCCGTCTGATCGGCCCGAACTGCCCCGGCATTATCACCCCGGACGCCTGTAAAATCGGCATCATGCCCGGCCATATCCACAAACGTGGTTCGGTTGGTGTTGTGTCGCGGTCCGGCACGCTGACCTATGAAGCGGTCAAACAAACTTCGGATATCGGCCTTGGCCAATCCACCGCCGTGGGTATCGGTGGCGACCCGATCAAGGGGACCGAACATATCGACGTTCTGGACATGTTCCTTGATGATGATGAGACCCAGTCGATCATCATGATCGGTGAAATCGGTGGCTCGGCAGAAGAAGAAGCCGCCGAATTCCTGGCCGAACAGAAGAAGAAAGGCCGCTGGAAACCCACCGCAGGGTTCATCGCAGGCCGCACGGCGCCTCCGGGCCGCCGCATGGGCCACGCGGGCGCGATTGTCGCCGGTGGCAAAGGCGGTGCCGAAGACAAGATCGAAGCCATGCGCTCGGCTGGCATCGTGGTCGCCGACAGCCCCGCGACGCTGGGCGAGGCCGTTCTGAAAGCGATCGGCTGATGCTGAACCGGTCGGGCATATGCCGTAAGGGCAGCGCCCGGCCCGAGGGTGGGCGTGAAGCGCCCGCCCTGGGGGGCGTGTCGGGCACTGCCCGGCGGTGCCGCCGGGCGGGAGGTCTTGTGATGTTGCTCTTTCTTGTCTTCGCAAGTCTCGGTGCAGTGATTGCCTTGACGTGGTTCCGGATTTCCAGCCCAGGACGCAGTGTCCAAAACCGAGACGCGACACCGGAAACTCTCTGCGCATTCGCTCAAAACCTCTGCGGAAGCTTTACCAAAGTAATTACCGAGCAGGTGCCCACACTGCTCAACAGACTTCGTGGACAAAATCGCGCAACGATTACCTGTAACTGAGGTGAAAAAATGACCGACCATAGCCCCAACGACATGTTCCATGCCTCCAGCTTCATGCAGGGACATAACGCGGAATATCTGGAACAGATGTATGCCCGCTACGCCAACGACCCCAACGCGGTAGACGAGGCATGGCAGGCGTTTTTTGCACAGATGGGTGATTCTGAACTGGATGTGAAGGCCGAGGCCAGCGGGCCAAGCTGGGCGCGCGGCGACTGGCCTCCGATGCCGGGGGACGAGTTGACCAGCGCGCTGACCGGGGAATGGCCCGCCGCGCCCGAAGAAGCCAAGGGGGCCGGTGACAAAATCAGGGCCAAGGCCGCCGAAAAGGGTATTGAGGTCAGCGACGAAGCGATCAAACGTGCCGTTCTGGACAGTATCCGCGCGTTGATGATCATCCGCGCCTATCGTATTCGCGGCCATCTTGTGGCCGATCTTGACCCGCTTGGAATGCGCAACCAGACCCCGCATCCCGAGCTGGACCCGAAATCCTATGGCTTTACCGAAGCCGACATGGACCGTCCGATTTTCATCGACAAGGTTCTTGGCCTCGACATTGCCACCATGCGCCAGATCATTGAAATCGTGAAGCGCACCTATTGCGGCACCTTCGCGTTGCAGTACATGCATATTTCCAACCCGGAAGAAGCCGGGTGGCTGAAAGAACGGATCGAAGGGTTCGGCAAGGAAATTCAGTTTACCCGCGAGGGCCGCAAGGCGATCCTGAACAAACTTGTCGAAGCCGAAGGGTTCGAAAAGTTCCTGCATGTCAAATACATGGGAACCAAGCGGTTCGGCCTTGATGGCGGCGAAGCGTTGATCCCCGCGATGGAGCAGATCATCAAGCGCGGCGGCAGCCTTGGCGTCAAGGAGATCGTCATCGGCATGCCGCACCGGGGCCGCCTTTCGGTTCTGTCCAACGTGATGGCCAAACCTTACAAGGCGATTTTCAACGAATTCCAGGGCGGGTCGTTCAAACCCGAAGAGGTCGACGGGTCGGGGGATGTGAAATATCACCTCGGCGCGTCCAGCGACCGGGAATTTGATGGCAACAAGGTCCACCTCAGCCTGACGGCCAACCCCAGCCACCTTGAGGCGGTGAACCCCGTGGTTCTGGGCAAGGTCCGCGCCAAACAGGACCAGTTGAACGACGCCACCCGCACCAGCGTGATGCCGATCCTGCTGCATGGGGATGCGGCCTTTGCCGGTCAGGGTGTTGTGGCCGAATGTTTCGCCCTGTCGGGGTTGAAGGGCCACAAGGCCGGTGGCACCATGCATATCGTGGTGAACAACCAGATCGGGTTCACCACCGCGCCGCATTTCAGCCGCTCGTCCCCCTATCCCACCGACAACGCGCTGGTGGTTGAGGCCCCGATTTTCCACGTCAACGGAGACGACCCCGAAGCGGTGGTACACGCCGCCAAGGTGGCCACCGAGTTCCGCCAGAAGTTCCGCAAGGACGTTGTGATCGACATGTTCTGTTATCGCCGCTTTGGCCATAACGAAGGTGACGAACCGATGTTCACCAATCCGATGATGTACAACCGGATCAAGAAGCACAAGACAACCCTGTCGCTTTATACCGAACGTCTGGTCAAAGACGGGCTGATCCCCGAGGGCGAAATCGAGGATATGAAGGCGGCATTTCAGGCCCATCTGAATGACGAATTCGAGGCTGGCAAGGAGTTCAAACCCAACAAGGCCGACTGGCTTGATGGGCGTTGGAGCCATCTGAACAAGAACCAGGAGGAATATGATCGGGGCCAGACCGCGATCAAACCCGAGACGATGCAAGAGGTCGGCGCGGCGCTGACCCGTGTGCCCGAAGGATTTCCGCTGCACCGCACCGTGGGTCGTCTGCTTGAAACCAAGAAGACGATGTTCGAAAGCGGCAAAGGGTTCGACTGGGCCACGGGCGAGGCACTGGCCTTTGGGTCGCTGATGACCGAAGGGTACCCGGTGCGCCTTGCCGGGCAGGATTCAACCCGCGGCACGTTCAGCCAGCGCCATTCGGGATTGGTCGACCAGAATACCGAGGAACGGTATTACCCGCTCAACCACATCCGCGAAGGTCAGGCGAGCTACGAAGTAATCGACTCGGCCCTGTCAGAATATGCGGTGCTGGGGTTTGAATATGGCTATTCGCTGGCCGAACCCAACGCGCTGACCCTGTGGGAGGCCCAGTTCGGCGACTTCGCCAACGGTGCGCAGATCATGTTTGATCAGTTCATTTCCAGCGGCGAATCCAAATGGCTGCGGATGTCGGGCCTGACCGTTCTTCTGCCCCATGGGTTCGAAGGCCAGGGCCCCGAGCACAGCTCGGCCCGGTTGGAACGGTTCCTGCAAATGTGTGGCGGTGACAACTGGATCGTGGCCAATTGCACAACACCGGCAAACTATTTCCACATCCTGCGCCGTCAGTTGCACCGCAGTTTCCGCAAACCGCTGATCCTGATGACGCCGAAATCTTTGCTGCGTCACAAATTGGCGGTTTCGGCGGCCGAGGATTTCACCACCGGGTCCAGCTTCCACCGGGTCCTGTGGGATGATGCCGAACGCAGCAATTCCGACACCAGGTTGAAGAAGGACAAGGACATCAAACGCGTCGTGTTGTGTTCGGGCAAGGTTTACTATGATCTTCTGGAAGAACGCGACGCACGCGGGATTGACGATATCTATCTTCTGCGGATCGAACAGTTCTACCCCTTCCCGGCGCATTCGCTGCTCAAGGAACTGGAGCGGTTCAAAGAAGCCGAAATGGTATGGTGCCAGGAAGAACCCAAGAACCAGGGTGCCTGGAGCTTTATCGAACCGAATATCGAATGGGTGCTGGGCCGCGTGAAGGCCAAACATGGCCGCCCGGTTTATGCCGGTCGTCCGGCAAGCGCCTCGCCCGCGACGGGCCTGGCCGCACAGCACAAAGCACAACAGACAGCGTTGGTCGATGACGCGCTGACCATGAAAGGGAACTGATCCATGACCACCGAAGTTCGCGTCCCCACGTTGGGTGAAAGCGTCACCGAAGCCACCGTCGCCACCTGGTTCAAACAGCCGGGCGATGCCGTTGCCGTTGATGAAATGCTCTGTGAGCTGGAAACCGACAAGGTTACAGTCGAGGTGCCAAGCCCCGCCGCCGGAACGCTTGGCGATATCATTGCCGCCGAGGGCGACACGGTGGGTGTTGACGCCTTGCTGGCCACCATTGCCGAAAGCGCGGTCGCGGCTGCCCCGGCCGCAACCGCGGCTGCCGAGGCGGCACCCGCTGCGACCCCCGCCGCCGGTGGTGACAGCGTTGACGTGATGGTGCCGACCCTTGGCGAATCCGTGACCGAGGCCACGGTGTCCACATGGTTCAAATCCATAGGCGACAGGGTGGCCCAGGACGAAATGCTCTGTGAGCTGGAAACCGACAAGGTCAGCGTCGAAGTCCCCAGCCCCGCCGCGGGCGTGTTGGCCGAAATCACCGCGCCGGAAGGCACCACCGTGGACGCCAGCGCCAGGCTGGCCGTGATTTCGTCCAGCGGTGCGGCTGTGGCCGCTGCCCCGGCGGCGGTGGCGACCCCTGCGGCAAGCACGGGCAAGGACGTGGAAAACGCGCCCTCGGCCAACAAGATGATGGCGGAAACAGGCATCGACCCGGCATCCGTCACCGGCACGGGCCGCGATGGGCGCATCATGAAGGAAGACGTGCAGAAGGCGCTGGCAACACTGGCTCCGGTCGCTGCCGCACCCGCCGCTGCGCCACGCGCACCGGTTTCGGCCGACGATGCGTCGCGCGAAGAACGGGTCAAGATGACCCGCCTGCGCCAGACCATCGCGCGCCGTCTGAAAGATGCCCAGAACACCGCCGCGATCCTGACCACCTATAACGAAGTCGACATGACCGAGGTCATGGCGCTGCGCAATCAGTACAAGGGTGATTTCGAGAAGAAGCACGGCGTGCGCCTTGGCTTCATGTCGTTCTTTACCAAGGCGTGTTGTCACGCGTTGAAAGAAGTGCCCGAGGTCAACGCCGAAATTGATGGCACCGACATCGTGTACAAGAACTTCGTCCATATGGGTGTTGCCGCAGGCACGCCCCAAGGGCTGGTGGTTCCGGTGATCCGAGATGCCGACGCGATGTCCTTTGCCGAAATCGAAAAGGCGATTGCCGAAAAGGGCAAACGCGCCCGTGACGGCAAATTGTCGATGGCGGAAATGCAGGGGGGCACCTTCACCATTTCGAACGGTGGTGTTTACGGGTCGCTGATGTCGTCGCCCATTCTGAACCCGCCGCAATCGGGTATTCTGGGGATGCACAAGATTCAGGACCGCCCCATGGTGATCAACGGCGAAATCAGGATTCGCCCGATGATGTATCTGGCGCTGTCCTATGACCACCGGATCGTGGACGGCAAAGGCGCGGTGACCTTCCTTGTTCGTGTCAAGGAAGCGCTGGAAGATCCGCGCCGCTTGTTGATGGACCTGTAATTTGGCCTATCTCGATCCACAACGCCTGACCTGCCCGACCTGTGGTAAAACGGGCAAGGGAGTGTGGATCGTGGGTGTTGACCCATAGACGACACCGGGGGACGGCCCCGCCTATGTCCGGATCAAGGACGCGGGACCGTTCCAAACCGAAAAGGATCGTACCACCACCCGCGTGCTATGTCCCACGGATGGTGCCATATTGGCCAGCCGGGACCAGCCCGTTGGCACCACTCGAAGGAGCCGAGTCATGGCAACACATATTCTTTGGCAAGCGGACGTGGCGGATTACGACGCTTGGTATGACGTTTTCAAGCAGGACCGTGTCAACCGTCGCGCCGCGGGGATTAAGGTCCTGCATGTCTGGAAGGACCCAAACCAAAAGGACCATGCGGTGGTGTTGTTCGAAATCCTGGACCTTGCAAAAGCCAAGGCGTTTTTTGACTCCGAAGAGCTTGCCATGCACTTGGAGCGTGACGGGGTGAACCATATCCAGACCAAGCTGCTAGCCCCAGTGCGGAGTTGATGAGCAGGACGCCATGACACTCGCGTTCCCCCCCTCGGATCAACGCAAAAGCCCCGAGCCTTTGGCCTGGGGTTTCAACGCGCTTCGTGGTGTGATCAGTTGGACGTCTTCTTCTTTGCCGAACTGGTCTTTTTCTTACCCGAACTCTTGTTCGAACTCTTGGATGTCGCGGTTTGCTTGGCCGAAGACGACGCAGGTTTCTTCTTCGGTGTTTTGGCCGTCGCCCTGGCGTCCTTCTTCCCGCTTTTCCTTGCATCCTTCGCAGCGGGTTTCGCATTCGAGATCGACAATTTGGACGGCGCTTTTTTCTTGGATGTCCCATCATGACAGTGGCGACCGCCGTTTTTCTTGTCCTGATGGCACCCGTCGGGACCAAACCCTCCGGCATGGGCCAACCCAAACGGCTCAAACGCCTGCGTCGGGGCGGTGCCAAACGCCAGCGTGGCGGCAGTGGCAAGGATCACAGGTGTCTGCATCAATCATAACCTCGGGTCTTGGTAGTATTTCGCAAACGGGATATGTGCCACCGCTGGAAATATCAGCGGGGAAATGCGACCTTTCCGTCCCTGCCCACGAATTTTATGTTAAAATTCGTGAGGTTAGCGCATGACGCCTGCATCCGCCCCCCCTCAGGTTGCGCTGGCCTCGGCCATGCGAAACGAAGGGCCCTTCCTGTTGGAATGGCTGGCCTATCACAAGGTGATCGGGTTTGGGCCGATCCTCATCGCGACCAATGATTGCACCGACGGCTCGGACCGTTTGCTGGATCTTCTGGAAACTGCGGGTGAACTCATCCACATCCATAGCGAGTTGAACGATGGCGAAAGCCCGCAAGATGTCGCCATGCGCCGGTTTTATGCCACGCTTGACTCCACCCCGATTGACTGGCTGTGCTTTATCGACAGCGACGAATTCGTGCATATAACCCATGGTGCAGGCAGAATTGATGACCTGATGCAGGTGGTTGGCAAATGCGACGTGATCGGCCTGCCCTGGCTGCCGTTTGGAGATAGCGGCCATCAGGCACGCAAGCTGCCGATCCTGCCCAACTTCACCCGCTGTGCCATCTCGCCCGCGCCCGAACTGTGCAAGTTCAAGTCCATCTTCCGGTTTCGCAATTTCGAACATGCCGAAGATCACCGCCCCGTGCGACCCCGGATCGAAAACCCGTTGGTCAAAAGCGCCGAAGGCAAGAAGCTGCGCAGCAATTTCCGTGCCGACCGCAAATACAGCCGCTACAAACCCTATGATAAATCCATCGCGCACCACGCGGCCTGCATCAACCACTATGGCACCCGTGCGGCGGATGACTTCCTGATGAAGAACGACCGCGGCGACGGCCATGGGGTTCCGTCCGGCAAGTACTATCTCGGGTCGCTCTGGCACCGAACCTGCAATCAGAATGAAGGCGAAGACCGGCGCATCCTGCGTCATTGGCCCGCCGTGGAAACCGAGCTTGCCCGTCTGCGCGCCCTGCCTGGCGTGGCGGCCACAGAACGGGACTGTCTGGAATGGGACGAAGCGCGGCGCGCCGAGGTCCTGACTGAAGAAAACCGCATGACTTGGCGCAAAGTGCCTTAACAAGGACATTTCGAGGAGACGAAAATGGCAAATTATGACGTGATCATCATCGGCGCAGGCCCCGGCGGCTATGTCAGCGCCATCCGCTGTGCTCAGCTGGGTTTGAAAACCGCTGTTGTCGAAGGGCGTGACACCCTTGGTGGCACCTGTCTGAATGTAGGCTGTATCCCGTCCAAGGCGCTTTTGCACGCCTCGCACATGCTGCATGAGGCCGAGCACAACTTTGCCTCAATGGGCCTGAAGGGTAAATCGCCCAGCGTGGATTGGGACCGGATGAAGGCCTATAAGTCCGACGTTGTGGGCCAGAACACCGGCGGCATTGAGTTCCTGTTCAAGAAGAACAAGATCGACTGGATCAAGGGGTGGGCGACGATCCCGGCACCGGGCAAGGTTCAGGTCGGTGACGAGGTGCATGAAGCCAGAAACATCGTGATCGCCTCGGGGTCGGATTCGTCCAGCATCCCGGGTGTCGAAATCGACGAAAAGCGCGTGGTCAGCTCAACCGGCGCGCTGGATCTTCCGAAAGTCCCGAAAAAGATGGTTGTGATCGGCGCGGGCGTCATCGGCCTGGAGCTTGGCTCGGTCTATGCCCGTTTGGGCAGCGACGTCACCGTTGTGGAGTTCATGGACGCCGTCACCCCCGGCATGGATGCGGATGTGCAGCGTCTGCTGAAACGTCTGTTAGAGAAACAGGGGCTGAACTTCATCATGGGCGCTGCGGTTCAGGGAGTCGAAACCACCAAGACCAAGGCAAAAGTCACCTATGCCCCGAAAAAAGGCGGGGATGCCGAGGTGATCGACGCCGACATCGTATTGGTCGCCACCGGGCGCAAACCCTTTACCGAGGGGCTTGGGCTTGACAAGCTGGGCGTTGAAATGTCCGAGCGGGGTCAGATCAAGACCAACGGTCAATGGGCCACCAACGTGCCCGGAATTTTTGCGATTGGCGATGTGATCGACGGCCCGATGCTGGCCCACAAAGCCGAAGACGAAGGCATGGCCGTGGCCGAGGTGCTGGCGGGCAAACATGGGCACGTGAATTATGGCGTGATCCCCGGTGTGGTGTATACCACCCCCGAGGTTGCAACCGTGGGCCAGACCGAAGCGGCACTCAAGGAAAAGGGGATCAAGCCCAAGGTCGGCAAGTTCATGTTCATGGGCAACGCCCGCGCCAAGGCGGTGCATCAGGGCGACGGTTTCGTGAAAATCCTGGCGCATCCTGACACGGGCCGCATCCTTGGTGCCTCAATCGTTGGTCCGGCAGCCGGGGACATGATCCACGAGCTTTGCGTTGCCATGGAGTTCGGTGCCTGCGCTGAAGATATCGCGCTGACCTGCCATGCCCACCCGACCTATTCGGAAGCGGTGCGCGAAGCGGCGCTGGCCTGTGGCGACGGCCCGATCCACAGCTGATGGACCGCCGGAAACCGGCAATTGTCATCGCCCTTGGCCTGTTGGTGGGGGGCGGTGCATCTGCGCTTTGGTCCGTGCTCGCGGCCCCGGATCCCGCCGCGCACGGTATAGCTGACGGGAGTGGATTTTGATCCCAAAACTCACGAAGCATCAGCGTAAAATCAGAGACTTATAGTCAAAAGACACTATCACAATTGTGTCGTTTGACTATATCTGGAACTTTTCCAAACCGAATGCCTGCCCCGCCCTCTCCGCCCGGCAAGACGACCGCGATCGCTATCGCAGCCAGCCGAAAGGCGAACCACATCAAACTGCGGATGAAGACACGGGCGTGTTGGTGTCGCAAACTCGCGACACCTGCAAGGTCGAGGATCGTGGCGTGCTGATGACAGTGAAGCAGCGCAACCGCGTGACAGGGGCGTTGGAGAGCCCGATCCGCAACGACCTCCCCCAACTCAAGCAACCGAACGACCCGATGCCCGATTGGGATCACTTCCACGGTCGCGTTCTGCATAATCCGCAGGTCAATCAGGGCAAGGAAACTGGGGCATCTTGATCCTGCGCGTATCTGGCGACAGCAACGATGCACCTCCGGTGACAACAACACTGGCCTTACCTCGCGATTGATCTGCCTTTTCATCTGACCGGCAAATATGCCGGGGGTGGTTCAAAATCCCCGGATTTTGAACCTTGGGGGCAGCGCCCCCGCCCTTCCTCAAAGGCATGACTCCACCGGCCAATTCCATCCCGTGGCAACAGAAGCGCGCGAGGGCTCGGGTGGGTCCGGGTGGGACGCCCGAGCGCGCTTCTACTTCCCCGAATTCAAATCTCGGGTTTCATTTTTTGACGGCGACAGAACCGCCGGGTCCATGCCCGCTTCGATCATCAATGCGTTGGACCGGTTTTCAATCGCAGTTTCCAGTGCCTCCATGAACTCCTGCTGATCCGCCCCCTGTTCGATCGGGTCCAAAAATTCGACCACGGCCAACCCGGGGCGGCGCAGCATGGTGCCCTTGGGCCAGAACATCCCGGCATTGGTGGCCACCGGCACCGCCTTTTGCCCGGTTTCCTTGTAAAGCACATAGGGTCCAACCTTGTATTTGCGATACTCTCCCGCCGGAACCCGCGTACCCTGAGGGTAGATCACCAACTGACCGGGCGACACTCGCCCGCTTTCCAGATCCGCCAGCATCGATTTGATCGCCGCCCCCCGCTTGCCCCGTTTGACCGGAACACAGCCCAGCCGCCACGCGTAAACACCGATGATCGGCGTGAACAGCAGCTCGTATTTCATGATGAACCGGGGCTGGGGCACCGCCTTGAAAATCATCAGGATATCCATGAAGGATTGGTGTTTGGCCGGCACCAGAACCGCGCCCGACGGCACCGCGCCCCGCACTTCCTGGCGAATTCCAACCATCCAGCGTGCGGTCCACAAAGCCCAGGTGGCATAGGATTTACAGGCCGTCATCGCCCCTTTCGGCGACACCACGGCCCAGGGGAAAAACACGATCCCCATGATCAGCATCACAATCGCGTTCTGCCCCACGAACAGGATCGACAAGAACCAACGCCAAATGATCATTACCGCAGTCCTTTCAATGTGTTGCGCGCCGCAGCCTGGGTTGCGGCGAACCCCACAACGGCGGCCAGAACCGGCACGATCAGAGGCCAGACCCATTGCCCACCCGCAAATCCCAACCCGGTCAGGAACCCCCCCGCATCGCTGGCCGACGGCAGCAGCGCCACCGCCACCACGCCCAGCACGGTTCCCACCAAAGCCCCCGTCAGCGCGCGCAGGGTGAACCGGCGCACGAAGGCCTGGGCGATATACCCGTCGCGCGCGCCCACCAGTCGCAGCACCGTGATCACCTGTGCATTGGCCGCCAGCGCCGCGTTAGCCGCCAGGGTAATCATCGCCGCCATGGCCGCAAAAATCAGGGCGATAGACAGAACCCCAAGACCGCGCAGGCGCGAAGCCGCATTGACCAGCGGTTTGCGCCACCGGGTGTGATCATCCAGAACCGCGCCCGGCACTTCCGCCGCAAGGCGCAGGCGCAGCCCCGCCGGGTCATAGCCCGGCTCGGCCTCGATCACCTCGATCAGTTGCGGAATTGGCAATGTATCCACGGGCACATCCGGCCCGAACCACGGCTCCAGCAGCGCACGCTGTTCTTCATCGCTCAGCGCCCGGGCGCTGGCCACGCCCGACGTGCTTTCCAGAACCCGCAAGGCCGCCGCCGTCTGATCGGCCAACTGGTCTGCCGGTGCTGAAATGCGCAGGGTCGCAGACTTTGCCAGCTCTTCCCCCCACCGTTGCGCCAACCGACCTGACGCCATGGACAGGGCCAACGCAAACACCGCCAGAAAGGCCATGATGGCCGAAGCAAACAGGGTCAGCCGCGCCGTAAATCCGGTAGGTGGCACCACCCGGTCCGCCTGGGCATCCCCAACAACCAGTTCGATCACCCGACCGGGACCGAATTTCGCTTTCTCATCCGTCACAGATCCGCCCCCGCCAATTGCAACCGTCGGTTTGAAATCCGCAACACGCGCGCCTGAACCTGGCTTTTCGCCGCGCGGATCAGCCCAAGATCATGGGTCGCGATCATGATCGTCTTGCCCATCCGGTTCAGCTCGATCAACAACCGCAACAGGCGTTGGGACATCTCCCAATCCACATTGCCGGTTGGTTCATCCGCCAGCACCACGTCGGGCGACATGATCACCGCCCGGGCCAGCGCCGCGCGCTGGCGTTCGCCCCCCGAAAGTTCCGGCGGGAAAGCATCGGCGCGGGATTTCAACCCGACCCAATTCAGCAACTCCTTGAGGTTGGCGGCCTCGTCCAGCGCCTGTCGCCCCGCAACCGTCAAAGGAAGCGCCACGTTGTCGGCAAGCGGCAGGTGGTCCAGAAACTGACAGTCCTGATGCACCACGCCAATGCGCCGCCGCATCAACGCCATGTCATCCCGCCCCAATCCGCGCACGTCCCTGTCAAACAAACGCACATGGCCCGAGGTCGGGATGAGCGCGCCATAGCACAGTTTGAGAAATGTGGTTTTCCCGGACCCCGATGGCCCGGTCAGGAAATGGAACGACCCCGGCGCAAGATCAAGGTTGATCTCGCTCAGCAATTCGCCTCCACCATAGGAATAGGCCACGTTTTCAAGCTCGATCACGTTCAGGGCTCCGCATGGGCTGAGCCGTGGCTGCGTCATACAGCCCGGCAACTTGACGCCTTTGTGCCCCAGAGAAAGCCGGGTTTCAATCTTGCATTGTTGAAGAAACAGCGACAACCTGCGCAAATCCTTTGCACTTTCCCGCCGATGATTTACAAATGGGGCAGCAGAGATGGGTTGAGCGAAGCCACAGGATAGTTGGCAGGGGACAAGTAGAATGCGATTGGTATGCCCGAATTGCGGTGCACAATACGAAGTTCCGGAAGCAGTGATTCCGGAAAACGGTCGGGAAGTGCAATGTTCCAACTGTGGTGACACGTGGTTCCAGAAGCATCCCAGTCAGGATTATGAGCTTGCCGAAGAGCTTGAACAACCGCTGGACGAAGCCGATTGGCAGGTGCCTGACCCCCAGCCCGAACCCGAACCGATTGAGGGCCATGATCCCGCAGGGCAGGAAAGCCTGTCTGACGCCATCGCCGAAACCATGGCAGAGCAGGTTCCCGCCCCCGAGGCCGCGCCAGCAGAGACCGAAGCGGACCAGCCTGCCGAGGCAAAGGGCTTTGCCACCCCGGACCCCGAACCCGACCACACCCCCGGTCACGGGCCTGATCCCGAACCGACGCGGCGCGAACTGCCCGCGGATGTGGCCGATGTGCTGCGCGAAGAACGCAACCGCGAGATTGAAGCCCGTAAACACGACAGCCAGACGCTGGAAACGCAGCCTGATCTGGGTCTTGAGGCCCCGTCGGACGCAGCCAGCCGCCGCGAGCGAGAAACCCGGTTGCGTATGGCACGGATGCGGGGGCTGCCCGATGACGCCGCCGACACGGAGTCGGCACAGGTGGCCGCAATCGCAGCCAGCGGGTCGCGCCGCGATCTGTTGCCCGACATCGAAGAGATCAATTCGACCCTGCGAAAAAGCGGTGACCGCACCCATCCCGGCGCAACACGCGGCCCCGAGCGTGGCGTGGCATCACAAACCGAGGCGGGCGCACCGCAACGCAAACGCGGGTTTGGGCGTGGGTTTCTATATGCCCTGCTGCTGGTCGCGCTTCTGATCTTGGTCTATGTCTATGCCCCACAGATTGGCAAGGCCGTGCCGGTCGTTGGCCCCGCGCTTGAAACCTATGTGGGCTATGTCAATCAGGGTCGGGTATGGCTTGACGGTCAGGCGACGGCCTTGATGCAATGGCTTGACGAAATGGCCGCTTCCGCTGACACAGGGGCCAACACGGGCAGCAACACGGGCGAAGGTCAATAAAAACCCGGGGATCCTGCCCCCGGTCATGCAGCCATTCGGCCTTCAGGACCCGTCAGGGGTTTCCAGATCGATTTCAGACAGCGCATTGAGCAAATCAAGTAGTTGATCCATCTTGTCGCGGCCAAATTTGGCCTCCAGCCGGGAAAAAATCGCGTTGCTTTCCGGCGCGGCGGCGCGCAACAGGGCCACACCGTCGTCGGTGATCCCCACAAGGATGCGACGCCGGTCGCTTGGATGATTTTCGCGGGTGATCAACCCTTTCTTGTCCAGAATCTGCATGATCCGGGTCAGAGACGGGTTCAACAGGCTGGCCGCGCGGGCGATGTCTTTTGGGTCCATCGTGCCCCGTTCGGCCAGAACCCGCAGCACCCGCCATTGTTGTTCCGTCACATCCGCCCGGCGCAGCATGTGACGCAGCGGCGCCATCATGGTTTCCCGCGCCCGTAACATCGCGATTGGGATCGACCGCGTGGTGGAAGGGATGTTGATGTCACGCCCGGCTGTGTCGGTGTGGGTCGGGGACTTGTCGCTCATGCTCGTCTTGTGCCCCATTTGAACCGGTTCCGCAATGGAGCGAAACAGTGGGGGACTGAAAAGCTGAAATTCCTTTCAGCCTGCTTTCTTTGGTGTCCATTTCGGCATGGAAGAGAGCGGGCCGTGCGGGCGGGCGACGCTTTTGCCCCGTGAAATTTCCCCCTGTGGAATCCGCCCGGTTTTCCCTAAAGCATTTCCACATCACGCCGAGTCAACGTAATGCGGAAACGCTTTAGCTGTCAGACACTCCGGCCTCGGCAAATGTCGCCATCCCGGAGTGACAGGCCACCGCCCCCTGCAACACCCCAATGGCCAGCGCCGCGCCAGAGCCTTCGCCCAGCCGCATGTTCAGCGCCAGAACCGGCTCTTTGCCAATCTGGTTCAGGATCGCGCCATGGGCGGCCTCGGCGCTCACGTGACCGGCGATCGCATGATCCAATGCCCCGGGTTGTGTGGCTTCAAGACAGGCCGCCGCCGCCGAACAGATGAAACCGTCAAGAATCACCGGAATCCGCAGGCTACGCGACCGGGCAATGGCCCCCGCCATCGCCGCCAGCTCGCGCCCGCCAAGACAACGCAGGATGTCGACCCCGTCGCCCATAGCGTCCGCATTCGCCGCCTTGCCATCACGCACCACGCGCGCCTTGAGGGTCAGTCCGGCATCGTCCACCCCGGTGCCACGCCCAACCCAGTCTTCGGCCGCGCCGCCATAAAGCGCATGGGCAATCGCCGCCGCGCTGGTGGTGTTGCCAATGCCCATTTCGCCCGTGACCAGAAGGTCCGCCGTTTCATCCACCGCATTCCACCCGGTCAAAAGCGCGGCCACACAATCCGCTTCGGACATGGCCGGGCCTTGGGTGAAATCATCCGTGGGCCTGTCCAGCGACAAAGCGTGCACGTCCATCTGCGCCCCGAAGGTTTTCGACAACTGGTTGATCGCCGCCCCGCCATGTTGAAAGTTCAACACCATCTGTTCGGTCACTTCTGACGGAAAGGCCGACACACCCTGGGCCGTGACCCCGTGATTACCTGCAAAAACCACCACCTGTGGATGGGCCAGCGCGGGCTGAGCCGTGCCCCGCCACGCGGCATACCAAATAGCCATGTCTTCCAACCGCCCCAGCGCACCGGGGGGTTTGGTCAACTGACCGTTGCGCTCCTGCGCAGCGGTGCGGGCGGCGCTGTCTTCCGTGGGCGCGGCTTTCAGAATTTCACGAAATTCGGCAAGAGTTGTAAAATCAGCCATGTCATCCCCGTTGCTTTGCGCCATAAAGCAATTCGACTCGCACCGGCTTCACCTGACGCGTTTTGAAATCAAGGATTTCAACGCACTAAATGGCACATGGTGTTTCAAGTTGAAGTCGAAACGCTATAGACAGGTATTTAACGCAATTTGACCGGCCCTCAAGTCCCGAAAAGGACCCGATCCATGCACGAAAACGACGCCTTGATGGATAGGCAGGATCTCCCCGTGGCTCTATCGCTTTTGACGCGGTTACCCCTGCACCTTCCCGAGACGGCCTATGCCCGGGGTGCGCGCACGGCCTGGGCCTGGGGTGTGGTAGGGGCCATGCTGGGCGCTCTGGGCGGAGCGGTGTGGCTTTTGGCCAGCGCGCTTGGGTTTTCCGCGTTTGTGAGCGCCGCGCTTGCACTAAGCACGCTGACTGTTCTGACGGGTGCCATGCACGAAGACGGGCTTGCCGATTGCGCCGACGGGTTCTGGGGTGGCTACGACCGGGCGCGACGGCTTGCCATCATGAAGGACAGCCAGATTGGCACCTACGGCGTGCTGGCGTTGGTGGGCCTGTTCATCTTGCGCCTTGGTGCCGTAACCGGGCTGGACGCCGCACATGACGTGATGATCGCCCTGATCAGCGCGGGCGCTGGGTCGCGCGCCGTCATGGCCGGGATCATGCAGGCCCTGCCCAATGCCCGCGGCACCGGGCTTTCATCGCGCACAGGTCAGCCGGGCTGGGCCGCCGTGGGGGCGGGCGGTGTGCTGGCCGGGGGGCTGTCGCTTTGCCTTCTTGGCCTCTTTGCCACGCTGATCTGCATCGCTGTGGGACTGGGCACCGCCCTACTGTGGGCGCGCATCGCACGGGTAAAAATCGGCGGGCAGACCGGAGATGTGCTTGGCGCAACCCAACAGTTGGTCGAAACCGCGCTTCTGTTGACGCTCACCACGCTTCTGTAACCCCTGGGCCAGCACCCCCCGGAACAGGAGAACCGCGCCCCCGTTTTTGGAGACGCGGCGTGGCATCTTTCAGACGAGAGGCTCTTAAAGCGTCCTGCTTAAAGCGTTTTCAGTTAGTGTTGGATCGCAGCAATAGCTGGAAACGCCCACATCCCTACTGTGTTGCGCAGCGTTTCCACATCACGCTGGTTCAACGTAATGCGGAAACGCTTTATAAAACCTGAATCACGGGCTTTTGGCAGGACGCGCGAAACACATAAATGTCGCGCTGCCTTCGCCCTTTTCCCTGTCCCAGGTGAAAGGGCGAACGCTTTAGGCGGCGCGGCTGACCAGAACGTCGTCGATTTGTTTGGCGGCAGACGCCTCGTCGCCACCACCCACGGCGGACACTTCGCGGGTCAGACGCTCCAGCGCCGCTTCGTAAAGCTGACGCTCGGAATAGCTTTGTTCGCGCTGATCGTCGTTGCGGTGCAGATCGCGCACCACTTCGGCAATCGCAATCAGATCGCCCGAATTGATCTTTTGTTCGTATTCCTGCGCCCGACGCGACCACATGGCGCGTTTGACCTTGGCCTTGCCCTTCAGGGTTTTCATGGCCTGGCTAACCACATCCGGGCTCGACAATCCGCGCATCCCGATCTCGGTCGCCTTGTTGGTAGGCACCCGCAGGGTCATCTTGTCCTTTTCAAAGGAAATCACAAAGAGTTCCAGTTCGAACCCCGCCACTTCCTGTTTCTCGATCGACATGACCTGACCCACACCATGGGCCGGGTAAACAACGTAATCATTGGGCCGGAAATCCGGCTTCTTCGCCTTGCTCATGCAGTTTATCCTCGCATCGCATCCCCAGAAACCCGCCCATCAAAGGCGCAAAAAACACCCAAGGGGCCAAGCAAAGCCCCAAGGACGCCGAATTATGCGCAATAAAACCACCCAGTGAACCGCAGCTCTCGATGGATGGTCTCAGGCAGGTTTCATCATTTACGACGCTATTGTATCACGAATCGCCCAGCTTTGAAAGCGCATCCGGTTATCCCCTTGTTTTCAAGGGAATTTGCAGGCGCTCAAACCAGCAGGTCACGCGAATCGCGGGATTAGCCCCCTTCGCCGGGCGCTTCCGAGAAATACTTGCTGAGCTTGTCTTCCTCGCCATCCTTTTCCTCGTATCCGGGGAGCGGGTCTTTCTTGGAAACGATAACAGGCCACATTTCCGAGTATTTGCGGTTGAGTTCGACCCATGCCTCCATTTCAGGCTCGGTATCCGGGCGGATGGCGTCGGCCGGGCATTCCGGTTCGCACACACCACAGTCGATGCATTCGTCTGGATGGATCACCAGCATATTTTCACCCTCATAGAAGCAATCCACGGGGCAAACTTCGACACAGTCGGTGTATTTGCAGGCGATGCAGTTGTCGATCACGACATAGGTCATATCGAGAATCCAATCGTTTCGGTTCGTCGGCTTTGCTAATCTTTCGCGCAGGATCAATCAAGCAGGTTGGCGATAATCAGATGAGACGTCGCGACAATAGGGCTGGTTTTTTCGGATCAGGATGATCTAGGTCAAACTGCCCCACAAAACATGCATTTCAAAGAGGTATTTTTATCTGTTCTTCTTAATCCGCCTGACGTTCGGGCGGCGACCACCGGGACAGAACGGCGATCGGAGGGTTTCACTCTTTCCGCAGCGCATCAATCGCGCGCCGGTCGCGTTTGGTGGGGCGCTCTCCCCCGGCCCGGGGGCGTTTTTCCGGGGCGGGCGGGGTCAGGTCCTGATAAAGCGTCTGGGCTTCGGGGGCCGGGCCGCGCCGGGTGCCAAGGGCGGCAATCCGCACAACACGCACCACGTCGCCCTGTGGAAAGGTCAAAACGTCCCCCGGCGCAACTGAATGCGCCGGTTTGTGGGCCTTGTCGGAATTGACGCGCACGCGACCGCCCGTCACCAGACTGGCGGCCAGGGAGCGGCTTTTGACAAACCGCGCCTGCCAAAGCCACTTGTCCAGCCGGATCTTTTGCGGCGTATCGCTCACACCTTGATCAATCCTTGGATTTCAACCCCATAAGCGCGGCGGCAAAGGGGTTGTCAGGGTCGATCCGGTCTTTTTTTGCAGGACCAGACGAGAAGTTACGCCCACCCTGTGATTTGCCGCCGGGTTTGCCCTTGCCACCATCGCGGCGGGGTTTACCCCCCGGTTTGCCACCGGCATTGCGTCCCTTGCCCCGCTGGCCTTCGCCCCGGGGTTTGCGGTCGCCCCGGTTGCCCTGTTGGCGCGGACGGCCCCATGTGAAGGTATAGAACACCTCCATTTCCGGTTCTGCGTCTTCGGCTTTGGCCTCCGTCGGCGCGGCCTCGGTGGGGGCCGTGGTCGGGGTCGGGGCCACCTCTTCCGCCCCTTTCGGGTCGGCCTCGGCGGGTGCGGCGTCGGCCACGGTCTCTGACTCGGGGGTGGTCACAGGCTCAACCGCTTTCTTGACCTTGACCCGTTCGCCTTTGGCCGCGTTATAGCCCAGACCGGTCATGAGGTCGGCAAATTGTTCCAGCGTCATGCCGGTGATCGACAGCATGTCGGCCTTGGCTTCGAACCCGCCCCGGCTGTCTTCGGTCCGCAGCATATCCGCCAGCCGTTCCAGCATGTCGATGCGAATCGCACGTTCACCCGCCGTACGATAGCCGCACATGGCATCCACGCCCGGTTCAGCATCTGCGGGTGCCGGTACGGTGACCAGCCCCGGAGGTGGCGATTCGGGGAAAACATCGAGCCCCCTGGCCAGCGACCACAGCACCAGACGCAGCCGCGTTGGCGCGGGTTTCAGCAACAAGGGCATGAAAATAGTGAATTGGCCAAAGCGAATACCGTGTTTGCGCAGGGATCCGCGCGCATCCTGATCCAGCGCCTTGACGTCCTCGGCCACCTTGCCACGTTCAACAATACCGAGTTCTTCGACCATGCGGAAAGCAAAGCCCCGCGCCAGCCCGGTCAGGTCTTCGTCCCGGGACAGCCCGATCAGCGGTTCAAACAGGGTCGCAATCTTGCGGTCGATGAAATGCTGCAAGCGGCGGGCCACCTTCTGCGCCACCTCTTCCCCGGCTTCGTCATCGACAAAAACCTTGACCCCCGGTTTCAACGGATCATCCCCGGCAACCAGTTTGCCCACGGCAAATTCGCCCCACATCAACCCGCCCTGTTCGGTAAAGTCGATTTCGGTATCCGGCGCGTTATAGAAACGGTCAGCGCGCAAATGGAAATGCGGTGCCAGCGCCTGCAGGCTCGCCTGCGAAATCGCCTTGGCCTCTTGCCCGGTTGCGGTTTTGTCCTGCTGAAAGCGGAACCCTTCAAGACGGCCGACGAATTCGCCCTCAACCGTCACTTCACCTTTGTCATTCACTTCGGCCAACATGGCCTCCTTCTGCTTGAGCCGCCGCAACAGCACGCTGGTACGCCGATCCACAAATCTTTGAGTCAGTGCATCGTGTAACGCATCCGATAGTCGGTCTTCTACAGCGCGGGTTTCCCCACGCCAATGGTCAAGATCGCGCACCCACCCGGAACGTTGCGCGACATATGTCCATGTGCGGATAAAGGCCAGACGTTTCGACAATGTGTCAATATCACCTTTCGTCCGGTCAATGCGCTTGATCTGTCGCGCCATGAAGTCATCCGCGATCACGCCGTGTTCGTGCAGGTCGCCAAATATGGTTTCCAGCAACGCCGCATGTTCCGCATGGCTGATGCCCCGGAAATCCGGGATACGGCAGACATCCCAGAGCAACCGCACGGATTGGGCATCGCTGGCGCGGGCCTGAACCTCGGCCTGTTGCGCCAGAGATTTCAGCGTGCGCAGGTCATCCGCCTCGCGCGCCCTGACCAGTAACGCATCATCCGTCGGGGCCTCAAGCGAGGCAATCAGCGCATCGAGTCGCCCGAATTGCAGGGCATGATTGCGCCATTGCAGCCTTGAAAGCGGGGTAAAACGGTGATCCATGATCGCCTGCGCCACCTCATCGTCCAGCGCAGGGGCTTCGCCCGTTACGCCAAACGTGCCATCGCGCATTCCACGCCCGGCACGGCCCGCGATCTGGGCCAGTTCGTTGGGTGCCAGCATACGCATCCGCCGCCCGTCAAACTTGGTCAGCGCGGAAAAGGCGACGTGGTCGATATCAAGGTTCAGCCCCATGCCAATGGCGTCCGTGGCGACAAGGTAATCCACATCGCCATTCTGATACATCGCCACCTGCGCGTTGCGGGTGCGTGGGGACAGCGCGCCCATGACCACCGCCGCACCGCCCTTCTGGCGGCGGATCAGTTCGGCAATCGCATAGACGTTGTCGACCGAAAACCCGACGATGGCGCTGCGCGGCTGCATGCGCGAAATCTTGCGCGGGCCGGAATAAGAAAGCTGGGACATCCGCTCGCGCCCGACGAATTCCACGTCAGGCACCAGGGACCGAATCGGTCCGCGCATGGTGTGAGAGCCAAGGAAGATCGTTTCCTTCGTGCCCCGCGCCCGCATCAGCCGGTCGGTGAACACATGGCCCCGCTCGGGATCGGCACAAAGCTGTACCTCATCTATCGCCATGAAATCCGCGCCCAGCCCTTCGGGCATCGCTTCCACCGTGCAGACCCAGTATTGCACCCGGTCCGGCACAATCCGCTCCTCACCGGTCACCAGGGCCACCACGTTGGGTCCGCGCGCCGCCACGATCCGGTCATAGACCTCGCGCGCCAGAAGGCGCAGGGGCAGGCCGATGATGCCGCTGCGATAGCCCAGCATCCGTTCGATCGCGTAATGCGTCTTGCCGGTATTGGTCGGACCCAGAACGGCCACGATCCTCTGATCTCGCAACATGGATGTCTTCTCGTTAAAGCTCGACGCCGTTCACTTTTACCGAAAGGCGTTGCACGCCTTCCGCCGCACCTTCGTGATTGGGATGAAGCTGTAAGACAAGCCCGAAAGCGTCAAACGCCTCTTCATGGCGGTTCAGCGTCTCGAATATCACGCCGAGGCCAAAGATAGCTTTGTAATGGCGCGGGTCAAACGCAAGCGCGCGTTCAAGATCGGCCACGGCCATGCCGACCCGGCCCGATTCGAAAAATGCGGTGGCGCGCCCGTACCAGCCTTCGGCAAAGCCCGGTGCGTGATCGGTCAGTGCGGTGTAATGTTCGATGGCTTCGGCGGTCTTCCCGGCCTCCATCGCATCGCGGGCACGTTTGAGCAACAAATCGACCGAGGGCGACCCGGACTGCGCCCATCGCATTTCGATTTCGCGTTCAAGCCGTGCGGCATCCACGGCATCGGCCGTGGCCAGACGGCTAAACAGGTCGTCCATCGGGGCAGCCAACGCCACACTCCCGGCGGAAATCAACGCACAAAGCACGCTTGCCGCCACGACAGGTTTGAGATTGTTGCAAATCCGGCTCATAGTAACCCGAGTTTAACCCCGCAGGGCGGAAAAGAAAGCCCCGCCGCGCAATTCGAAAGGCAAAGAAGATGAGCGATGTTGTGACCAAGGCCGTTGAGGCGCTAAATGAAAAGATGGCTGGCGGCGGGTTTGACGCCGGGTCTGCCAAGTTCGTGATTGCCGATGAGGGCGCAATCGTCATCGACGGAAGCGGCGCGCGCGCAGCGGACGATGATACCGACGTGACCCTGACGGCGGATGCGGAAACCTTCCAACAGATCCTAGAAGGCGATCTGAACGCCACCGCCGCCTTCATGACCGGCAAGCTGAGCGTGGACGGCAACATGGGTCTGGCCATGCAATTGGGTTCGGTACTGGGCTGAGCCATGCAGAGCGCACCGTTCTTTTCGGATATCGCGGATGGCCCCGATGGGGGCCGGGCGTGGTGGTTGACCGCATCGGACGGTGTGCGTATTCGCGTGGGGCTGTGGACTGCAGGCGGGGCCAATGGCACCGTGCTTCTGTTTCCCGGGCGCACGGAATATATTGAAAAATACGGACGTGCGGCGGGCGATCTTGCCGCACGGGGCTTGGCTACTCTGGCGATAGACTGGCGTGGGCAAGGCATTGCCGACCGGCTGGCCGATGATCCGGCAGCCGGTCATGTGCATTGGTTCGCGGATTATCAAAGGGATGTAGTCGCGATGGTCGATGCCGCGCGGGCACTGGACCTTCCCGAGCCCTTCTACCTGATCGGACACTCCATGGGCGGCTGTATCGGCCTTCGTGCCCTGCACGAAGGCTTGCCGGTCCAGGCCGCCATGTTCTCTGCCCCGATGTGGGGCATAGGGCTGGCCACGGGCACGCGCCCTGCGGCCTGGGCCATGGCCTGGGGCGGCAGCCTGCTCGGCTTTGGCAAAACCATTGCGCCGGGCACAGGCCGAGACAGTTATGTCGTCACCGCGCCGTTTGAAGACAACACGCTCACCACCGACCGCGACATGTGGAACTACATGGTGAAACAGGCCCGGGAGCATCCTGAACTGAGCCTGGGCGGCCCTTCGCTGCGCTGGCTGCACGAAGCGCTGAAAGAAACGTCGGAGCTTGACCGGATGGACGCGCCCAAGGTGCCTGCCCTGACCTTTCTGGGAACAAATGAACGTATTGTGGACCCGGGCCGTGTCACCTCGCGCATGGCGCGGTGGTTGGAAGGGAAACTTGAAATGGTGGACGGGGCCGAGCACGAAGTGCTCATGGAAGGTCCGGAGACACGCGGCCAGATCTTTGATCAAACGGTGACGTTTTTCGCCGATCACGCCAGGACAAGCGCGGCGTGACAGGGGCCTCATCCGTCCTTGCGGACGGCCTCGCAAACCGCGAAACGCGCCCGTAAGGGAGCGGTGAGCAATCCCACCAACACGCCAAAGCATTTCGCCGGATTGTTGTGCCCCCACACCTGAAGCGTTTCCAGTTACCGTTGGATCACAGTAATAGCTGGAAACGCCCACATTCCTACTGTATTGCGCAGCGTTTCTACATCACGCTGACTCATAGTAATGCGGAAACGCTTTAACAATCGCGGCCAACCTTCTGGCGTTGCTCTCCCAGCCCCGCAATCCGAAGTTCCATCACGTCGCCTTCGTTCAGGAACCTCTGCGGCGTCATTCCCATGCCCACCCCGGGGGGCGTTCCGGTCGCGATTACATCGCCGGGGTTCAGGCCCATCAACCCGCTTAGGTGGGAAACAATCTGCGCGACGCTGAAAATCATCTTTGACGTATTCCCCGTCTGCATCCGCACCCCGTTCACATCCAGCGACAGGTCCAGATCCTGAGGATCGCCAATTTCGTCAGGCGTCACCAACCACGGCCCGACCGGGCCAAAGGTGTCACAGCTTTTGCCCTTGGTCCACTGCCCTACCATCTCGATCTGAAACGCCCGTTCGCTCACATCATTCACGATCGTGTATCCGGCCACGTGGTCTAGGGCCTCGGCCTCGCTCACATATTTGGCCTGTTTGCCGATCACGACCCCCAGTTCAACCTCCCAATCCGCTTTCCCGGACCCGCGAGGCAGCAGAACCGGATCGTTTGGTCCGTTGATGGCCGAATTGGCCTTCATGAATACAATCGGCATCGCGGGCGCCTCCATCCCCGCTTCTGCGGCGTGATCGGAATAGTTCAACCCGATACAGACCAACTTGCCGATCTGGCCCACCGGCGTCCCTAATCGCGGGGAGCCCTCGACCAGCGGCAGCGTGTCGGGGTCCACATCCGGCAAATCCGCGATCACATCTCCGGCCAGATCATCTATCACGCCGGACAAATCACGCAGCCGCCCTTCCCGATCCAAAACCCCCGGTTTTTCCGCACCGACATCGCCGTACCTGACAAACCGCATCCCGTTCTCCCTCTGTTTTGCCAGCACTTTACGCCGCTTGTGCGAATTGACAAGAACTCGGGCCTTGAGACCGGTGCCGCCCCGGCCTATGTCTGGTTCCACCCCGGTAAAACCCAGTAAAAGAGGCTCCATATGCTGTACCTTCCCTTCCCCGTCTTTGATGCCAACGCCAATGCCGGAGGCGGAGATCTTGGCGATCTGCCGGAATGGGATCTCAGCGACCTTTACGCGGGCGATGACGCGCCCGAATTGAAACGTGATCTGGAATGGCTTGACGGGGAATGCGCGGCGTTCGCGGCCGATTACGAGGGTAAGCTGGACACGCTGGACGCGGCCGGAATGCTGGCCTGTGTTCTGCGAAACGAAAAAATCAGCAGCATTGCCGGGCGCATCATGTCCTATGCGGGCCTGCGCTATTACCAGCTCACCACCGATGCCGAGCGTGCCAAGTTCATGGCCGACGCTCAGGAAAAGATCACCAATTTCACCACGCCGCTGGTATTTTTCACGTTGGAGCTCAACCGGTTGGACGATGATGTGCTCGCCAGCATGTTCGCGGACAACGCCGATCTGGCGCGCTATAAGCCGGTGTTTGACCGCATCCGCGCGATGAAACCCTACCAGCTTTCGGACGAACTTGAAAAATTCCTCCACGATCTTGGGATCGTTGGCGACGCATGGGAGCGGTTGTTTGACGAAACCATGGCCGGGCTCACCTTTACCGTAGACGGCGAAGAGTTGAACATCGAAGGCACACTGAACCTGCTGACTGATCCCGACCGGGCCAAACGCGAATCGGCCAGCCGCGAGCTTGCGCGGATTTTCCAAGCCAATATCAAAACCTTTGCCCGTGTCCACAACACCCAGGCCAAGGAAAAGGAAATCATCGACCGCTGGCGCAACATGCCCACGGCACAAACCGGGCGGCACCTGTCCAACGATGTGGAACCCGAGGTGGTCGAGGCGTTGCGCGATGCGGTAGTCGCCGCCTATCCCAAGCTGAGCCATCGGTATTACGAATTGAAACGCAAATGGCTGGGCCTTGACGTCATGCAGGTCTGGGACCGCAATGCTCCGCTGCCCATCGAAGACACGCGGCTGGTGGATTGGGAGCAGGCCCGAAAGACCGTAATGAACGCCTATGCCGGGTTCGACCCTCGCATGGCCGAGATCGCCGAACCGTTCTTCACCAAGGGCTGGATCGATGCCGCCGTGAAACCGGGCAAGGCCCCGGGAGCCTTTGCCCATCCGACGGTGACGGATGTGCATCCTTACGTGATGCTGAATTACCTCGGCAAGCCCCGTGACGTGATGACACTGGCCCATGAGCTGGGCCATGGGGTGCATCAGGTGCTGGCGGCAGATCAGGGGGAAATGTTGTCCTCGACACCGCTGACATTGGCGGAAACCGCGTCCGTGTTCGGGGAAATGCTGACGTTCCGCGCCATGCTGGACGCCGCCGAAACCCAGGAACAGCGCAAGGTTCTGTTGGCCGGCAAGGTCGAGGATATGATCAACACGGTGGTCCGCCAGATCGCCTTTTATGACTTTGAATGCAAACTGCATGCGGCGCGGCGCGAAGGCGAACTGACCCCGGACGATATCAATGCCCTGTGGATGAGCGTTCAGGCCGAAAGCCTTGGGCCGTCATTCGAATTCATGGAAGGGTACGAAACCTTCTGGACCTATATCCCGCATTTCATCCACTCGCCCTTCTATGTCTATGCCTATGCCTTTGGCGACGGGTTGGTGAACGCGCTTTACGCCGTTTACCAGGATGCGCCCGAAGGGTTTCAGGACAAGTATTTCGACATGCTGCGCGCGGGTGGGTCCATGCACCACTCGGACTTGCTGGCCCCCTTCGGGCTTGATGCCCGCGATCCGAAATTCTGGGACAAGGGCCTGTCGATGATCTCGGGTTTCATTGACGAATTGGAAGCAATGGAAGGCTGACGCCTTTGTGCGATTGGTGGGGCGTAGCCGGATTTTCCGGCAGATGTCCCACCCACCCTCCCCCGTCTCCCGGAAAATCCTATTCGAACGCGTTCACCTCAATGTGGTTCAGATCGGGGGGCAAATCGGAGCCGTCTTTCGTTCAGGTGGTGCCGCGATGTGCCAGGAGGGCGCGCACCCAATCATGGACGCGCGCAAGTTTATAGCCAAACGACACAATTCTGATTGTGCCTTTTAACTATAAGTTTCTGATTCTACGCTGATGCTTCATGGATTATGGGATCAAAATCCACTCCCGTCAGCTATAGTAGAGTCCACAGATTCGGTTGCCATAGCCTTCGGTCACACGCGCCGCGCGGGCCACCGAGGTCAGCCACCCAAGAGGCTGCGCCATGGCGCAGCAGCGCGGCGCAGGTGACGGTTTCGATTTCTCTGAGGGTGACATCGGCCATGCTGGTCTCAATTTATTTGAAAAGATGCGCTTTGCCCGACACCGGGCATCCACAGCCCCAAACACGCAAGAAGCGACGAGACCACCTATGCGCCGGGCACCAATTGCCCGCCCTCAAGGCGTAACATCCGATCCATACGCCCAGCAAGTTCCAGGTTGTGGGTTGCAATCAACGCGGCCAGCCCGGTGGAGCGGGCCAGGTCGAGCAGCGCGGCAAAGACCTGATCGCTGGTCCCCGGATCGAGATTGCCGGTCGGTTCATCCGCCAACAACAGCTTGGGCGCATTGGCCAGCGCCCGGCAAAAGGCGACCCTTTGCTGTTCCCCCCCTGACATGGCCGCCGGGCGGTGATCGGCGCGATGTTCGACGCCCACGCGGGTCAGAAGGTCAGCAGCACGGAGTTCTGCGTCGCGCCGCCCCACCCCATCGGCCAGCTGCGGCAGGACGATATTCTCCAGCGCGGTAAATTCCGGCAACAGGTGATGGAACTGATACACGAAGCCCACGTCCTGACGCCGGGTGATGGTACGTCGGCGGTCCGAACGGCCCACCATATCTTTGCCCGCGATGCGCACGGCACCACTGTCGGCGGTATCCAGCAGCCCGGCGATATGCAGGAGGGTCGATTTGCCTGCCCCCGAGGGCGCGACCAGCGCCACCACCTCGCCCCTGTTCACGGTCAGGCTGGCCCCCGACAGCACCTCGACCGCGTTGGGTTTGCCCGCGTTATAGGCCTTTTTCACGTTTTCAAGTTCAAGGACGGGATCATTCATAGCGCAGCGCCTCAACCGGGTTCATTCGTGCCGCACGCCGGGCCGGGAAGATGGTGACGACAAAGGAAAGGCCCAGCGAGAGCGATACCGCGCTCATCACATCGCCCCATTCCAGTTTGGCGGGAAGGTAGGAAATACCGCGCACCGCCGGATCCCAGACCCCACCCCCCGAAATCATGTTCACCACCGCGAATATCTGATCGATATAGATCGCGAAGAGACATCCCAGCAGCACGCCAAGCGCCGTGCCGATGATGCCGGTAAACGCTCCACAGATGAAGAACACCCGCAGCACCGCCCCTTCGGTCAGCCCCATTGTGCGCAGGATACCGATATCACGCCCCTTGTTTTTCACCAGCATGATCAGGCCCGAAACGATGTTCATCGCCGCGATCAGAACGAGAATCGAGAGGATCACGAACATCACGTTATCCTCGATATCCAGCGCCCGCAGGAAGCCCCCGGATGCATCACGCCAAGTCCAGAGCAGCACCCGTTCACCGCCTGCGCGCAACAGGGCCGTGGCCATTGTATCCACCGTTTCGGGTGCTTCCACCATCACTTCAAGTTCGTCTGCTATGCCTTCACGGTTAAAGAAGGATTGCGCCTCGGAAAACGGCATGTAGACCCTGGTACGGTCGATGTCATAGCGCCCGGCGGTAAAGACATAGACCACCTCATAGGCTTTGACCCGCGGCGAGGTGCCAAAAGCAGTTTTAACCCCGTTGGGTGAGATCACCTTGATCCGGTCGCCGACCTGTACCCCCAGCTCCCGCGCCACGCCCGAGCCGATGGCGATGCCTTCGCCAAACCGGGTGATATCACCGAAACTTTCCTGTGGCGAAACGATACGCGGGATGGTCATGAGGTTCTGTTGGGTGATCCCGAACACCTCGATCCCGGCATTGCGTCCGCGCGCGCTTGCCATCACCTGCCCCTTGATCAACGGGGCGACGCGGGTCACGCCGGGCACGGTGCGCACCCTTTCGGCCATACTCTCGTACCCCTTGATTGTGCGGTCCAGCCTACCCGTCTCCGACACCTCGGCGGAGTTGTAAAGGGTCACATGGGCGTTGGCCCCGAGAATCGTGTCAACAAATTCGGCCCGGAACCCCGAGCGCACGGCCAATGTGGCGATCAAAGCGGCCACGGCCAGCATGATCCCGATGAGGGAAATCCAGGTCATGATGCTGACCCCGCCTTCGGCCCGGCGGGCGCGCAGGTATCGCCATGCGATCAGGAATTCGAACCGTGCAAACGGGGGGGGCGGGACATCCATGACTGCTTCTTACACCTTGTTTTCCGGCATTTTGCACGCAACTTGCGCCGCCCGGGCACAGAGGTCAAGCAATGTAGGGTCAGGCACTGGATTTTCGGCGGAAAGGCAGACGGATCACGCCAATGATCAGCGACACGGCGAGAAGCCCGCCCAGAAACCCGGTGCCACCAAACACCGCACCTTCGAATGTCAGCGGCAGGGCCGGTTTGAAATCGTCCCAGACGCGGCGGGCAATTTCGCCATCCGTAAACCGACGGGCGTTATAGGCCCGCATGAAGGGTCCGGCGGATTTGAGCATGGCGGGATCGGCGGCAAGTCGGTCATGTCGGGTGATACTGTCGGAGACGCTTTGCGCCTGGGCCTTGCCCATGCTGCTGCCGCCTGCCAGATCCACGAGCGCCTGGGTGCGGCTCATCTCCAACCCGGCCGCATCCGCATCGAACCGCGCGATCAGGCGCTCCAGCTCGTCCACCGCCCCGGCAAGTCGCTGTATATATTGTTGGGAATACTCGGGAAATTGCGACAGCCCCGCCGCTCCGGCCAAACCGCCCGCCAGTGTCAGTGCCCGTAGGATCATATCATAGTCTCGTAAATTGCGTTGCGGCAAAGTTTATCAGGCGATGGCGCGCGCGGATAGAGAGCGAGCCTCCGGCGGGAATATTTCGGGGCAGATTCAGGTCAGATAAGGGACAGGCGTTCCCGCAAAAACCGCGACAAACGCCAACGCCGCTATCCGCCAAAAGTCCTTGGCTCCGTGCGTCGGATTTTCCCCGGAAAATCCGACGTGGGTGGGTTGGCGGGACGGGGTCCAGGTCTTTTGGCACCGTCCCGTCAGAAAATCAAAGTCCCGAAACACGGTGTCCGGCGTAAATGTCGATCAGCCTTGCCACGGCGGCCTCAGGCGTCACCTCTTCGCTTTGGCCGGTGCGGCGGCTGGTCAATTCGACCACGCCGTTTTTCAACCCGCGCGGACCAACGGTGATGCGCCATGGCAACCCGATCAGGTCCATGGTGGCAAACTTACCCCCTGCCCGCTCCTTGCGATCATCATAAAGCGGCTCAAGCCCGACCGCGATCAACGCCGTCTCCAACGCTTCACAAGCGGCATCCGCTTCACTATCGCCCTGTTTCAGGTTGACAATACCCGCATGGAACGGGGTCACCCCTTCAGGCCAGATGATGCCGTTTTCGTCATGGCTTGCTTCGATGATCGCGCCCAGCAGGCGCGACACACCAATACCATGCGACCCCATATGCACCGGCACGGGTTTGCCATCAGGACCCTGCACCGTGGCACCCATGGCCTCGGAATACTTGGTGCCGAAATAGAAAATCTGCCCCACCTCAATGCCCCGCGCCACGCGGCGGCGCTCTTCCGGGATCGCGTTGAACAACGCCTCGTCATGGGTTTCATCGGTGCGGGCATATTTCGAAGTGAACTCCTCAAGCACCCCCTGGCACTGCGCCACGTCGTCATAGTCGATCTGACGGTCGCCAAAGCTCAGATCGGTGACGGCGCTGTCATAGAACACCTCGGATTCGCCGGTATCGGCCAGGACAAGGAATTCATGGGTATCATCCCCGCCAATGGGGCCGGAATCGGCGCGCATCGGGATGGCCTGAAGCCCCATGCGTTCATAGGTGCGCAGGTAGCTGACCAGGTGGCGGTTATAGGCGTGCAGCGCGTCCGCTTTGGTCAGGTCGAAATTATAGCCGTCCTTCATCAAAAATTCCCGCCCGCGCATGACCCCGAAACGAGGCCGGATTTCATCACGGAATTTCCATTGAATTTGGTACATCGTCAGCGGCAGGTCCTTGTAGGACGACACATGGGCGCGAAAGATGTCCGTAATCAGCTCTTCGGCGGTGGGCGTAAACAGCATGTCACGGCCATGGCGGTCTTCCATCCGCAGCATTTCCTGACCGTAATCGTCATAGCGCCCGGATTCGCGCCACAGGTCCGCCGATTGGATGATCGGCATCTGGATAGGGATATGCCCCGCGCGCATCTGTTCTTCGTGCACGATGTTTTCAATCTTGCGCAACACCTTGAACCCAAGCGGCAGCCAGGAATAAATCCCGGCAGCGGATTGTTTGATCATGCCCGCGCGTAGCATCAGCCGGTGGCTGACAATCTGGGCTTCGGACGGGTTTTCCTTGAGAACAGGTAGAAAATAGCGGGACAGGCGCATGAAAACCCCTTGGGTAGTTTGAATGTGATTGCGTTGGTTCACTTCCGTTTACTGCGTTGCATCAAAAACAGGAAGAGTGGATTTCGGCATAGAGGCCACATGGGGTCTAACAGGCGTGCGGGGTCTAACAGGGGTTCAGTGCTAAACAGCGTCACAAGCTGTGCGATCTTAACCTGCCTGAAACCCCCGGCCCCTAGAGATAGGTCCCGAACCCCTTTCCCGGCCCTGACAGTCCACATCCTGAGAAGTACAATGGCAAAACTGCTTCGCATCTCGTTCAAACTCCCCGCCGCAATGATGGGCATGACGGCACTGGCGTTGGTTGCCATGGGGTATTTCGCCTTTACCTCGGCTCAAGACACGCTGAGACGGCAGGGGCAGACGCGCCTGCTTGACGCTGTGGAAACCGAGGGGCAGACCCTGGGGCGCGTGCTTGACACCTATCGGGTCAGCCTGCGGTCGCTGGCAATTTCCCCCACCGCGCGTTCGGCCGTGACCCTTATGGGCAGTGGCTGGCAATCCATGGGGGACACTCCGGGGAGCATATTGCGCACCCTTTATGTCACCGACAATCCCCACAAGGACGACCCCGCCCGTCTGGACGTTGCCGCGGGAAGCAACCGGTACAATCTGGGCCATCGCAAATTCCACCCCTATTTCCGATCCGTCCGCGATGCGGCAGGGTTTTCCGACCTTTACATCACCGATGCTGAAGGCCGTGTGATCTATGCCGTGGGTAAGGACACGCATTTTGCCACCCACCTTGGCAACGGATCCCAAAGCGGGGGACTCGCGCGAAGCTTTGCGCGGCTCAGGAAAAACGCGGCCGACAGGCAAAGCGGTCGGCAGGTCAGCGAAGAGATCGTGTTCGAGGATTTCAAGCCTGATACAACACAGGGAGTTGGCGCAGGCGAACATCTTCCCGCCTTCATGGCCGCACCCATCCTCACATCGAATGGCGGTTTTATCGGCATGATCGCCCTGCGCATCGACCACGCGGATTTCACCGCCGCGGCCATGAACACCAGCGATCTGGGCCATACAGGGCGGATTCTTGTCTTTGGTGCCGATGACGCGTTGCGACACCATGCGGGGGCCGCGCTTCCTCAAGGCGTCTCGGCGCTTGAAACCGTCGGATCCGAGCCGATCGAAGCGGCCCTGGACGGCAAAACCGGGTTCATCGAGGAAGCGTCGGTTGCCGGGCATGCCGTTCTGGAGGCCTATGCCCCGTTTACCTTTGCCGGGGCGCAATGGGCCCTGATCGCGGAACAGAATCATGACGAGCTTTACGCGGATGCCATTGCCCTGCGGCAAGCCATGATGTTCTGGGGCGCTATCTTCCTTGGAACTGGTGCCGTGCTTTCGCTTGGCTTTGCCCTGAATATCAGCCGCCCCCTGACCCGATTGGGACGCAGCATGAATACGATTGCACAGGGCGATCTTGACATCACCGTGCCAGAAACCCGACGGGTCGATGAAATCGGCGAAATGGCCCGGACGCTGGAAGATTTCCGCTTGTCGCTTTCCAATGCCAGGGAGGATCTGGGCAAGGCAAAGGCCGACCGTGCAATGAACGACCACCGGCGGACAAAAGTCATGGAAAGTCTGCGCAATGGTCTGGCGCGCCTGTCAAACGGCGATCTGTCGGTTCAGATTTCAACGCCGTTTGACGACACTTACGAAAAGCTGCGCCATGACTTCAACCAAGCCACGCTCAAATTGAGCGGCGCGGTGGGGGATGCCGCATTGAACGCCCGCCAGATCACAAGCCAGGTCGAAGAGATCAACGACGCCGCGCGTGACCTGTCCCGGCGCACCGAAACACAGGCCGCCACCCTTGAGGAAGCCGCACACTCTCTGTCGCAGATGACAAAATCCGTGCGCTCGACCGCCGATAGGGCCGAACAGGCCACCTGGGTCGTGGACCGCACACGGGATCAGGCGCGTAGCTCGGGCACGGTCATGCGCCAGTCGATTGCCGCGATGAAAGAGATTCAGCGCAGTTCGGAAGAAATCACATCGATCACCGAAATCATCAACGACATCGCGTTCCAGACCAATCTGCTGGCGTTGAATGCCGGGGTGGAGGCGGCACGGGCGGGCGAAGCCGGACGCGGATTCTCTGTGGTGGCAAGCGAGGTGCGCCAGCTGGCGCAGCGCTGTGCCAATGCCGCAGGACAGATTAGCGCGCTGATCGCCGAATCCGGTGTGCAGGTTGGCGAAGGTGCCGAGCTTGTCAATGAAGCCGGGCGCGCGCTTGATCAAATCCTGCAAGGAGTGTCGGAGATCAGCGAAAATGTCGGCAGCATCGCCCAAACCGCACGGGACCAGAGCATGGAGTTGAACAAGATCAGCGAGTCGGTCAACCACCTTGACGGCAACACCCAGAAGAACGCCGCGATGTTCGAAGACACCACCGCCGCCAGCGCCGGATTGAGCAGCGAGGTCAATAGCCTGGCCAGGTCGATGGCGCGCTTCAATACCGACCGCACGACCTCTATCGCAGAGTCGCTTGGGGCGGGTGACACCACAGGTGAGACTGACGAAACGGTCGAGGCTGGGGTCCGGGACACCAGCGACCAGGGGAGGGAGAGCGGGACCCGCGCGGCCTGACCCGCATGGCAAATACCCCCGTGGCGAATTGGTCGCAAAGGCGGCAGGTGTGGGGGGCTGCGGCGACCCTGATACCTGTCAAAACCATGAAACAGCGCAATCGCGCACGCTTTTTGCGCGCTTTATAATGTCATAATGTCAAAGGCAGGCCCATGCCGTTTGGGCCGGGTTACGCAGGCTCTCCGACCTGCTCCCCGGGCTCAACACAGCAGGGTCTGCCCGGTTTTCGGGCGGGTTGCGTGCGGTCAGACACGCTTCTGCCTCGCCTGCTCCGGACCTTTCCCTTACCAACCCTGCGACGATCGCGCCATCAGCGCATAACACGCCCTTGAAAACCCATCCGTCATGGGCGATGTGTAGCTGATGACAGTGAGCGAGGCGGCATGGCACTTCCGGTAAAAGATCAGATGAAATATTGGGGAATTTCCGCCGCTGTTCTGATGATCTCGCTCTGGTATCTTGGCGATGTCATCCTGCCCTTCGTGTTGGGGGGCGCGGTTGCGTATTTCCTTGACCCGATCGCCGACCGGTTCGAAGCCATGGGCACCAGCCGGGCCACGGCCACGGCGATCATCGCGGTTGTTGCCATCCTTATCTTTGCCATTATGGCGCTTGCCGTGATCCCGACGCTGATTTTCCAGGCCATCGGCCTGTTTGAAACCGCACCACAGCTGTTTAGTGAATTTCAGGCTTTTCTGGGCAAAAACTTCCCGTCGTTGATGGATGAAAACAGCGTCATGCGCAAATCCCTGTTGCAATTGGGGGAACTGATCCAGGAACAGGGCCCGGCGCTGGTCAACACCATTGTCAGCTCGGCCGCCGGACTGATCAACGTTGTGCTATTGCTGGTCATCGTGCCGGTTGTGGCGGTGTACCTGCTTTACGACTGGGACCGCATGATCGCCCATATCGATGAGCTTCTGCCGCGCGATCATGCGCCGGTCGTGCGCAAACTGGCGCGGGACATCGACATGACCCTGTCCAGCTTCGTGCGCGGCATGGGAACCGTGTCTCTGATCCTTGGCACCTATTATGCCATCGCCCTGATGCTGGTGGGGTTGAATTTCGGGCTTGTCGTCGGCTTTGTGGCCGGGCTTGTCACCTTCATTCCCTATGTTGGTGCCCTGATCGGCGGGGCGCTTGCTATCGGGCTTGGGTTGTTTCAATTCTGGGGGGACTGGGTGTCGCTTGGGCTTGTCGCCGGGATTTTCGTTCTGGGTCAGGTAATTGAGGGCAACATCCTGACTCCCAAGCTGGTTGGAAGCTCGGTCGGGCTGCACCCTGTCTGGCTTATCTTCGCGCTTTCGGTTTTCGGGGCGCTCTTCGGATTTGTCGGCATGTTGGTGGCGGTGCCGCTTGCCGCCGTTCTGGGCGTGCTGGCCCGTTTTTTCACCGCTCAATACCGCGAGGGCCGCCTGTTCAAAGGTGTTGCTGGTCGCGAGGACACACCAGAAGAGTCACAATGACACATCAACAACTTGCCTTTGACCTGCCGGTGAAAACCGCGCTGGGACGCGAGGATTTCTATGTCTCGCCTGCCAACACCCATGCGGTGTCGATGATTGACACCTGGGCCGACTGGCCGGGGCGCAAGCTGGCCCTTGTGGGGCCAAGTGGTGCGGGGAAAACCCATCTGGCACATGTGTTTGCCAAACAGGCCGGGGCCCGGATCGTTCCGGCGCACGCGCTTGGGACGCTGGATATTCCAACGCTGGTGCAAAGCAACCTGGCGATCGAAGACGTGCCCATGATCGCGGGACAGACCGAGGCCGAGGTGGCGCTTTTCCATCTTCACAACCTTGCCCTGGCCGAAGGGCGATCGCTGTTGTTTACCGCCCATGTGCCGCCTGCGCGCTGGGGGCTTGTTTTGCCTGATCTGGCCAGCCGGATGGAAGGCACGACCAGCGTGATCGTGGAATCCCCCGATGACGATCTGTTGAGCGCGGTGATGATGAAACTGTTTTACGACCGGCAATTGATGCCGAGGCCCTCGACCATCCCCTATCTTGTGCGGCGCATCGACCGCAGCTTTGACATGGCGCGCAAGGCCGTGGCCGCGCTGGACGAAGCGTCGCTGGCCCAGGGGCGCAAGATCAACCGCACACTGGCCAGCGAAGTGCTGGACAAGCTGGGCGTATAGGGGCAAAATTGCCCCCTGCCCCAGCGCCCCAGATTTGACTGGGAGATTTGACTGGGCCACGTAATATTCCTGTCACAGCCACCTTGCATAAACCCATCATGACAAACGCAGATTTTCTCAAGGCACCATTCGCCGCCCCGACCGACCCCGAAATGGACATCACCGGTCCGGGCCGTTTCTTCAATCGCGAACTCAGTTGGCTTGGGTTCAACTGGCGAGTGCTGGAAGAGGCCGGGAACCTGCGCGTGCCACTGTTGGAGCGGCTGCGGTTTTTGTCGATTTCGGCCACCAACCTGGACGAATTTTACACGGTGCGGGTTGCCGGATTGCGGGAATTGGTGCGCGAAGGGGTGACGACCCCGGCGGCCGATGGGTTAAGCCCGGCCGAGCAGCTTGTCCTGATCAACGCGGATGCGCGCAAACTGATGGCCGAGCAACAGGCAACGTTCGACGCCCTGCGCGCCGAGATGGAGACCCACGGGATTTCCATCGCCAGCGGCGCCACGCTGACCGATGATGACCGCGCCCATTTGAAAACCGTCTTCCTGCGACAGGTGTTCCCGGTATTGTCACCGCTGGCCATCGACCCGGCCCACCCCTTCCCGTTCATCCCCAATACCGGCTTTTCGCTGGCCCTTCAGCTTGAACGCAGCGCGGACAAGCGCAAGCTTCAGGCGCTTCTTCCCATTCCGCATCAGATTGACAGGTTTCTTCGCCTGCCTGCGGAAGGCGGCAAGATGCGGTTCCTGCCGCTTGAGGATTTGCTGCTGGAACATATCACCAGCCTGTTCCCGGGCTATGTGGTCAAAGGGTCCTGTGCCTTCCGCATCCTGCGTGACAGCGATTTGGAGGTCGAGGACGAGGCCGAGGACCTTGTCCGCGAATTCGAAACCGCGTTGAAACGTCGGCGCAGGGGCGAGGTGGTGCGGATGAAAATCACCGCCAAGGCCCCCCCGGCCCTGTTGTCGATGATCCGAAACGAATTGCACGTCAGCAACGACGAGATTGTCGAAGTGGATGGCATGATCGGGATGGCCGATCTGGGCGAACTGGTGGTGGACGAGCGGCCCGACCTGTTATGGCCCTCATTCAGCCCCCGTGTGCCGGAACGGGTTCAGGATTTCGAAGGCGACATGTTCGCGGCGATCCGCCAGAAGGACATGTTGCTGCACCATCCCTATGAAACCTTTGACATGGTGGTTCGGTTCCTGGCCCAGGCGGCGCACGACCCGGATGTGGTGGCGATCAAGCAGACGCTGTACCGCACCTCGCGCGACAGCCCGATCGTGTCGGCCCTGTGCGAAGCGGCGGAAGACGGCAAATCGGTCACCGCGCTGGTCGAGTTGAAGGCCCGGTTCGACGAAGCGGCCAATATCCGCCAGTCACGGCGGTTGGAGAGGTCCGGGGCGCATGTGGTTTACGGGTTCTTGAACCTGAAAACTCATGCCAAGATTTCCACGGTGGTGCGGCGCGAGGGCGACGAATTGGTCACCTACACCCACTATGGCACCGGGAACTATCATCCAATCACGGCGCGTATCTATACGGATCTGAGCCTGTTCACCTGTGACGCCGCCCTGGGGCGCGACGCGACCAAGGTGTTCAATTACTTGTCAGGCTATGCTCAGCCCGATCAGCTGGAAAACCTGTCGATCTCTCCCATTTCTCTCAAACCCACCCTGTTGAAGATGATCGCGCGAGAGGCGGATCATGCCCGCGCCGGAAAGCCGGCTGAAATCTGGGCCAAGATGAATTCCCTGATCGATTCCGAAGTGATCGACGCGCTTTACGAAGCCTCGCAAGCCGGGGTCAGGATCAGCCTGGTGATCCGTGGGATTTGCGGATTGCGACCCGGTATCAAAGGGTTGTCCGAGAACATACGAGTGAAATCCATCGTCGGACGGTTCCTGGAGCATTCGCGGATCGTGTGTTTTGGAAACAGTCATGGGCTGCCACATAAAAAAGCGCGGGTCTATATGTCTTCGGCAGACTGGATGGGGCGCAACCTGAACCGACGTGTGGAAACGCTGGTAGAGATCGAAAACCCCACGGTAAAGGCACAGATTGTCAGCCAGGTGATGGCCGCAAACCTCGCGGACCAGGCGCAAAGCTGGATCATGAACCCCGACGGCAGCTTTACCCGCGCACAGGTGGCGGAGGGGGAGTTTGCCTTCAACTGTCACCGATTTTTTATGGAATACCCTTCGCTTTCCGGGCGCGGCTCAGCGGGCGCAGCGGACGTGCCGAAACTCACGCATACCGAGGAATAGGGGAATATGGCCGAAAAACAGCTGCGCAGCCTCGATCCCGGGCGCAGACACGATTATTAGCTAATAATCGTGCGCTTGGTACGAGGAGGTGTGCCTTGGGATCGGCGGTCCCGGTTGCGGGCTTGCCAGATGTTGACCGCCATCGACCCGGCCTTGCCCATGCTGCGCAACGTCACTGCGATGGTGCCGGTCATCGCCGCAATGCCATCTACCCCTCTTCCTCGGGGTCACCGGCAAGCCCGTTCTGGTCGATGGCGGCCTAACCGTTGCCGCCCGCCGGATCGAACGGGCTGTGCCTGCAGGGGCCACGGCGTTCGGGTTCAGCTTTTATTCAACCCTCACCCGACAAAGCAGGTCCAACCGTCCCCTTGCTATGGACATGCCAATGCGATGAAAGGCGGACTGTTTTCCTTGAACCACCCCAGCGCGAATCGCGCGATCCAGCAGGCATACCCGCCTTGCAACGCCGGTTTTGATATCTAGAGTCTTTCCCGATCAGGTTGAGTTATAGGCTGCGTTTTGGATGTAGTTTGCGCATTCTTGTTGGCTAATCGCGTTGAGGGCTGTTTTGATGGCGTCACACAACGTGT
>PDRZ01000044.1 GCA_002747035.1 Rhodobacterales bacterium
CTGACGCTGGCAGGGGCTTTCAGCAGGCGCTCCACGACCGCTAATCGCGTGGGATCGGCAAGAGCGTGGAACTGTGTATGTAAATGGTTATCCATTTGGCTAAGTTACAGCGCCGACGACCACAGGTCAACAACACTTTGCTAGTTGGTTAAGTTTAATAGCAACTACAGAGTAGGTAGCTGTGAGCCATCAGCTTAACAAAGCGGTCGTTCGTGCAGCCGGAGCGAGCCGTGGGAGGTAAGAGCGCCTTCGGCTTGTCCCTGTTCTGCTCCTCGGAGGGTTCCCCCATGTCTCAGACCAAAACCTATGATTTCGCGGCTGCGATGGTCGATTATCACGCCAAACGCAAAACCTGGGCTGCGCTGGAATTGCGCGTGGGCAACAAGGCGGCGCTGTTTGGTGCGTTGCAGGCCGCTGGCCTCACGCAGGTGGTCGTCAGCTTTGACGGCTACGGCGACAGTGGTCAGGTGGAGAACATCGCGGCTACGGCCAGGGATGTCATCACCCCGCTGAAACCCGGATCCATCAAGGACGACAAATCGGTGCAACTGACGCTGGAATGCCCGCAGAGGTGCATCGTGATCTGGTCGCTTACGGTGATACCCCCGGGCGGGAGAGCGGAGGTGAACTCGTGCCGCCCGTCAAGCTCATCGCACCGATGTTGGAGCGGTTCATGGCGACAGACCGGGGGCTGCAAGGGTGCGGCGGCGGGGGCAGACGACACTCAGATACGGTGATTCCCCAAAATACAAGGTTGCTGACGGCAGGGGCGGAATGATTCATTCGATCATATGGGTGTTTTGGGTTTCCCGGCAGATACGACCACCCGGTTGGCGCGAGATGGCCGAAACATGTAGCCAGTGCTGGCGCTGAAGACAACTGGACCTCGAAACTGCGGCCCGGCTGGCTGATGCAAGGCATCGGCAGATCATCGTACACCTTGACCGGGCAAACATGCTGGACGAATTTTGCCAATGCGCTCGCAATGGCAGGCTCAGGCACCCACATGGCGGAGATCATATCTCGCTGCCGCAGCAAGGCAGGCTCTGGCAGGGCCGTGTCTACAGCAAGAGCATTCCCCACCCTGCAGGGACGAGCCGGACCTTGCCGACGTTTGGCAGCCGCCGACCCGGAAGGTGGCTATTGGGCCAGTTATTCCATTTGAGCGCATGGTCCACGGTGACGCGCGCAGGAATCTGCATTCAGTGGCCGGATCATGGACAGGACCATCCATCATGCGCTGAGTTTAACGCCTATTCCTCGCCGGAAACCTTTCCGCGCAATGATTTGACTTCACCCCGAGCTTTCTTCGCTGCCAGACGTCGCCGTTTCGAGCCAAGCGTTGGTTTGGTCGCGATGCGGCGTTTGGGGGTGACAAGCGCTTTGCGGATCAGCTCGGCCAGCCGTTCCGCGGCGATTTCACGATTCCGCGCCTGACTGCGGGTGTCTTCCACGCGCAGGGTCAGTGCGCCGTCTTGTGACCACTTCCGACCGGCCAGCCGCTTCAGCCGAGCTTTCTGAGCGCCTGTCAGCGCCGGGCTGCGCGCCGCCTCGAACCGCAGTTCGACCGCCGTCGAGACCTTGTTGACATTCTGCCCGCCCGGCCCGGATGAACGGGTGAAGCTCTCCGACAGTTCCCAGTCTTGCAGCACGATGTCATCGGTGACGTAGATCATGGGCGCAGCCTAGCCACCGGGTCTCTGCCGTCAAGAATCGAAAAGGGCCGCCAAAGGCGACCCTTCTTGGCCAAAACGCGCTTCACGCTGCCGTGGGCGACAGCCATGCGACGAGCAGCCGGAACGGCACGAGCGCGAGCAGGGCGAGGGTCAGCTTCACGCACCAGTCGGCGAAGGCGAGCGACACCCAAAGGGGCACGACGGCGCCGAACCCGAGGAAAGGCACGGATTCCCAAGCCCAGTTGATCGCGCTGTCGGCATTGGCGCCGAACAGGGTGATCGTCTGCGCGAAGGCGATGCTGAAGAACAGGACTGTGTCGACCACCGAGCCGACGATGGTCGAGGCGAGGGGGGCGCGCCACCAGCGGCCGGCGCGAAAGACGTTGAACACCGTCACATCAAGGAGCTGTGCTGTCAGGAAGGCGGCACCAGAGGCGACGGCGACGCGCAGCGGCACGGCGGCATAGGTGTAGCCGTCGCCCTGAAGCATGATCTGGCTGCCGATGAGCGAGCAGACCACGCCAACCATG
>PDRZ01000041.1 GCA_002747035.1 Rhodobacterales bacterium
GTTCCGACGTCTTGGCGTATATAGGAAGGCGAAATGCGTGCTGCAAGCTGCGTTTTGGACAAGAAAACGCAAAAATCCGATTCGTTTTCAGGGATTTGGAAAGCGTGGGAAAGACTGGGCATATCGCGCCAGACGCCGTGATCGGCGGCGCACGGCTTTATCGCGGCTTCCTGCCGCGTGCGCGTCAGGAAGCGATGGTGGCCGATGTGCGCGCCATCGCCGCGCGGGCACCGCTGTTTTCGCCGGTGACACGCTGGGGCAAGGCGATGTCTGTGCGGATGACCTCGGCGGGGAAGTATGGCTGGTTCTCCGACCGGTCCGGCTACCGCTACATCCAGCAACACCCAAGGGGAACAGAATGGCCGCCGATCCCGCAGAGCGTGTTGGACATCTGGCGCGAACTGGTGTCGGTGGAACGCTTGCCAGATTGCTGTCTTGTAAACTTCTACACAGGCAAGGCCCGCATGGGGCTGCATCAGGACAACGACGAGGCCGATTTCTCGTGGCCGGTGTTGTCGGTCAGCCTTGGCGACGACGCGCTGTTTCGGATCGGCACCGAGACACGCGACGGGCCGACGCAATCGGTCTGGCTTTCCTCGGGTGACGTGCTGATCCTCGGGGCCGAAGCGCGGTTGGCCTATCACGGCATCGACAGGCTGCGGCCCGGATCGTCCGGCCTGCTGGCAGGTGGCGGACGGCTGAACCTGACGCTCCGCGTGGTCGATTAGCGCCGCGCGTTCCAGCTCGCCGAGGCGTAGCGCCGCGTGTAGGCCTCGCCCATCAAGCCGATCATCATCAGGGCGATGGACACCATAAGTGCGTATTCCCAGTTGGAGTAATGCGGGTTGTAATTGATGAAAGCATAGCCGCGGGCCTGGTCGATGATGTGAAACAGCGGGTTCCACCGAAACATCGCCAGCATGTAGAAGGGCAGGGTGTTTGCCACGAACATCTTGCCCGACGCGATCATGTTGGCGCGCGTGTAAAGCTGTGACCCGACCGAGACAAACTGCGGAAACCATGGCTTCAGCGCGAGGAAGATCAGACCGACAGAAAGGCCCGAATACCATGCGAGCAGGAGCATTCCGAACGTGCCCGGCATGTCTTCGAAGTCCAACGGCTTGAAGCCGATGTGGTAGATCCCGAGCACGAGAACGACGGACAGCACCTGGATGTAGAGTTGCGAAAGCGCTGCGGAGGAGATGGCGATGAAGGTGTTCATCGGGGCGTGTTGCATCATCGCGGAGGTGGGGCCTTCGGAGCCGGCAACCGCGCCCAGCGTTTTCACATGCGTCATGTAGAGGAAAATCCCCGACATGATGTAGATCAGGAAATCGCCCCGGATCATTGTGCCCCGCAGCCCCAGAACCGAGTACATGAAGTAGAAGACCGCCACGAGCATCATCGTTTGCATCACGTTCAGGAACAGCCCGACAAGCGCGTTCGAATGCGTCTTGCGAAGCTGACGTACCGTCGCGTGATAGATCACCTCCATCATCGCGACGGTGGCAGAAAACTTCGTCTGGCTCTGATAGACCTGAAACATGCCTGTGCCTTTGAATGCGCTACCCGAATTTTCGCAGGGAATTCTTGCCGATCCCTTAGCGCCGGATCATAAGGAGCCATGAAATTTTCCGCAACAAGCGCGGAATCTCGGGTGATGAAAGGAAATGGGTGTGGATTTTGAGAAACTCGCTGTCGTGATTCGCCGGCTCGCGCTGGAAGCCGGTGACGTGATCATGGAGATCTATGAGAAGGACGATTTCGACGTTCGCGCGAAGGCGGACGACAGCCCCGTCACCGAGGCCGACGAAGCCGCCGACGCGCTGATTTCGGCGGGCCTGCGCGAAGCCTTCCCCGACGTTCTGCTTGTCACCGAAGAGCAGGCCGACAGCCATTCCGAAACCGCCGACGCTTTTCTCATCGTCGATCCGCTCGACGGCACCAAGGAGTTCGTCCACCGTCGCGGCGATTTCACCGTCAACATCGCTTACGTGGAAGGCGGTGTGCCGATCCGTGGCGTTGTCTATGCGCCCGCCCGCAACCGCATGTTCTACACCGGCGCCAATGGCTACAGCGTCGAGGAA
>PDRZ01000019.1 GCA_002747035.1 Rhodobacterales bacterium
CGGATGTTCTGCCGTCTCAAGGATTTCCGCAGAATAGCAACCCGTTACGACAAGAGAGCCGATATCTTCCTGTCGGCAGTCTTCCTGGCCGCTGCCATCATCTGGTGGACCAATTGAGTCCCGACCCTAAAGCGTTTCCAGATATTGTTGGATCACAGCAATAGCTGGAAACGCCCACATCCCTACTGTGTTGCGCAGCGTCTGCATTTAGGGGATTCACAATCTGTCTTTCATCAGTTTCAAGATCAAAAACAGGAGGTGATCTTGAGCAGACGGGTTTTGACAGACAGGCAGTGGGCCATCATCAAGCTTTTAGTGCCGGGCAAGGAGGAGGATCGTGGCTGGACCGGTGCGGACAACCGCCTGTTCCTTGATGTGATCCTGTGGCTGGCGCGCACTACTTATCCCTGGCGCGATTCATTGCCCGGCAGGCGATTGCGCAGCAATCCGCCGAGAGGGGGGTGCCCGAGCCTGGCAACTGGCGCACCGTTCATTATCGGTTCCGGCGCTGGACGATTTCCGGAGTTTGGGAGAATCTTTTCAAGGCGTTAAGTCAGGATTCCGACTTCGAATAAGGCTCTTCGACCTGCCGACCGCAATCAGGTTTATTGTGACAGGTCGGGATTTGCGGCACCCCGTGGGCCGTTGAAATCAGTGTTTTGGCGGCTTGGTGCTGCCCAAACCGGGGAAGCTTTCCTGGTTTAATTCATGCTTACAGTGTTCGATAAACGCCTTGACGATCAGCGATTTTTCTACACCCGGCACAAAGATGAGGCCAAGGTGCATCGGTGGCGACTGTGTCGCAATTGGGATGAATTTCAACGCCCGCCCATCCGGGGCCAGATCGTTGAGCGGACGTGTATTCACGATGGAATAGCCAAATCCGTTTGCAACCAGACTTCGCGCGACGGCCATGTCTCTTGTCCTCTCGGCGACCAGTGGCGACAGGCCCTTCTGTGAAAAGAACGCCAGGAAGTAATCGACGCTATAAGGCAGATCCAACAGGATCATGGGGTGATCCACCAGTTCGTGGAGTTCGACCTGATCACGGTTTGCAAAGACATGATCCTCCGGCACCATGGCCAGAGCTGGCAAAGGCAGCAAACGCAGGAATTCGAAATCCGACGGTATGCCCATCTCGTAAGTCAGTGCAACGTCGATTTCGGCCCGCCGCAAACGCTCGAAGATCTCCATCTGATCCAATTCGAACTGCCGTATTTTCGCGTCGGGCTGTGCGATTTCGAAAGAACGGCGCAGCGTCGGGACAATGATCTGAGCAAAGGTGAGCAAGCAGCCTACCGAGAGGGGACCGCGCACCTTGCCAGCAATGTCATTGGCAAGGCGGGCGAACCGGTTTGTCCGCTCAAGTATCTGCTCTGCCTCTTCCCACAATTGCCGACCGGCCTGGGTCAGAGACAAGCCCTGTGACCGCTTGCGCACGAACAGCGGCAACCCAAGCTCCTGCTCCAGCTGTGATATTGCGGCAGAGATGGACGGCGACGAGACGTTCAGGCTTTCCGCCGCTCGTGAAATGGAACCAAACCGGCCAACGGCGACAAAATATTCCAGCTGTCGCAGAGTGAAACGTGTCGGCATCGCTATTTGATCGCTCGCATCGTGGCTGCATCCGTGCGGCATTCATGTTCATACCATTCCGGGTCCGTATAATACCGCCCCGACGTGTCGGCAGGCCCGTCTTTGAGCATCTGGGCAAGGTGTGGTATCCTCGCTTGACACTGCTGTATAGCTTGCGTCATTCGTTCCCCGGAACGCCATAGGAAGGTGCCTGACCGGGATCGAGCGCGCGTTGAACATAGGCCTCCATCTGGGGTTTATAGATGTCCCAGGCGGTGGCGACGGAGTCTATTGGACACGCCTCCGCCCAATCAATTCTCAGGTCAGCGATTGGCCAACTCAACTTGTCCACCAGCATCATGCCTGCGGAATGTACCGGCCCGGCTTCTCCTCCAGCGGCCAACCCCGCGCGCATGGCAGTGATCAAGCGGTCGCCAAGATGCCCGGAACTGTTGGAAAACCCGTCAACGATGGCCTGGGGCACGCGATCATTGGCCAGAAGGTTCCCGCCGGACGCGACATTCGCACCGCTGGCTTGGGTCCAGATGCCAAGGCTGTTGGGGCCGGAATGAATAGCCGTCCCGCCATCACGGTCAACGGCCAGAACCTGTCGGTATTCGATAAATGCACCCTTTTTTACAACTTCCGCAACTGCGGCAGAGGCCGACATCCCCGACGCCATCAGATCAAGCGCAAGCGGCCCCAGAGTCGGATCAGTCACATTCTGCGACGCAACGGCCCCCACCCCGGCTCGGGCAAAGGAACACCGCGCAGCAACAGCGGGAGAAGATGAAGAAATCGCCACCCCGAACATTCCGGTTTCCTCACAGCGGGCGACAAGCGAAAAGGTCATCGGCTTAATCCGGGATCACGGCGGTGCCGTCAATTTCAACCAACCATTCGGGTCTGGCCAGCGCCTGAACCACCAACCCGGTCGAGACCGGGTAAACACCTTTGATATATTCTCCCATGGTGCGATACACGGCCTCGCGATGGCGCACGTCGGTGATGTACACCACCACCTTGACCAGATGCTCCATGCTGCCCCCGGCCTCTTCGATCAACTGGCGGATGTTCTGCATCACCTTATGGGTCTGTTCGACGGGGTCGTGACTGTCGATATTCACCGCATCGTCAAGGTTCTGCGGACATTGACCGCGCAAGTAGACCGTTTTGCCGCCGCGAGTGACCACGGCCTGACAAAGATCGTTGTCCAGATTCTGCTCAGGATAGGTCTCGCTTGTATTGAATTTGCGAATGCGCTCGTGTGCCATTGAAGCCTCTAGGGGTGGAGATTGAAAACGTCCGTGCAAAACCAAATGAATTGCTCGGTCTGGGCCGACAGGGGCTTGCCCTTGCAGGTGGCCAGCACGACGCGCGTGGGCGCGGCATCCGTCACAAGGGGGCGTGTTACCAGAAGGTGGCCATCATAGCTCACCGTAGCGGCCGGGCGCGTTGCCAGAAGGGCATAGCCAAGCCCCTGTCCAACCAAACCACGCACCATTTCAAAATTGGAGCTGCGATAGGCAATGCGCGGTGTAACACCGGCACTTTCCATGATGCCGGTGAAATAGGCCGTGGTAGGGGTTGTTCCCAACAACACCATGGGCTGATCCGCCAGATCCTGTGGGGTCAGTTCGGGTTTGTCCGCCAGCGCGTGATCCTGAGCAAGCAGGACATAGGGTGAAAGCTCGGTCAGCGGGAAAACATCCAGCCCATCCGACATGTCAGCATCGTAAAGCAACGCAACATCGGATTCTCCGGAAAGCACACTTTCCCGCACCCGACGCTGATCTCCTTCGACAAACTCGATGCGCACCGAAGGATCATTCGCCGTCATGCGCCGGATGATGTCCGGCAACAAAACAGGGCCGAACGTGTGAAAAAAACCCACGTTCAAACGTTGTTTTTCCGCCTCCTGCCCCGCCCGGATGGTGGTTGCGGGCTCAATTCGGGTTGTGGCCCCATAGGACCGACGGGCATAAATCAGGGGTGAGCCGCGGTCCGCGATGAAAATCGAAGCGACCTCGCCAAAGAATACGTAGTGTGTACCAACCCGCTCGGCGCTGATCACATGGCAATCGAACCCGACCAGAGGGTCCACAACACGCGGCGCGCCCGACGGCATGGCCACCCAATCAGCGCAATCGAACTTGTCCTTCAACTGTTCTTTGAACCGTCCGGCAAAGGCGTCCGAGATATAGCTTTGATCGTCCTTCAGCATATTCACGCAAAAGACGCCATTTTTGATGATCTGCTGTGCCACAGCGGTTTTGTAATGGACACAAACCAACAAGGTCGGGCGCCGTGCATCGGCCGACACGCTGGACATGGCCGATACGGTGACCCCTCCGCGCCCCGCAGCCCCGTCCGTGGTGACCACGTTGACGGTGCTAGCTGCGTGGCTCATTCCTCCGATGAACTTGTCACGCAGGGCGTCGTTATGAGGGGGCATATGCTTCATCCTTGGCCAGAGACCTTGCGATAAAGATATTGTGCAAAGTCATAATTCGGGCGTTCAAGGTGCGACAGGTGCCCGGGTTCTGCAAGCTCTGAACACAGTCCGGCATAGACTTTTTCGGTACATCCGCGGTCTTCGACGTTCACCTCGTCCAACAGGGTCTTGAGATCGGTGAAATTCTGCTGGGCGTCTGCGTCGTTTTTGTAGTCATCCGACATCCCGCCACCGAACCGAATATGCACCTGTCCCGGCCCCTTTGGGTGAAGCGACAGATACCAGAAATAGCCCGGGGTCAGGGTGATAAGCAGGGATGGATAAATCGCAAGCAGGAAGGTGGTGCGCCGCTCCTCCCCTTTCAAGCGATCATTGGACGGGTGCGCCATCGCGATCCGCAGAGAGTCGTCTTTAAGGATGGTGTGATAGTTGAAGGCCTCAAGCCCGGGCGGGCACACCATCTCGTCCAGCCTGGACAAGCCTCCGATCGTGCCCGCATGACAGACGGGCAAGTGATAGCTTTCCATGAAATTCTCGGCCAACACTTTCCAGTTGGTGTCCCAGACATGCTCTTCATAAAAAGCTTCGCTATAGTTGGTCATGTCATAGCCAGCGATCAGGTCTTCGACCTCGGCCAGTTGGGTGGCAACCGGGGGCGCATCGGCGCTCAGCGTGATGAACACCCAGCCAAGCCATTCCTCGCAACGCACGGAAGGCAAGGTATAGCTGTCTTTGCAGAACCCTTCGTTGAGGGTCATGGCCGGGGCCCCCCGCAGGGACCCATCAAGGTTGTAGGTCCACGCATGGTAAGGACAGACAATCGCCCGCGCCGTACCTCGGCCATGTAAAAGGGTCGACATGCGGTGCAGACAGACATTGGACATAGCCCGCAAGGCACCTTCCCGGTCGCGAATGATCAGGATTGGCTGTCCGGCAAGTTCCGCGGTGGTGTAATCCCCCGGATTGGCAAGCGCATCGGCACGCCCCACGCAATACCAATCCTTGGCAAAGATATGTTCCAGTTCCTGCGCCAGGAAGTCTTCGGATGTATAAACCGACGGCGGCATGGCTCGCGCCCGTTCAAAAGGTTGCGCCGTGTTTTGCCGAAGCGCTTCAACGGGTGAAAATTCGTCCTTGGCCATAAGCTTGTCCTTGCTGTCTACGACTCCTGTCGGGTCACGCCTCAACGGGTTCCGGTGTCTGTTCCGGCTGGTATGCCGCGTATTTTCGCTGGGTCAGAATGTGATCGGCTAGAAATTTGGCGTCATGCCAGACCCCCCAGATAAACGAAGATCCGCGCCGGGATTGCCAAGGCAGGCCCAGAAAATAGATCCCCGGTTCGCGCGACACTCCTCTTTGATGGCAGGGCTTTCCCTGATCATCAAATGCGTCAACTTTGAGCCACCCGTACTCCTGTGCATACCCGGTGGCCCACAGGATGGTGGAAATACCTGCGGCTTTCAGATCCAGAGATTGAATCGGGTCGGTCATACAGGCCGGGTCGGCCGCAATCACCCTCGCCTCGGGCTCTGGTGGAAGGTCAAGCCCGTTGCGCGCGATATAGGCATCTGCCTCGTCCAACACTGAGAGGTAATTGGCATCCCCCTCGCGGATATTTTTTGCCAGATCATCGGCGAAATGCAGCGCAGAGCCGTCAAAACGCTCCGTAAGCCCGACAAGGGTCATACCCTTTTCAGCAAGCTCCCGGAAATCCACCGTATGCCCACCATGTGCGCCACTTACGGCTATGGTAACATGTTCGGTTCCCGGCGCCAATGCCGCAGCATCCCATTTGCCCAACACGCCCAGCCACCATACGAAATCACGCCCACGATAGGATCGTGGCGGGCGGTCATGCGGACCAACCGACAGGTAAACCCTGCGCCCCGCCCGCAAGAGTTCATCCGCGATCTGAACCCCGGAAGAGCCCGCCCCCACCACCAGAACCGCCCCTTCGGGCAATTGGTCCGGATTGCGGTAACTGTTCGAATGCATTTGGAGAACAGGTGTCGTGTTCGGTACGATCGGCGGGATGATCGGGGTTTGAAACGGGCCCGTGGCAGCCACAACGCTGTCGGCCTCGATTTGCCCTGCCGAGGTTTCGACAATGAATCCCGGTGCCCCGTCCCGGCGTTTGACCGATTTCACATCCACACCACACCTGACCGGCGCGTTGATCTTGTCAGCATAGTCCACGAAGTAGTCCGCGACTGCTTCCTTACCCGGAAACGCGTCTGGCGACCCTTTGAATTCCAGCCCCGGAAACCGATCATGCCACGCAGGTCCATTGGCAACCAGGCTGTCCCATCGCGCCGTCCGCCAGCGCTCGGCAATCCGGTGGCGTTCCAACACGACATGCGGAATTTTTGCGCGGCTCAGGTGTTCGCTCATCGCGATTCCGGCCTGCCCGCCGCCGACCACTACGGTTCCCGTTCGTTCTGTCATGACGTCAGCGCCTCTTTCACGTTGTCCGCGTTGTTGTGTCATCCAACGTCATTTTGATGTGCGATGAATCATCATGCGCGACGTTGATTAGGTGAGTTTGACAGTCCTCCAATTTAGAGAAAAGTAGTAATTTTTGTCAATTGAGTTAGCCTAACCCTAACTAACTATCGCCCTATGCCCATGGCATAAAGCGTTCGACCTTTCACCTGAGACAGGGAAAAGAGCGAACACAGCGCGACATTTATGTGTTTCGCGCGTCCTGCCAAAAACCCGTGAGTCAGGTTATTGGCAGGACGCTTTAAGGCAGCGTCTGCATTTAGGGGATTCCCAAACTGTCTTTCATCAGTTTCAAGATCAAAAACGGGAGGTGATCTTGAACAGATGGATTTTGACAGACAGGCAGCGGGCCATCATCAAGCCTTTAGTGCCGGGCAAGGAGGGGGATCGTGGCCGGAGCGGTGCGGGCAACCGCCTGTTCCTTGATGTGATCCTGTGGCTGGCGCGCTCGGCTTGCTGATCCGAACCGCGATTAACCGGGTTGACCAGCATGATCTATGTCCCGCTCGACATCCTCAGCGACACGCTACAGCGCCGCGAAATGCAATCGGACGCACGCATGTTGGCCTAGGAATACGGGGGGGACTACGATGATATGGGGCGGGGTTTGGCTCCTTCTCGGCCTCGCGCTGATCTGGGTCGCCCTGCGCTCCGCGTTGCAGAGACCCTCAAACCTGCAGTAGCGAGGCCGCCTGTAAGGGCGGACGAGCGCGGCGGTTTATCCCGCGATCTCCTGCATAAGACTCAGGAATCGCGCCACTTCTTTTAAACTGTTGTAATGACACAAAGAAACCCGCACACACCCGGACAGCCCAAGTGGGTCAAGGATATTAGACGAATAATGATCCGCCTTGCGCAAATGTGTACGGATACCTTGCTCATTCAACCGGGCCACAACATCGGCCGGATCCACGCCCGCAACGGTCAGGGAAACCAGCCCCTCACGCGCCGGATTGTCCACGCCACCAAGGATCGTCACCCCGGGCATATCCACAAGCCCCGGAAGATTGCCGGTGCCGTGTATCATCGCCGCGGTCAACGCGGCCTCGTGGTCATGGATCGCGGCCCCTGCGGCCGTGATCCGCGCACGTGTATCCGCGTCATCCGACACTTCCCCACCCAGCCATTCCAGATAGGCCGCCACATCCGACAGGGCCGCATAAGCCCCGGTATCGCGCGTGCCCATTTCCCAATTCTCTTCGGGGCCGCCAATCAGCATATTATGCGGCAAACCCGCCAACCGATCGGAAATCCACGCCAGGCCATAGCCATGGCGTGAAAACATCTTGTACGGCGAAATCACATATCCATCGACACCGTAAGAAGCGATGTCGATCTGACCATGGGCGGCATGTTGAATGCCGTCCACGATAATAAGACAGTCAGGCGCCACCGCGCGAATTCTGGCGGCAATCGCGGCCACGTCCACCGCCATCCCAGTCACAGGAGAGGTATGCAGGATCGTTGCAACCGCCAGATCGGGCGAGATTTCAGGGGCATAATCCTCAACCGTGACAGTGCCAGTATCGTTGTCATGGGTTACCAGAACATGAACCTGTCGCGCGACCCTGGCCCAACGCGCCGCCGCGCTGCGGGATGCGGGGTGTTCCAGAGTGCTGCCCAACACCTTGCCCCGCTCGGGCCGGGCGAGGCAGGCGGCGGAAATCAGGCGGAACAGCAATTCCGTACCACTTTCCCCCAAAAAGAACTGCCCCGAGGGCGCGTTCATCATCACCGCCATGTCCGATTTGGCCCTGGCAATGACCCGCCCCAACGCGTGGCTGGCCGGATTGTCCCGCCCCTGATTGTCCGGGATCGCGGCATATTTCACCGACGTTTCCACCACCGAATTCAATGTCAGCGCGCCCCCGGCATTTTCGAAAAAGACGCGCGGCCCCTGGACGGGGCACTCTTTCACATGCGCAAATCGCGCGCGGATTTTTTCCATCAGATCGGGTGCGAATTCTCTTGCCATTGACCGGGCCTCCAAGGTCTGTGTCTGAACGCTAAAGCAAAAAGGCCATCGCAATTCTCGATGGCCTTTTTCCGTTGATGTTACAGCCGCTTACAGTCCCGGGTAGAGCGGGAAACGCGCACACATTTGCGCAACCTCCGCCTTTACCTTTTCTTCCACGGCGGCGTTGCCATCTTCACCATTGGCGGCCAATCCATCGACCACTTCGATAATCCAATCGGCGACCTGGCGGAACTCGGCCTCACCAAAACCGCGGGTGGTTCCTGCGGGCGATCCAAGGCGGATGCCGCTGGTGATGGTCGGCTTTTCCGGGTCAAACGGCACACCGTTCTTGTTACAGGTGATGTGGGCGCGCCCCAGTGCCTTTTCGGTGGCGTTGCCCTTGACCCCTTTGGGGCGCAGATCAACCAGCAACACATGGGTGTCAGTGCCGCCCGTGACAATGTCCAGCCCGCCCTTGATCAGTTGATCCGACAACGCCTGAGCATTCACCACGACCTGTTTGATATAATCCTTGAACTCGGGGCGCAGCGCCTCGCCAAAAGCGACGGCCTTGCCTGCGATGACATGCATCAACGGCCCGCCTTGAATCCCCGGGAAGATCGCGGAATTCACTTTCTTTGCAATGGCTTCGTCATTGGTGAGGATCATGCCTCCGCGCGGTCCGCGCAGGGTTTTGTGGGTGGTCGTGGTCGCCACATGGGCATGGGGGAAGGGCGAAGGATGTTCCCCGGCCGCCACCAGCCCAGCAAAGTGCGCCATGTCCACATGCAAGAGCGCGCCGACACTATCGGCAATCTCGCGCATCCGGGCAAAGTCGATCTGACGCGGAATGGCAGAGCCACCGGCAATGAGCAGCTTGGGCTTATGCTCATTTGCCAGTTCCTGAACCTGATCATAATCCAACAGGTTGTCCTGTTTGCGCACGCCATATTGAACGGCATTGAACCATTTGCCCGACTGGTTGGGTTTGGCTCCGTGTGTCAGGTGGCCACCGGCGTCCAGCGACATGCCAAGAATGGTATCACCGGGCTGCAACAGCGCCTGATACACACCCTGGTTCGCCTGTGAGCCCGAGTTCGGCTGCACGTTGGCGAAGTCACAGCCAAACAGCTCCCTGGCCCGATTAATCGCCAAATTTTCAGCGATATCAACGTATTGGCAGCCGCCATAATAACGCCGACCGGGATAGCCTTCGGCGTATTTGTTGGTCATCACGCTACCTTGTGCCTCCATCACCGCCGCCGAGACGATGTTTTCCGAGGCAATCAGCTCGATCTCGTCACGCTGGCGACCAAGCTCTTTTTCAATCGCGCCAAAGATTTCGGGATCACGCGAAGAGAGCTTTTCGGTAAAGAAACCGGGGTTGGACATGTGGCGGGTCTCCGTCATTACAATAGCCGTTAGATTGGGAGATTTCCTATCGGAAACGCAACGCGGCGGAAAGGCTTGAATGCGACCAATAGGCTTGTCAGTGCGGCAATAAAGGTGCAACTGAGAAACTAACGGGTGGATCGGAACAGGATGCACCGTTTTGGAAACAGGAGCGTTGCGTCGATGGCACTCAAGATCGCTTTTACCGCATCCAACGCGCCGGTGGCGCGCACCGCCCATGCTGCCCTAGTTGGGCGCTACGGAAATATCGAGGAAAATCAATCGGATGTGATTGTCGCGCTTGGCGGTGACGGGTTCATGTTACAGACCCTGCACCGCACACAGGAATTGGACAAACCGGTCTATGGGATGAACCGGGGCACCGTCGGGTTCTTGATGAACGAATACGGCGAAAGCGATCTGGTCGAACGGTTGGAGGCCGCCGAAGAGGAGGTAATCAACCCCCTTTCCATGCGCGCCACCTGTTCCGACGGATCGGTTCACGAGGCTTTGGCGATCAACGAAGTGTCGGTTCTGCGGATGGGTCCACAGGCGGCGAAATTGAAGATCACGGTGGACGGAAGATTGCGGATGGAAGAGCTTGTCTGTGACGGCGCACTGGTAAGTACGCCAGCGGGATCAACGGCTTACAACTATTCCGCCCATGGTCCGATCCTGCCGATCGGGTCCGATGTTCTGGCCCTGACCGCGATTGCGCCGTTCCGTCCGCGCCGTTGGCGAGGGGCGCTTTTGCCCAAGGCGGCCGCAGTGCGGATCGACGTGCAGGAAGCGGAAAAGCGCCCGGTAATGGCCGATGCGGATTCGCGCTCGGTCGAAGATGTCATCCGCGTCGAAATCCGTTCGGAACCCGAAATCGCCCATCGAATCCTGTTCGACCCCGGCCATGGGCTGGAAGAACGGTTGATCCGCGAGCAATTCGTCTGACCTCCGTTAATATTCGCCGCAAACGAGGCGAATCGGGGGGTGACAAACGGGTGCAGGCGCGGCACCAATGCGGCACCGGGACCCGCACCCCCCGCCCATGCGGTCGATCGTTACCCCAGCGTACGGTCGGGGGGCGCCGCGCCAGGGCGAATCCGTTTATGGATGGGTCTGGCCGGGTTCGGATGGCTCACCTCAGCAGGGCGCGGGCGATGTCTTCGCGGATGGTGCCTGCGTCGATCATGGCCCTGGCGATGTCGTCGATCTGATCCCCCACCGCTCCGGCAGCGATGGCGACATTGCGGGCGTGCAGTCCCATGTGCCCGCGCTGAATGCCTTCGGTCGCCAGGGCACGCAGAGCAGAGAAGTTTTGAATCAACCCGGTGGCCGCAATAACCCGGCCAAGCCGGTCGGCCGTTGTCACTCTCATGATCCCAAGCGCGGCCTGTGCCGTCGGGTGCGCCCGCGTGGCACCGCCCACGATGCCCACAGGCATGGGCAGTTCGATATGCCCCACGAGGTCGCCATTGGCGGCTTTTTCAAAACGGGTCAGGGGACCATAGCCACCTTGACCCTGCGCCGCAAAGGCGTGGGCTCCGGCCTCGAGCGCACGGGTATCGTTGCCAGTGGCCAGCGCCACCGCGCTTACCCCGTTCATAATGCCCTTGTTATGGGTGGCCGCGCGATAGGGATCAGCAGCAGCAAAGGCATAAGCGTTCAAAATCCCATCCACCGTCTCTGCGCCGATTTCGGTCTCTGGCCATGTGGCCGTCGCCCGCATCAGGCGCCGGTCCGCAAGGTTGGACAGGATACGCAGACCCACGCTGCCGCCGGTCCATCGTTCCAGATGTGGTGCCAGGGTTTCGGCCATGGTGTTCACCGCATTGGCCCCCATGGCGTCGCGCACATCCACGATCAGGTGCAGCACGAGAAACGGTGGCACGATCCTCGGATCGATATCACGAAATCCTCCGCCCAGTTCCACCAGCATCGGGTCACAGGCGTTACACAGATCCGCGATGTCGTCCCGCCGGGCCAGAAGCGTATCGCGGGCGGCTTCAAGATCATGGAGTCCCGTGATCTGAATCTGGGCAATCATCTGTGGATCATCCGCATCCGTCGTCACACCCCCGGTTTCCCGACATGCACGGGCACCGTTACAGACAGCAGCCACGACGCTTGATTCCTCGGTGGCCATGGGGACCAGAACGTCCACCCCGTCCACGATCAGGTTGGTGGCAACGCCCAAGGGGATCGCCAGCGTGGAAATCACATTCTCCGACAGGTTTTCGGCCATATCCCCATCATGGCCGGCGGCCAGGCCGAGATGAGCCGTTACGCTCTCTGGCAATTCGGTGGCCTTTGCGACCGTGGCAAGCCGTTGCTGTCGCGAGAGGTTGTGAAACCCCGGTATCCTTGAGGTGGTCATGTGCGCGCCCTTTCCCTGTTTGCCACAGGGGACAAGGCCGCGCGCGCCCTGTCAATTGCGACGTGGGGGCGGAATGCCAAAGCCGTGGCAAGGCATTTCCGCTTCAGTCTGTTCAAAATCTGATCTGGAACGGCAAGAACGCCGATGACAGACCAAGGGCAGGCCCATCCCACCTGCCCGCCATTTCAAAACAAAACACCCTCGCGGATATCCGCGAGGGTGTGGTGTGTGCAAAAGCCAGTGCAGGGTCCACTCAGGGGCGTCAGCCCTTGGCCAGGCCCAGCCCCTGCAACGCCACGGTGATTTCATCAAGGATCAGCGGATCGTCGATGGTTGCGGGCATTTTCCATTCGGTGCCGTCGGCGATTGCCACCATGGTGCCACGCAGGATCTTGCCCGAGCGGGTTTTGGGCAGGCGGTCGACAACGGTGGCCATCTTGAAGGCCGCAACCGGGCCGATTTGATCACGGACCATTTTCACAACCTCTTTCACCACGTCGCCATGATCGCGATCCACACCCGCATTCAGGCAGAGGAAGCCCAGCGGCACCTGCCCCTTGAGCGCATCCGCCACGCCGATCACGGCGCATTCGGCCACGTCGGGATGGGCGGCCAGTACTTCCTCCATTGCGCCGGTGGACAGGCGGTGCCCGGCGACGTTGATCACGTCATCGGTGCGCGCCATGATATAGACATAGCCGTCTTCGTCCATCATCCCCGCATCGCCGGTTTCGTAATAGCCGGGGAAGGTGTTGAGATAGCTTTTGTGAAATCTTTCCTCGGCATTCCAGAGATTAGGCAAGGTGCCCGGCGGCAGCGGCAGTTTGATCGCAATCGCGCCCAGCGTACCGGGTTCAACCGGGTGGCCCCCATCGTCAAGGACGGTCACGTCATACCCGGGCATGGGCACGGTGGGCGAGCCGAGTTTGGTGGGCAATTCCTCGATCCCGATCGGGTTCGCGGCGATGGACCAGCCGGTTTCGGTCTGCCACCAGTGATCCACCACCGGCGTGCCCAACTGGTCCTGCGCCCAGACAATCGTATCCGGGTCGGCGCGTTCCCCGGCCAGATAGACCTGTTTCAGACAGGAAAGGTCGTATTTCCTGACGAATTCCCCAGTCGGGTCTTCGCGTTTCACCGCGCGGAAGGCAGTGGGGGCGGTGAAAAAGCTTTTCACATTATGTTCGGAAATCACCCGCCAGAAGGTGCCTGCGTCGGGCGTGCCCACGGGTTTGCCTTCGAACACGATGGTGGTGTTGCCGTGGATCAGTGGTCCATAGCAGATATAGGAGTGCCCCACGACCCAGCCCACATCCGACGCGGCCCAGAACACATCACCGGGATCGACGTTATAGAGGTTCTTCATGGTCCAGTTCAGCGCCACCAGATGACCCGCCGTGTGACGGATCACGCCCTTGGGCTGGCCGGTGGTGCCCGAGGTATAGAGGATATAGGCCGGGTGGTTGCCTTCGACCGGGACACATTCTGCCGGTTCGACCCCGTACTGGAACCCGTGCCAGTTGACGTCACGACCCTCTTCCAGATGGGCGACCTCCTGCTCACGCTGGAAGATCACACAGAAGTCGGGCTGGTGTTCGGATTGCTCAAGCGCGCCATCCAGCAGCGGTTTGTAATGCACCACGCGCCCCGGCTCCAACCCGCAAGACGCGGCGATGATCGCCTTGGGCTTGGCGTCATCAATCCGCACGGCAAGTTCATGGGCGGCAAAGCCCCCAAACACCACCGAATGCACCGCGCCAAGGCGGGCACAGGCCAGCATGGCCTCTAACGCTTCGGGGATCATGGGCATGTAGATGATAACCCGGTCGCCCTTTTCCACACCCTTGGCGCGCAGCGCCCCGGCCAGCATGGCCACGCGGTTGCGCAGGTTCACATAGGTGATCCGCCGGGTGACGCCGGTGATCGGACTGTCATGCACGATGGCCACCTGATCGCCGCGCCCGGATTCAACATGACGGTCCACCGCATTCCAGCAGGTATTGACCCGCGCATCGGCAAACCATTCATAAAGGTTGCCGCCCTTGTCAAACAGAGCCTTGCTGGGTTTTCGATCCCAGTCGATCGCCTCGGCGGCCTTCATCCAGAAGGCTTCCGGGTCTGCCTTCCAACCTTCGTAAACGTCGCGGTAACTCATGGCATACTCCTCCATTCGATGTTCCGGGTGTATCCGGACGACAGGTTAGCCGGAAAGAACACGGGGAGCCATAGCGTCAGTTTGGCTTACCCCAATCCCGCTGTCCCACAAGACCAGAGCGGCAGACCCAAAGCCCCGCCGCGATTTATGACGCAATGCGGGAAATGGCGGCTTTGGGTTCACAAGGACTGATGTTGCAGAATGCGTGAACGGCTGCTTTCAGGTGAAGAACTTGTGTTTACTGTCGAAAAAATGATAAAAATGATACTGACTTTTAGCGTCGGATCGGCGTGTGTCCTACGAAGGAGTGCCTTGATGGTATCGCTGCGCCCGCTATTGCTTCCCATGATTTCAATCGTTGCGACGTTAAACGCCCAGATGGCTTTTGGACAACAAGAATCAGATTTCCCTGGTTGGATAACAGGATGTTCAGCGGGACCATTCGGCAGTGAAAGATGCCCGGCCCGTGAGGCGGCGAAAGTCATGTCATCGCTGCCGATCGGCCTGTTGGAACGTGAACTTCCCAATGCGGATTTCGAAAGTTTTGCGCTGGAAGAGGCCATGCGCCGGGCGGGCGCTGCGGCATTCGCAAAAGCGTCAGGCGGCAGTTGTGATACGGTAGATCAGGCTTTGGTCGCAGCCGAAATCATAAGGACCAAAATCCCGACCAAAACCCGCCTTACAGGAGTTGAAGCGCAGCTCTTTGGTCATCTTGTTCGCATCGTGAAAAACGCAATTGAATATGTAGCCGACGGCTGCTGATATTTTGATCGGCGCTGTGGAATGCGCAACGGGGGATGCCTTGCAGATCGATACCGGCAACAGCCAGTGGGTCTGGCGCGATTGCGCAAAACTGCGCAAAGTCAGGGTCAAACCCGGCTTTGTGCCCCATATCGCCCCCCCTTGAAGCGTTTCCGGCGATTACCGTGATCCAACAATAATCGGAAACGCTTTATCATCCGTATTGCGCCACCGGCGTGCCGGCGATGGCGGCCATGTTCAGCAAACCGCGCGCGGTGATGGCCGGGGTGACAATATGGGCGCGGTTGCCCATACCCATCAGGATTGGCCCGACCTCAAGCCCGCCGGTTTTCATCTTGAGAATATTGCGCACGCCGCTGGCGGCATCGGCATGGGCAAAGATCAACACATTCGCCGCGCCGGTCATGCGGTTGCCAGGCAGAAGCCGGTCGCGCAGTTCGGCATCAAGCGCGGCATCCACGTTCATTTCGCCCTCGTACTGGAAATCACGGAATTCGGCGTCCAGCATGTCAATCGCCGCGCGCAGGCGGGCCCCCGACCCTTGCGGTTGGTTGCCGAATTGAGATTGGGAACAGAAGGCGATTTTCGGCTCCAACCCAAAGCGGCGCACATGGCGCGCGGCACCAATGGCGGTTTCAAAAATCTGTTCCGGCGTGGGAAGGGACCACACATGGGTGTCGGCGATGAACAGCGGCCCGTCTTCGAGGATCATCAGCGACAGCGCGCCATGGGGGCGCAGTTCGTCCGTGCCCAGCACCTAGTTCACATAGTTGAGATGCCAGCGATATTCGCCGAACGCGCCACAGATCAAACTGTCTGCTTCCCCGCGATGCACCATGATCGCGCCAATCGCCGTGGTATTTGTGCGCATGATCGCGCGGGCTAGGTCCGGTGTCACGCCGCGCCGGGCCATAAGTCTGTGATAGCTTTCCCAATAGTCACGATAGCGGTCATCGCGTTCGGGATTGACGATGCTCACGTCGCGCCCCGGGCGGATGGTCAGGCCAAGCCGTTCACAGCGGCGTTCGATCACATCGGGGCGACCGATCAGGATGGGAGTTTCGGTGGTTTCCTCCAGGATCGCCTGTGCCGCGCGCAGCACCGCTTCGTTTTCGCCTTCGGCAAAAACGATCTTGCGGCTGGCCGTGCGGGCCGCTTCGAACACCGGGCGCATCAGCAGGGCGGATTTGAACACCGATTGATTCAGAATTTCACGATAGGCGTCCAGATCGTCGATGGGGCGCGTCGCCACCCCGGAGTCCATCGCCGCCTTGGCCACGCTTGAGCTGACCACCCCCACCAGCCGCGGGTCAAACGGTTTGGGGATCAGGTAATCGGCACCAAAGGTGAGTTGTTCGCCCTTGTAAGCCGCCGCTGCCTCGGCGCTTGTCGTGGCACGAGCCAGCGCGGCGATCCCGTCGATACAGGCCAGTTGCATCCGGTCGTTGATCTCGGTTGCGCCCACATCCAGCGCCCCGCGAAAGATGAAGGGAAAGCACAGCACGTTGTTGACCTGGTTCGGGAAATCGCTGCGCCCCGTGGCGATGATGGCGTCCGGCGCAACGCTGCGCACTTCGTCGGGCAGGATTTCAGGCGTGGGGTTGGCCAGAGCAAAGACAATCGGTTGCGGCACCATCTTCGCCACCATGCCAGGGGTCAACACGCCGGGGCCGGAGAGGCCAAGGAACATGTCGGCCCCCTCGATCACCTGATCCAGCGTTCGCAGATCGGTAGGTTGGGCATAGACCGCCTTTTGCGGGGTCATGTCTTCGGTGCGACCCTTATAAACCACGCCGTGAATATCACAGAGCCAGACGTTTTCGCGTTTCACCCCAAGTTTCAGCAGCATATTGAGACAGGCAATCCCCGCCGCGCCGCCGCCGGTGGAGACGATCCTGATATCTTCGAACCGCTTGCCCGCAACGTGCAGCGCATTGGTCGCCGCCGCGCCGACCACGATGGCGGTGCCGTGCTGGTCATCGTGGAACACCGGGATGTTCATCCGTTCGCGGCACAGTTTTTCAACGATGAAACAATCGGGGGCCTTGATATCCTCGAGATTGATCGCGCCGAAGGTGGGGCCAAGGGCACAGACGATCCCGGCCAGTTTTTCCGGGTCTTTTTCATCCACCTCGATATCGAAACAGTCGATATTGGCGAAATTCTTGAACAGAACCGCCTTGCCCTCCATCACCGGTTTTGAGGCCAGCGCGCCGATATTGCCAAGCCCCAGCACGGCCGACCCGTTGGACACCACCGCCACGAGGTTTTGCCGCGCGGTATAGCGGGCGGCGGTGGCGGGGTCGGATTTGATTTCCAAACACGCCTCGGCCACCCCCGGCGAATAGGCGCGGGACAGGTCGCGACCATTGGCCAGCGGCTTGGTCGCCCGGATCTCCAGCTTTCCCGGTTTGGGGTATTCGTGGTAAGACAATGCCGCCTGTCGCAGCGCTTCCTTGGGATCAGTGGACATATCCGGGCCTTTTGGGTTGATGTTGAGCCGGGGCTTTTGAAACTGGTTTAACGTTAAACTACGCTTGACGCGAGGGAAAGCGCGGTTTTCGTGTGTCGCCCCTGTGCCGTCTCTGCAGAGTGTCGCAGCCACCCGTTGCAATTTGGTGAAGCCCGACGCCCCCCCGCGAAACCCCTTGCGTGTCGGGCGATCCGGGGCAACACTGCCCTTCAGACCAACGCGAGGGACCGCCATGTCATTGATGGATGACGCACGCAAGGTGCGCGACAACGCCTATGCCCCCTATTCCCATTTCAAGGTGGGCGCGGCCTTGCGCACCCCCTCGGGCAAGGTGTTCACCGGGTGCAACGTGGAGAACGTCGCCTATCCCGAAGGCACATGCGCCGAGGCCGGGGCGATTGCGGCCATGATCGCGGCGGGCGAAACCGAATTTACCGAGGCGGTGGTCATTGCCGACAGCGCCAGCCCCGTCACCCCGTGTGGCGGCTGCCGCCAGAAGCTGGCCGAATTCGGCAAGGGCAGTGCGCGCATCACCATGGCCACGGTGGATGGGAACGTGCTGGTCATGACCTTGGCCGAGCTATTGCCCGGCGCGTTCTCCCAATCGCATATGGATCTGGACGGGTAACATGGATGCACGCGCGGTGATCGCAACCCTGCGGGACGGGGAGGTGCCGTCGGCAGAGGCGTTGCAATGGTTCGCGCGCGGGTTGGCCGACGGGTCGGTCAGCGACGCCCAGGCGGGTGCCTTTGCCATGGCCGCATTGCTGAATGGATTGGGGGATGAGGGCCGGGTGGCGTTGACCCTTGCCATGCGCGACAGCGGCGAGGTGTTGCGCTGGCACATGGATCGCCCCGTGTTGGACAAGCATTCCACGGGCGGTATCGGGGATTGCGCGTCGCTTGTGCTGGCCCCTGCCCTTGCGGCCTGTGGGGCATGTGTGCCGATGATTTCCGGGCGCGGGTTAGGACACACGGGGGGTACGCTGGACAAGCTGGAGTCGATCCCCGGATTTCAAACGGGTTTGAGCGAAGCGCGGTTCCGGGAGGTTGTGACCGACACCGGCGCGGCGATCGTCAGCGCCAGCGCCCGTACCGCCCCCGCCGACAAACGGCTATATGCGGTGCGCGACGTCACGGCGACGGTCGAGAGCCTTGATTTAATCACCGCCTCCATATTGTCCAAAAAGCTGGCGGCGGGGCTGGAGGGGCTGGTGCTTGACGTCAAGGTGGGCAGCGGCGCGTTTATGAAGACCCTGCCCGAAGCGCAGGCCTTGGCGATCGCGCTGGTGGAAACCGCCAATGCCGCCGGGTGCCGTACCTCGGCGGTGATCACCGACATGGACCAGCCGCTTGTGCCATCGCTTGGCAACGCGTTGGAGGTGGCCGAAGTGATGCGGGTGCTGAGCGGCTCTGTCGGGGGGCGCATGGTGAACTTGTGCAGCGCGCTGGGGGGTGTGGTTCTGGCCAATGCCGGATTGGCGCAGGACGTGACCGAAGGGGCCGGTGCCATTGCCCGCGCCATCGCCGACGGGCGCGCCGCCGACGTTTTTGGCCGCATGGTTGCGGCCCAGGGTGGGCCGGTGACATTCGTTGAAAAATGGCAACGGTTCCTGCCCGAGGCCACGGTGATCCGCGAAATCCCCGCCCCCTGCGCGGGATATGTAACCGCAATCCAGGGCGAGGCGTTGGGGTTGGCCGTGGTCGAGCTTGGCGGTGGACGGCAGGTGGAAAGCGATGTGGTGAACCCCGCCGTGGGCCTGTCCGACGTCGTGGGGCTGGGTCAACCGATCGCCAGAGGCCAACCGCTGGCGCGTATTCACGCCGCCCGCGAAGATGCGGCGGACCGGGCCGAACGGACAGTGATCAACGCGATTGAAATCGCGGATCAGGGCCCCGGACCCGGCCCGCTTATACATGAAAGGGTGGGATGAATGGCGCGGGCGTTTCTTGTGGTGATCGACAGTGTCGGTATCGGCGGTGCGCCGGATGCGGACCGGTTTTTCAACGGCACCCTGCCCGATACCGGGGCCAACACGGTGGGGCATATCGCCGAAACCGTCGGGTTGAACCTGCCCGTGCTGGACGGGCTGGGGCTGGGCCGCGCCGTGGAGTTGGCCAGCGGCACGATTCCCCCCGGGATGGGGGCAACGCCCACCGGGCGCTGGGGCGCGGCGATTGAGGTCAGCCCGGGCAAGGACACCCCGTCCGGCCATTGGGAAATCGCAGGTGTGCCGGTGCCGTGGGACTGGCACTATTTCCCCGACACCGCGCAATCCTTTGACGACGATCTGCTGGCCATGGTCTGTGAACTGGCCGGGACCGGCGGCACGCTGGGCAATTGTCACGCCAGCGGCACGGCGATTATCGAAGCCGAAGGCGCGCGGCATCTCAAAACCGGCTGGCCGATCTGTTACACCTCGGCCGACAGCGTGTTCCAGATTGCCGCGCATGAGGAACATTTCGGGCTGGACCGGCTGTTGCGCCTGTGCGCCGACATGGCCCCCACCCTGCACGCCATGAAGGTGGGACGAGTCATCGCCCGCCCCTTTATCGGAGAGCCGGGCCACTTTGAACGCACGGCCAACCGTCGCGATTTCGCGATTGCGCCCCCCGCGCCCACCCTGTTGGATCACGCCCATAGCGCCGGACGCGACACCCATGCGATTGGCAAGATCGGCGACATCTTTTCCATGCGCGGAATCAGCGATCTGCGCAAAGGGACGGATGCCGATTTGATGGGGCATCTTGGCGATCTGGTGGATCAGGCAGCCGAGGGTAGCCTGACCTTTGCCAATTTTGTCGAGTTCGATTCGAAATACGGCCACCGCCGGGATGCGCGCGGTTATGCCGATGCTTTGGAATGGTTCGACCGCGAGCTGGGTGCGCTTCTGCCCCGGTTACGCCGCGATGACATGTTGCTGATCACTGCCGATCACGGCAATGACCCGACCTGGCCCGGCACCGATCACACCCGCGAACAGGTGCCGGTTCTGATCGCCGGACAGGGCGCGGGGCCATTGGGACAGATGCATTTTGCCGATATCGGTGCCACTGTGGCGGCGCATCTGGGACTGGAGAACCGGGGTGCCGGAGAAAGCAGGCTATGAGCGTGGCAGACAGCATGGCGGATTTGCCCAAAGTAGAACTGCACCTGCATCTGGAAGGCGCGGCCCCGCCCGCCTTTATCCGCGGGCTGGCACAGGAGAAATCGGTTGATCTCTCGGGGATCTTCACCCGAAATGGTGGCTATGCCTTCAAAGACTTCCGCCATTTTCTGTCGGTTTACGAAGCCGCAACCAGCGTGTTGACCGGGCCGGAAGACTTTCGCCGCCTGACCCGCACCGTGCTGGAGGAAAGCGCCGCCAATGGCGTGGTTTATACCGAACTGTTCCTGTCGCCCGATTTCTGTGGTGGCGGCGATCTGCCGGCATGGCGCGATTATCTGCACGCAATGGAAGAGGCCGCGACGGAAGCCGAGGCACAGGACGGAATCACCGCCCGTGGCATTATCACCTGCATCCGCCATTTCGGCCCCGAAAAATCACGCCCCATTGCCGAATGCGCCGCCGAAACGGCAGGCGATTTCATCACCGGATTCGGCATGGGGGGCGACGAAAGCGTGGGGCATCAGGGGGATTACGCCTGGGCCTTTGATTGTGCGCGCGAAGCCGGGTTGCGTTTGACCACCCATGCAGGCGAATGGGGCGGTGCGCAAAGCGTGCGCGAGGCGCTGGACGATCTGCGCGTCGACCGCATCGGCCACGGTATTGGTGCCTGGGATGACAGAACACTGGTCAAGCGGATTGCCGAAACCGGCGTGACGCTTGAGGTCTGTCCCGGGTCCAACGTCGCCCTTGGCCTTTATCCCGACCTGTCCGCCCACCCGATTGCGCGCTTGCGCGAGGCGGGCGTGAATGTCACGGTCAACACCGATGACCCGCCGTTTTTCCACACCACGATGCGGCAGGAATACGAAAATCTGGCGCGCGTCTTCGGGTGGACCGAAGACGATTTTCGTGCCCTGAATGAAACGGCGCTTGCGGCGGCGTTTTGCGATGATGCCACCCGCGATGCGGTAGCAAAGAGATTGGAGGCCCCATGGACACCGAAATGAATGACCCACACCTGACCATTGTCGATCATCCGCTGGTGCAACACAAGCTGACACTGATGCGCGAGGTGGGCACCTCGACCGCCGTGTTCCGTCAACTGTTGCGGGAAATCAGCCAGTTTCTGGCCTATGAAATCACCCGCAACCTGCCGATGACAACCAAAACCATCGACACGCCACTTCAACCGATGGACGCGCCCGTTTTGGCCGGGCGCAAGCTGGCGCTGATCTCGATCCTGCGCGCGGGCAACGGGTTGCTGGATGGGATGCTGGAGCTGATTCCCTCGGCACGGGTGGGATTTGTCGGACTGTATCGCGACGAAGAAACGCTGGAGCCGGTACAGTATTATTACAAGGTGCCCGACCATCTGGACGAACGGTTGGTGATCGCGGTGGACCCCATGCTCGCCACCGGCAACTCCAGCGCGGCGGCGATTGATCTGTTGAAGAAATCGGGGGCGACGAACATCCGCTTCCTGTGCCTTCTGGCCGCGCCCGAAGGGGTGGCCCGCATGAAAGAGGCGCACCCGGATGTGCCTATTGTCACCGCCAGCCTAGACAGCCATTTGAATGACCAAGGGTATATCGTGCCGGGTCTGGGCGATGCCGGAGACCGGATGTTCGGAACCAAGTGATCCCCCCGTGAGCGAGATGTGAGCCAGATGCGATCCGCAATCGGCGGTTTTCCCGCGCGCCATCCGGTTTTACGGGGAAAACCGGGTTTACTCGCCCCGCGGGATCGGGCAAAGTTGTCACTATATCTTGTGGGGGCAAGACATGAAAATGACGAGAGTTATTGCAATCGCTGTGATTGCAGCTTCGCTGGGCCTTGTGGCTGCTGACGCCAAGACGTTGAGAAATGCCGATGAACCGGCAGAGTTTCCGCCTGCGTCCTACAAGGGCAAGCAATATGTGGACAGCCGTGGCTGTGTCTATATCCGGGCGGGTATTGACGGGCTTGTGACATGGGTGCCGCGCGTGGCGCGGAACCGGACGGTGATCTGTGGTGCTCAGCCCACTTTCGCCAAGGCCCCGGTGGCAAAACCGGCGGCACCGGCCAAAACGGCCAAAGTGATCAAGCCCAAGCCGAAACCCGCCGCGAAACCGGCGGCCATCAAGGCAAAACCTGCCCCCAAACCCAAGGCGGCCCCCAAGAAAGTTGTGCGCAAGGCCAAGCCGACCCCCAAACGCGTGGTGAAGGCCAAACCGGTGCCCCAACACACACGCAAACGCCTCGCACCCAAACGCCCCGCACCCAAACGCATTGTGAAGGCCAGGCCCAAGCCGGTTGTGGTCAACCGTCCCGCACCTGTGGCGACGGCGCAGGCGCCTAAACTGCGGACCCCCAAAGTACGGCCCCCCAAGGTTCGGACCCCCAAGGTTCGGGTGATCAAGAAACCAGTTCCGGCAACCGCTGTGGCGACGCGCAAGGTTGTCACGGCGCGCAAAGCCGCGCGCGGCCAGGCAAGGCCCGGCCCGATGCCCAAGACCACCTCGTCCTGCGCCGAGTTGACCGGGATAAGCCACCTCTATGGCGGATCGGGCAGCGCGGTACGCTGTGGCCCTCAGGCGGATCACCCCGGCGCGGTGGTCGCCCGGCAAGCGGTGACCGTGATGCGCGGTGGCAAGCAGGTGGTGGTGAAACAACGCGTGGTGCGCAAAACCCCGGCGGCGACAACCGCAGCGGCACAGGCCCCCGTCACTGGCCAGACCCGAGTGGTGCCGGGCCATGTTTACACGACCCAGCAGGAAACCAAAAAGGCCCCTGCAAAGCCCCCCAGGGGATATCGCACCGCATGGAACGACGACCGGCTGAACGACAGACGCGCACATCAGACGCTGGACGGGATGCGCAAAACCGATCTGGTGTGGACACGCACCGTGCCGCGCAAGCTTTATGAACGGCATACCGGGCGCGTGGTAAACCATCTGCACCCCAAGCTGGTATATCCCTATACCAGCATGGAACAACAGCGTGCGGCCACGCTCTCTGCCAAGGGCAAGGTTGCGGGCAGGCCCACGAAATCGGTGAAGAAAGCTGTGAAGACCCGGCAGACACAACAGGTCAAGAAAGTGGTGCGCAAGACGACCGGATCAACGGCGACGAAACCCCGCGTTTCAACACGCACGACGTCCAAGGCGACGGGCAAAGCCGCGTCGCGCTATGTCCAGGTAGGCACGTTTGGTGTTCCGGCCAACGCGCGCAACTCTGCCGCTCGGCTCAAGGCCGCAGGACTGCCGGTGCGGACCAGCACCTTTACCCGCAAAGGCAAACAGTACCAGATCGTTCTGGCTGGTCCCTTCAAAGATACAGATCTGGGCAGCGCCCTGAACCGCGCCCGCAAGGCCGGGTTCCGAGACGCGTTCGTGCGCAAGTAATACTGGAGTGCCGGAAGGACTGTTTGCCAAAGCACCCTTCGGCACTTCGCGCGCAGCACTCTGATCTGCGGGTAAAAACCGCGCTCCGATCCGGGCACCCCACGATTTTTACATAAAAAATCGCGCTCCAGTCTCAGAGGAATCCGCGCCATTTCAGGACCGCGAGCAACAGCGCCGCCACCCCCAGCAAATTGACCGCGAGGCTTGCCAAAAGGCTGAGTATGGCTCCCTTGCGCCGGTCGGCGGGGTCAATGGACAGCAGGTGATCGCGGATACGGTCATGAGCCTGTGCCACGGCCCCGGTATCGACCCTGCGGCGCAGTTTGGGGTGGGTTTCCAAGGCCATCGCCTGTGCAATCATCTCTCCATCCCGGTGCAGATGCCGGGGCAGCCGACGCCCGGCCCGCGACATCCGCGCGACAAAGCCACCACGGCGCAGACCCAACCGGGCCGCTAACAGATCGTTCAACGCGTCGGCATGAGCGCTGGCCATCAAAGAATCACGCATCCGTTTTCTCCCGAACCTCAGGCTACCCCCCTCCCGCGCGCGTCTCAAGAGCGGCAACAGGCGAGGCTTCACGTTGGCAGCAAAAGCAGCTAGGGCTTGTTTCCATGTTGAACATGATCGAACACCCCGCGCCCCGGCCAGTGGATCAGCCGCCCCTTGTCATCGTACATGGCCTCTATGGCTCTGCCCGCAATTGGAGCGTGATTGCCAAACGTCTGTCGGATGAGCGCCGGGTGATCGCGGTAGATCAGCGCAACCACGGACTCAGCCCCTGGGAAGACAGTCACAGCTATCCCGACATGGCCGCCGATCTTTCCGAAGTCATCGAGACATTGGGCGCGCCTGTCGATGTGCTTGGCCATTCCATGGGCGGCAAGGCAGCCATGACGCTTGCCCTGACCCGCCCCGAACTGGTCAACCGGCTGATCGTGGCCGACATTGCCCCGGTGGCTTATGGCCACAGCCAGATTCAGTATATCGAGGCGATGCGCCAGGTGGACCTGTCGCGTATTGCAAAACGCAGCGACGCCACGGAGCAACTGTCCCGCACCGTGGAGGACCCCACCCTGATCAGCTTTTTCACCCAGTCGCTGGACGTGAAGGAGCGGCGCTGGCGGCTGAACCTTGATACCCTTGCCCGTGACATGGAATTGATCCTGGGGTTCCCGGAAATCGAGGGGCAGTTCACCGGCCCCACCCTGTTCCTGTCCGGCGCGCTGTCGGACTATGTCAAACGCGAAGATCGCGATCTCATCAAGAAGCTGTTTCCGGCGGCGAAATTCTTCAAGATCCCCAACGCCGGGCATTGGTTACACGCCGAACGGCCCCGGGAATTCGAGGCCGCTGTGCGTCACTGGCTGAATGCCACCTGAAAGAACGGGGGGAACCCGGCGCGGGTCATCCGTTTTCGTAAACCGCCTTGGCCACGAAATAGGTCACCGGAATCGCCACGACAAACCCGATCAGGGCTGAAATCACAACCGGGTACATGGTGTCATATCCAGCCACCAGAGCCGCGATCATGAAACACCCCATAAGGGTTGAGCCGATGAACAAGTGAAAAATGAGAGCTAGGCGCAGCATGGGTTTCCCTTTCCAGTGCCAATCGCGTTTCCGACGCCGACCCTAGGGCGGGTCGGCTGGGGCGTCCTTGATCTGGGTCAGAAAAATCGAGTTCCCGATCTATCTTTGACGGCGCAGTCCCGCCAATGTCCAAACCCAAAACCCACATGAGGCTGGCATCGGGGCAGGAACTATAGGTCCGTATTGCCCCCCGGGGTGCCAGTACCCGGGGCACCAGTTTCCGGCGTGCCCGTACCAGGTGTACCATCAGTGCCCGGCGTGCCGCCCGCCGGCCCCGGAATCCCCGATTCGCCGTAATGTTCCACATAGACATCCAACCCCTTGGGGTCATGGGCGTCCAGAAACGCTTCTATCTCTTCGATCGTCGGGTTGTTCTCGCGAATAAAGTCGATCGCTTCCACCAACACGTCCCGCATACGGTCAGGCGGCGCGTCGGAAAAATCGGTCACCTGCCCACCCCAGCGCGGCCCGCCCAGATAGACGGCGGCGAACATCACCTTGGCCTTGGTTTCTGGCGTCCCGCCCACACGGAGGGCGTCGTAGAACATCCGGTGGACCTCTTGCCACGTAGTGGCGTGGAAGGTGGGGAGCGATTCATTGCCAATTCCGCAATAGGCGTCGTGGATCGTGGCCGCATTGACGAACTCCCGGCTCGTCGGGTTCCCGATAATCGAATGGAACACCCGTGGTATCGAGGCACCGTCGGTCAGGGTCTGCACCGGTGCGCGCCATCCGCGGTTGTGAGTATCCACAAAGGTCAGCGGCTCGGCCGTGGGATAGAACACCAGCGGGCGGGCCGGAATCCGGGTCGGGCGGCTTCGGTCAAGTTGGACCGGCCCATTCACGAACCGGCAGAGCGGTGCCGACGGGCCGCTGCAATGGGCACCAGCTGTGGCCACACGCGCATTGGCCAGATCGCTGGTGGTTTCAAAATGTGTGCAGGCCGCAAATGCAAAAAGGCCGGCGAGGGCAGAAAGGAAAGGTCGCATGATACTCGGACCTCTGTGTTGCAAAAGAGTTCGTTCAATTTCCTCAACATGCCACTGAATGGGCGAAAAAATCAAGTCCCGTGCGATAAAAACGCGATCACAAACAGGATCAGGTCAGGACGTGCAGTAGCCGCAGGAGGGTTTTTGATTCGCCTCATCCATTTGCCCCGTCCAACGGGGCCGACGTTTGATGGGTGATCCTGTGCCCTGCGGGCCGGGGTCAGACGGCCAGGTATTTCTGGCTGATCCCGGGATCCGCCGCCAGCACATCAAACCCACCCTGCCAGCGCACCGCCCCTTTTTCGATGATCAGCGCGCGATCTGCAACCGCACGGGCAAAATGCAGGTTTTGTTCCGAAATCAGAACAGACAGGCCTTCGCGTTTCAATTCGGCAATCACCCGGGCCATTTGTTCCACGATCACCGGAGCGATCCCTTCGCTGGGTTCATCCAGCAGCACCGCCCTGGGGTTGCCCATCAGCGTGCGGGCGATGGTCAGCATCTGTTGTTCGCCACCCGAAAGCTGTTTGCCCAGATTGCCCCGCCGCTCGGCAAGGTTGGGAAAGAGATCGAACAGATGTTCCAGCGTCCAGACCGGCGCGTCCGGGCGTGGCGGGCGACGACCCACTTCAAGGTTCTCGGCCACGGTCAGATCGGGAAAGACCCGGCGTTCTTCGGGCACATATCCGATCCCGGCGCGACAGATCATGTGCGGCGGCAGTTTCATCAGCGACTGGCCATCATAGGTGATGATCCCCGTCTTGGTCGTCACCATGCCGATGATGCATTTCATCGTGGTGGTTTTGCCCGCGCCATTCCGGCCCAGAAGCGCGACCACTTCGTTTTCGCCCACCTCAAGCGTCACCCCGTTCAGGATCTGGGCCCGGCCATAGCGGGCGGTCAGGTTGGTCACCTCAAGCATCTGCGTTTTCCTGTCCCGCCCCCTGACCAAACACGGTGCCGCCCCCAAGATAAACCTCTTGCACCAAGGGGTTTTCGCGGATCTCGGCACCGCTGCCTTCTGCGATCAGCTCGCCCCGGTTCAACACGAGGATGCGGTGGGCATGGGTAAACACCACGTCCATATCATGTTCGGTAAACAGCACGCTGACCCCACGGTTTTCGACGATCCCGGCGGTAAGCTCCATCAACGCGATACGTTCCGAAGGGGCCATGCCCGCAGTGGGTTCATCCATCAGCAAAAGCGCCGGATCATGGGCCAGCGCGATGGCCAGCTCCAGCTGTTTCAGATCGCCATAGGCCAGTTCGGAACAGGCCCGGTCGGCAAGGTCGGTCATGTCCACAAGGGCAAGCAGGTCCATGGCTTCGGCACGGTACATCCGCGTGGCGCGGGACCAGAGGTCATAGACCCGCCGATGATGCGAGATCAGCGCCATCTGCACATTCTCAACCACGGTCATGGACAGGAAGGTTCGGGTGATCTGAAACGTCCGCCCGACCCCCATGCGCCAGATATGGCTGGGGCGTTTGCCGATCAGCTCGCGCCCGTTCAGTTTCACCGAACCGGTATCGGCTTTGAGATAGCCCGAAAGCATATTGAAACAGGTGGTTTTACCGGCACCGTTGGGCCCGATCAGGGCGAGGAATTCGCCCTTGTGCAGGTCGAAATTCACCCTGGACACGGCATCCAGCCCGCCAAAGCTTTTCGATAGGTTGGTCACGGACAGAACGCTCATGACGTGCCCCCTCGTTTGATCCCAAGCCTGCGCAGCAACCGTTCCAACCCGCCCGCAACCCCGTCGGGGGCCAGCAGCACCACGATCAGGATGATCGCGCCAAAGATAAAGCGCCAGTAGTCCAGCCGCGACACCCAGTCTTCGATCATCACAAAAGACACCGCCCCGAGGATCGGCCCCAACAGAGCGTGGATGCCCCCCAGAAGGACCATGATCAGCCCGTCCACGGATTGCGAAATAGCAAGCACATCGGGAAACACGCTGCCCTTGGAAAAGGCAAAAACCGCCCCCGCAAGGCCCGCAACGGTGCCCGCGAGGGCAAAGCCCATCCATTGGGTGAATTTCACGTCCATGCCGATCGCTTCGGCGCGCATATCGCTGTCACGGATCCCGCGCAGGGCATAGCCGAACGGCGCATGGGCAACACGGCGCAACAAGAGGATGCCAGCGATACAGAGGGTGAAGGCAAGGTAGAAATAGGCCTGATCCGAACTGGCCCATCTGGCGGGCCAGACACCAAGGATGCCGTCATCGCCGCCGGTGAATTCCTGCCATTGAAAAGTGACCCCCCACAGGATCTGCGCGGCGGCCATGGTCAGCATGGCAAGGTAAACGCCGGAAAGCCGCACACAGAACCAGCCAAAGAACAGCGCCGCAGCGGCGGCAGCAACCGGCCCAAGCGCAAGCGCAGGCAGCATGGAGAGGCCAAGCAGCTTGACCCCCATCGCCGCGCCGTAAGCCCCAACGCCAAAATAGGCCGCATGCCCGAAACTGACCATGCCGCCGATCCCCATCATGAAATGCAGGCTGACGGCAAAGAGCGTGGCCACCATGACATCAACAAGCAGGATCGAGGCGAAATCCGAAAGCGCCAGCGGGGCCAGTGCAAGGGAAAACAGCACCGCCGCCATGACCATGGACGCCTGTGGCCCGAGCAGGCGCAGGGGTTGTTCGGGATCGGGGGGCGCGCCGTGTTCGCTCCCCGGTTTGCCGAAGATGCCATAGGGGCGCAGGATCAGAACCAAAGCCATGACGATGAAGGGCAGAACGATGCTGATCTGTGGGAAAATCAGGATGGCAAAGGCGTTGAGCACGCTGATCAGAACGGCCGCGACAAAGGCACCGCTGACGCTGCCCATCCCACCGATGACGACAACGACAAAGGCTTCGCCGATCACGGAGAGGTCCATTTGCAGGCTCACCGCCTCGCGCGGGATTTGCAGCGCACCGCCAAGACCGGCCAGCGCGGCACCCAGCACGAAAACACCAGAAAACAGCCAGGATTGATTGACGCCGAGGGCATCGACCATTTCCCGGTCCTGCGTCGCGGCACGGACCAGAACGCCCCAGCGGGTACGGTGGAAGAGAAGCCAGATGCCCAACAGCACAAGCGGCCCGATCAGGATCAGCGCAAGATCGTATTCGGGGATCGGTTCGCCCATGATACGGACCGCACGATCCAGCCCCGGGGCACGCGGGCCAAGCAGGTCTTCGCCCCCCCAGATGGCCAGGGTCGCGTCCTGAAAGATCAGCACAACCCCGAAGGTGGCGACCAGCTGGAACAGCTCGGGCGCGTGATAGATGCGACGCAGGATGGTGATTTCAATGACCAACCCAAGAAGGCCAACACTCAGCGCGGCGGTCAACACTGACCCCCAGAAGCCAAGCACACCGCCCCCCAGCGTGGTGACAAGGGTGTAGGCCACATAGGCCCCGACCATGTAGAAAGAGCCATGGGCGAAATTGACGATCCGGGTGACCCCAAAGATGATCGACAGGCCACAGGCAATCAGAAACAGAGAAGACGCATTGGCCAACCCGGTCAATAATTGTGCGAGGTAAAAACCCATGCGCCGCCCTCTCCGCTGGTCACGATTTTTAGCTAAAAATCGTGGGCGCACCGGGCTCTATGGTGCGCCCACGCTTGTAAAAGATGGTTATTCCGCCGGGCGCAGTTTCATCGCCTCTTCTTCGCTGGGCAGATAATTGGCACCATCCGCATAGGCCCAGTCCTTCATCACGCCTTTGCCGTCGATCCGGGTGGTCAGGCCGACATAGGCCCCCATGGTGGACTGATGGTCAGAAGCCCGGAACATGAAGGGACCGGTGGGGCTGGTGGCCACCTCCAACCCCTCCATCGCGGCCAGAAGGGCGGCAGTGTCGGTGGATCCGGCTTTTCTCAGCGCCGCCTCAATGGCCAGCATCGAGTTATAGCCCACGATCGACCCGGTTTTCGGGGCTTCGTCCCAACGCGCCACATAGGCGTCCATGAACGCTTTGTGTTCGGGCGTGTCGATCTGTTTCGCGGGGTAGCCGGTCACGATCCACCCCTCAGGTGCTTCGCCGCCCAGCGGGTCAAGGTATTCCGGTTCACCGGTCAGGAGCGACGCGACGATGCGGCCTTCGAACAGGAAGCGCAAGCTGCCTTCACGCACAAATTTTGCCAGATCCCCGCCAAAGGTCACGTTGAAAATCGCGTCCGGCCGGGCCGCTTCCAACGCGCGCACTGTGGAACCTGCATCAATCTTGAAGACCGGCGGCCATTGCTCTTCCACAAATTCCACATCCGGTTGCAGCGCGGCCAGTGCCCCCTTGAAGGCGGCCACAGCGTCTTTGCCATAGGCATAGTTGGGCGCAACGGTGGCCCAGCGCTTTTTACCCAGCTTCGCGGCCTGTTCCGCCAGCATCGCGGCCTGCATATGGGTCGAGGGGCGCAAACGATAGGTGTATTTGTTCCCCTTGGACCACACGATCGCATCCGACAGCGGCTCCGAAGCCAGGAACAGCACCTCTTTCTGCTTGGCGAAATCCGCTACGGCGAGACCGATATTGGACAGGAAGGTGCCAAAAATCATCACCGCCCCCTCTTTCGAGGTCAGCTCTTCGGCAATACGGATCGCTGTAGCCGGGTCCCCGGTGTCATCGCGGCTGATCACTTCGATCATCTTGCCATCAATGCCCCCGGCGGAGTTGATCTGTTCCACCGCCAATTGCCAGCCTTTCTTGTAAGGTTCGGTAAAGGCGGGCAGGCGGGTGTAGGAATTCACCTCGCCAATCACGATCTTGTCGTCGGCTTTTGCGCCTGTTCCCATAGCCACAAGCGGCAGGGCAGCCAAAGCACCCAGAAGGTTACGTCGGATCATTTGCATATCACATCTCCCTTTTCGGTGTGCGTTGCACATCTATATATTGTTGCGTTTTTCCGCGTTGCCAGTCTCTTTAGTGGTTTAGTTGAGGGGAAACAGCCCCCGAAATTCTCATGGCTGACGTAAAACCCGGTTGATGCACCAAGCGCCATCTCCTATCTCAGCCCGTCTTTTCCTTCCGCATCAGCATGGCTCAAGCCACCCATGCGGGGCAAGGAGAGGCGGATCGCGGTCACAAGCTCTCGCTGCGCGCGCCAACGTGGTCTGGCGGAGGCCGGGAGAGACAACAAAATCCGAGTGATTGAACTCTCTGGGGCGATAGGTCATTATCCCGGCAAAACTGAGCATGGCGCGCACGGAGCCAAGGGTAACAACACCCCTCCGCGAATAATGAGGCACGGCAGATGCAAAAATTCCTGATCCTGGCAAGCCTGACGCTGTTGGTCGGCTGTGGCGGCGGTGGCTATCGGTCATTTGAACGCGATTCATCCCCGGCCCCGGCGCGGAGCACCGCCCTGCCCCGGGCCTCGGCCTCGGGTCCGATTTCACGGGCCTGTCTGGCCTCGGACCGCAAGGCGCGCTCTCCCGCCCTGTGCGGCTGTATTCAGCATGTCGCCAATCAATCGCTTTCGGCCAGCGATCAAAGGCTCGCGGCCACATTCTATGGCGATCCTCACAAGGCCCAGGAAATCCGGCAGTCGGATCGCGTCAGCCATGAAGTCTTCTGGAAGAAATACAAGTCCTACAGTCAGCAGGCCGCACAAACCTGCGGCTGATCACCCGACGCAGGGCCCGACCGGTCACCCGGTCACCCGGTCGTCAGGGTGCGCCGAACCGCGTCTTTCCAGACCGCAATGCGGCGCGCGCGGGTGCCTTCGTCCATCATCGGGTCAAACCGGCATTCGCGGTGCCAATCCTGCGCAAACGCCTTCTGATCCCCACAGACCCCGGCCTTCATCCCCGCCAGCCAGGCCGCGCCCAGCGCGGTGGTCTCAAGCTCCTTGGGCCGTTCGACCCCGGCCCCGGTCACATCCGCAAGGAATTGCATCGTGTAATCGGACGCGGTCATCCCGCCATCGACCCGCAGCGTCACCTCGTCGGCCAGCACCGCCCCATCGGCGCGCATCGCCTCAAGCAGGTCTGCCGTCTGGAACCCCACCGCTTGCAGCGCCGCACGGGCCAGTTCATTGGGACCGGTATTGCGGGTCAGCCCATAAAGCGCGCCGCGACACTCTGCATCCCAATAGGGCGCGCCAAGCCCGGTGAAGGCGGGGACCAGCACCACATCCTGTTTCCCATCCGCCGCGCGGGCCATGGCCCCGACCTGGCCTACCTCGGGCACCACCCCCAGACCGTCGCGCAGCCATTGCACCGCCGCCCCGGCGATAAAGATCGACCCTTCCAGCGCATAGGTCGGCGTGCCGTCCAGTTGATAGGCAATCGTGGTCAGCAGCCGATTGCCGGACCGCACCAGCGTGCCGCCGGTATTGAGCAGGGCAAAACAACCCGTGCCATAGGTCGATTTCATCATCCCCGGTTCAAAACAGGCCTGTCCCACGGTCGCCGCCTGCTGATCCCCCGCCACGCCCCGAATGGGAAGGGGCGCGCCGAACAGGTCGGGCTGCGTTTCGCCGAAGTCATCGGCGCTGTTGCGGACTTCGGGCAAGAGCGACAGGGGGATATCAAGCAAGCGACAGATCTCGTCATCCCAGCACCCGTTCTGAATGTCATAAAGCATGGTGCGCGCGGCGTTGGTGGCATCGGTGGCATGTACCTGCCCCCCGGTCAGCCGCCAGATCAGGAAACTGTCCACGGTGCCAAAGGCCAGCCGCCCCGCCAGCGCCGCCGCCCGCGCACCGTCCACGTTATCCAGAAGCCACGCAATTTTGGTGGCCGAGAAATAGGGGTCCAGCAACAACCCGGTGCGGGTTCTGACAAGGTCTTCGTGCCCTTCGGCCCGCAACCGCGCGCACAGGTCGGCGGTGCGCCGGTCCTGCCAGACAATGGCGTTATGGATCACCTTGCCCGTATCACGATCCCAGATCAGCGTGGTTTCCCGTTGGTTGGTGATGCCCAGCGCGGCGATCCCGCCGATGCCCCCCGGCGCGGCCCCTACCGCCTGTTGCGCAGTGGCGAGCGTGCTGGCCCAGATCTCTTCCGCATCATGTTCCACCCAGCCCGAGTGGGGAAAATGCTGTGCAAATTCCTGTTGTGCGGTGGCAACCGGAGTCAGGGCGCTGTCAAACAGGATCGCGCGGGACGAGGTTGTGCCCTGATCGATGGCGAGTATATGGGTCATATCATGCCTCGTGGTCTTGTTTTTAACTGCGTTTTACCCGCGTTTTGGCTAGGGTTGGCTGCCGATACGCGCGCCTTTGGGGATAGTTGCAGCGGACCCATTCAGCGCCTCACGGTCAAACCCCGCCGCCGCCTTGTATTTTGCCATGAAGGCGCTGCGTTCCTCGGCCGGGATCACGTTGTCGATATGGTCGAACACACCGCCGCAGCGGTCATTGAGCAGGTTCAGCAACCCGAATGGCCCCGCCCCGCGATTGCGCAGGATCAGCTCGGACACCGGCGCGCACCAGGCGTCGTCATAGGCACCAAGCGCCGCCGCCCCCACCCCGTGTTCCAGAAAGGCCGCCCCAAGATGGCGCGCATCCATGATCGCCTGGGTGGCACCGTTTGAGCCGGTGGGATACATCGCATGCGCCGCATCCCCCATCAGGGCAACGCGCCCATCGACCCAGGTGGGCACCGGATCCCGGTCAATCATCGGGTTTTCATACACTGTGTCCGCCCCCTGGATCAACGCAGGCACGTCCAGCCAGTCATAGGTCCAGTCCTTGAAGTAATGCAGGAAATCGCTGGCGTTTGCCTGACGGAACCAGCCGGTATTGCGCGCGTCCGGGTCATCATAGGTGACCTCGGCAATCCAGTTTACCACCGCCAGCCCGGTATCGGGATCAATCGGGGATATCGGGTAAATCACCATACGTTGTTCATGGGTGCCCAGCCCGATAAACGAAGACCCGGTCCGCGCCGGTCGGCTTAGCGTCGTGCCCCGCCACATCACCGCGCCCCCCCAGTGGATATCCGGTTGCTCCGGGTGCATCTGGGCCCGTATCGCAGAGTGAATGCCATCGGCCCCGATCAATACCGCCCCGCGTTCACGCCGTGGTCCGTTTTCCGTTTCAAGGATCAACGTGACACCGTCCGCATCGGTTTCATAGCCCACCGCGCGACAGCCCGTGTGAACCGCCCCGGCCCCGGCGCGCCCGGTGAACAGGGTGAGCAGGGCCATATGAAATTCGCCGCGATGCACGGCATATTGGGGCCAGTCATATCCGGCAAAGGTGCCACGGGGTTCGGCGTGAATCTCCTGCCCCTGCAACCCCACCAGCGCCCATTCCCGCACCGGCACGCCCACCTTGTCCAGCATCTGTGACGTCATCCCCATATCCAGCAGTTCACGCACCGCATTGGGTTGCAGGTTGATGCCAACGCCCAGCGGGCGCAGTTCTTCCACCGCCTCGAACACCACACAGGGTACGCCGATCTGTTGCAGGGTCAGGGCCAGCGACAGGCCGCCGATCCCCCCGCCCGCGATCATCACTCTTTTGTCAACGTTGTCCGTCATGTCCTGTCTCCCTGATCTCAGCCAATTGCCTGAACAAGCGATACCAGTTCGCCCATATCCAGAAGCTCTGCGAACCGCGCCGCGCCAACGGGAGAATCGGCCTTTTCCAAGTCCCATTCCAACCCGTGGGGAATGAACACCCCCAGGCCCCCGCGTCGATGGCCGGGCGGATGTCCGATTTCATCGAATTGCCCACCATCATCGCCCGCGCCGCCCCGTCCCCGTGCCGCGCAAAAGCGGTCTGATAGGTCGCCACGGTCTTGTCGCTGACGATTTCCACGGCGTCAAACAACTCGCCCAGCCCCGATTGCGCCAGCTTACGCTCCTGATCCAGCAGGTCGCCCTTGGTGATCAGCACAAGATGATGCCCCCCGGCCAGCGTTTCCACGGCGTCGCGCACATGGGGCAACAGTTCAATCGGATGGGACAGCATCTCTTGCCCCGCCGAAATAAGTTCGCCGATCACCCGGCCCGGCACCCGTTCTTCGGTGATCTCTAGCGCGGTTTCGATCATCGACAACATGAACCCCTTGATCCCGAACCCGTAATGGCCAAGGTTGCGCCGCTCGGCCTCTAACAGACGTTCGGCAAGGTGATGCGGTTCGGCATAATCGCGCAACAGATCGGCAAACCGATCCTGCGTCATGCGAAAAAACCGCTCGTTCTGCCACAGCGTATCGTCGGCATCAAAACCAATTGTCGTCAGTTTTCGTGACATGAATTGCCTGCCACCTCTTTTCCATTTCCCGTCAGAGGTTATATAGATCGTCCAGAGGGGCAATGGTTTTGCGTAAACGGATGTGAAATGACACGTTGGACGTTGGGAAATTTTGCGGGCGAGTCCGGGAATGAGGATGACGGGGACACCGCAGTCATCGTCGAGACACGCCCAGAGACCAAGCGCCCGCCGCTGTACAAGGTCTTGTTGCTGAACGACGATTACACCCCGATGGAATTCGTGGTGCATGTGTTGGAACGGTTTTTCGGCCTAAACCATGCGCAGGCGTTTGAAATCATGCTGACCGTGCACAAGAAAGGCGTCGCGGTCGTTGGCGTGTTCAGCCACGAAATCGCGGAAACCAAGGTGGCACAGGTGATGGATTTTGCCCGGCGCAACCAGCATCCGCTGCAATGCACCATGGAAAAGGAATGAGCGGAACGGCAGCGCGCGCGCGGCTTGGGCTGGCGCTTGGGTCCGGGCTGTTCGATCTTCCCGAAGCCGGCGATATCGCGGTATTCGGTGCGGATGCGGAACGCGACCTTGGTGCCCTGCCCCGGGATCGGGTGCATGTGATCTGTCGCCGCAAACCGGATTTCGATCTGTTGGAGCGCGCCGGATTCCGCGTTGCGCTGACCCCGCCGGACAGGGCCGCCCTGGCGATTGTTTTTGTCACGCGCGCCAAGGCCGAAACCCGCGACATGCTGGCCCAGGCCGCGCGTATCGCGCCCATGCTGGTGATCGACGGCCAGAAGACAGACGGAATTGATAGTGTTTTCAAAGAGATGCGAAAACGCACCGAATGCTCAAGCGCGTTTTCCAAGGCCCATGGCAAACTGTTCGTGGCCACAAATCCGAACGCGGCCCTGTCCGATTGGAGCAGCCCACCCACCCCCAATCGTGACGGGTTCACCACCGCCCCCGGCGTGTTTTCTGCCGATGGCGTCGACCCGGCCTCGCGCCTTTTGGCCCAGGCGCTGCCCGACCGGTTGGGCGCGCATCTGGTCGATCTGGGGGCCGGGTGGGGGTATCTGTCCCACGCGGCCCTGACCCGCGCGGATGTGGCGCGCATAGACCTTGTGGAGGCAGATCACGCCGCGCTCGACTGTGCCCGCATCAACGTGGACGATCCGCGCGCCGCGTTCCACTGGGCCGACGCCACCCTCTGGCGCCCCAACGCCGGGGTGGATGGCGTGATCATGAACCCGCCGTTTCATCAGGGGCGCAAGGGCGTGCCCGCGCTGGGGCAGGCCTTTATCCGCAACGCGGCGGCGATGCTGTCCCCCGCTGGCAGGCTGTGGTTGGTGGCCAATCGCCACCTGCCCTACGAAGACGAACTGGCCCAACGGTTTGGCAAAGTGGAAGAGATTGCAGGCGATAACCGGTTCAAGGTGCTGGCCGCGACAAGACCGGCTCGCAAGCCACGCTGATATCGCTTAACGTCAGCGTTACCTTCGCGCAGGGCGAATCACGGAAAGGGGATGTTCATGTCACTTTCGATTGCTGGAAAAACCGCCATCGTCACCGGGGCGGCCAACGGGGTTGGTTTGGCCATCGCGCGCCATTTCGCCGACAAGGGTGCCAATGTGATGTTCGCCGACATGGATGACACCCGGTTGAGCAAAGAGGTTGGCGAAGTCGAAGACGGCAGCAATATCAGGTGCTTTGCCGGAGACCTGCGCGAAAAGCTGACCATTGCCAACCTGTTATCGGCCACGATTGACGCCTTTGAAGGGGTCGACGTGCTGGTCAACGCCTCGCGACAGGTGCGCCGGTCGGACCCTTTGAACCCCGATGACGACGCGGTGGAAGAGTTGATGCAGCAGAACCTGCTCACCTCGCTCAGACTTAGCCAGTTGGTCGCCAAACGCATGATCAAACAGGCCGAAGGGCACGAGGAAGGTCCGGTGGGGTCGATCATCAACCTGTCGTCGATTTCGGCCCGCCGCGCCCATCCCGACCTGATGGCGCTGTCCGTGTCCACGGCTGCGCTGGAACAGATGACCCGGTCGCTGGCCGTGGCGCTGGCCCCGTCGCGGATTCGGGTCAACGCCGTGGCCTTTGGCAGCGTCATGAGCGCATCGTTGCAGGAACGGTTGAAAAAACACCCCGACTATCGCGATGCTATCGAAACCGGCACCCCCCTGTCCCGCATCGCCAGCCCGACGGAGTTGGCCGAAACGGTGCAGTACCTGGCCAGCGACGGGTCCAGCTTTACCACCGGTCAGGTGTTGACGGTGGATGGCGGGCGCAGCCTGTTGGACCCGGTGGACGCCCCGGCCCATTGAACGGGCCGGATATGCGGCTGGCCTGCAAGGCCGCGGGGGCCGTCAGTGGATTGACAATCCTGGGCTGCGGCCCAGGATGCAGTGCCGGACTGCCCTGCGCGCAGCCGGAAACAGAACCAAAAGGAAGAAAACCGTGAGCGAAGTGAGCGAAAACATGACGCCCCAGAAACAGCGCGCCAGCGCGTGGTTCCGCGAGTTGCGAGACCAGATCGTCGCGGCCTTTGAGGGGCTCGAAGACAAGCATGAAAGCGACGCCCCGGCGGGGCGGTTCGAGGTCACCGAAACCAAACGCGCCGCGCCCGATGGCGGGGATGCAGGCGGCGGATTGATGTCGGTCATGCGCGGCGGTCGGGTCTTTGAAAAGGTGGGAGTCAACGTTTCGACCGTCTATGGTACGTTGAGCGAACGCGCGATTGCCGCCATGGCCGCGCGCAAGGGGTTTCCGGGCATGAAGGACGACCCGCGGTTCTGGGCCAGCGGGATATCCTTGGTCGCCCATATGCAGAACCCCCATGCCCCGGCGGTGCATATGAACACCCGCATGTTCTGGACCCCTTTCGGGTGGTGGTTCGGGGGTGGGTCCGACCTGAATCCCTGTATCGAATATGACGAGGACACGGCCCATTTCCACGCCGTGCAGAAAGAGCATTGTGACCGTTATGATGCTGCGTTCTATCCCCGGTTCAAGGAGTGGGCGGACGAGTATTTCTATGTTCCCCACAGAGGCCGTGCACGGGGTGTTGGCGGCATCTTCCTGGACGATCACAACAGTGGTGATTGGGAACAGGATTTCGCGTTTATTCAAGATGTTGGACGGGCTTTCCTGCCTGCCTTCCTGCCGCTGACCGAACGCCGGATGGGTCAGGATTGGGGCGATGCTGAAAAGGACAAACAGCTGATCCATCGCGGGCTTTATGCCGAATATAACCTTGTCTATGACCGGGGCACCAAGTTCGGGCTTGAAACCGGGCATGACGCCAACGCGGTGTTGATGAGCCTGCCGCCCCTTGCCAAATGGGTGTAAGCGCGGACGACTTTGATATCGGTCGCGTGATCCGGGTCAATGACCGGATGCAGACCGGTTATGACTATGTGCTTGAGGCACCGATGGGTGATATGGGCGCGGGTTTCTCGCCCCATCACAGCCCGGCCGAGATGCTGGCCATGGGAGTGTTTGAAGGCAAGTATCTGAACGATTGCACCTCCGAGTTTCCGCAGGATTGGTTTGATCGGGCAAAACTCTCGCAAACCCCTGATCCAAAAGTGAATTTCTTTGGCGTCAAAAGCCGCCAGCCGTTGTCTGTCTGGCGTCAAAAGGGGTGGATTTACGGCCCCGATCCGCGCGGGTGGTTCCAATGGTATTGCCGCTATTTCATGGGGCGTCGTTTACCGGTGATCGACGAGATTCAGATCAAACGTTGGCGGGCGTTTGCCCGTCACGCGGCGCAGGTACGGGCCAATTGTGATCCGGGTGATGTGTTCTGTCGTCCAAGACAGCGGCAGGGGCTGCTGCAATGGGCCTATGACCCTTTGATATGAAAGGATAATCCATGAAAACAGCGATCGTGACAGGGGCCGCGCGCGGCATTGGGTTGGCGACCACGAAACTGTTTCTCGGTGCCGGGTGGCAGGTTGCGATGGTCGACCGCGACGCACCCGAACTGGAAAGCGCCAGCGCCGGGCTGGACGGGGTGTTACCGGTGATCTGTGACGTCAGTCAGGAGGCTCAGGTCAAGGCAATGGCCGATCGGGTCGCGGCGCATTTCGGGCGCGTCGACGCCTTGGTCAACAACGCAGGCGTGGCGGATTTCGGCCCGATTGACGAAACCGATTTCAAACGCTGGCGCACGGTGATGGAAACCAATCTGGATGGAGTTTTCCTGTGTTCCCAATATGTTGCGCCGCATCTGAAGGCCGCCAGCGGCGCGATTGTCAACATTGCGTCGATCAGCGGATTGCGCGCATCGACCCTGCGCGTGGCCTATGGCACCTCCAAGGCTGCGGTGATGCATCTGACCCAACAACAGGCGGCCGAATGGGGCGAATGGGGCGTGCGCGCCAACTGTGTCTGTCCGGGCCCGGTGCGCACCAAGCTGGCCATGGCGGTGCACAGCATGGAGATTATCGACGCCTATCACGATGCAATCCCGTTGAATCGCTATGGCAGCGAACAGGAGATTGGCGAAGTGATCCTGTTCCTGTGTTCAGAGAAAGCAAGCTATGTCACGGGTCAGATTATCGCCGCCGATGGCGGGTTTGAAAGCACGGGAATCGGCCTGCCCGCCCTGCGCGGTTAACCTTTTGCTGAGCCTGCCGAATCGGGGGCCGAATCGGGGGGTGACATCTGCGCGCTCTCAGGGCACCGGGGCGGCACCGCCATGACACGGCGCCAGACGGCGCCCGTAGCGTCAAAAAAGGTTACGCTGGCGCACGGTCGGGGGAACACGCACCGGTTTCGACCCGTCAGTTTTTCTCTGGATTGCGGCCTGCCCCCGGTCCCTGCCCTCCGGTCTTCGCCGCGGGTCTGTTCAGAGTTTTAGAGGGCACTCCCCCCCCGTGGCCCCTGAAGCGCCAGAACTGGCCGGGGTCGGCGGAGGAATTTGAGCGCCTGTCAGTCGGCAACGTGCCAAGGCAGCGCGGGTCACGATTTTTAGCTAAAAATCGTGTGCTGTTCAGCCGCCACGGACCGCGTCTATCATGCGTTGCACATTGTCGGGATCGGCATCCGGGGTGATGCCATGGCCGAGGTTGAAGATATGCGCGCCGCCCCGGAACGCATCAACAATCCGGCGGGTTTCATCGACCAGCGCCTGGCCACCTGTGACCATATGGGACGAAGCGAGGTTGCCCTGGACACAGCCATCCACCTGCACATGTTCCGCCGCCCATTCCGGGGTCACGGAATTGTCCAGCGCCACACAATCCGCGCCCGTGGCCCGGGCAAAGCCGATATAGCCGTCGCCCGCTTCGCGCGGGAAGGCGATGATGGGGGTTTCCGGATGGCGTGCCTTGAGTTCGGCAATGATACGTTTGGCCGGTTCCAGCGCATATTTCGCGAAATCCTCGCCCTTGAGCGAGCCCGCCCAGCTGTCAAAGAGTTTCACAACTTCTGCCCCGGCCTCGATCTGTTTGGACAGGTATTTGATCGTCGCGGCGGTGATCCGGTCCAGGAGCGCCTCGAACAGCGCCCGGTTCTCCGCCTTCAGCGCATGGGCCGGACCCTGATCCGGGGTGCCGCGCCCGGCGATCATATAGGTGGCCACGGTCCACGGGGCCCCGGCAAAGCCGATCAACGTGGTCTCACGCGGCAGTTCACGGGACAGGATACGCACGGTGTCATAGATCGGGTTCAGCACCGCGTCGATCTCGTCCACCGGGCCCAGCCTGTCAAAATCCGCCTGCGTCTGGATCGTGGACAGGCGCGGGCCTTCGCCAGTCACAAACCACAGGTCCGCGCCCAGCGCCTGGGGCACCAGCAGGATGTCGGCAAACAGGATCGCAGCATCGAAGCCATAGCGGCGGATCGGTTGCAGCGTCACCTCGGCGGCCAGCTCTGAATTGTAGCACAGCGACAGGAAATCCCCGGCTTTGGCCCGCGTAGCGCGGTATTCGGGCAGGTAGCGCCCGGCCTGCCGCATCATCCAGATCGGCGGGACGTCCTGTTTTTCCCCTGCCAATGCACGCAGAATCGTTTTTTGTTCAGCCATGTCGCGTCCCCTTCCATCCGGTTTCCCGTTACGTCCCCTTCCGGGCAGCATATGTCAACCGTGGCCTTGGGTCGCGGCGCAGCACATAAGGCCCCCTGACGCGCCTTCGATGGGCACAGGGACGGTTTCGACGCCCGTCTGCAACGCGATGCCGAACCCCAAAGGCGCAGCCATACACAGCCATCGCAGGTGCAACGCTTGAAAGCGCAGAGCAACGGGACTAACAGGGCACATGACCAATGATCTGCCTACCCCCGCCCGCCCGTTGAAAATCGGCACCCGAGGCTCGCCGCTGGCTCTGGCTCAGGCCCACGAGACCCGCGCCCGGCTGGCCGCTGCATTTGATCTGCCCCAGCAGGCGTTCGAGATCGTGATCATCAAGACCACGGGCGATGATGCCGCGTTGATTGCCAAGGACAAGCCGTTGAAGGAAATCGGCGGCAAGGGGCTGTTCACCAAGGAAATCGAGGAACAGCTTCTGGCCGGGGATATCGACATTGCCGTGCATTCCATGAAGGACATGCCGGTGGATCAGCCCGTGGGTCTGTTGCTGGACACTTACCTGCCCCGCGAAGACGTGCGCGATGCGTTTATTTCGCCGGGGTTTGCCGGGCTGGACGATCTGCCCGAGGGGGCAGTTGTGGGGTCATCGTCGCTGCGCCGTCGGGCCCAGTTAAAGCTGCGCCGCCCCGATTTGAACGTCGTGGAGTTCCGCGGCAACGTGCAGACCCGGTTGAAAAAGCTGAATGACGGGGTGGCGACGGCCACCTTTCTGGCCATGGCGGGGATCACCCGTTTGGGGTTGCTGAACGACATTCCCGCCGCGCCGATTTCCGAAGATGACATGTTGCCCGCCGTGGCCCAGGGCGCGATTGGTATCGAACGCCGGGCCGATGACAGGCGGGTCCAGACCATGCTGGCCGCGATCCATGATGTGGAAACGGGTCAGAGGCTGGCCGCCGAGCGGGCTTTTCTTGCGGCGCTGGACGGGTCATGCGAAACGCCCATTGCCGGGTTGGCCGTGCTGAACGGGGACATGTTGCACCTGCGCGGAGAGATCCTGCGCCCGGATGGGTCCGAAGCGCTGGCCGATGACATCAGCGGCCCGATCGCAGACGGGGCCGAAATGGGCCGCACACTGGCCGGGCGGTTGCTGGCCCGTGCCGGGGACGGGTTTTTCGACTGGCGCGGGTGACGCGTCGGGGCCGCAAAGGTCGGGTAACCCAAGCGGCGCAGAGATAGAACTGAGGGCTCAAACCGCTCAAACGGCGCGGGGCTTGGGCACGACCGGAATTGAGGTTGTGGTTTTCCGGGCAAACAGGTCCGGGCAGACAGGTTAAACAGATCGTCCCCGGCCGCTCCGCTTCTGATCCGCTTCTGACGCAGCCGATACCGCCAATGCAGAAAATGCAGAAGGGGCAGCCCCTGTCGGGGGTGCCCCTTGCCATGTTCCAAGTCAATCCGATTTTAAAGCGTCCTGCCAAAACCCTGACTCACGGGGTGTTGGCAGGACGCGCGAAACACATAAATGTCGCGCTGCCTGCGCCCTTTTCCCTGTCTCGGGTAAAAGGGCGAACGCTTTAAAAATGCGCCGATTTCGTGCCCGCCGGAACCTGTAGCGGGGGAGCGAATTTGGTCAGGTTGATGCCTTCCACGGCCGCCTTGTATTCCTCTAGCGTGGGCGTGCGGCCCAGGATGGCGGACAGGACCACAACCGGGGTCGAGCCAAGCAGGGATTCACCTTTCTTGTCCGGCGCGTCCGCGACAACCCGGCCCTGGAACAGGCGGGTCGAGGTGGCCAGAACCGTATCGCCCTTTTCCGCCTTTTCCTGATTGCCCATGCACAGGTTACAGCCCGGGCGTTCGAGATAGAGGATGTTCTCGTACTCGGTGCGGGCGTGGGTCTTGGGGAACATATCGTCAAATTCAAAGCCCGAGTATTTCTCGAGCACTTCCCAGTCGCCCTCTTCCTTCAACTCGTCAATGATGTTGTAGGTCGGCGCAGCCACCACCAGCGGAGCCTTGAATTCCACCTTGCCGGTGGCTTTTTCAAGGTTCCTGAGCATCTGGGCGACGATCTTGATATCGCCCTTGTGCACCATACAGGATCCGACAAAGCCGAGGTCCACGTGCTTTTCCGCCTTGTAATAGGAAATCGGGCGAATGGTGTCGTGGGTATATCGTTTGGACACGTCTTCGTTATACACATCCGGGTCGGCGATCATCGGTTCGACGATCTTGTCCAGATCCACCACCACTTCGGCAAAATACCTGGCGTTGTCATCCGGGGTCAGGGCCGGTTTTTCACCGGACTTGATTTCGGCAATGCGGGCATCGGCCTTGTCGATCAGGCGATGCAGCATGCCGTTTTCATGCTCCATCCCCTTGTCGATCATGATCTGGATGCGCGATTTGGCCAGTTCCAGCGACCCGACCAGCGTGTCGTCATTGGAGATACAGACCGACGCCTTGGCTTTCATTTCCGCGGTCCAGTCGGTGAAGGTGAACGCCTGATCCGCCAGAAGCGTGCCGATATGCACCTCGATCACGCGGCCCTGGAACACGTTGTCGCCGTGTTGTTCCAGCATCTGAGCCTGGGTCGCATGTACCACGTCACGGAAATCCATGTGGTCAGCCATGGTGCCCTTGAACGTCACCTTGACCGATTCCGGGATCGGCATCGACGCCTCACCGGTAGCCAGCGCCAGAGCAACCGTGCCCGAGTCCGCACCAAAGGCGACGCCTTTGGACATGCGGGTGTGGCTGTCGCCGCCGATGATGATGTCCCAATCGCTGACCGTGATGTCGTTCAGCACCTTGTGGATCACGTCGGTCATGGCGGGGTATTTGCCCTTGGGGTCACGCCCGGTGACAAGCCCGAAATCGTTCATGAACTTCATCAGGCGCGGCGTGTTCGCCTGAGCCTTCGAATCCCAGACCGAGGCGGTGTGGCAGCCCGACTGATAAGCGCCATCGACGATGGGCGACACCACGGTGGCGGCCATGGCTTCGAGTTCTTGCATGGTCATCAACCCGGTGGTGTCCTGCGACCCGACGATGTTGACCCTGACCCGCACGTCCGACCCGGCATGAAGGATTTTGCCAGGGGTGGTGCCCACGGCGTTCTTGTTGAAGATTTTCTCAACAGCCGTCAGGCCCTGGCCCTCGTGGCTGACCTCTTTGGAGGGCGCAAAGACCAGCGGAGCTTCGACGCCAAGGGTTTCGGCCGCGAATGTCTGAAGCTTCTTGCCAAACACGATGGCATAGGAGCCGCCCGCCTTCATGAATTCCATTTTCTGCGGGGTGAAGGCGGCGGCGACGCTTTTCAGTTCGTTACCATCCGCATCATGCAGGGTCTTGGTTTTAGTATTGATGGTCAGCAAGGTGCCGGTGGCCACCGAATAGGCCTCTTCCAACACGGGTTCGCCATCGGCGTCTTCGATCACGTTGCCGTCGGCGTCGGTTTTCTTGACCCAGTTGTCGAGGTCGATGCCGATACCGCCGGTCACGCCAACGGTGGTCAGGAAGATCGGGGAAATCCCGTTGGTTCCGGCCACAACCGGGGCATAGTTGACGAAGGGCACATAGGGCGAGGCCGGTTTGCCGGTCCACAGCGCCACGTTGTTCACGCCCGACATCCGCGACGAACCCACGCCCATGGTGCCCTTTTCAGCGATCAGCATAACCCGCGCGTCGGGATGTTTGGCCTGTAGGTCACGGATTTCCTGCTGTGCCTCGGGGGTGATCATGCATTGACCGTGCAATTCACGGTCAGCGCGCGAGTGGGCCTCGGCACCGGGGCTGAGCAGGTCGGTCGAGATATCGCCCACACCGGCGATATAGGTCACAACCTTGATTTCTTCTTCCACGTCGGGAAGCTTGGTAAAGAATTCCGCCTTGGCATAGCTGTCAAGGATATCCGTTGCCACGCCATTGCCCCCCTTGTGGGCCGCGGCCAGACGCTCCATGTCGGCGTCATAAAGGAACACCTGGGTTTTCAGAACCTCCGCCGCCTTGGCCGCGATCCCGGCGTCATCGCCCAGTGCGAGGTCCAGAAGCACGTCAACCGACGGCCCGCCCTTCATGTGCGACAGCAGCTCAAACGCGAAATCCGGGGTGATTTCGGCCACATCGGCCTGACCCAGGATGATCTCTTTCAGGAAGGCGGCCTTCACGCTTGCCGCGCTGGTTGTACCGGGCAGGGTGTTGTAGATGAAAAAGTTCAGCGACGCGTCGCGATTTTCGTTTGCGGTGTCTTTGATCTGTTCGATCAACTCCCCCACCAGCGCGCCGTCGTCGATCGGCTTGGGGTGCAAACCTTGGGTTTTCCGGGTCTCGATTTCCGCTAGGTAGTCTGTGTACAGGCTCATGACAGTTCCTACGATTGAGTGTTCCAAAAATGCCCGGCCACCATATCAGTTATACCCTGGCGAGTCGGCGATCGGGCGAATTGTATGCTGTGGTATACTATAAACGCACCCCGTGCAAGTTACCCCCGTGCAAGTTACCCCCGTGCAAGTTACCCAGGCTAGGTTACCCTGGGCAAATTATCCGGGCGCGCCATCATGGGGCACCGGGTCGCGCCCCTGTTACTACAGGGGGGGAGGGTCAATCAATTCGAATTCGCTGCGTTCCCGGGAGCGGATCGCCACGAAGTTTCACGGCCCCGGGGCGGATATTGTCGGGTTTGAACACGGAGTGACGACCAAAGAAGACACGTCGAGGATTGATGCCCCATCGGCCTTTCTTGACCTTCTGTTTGCCCACTGCGCCGCCCATGACACCACGTTGTTGATGATCAGCCAAGACCCGGGGCTGGCCCGACGCTTTGACCGGGTGATGCAGATGGACGAGATCGCCACAATCCGGCGGGGAGCGGAAGGTCAGGGTGAAAAAGATCAGGGGCGCGCCATGACCGGTCTCGACCACCAGTTTCCACCTGCGCGGGCGCAATGAATCCATTTCCAACGTGGTCAAGATCCGCGTTGCAGGAACGAATCGGAAATAACGGGTAACAGTATGAGTAACAGGCCAACGCTACCGAAAGCGACACTTCAAAAGAGTTAAGTGATTACGGGGGCTTATATGGTACCGCCTCCCTGGCTTGAACAGGGGACCTCTGGATCCACAATCCAGCGCTCTAACCAACTGAGCTAAGGCGGCACTGACCGGCGATGTAGCGCCCTGCGCCACCGATTGCAAGCCCGTTCCGCGCGATTCTTTACTGGTTTCGGACAAGCCCCGGATCAGGGCCCCGGATCGGGCCCACGCTTGCATCCACGCGAATTTCTGGATAGCTGAATTCACCAGATCCCGGCCCCACGGGAAACCAAGGAGACCGCGCCATGGGCATCAACACGCAAAGCGACATCCAAGCCAATCTTCAGATCGGGCCAACCGATCAGGGTATGGTGCGCATTTTCATCGAAGCGGATGGCATCGAAATCCCGATGGATTTCGACCCCGAAGAGGCGTTGGAGATTGCCGAAGAGATTCGCGCGGCGGCACAGACGATTCAAAAGGGCTGATCCCCTGCGGGCCGGCCCCGTTTCCACAGACCCGGTAATTTCCACAGGCCCGGCAATCAGGGTGTCGCGACAGGTTGCACCCGGATGGGGGCAGGATTCCGACACAAACCCGTCAGGATCGGGCGAGATCGGGAAAGTAATAACCTGAAATCTGCCGGGACAGCGCGGCCTGTGGGGCGATATTCCCGAAACGCGGTGCCTGAACACTCTCGCCCGACATCAGCTATGGCGCGACTTCAGGGATCTGGTCTTGTTTTTCGAACCTGTCGGGTTTCGGATCGGAGTTTCGAGAAGACCATGCTGCATCGCGGCTTTCAGCTTGCCAAATTTCCTATGCTGGTGCAGAAACTTGTCGCGAACAGGAAATTCCAACGGAGGACGAAGAGTTGGCAACAACGATGACGACACCCAAGGCCGCACAGGTGCTGGCCGATACATTTGGCGCGAACCAAGGCGCAAGCTTGCGCGCAAAACAGGCGATTCTGGTTGTGGCAGGCATCGCGCTTCTGGCCATTGCCGCCAAGATCAAGGTGCCGATGTGGCCCGTACCGATCACCATGGGCACCTTTGCCGTGCTGACCATCGGGGCCGCCTATGGCGCGCGTCTTGGTCTTGTGACCATCCTTGGCTACATGATCGTCGGCGCGCTTGGCTTTGACGTATTTGCCGGATCTTCGGCAGAGAAATTCGGCCTGACCTACATGATGGGCGGCACCGGCGGTTATCTGGTTGGCTATGTGCTGGCGACCCTGACCCTTGGTGTGCTGGCCCAACGGGGTTGGGACCGGTCCGTGGCCTGGATGGCGCTGGCCATGCTGATTGGCAACGTGCTGATCTATGTCCCCGGCCTTGCGTGGCTGGGTCAGCTTTACGGCTGGGATAAACCCATTCTGCAATGGGGCCTGACCCCGTTCCTGGTGGGCGACGCGATCAAGCTGGTCCTGGCGGCCCTGATCCTGCCCGCAGCCTGGAAGCTGGTGGGCCGCGCGCGCGGCTAACCCCGACGGGAAACGAATTTTAGCTAAAATTCGTGGGCGCTTCGTTTGAAACGGGGCGCCCATTTCATTTGTGCCGCGCGCCGGGCTGAATTACACCTGCGTGTATGACCGACACACCACGTTATACCGCCCTGGCCCAGACACTTCCTGCCACCGTGCCTTTTGTCGGCCCAGAGGCCCAGGAACGCGCCATGGGCCACCCCTTTGCCGCCCGCCTTGGAGCGAATGAAAACGTCTTTGGCCCGTCGCCCCGCGCGGTGGCCGCAATGCAGGACGCGGCGGGCGAAATCTGGATGTATGGCGATCCGGAGAGCCATGATCTGCGCCATGCTTTGGCCACCCATCACGGCGTTGGTGCCGAAAATATCATGGTGGGTGAAGGGATCGATGGGCTTTTGGGGTATCTCGCCCGCCTGTTGGTGGAACCGGGGGATGCGGTGGTCACGTCCGACGGGGCCTATCCGACCTTCAACTATCATGTGGTTGGGTTTGGCGGGGTTTTGCACAAGGTGCCCTATTCCCATGACCACGAAGATCTCGCCGCCCTGATTGCCAAGGCCCATGAGGTCAACGCCAAGATGATCTATTTCGCCAATCCCGACAATCCGATGGGCAGTTGGGTTTCGGGCAAACTTATCGCGGCCCGGTTGAAGAACCTGCCCGACGGGTGTCTGTTGGTGCTGGATGAAGCCTATGTGGAATTCGCCCCCGAAGGCACCGCCGCGCCAGTGTCCATCGACGATCCGCGCGTCATCCGGTTCCGCACGTTTTCCAAGGCCTATGGCATGGCCGGGGCCCGCGTGGGATACGCGATGGGGGCTGAGCCGCTGATCACATCGTTCCACAAGATCCGCAACCATTTCGGCATGAACCGCGCGGCCCAGGCGGGGGCGCTGGCGGCGTTGGAGGATCAGGCGTGGCTGGCCGAAACCGTGGCGCGGGTCGCGGTCGCCCGCGAGGAAATCACCCGGATCGCCGCCGACAACGGTGTGCTCGCGCTGCCGTCGGCCACCAATTTCGTGGCCATTGATTGTGGTCAGGGTGCGGAATTTGCCACCGCCGTGTTGCAGTCGCTTGTGGACCAGGGCGTGTTTGTGCGGATGCCCTTTGTGGCCCCGCAAAACCGCTGTATCCGGGTCAGCTGTGGCCGTCCCCATGATCTTGCCCTGTTCGCCAGGGCTTTGCCCAAGGCATTGACGCAGGCACGCGAGCAGGCGGGCGGGTAATCGCCCTCGCCCCCGTTCAGGTTCAGGTTCACAGGAGGCTTAAGAGAAAATTTGCGAATTTGCGCGATCCTGTGCGGGTCTGCTCGCAGAGGATCACACCGGATGCGCAATACCGATGACCGCCCCACGGCCCCGAATTATACCGCCCCGAACTATGCCAATGCCATCCTGATCATGGGGCTGATCAACCTGTTATGGATCTTCACCGTGATCTGGGCCCTTTATGGCCTGCCCGTGGTGCTTGTTCTGGCCGTGGTGTTGAATGCCGGGATCGATTGTATCGCGGCCCGGCACACGACCTGACACGAACTGGTGCGTTCTGGGCGATCTATCCCTGTGCCAACACCGTAGCCGCTGCGTCCAGCGCACCGGGACCGTGGGGGATATCGAGCGCGATGAACGCCGCCTGGATCGAGCCGAGCGCCGCCATGACCATCTGACCATTCAGGTGCCCCATGTGGCCAATGCGGAAATAGCCCTGGCCACCGGGGTCCGTCTCATCCGACATCCCAAGCCCGATGCCCAGCGTTACCCCGGCGTGGTCCTGCACCCAGGCGCGCAGGCGGGAGCCGTGCGGCACCCCGATATGCAGCGATGTCACCGCATTCGAGCGAGAGGCCGGGTCGGTGACGTTCATGCGCAGGGGCCCGCCCTGTCCCCAGGCCGTACAGGCGGCCCAGACCATGCGGGCATTGCGCGCGTGGCGGGTCCAGACACCCTCCAGCGTTTCGTCCCGGATCATGTCCAGCGCGACCCGCAGGCCATAGAGGTGATGTGTCGGCGCGGTCCCGGCAAAATATTCATAGAACATGTCAGGAGCCACGCGCGGCACCCAATCCCAATACCGGCTGACCCTGTCGAGCCCCTGCCGCACCGCGGCCGCGCGATCATTGAAAAACACAAATCCCAGCCCGGCGGGCACCATCAGCCCCTTTTGCGATGCCGCCACGGCCACGTCGACGCCCCATGCGTCCATTTCAAACCGGTCACAGCCCAGTGAGGCGATGCAATCGGCCAGAAGCAGCGCCTTGTGCCCCACCGCATCCATCGCCGCGCGAATCCCCGCAATGTCGTTGCGGATTGAGGTGGAGGTGTCCACATGGGTGGCCAGGACCGCCTTGATCCGGCCGTCGCGATCCGCCGCAAGCACGTCGCGCACCCGGTCCGGGTCCACGGGGGAGTTACGGCCAAATTCCAGAACCTCGACCCTGACCCCCAGCGCGCGGGCCATGTCGCCCCAGCCATGGCCGAAAAGCCCCGTGGCCAGCACCAGCAGCCTGTCACCCGGGGCGACCACGTTGGACAGGGCCGCCTCCCACGCGCCATGTCCGTTGGCGATGTAGATGGCCGCATGATGGTCGGTCCGGGCCACATGACGCAGGTCGGGCAGGATGCCGGCCGTCATGTCGATCAACTCGCCCTCATAAATATTGGGTGAGGCCCGGTGCATCGCCAACAGCACCTCGTCCGGAATCACCGAAGGCCCCGGAATCGCCAGATACCCACGTCCACCTGCCATTGCCATAGTTGCGTTCCTTTCCGCCGCCCCCAGAGAAAAACTCCTGAACTGTGACCCTACGCGCCGCGAAAGGAAGGTCAATTCAATTGCGTGCCAATTGTGTGCCTGCGGCACCCACGATATCTCGTTCCTCGACCTGCGGTCTCGTCCTCGGGACGGGCGCGCGCCGTGATCGTTTCCGCATCGGCAACCGCCTATTCCATCTGCAAAGCTTGCTCTTGGCGCGCCGCACGACTACATGAGGGGGCACTGTGGGCCATGGCCCTGATCCAGGATCGAGAAACGCGATGGGCCTTCTGGCAAATCTGAAATCCCGCGAACGGGCCTTGAAAAAATCTCTCAACGTGGTTGATTTCTCTGTACCGGGCAATCGGCGGCGTGCGCAGATTTACACGCTGTTCTTCGATCACGCGGTTTTACGTTTGCTATGGTCAAACTTCATGAACATTGCGCCAGGTGTGTACCGGTCCAACCACCCCAGCCATAGGCGGCTTGAAAAGCTGTCCGCGATGGGGATCAAGACGATTCTCACCCTGCGCGGAGGGGCGCGTTTGTCTGCACCCTATCATCTTGAGAAAGAAAGCTGCGAGGCTCTGGGCCTGCCGCTTGTCACCGCTGCGCTGAATGCGCGCGAAGCGCCGCGCCGCGAGGTGCTTCTGGAGTTGATCGACACGTTTCGCACGATCCAGGTGCCGTTCCTGATGCATTGCAAATCCGGGGCAGACCGGGCATCGCTTGCTTCGGCCATCTATCTGATGGTGATCCAGGGGACCCCCGTAGCAGAGGCGCGCAAGATGCTGAGCCCGCGATTTCTGCATTTCAAATGGACCAGAACCGGCATTCTGGATCATGTGCTTGACCTTTATGAACAGGCTCAGCGCGCCACCGGAATCGGGTTCGAGGACTGGGTGGCGACCGAATACGATGCGGACGCGGCCCAGGCCGGGTTTGACGAAATGAGGGCCACCAGATGAGCGAAACCGAACGTGATACGCCCCCCCCTGCGCCCCCCAGCGATACGCCGGTTTCTGCCGGGGTACCCGGGATGGACAGGACCGACACCGGCATGCCCAGCGGTGAACTGATCCGCTGGCTCTGGAGCCGCTACCTGCACCCGCATCTGCCGCTGTTGTTGCTGGCCATGCTTCTCATGGCCGTCGAAGGCGGGATGCAGGGGGCGCTGGCCCTGATGATGGAGCCGATGTTCGACAAGGTGTTTCTTGGCGGAGAAAGCACCGCGCTGATTTGGGTTGGCGGCGGAATGATGACGATCTTCCTGATCCGCGCGGCCACATCCATGGGGCAGAAAATCTGTCTTGCCTATATTTCATCCAAAACCAATGCGAGCCTGCGCATGGACCTGTTGCGCCACCTTATGGTGTTGGACGACAGTTTCTACCGGGTGCACCCGCCCGGATACCTGATCCAGAGGGTGCAGACCGATGTTCAGGCGATCAACCAGGTCTGGAACGCGATCCTGACCGGCGCGGGGCGGGATCTGATGTCGTTGTTTGCGCTGTTGGGGGTGGCCATCTCGATTGACTGGCAATGGACGCTGGTGGTGTTGATCGCCGCGCCCGTTCTGGTGTTGCCCAGCCACCTGTTTCAGAGATTCGTGCGCGCCCGCGCCCGCGAGGCCCGCGATCTGGGTGCGCGGCTGGCCACGCGGCTGGACGAGGTATTTCACGGGATTGTTCCGGTCAAACTCAACCGGCTTGAGGCCTATCAGAACGCCCGCTATCGCGCGTTGACCCGCAAGCTGGTCCGGGCCGAGGTCAAGGCCGTGGCCGGCACCTCGGCGATTCCCGCGATGGTCGATGTGATGGCCGGGATCGGGCTGATGGGGGTGATCTATTTCGGCGGCAGCGAGATCATTTCGGGCGAAAAGACCGTGGGGGAATTCATGTCATTCTTCACCGCGATCGGCTTTGCCTTTGACCCCATGCGCCGCCTTGGCACCATGGCTGGCACCTGGCAGATTGCGGCCAGCGGGATCGAGCGGGTGAAAACACTGCTGGATACGCAGCCGACGCTGGTTTCGCCTGCCACACCCGTACCCGCACCCGAGGGGGTGCCGGGGATTTCCTTTGCCGATGTCACGCTGCGCTATGGTGACACCACCGTTTTGAACGGGCTGAACCTGACCATCGAGCCGGGCCAGACCACCGCGCTTGTCGGGGCGTCGGGGGCGGGCAAGTCGACGATTTTCAACGTTTTGACGCGGCTGGTCGATCCCCAGAGCGGGACAGTACGGATCGGGGGCGTTGCGGCGCGGGACATGGATTTGTCCGATCTGCGCGGCATGTTTTCGGTGGTGTCCCAGGATGCCGCGCTGTTTGATGAAACGCTGCGCGAAAACATCCTGTTGGGGCGTGAAGATGTCAGCGACGACCACCTTGCCCGCGTACTGGACGCCGCCCATGTCGCGGATTTCCTGCCCAAGGTGGGCGGGCTTGACGCGCCAGTGGGTCCGCGCGGTGCCAACCTTTCAGGGGGGCAGCGCCAACGGGTGGCCATTGCCCGTGCCCTGCTGCGCGATACGCCGATCCTGTTGCTGGACGAAGCAACAAGCGCGTTGGATGCGCAAAGCGAAAAATTTGTCCAGGACGCATTGGATCAGCTTTCCAGGGGGCGCACCACGCTTGTTATCGCTCACCGCCTGTCGACCGTGCGCAATGCCGACAAGATCGTGGTGATGGACAAGGGTCAGGTGGTGGATGAGGGCAGCCATGACGAGTTACTGGCGCGCGGCGGGGTCTATGCCCATCTGCATGATCTGCAATTCAAGTCCGACGGCCCGACCGCCGATAGTCTTGCGCGAGACGCTCAGGCGACACCCCGCAAAGGTAGCGGCAAAGGGTCCAAAGGTTCCGACGCCCCCGCCGGAACCAGCCTTCTGTCTCGTATTTCCCGGCATCTGTTCGGGCGGTAAAATCCAACGGGATCAGCCGCCCCCGCAGGGCGCGGGCAATGGCCACGTCCTCCATCAGCGGCAGATCGGGAAAACCGCCCTGCTCTTCCAGCAGCCGGGCGGATACCAGCAGCCCCTGATCCCCATAGGGCAGGCCAAACAGGCGCGAGCGCAGATTGGCCCAGCCAGCGACGATCCGCGCAGGCAGACCGCCGCGATCAAAAGCCAACCGCCCGTAGCCGGCCACCATGGGCGACCCGGCCAGATGATCGGCAACGGGCGCGACCCAGCCGGGCAAAAGCTCGGTATCGGCATGGAGGATCAGAATCCAGCTGCCCTGTGCCCTGTCAACTCCGCGCGCAATCTGACCGCCACGCCCGGCAGGGCCAGACAGCCACACCGCGCCCGCCTCTTCGGCAATCAGGCCTGTGGCATCCCCGGAACCTCCATCAGTCATGATCACCTCGCGGATCACCCCGGCTTCCACCCCCTCCATCAGCGCAGCGAGACAGGGCGGCAACCCGCGCCCGGCATTGAGGGTGGGAATGACAACGGAAAGCTCTGCACGCATGATCGCCCCTTTCGTTCGCCCGCAACCAGTTTATATTGCACCAGACCCCCGAAGGGGAGCGCGATGAGGGAGAGCCGCGATGGCCGAGCGAAAAATCCTCCGGATTTCCGGAACGGACCGGGTGGAGTTTCTTCAGGGGCTTGTGACCAACGATGTCAGACGGCTGGCTGACGGGCCTCTGTATGCGGCGCTGCTGACGCCTCAGGGCAAGCTGATTGCGGATTTTTTCCTGTTGGAAGACAACGAGTCGATCCTTCTGGATGTTGCGGCCGAACTGGCACCGGGGCTGATGCAACGCCTGTCCATGTACAGGCTGCGCGCGGATGTGACGATCGAGGAAACGGATTTACACCTGCATCGGGGTCTGGGCGATGTGCCGGAGGACGGGGTACAGGATCCGCGCACGGCTGCGCTTGGCTGGCGCGCTTATCGCCGCGAAATGGCTCCTGCGGATGACGTCGATTGGGACGCCCTGCGTGTGGCCCATGGGGTGCCCGAATGGGGGGCCGAGCTTGGCCCGGACAGCTATATCCTTGAACAGGGCTTTGAACGCCTGCACGGGGTCGATTTCCGCAAAGGGTGTTACGTGGGCCAGGAGGTGACGGCGCGCATGAAACACAAGACCAAACTGCGCAAAGGCATTGTGCGGGTCGCCGTTTCGGCCCCGGTTGAGCCGGGCACGACAATCGAAACCGACGGCAAACCCATCGGGACGCTGCACACCGTGGCCGGGGCCAATGCCCTTGCCTATCTTCGCTTCGACCGCGCCAGCGACGAGATGACCGCCGGCAAGGCGCGGGTTACCCTTGCCACGGGCGCGGATACGAATTTCAGCTAAAATTCGTGCGCCCAGCGGACAGGCTACATGACGTTTTGGGGATTGCGTGATACTTCGATAATGCTCACTTTTTGGGGAGATAGGCCGACTGCCCGAGCCCTGCGCAGAAAGAAACGGGGCCGGATTTCTCCGACCCCGCCTTCGTGAGTTCACGCACTGGAAAAACTAGTTACCACTCCCACGAAGCCCGGCTGTTCCCCGAAAAATCCTTACGCCCTTGCCGCACAGCACCGTTTAAACAAACACACCCCAGACTGCGGTTTGAGCATCTTCGCACTCGTCTTGCCGAACTATGGCCAAGTAACCCTTTGACACCACATCAGATCAGGGGAAAGACCCCCCGGTTTTCCCTCCACCTGGCCCGACAGCAAAGAAAAACCCCCGGCAACCAGACAACGGATACCGGGGGTTTTTGTTATTAAACAATGCGTTGCGACCTATGCGCGTTCGCTGTATTCCATAGTTTCGGTGTTGACGACGATATCCTCGTCCTGACCGACAAAGGGGGGCACCATCACCTTAACTCCATTATCGAGGATCGCGGGCTTGAAGCTGTTGGCTGCGGTCTGCCCCTTTACCACCGGTTCGGTTTCCACCACCTTGCAGATCACTTTCTGGGGCACCGTTGCGTTCAACGCTTCGTCCTCATAGAATTCCACCACGATGGTCATGCCATCCTGCAAGAACGGGCGGCGATCCCCCAACAGATCGGCTGGCAATTCGATCTGTTCATAAGTCTCTGCGTCCATGAAGACCAACATCCCGTCAGATTCGTAAAGGAATTGTTGATCTTTTTGTTCCAACCTGACCCGCTCTACCTTGTCGGCGGAACGGAACCGTTCGTTCAGCTTTGATCCGTTGCGCAGATTGCGCAGTTCCACCTGAGCGAAGGCACCGCCTTTGCCCGGCTTCACGTGGTCCACCTTCACGGCGGCCCACAAACCGTCATTGTGCTCAAGCACGTTACCGGGGCGAATTTCGTTTCCGTTGATTTTCGGCATTGTGACAAAACCATGGCAAAAGGTTGATAGAAAGTTGACTGCACCTATATATTGGGTTCAGACGGAGGGCAAGAAGACCAAATATCGTGCTGCGTCTGTGAGGGCTATGCAAATTTTACATGCAAGCTATGCATTAACAGCCTATCCGAATCGCGTAAACTTCGTCATAACGAAGCCCACGCCGAAAAGACAAGAGCAATAACAAAGGACGGAACATGAAAGATTTCGTTGACGGCACGGCCTTCAATAATGAGCAAGGTAACCGTGCACGTAAACTTTTTGCAGCCGTTGTGCTGGCTGCGCTGGACGATGCCATTGCCGATGACAAGAAATATGGCAACGGCCCGGAACAGATCGCCCGCTGGGCTCGTTCGCGCGATGGGCGCGAAGTGCTGAGCTGTGCGGGAATCGACCCCAACGAACGCGTTGTTTCGGGGCTGATGGAGTTTGTCGGCAAGGGTGTACGCACCTCGGTCGCCCTGTCGCGCGAAGAAAGCGAACGCCGCAACGCTGCGGCGCAACAGGCCGAAGCCGCCTGAGACTTGGAAAAACACTGAAACCCCTGCTCGGTTTCTCAACAGGCCCTTGCCCAATCGGCAAGGGCCTGTTGCATTTCCCACGTCGCCTCGGCCACGGCTGTCGAACATGACAAACCAAAACATCAGGCTTACCGCGATCTCGACCGGACCGATCACGCCGCCATAATGCCTTCTATCCCAATAGCTTAGCGGGCTTTCAAAGCCCCGGTTGGACAGCGGCCAGAAATGCGGGCGCCCGTCATCGTGATGCACGGGAAAAGCCAAAGGCGAAATGCAAAAGGCCGCCCCGGCAAATACATGCAACACCCGCAAGCGACTCCGCACCGCCGCAGTGGTCACGCGGGGCTGGTCCGGTCTGACCCAAACGGCACCGGCAAAAAACACGTGTGCCGGTGTGTTCATCTCTTCCCCCGTTGGCGCGGGTTGCGTATGGATTGCACGGTAACCGATGGGGGCAGACGTGGCACGGGCAATCATGATCCAGGGCGCAGGGTCCAACGTGGGCAAATCCATGTTGGTCGCAGGTATCGCGCGGGCCTTGTCCAATCGCGGGTTCAAGGTTGCCCCGTTCAAGCCCCAGAACATGTCCAACAACGCCGCCGTAACAGCGGATGGCGGCGAAATCGGACGGGCACAGGCGCTTCAGGCCCTGGCGGCAAGGCGCGCACCGCTGGTCGATATGAACCCCGTGCTGTTGAAACCGGAATCGGAAACCGGGGCGCAGGTTATCGTTCACGGTCAAAGGCTTACCACGCTCAAGGCGCGGGATTATGCGACCCGGAAGCCCTCTCTGCTTGCTGCCGTGATGGAGAGCTTTCACCGGCTCGCCGCGATCGCCGATGTCGTGATCATCGAAGGCGCGGGCAGCCCCGCCGAGATCAACCTGCGCACCGGGGATATCGCCAATATGGGTTTTGCCGAGGCGACGGGGGTGCCCGTCATCCTGATCGGGGACATCGACCGGGGCGGGGTCATTGCCCAGATCGTCGGCACCCAAAATGTTCTGCCCGCAGAAGATGCCGCACGTATCAAGGGATTCGCTATCAATAAATTTCGCGGCGACCCCAGCCTGTTTGATGACGGGTTGCGCGCAACCACCGATTTCACGGGCTGGCCGTCGCTTGGGGTTTTGCCGTGGTTTGCCGATGCCTGGCGGCTTCCGGCAGAAGACGTGATGGACATTGCCTCGACCCGGGGCGGCGGATTCAAGATCGCCGTTCCGCGGCTTGGACGTATCGCGAATTTCGACGATCTGGACCCGTTATCCACCGAGCCGGGGCTAAGTGTTGAAATCATTGAGCCAGGCCGGGCCTTGCCCGGGGATGCCGATCTGATCCTGATCCCCGGCAGCAAATCTACCATCGCCGACCTTGCCCATTTCCGGGCGCAGGGGTGGGATATTGATCTTGCCGCCCACCTGCGACGCGGCGGTCATGTGCTTGGGATTTGCGGGGGATATCAGATGCTTGGCAAGGTGATCCGCGACCCGCACGGGATCGAAGGCCCGCCTTCATCGGTTGCGGGACTGGGGCATCTGGACATCGAAACCGTGATGAAGCCCGAAAAGCATCTGGCGCTGCAAACCGCCACCTATCTGCCCACGGGGGCGCAGGTTGACGGGTATGAAATCCATATCGGAGAAACCACCGGGCCGGATTGTGACCGCGCGTGGCTGGCTCTGAACAACGCGCCCCATGGCGCGGCCTCGGCCAATGGGCGGGTGCGGGGGTGTTATCTGCACGGGCTGTTCCGCGCCGATCAGTTCCGCGCCGATTTTATGGGGACCCTGGGCGGAGAGATCAGCACCAGCTATGACGCCGATACCGACGCCGTTCTGGACCGGCTTGGCGCGCATATGGAAGCGCATTTCGATCTGGATCTGTTGTTGAATCTGGCCGCAGAGGTCGGCGCGTGATCAGTCGAGTTCCTGCGCCGCAAGCGCGCGGTGGATTTCACGGCGCACCAGTTTGCGGACGTTGCGGGTGATCCGTTCGCCCAAAGCCCCCTGCAATTCCTGACGCACGATATCCGTCACCATTTCGCGCAGCGCCTCTTCGTCAAGGAACGCCGCGTCTTCGGCACCGAAAAGATCAACACTTTCGGCCTGCTCTTCTTGTGCGGCGACGTCGATTTCGGGATCTGGTTCCGGCACCGACGGCATGTCCGCATCGGCGGGAAAATGATCCGCCCAAGACAGTGTCTCCACCTCGCCCCCGGCATAATCGTCCCCTGAATCCCCGTCCGGTTCCCATTGATCCGCGCGATCCGCGACAACCGCTTCCAGTTCGGCGATCCGGTCGGCCAGGGTTTCTTCCTGTTCCGTTTGTTCGGGTTGTTCGGGTTCTGTTTGTTCGGGCTGCTCACCCTGCTCTGCCTCAAACTCGGGCAGCGGGTCGGCCTGATCCGGGGCCGCCTCTGACACCTCGTCATCAGCTTCAATTGTCTCTGCGAACGCTTCGTCGGTGTCTTCAAAAACCTCGTCGGACCAGTGCGCCTCGTGTTCCAGTTCCTCGGCCACGGTCTCTTCGATCCGCTCTTCCACCTGTGCCCGGACCTGTTCGTGAATCAGATCCGAATCCACGGGCGGGACCACCTCGGCCACGGCCCGGATCAAATCCTGTTCCGGCTCCGGGGTGTGTTCTTCTACCGGGTCTGGCGTTTCCGCGACGCGCAACGACGGTGTAAGGATCAGCTTGTCAGACGCTGTATCCTCTTGTTTTTGCTCAACATTACGCACGTCCGGCGCAACGCCTGTCTCAACCGGGCGGGCCGGTTGGGTTGCTTTGCCATCTTCGGACACAAGCCTGCGAATTGAGGACAACACGTCCTCTATTTCCACGTTGGTTACGGGATCTGTCATTGTTTTTACCACTCTCACCTAGATACGAGTGTACCCTGCACAAAGGATTCTCACAACAGATAGGACGGGTTTTACTCTTTTCCCAAGGAGCGCAGCACTTTATCAAGCTTCTGCCCGCGATCACTCAGAATATGCGGCGCGTCCTTGACCATGTTGTAATACTCGGCCGGATCGTAATGCGGCACGCGCAGTTTCAGGCGTTCCGCAGTCAACCACCCCATCGACGCCAACACGTTATAGCGCGCCACCTGTTCGTCGATCCCCGCAGAGATAAGGTTGGCCCGGGCGTCCAGAAGTTCCTGTTCCGCATCCAGCACGTCCAGCGTGGTGCGCGCGCCCAGCTTGGCCTCTTCGCGCACACCTTCAAAGGCAACGCGGCTTGCGCGGACCTGACCTTCGCTTGCCGCCCGGCTGGCCCGCGCCATTTCCCATTGCGACCAAGCGTTGCCCACGCCCTGGTACACGGCATGGCGCACGGTGTGCAGACCGGCACGTTCCGCGTCGCGTTGGTGACGGGCCTTGCGCACCGCCGAACTGAGTCGACCACCGCTATAGATCGGGCCGGACAGGTTCACGCCGACGCTGGCCCCGTTGGTGAAATCCCTGGTCTCGAAATCCTGTGTGTTGGAGATACCCGCAGACATGGTCACGGTCGGGCTCATCGCCGCCTCGGCAATGGCAATCGCGATTTCGGCCGCTGTCACCGTATGCCGGGTGCGGATCATGTCGGGGTGCGCCTGCACCGCAATCGCCTTGGCCGACTTTTCGGATTTGGCAATGGACGGAGGTTTGGGCGGGTTGGACAATTTGCCCGGATAGTGGCCGGTGGCGGCGCGGTATTCTTCCCGTGCCTGGCTCAACAGCCCCTCGGACGCCGCAAGAGCGGCGCGCGCGCCGGCAAGCCGCGCTTCGGCGAGCGACACGTCGGTGCGGGTCACCTCCCCCACCTCGAAACGATCCCTGGCCGCGCGCAGTTCCTGTCCGATCACCCGCACGTTGTTCTTGCCCAGACGCACAAACTCGGTCTGGCGGCGCACATCGTAAAACGCTGCGACCGCACGCAACAGAATTTGCTGTTCAACGCCACGCAGACCCTGGCGTGTCGCCAACACCACCTCTTTCGCGGCATCAATCCGCATACGGGATTGCCCGCCATCGTAAAGAAGAAGTTCGGCAAATACCTGAATGTTGATTTCGCTGCGGGTCGAACGGGCGGAACTCAGCATGGTGCGGCTGTTGAAGGTACGACCGCGACCGCGGCTGTAAGAGGCCGACCACGCCAACACCGGACGCAAAGCGCCAACCGCCGTGGCCACGTCTTCGTCCGCGGCCCGCAACAGCGCGCGGTTCTGTTCAAGAAGGCCGCTGTGCCTGTAGGCGCTTACCATGGCGTCGGCCAGACTTTCTGCCTTTGCCACAACGGGTTGCGCAACCATCAAGACCCCGGCCATCAGACCAACGACAACACCGGATTTCATTCGCATCAGGCCCAAAGCACCACTCCCGTTTCACCTATGTTCCAAAGCCGCAACGGCCCGGTTTCAGAATTCGAACGCCGCGTGCTTTTCAAAGCCGGTCAGAACCGGCGCACCCGCGTTGAACGAATGGCGCCAATTCATCACACCATCCAATTTGTATCCGATCCGCACGGTTCCAAGGGCGCCTTCGGAAAAAAGTACCGCCATGCGGCCACCTTCTTTGAGCTGTGACACAAGTGCCTCAGGAAGATGTTCCACCGCGCCTTCGATGACGATGGCGTCATAGGGTCCGTGCTGTGCCGATCCGGCAGCAAGTGGTCCCTGATGCACGATCACATTATCCGCACCATGTTCGCTCAACAAAGCCTGGGCTTCGCGGGCCATGGCCTCGTCCTCTTCCACGGCCACCACCGCTTCGGTCATCCGCGCCATGACGGCGGCAGAATAGCCCAGCCCGGCACCGATCAGCAACACCAACTCGTCGTTTTGAAGGTCCAGCGCGTCCAGCATTTTGGCAAGGGTACGCGGTTCGAACACCACGCGCCCGCCTCCCAGATTGATGTTTTCACCAACATAGGCGGCCTGTTTGCTGTCTTCGGGCACGAACACCTCGCGCGGGACCGAAAGCATGGCTTCGATAATCGGGAATTTGGTAACGTCCGAGGGCCGAACCTGCGTATCCACCATCATCGTGCGGCGGGCTGTGTAGTCAATCATCTTGCGACTCCTGGGGGCACAGAATCTCTTTCGACCGTTTTGACACAGATGCACAACGGCGGCAACGCCCTGCTCCCCCTGGACAGCGGCGCGCGGGGGCATAAAGCGTTCGAGCTTTAACCTGAGACAGGGAAACGCGACCCAGCGTGTTTGATTACAGGTCAACGGCAACGTTTCGCCATGCGGCCAAAGAAAGCGTGCGCCCCAGGATAGTCACGGGTCCAAAGCCGATTGGGAAAATGCCATAACCAAGGTGCTGAGCAACCATTCGAAAAGGGGTGCTGTTGCAAAAGGTTCCAGGGTCATCGCGTTTATTGAGCTTCAATCCGACCTACACAAGACGTCTTATGCGAACGGCACATATGGATTTGAGTTTGTTGGTATTGAGAAACGGCCAAAGCCTTTGGGTACAGAGTAACCTGTTCAAAACCAAGGGGAAAAATGGTGCTGCTGGAGAGAATTGAACTCTCGACCTCTCCCTTACCAAGGGAGTGCTCTACCTCTGAGCTACAGCAGCGCCGGTACGCTTTGGGCGTGGGCGGCTGATTAGACCCAAATCGCAGACAGTGCAAGCGTTATCTGGACGGTTTTTTTCGCGTCCTGTAAGAGGGGAACATGGAGCAGAAAAAACCCCGCGAAAAAAAGCCGAAAACAGCCAATGACCGTGAGGCGCGGTTGAAAACGGCGTTAAAGGCCAATATGGCGCGACGCAAGGCGCAAGCCAAGGCGCGCGCAGGGACAAAAGCAACCCAAGAGGCTGCGCAAAACGAGGATAAAGGGTAAGGCAATGGATCAGATCATCGTTACAGGCAATGGCGAACTCAACGGACAAATTCCGATCGCGGGGGCCAAGAACGCCTGTCTTACCCTGATGCCGGCAACTTTGTTGTCGGACGAACCGCTGACCCTGACCAATGCGCCGCGGCTGTCGGACATCAAGACCATGACCCAGCTTCTGCAATCTCTGGGGGCCGAGGTCACGTCGCTTCAGGATGGGCAGGTTCTGGCGATGTCGTCCCATGACATCAACAACCACGTGGCCGACTATGATATTGTGCGCAAGATGCGGGCCTCGAACCTTGTGCTGGGGCCGATGCTGGCGCGACTTGGTCATGCGGTTGTGTCCCTGCCCGGCGGCTGTGCCATCGGGGCGCGGCCCATGGACCTGCATATTCACGGGCTTGAAGCCATGGGCGCGGAAATCGAACTCAGGGACGGGTATCTTCATGCCAAGGTACCCGGTGGCTTGAAGGGTGCGGAGATCGAGTTCTCCTTTGCCTCCGTCGGGGCGACCGAAAACATCATGATGGCGGCGACGCTGGCCAAGGGCACCACCGTGTTGAAAAACGCCGCGCGTGAGCCCGAAATCGTGGACCTTGCCGATTGTCTGCGCAAAATGGGGGCGCAGATTGACGGCGACGGCACCTCGACCATCACCATTGAGGGCGTTGAGCGTCTGCATGGTGCGACTCACCCTGTTGTGACCGACCGGATCGAGCTTGGCACCTATATGCTTGCCCCGGCCATCGCGGGGGGCGAGGTCGAGTTGCTGGGCGGGCGTCTGGATTTGGTTCAGGCCTTCGTGGACAAGCTGGAACTGGCCGGGGTTGAGGTCAGCGAAACCAAGAACGGGCTTAAGGTGGTGCATAAAAGCGGGCGGATTCGGGCGGTGGACGTGACCACCGAACCGTTCCCCGGCTTCCCCACGGATTTGCAGGCCCAGATGATGGCGTTGCTCTGCACCGCCGAGGGGACATCGGTTCTGGAAGAGAAAATCTTTGAAAACCGTTTCATGCACGCCCCCGAGCTGATCCGCATGGGCGCGAATATCGAGGTGCATGGCGGCACCGCCACCGTTCACGGGGTGGAACAATTGAAAGGCGCGCCGGTGATGGCCACCGACCTGCGTGCCAGCGTATCGCTGATTCTGGCCGGGTTGGCGGCCGAGGGAGAAACCATCGTCAGCCGGGTGTACCACCTTGATCGTGGCTATGAACATGTGGTGCGCAAATTCCAGGGCGTGGGCGCGAAAATCGAGCGGGTCAAGGAACAGTGAGCGACGCAAGATTTGAAGACGGGCGCGAGGCGCCGCTGAACCTCGGAGCCATGGATAGCGACGACCTTCACGTGCTGTCGGCCCTGTGTCAGGACGCTGTTTTTCCGGGGGCAGAGATGACATTCCTGCCCCGCGAACGCCGCTTTGCCCTGCTGCTGAATCGTTTCCGCTGGGAAGATCCGGGACAGAACCGGCACAAACCCGAACGCGTGCAATCGGTTCTGGTGTTTGACAACGTGCTGCGGGTTGCCTCGCAAGGGGTGGACCGTGGGGATAGCGAAACGGTGTATTCCGTGCTGTCCCTGACCTGGGAGCCGGGCGAAGATGCCGATGGGCGGGTGTTGATCACCCTGGCCGGGGATGGAGCGATCCGTCTTGAGGCCGAAGCGTTGGAGGCCAGCCTGCGCGATGTAACCCGGCCCTATGTGGCCCCATCAGGCCAGGCCCCGCATCATCGGGACTGACGGGACTGACGCCCGGGCGCTCGGGCGCGGCCACGCGGGGGCTGCCCCCTTCCCCCGGGGATATTTATGGCCATGTGAAGACAGGGGCGGGTTGAGATGCCTTACCCTTGGGCTTAAGACATGCGGGATCAGGAGATAATGCCCATGCCCGTGTTCCTTAACGCCACCGATCCCGATTTCGAAACCAGCTTTGCCACGCTTCTGGGTGCCAAGCGCGAGGATAGCCCGGATGTGGACGCGGTTGTCGCCGATATTATTGCAGATGTGCGGGACCGGGGCGACGCGGCTGTGATTGAGCTGACCTCGCGGTTCGACCGGCTGGACCTGACGCCCGACACCCTGCGATTTTCCGAGGCCGAGGTGGATGCGCTATGCGCGCAGGTGCCCGACCACGAGCGCGCCGCGCTGGAGCTGGCGGCGGCGCGTATCCGCAGCTATCACGAAGCGCAGATGCCCGAGGACCGGCAGTGGACCGAAGACAGCGGTGCCATGTTGGGCTGGCGCTGGACCCCGGTTTCGGCGGCGGGACTCTATGTGCCGGGGGGGCTGGCCTCTTATCCTTCTTCCGTGTTGATGAACGCGATCCCGGCCAAGGTGGCGGGGGTTGAGCGGCTGGCCATTGTCGTGCCCACTCCGGACGGGGTAGCAAACCCGTTGGTATTGCTGGCCGCACGACTGGCCGGGGTTGACGAAGTCTATCGCATCGGCGGGGCACAGGCGGTGGCCGCGCTTGCCTATGGCACGGACACTATCGCGCCTGTGGACAAGATCACCGGCCCCGGCAACGCCTTTGTCGCCGCCGCGAAACGGCGGGTCTTCGGCAAGGTGGGGATCGACATGATCGCCGGACCGTCCGAAATCCTGGTCATCGCCGATCGGGACAATGATCCGGACTGGATCGCGCTGGATATGCTGAGCCAGGCCGAACATGACGAAAGCGCGCAATCGATTCTGATCACGGACAGCCCGGCCATGGCCACGGCGGTCAGCGTCGCCATCGACCGCCATTTGCAAACGCTGGAACGGCGCGATATCGCCGGGGCAAGCTGGCGCAACTATGGCGCGATTATCACCGTGCCCGATCTGGCCACCGGAGCCCGGCTTTCCAACCGCGTTGCGCCCGAACACCTTGAGCTGTGCGTTTCCCAACCTGTTGAATTAGCAGAGCAAATCACCCATGCCGGAGCGATTTTCCTTGGCGCATGGACACCCGAAGCCATCGGCGATTACGTCGGTGGCCCCAATCACGTTCTGCCCACCGCGCGCTCGGCCCGCTTTTCCTCGGGCCTGTCTGTCATGGACTTTTTGAAACGCACCACGCTGGCCCGGATGACTCCACAGGCATTACGTGCTATTGGCCCTTCTGCCGAAACCCTGGCGATCAGCGAAAGCCTGCAAGCGCACGGTCTTTCGGTCCGCGCCCGCCTGAACCATTTGAACGAGTTGTAACCTATGTCCCGCATCAGCCATATCGAACTGGACGATCACAATCTTCCGCCGCCAACGCCGGAGATTGAACAGGAACGCAAGGTCGCGATGTTCGACCTGATCGAAGAGAACTCGTTCACGCTTCCCAAACGGGACGACCGCGTGGTGCCCGACGGGCCCTATCGCGTGGATCTGTCGATCAGGGACAAGCGGCTTGTCTTCGACATCACCACCGAAACCGCAGACAAGGCGGCCGAATTCCATTTGTCGCTGTCGCCCTTCCGCCAGGTGGTCAAGGATTACTGGGCGATTTGCGAAAGCTACTTTGACGCGGTCAAGAACATGCCCCCCAGCCAGATCGAAACCATCGACATGGCACGGCGCGGTATCCACAACGAAGGTGCGCGCATCCTGCAGGAACGGCTGGAAAACAAAGCGGAGATTGATACCGATACCGCGCGGCGCCTGTTCACGCTTGTCTGTGTGCTGCATTTCGGGAGCTGACGCAAAGATGGTCGAGCCGCTTCCCCAATCGGTTTTGTTTTGCTGTGACCACAACTCCGTGCGGTCTCCCATGGCCGAAGGAATCATGAAAAAGCTTTATGGCACGGATACATACGTCCAATCTGCCGGGGTTCGAAACCAGATGGACATCGACGGGTTCGCCATTGCGGTGTGTCAGGAGATGGGCGTGGAACTGTCCCGTCACCGCACGCGCAGCTTTGAAGAAATGGGCAAATGGGGCGATGACCTGTCAAGCTTTGACCTTGTCGTCGCCCTGTCCCCGGCCAGCAGGGCCAAGGCCGAAGAACTGACCCGGTATTACCATCTGGACGTGGAATTCTGGCCGATCACCGACCCGACGGCCCAGGGGGAAACCCGCGAAGCCAAGCTGGATGCCTATCGCCAGAGCCGGGACGAGATCATCACCCAACTCACCAACCGCTGGGGCACCCCCGAGGAGGCAACATGAGTACCATTCAGAAATATTTCGAAGCCTTCAATGCCAAGGATATTGCAGGCATGATGGATTGCCTGTCCCCGAACGTGGCCCATCACGTGAACGAAGGCAATATCCGCCATGGCAAACCCGCCTTTGCCGAATTCTGCGGCCATATGGCGCGGTGTTACGATGAAACCCTGACCGATTTGGTGATCTTCAATCATGGCGAAGGACAGGGCGACACAAGGGCGGCAGCGGAATACGTGGTCAACGGCACCTACCTGGCCACCGATGACGGATTACCCGAGGCAAAGGGGCAGAGCTACCGCCTGCCCGCCGGGTCGTTTTTCGAACTTGAGGACGGGAAAATCTCCCGCGTGACCACCTATTACAACCTCGCGGACTGGTTGGCTCAGATCAGCGCATGATCCGGGTCGCGCCGTTGACCGGGACGGCGTTGGAGGCCGCGCTGGACGATGTGGCACGCCTGCGGATCGAGGTGTTCCGGGCCTGGCCCTACCTCTATGACGGAACTGTCGCCTATGAACGCAGCTATTTGGACACCTATCGCAAAAGCGACTCGGCGATCCTTGTGGGCGCGTTCGACGGAGACGCCCTGATAGGGGCGGCGACGGGAACCCCCCTGGCCGAGCACGCCGACGATTTCGCGACCGCCTTTGACGGCAGCGGGATCACGTTGGACAAGGTGTTCTATTGTGCCGAATCCGTTTTGCTGCCCGGCTGGCGCGGGCGTGGAATCGGGCATCGGTTCTTTGATCTGCGCGAAGCCCATGCCCGCGCGCTTGGCTTTACCCACAGCGCGTTTTGCGGCGTGATCCGCCCCGAGGATCATCCGATGAAACCCAAAGGCTATGCTCCGCTGGACCCGTTCTGGCGCAAACGCGGCTATGCCCCGCTTCCCGGTGTGGTCGCAGAATTCGCGTGGAAGGATCTGGGGCAGGATACCGAAACGAAAAAGCCGCTGCAATTCTGGATGCGCAGGCTCTGAGGGTACGCGGGCGTTGAGCAAGGGCCGCGCGACGCCGCCCCTGCCGGGTTTTCTATAACCGAACGGCGCTTACAGCGACGCGTCGAGCCTGGCCACAATCGCGTCGCCCATTTCGCTGGTGGAGACCGGGGTCACCCCCTCTTCTCCCAACAGGTCCGCGGTGCGCGCACCATCGGCCAACACGGCCTCAACCGCCCGCTCCAGCCGGTCCGCCTCGGTCCCCTGATCAAAGGAATAGCGCAGCGCCATGGCAAAGCTGAGGATACAGGCGATCGGGTTCGCCTTGCCCTGCCCTGCGATGTCCGGGGCCGACCCGTGGACGGGTTCGTAAAGCGCCCGGGGACGGCCATTGGCCATGGGCGCACCAAGGCTGGCCGAGGGCAACATGCCAAGCGAACCGGTCAGCATCGCCGCCGCATCCGACAGCAGATCCCCAAACAGGTTGTCGGTGACGATCACATCGAATTGCTTGGGCCAGCGGCATAGCTGCATGGCACCTGCATCGGCGTACATGTGGGAAAGCTCCACGTCGGAATACTCGGCCGTATGAATTTCGGTGACCACGTCGCGCCACAGGATACCGGATTCCATCACGTTGGCCTTTTCCATGGAACAGACCTTGTTGCCGCGACGCCGTGCCAGTTCAAAGGCCGAGCGCGCCACGCGGGCAATTTCGCTTTCGGTATAGCGCTGGGTGTTGATGCCCACACGCTCGTTGCCCTCTTCGATGATGCCCCGCGGCTCGCCAAAATAGATGCCGCTGGTCAGCTCGCGCACGATCATGATATCGAGCCCCGCAACCACGTCTTTTTTCAGCGACGAGAAATCGGCCAGCGCATCGAAGCACTGGGCCGGGCGCAGGTTGGCGTAGAGGTCCATTTCCTTGCGCAGGCGCAGCAGGCCGCGTTCGGGTTTCACGCTGAAATCCAGATCGTCATATTTCGGGCCACCCACAGCCCCCAGCAGAACCGCGTCCACCTCTTGCGCGCGCGCCATGGTGTCGTCGTGCAGCGGCGTGCCGTGGACGTCATAGGCCGCGCCCCCCACAAGGTCTTCGGAAACATCAAAGACCATATCGCGTTTGGTACCGTACCAGTCGATGATCTTGCGAACCTCGGCCATGACTTCGGGGCCGATGCCGTCGCCGGGCAGAATGAGAAGCGAGGGGGTGCTCATATGGGAATCCTATCTTTCAATTGCTTGGGATTGCCCTAGCGGGATGGGGCGACGGGGTCAAGAAACCAACGGCTTCACCCCCTCGGCCAGCGCGCCCCAGACCCGGCGAACACGGGGCGTGTGGCGCAGTCCGGCTTCAATCTGTTTGATCTGGCGGCCCAGCGTCGGCTGGCTTTGGCTCAACTGCCGCGCAGCCGCCGAAAGCGACCCGTGATCAACCACAGCCAGAAAAGACTGGGCCAGGGTCCAATCAAGCGTTTGGAGCGACTTATTCATTCATGAATATCAAATCTGCAAAACCACGCAATTTCCACTCCAGATCGGTTAACTAAAGCGTTCGATCTTTAATCTGAAACAGGGAAAAGGGTGAAGGCAGCGCGACATTTATGTGTTTCGCGCGTCCTGCCAAAAAGCCGTGAGACAGGGTTTTGGCAGGACGCATTAAAGCTTTTCCGCATTAAGTTGACTCAGCGTGATGTGGAAACGCAGCGCAACACAGTAGGGATTGGAGCACACCGCACATATTGAGCGCAGACAAGTTCGCCCGGCGGCTGCCCGATTTTCGCGCCACGTCATTGGCCGAGGCGCTGTCCCAGGTCGAGTTCTACCCAGACCAGCCGGTGGCGGCTGGCCGTCGCGGCAAGGTCATGAAGATTTGAGTCCGGCGCGGGCCAGAACACGCCCGCCCCGACGACGTTCAGCGTGGCAGAGGGCAACACGTAATCCACGCGCAGATTGCCCGGCCCATCCTCGGGCCAATCCACCGTGTCCAGCGCCGGGTTGCCACGGTGGGCGGGGTCCCTCACCCCGCCGTGGCCGGCGGGTTTCGGGTCTTGCAGGCGCGGATCAGCCAACAGCGACAGAATCGCCTCGTGCCGCCCGTCTCCGTCCACGGGGTCCAAATTGGCACCGCCCAGCAGGACGAAATCCTGCGGGACAGGGCCAAATGCGCCCTCAAGCAGCAAGGACCAGAACCGGTTTTCATCGTGGTTGCGCCGTCCATTCCGATCTTCGGGGCCATCAAATACGGGTGGCCCGGCTTTCCAGATCATCAGGTCCAGCCTCCCGCCGGGTATTTCAACCGGCAGTATCCAATGGGCCGTGGAAGACAGGCGTTGCACGTCATAAACCGCTTCTGAGGGAAATAGCCTGTCCGGTTTCGCCGGGTCCGTGGGCAACATCGCGCCCGGCAAATCGCGCCATAGCAGGGGGGTGAAATCACGCAGGTCTTCCTCGGCCAAGCGATACCGTGACAACACGGCCAAGCCGCCATCCCCCGCAAAATGGCCAAAACCCTGTGCATCTTCACCCTCGCCCAATCGCCCGTCCCCATCAAGGTCAAGCCCGGTCGCCATCCCCGCATTGGGGCGGCATGAGAACATGTAGGGAAGGGAATGCCCGGCTTTGGCCACCTCATCCCGCAACGCGGCCAGGGCCACGTTCTGATGGTCAAAGTCGACCCCGCCCAACACGATCACATCCGGTGCAACGTGGGCGATCACCTGCGCGACCGCCCGCGTCTGGGCATCGCCCTTGAGGATGTCGCGCAGCAAAAGGCCCGGCCCCTTGCGCGACAGTTCGGTGTTGAAATAGGCCAGTTTCAGGGTATCGGCCACGACAGGCGCGGAGCCGAAAGCCCAAATGACAAGCAGCAAGGTCAGGAGGTGACGACCAAGCCCTCTTCTTTTGCCTTGGCATAGGCACGCAGCCGCTTTTCCTCGATCATATCGGCGACACGCCCCATGGCGATGCCGCGCATGATCATACTTGCAGGAAGAAAGGCCCATGCCGACATTGTCCAGATCAGGGTTTGCGGGTTCTCCATCGAAATCGGATCCAACAGGTCCGAAGCGGCCTTGACCACCGCCGGGATCAAGAATGGCAGAAGAATCCCTAACACAATGTTAATACCCGCATCGCGTTTGAGGCGGGGAAGCACATCTCCGCCCGCCGTGGGGTCGAACAAAGGCAGGTTAATCCACACGTTGAACGCGCCATTCCGGGCCGGCCAGCCAAACACGCGCACCAGCGTGACAAAAACGAACAGCGCAATCAGCGAGATCATGTAGGAAATCCCCGCTGCGGTACGGACTGCGGTGATCAGCTCGGGCGAAGCATCCGACGGCATCATCAGAACCACCAGCCGCACCGGCGAATAGGGGAAATCAATCGCGTTACCCAGCAACATGCCAAGCCCGGTCAGAATCCGCGTGACCTCGGTCGGGGCGTCCTTGCCCGCACAGATCAGCGACAACAAAAGTACGGTCGTGAACAACGCCACGAAACGCAGCCGGTTGAAAGGCGGCGCAAAACGGAATTCGATGATCGAGGGATACTGGCTATAGTATTCCACGAAGGTCATGAGCGACCCCAACAGCGCAAGCAGCACCACGATCTGGGCCGTATCCGCCGCCACGCCGGGCAGCACCAAAGACGGCAACGCAATCAGCAACGCCATCAGCAATGCACGCACAAGCGCGCTTGTCATTCGGGATACCACTGCCCCATTCCCTTCAACCTGGCCTGACACGATACGATGCCGCGTCTTTGTTCCAACTTGATGCCGTGTCTGCGCACGGTCTGCCTCATTCTTGCCCAATTTCTGCCCTCTTTCGGTCTCTGCCTCAAGTGCTTGGTTAACAAGACGTAACCATTTGGGCGATTTGATGGAGAAAGTGGTGCGCGATTGCATCAATTGTGGTGCAAACAAATGGCCAAACATCAAAGGGCTACAAGATGTAGTGGATGTGATGAGTGAAGCAACAAGTGCTCGAAAAACTGACACAAAGACGCATCTGCACCCGCCTGATCCGCATAATTCGATAAAGCGTTTCCACATTACGTTGACTCAGCGTGATGTGGAAACGCTTTAACCCTCCCGATCACCGTGATGCCGTTTCACATGATGCGGGTCGGGCTCAAACGGCACGCAAGGCCCAAATGCAAACGGGCCGCGACTTGTGCCACGGCCCGTTCAAATTTCGCTAAAGCCGCGAGGTCACACCCAGGGGCGCGCCGCCGCAGCCTGTTTTTCAAACGTGTCGATACTGGCCGCCTTTTTCATGGTCAGCCCGATGTCATCAAGCCCTTCCAGAAGACAGTGCTTCTTGAACGCATCCACTTCGAACGCAAAGCTTTCGCCGTCCGATGTGGTCACGGTCTGGGCCTCAAGATCAACTTCCATACGCGCATTCGAACCTTTTTCCGCGTCCTTCATCAACACATCCACAACCTCTTGCGGGAACACGATGGGCAGAATGCCGTTCTTGAAACAGTTGTTGAAAAAGATGTCGGCAAACGAGGTCGAGATCACGCATTTAAAGCCGAAATCCGCCAGCGCCCAGGGCGCGTGTTCACGGGATGACCCGCAACCGAAATTATCCCCGGCCACAAGGATCGACGCCTCTCGATACTGCGGTTTGTTCAGCACGAAATCAGGGATTTCGGTTCCGTCGCGATTATAGCGCATCTCGTCAAACAGGTTCTTGCCGAAGCCTGTGCGCTGAATGGATTTCAGGAACACCTTGGGAATAATCATATCGGTGTCGATATTTACCAAGGGCATGGGCGCGGCGATGCCGCTGAGTTTTTCGAATTTTTCCATTGTTGCCTCCTGAACGGGCTTGCCGTTCTGTTCGGTTACAGTGTCCGGCCCCGGAACATCGGGCCGGATCGGTGTGTTCAGATTGCTTGCGCGGGCGCGAAACGTGCCCTAGGCGGCCCCGGTGGCGGGTTCTACCACGCCTTTGGAGACCAGTTCGGACATCAACGCCTTTGCCTTGTCGGAACTGACCCCAAGCCGGGGTACAAGATCGTTTGCCGACAGGGTGCTGCGGGTCTGGGCATGAAACCTGGCAAGGCCGTAAAGCAGGGTGTTGTACCCGCCAACCCGCGCCGATGCGGCCCCCGTCGCCAGAGCAGCGCGTCGCAACGGCAACGCCGGCGCGACAAGCGCACCCCCCAGCATGGTCAAAAAGCCGCGTCGTTTCATCACCCGGTCCCTCAGCTCAGCTCGCGCACATCGGTCAGCTTGCCAGTCAGCGCCGCTGCCGCTGCCATGCCCGGAGACACCAGATGCGTGCGGCCCTTAAAGCCCTGACGGCCTTCAAAGTTGCGGTTGGACGTGGAAGCGCAACGCTCATTTTCGGCCAGCTGATCGGGGTTCATGGCAAGGCACATGGAACAGCCCGCGAGGCGCCATTCAAAACCCGCCTCTTCAAAGATCTCGGCAAGCCCCTCTTCCTCGGCCTGTGCGCGTACAAGGCCCGATCCGGGCACGATCATCGCCCGCATCCCGTCTTTGACCTTCTTGCCCTTGACCACATCGGCCACGGCACGCAGATCTTCGATCCGGCCATTGGTGCAGGAGCCAATGAACACGGTGTCGATTTCGATATCGCTCAGCTTCTGACCGGGGGTCAGGCCCATGTATTCAATCGAACGGCGCGCGGCCTCAACCTTGCCCCCTTCGAAATCCTCGGGGCTGGGCACAACACCGGTGATCGGCAACACGTCCTCGGGGCTGGTGCCCCAGGTCACAACCGGCTCGATCTCTTCGCCCTTCAGCGTGACCACCTTGTCAAAATGCGCGCCTTCATCGGTGAAGAGCGTTTTCCAATACTCCACGGCCTGTTCCCACGCGGCACCTTTGGGCGCATGGGGGCGGCCCTTGCAGTAGTCAAAGGTGGTGTTGTCCGGGGCGATCAAACCCGCGCGTGCGCCGCCCTCAATCGCCATGTTACAGACGGTCATGCGCCCTTCCATCGACAGATCACGGATCGCTTCGCCGCAATATTCGATGACATAACCCGTCCCACCCGCAGTGCCGGTTTCGCCGATCACGGCCAGGGTGATGTCCTTGGCGGTCACCCCGGGCTTGAGTTTGCCGGTGATCTCGACCTTCATGTTTTTCGATTTCTTCTGGATCAGAGTTTGCGTCGCCAGAACATGCTCCACCTCAGAGGTGCCGATCCCGTGGGCCAGCGACCCAAACGCGCCGTGGGTCGCCGTGTGGCTGTCGCCGCACACCACGGTCATGCCGGGCAGGGTCCAGCCCTGTTCGGGACCCACGATATGCACGATGCCCTGACGCACATCGCTCATCGGGTAATAATGGATGCCGAATTCCTTGGCATTGCTGTCCAGCGCGCCAACCTGAATCCGGGATTCCTCGGTCATCTGGGCCGGGTCGTCACGGCCTTGGGTGGTGGGGACGTTGTGGTCCGGTACGGCAATGGTTTTGTCCGGCGCGCGCACTTTGCGCCCGGCCATGCGCAGCCCTTCAAACGCCTGCGGGCTGGTCACTTCGTGGACCAGGTGGCGGTCGATATACAGCAGACAGGTGCCGTCTTCGGCCTCGTGCGCCACATGGGCGTCCCAGATTTTATCATAGAGTGTCTTCGGGGCGGTCATATCGCTCTCCGTGGATAGTGAATTGGGGATAGTGAACTGGAAAATGGGGTGACGTGGAGGGTCGGCTTACAGCCGCGCCAATACCGAACGCGCCTCACCAAAGAAGCGTTCGCGCAGGCGGTCGCGGTCGTCCATGTCAATAATCCGTGTCATAGGGGGCTATGTATACGCTTGTGGGGATTCTCACAAGGCGAAGGCAACCATATCGCGTTCAACTGTACAGATCCCACCGATTGCCGAAAGGGTTGCGAAACACGGCCACCATACCATGCCATGATAGCATAGGGTTCATGGCGAGGCTCTTGCTCAACGGTGACACCAGGAAAGGTAACATGGGCGGCCAGTATCCTCGCGTGATCAGCGACAAAATCATCGGTATTATCGGTATTGAGGTCCCCTCCCACCCGACCCCGACGGGCGCAAAACAACCCAGCGTTTGCCGTTGCCCTGAACCGCGTCCTGTTCCAACGTGAAACCCGGCGCATCACGATAAAACGCAATGCCGGGCTTAGCTGGGCACAACAAGTGCGATCAAACGCCCCAACCGGGGCGATTGCGGCCCGAGCGCGCCGGGGGAAACAGGTGCCAACATCGGCCACGGGCGCAACATGGGGTGGGTGGGAGGTGCCCGAGGGCCGCAATACCCTTGCCTCACCCCCGCCGCACGTGTCACGATAAACATCAAAGATCACAGGGCGTTCATGGCAAACCATTCCACTTCCGAAACCATCGAAGAAACTCTGGCCACCCCCACCGAACCGGTGTCCCAGCACGTTCAGGAGGTTGCGCTATCCCTCGCCGATCAGGTTCAGAATTTCATGCTGGGCCTGTTGCGCCCCTGGAACGCCTATCAGGTGGCCATCGCCCTTGGCCTGTTCCTTGCCGCAACCCTCCTGACCCGCCTGCTGACCCCGCCCTTCTACAACTGGATGCACAGCCGCGAAGGCTGGCCCAAATGGCGTTATCGCTTTCTGCTGCTGATCCATAAACGCCTGCGGCTGATCCTGTTTGTGGCGCTGATCTTTCCCACCGTGTGGATCATGCGCGAAATGACATGGCGGTCGCGCTCTTACCTGCTTGGCATTCTTGCCCACCTCGCCCTGGCCTGGCTTGTCATCGCACTGGTCACCCGGTTCATCAACAATGGCTTTCTGCGGGCCGCCGTGCGTTACGCCGGGTGGATATGGGTCACCCTGATCATCGTCGGGCTGACTGGCGAAGCCCGCGCCCTGCTCGACAGTGCCGCTGTTGAGCTTGGCACCCTGCGCCTGTCGCTTTGGATTCTGGTGCAGGCGGTGGTGACGCTGGGCCTGCTCTTTTCCCTTGCGCGTTTCATTTCGTCTACGGCGTCTTCGGGCCTTAAGCGTAACGAAGATATCAGCCCATCGATGCAGGTGCTGGCGGTGAAATTCGTGCAGGTTTCCCTTTACGGCGCGGCCTTCTTCATCGGGCTGCGCGCCATCGGGGTGGACCTGTCCGGTCTTGCCTTCCTGTCGGGTGCCATCGGCGTGGGCCTTGGCTTTGGCCTGCAAAAGGTGGTGTCGAACCTCGTGTCCGGCGTCATCATCCTGCTCGACAAATCCATCAAGCCAGGGGATGTGATCAGCCTTGGCGAAACCTTCGGCTGGATCAACACTTTGGGCGCGCGCTACACTTCGGTCGTCACCCGCGATGGCAAGGAATACCTGATCCCCAACGAAGACCTGATTACCGGTCAGGTGGTCAACTGGTCCCATTCCAACGACTACGTACGGCTCGATATCTTCTTTGGCACGGCCTATGGTGACGATCCCCACAAGGTCCGCGCCCTTGCGATCGAGGCTGCGGCGAGTGTGGACCGCGTGCTAGATATGCGCGCACCGGTCTGTCACATCGTCGGCTTTGGCGACAGTTCCGTGGATTACATCCTGCGTTTCTGGATCGAAGACCCCACCGGCGGGCTGACCAATATCCGCGGCAACGTCTATCTCGCCCTGTGGGACAAGTTTCAGGATAACGGCATTTCGATCCCCTTCCCCCAACGCGAAGTTCGGATGCTGGACCCGGGCGACCGCATTCCAGAGCAGGAACAGGATCAGGAACAGGGCTGAGCACCCCGGATGCGTTTGCGCGCGCTCAGCCAGTGGCGTGAACACATGCCCGGCCGCCTTGATAAAACACTTGCATATGCGCCTCTGGGACCCGCCCGTTTTTTCCGGATTATTTTCCAGAACCGCCCGTTTTCCCGAACGGCCTGAGCCCAGCACGACAACACCCAAATCACCGGGAAAACTCTCTATCCCCTTGCGCAGTGCCTTGCCGAAATCGGGATCGCCCGGGACCTGTCAGGCCCAGTAAAGGCGCATTGGATTATCCACCAGAAGCTTGCGCTGAAGCGCCTCGGTCGGGGCAATTTTCGGGATGAAATCCACCAGTGCGCCGTCATCCGGCATATGGGATTTCATATTGGGATGGGGCCAGTCGGTGCCCCAGAGAACCCGGTCCGGAAACCGGCGCACGATCTCGGCACAAAACGGGATCACATCGTCATAGGGCGGTCCGGCAACGGACAACCGCTCGGGGCATGTCACCTTGGACCAGATGTTTTCGTTTTCGGCCATCAAGCGGATGAAGCGTTGAAAACCGGGATGGTCCACCCCCCTGGCGACATCCGGGCGTCCCATATGATCGACGACCAGAATAGTGGGCAGGCTTTCAAGGAAAGGCACAAGCTCTTCCAGATCCGCCGCCTCGAAATAAACCACGATATGCCAGCCAAAAGGTTTGATCCTGTTGGCAATCTCGGTGAACAGCTCGCGCGGCGTGGCATCCACCAGCCGTTTGACAAAGTTAAAGCGCACACCGCGCACACCGGCCGCATCCATCTCGCGAATTTCGGCTTCGGTAATGTCGGCACCAACCGAGGCAACCCCCCGCGCCAGATCGCCGCCCGCGCGACAGGCATCGACCATGGCGCGGTTATCCTTGCCATGACAGGTCGCCTGTACGATCACGTTGCGCGCAAACCCAAGATGGTCACGCAGGGCAAAAAGCCGATCCTTACCCGCATTGCAGGGCGTATATTTGCGTTCCGGTGCAAACGGAAATTCGGGGCTGGGGCCGAACACATGGCAATGGGCATCCACCGCCCCTGCGGGCAGTTTGAAATCCGGCGCCCTGGGATCGGGGTGATATACCAGCCAGTCCGCGTCCATCTTCTGTTCCTCACTCATGCGAACACCTCTCCGTCCATCAATTTGCGCGCGGTGCGCAGAATTGCGGCCGACGTGACCGCGCCCTCATCGCCGATCTGTGCCACCACGGTCATTTCGCCCGCGGGATGTTCCACAGCGAGGTGGCGTTCCGTCCCCTCACCGGTTTCGGCCAGTTCCGCCGCCGGGCCAGCGGGAAGAAGACAGGCGGTGGCCACGCTGACCGCGCCAAGCACGCCGATGGTCTTGTGACAGCGATGCGGAATGAAGGTCCGCGTTGCAATCGCGCCACCTTGGCGCGGGGGGCTGACCATGGTCATCTTGGGTACGGATTTTTCGGCCACGTCCCCCAGGTTCATCAAGGGTCCACAGGCCAGCCGGATCGCTTCCAGCCGCGCGCGCAGCGCCTCATGTGCCTCATGCGATTCCAACACATCCGGCGCTTCTTCGCCGGTAATGCCCATCTCCGTAGCGCGCAACACCACCACGGGCATCCCGTTGTCGATCATCGTCACCTCGATCCCCTCGACCACATCCACAACATTGCCGGTCGGCAAAAGCGCGCCACAGCCAGACCCTGCCGTGTCCCTGAACGCAATCGGCACCGGCGCGGCACTGCCCGGAACCCCGTCGATGCGGGCCTCTCCGTGATAGGTCACCTGTGCCTGAGGCGTGGAAACCCGCGCAACCGCCACCTGTCCGGTGTTTTCCATATAGATGGTCACGGGTGTCTCCTCCGACCGCACCGCCACCAATCCCCGCTCAATGGCGAAAGGCGCCACGCCGGCAAGGATATTTCCACAATTCTGAGCGTCGGTGACACGGGCCTGATCCACGAAAACCTGAAGGAACAGGTATTCCACATCCACCCCTTCACGCGCGGACCGGGACACCACCGCCACTTTCGAGGTCAACGGATCCGCCCCTCCCATCCCGTCAATCTGACGCGGATCGGGCGACCCCATGACGCGCAACAGAAACGCGTCTCGCATTGCGGGATCATCGGGCAAATCGTCGGCAAGGAAATATCCCCCCTTCGACGTCCCCCCGCGCATCCACATGCACCGTACTGCCTCTGCCACGGCAACCCCTTTCAACTTTTCCAAAACCTGCAAACCGGGGGCGGGGGGGTCCGGGGGGCTTGCCCCCCGACCGGTCGGACGGCGCAAGCCGTTCGAAACCCATCATGCCCCGCTCAAACGTATTTCAATCCCTTTTCGGCCAGCCGCCCGCGCATGTCATAGATATCAAGCCCCAACTCTCCGGCCTCGAACCGCGTGCGTTTCTCGGCCTCGTTCGCCTCACGCGCCCGGGCCTTTTCCAGCACATCGGCGGCCTCATCCCGGCGCACGATGCACACCCCGTCATCATCGGCCACGATCACATCGCCGGGATGGACCAACTCTCCGGCACAGACCACCGGCACGTTCACCGATCCCAGGGTTTCCTTGATCGTACCCTGTGCGAACACCGCCCTGGACCAGACCGGAAACGCCATCTCGGTCAGGTCGCGTACATCCCGCACACCGGCGTCAATGACCAATCCGCAGCATCCACGCACCCTGGCCGAGGTGGCCAGCAGGTCCCCGAAATACCCGGCATTGCTGGGCGATGTGGGCGCAAGCACCAACATGTCACCGGCCTGTAGCTGTTCAATCGCCACATGGATCATCCAATTGTCACAGGGCGGGGCCGAAATCGTCACCGCAGACGCCGCAACCCGCGCGCCCGGATAGATCGGGCGCATGTAATCGGCCAACAGCCCCTTGCGCCCCTGTGCCTCGTGCACCGTCGCCACCCCACATGCGGCCAGTCCGTCAATCACCGCCCGTTCCGCGCGTTCAATGCTCTGAACCACCACCCCTTGGGTTCCCACCGGATAGTTCATGACAATTCATCCACACATGCCGGGAACACCGTTTCGAACCCTTCGGCGTATTTGCAATCGCGCCCCCCGGCCATACCGCCGGAATTGCGTTTGAAATGGTTGGCGCGCTGCTGGGCCACGCGGGTATAGAAATCCCACAGATGGATCTGCCCCTCGTTGCACTCCATCGCCTTGCGCTTCTTGTCCCACACCGGGGTAATATCGAGAAAGACATCCGGCTTCCACCCCATCTGCTCGGTCTGATGCGGTTCGAACAGGTACATCTGCGGCGCGCCCAACACCTTTTCTCCCGGATTATGCCCCCATGCCTGCGCGATCATACGGCAGGTCAACGCAAACTCGGTCGTCTTCATGTGGTCGGTATTGTAGGGGTCCCATTTCGAATGGGAAAACATGAAACCGGGTTGCACGTCGCGGATGATATCGACCATCTGAGCCTCGTACTCTTCGGTAAACCGAAGCGGGTAATCGCCCATATCGAGGAACCTGATATCGTGTACACCTAACGCCCGCGCGGCATTCTCGGCCTCGCCCCGGCGGATGTCCTTGACCTCCTGAAGGCTTTTACCCTCTTTCCACAGCCGCGCACTTTCGCCGCGCTCACCAAAGGACAGACAGGCCACGGTGACGTCATAGCCAAGCTCCTGATGCAACGCGATGGCCCCGCCACAGCGCCAGACGAAATCGGCGGCATGGGCCGAGATTACAAGTGCGGTCTTCTTTTCGGCCATGTTGGTGCCTTTCGGGAATTTTCCGGGATATACCAAACCTATTCCCCAAGGCACCCCCTCAAACCAGTTCGAATCCCGCCACCACAATTTGATTTTGTTATAATGCGCATCAGATGCTAGGCTGATCGCCATGCCGGGCATCCCCCATATCCGATACCTCTATGTGGTCAACGAAGTCTATCGTCTGGGCAGGATCAGCGCGGCAGCCGAGGTGGTTCACCTGTCCCAGCCCGCCGCCACGCAATCGCTGGCGCGGGTCGAAGAGGCGCTTGGCATTGCTCTGTTCGAACGCCACCCCAAAGGCATGGTGCCCACCCTCGCCGGCACGCGGTTTCACCCCCGACTGTCCCGCATCCTGAATCATTTCAGACAGGGCGACAGCATGGCCCGTAAACGCGCAGCGCGCGGCACATCCGGGCGTCGCGGAGGCACACGGGCCCTGAAAACCTTTCACCGCTTCTGTTCGCCGGTTCAACTGCGTGCCCTTCTCGCCATTGAAACAAATGGTAGCTTCAGCCAGGCGGCGTTTGAACTGGGCGTCAGCCAGCCGGGCGTACACCGCGCCATGCGTGAACTTGCCTCGCTTGCCGGGTTCGACCTGTTTGAACAAACCCGGGGGGGCGTCGTGCTCACCTCTGCCGCCGAAACCTTTGCCCATCAGGTCCGGCTTGCCATCAGCGAATTTCGCCAAGCGGTTTACGAAGTCAACGAAACGCTGGGCCAGGATGTCACAACCATCAATGTCGGTTCCCTTCCCCTGTCGCGCGCCACCCTGTTGCCGATTGCGATTGACGCGTTGTTGGGGGAAATCGGGGCGGGGGTACAGGTCAACTGTTTCGATGCCCGCTATCATACGCTGCTCAGGGACCTGCGGTTTGGCGCGTTGGATTTCATCATTGGCGCGCTGCGCGACCCGCTGCCCGCCAATGACGTATCACAGGAAAAGCTGTTCACCGACCAGCTTGCCATCGTGACCGCGCCCGGCCATCCGTTGGTTGCGCGTGACATGGTCACGCTTGAAGATACGGTCCACTATCCATGGATCGCCCCGCCCCGGGAAACCCCATCGGGCACCTATCTGTTTGACAGGCTCAAGCTTGAGGATCGCCCTGACACGCCCGTGCGGATCGTGTCCAGCTCGCTTGTCATGATGCGCGCCTTGATGGCACAGGGGAACTATGTCTCGATCGCATCCCGCCGTCAGATCGCCGGGGATCTGCGCGCCGGAACGCTGGCACGGCTTCCCATCGACCTGCCCGGATCGGGGCGCGCCATCGGATTGACATTTCGCACCGGCTGGGTGCCCACACCGATCCAGAAACGCTTGCTCGACATCCTGCGGGACGTGGCGAAAAGCCCTCAATCGTAACAATATCAAATAGCAAAGCCCGGTTTTGAATTACGCAAACTCGCCGGGCGATGATAGGGTCGCCCGGCGGCAGGACACCGAGAATCCGCAAATCTCCGCAATCACTCCGCAATCCCGGGGGGGGCCAATGACCGAAAAAGACTATGACGATATTCCCGGCACGTTGGTGTTTGACGCGGACAGATCGCGCGAAGGGTATCACCTGAACCAATTCTGCATTTCCCTGCGCCGGCAGGCCAATCGCGATGCGTTCAACGCGGATGAAGCGGCCTATCTGGACAAATACCCAATGACTCCGGAACAGCGCGCCGCTGTGCAGGCCCGCGACTGGAACCTGCTGCTCGAACTGGGCGGCAATATCTATTACACGTCCAAGCTTGCCGCCAATGACGGGATCAACTTTCAAAACCTTGCCGGGCTGATGACCGGCATGGGGGTCGATGCCTATCGCGAGATGATGCTGAACGGCGGGCGCGGGATCAACGGCAACCGGACCAAATCGGAATGGGAGGATAAGTGATGGCACGTATTACCGCAGGGGTCGGGTGTTCCCACGTGCCCGCCATCGGGGTTGCCATGGATACCGGGATCACCGATCAACCCTATTGGAAGCCGGTATTTGACGGGTTCAAAAAATCGCGCGAATGGATGAAGGAACAGAACCCGGATGTGATTTTTTTGGTCTATAACGATCACTGCACCGCATTCGATGCCTCCTGTATCCCCACATTCGCGCTGGGATGCGCCGCCGAATTTCAACCCGCGGACGAAGGCTGGGGCCCCCGCCCCGTGCCCGTGGTCAAAAACCATCAAAAGCTGGCCAGCCACATCGCGCAATCGCTGATCCTGGATGAATTTGACCTCACCATCATGAACGAGATGGAGGTGGATCACGGTCTGACCGTCCCTTTGTCGATCATGTACGGGGAACATGGGCCGGATGAAGAGTGGCCCGCGCTGGTTATTCCGCTCTGCGTCAACGTGGTCCAATACCCCGCCCCCACCGGCAACCGGTGTTACAACCTTGGCAAGGCCGTGCGCCGGGCGGTCGAAAGCTTTGACGAAGACCTGAAGGTCATGATTTTCGGCACCGGCGGGATGAGCCACCAGTTGCAATATAAACGCGCCGGGCTGATCAACCCGGAATGGGACCAACGGTTCCTTGACCTGATGACCGAAGACCCGGTGGCGGCAAGCCAGATTCCCCATATCGAATACCTGCGCGAAGCAGGGAGCGAGGGCGTCGAGATGGTCATGTGGCACGTCATGCGCGGCGCGCTGGACGACGACGTCACCGAAATCCACCGCCACTATCACGTCCCTGCATCGAATACGGCAGTGGGGCATATCATTCTTGAAAACAACTCCTGAGGACGTATTGATGAGGATTTGCGTAGCGGGCGCCTATGGCGCATTCGGCCTGAAACACCTGGATGCGCTGGCCGCGATAGACGGGGTTACAGTCACCTCGATCATGGGCCCGTCCAAAGCCAGGATCGACGCTCTGGCCGCCGACCGTGGTATCGGCCATGCGGGCACCACGCTGGAAGAGTGCATCACGCGCGACGATGTGGATGCCGTGGTCCTGTCCACCCCGACCCAGATGCACGCGCAACAGGCGATTGATTGCATGGAGGCGGGCAAACATGTGCTGATCGAAATTCCCATGGCCGACAGCCTTGAAGATTCTCAACGGGTTGTGGACAAGCAGACGGAAACCGGGTTGGTCTGTATGGCCGGTCAGGTGCGCCGCTTCAACCCGTCCCACCAATGGATCAGGAACAGGATCGACGCGGGCGAATTGAAAATCCAGCAGATGGATGTTCAAACCTATTTCTTCCGCCGCACCAACACCAATGCCAAGGGAGAACCGCGGTCATGGACCGATCACCTGCTGTGGCACCATGCCTGTCATACCGTGGATCTGTTCCAATACCAAACCGGCGGCAAGGCGGTTCAGGCCTTTGGCCTGGAAGGCCCGGCGCATCCCGATCTTGGCATCGCCATGGATATGGCCATTGGCCTGAAGGCCGCCGATGGCGCTATCTGCACCCTGTCGCTTTCCTTCAACAATGACGGACCTTTGGGCACGTTCTTCCGCTATATCTGTGACAATGGCACCTATATCGCGCGGTATGACGATCTTTATGACGGCCATGAAAACAAGATCGACCTTTCGGGCGTGGCCGTGTCCAATAACGGGATCGAATTGATCGACCGCGAATTTGTATCGGCCATCACCGAAGGGCGCACCCCGAATGGCTGTGTCACCAACGTGATCGAGGCCATGGAAACGCTGGACCGGATCGAAAAGACGTTCGGGTGAACCCACAAGGAAGGCCCGATTTCCGGATCGCTTGCGCCCCGGATCGCGCCCCGGCCTGCCTATCCCTCCAACCTCTGCCGGAAAACGCGCGGCGACATGCCTGTCGCGCGTTTGAACACCCGGCTGAAATAGGCGGGATCCACATAGCCCAGTTGATACGCGATCTCGGAAACGGAGAGGTTCGTAAAAGCCAGGTTTCGCCGCGCCTCCCGGATCATGTGCTGTTCGATGGCCGCCCCGGTTGATCGTCCTGTTGCCTTGCGCATCACCCGGCTCAGGTGGGTGGGCGTCACCCCCAGCCTCTGTGCGTAGTCCGCCACACTCAGATGATCAAACGCGTGGGTTTCCAACACCCCCTCGAACCGCCGCACCAACCGGTCATCCCCCGGACCGCGACCGGGGGCGTGCTGTGAAATCCGGCGGGCCACCAATCCCGTCAACACCCCGGAAAGAGCGCGCAACACATGGGCACGGCCAAAAGACCTGTTGGCATGTTCGGCAAAAATGGATTTCACCACACGCCTTGTTTCATTGTCACATTTCAGGGTTTTCGCGGTCAAAAGACAGGGTCTCAACCCCTCTCGTTCCAACAAATCCTGATCCAGAAGTTCCGCCGCCAGTGTGACGACCCAGCCCCGGGTCTGGGGGGTAAAACGAAACCCGTGTACCGTTCCCATGGGCACGTTCACCAATACGCCCGGGCGCAAGGGGTGGCGTTCCTGTTCAAGCAGGGCCTCCCCTCCGCCGCGCTCCACCAACAGCACCTGATGCAGTCCGGCATGTCTGTGAGGGCGGAACTCCCAATTGTGAATCCTGGAACGACGTTCGATGGTTTCGCAATGCACCACGTCGGGAAAGTCGTGCAATTCGCCATAGAGGTTGAAATTTTCGATGCCGGGCATGTTCGATTTGTACCAGTATCCGACAGATACATCCATTAAAACCCACAGCCAAATCACGCAAACTGACTCCAGAATTGTGAGGACACGCATCGTGAACATGAAAACCAAGGTCGGAATCATCGGCGGTGGCCCCTCGGGATTGATGCTGAGCCAGTTGTTGCATCTCAAGGGGATCGACAACATCGTGTTAGAAAAGCACAGCCGTGAATACGTGCTGGGCCGCATTCGCGCCGGGGTTCTGGAACACGGGTTTGCCGAACTGATGCGCGAAGCCGAATGTGGCGCGCGCATGGATGCCGAAGGCGAAATCCACGACGGGTTCCTTATCGCGGACAATGGCCGCAAACACCGCGTGGATCTGGCCAAACACACCGGCGGCAGTTCGGTTATGGTATACGGTCAAACCGAACTGACCCGCGACCTTTATGACGCGCGCGACCGGATGGGGGGCAAGGTGATCCACAATGCCAGGGACGTTGCGCTCCACACCCTCAAATCCGACACGCCCCACATCACCTGTCGCAACGGCGGCGACATCATCCGCATCGACTGTGACTATGTCATCGGGGCAGACGGGTTCCACGGCGTCAGCCGCAAATCAATTCCATCCGATGTATTGAAAGAATACGAAAAGGTTTACCCCTTCGGCTGGCTTGGGGTGCTGAGCCGGACAAAACCGGTGTCGCCCGAACTGGTCTATACCAAAAGCGACCGCGGCTTTGCACTGTGTTCCCTGCGCAGTCAGGTTCTGAGTCGCTATTACATTCAGGTGCCCCTGACCGACTCGGTCGAAGACTGGCCTGATGACGCCTTTTGGGCCGAACTCAAAGCGCGCCTGCCCCACGATATCTCGGACAGCCTTGAAACCGGCCCGTCGATTGAAAAATCCATCGCGCCTTTGCGCAGCTTTGTGGCCGAGCCGATGTGCTACGGCAAGCTGTTTCTGGCCGGGGACGCGGCCCATATCGTGCCCCCAACCGGAGCGCGCGGCCTGAATTCGGCGGGCAGCGATATCTATTACCTCTATCACGCGCTGTTGGATCACTATCAGAATGGCGACGATACCGGATTGGAACGCTACAGCGAAAAGGCGCTGGCCCGCATCTGGAAAGCCCAGCGGTTCAGCTGGTGGATGACTTCCCTGCTGCACAGCTTTCCCGACAGCCAACCCTATGACCGGAAGCTACAGCAGACCGACCTGGATTACCTGATGTCCTCCGAGGCGGCGCTGACCTCGCTTGCCGAAAACTATGTGGGGCTGCCGTTCTAACCCCGCGCGCCGAAGTGCCAATGCCCATCTGCGCGCGGATGAACAGGTTGCGTATCGTTGTATATCAATGACTTAACCCCGGTGGTGCGCTGTGGCAAAACGGTCAGCACCTCGAACATCGCCCTGTTTGAACAGGATGCCGCGGACTGTTCCAAACCCTGTCGCGGCGGTTCTGAAACCTGTGACGGGCGAAAACCGGGCAGCGCATCCGCCTGCCATTGAGAATCCGTCCGGGCGGTGTTACCTTTGCGACAGGCCCGGCACCGGGGGAGTCACAGGTGCGCCAGAAGGAGGACATTGTCCTGTCAACGAACGTTGATGCGGCTTCGGCCGCAAGCAATCCGAAAGGCCCGGCGGGCGTTTCGACGAATGTGACAAGCGAAGAATTGCTTGAACACATCCTTGCATCGCTGAATGACGACAAGGCCGAAGATATCGTGCAGATCGACCTGCGCGGCAAATCGGCTCTTGGCGATTACATGCTGATCTGTTCCGGGCGCTCCACCCGTCAGGTGGTGGCGATTTCGGAAAAGCTGGTTGATCGGTTGAAATCCGACCTGGGTCGGTTGTCCAAGATCGAAGGCAAGGATGCGGGGGATTGGGTTCTGATCGACACGGGCGACATCATCGTCCACGTGTTCCGCCCCGAGGTGCGCGAGTTCTACCAGCTTGAAAAGATGTGGCTGCCGATGGCAGCGGGGGACTCAGCCAAGGGCTGAACCTGCTGACATGCGCGTACACATCTGTGCGGTTGGCCGGTTGCGTGCCGGGGCCGAAAGGGACCTTATCGACGATTATGTCACGCGGTTTGACCGCACAGGACGGGCGCTTGGGCTTGGGCCATTAACCTTGCACGAGGTCGAAGACCGCAAGGGCGGCGGCATGGGGGCCGAGGCCGCATTGCTGGATCGCGCCCTGCCCAGGGGGGCGGTGATTGTTGCGCTGGATGAACGGGGCAAGCTGATCAGTTCGCCGGACTTTTCAGCCCGTCTCGCAGGATGGCGTGACGAGGGGCGCGGCGATCTGGCCTTTGTCATTGGTGGCGCGGACGGGATTGACCCGGCATTGCGGGCGCGCGCCGACATGTCGCTGAGCTTTGGCAAGATGGTGTGGCCCCACATGCTGGCCCGGGTGATGTTGAGCGAACAGCTTTACCGCGCCGCAACGATTCTGGCAGGGAGCCCCTATCACCGGGTGTGATCCTTTATGCACGTATGCGCGCCCCCGCGCCGTTCAGTTTCAATAACAACTCCAGCACCCAATCGCCCAACCGCAACGTCCCTGTTTGGCATTGCGTCTGTCTTGGCGCGGTTGCGCCAATTCCGCCACCCGCACGCAACAACGGTTGCCCCCCCTGCCGCTGCCCATTAAAGCGTTTCCGCATTACGTTGAATCAGCGTGATGCGGAAACGCTTTAGTTTACATTGAATCGCTTGTTCGCTGCCTCTCGCTGTGCCCGAACGCGAAAAATGATGAGAGGCATTCAACGCAAGCTGGAACTGCTGTAGATGACAGAGCAAGAGAGAGAGGCCGCCCATGACCACACCCAAACCCGTTGTTCTTTGTATCCTTGATGGTTGGGGCAAACGCGCAGAGTCCGAGGCCAACGCCCCCGCGCTGGCCAACACCCCCGCCTTTGACCGGCTGATGTCGGATTGCCCCCATAACCAGTTGATCACCCACGGCCCCGATGTGGGCCTGCCGTCCGGTCAGATGGGCAATTCCGAAGTGGGCCACACCAATATCGGGGCGGGCCGCGTGGTGGCCATGGATCTGGGGCAGATCGACCTTGCCATCGAAGACGGCAGCTTTTTCGACAATGCCGCGCTGGGCCGGTTCATCGACACGCTGAAAAACACCGGCGGCACCGCTCACCTGATGGGATTGGTCAGCGATGGTGGCGTGCATGGTCACCTCAACCACATCATCGCCGCGATCCGCGCCATTACGGATGCGGGCGTGCCGGTGGCGCTCCATGCCATCACCGACGGGCGCGACGTGGCACCAAAATCTGCACTGGGATATTTCGCAACGCTGCAAGAGGCGCTGCCCGACACCGCCACGATTGCCACCGTCACCGGGCGCTATTTCGCCATGGACCGGGACAACCGGTGGGAACGGGTGCGCGAGGCGTTTGACGCCATGATCTCGGCCCAGGGCCAGCACCACGTGGCCAGCGCAAAGGTCGCCATTTCCAACGCCTATGCCCGCAGCGAAACGGACGAATTCATCGCCGCCACCGTCGTGGGCGACTATGGCGGCATGAAAGACGGCGACGGGCTGTTCTGTCTCAACTTCCGCGCGGATCGGGCGCGTGAAATTCTTGCGGCCATGGCCGACCCGGCCTTTACCGGGTTTGACACCGGCCCCCGCCCCGATTTTGCCGCCCGGCTTGGGATGGTGGAATACTCCGATGCCCATAACAAATACATGGACACGGTGTTCCCGGCCCGTGACATCGTCAACACGCTGGGGGCCTGGGTTGCCAAACAGGGCAAGCGTCAGTTCCGCCTGGCCGAAACCGAGAAATACCCCCATGTCACCTTTTTCCTGAACGGCGGCAAGGAAGAGCCAGAGCAGGGCGAAGACCGGTACATGGCACCTTCGCCCAAGGTGGCCACCTATGATCTGCAACCGGAAATGAGCGCAGGCGAAGTGACCGAGAATTTCGTCAAGGCGATCCACGCCGGTTATGACCTGATCGTCACCAATTATGCCAATCCCGACATGGTGGGGCATACCGGCGATTTGCAGGCGGCGATCAAAGCCTGCGAGGCAGTTGACGCCGGGCTTGGCGCGGTGATGGAGGCGCTGGAACAGGTAGGCGGCACCATGATCGTCACCGCCGATCACGGCAATTGCGAAACCATGGTAGACCCGGACACCGGCGGGCCGCACACTGCCCACACGATCAACCCGGTGCCCGTGGCGCTGTTCAACGGCCCCGACGGGGTGGGCCTGCGCGAAGGGCGGCTTTCGGATATTGCCCCCACGCTGCTGGCGCTCATGGGGTTGGAGCAACCCGTTGAAATGACCGGGCGAAGCCTGCTGACATGATCCTGCGCGCCGCCCTTCTTGTCGCTTTGATAGCGGTCCCGCTGGCCTGGGCCGCACCGGCACAGGTACGGGCACAGGCACGGGCCCAGGGCACCGATCCGGCCAGCGCGGCCCAGGCGGCGGCGCAACGGCTGGCCCGGGCAAGCCTCGCGCTGGACAAGGCCAAAAAGGCGCGCGACCGGGTCAAGGCGCTTTCGGAAACCGTGCGGGCCTTTGAAGACGGGCTTGGGGCCATGCGCGAAGGTCTGCGCCGCGCCTCGATTCGGGAACAGACCCTGACCCGCGAACTTGTCGCCCGTGAAGATGAAATTTCCCAACTGCTGGGCGTGTTACAGGCGATGACGCCGGGGGACAGCCCCACCATGCTGTTGCATCCTCAGGGGCCCATCGGCACGGCGCGGTCCGGCATGATCCTGTCCGAGGTCACCCCGGCGCTGAACGACCGCGCCGCCGAATTGCGCGCCAAGCTGGACGAGGTGACAACCCTGCGCAAACTCCAAACCAACGCCGCCGACACGCTGGCCCGTGGGTTGCAGGGGGTGCAGGATGCGCGCACCGAACTGTCCCAGGCCGTGGCCGACCGCACCGAACTGCCCCGGCGGTTTACCGAGGACCCGGTGAAAACCGCGCTGCTCATCGCGTCGACCGAAACGCTGGAAGGTTTTGCCAGCGGGCTGAGCGAAATCGCCGCCAACGGCGAACCCGAGGGCAGCCTGCCCGACATTGCCCACCGCAAGGGCGCGCTGACCCTGCCCGTACAGGGCCGCGTGATCCGCAAATCCGGTCAGGCGGACGCCGCCGGGATCGTGCGCCCCGGCATCATCGTGGCGACCCGCCCCCGCGCGCTTGTTTCAACACCTGCGGCGGCTACGATCCGCTATCTTGGTCCGCTGCTGGACTACGGAAACGTGATGATCCTTGAACCGCAATCCGGGCTGCTGTTCGTGGTCGCCGGTCTTGACGTGGTTTATGGTGAAATCGGCCAGGTGCTGCCCTCCGGCTCTCCCATCGGTCTGATGGGCGGCAAAGACCCGGAAATTGGCGCTATTTTAAGCCAGAGTGGCGAAGGGGCTGGAAACGACCGCTCGGAAACGCTCTATATAGAGGTAAGAGAAGACAATGTTCCGGTGGACCCGGCTGGCTGGTTCCGCGTGACAAAGGATGGATGAAACATGAAGAAATTCCTGATGGCTGCAACGGGCGGCATTCTGGCCGGTGCCGTGGTCACAACCCAGATTGCCGCGCCCCTGTTGGCGCAAGAGGCGGCGAAAACCACCAATGTTTATGAACAGCTTGACCTGTTCGGCGACATTTTCGAACGCATCCGCGCGCAATACGTCGAAGAGGTGGACGAAAAGGACCTGATCGAAGCGGCAATCAACGGCATGTTGACCTCGCTTGATCCGCATTCGTCCTTCCTGCCCCCCGATGCGGCCGAAGACATGCGGGTTCAGACCCGTGGTGAATTTGGCGGGCTGGGCATCGAAGTGACCCAGGAAGACGGGTTCGTGAAAGTGGTTTCTCCCATCGACGGCACCCCGGCAGACGAGGCCGGGATCGAAGCCGGGGATTTCATCACCCATGTGGATGGCGAAAGCGTTCTGGGCCTGACGCTGAACGAAGCGGTGGAACTGATGCGCGGCCCGGTGGGCAGCGAGATCGTGATCACCGTGGCGCGTGAGGGCACCGACGAACCGTTCGAGGTGTCGATCATCCGCGACACGATCAAGCTGACCGCCGTGCGCACCCGGACCGAGGGGCAAACCGTGGTGCTGCGCGTGACCACCTTCAACGACCAGACCACGCCGAACCTGACCGACGGTTTGAAAAAACAGGTCGAAGCAGCGGGCGGTATCGAAAACGTCAACGGCTTCGTGCTTGACCTGCGCAACAACCCCGGCGGGTTGCTGACCCAGGCGATCAAGGTCTCGGACGCCTTCCTTGAGAGTGGCGAGATCGTGTCGACCCGCGGCCGCAACCCCGCCGATGGCGACCGCTATAACGCCACGCCTGGCGATCTGGCGATGGGCAAACCGCTGGTGGTGCTGATCAATGGCGGCTCGGCCTCGGCTTCGGAAATCGTGGCCGGCGCGTTGCAGGACCACCGCCGCGCCATCGTTGTGGGCACCAAGAGCTTTGGCAAAGGGTCTGTGCAAACCGTCATGCCGCTGCGCGGGGACGGGGCGATGCGGTTGACCACCGCGCGCTATTACACCCCCTCGGGCCGCTCGATCCAATCGCTGGGCGTTTCCCCCGACATCGTCGTGGAACAGCCGCGCCGCGCCGCGGCGGATCACGACGAAGAGAAAACCCATAGCCGGTCGCGCTCCGAAGCGGACCTGCGCGGGTCACTGAACAATGACAGCCTGACCGAGGACGAGATCCGGCAGATCGAAGAAGACCGGGAAAAGGCCGAAGCAGCCGCGAAACTGCGTGAGGATGATTACCAGTTGGCCTATGCCATCGACATCCTCAAAGGCCTGACCGCGCTCGGTCCGAAAAAGTAATCCGGCACCGGGTGACAAGATTGAAGGGCGGTCCCAGCGGGCCGCCCTTTTTTCACGCGCGGCGCGTCGGGTAAGCCTCTTTGGCAGCTTTCAAGAAACCGTTGCCATGCGCATAACCGCCCATACCGCGGCCCGAGCGCAGGCGCAAATCCGGCACCCCGCACCGCAAACGCACGGCTCCCCCGGTACTATACGGCCTCGCGCCCTGCGAATTTCCCCGTTTTTTGCGCGCTTGAGTCTGGCGCAATACGTTTGGGCGCAGTAACCATACGATAACGCAGCCCAAAACAGGTCCCGCATCATGACACCCGAAGAGATCGCCAATCTCCCCTATCGCCGCAACGTGGGCGTGATGCTGGTGAATGCCTCGGGCGGGGTGTTCGTGGGGCAGCGCAAGGATAATGACACCCCGGCCTGGCAGATGCCACAGGGCGGAATCGACAAGGGCGAAACCCCACGCGACGCCGCCCTGCGCGAATTGGAAGAAGAAACCGGGGTCAGTGCTGATCTGGTCACGGTCGAGGCCGAATCCAAAGGCTGGCTGGCCTATGACCTGCCCCATGACGTGGTGCCCAACATCTGGAAAGGTCGCTATCGCGGACAGGAGCAGAAATGGTACCTGCTGCGCTTTCACGGACAGGATGACCAGGTGAATATCAAGGTGGAACACCCCGAGTTTTCCGAATGGCGCTGGTTGCCCGCAGATGAATTGGTGGACAACATCGTGCCCTTCAAACGCGAGGTCTATCGCGCCGTTCTGAAAGAGTTCAAAGGATTGTTATGAAGCGTTTCCTATATGTATTGGCACTGACTCTGGCACTGGCGTTGACCTTGGGCCTTGGCACCACGGGTGCGGCCCGGGCTTTGTCCTGTGTGCCATGGGATGTGCAAAGCGCCTATCTTGAAATCGCCGCCGACCCGGAACCCTATGTGATTGCCCGGGGCACGGTGACCTTCAACGAAAAACAGCTTCCAAAGGTGGACTGGAACAACCAGCAGAACACCAGACCCCTGACCCGGATCAAGGCACGGTTTCATGGCAAATCGCTCACACCCAACGGGTTTACCAACCGGTTTAAAACGCCCATCACGTTGAATATACGCTGTTTCGGGCCGTGGTGTGCGGGAATGGCGTCGGGGATCGACTATCTTGCGTTTCTGCACAAGACTGGAACGGGCACAGGGTATGAATTGACCGTCACCCCCTGCGGTGGTCACGCTTTTGGCACCCCGTCACGCGAAATGATCAAGGCGGTCAGAACCTGTTTCAACGGCGGGCGCTGTCGCCCGGCCCATGAGCGGATGAAATGAGAACCCGCAAGGCCGCCGACAAAGGCCAGCGCCCTTCTGGCGCGTGAGTGTCCGGGTTTCCCGGTCTGGCCTTTGTCGTTTTCTGGGCCTGTATCCACGGTATCACGACCCTCTGCCGGTCGGCGCGTTACCGATGCTTACAGACAGGCCGGGCGAGTCGCCCCGCACCGCGCCTTCCTGATCGCATATTAACCTTAACAAAGGGTTAGCCGCTCACGGGGTCGCGTTGAAGGTGAACAGGGTCTCGCCGCCGATCTGGTAGCCATTGATCAACTCCGCCGCGCGGGGAGACGTCAGCCACCCCTCCAACGCCAGTGCCGTCTCATATTTCACATGACCATGGCGCGCGGGATCAACCGGCAGAAACGCATATTGGTTGAACAATACCGGATCCCCGGCAAACAACAGGGCCAGCCCCGCCTTGTTGCCAAAGTTGAGCCAGCTCGCCCGGTCTGACAGGATATGGGCCTCCAACCCGGCGGCGGTGTTCAACGCCGCGCCCATCCCGGCACCCACCTCCTTGTACCAATCGCCAAACCCCTCAGGGTCAAGCCCAGCCCCCATCCACAAGGCGCGTTCTTTCTTGTGGGTGCCGCTGTCGTCGCCGCGCGACACGAACGGTGACCGGGCCCTGGCAATGCGCTGTAATACCTCGATTGCACTGCCTGCGCCCTGCACGCCCGCCGGGTCGCCCTTGGGGCCAATGAATACGAAATCGTTATACATGATCTCGCGCCGGTGGGTGCCAAACCCTTCGGCCACAAACGCCTCTTCTGCGGCCCGTGAATGGACCAGAATCGCGTCCACATCCCCGGCCCGGCCCAGCTTTAACGCCTGTCCCGTGCCCACCACCAGAAGCTGGACCTCGATCCCAAGGTCGTCGTGAATGGCTGGCAACAGCACATCCGCCAACCCGGAATTGTGAAACGAGGTGGTCACGGCCATGCGCAACGTTTCGGCCCGGGCCATGTGCGACGAGAACAGGGCCAACGTCAGAACAGCTAAAATTCGCAACATCATTCTACGATATCTCCTTGTAGAAACGCCCGCGCCTGTGGCGTTTTCGGGCCATTGAAAAAACTTTCGGCGGGGGTGAATTCCCCGATCCGCCCCCCAATCATGAACAGAACCTCATCGCCCAGCCGACGGGCCTGCCCCATGCTGTGGGTGGACAGGATCAACCGCGTCCCGGCATCGCGCGCATCGCACAAGATTTTTTCGACCTCACGCATCGCGCGCCCATCCAGCGCGGCACAGGGTTCGTCCAGGAACAGCAAACGCGGCGTTGCAATCAGCGCGCGGGCAAGGGCCAGCTTCTGCTGCTCTCCCCCCGACAATGCATGGGCCGCACGACCGGTCATATCCCCCAGCCCGACGCGCCCCGCCCAGTCGCGCGCCTTGTCGCGCGCGGTGCGACGCGCCTCGCCACGGACCAGAAGCGGATAGGCGATATTGTCCAGAACCGACCGGCACAACATCACCGGGCGCTGGAATACAAACGCCTGATGGTGGCGCGCTTCATCCAGCCCACAGAGCCAGTCAATCCGGCCTTTGGTCAACCGCGCCGCGCCATGTAACAGACGCAGCAGCGTGGTTTTACCCGCCCCGTTTGGCCCGATCACAACGGTAACGCCCGTGCCGCCAAGTTCAAGGTCGATCGGCCCCACAAGCACCTTGCCCCGCCGCGCCGATTCCGCGCCCTGAACGGTCAATGGAAACAGGTCGCTCACCACCGTCCCTCCCGTTCCGTCCGGCCCAGCCAGTGTATGGCAAGGTTCACAGACACCGCCAGCCCGATCAGCACAAAGCCCAGCGCAAGAGCCAGAGCAAAATCACCTTTGCCGGTTTCAAGCGCAATAGCCGTGGTCAGAACCCGCGTCGCGTGGTCAATATTGCCGCCCACGATCATGATCGCCCCCACCTCGCCAATCGCCCGGCCAAACCCGGCCAGCGCAGCCGTCAGCAGCGCGCGCCGGGCATCCCAAAGCAGGGTGCGGATCTTCTGGGCCTGAGTCACATTCATGGAAATCAGCAGGTCGTGATATTCCTGCCAGAGATCGCGGAGCGACTGGTGGGCGATACTGGCGATCAGCGGCACGATGATGATGACCTGGGCAATGATCATCGCCGTGGGGGTAAACAGCAACCCGAACACACCAAACGGCCCCGACCGTGACAACAGCACATAAACCACCAGCCCCACCACCACGGGCGGCAACCCCATCAATGCGTTAAGAACGGCAATGACCAAACGGCGCGCACGGAACCGGCGCACCGCCAGAAGCGCCGCCAGAGGCATGGCAACAAGCGACGCGATCACAAGCGCACTCAGCGTGACGCGAAGCGACCGCAGCGAGATTTCCCACAGTTCCGGATTAAGTGTTATAACAAGCCACAACGCCTGTTTTACACCCTCCCAAATATCGACCATCTCGTGCCTAGGTTCCTTTGCGCCAGCTCCGGTTTCCGTTATACCGACCTGCCCCGTTTACGGTGACGCAGAAACGCCATTGCCCTGCCCGAAAACGCCCAAAAGATGCGCAGCGCGTGGCAGTGCTTTTTGTGTTTGCCTCACGCGGGCGGGCCTGACAGGCGAATGTCAATGGCGGAAAATACCAGATCAGACCCCTGAACGGGGTTTCCCGCACTCAGCCCCGCCCGGCCCCTTGATCTGACGACGGGGAACCACATAACCTGTTCCAATGAAGGAAAGCATCAGGATAAAACCCGTCGTTCCCGGGCTTTGGGGCGACCTTGAAAGCTTCCTGCAAAGCGGAAGCTGGTCCCGGCAATGTTGGTGCATGGTATGGCGCGCCCGTGGGAATGAGGCCAAAAACACCAACCAGAACTTCCGTAAATCCTGTATGAAGCGCCGCGTCACATCGGGTGAAACAGTTGGCTTGCTGGCCTATTGCGATGATGAACCTGTCGGTTGGTGTTCCATCGCGCCACGCATCACTCACCGGGACCTCGGCGGACCGCAAGACTACGACGATACCCCGAACGCAGTGTGGTCGCTGACCTGCTTCAGCATAGCGAAATCCCATCGGAAAACCGGATTGTCCGGCGACTTGCTGGAAGCCGCGATTGACTACGCCCGCGAAAATGGCGCCAGGGTTGTCGAGGCCTATCCGGTTGAACCAGACTCTCCCAGCTATCAGTATATGGGCCTGGTTCCCCAGTTCGAACGACGCGGATTTATCTATGTGAAGGACGCCGGGAAACGTCGTCGTGTCCATCGTTTGCAGCTCTGAAGCAGGACCGCCGCAAAAAACCGCGCGGCCCCGTCCAAAGCAAAGAACAGCCTTTCCTTTGTCCGGCCCGGGTGGCGCAGCACGTCAAATCCGGCCAGTAACGCGGCCTTGTTTCCATGTTGCTGGGCGAAATCGCAAGGGCCGTCGCGGTTATATAACCAAACGGCACAATTATGATTGCACCTTTAAAGCGTCCTGCCAAAAACCTGACTCACGGGTTTTTGGCAGGTTTTTGGCAGGATGCGCGAAACACATAAATGTCGCGCTGCCTTCACCCTTTTCCCTGTCTCAGGTTAAAGATCGAACGTTTTAGGTTATTGAATCTACGCTGATGCTTCGTGGATTGTGGGATCAAAATTCACGCCCGTCGGCTATACGTTCCCTGCCCTGGCACAACCACGATCTCGGTCTTTTTCATAATGCCCGCCATAACGCGCGTGCCGCATCCGCGATACTGTCGCGCGACGGCATGGTGGCGGCATAGGCCGGGCCGGTGGCGATGAAACTGTCTTCGGCCACGATCCGGGCATGGGGCAATTCCGTGCGCTCGTACAACAGGGCCATCAACGCCTCCGACTGGCTGCCCGTGCCCCGGCATTCATCCACGATCAATACTTTCTCAGCGCCCTCCAGGGCCGCGAGGATGCCCGTTTCGGGCAGAGGAGCCAGCCAGCGCAGGTCTATGATCCGGGTGGCGATCCCCTCTCTGGCCAAATCGGCGGCGGCCTGGGTCGACAGGTATCGCCCGTTGCCATAGGTCAGGATCGCCAGCGGGCCGTCCCCCTCAACCCCCACCTCGCCCAAGGCGATGCGCCGGTCCGGGGACGGATACCGCGCCATCCATCCGCCATCCTTGTCTTCCATCAGGTCCCGCATGGGATAAAGCGCGATGGGCTCCACCATCACCACCACCCGCTGTTCTTCCCGCGCCAGCCGCACACATTCGCGCATCATCATGGCCGCGTCATCCCCCCGCGAGGGACAGGCAATAACCACGCCCGGGATGTCGCGTAACACGGCCAGCGAGTTGTCATTGTGGAAATGCCCGCCGAACCCTTTCTGGTATCCCAACCCGGCGATGCGGATCACCATGGGGTTGGTAAACTGACCGTTGGAGAAAAACGACAATGTCGCCGCCTCGCCCCGGATCTGGTCCTCGGCATTGTGAACATAGGCCAGAAACTGGATCTCGGGCATGGGCACGAACCCGTTATGGGCCATGCCGATCGCCAGCCCCAGAATGGATTGTTCGTCCAGCAGCGTGTCGATCATCCGATCCGTACCGAACCGATCAATCAACTTTTGCGTCACGCCATAGACCCCGCCCTTTGTCCCCACATCCTCGCCCATCATGACAATCTCGCCATGTTCCAGCATCAGATCGGTAAGTGCCCAGTTGAGCAGCTTGGCCATGGGCTGCGGGCTGTCCATCTGCTTGAGGTCACTGCCAAACGCGCGCGCGCGCGCTTCCTGGCTCACTCCGTTGCAGGGCGCATTCCCGCGCGCGGGGGGAATCAGCGAGGCCATGACCTCACCCGCGCTTTGCAACCGGGGCTGTTTCACCACCTCTTCGGCCACGCGGGTGCATTGATCCTCGCTTTCCTGATATATGGCCAGAACCTCCTCCGAAGTCAGCACACCCGAATCAATCAGCAACCGCGCGGAATGCTGTAACGGATCATCGGCCTCCCAGGCTTCGAACACCTCTTTGCGCAGATAGGCCTGTTGCAGATCGGATCCCGCATGGCCGTATAGCCGAACAAGCGACAGGTGCAGGAAAGCGGGTTTGCGGCGGGTGCGGACATAGTTTGCCGCCTCTTGCGCCACGCGGAACGTGTCGAATATGTTCAACCCATCGGCGTGGAAATATTTCAACCCCGGCCTGTCCGCGAAATTCGCCGCAACCCACCCCCGCGGGGTGCGGGTGGAAATGCCGATCCCGTTGTCTTCGCAGACAAACAGCAATGGCAGGGGGACGGATTGAAACGCCGTCCAACAGGCCGTGTTGATCGCGCCCTGAGCCGTGGAATGGTTGGAAGACGCATCGCCAAAGGAACACATGACAACGCCGTCCTCGGCCAGCACACGATGTTCCGGCGGATGACGTCTGGCAAGCCCGATGGAATAGGCCGCGCCCACCGCCTTGGGCAAATGGCTGGCGATGGTCGAGGTTTGCGGAGGAATGGCAAGGGCGCGCGATCCCAGCACCTTGTGCCGCCCCCCCGACATCGGGTCCCGCGCCGATGTGGCAAAGGACAGCAACATGTCCCAGGCCGGGGTGGTGCCCGGCACCTGCGCGCTGCGCATGGTCTGAAACGCGCCATCGCGATAATGCAGAAACGCCATGTCGTCGGGGCGCAGCGCCGCCGCCACCGCCGCCATGCCCTCGTGCCCGCTTGATCCGATGGTGTAATACCCCTGCCCTTCGGCCTGCATATTCCGCGACCGGCGGTCCAGATTGCGACTCAGGCATTGGGCCCGGAAAATCTCGACCGCTTCCGGGGCACTCAACGGCCCGGCGGCCGGTTTTCCGGGTGGCAACCGCCCCGCCGAAACCGCGTCCCGAAATGCCCGATCTACAATATCCGCACGATCCACGGCACCGCTCCCCTCTGTTGTCGGGAACAGGTGAATGCGGATGACAGGGGATGTCAAACCCGCAATTACAAGTTGGGTTTCAAAACGACACCGCAGGCACCAAACCGGCGCTCGCGCGCCTGTTATACGGCGGTGCCAGGGATTTTCTACGGATGGGAGAACGTTTCGAAATGGTACTCCGTAGGGGAATCGAACCCCTCTTTCCAGGTTGAAAACCTGGCGTCCTAACCGATAGACGAACGGAGCATACCAAATCGTGAGGCGCTATCTAGGCCAAGGTGCGCACGGGCGCAAGTACAAATTTTGCCTGCCAGCGATTTTTTGTGGCGTGGCCCGGTGCCCCCCGGCGGCTCACCCCTGCGCCGGAGCCGCATCCTCAAGCCGCAACTGTACCGACACCCGCCCCTGCCAGTGATTCAGCTCCAAACGTCCACCAAGATGGAACCGCGCCCCACCATGAGAGTCAAGCGCAGGGCCAAGAGGGCCATCAAACGCGCCAAAGGCGATACCGTCGATCCGTGCGCCCATCCCGTCTCCGAACCCGATTTTCAAATGGCTGTCCCCGATCCGGCGGGCAAAGGAAATCGCCACGTCGGGAAAGGCAAATCGCGGGGCCGGGGCACCCGCGCCAAACGGGCCGGCCCGGTCGATCTGTTCCACCAGTTCCACCGTGGCCGCGCCGGGCATCAACGTCCCGTCCAGTTTCATATCCCCAGGCCCCAACTGGTCTGCCCCCTGTTTGGCCAGCAACTCGGACAACCGCGCCATCGCCGCCTCAAGCGAATCGCGGGCGACGCTCAACCCGGCGGCCATCTTGTGCCCGCCGCCCTTGATCAACAACCCCTCCGCCGCCAGCCGCTGAACCGAGGCACCAAGGTCGATCCCCGACACGGACCGGCCCGAACCTTTGCCCTCGTCCCCCTCCAGCCCGATCACCACGGACGGGCGGCCCGTGGCTTCTTTCAAACGCGATGCAACGATCCCGACAACACCGGGATGCCACCCTTCGCCCGCGGCCCAGACCAACGGCGCGTCAAGCCCGCGCGCCTCGGCCTGCTCCATCGCCGCCGCGCGCACCGCCGATTCGATATCGCGCCGCTCGGTGTTCAACTGGTCCAACCGTTCCGCCATCGCCGCCGCTTCATGCGGATCGCGCGTGGCCAACAGCCGCGCGCCAAGGTCGGCCTTGCCGATCCGCCCCCCGGCATTGACACGGGGTCCAAGCAGGAACCCAAGGTGATAGGGCGCGGGTGCCGTATCCATCCGCGCCACATCGGCCAGCGCCACAAGACCGGGACGGGCACGCCGCGCCATGATCTTCAACCCCTGCACGACAAAGGCCCGGTTGACCCCGATCAACGGGGCCACATCCGCCACGGTGGCCAGCGCGACAAGGTCCAGCATCGCAATCAGATCCGGCCCCCTGGCCCCGTCTTCGCGCATCTGCCGGTTGGCCTCGACCAGCATCAGAAACACAACCGCCGCCGCGCAAAGATGCGCCAAGTCACCGCTTTCATCCTGTCGGTTCGGGTTCACCACGGCCACGGCCGGGGGCAGAACCTCGCCGCCAAGGTGGTGATCCAGTACCACCACATCCGCGCCCTTGGCCGCCGCCAGCGCATCGTGGCTCAACGTCCCGCAATCAACGCATATGATCAGGTCATGATCCCGCGCCAGCGCCTCCATCGCCGGTGCGTTGGGACCATAGCCTTCTTCGATCCGGTCGGGCACATACAGGGTCGCCTCGCGCCCCATCTGATGCAGCCAGTCCAACAGCAACGCTGCCGAACTGCCCCCATCCACGTCGTAATCTGCAAAGACGGCGATCTTTTCGCGCCGCTTAACCGCCGACAGGAACCGCGCGGCGGCGGTTTCCATATCGCGCAGGCTACGCGGGTCCGGCATCAGATCCCGCAAGGCAGGGGACAGGAACGCGTCGGCCTCCTGTGCCGACACCCCCCGCCGCGCCAGCACCTGCGCCACCGGGCGTGGTAACCCGGTCTCCTGGGCCAGCGCTTCGCCCGCGCGGTCGGTTTCGATCCCCGGCCCGACCCACCGCCGCCCGGTGATCGAGCTTTCGACACCCAGATAACTCATCGCGTTACGCCCCCCCCCTCTGGCCCCGGTTTCACTCTGGTCTATCCGGGTGGGAAGAAGGGGGCAAGCGGGGGCCAGACAGAGGGCGTGACAGATCATGGGGAATCGGTTAGCGTTCCCATCAGCACGAACATCAGGAGGGTGCGATATGTATTTCGGGATCTGGAACAGCATCAGCTGAACCCCTGCCCCCCGCTTCCCAACCGGGGCGCGTGTTCATCTGAGCACGCCACCGGATGCATATCGCCTGTTTCCTATCTGAAAGACCTGTCTGATGTTCCGTTTTTTCGAAACCCTTGTTGACCCCTATACCCCCTATGATGCGCCGGACGTGCCGCCGCAAACCCTGATGGCCTTCCTTTTGGCTTATGCCCGCCCGTTCAAACGGGTCATGTGGTGGACCGGGATAGTGTCGGTGGTTGTGGCCGTGGTGGAAATCGCGCTGATCTGGGCCATGGGCTGGGTCGTGGACATCCTGTCGGGGGACCCGGGCCAGGTCTGGGCAACCCACGGCAGCGCATTGATTGCGCTGGCCCTGTTCATTCTGATCCTGCGCCCGGCGCTGCATGTTCTGAACGTGCTGCTTTTAAACAATGCGATCCTGCCCAATTTTGGCACACTGATCCGGTGGCGGTCCCATGCCCATGTGCTGCGCCAATCCGTGGGGTGGTTTGAAAACGACTTTGCCGGGCGGATTGCCAACCGGATCATGCAGACCCCCCCGGCGGCGGGCGAAGCGGTATTCCAGATTTTCGACGCCATCACCTTTTCCATTGCCTATGTGGTGGGGGCGGTGATCCTGTTGGCCGGAGCCGATCCGCGACTGGCGCTTCCTCTGGTGCTCTGGCTCGTGGCTTACGGGTTTCTCATGCGCTGGGCGATCCGGCGTGTGGGTCCGGCATCCCAGGCCGCCTCGGATGCGCGCAGCGCGGTAACGGGGCGTGTGGTGGACAGTTACACCAATATCCATTCGGTCAAGATGTTCGCCCATCACGATGGCGAACTGACCTATGCCCGCGAGGCGATCGAAAACGCGCGCCGGACGTTTTTCACCGAAATGCGCATCTATACCCGCATGGATATCGGACTTGTGACGCTAAACGGGTTCCTGATCGTGGGGGTTGTCGGTTGGGCCGTCATGCTGTGGATGCAGGGTCAGGCCAGCGTCGGCGCGGTTGCGGCCGCCACGGCGCTGACCCTGCGGCTCAATTCCATGACCGGCTGGATCATGTGGGCGCTGACCACGTTTTTCCGCCAACTGGGCGTCGTCGCCGAAGGGATGGAGACCATCGCCCAGCCCATCGACCTTGTGGATGCGCCCGGAGCCAAGCCCCTGACCATGGACAGGGGCGCGATCACGATTGAAGGGCTGGTACACCGTTATGGCCGCGACACCGGCGGGATCGACGGCATCACCCTGTCGATTGCGCCGGGGGAAAAGGTTGGGCTTGTGGGCCGCTCAGGCGCTGGGAAATCCACGCTGGTGAAGCTGTTGCTGCGGTTCTATGACGCCGAACAGGGGCGCATTCTGATTGATGGTCAGGATATCTCGCGCGTGACCCAGGACAGCTTGCGCCTGAATATCGGCATGGTGCAACAGGACAGCGCATTGCTGCACCGCTCGGTGCGCGACAACATCCTTTATGGCCGCCCTGATGCGAGCGAGGCCGAAATGATCGCGGCCGCGCGCCAGGCCGAGGCGCTGGATTTCATCGCCGATCTGCAAGACCCGCAGGGCCGCACCGGGTTTGACGCCCATGTGGGCGAACGTGGGGTCAAGCTGTCTGGCGGGCAACGCCAGCGGGTGACACTGGCCCGGGTGATTCTCAAGGATGCGCCGATCCTTTTGCTGGACGAAGCCACCAGCGCGCTGGATTCCGAGGTCGAGGCGGCGATTCAAAAGACGCTCTATGGCATGATGGAAGGCAAAACCGTGGTCGCCATCGCCCACCGTCTGTCTACCATCGCCCATATGGACCGGATCGTGGTCATGGATGCCGGCAGAATCGTCGAATCCGGCAGTCACGCCGAGCTTTTGGCGCATGGCGGCATCTATGCGGGGCTCTGGTCACGGCAATCGGGCGGATTTCTCGGGGAAGAGGTGGATTAATGCACCCCTGCCCCGGGTGAATCACTTGACGGGACCCCCAAACAGCCCTATTCACCCCGAACGGAATTCGGGGCGCTGTTGCTTGCAGTGCCCGTTTGCATTGTCCGGCCCCGTGGCACCACGGGTGGTCTGGCAAGATCAAGATAAGGATGGACACATGTCGCGTGTATGCGAACTGACCGGAAAAGGCCCGATGACTGGCAACAATGTCAGCCACGCCAAAAACAGAACGCGTCGTCGGTTTTTGCCGAACCTGAACGACGTGACCCTGCAATCCGAGACCTTGGGCCGTGGCGTCAAGTTGCGCATCTCGGCGGCGGCGTTGCGTTCGGTGGACCACCGTGGCGGACTTGACGCGTTCCTGGCCAAAGCCAAGGACGAAGAGTTGTCGGCCAACGCGCTGAAGGTCAAGAAAGAGATCAAGAAAGCGCAAGCTGCGGCCTGATCGTTTCTGACGCTCCAAGATTCTGACGGTCCTGTCCATTGTGGCGGGGCCGTTTTTGTCGTTTCCGGGACACCGTTGCCGAAGAGGTGATCCAATTGTGTGCCCGTACCGGGCACCCACGATAACTCGTGCGTCGGCCCCCGGCCGCCGCCTCGGGATTGGCACCTGTCGCACCCTTTTGCCCATCTTTTGCCGATGCGGGAACTTGGCCCCTTTCATCTCTTGCAGGATCGTGCCAACACTGCGGGCATAATGAAGGGGATGATCCGCTCATATCTCGCGCTGGCCCTTGCGCTGGTGCTTGCCCTGACCGGGCACAGCATGGCCGTGGCACGTGGCATGCCAAATGCTGTGGGCAAGATTGTGCTGTGTACTGGCACCGGCCCCATTGCCGTTCTTGTGGATGAAGGTGGGCAGCCCGTTGGCCAGCCGCATATTTGTCCCGACTGCGCGCTTTCGCTGTTTGATGTGCATAGCCCTGATCCAGAGTGGCCCCTGCGTCCTTTGGGCCACGGGTTCCGGTTGGCGCATGGCAAAGCCGTGGATGCGGTTTCAATGCACGCGGTTGCATCTGTCGCCCGTGGCCCCCCTTGGGACAAGTAGGTTTCGACCTGATCCCGGTGCCTTGCCGGTGCCCAAATCCCCCAACAGATTTCAAGAAATAAAGGAGAGACGGAATGTCTTTTAAATCCACCATGCTGGCCGCTGCGGCGGTTGTTTCCTTTGCCCTTCCCGCCTTTGCCGAAGGTATCATGATCCACGATCCCTATGCCCGGGCCAGCGCGATGATGTCCAAATCCGGCGCGGCTTTTATGACCATCACGAACCATACTGGCGCGGATGATCGCCTGATCGACGCCAAATCCGACGTGTCCGACCGGGTTGAACTGCACACCCACAAGGAAAACGCCGACGGCGTGATGCGAATGATCCACGTGGAAGAAGGCTTTGCCCTGCCCAAGGATGGCATGATCGAAATGAAACGCGGCGGGCATCACGTGATGTTCCTTGGCCTCAAGGCCCCGTTTGAACAGGGCAATATGGTACCCGTCACCTTGGTCTTTGAAAAAGCCGGAGAAGTTCAGATCGAAATCCCCGTGGACCTGGAGCGCAAACCCAAACACGGCATGAAACACATGAAGCACATGAAACATGGCAACCACGGCCAAGGTGGCATGAAAAAGAAAGACGGCCAGGCGTCGGACTGACCCCGAAGGTCCGATTGATATAGCTGACCGGAGTGGATTTTGATCCCAAAATCCACGAAGCATCAGCGTAAAATCAGAGACTTATAGTCAAAAGGCACAGTGAGAACTGTGTTGTTTGGCTATATCAAAGCGCCTGCGGCCATCGGCCCGGGCGCTGTTTTCATTTCACACCAGAACTCTCCAAAAGGTCGTCCACCCAACGCTGCACCACCTCTGTCGCCGGTCCAAACCGGGTTTCGACAAACGACGATACAACGGACGACGGATCCAGGTTCAACTCAACCGTATGCGCCCCTGCCCCGGCAGCGGCCTGAACAAACCCGGCAGCAGGGTAAACCTCGCCCGAGGTGCCAATGGCCGCGAACAGATCGCAACTCTCCAGTTTTTCAAGGATCCGCTCCATGTGATAGGGGATCTCGCCGAACCACACGATATCGGGCCGCGTGGCCTGGGCACCGCATGACGGACAGGCATCATTCGGTGCCATCTCGCGCGGCGCAGGCCAAACGGCACCACAGGCCGCGCACAGCGCCTGATCCAACTGCCCGTGCATGTGGATCACATCCCGTGCCCCGGCCCGTTCATGCAAATCGTCCACGTTTTGTGTGACAATCACCACCTCACCCGGAAACGCCTCTTGCAACCGGGCCAGCGCAGTATGGGCCGCGTTATGCGTCGCCTCCCGGCAATTGGCCCGGCGCGCATTGTAAAACTCATGCACCAATGCAGGATTACGTGCGAACCCCTCCGGGGTCGCAACCTCATTCAGATCATATCTGGTCCACAACCCGCCTACATCGCGAAACGTACCCAGCCCGCTTTCCGCCGATATTCCGGCACCGGTCAAAATAACGATACGCTTCACGGACTGTCCCTCGCTCACTTGTCAAATGTCCCACACCGTCGCGGCCCATGGACACCAGGTCTCACAACCGGATCGCCCCCGGCGGGCGGGGGTGGGTGGGTGGGACGCCCGCCGGGGGCGATCCCGATCCCGATTTCACAGCCTCAGCTCAGTTGGCCGTCCAACCCCTTGCGGATCAACGCCACGGTTTCTTCCACCCCGTAAAGCGCGGCAAAGCTACCAAAACGCGGGCCCTGCGACGCGCCCAACAGCACTTCGTAAAGCGCCTTGAACCAATCGCGCAGGTTTTCGAACCCATGGGTCTTGCCCACGGCAAAGACCACGGATTGCAGGAATTCTTCGCTCGAAAAATCCACCTCGGGCAACGGATCGTCATTGCCCATGGCGGCATTCTTGGCCGCAATCAACTCCAACGCCCGCGCGCCGTCCGAATACCCGGCCGCCAGATCTTCCAGCGCCGCGCGTTCCTGATCCGTCGGGGCGCGGTAAACCTTGGCCGGCTTTACAAAATCGTTGAAATAGCGCACCGCAAACCCCGCGGCCGCATCCAGCGCCGGGTTGGTTTCGGGCGATGCCTCGGGCGCGTATTTACCGATAAAGGCCCACAGCGTGTCCTTGTTCTCTGCGCTCGACGCGCTGGCCAGGTTGAGCAGCATCGCAAACGGCACCACCATGTCCGACGCTGGCACATCCGCGCCGTGGATATGGAACACCGGGTTGTTCAACCGGGCTTTCACATCCTGCCCCGGATAGGCGCGCAGCTGTTGGTGGTATTCATCCACCGCCTTGGGGATCACATCGAAATACAGCCGCTTGGCCGATTTCGGCTTCTGATACATGAAATACTGCAAGGATTCCGGCGCGGCATAGGTCAGCCACTCTTCCATCGACAACCCGTTGCCCTTGGATTTTGAAATCTTCTGGCCCTGCTCGTCGTTGAACAGCTCATAAGACAGCGATTCCGGCGGCCGCTGCCCCAGCGCGCGACAGATTTTCGACGATTGAGTTACCGAATCAATTAAATCCTTGCCCGACATCTCGTAATCCACGCCCAGCGCAGCCCAGCGCAGCGCCCAATCGGGTTTCCACTGCATCTTCACATGGCCGCCGGTCACCGGCACTTCGACCCGCTCGCCATCGGGCTCTTCATAAACAATCGTGCCCTTTTCCACGTTGCGTTCCAACGTGGGCACCTGCAACACATGGCCCGTCTTGGGGGAAACCGGCAGGAAGGGCGAATAGGTCGCCTGACGCTCGGCCCCCAGCGTGGGCAGCATGATCTCCATGATCTTGTCGAACCGCTCCAGAGCGATCAACAGCATCTCGTCAAACTTGCCCGACTGGTAATACTCGGTGGCGCTGGCGAACTCGTATTCGAACCCGAAACTGTCCAGAAACGCGCAAAGTCGCGCGTTGTTATGCTGGGCAAACCCTTCATGGGTGCCAAACGGATCGCGTACCTTGGTCAGCGGCAGGTGCAGATCCTCTTTCAACTCTTCCTGCATCGGCAGGTTGCTGGGCACTTTCCGGAACCCGTCCATGTCGTCGGAAAAACAGATCAGCCGCGTGGGGATGTCCGAAATCATCTCAAAGGCCCGGCGCACCATTGTGGTGCGTGCCACTTCGCCAAAGGTGCCAATATGAGGCAGGCCCGACGGCCCATACCCGGTCTGGAACAGCACATATCCCTTTTCCGGCCCGCCCTTGGCATAGCGTTTGAGCACCCGGCGCGCTTCTTCAAAGGGCCAGGCTTTGCTTGCAAGGGCGGCATCCCGCAGATCGGACATGTCTGATTCTCCATTTGCCTCTCGCGCCCCATGCGCGAAAAGGTCCGCTGGTTCCTATTGCCCATCCGGCAAGACGTCAATATTTTCACCGCCAAAGCCCGTGGAAATGACCCGGCGCGATATCCCCGGAAAGGACAGACACGATGACCCAGGAACTCCCCCACCCGCTGACTGCACAGGATTGCCTTGTGGCCATCATGATCGCCGTCTCCGCGTCGGACGAAGATATCCGCACCTCAGAGCTGGTCAAAATTCAATCGGCGGTGAACAACCTGCCGATTTTTGCGAATTACGATATCGACCGGATGAACCTGATGGCTCAAACCGTGTTCGACCTGTTTGAACAGGAGGATGGGTTGGACGCCATGTTCGGATTGGTGCGGGACAACCTGCCCGAAGCGCTTTTTGAAACCGCTTACGCGCTGGCCTGTGACGTCGCGGCGGCGGATGGGGCACTGACGGAAACCGAACTGCGCCTGTTGGAAGAAATCCGTTACGAGCTGAACATCGACCGGCTTCACGCCGCCGCCATCGAACGCGGCGCTCGGGCGCGGCACATGACACTCTGACCTCTGCTCTCCAAGGGTCGACGGGCAATCGCCTGTCAGCGTCCCGTTTCGCGCTCTTTCTGCGCCCTGTCTGTTCTGTCATTTTCGGCGCGGCGTTCTGCCGGGTCACTCTGTCCGGTTGAAACACCGCCGCATTGATTGCCCCAAGGCGCGCAGAGTGCTGCAAAGATCGTTCGGCATTGCCTGCAGGATGGCCTGCAATCCTGCCGAACACCGCCCAAACATCCGTCCCCACCACAGCCCCCACAACGGCTTCGACAGGTCGCGAATACCTGACTTGTCTGAATTCCCCTCACGTGCAACGATTTCACTATTCGCTTTTAATTCCAATTGATTGAAGAAACGGCCCGATGGCTCGATTGATTGTTTTCATTTTCACTCTGACCCTGTTTGCTCTCCCCCTGCGGAGCGGCCTCGGCCGGCTGCACCCGGATCATGCGGCGGTGTTGTTCAACCTGACCAAGCGGGTCGGGCTGAACCTGAGACGGAAAACTGGTTTCGAAATGCCCTGATCCTTTCCCGGATTCTTTGAAAGCCCCTTTGAACACGAAAACGCCCGGCATTTCCGCCGGGCGTCTGCTATATCTCCGCGATATGCGATTACCGCGTGAATTTTTTGTGCTTCATGCGCTTGGGTTCCAGGGCGTCGGCACCAAGACGGCGTTTCTTGTCTTCCTCGTAATCCTCGAAATTGCCCTCGAACCATTCCACATGGGCATCGCCTTCAAAGGCAAGGATATGGGTACAGATCCGGTCAAGGAAGAAGCGGTCGTGCGAGATCACAACCGCACAGCCCGCGAAATCCACCAGCGCGTCTTCCAGCGCGCGCAAGGTTTCCACGTCAAGATCGTTGGTCGGTTCGTCAAGCAGCAACACGTTGCCGCCTTCCCGCAACAGCCGCGCCATGTGGACCCGGTTGCGTTCCCCGCCCGAAAGCAGCGACACTTTCTTCTGCTGGTCCCCGCCCTTGAAGTTGAAGGCCGAACAATAGGCCCGCGCGTTCACCTCTGCATCGCCCAGCTTGATGATGTCCTGACCATCCGCAATGGCTTCCCATACGGTTTCGTCGTCCTTCAGGTCATCGCGCGACTGATCCACATAAGAAAGCTGTACAGTGTCGCCATAGGAAATCGTGCCGCTGTCGGGCTGTTCCTGCCCGGTCAGCATACGGAACAGCGTGGTTTTACCCGCGCCGTTGGGTCCGATCACCCCCACAATCCCGCCGGGGGGCAGGGAAAAGGACAGGTTTTCCACCAATTGCTTGTCGCCAAGGTGTTTCGAGATGCCGTCGACCTCGATCACCTTGTTGCCAAGACGGGGGCCGTTCGGGATGACAATCTGGGCGCGGGACAGCTTTTCCCGTTCGGACTGGTTGGCCATCTCATTATAGGCGTTGATCCGCGCCTTGGACTTGGCCTGACGTGCCTTTTGTCCCTGGCGCATCCATTCCAGTTCCCGTTCCAGCGTCTTCTGTTTGGACTTGTCTTCGCGCTTTTCCTGTTCCAGCCGCTTGGCCTTCTGTTCCAGCCAGGCCGAGTAGTTGCCCTCATAAGGGATACCGCGCCCGCGATCCAGCTCAAGGATCCAGCCGGTAATGTCATCCAGGAAATAGCGGTCGTGGGTCACGCACAGGATCGTGCCTTTATAGTCGATCAGGTGCTGTTGCAGCCACGCGATGGTTTCCGCATCAAGGTGGTTGGTCGGTTCGTCAAGCAACAACATATCAGGCTGCTCCAACAGCAGCTTGCACAGGGCGACCCGGCGCTTTTCCCCGCCCGACAGGGTGGTCACATCGGCGTCATCAGGCGGGCAGCGCAGCGCCTCCATCGCCACGTCGATCTGGCTGTCCAGATCCCAAAGGTTCTGGCTGTCAATCTCATCCTGCAACTGGGCCATTTCTTCGGCGGTTTCGTCCGAATAATTCATCGCCAACTCGTTGTAACGATCAAGAATATCCTTCTTGGCCTTCACCCCCAGCATGACATTGCCACGCACATCCAGCGTCGCGTCCAGTTCGGGTTCCTGGGGCAGGTACCCCACATGAGCCCCCTCGGCAGCCCAGGCCTCACCGGTGAAATCCTTGTCCAGCCCGGCCATGATCTTGAGAAGGGTCGACTTGCCCGCCCCGTTAACGCCCACAACACCGATCTTCACGCCGGGCAGGAACGAAAGATGGATGTTCTCAAAGCATTTCTTGCCACCGGGATAGGTCTTGGAAACGCCCTGCATGTGATAAACATATTGATAGGCTGCCATGGGGTTCTGGTCCTCTGAACGGAAAATCGGGTTTGGCGAATGTGATAGCCGCTGTCGGGGCCGGGGGCAATCGGTAGCGTGATGCACAGAAAGCGAACCGCCAATTGACTCATCCTGCCATGCGCGCCACAACCCGCACCGATGCAATACAACCTGCCATATGCCCGCCCGGGCCAGTCGATCGGCCTGTTGGGAGGGAGCTTTGACCCCGCCCACAAAGGCCACGCCCATATCACCCGTGCGGCGCTGAAACGGTTCGGGCTGGATCAGGTGTGGTGGCTGGTCTCGCCCGGCAACCCGTTGAAATCCCGCGGGCCTGCCCCGCTAACGGACCGGATGGAGCGGGCGCGGCAGGTGATGCAACACCCGCGCGTGCATATCACCGATTTCGAATCCCAGGCCGGCACCCGCTTTACCGCGCAAACCCTGGCCGCGCTGAGATGCGCGCGGCCCCGGCTCAACTTTGTCTGGCTCATGGGGGCCGACAATCTTGTGCAATTCGATCAATGGCAGGACTGGCGCGGGATCATGGCCACCGTGCCCATCGGCATCCTCGCCCGCCCCGGCGACCGCGTGGCCGCACGCACCGCCAAGGCCGCGCGCACCCATATGCGCGCCCGCCTGTCAGGGCGGGAAAGCAGGCTGTTGCCCCACGGCCCCGCCCCCCGTTGGTGCTTTGTCAACATGCCCATGTCCAACGCCTCCTCTACCGCGATCCGCGCCCGGGGCGACTGGGGGAAAACCCCCTCCTATCCCCGGAAAAAATAAACAATTTGTTCACCAAACCGTGCTTGTTTGTACTACGGCATTAAGGTTAATTCATCCCATGACGAACAGATTTTTCAAACGGTTTTTCGCCATTTCCCTCGTTGCGGCCCTCTCCACGGTCGCACTGGCCGATGCGCCCCGCACATCCCTGCGCCCCACCGAACGCCCCACGGAACGCACCGCCGAACGCTTCATGGGCACGGCACCCCGCACACCGGCGGCGAAACCTGTCCCGGCACCCCAAGTCTACGGCACAAATGCCCTGATTGCCGAGGCCAGGTTGGGCGGAACCGTCGCCTTTGCCGTGGCCGATGCAAAATCGGGTCTTGTTCTGGAAAGCAACGAGGCGCGGTTGGGCCAGCCCCCGGCCAGCGTGACCAAGGCCGTGACCGCGCTTTATGCGCTGAATGCGCTTGGCCCCGGCCACCGGTTTCACACCCGGCTGATGACCCGCGGCACCGTGTCGGGCGGAGTTGTGCGCGGTGACCTGATCCTGATGGGCGGCGGCGACCCGACCCTGTCCACCGATGGGCTGGCCACCATGGCCAAACGGCTCAAAGCCGCCGGAATCAACAAGGTGACCGGCGACTTCTTGGTGTCGCCCGGCCCGATTGCGCGGATCCGGCAAATCGACCCGGCCCAGCCCGACCATGTAAGCTATAATCCCGCGCTGTCGGGACTGAACCTGAATTTCAACCGCGTGCATTTCGAATGGAAACGCGGCAACAAAGGCTGGGTGACGGCGATGGACGCCCGGTCGGACAAATACCGCCCCCCCGTGACGGTCGCCAGAATGAGCATCGCGAAACGACAGGTGCCCGTCTACAGCTATGCCGAAAAAGGCGGGCGCGATATCTGGACCGTGGCCAGCGGCGCGCTTGGCAAAGGCGGGTCGCGTTGGTTGCCCGTGCGCCAACCCGAGCTTTATGCGGGCGAGGTGTTTCGCTATTTCGCACGCGCCCAGGGCATCACCCTGGCCAGGGCGCAACTGGTCAACGGCTACTCGGGCGGCACGGTATTGATCACCCATCAAAGCCCGGAGCTGCGCGTGATCCTGCGTGACATGCTGAAATACTCCAACAACCTGACCGCCGAAATCGTCGGTCTGGCCGCCACCGCCAAACGCAAGGGCCGCACCAGAACCCTGCGCAGCAGCGGCGCGGAAATGAGCCGTTGGGCCCAATCCGCGCTGGGGATGAAAGGGGCCAGACTGGTCGATCACTCCGGGCTTGGCGAAGACTCGCGGCTGACGGCTCAGGACATGGCAAAGGCGCTGGTCAGGGTCGAAAAAGCCGGGGTGCTGAAACCCATCCTCAAGAAAATCCCGATGCGCGATTCCAAGGGGCGGGTGATCAAATCACACCCGATCAAGGTTTATGCCAAAACCGGAACGTTGAATTTCGTCAGCGCGCTGGCCGGATACATGACGGCCGCAGATGGCACTGAAATGGCTTTTGCCATCTTTGCCGCCGACACTGGCAAACGCGCTGCGATCAAACGGGCGGATCGGGAACAACCGCAAGGGGCCAGGGGCTGGAACAAACGCGCCAAACGGCTGCAACAGCGGCTGATCGAACGCTGGGGCGCGCTTTACGGCACCTAAAGCGTTTCGCCATTACGCTGACTCAACGTGATGCGGAAACGCCGCGCAACATATCAGGGCTGTGAACGTTCCCCGCTCTTGCTGTGATCCAACAAGAACTGGAAACGTTTTAAAGGACCCCATGGGAATAATGGGTCCGATGGAAATGGGGCGCTCCGGGGAGCCCCACCCGGTTCATATCATTTGGGGTCCGCAGCGGTGCGCAGATAGGGCAGCTTGATGTCAATCTCACCGTATTTCTCCCGCGCCTGATCATTGTCCAGCGCCAGCGCAACAATCACGTCCTGACCGATGGTCCAGTTCGCCGGGGTCGCCAGCGGCTGATTATAGGTCCGCTGTAACCCGTCCAGCGCCCGCAGCACCTCGGCAAAGTTGCGTCCCACCGACATCGGGTAAGTCATGGTCAGTTGCAGTTTCTTGTCCGGCGAGATGATGAACACTGACCGCACCGTCGCGCTGTCTGCCGGGGTGCGCCCGTCGGGCAGATAGGCATCGGCGGGCAGCATGTCGAACGCCTTGGACACGGCCAGTTCTTCATCGGCAATAATCGGGAACCCGGCGGGAGCCCCGGCAAAGGCTTCGATATCGCCTTTCCATTTCTTGTGCTCCTCAACCCCGTCCACCGAAACGCCCATCACCTTGGTGCCCCGCTTCTCCCACTCTTCGGCCAATTGTGCGACCGCACCGAACTCGGTGGTGCAGACCGGGGTGAAATCCTTGGGGTGGGAAAACAGAATAGCCCAGTTGTCGCCAATCCAGTCATGGAACGAAATTGTCCCCTGATCGGTTTCGGCGGTGAAATTCGGTACGATATCGTTGATACGCAGACCCATGTTCGGTATCCTCTCTTTGTTTTGGTTCAACTCTGGTTTCCAATCACCCGGTTCATCCGGTATAAATTTGATCAAATCCTGGCACGTCACGTCCACGCCCCCCTTGCCGGAGCGCGATTCCCCTGACACAGTGACCGGAAACCAACGGAGGTCAACCATGATCGAGAAACGCCAGTTCTATATCAACGGCCAATGGGTCGATCCCATCGCCGCCACAGATCACCACGTGATCGACCCCTCGACGGAAGAGGCGGTCGCGGTGATTTCCCTCGGCAGCCAGGCCGACACCGACGCCGCCGTGGCCGCAGCCAAGGCCGCCCTGCCCGGCTGGATGGCCACGCCCCCCGAAGAGCGAATCGCCAAAGTCGAGAAACTTCTGGAACTCTACCAGGCGCGCAGCGCGGAGATGGCCGAACTGATGACGCTTGAGATGGGCGCGCCCATCGACATGTCCAACACCTCACAGGTGGGGGCGGGTGCCTATCACCTTGCCAATTTCATCCGCGCGGCCAAGGGGTTCGACTTTATCAAACCGCTGGGCAAACATGCCCCCAATGACCGGATCATCCACGAAGCGGTGGGCGTTGCGGCGCTGATCACCCCGTGGAACTGGCCCATGAACCAGGTCACGCTCAAGGTGGGCGCGGCGGCGATTGCGGGCTGTACCATGGTGCTGAAACCCTCCGAGGAAACGCCGCTGGACGCCATGCTGTTTGCCGAAATGATGGACGAGGCCGGGTTCCCCGCCGGGGTTTTCAACCTTGTGAACGGTGACGGTGCGGGTGTGGGTAGCCAACTGACCGCCCATGCGGATGTGGACATGGTGTCCTTCACCGGGTCCACCCGTGCGGGCACGCTGATCTCCAAATCCGCCGCCGATACGCTCAAACGCGTACATCTTGAACTGGGCGGCAAGGGCGCAAACGTGATCTTTGCCGATGCGGATGACAAGGCGGTGAAACGCGGCGTCATGCACATGATGAACAACACCGGCCAAAGCTGTAACGCCCCGTCGCGGATGCTGGTTCAGCGCGACGTGTATGATCAGGCGGTAGATGCTGCCGCCGAAGCGGCCGCCAAGGTCACCGTGGGCAATGCCCATGAAAGCGGTCGCCATATCGGACCGGTGGTCAACCAAGTGCAATGGGACAAGATTCAGGACCTGATCCAGTCGGGCATCGACGAAGGCGCGCGGCTTGTCGCCGGGGGCACCGGTCGGCCCGAAGGCTTGAACAAAGGCTTCTATGTCCGCCCCACCGTGTTCGCCGACGTGACACCGGACATGCGGATTTATCGCGAAGAAATCTTTGGTCCGGTCCTGTCGATGAGCCCGTTTGATACCGAAGAACAGGCCATCGAGATGGCCAATGACACGGTCTATGGCCTGACCAACTATGTGCAAACCCAGGACGGCGCGCGGCTCAACCGCATGGCGCGGGCGCTGCGTTCAGGCATGGTCGAGATGAACGGCACCTCGCGTGGTGCCGGTGCCCCCTTTGGCGGCATGAAACAATCGGGCAACGGGCGCGAGGGCGGTGTCTGGGGGATTGAGGATTTCCTTGAGGTCAAATCGGTATCGGGCTGGTCCAACGACGACGCGTGATGTTGCCGGACCTGCGCCATCCTGAAAACCCGACCTGAAAAACATGGACAACACCAACGATCCGGGGCTATCACGGCCCCGGATTTTCTTTCGGAGGCCCCGGATTGGCCCAGTCCCCAGACACACCGACCCAAGACAACCTGACTTTCGTGCCCGAAACCGTGCATAAACGCGACGTGTTTTCCGAAACCATCTCGGGACATCTGGCCGAAGACCCCGCGTTCAAGGTGGTGCTGCGCAAGCTCGACGGCGTGCCACTTTGGGCCCGCCCCTTGGCCTGGGCGCTGGCCCGCAAGGAAATCAGGGGGCTGCGCGCGGTCAAGGGGATCGAAGGCGTGCCCCAGCTGCTGCGCGCCGACCGGGTGGGGCTGTTACGCAGCTGGTCCCACGGCACGCCCCTGCAACTGGCCAAACCCGACACGGCCGAATGGTACAGGGACGCCAAACGCCTGTTGCGCGACATGCGGCGGCGCGGGGTGACCCATAACGATATTGCCAAGCCCCAGAACTGGTTACGCACCCCCGATGGCCGCGCCGCAGTGATTGATTTCCAACTGGCTTCGGTGCATCGGCGCAAGGGCAAACTGTTCCGCGTGATGGCGCGCGAAGACCTGCGCCACCTGTTGAAACAGAAAGCCAACTTTGCACCGCACCTGCTGACCCCGTCGGAACGTCGGCTGTTGGCGCGCAAATCCCTGCCCTCGCGGCTTTGGATGGCTACCGGCAAGCGCGCCTATAACTTCGTGACACGCCGTTTGATGAACTGGTCCGATGGCGAAGGCACCGAAGATCGGCTGGATCGCGATGGCGCAGTGGTGCGCGATACGCTGGCCCGTGCCGGGATCACCGAGGTTGCGCTCTTCACTTACGCCCTGCCCGCCCGTGGGGTTGGGGTCTATGTCTTTGCCGAAACCGATCTGGACCATGCTGCGCTGCGCGCGCTTCTTCCCGAAACCCGGGCAGAACTGGTGCATCCTGTGACCGCCCTGCCCCGCCACACCAATGGTGGGCTGCGCGAGGATGTGTTGCAGCTTGTCGCCACCAACCGGCTGGACGAGCTTGAGCTGTTGACCCGGGCCGACCCCGCGCTGACCGACATCGTTGCGCGGCTTGTGGCCAGGCGTCAGAACCTGACCGACCGTATTTTGAAATCCTGACCCCTTACAATTCCCGGCGGGCTTCATATATGGGTTGCGGAATGTATCGCTGACGGGAGTGGATTTTGATCCCAAGATCCACGAAGCATCAGCGTAAAATCAGAGACTTATAGTCAAAAGGCACGATCAGAATTGTGTCGTTTGGTTATATAACGAATGAGGCCCGCGATGAGCAGCACCAGCAAACTGACCTGCCTTGACTGTGGACAACTGAACCGCGTCCCAGGCGACCGGATGGGGTCCGCGAAATGCGGCACCTGCGGGGCGCGGCTTTTGTCCGGGAAAGTGGCCGAGGTGGACCTGGCCACGCTGCAAAAGGCGGTGCGCAACGATGATCTGCCGCTGGTGGTGGATTTCTGGGCACCGTGGTGTGGCCCCTGCCGGATGATGGCACCAGAATTTTCCAAGGCCGCCGCAACGCTGAACGGCACCGCGCGTCTGGTCAAGCTAAACACCGAAGACCACCCCCAGGCCGGGGCGAAATACGGTATTCGCGGGATTCCAACCATGGCCGGGTTTGCCGGGGGACGCGAAAAGGCACGTCAATCCGGCGCGATGCCGGCACAGTCAATTGTAGAGTGGGTCAAAAGCGCGGTCTGACGCCCAATGAAGCGATCAGTGTTCGATCGTCCGCGCCACGGGGTGTTGCCGCGCCATCACCGATTGGGAAATCAGCAGATAGGCATAGACCCCGGCCAGAACGATGGCCGCGGGCACCGTGGCCACCGCAACATAGATGGCAAAAGCCATGCCCCAGCCCGCCCCGAACATGACCAGCGACAGGACCGACGCAACCGCGCCAAACAGGCTTGTCATCAGGATCAGTGCAAGGGCCATGTGTCTCTCTTTCGCGGCATTCCGGCTTTCCCCTTGTTTCACTCCCAAATGCGCCGGAAATGAGGCATAATCGCGAAACAGAAACGGCAAAGGCCATTTTCTTCCCCAAGCTATGCCAATAGTCTTGCCAAAACCTTAACAACCTCTGAGGCCAGCCATGACGACCGACCCCGAAACCCCGCGCGGAGACCTGACCCTGCGCACCGTCGCCATGCCTGCGGATGTGAACGTGAACGGAGACATCTTTGGCGGCTGGGTTCTGTCACAGATGGACGTGGCCTCGGGCATCGTCGCCGCGCAACGGGCCGCGGGCCGGGTCACCACCGTGGCTGTGGATGCGATGAAATTCATCCGCCCGGTGCAGGTGGGGGATGTGCTGTGCGTCTATGCCTGGATCGACCGTGTGGGGCGCACATCCATGGGAATCGGGCTCGAGGCCTGGGCCCTGCGCCGTATGGGCGGCCAGCGGGAGAAAGTGACCGAAGGTGTCTTTACCTATGTGGCCATCGACGAAAACGGCCGCCCGCGTCCCGTCCCCGAAGCTTAAAGCGTCTCCGGTTGTTGTTGGATCACAGCCATAGCCGGAAACGTCCACAATTCTGATATGTTGTGCGGCGTTTCCGCATCACGCTGAGGCAACGTAGCATTAAAGCACGGTCACCATCGTCCCGATCGGCACCCGCTCGTACAGGTCGATCACATGAGAGTTGAGCATCCGGATACAGCCGTTCGAAACAGAACGGCCAATGGATTGCGGCTGGGTTGTGCCATGAATGCGGAAATAGGTGTCGCGCCCGTTCTGGAACAGGTAAAGCGCCCGCGCCCCAAGCGGATTAGCTGGACCGCCGGGCATGACGTAATCCGTGCCCCGGAACCTGGCATAGGTTTTGGGGTCGCGCGCGATCATCTCGTCCGTCGGACGCCACGTGGGCCATTCCTTTTTCACATCAATCGTCGCCTTGCCGGTGAATTCCAGCCCCGCGCGCCCAACCCCGACGCCATAACGGATCGCCTTGCGCGGTTCGGTCACGAGGTAAAGAAAATGGCTGCGCGGCAGGATCAGAATCTGACCGGGTGGAAACTCTTTCTTGATCCGCACGAATTGCGGTTCGAACCTTGGGTCAAGCTGGAACGGCTCGGTTTTCTTGGTCTGGGCCAGGGCTGGCATCGCAACGGTGGCGGCGCTCAGACCCGAGGTAGCAATGAACTTGCGGCGTGAAAACATCTACGAACACCCCTGTATTGAATAGGTCCATCCTGCCAAGCCAGCCGCGAAAATCAAGCACTACGCGCTCACACCCCCGTGACAGGGGCATCTGTGACCCCCCTGCCCGATCCCACAAGAGGAAAGAGGAGAAAGGCCTAAGGCCAAAAAGAGACAGGGGTCTTGCCATCCCCGGCAAGACCCCTGCGGGTTTCGGCGTATATTGCCGAAACCTCCCCGTGAGTGGGGGTTTGAATTTACGCGCTGTCCAGCACTCCGCTACGGAACAGCACACCGGTCGCAAGGCCGCCCGGAATGGGCACCAGGATAAAGAGCCAGAGCAGTCCCATCGCCTCGGGTCCCACGAACAGAGCCGGGTTCACCGACACGCCTGTCACATTGACGCCAATCAGATGGATCACCATCAGCGCCAGACCAAAGGCAAAGCTGATCCCGGTCAAACCAATATCCGCGCCCGCGATCACAGCGGCACCACACCCAAACAAAACCAATGTGAGTGTCCCGATAAACCTGGCTAACATCTTATTCTTCACCCGAGCCTCCGATGAGACCCGAACCGCTTTCGCGCTTCTGCGGGGTCGGGTTTGCCAGAATGCGGGCACAAAATAAGGGGGAATAAATCACGAAAATTGACGCAAACGTAAAGTTGCAGTGGCCTCTGGCTTGCCAGACCGGCCCATTCGCCGCTTTGCCCGGGCTTTGCCTGTGTCACCATTCGAAATACCTGACCTGCGGGACAAAGCCGCGCAACACAGTAGGGATGTGGGCGTTTCCAAGTATTAATTTGATCCAACAAGAACCGGACACGCTTTAGCTGGGCGAAATCGGCAGCGGTGCAAATCCGAGTGTGCTCAAACTGGACCCTGTTTCAAAGATATAGCCAAACGACAACATGATCGAGACTGCCAACCTCAGGGTTCTGCTGGAATGCCATGCGCTCAAACAGTCAATTGGAAACGGCAACGCCGATTGGGAAGGGGATGACGTGACCGCCCAGAAGCACATTCTGAAAGGACTGGTACACAGACTGGACGCCCTTTGAGCAGACAGGACATGTTTTGGGTGGTGCGTGGCCATGCACACGCCCCCTTTGATTTCCTCAAAAAGCAAAGACCCCGGCGTTTCCACCGGGGTCTCCTGTTTGGTCAAAGAGAGAGGCTTAGTCCTCTTTCTTTTCCTTCTTTTCCGCGACGATTTCTTCGCCGGTTTCCTGATCGACAACTTTCATCGACAGACGCACTTTGCCGCGATCGTCAAAGCCCAGAAGCTTCACTTTCACGTCCTGACCTTCTTTCAACACATCCGAAGGATGGTTCAGGCGGCGGTTTTCGATCTGGGACACGTGAACCAGACCGTCGCGCTTGCCAAAGAAGTTCACAAAGGCCCCGAAATCGACGATCTTGACGACCTTACCGTCATAGACCTTGCCTTCTTCCGGCTCGGCCACGATCGAATGGATCATGTCGTAAGCCTTCTGAATGGCTTCGCCGTTGGGCGATGCGATCTTGATGATGCCATCGTCGTTGATGTCGACCTTGGCACCCGACACTTCGACGATTTCGCGGATCACCTTGCCGCCCGACCCGATCACTTCGCGGATCTTGTCGGTGGGCACCTGCATGGTTTCGATACGCGGGGCGTGTACGCTGAATTCCGCGGCACCGTCCAGCGCCTTGCTCATCTCACCCAGGATATGGATACGGGCGTCCTTGGCCTGAGCCAACGCTTTCTCCATGATCTCGGGCGTGATGCCGGCAACCTTGATGTCCATCTGCAGCGAGGTGATACCCTCTTCGGTGCCCGCCACTTTGAAGTCCATGTCGCCAAGGTGATCTTCGTCACCCAGGATGTCGGTCAGGATCGCATAGGACCCGTCTTCTTCCAGGATCAGCCCCATGGCAATCCCGGCCACGGCCGATTTCAACGGCACACCGGCGTCCATCATGGACAGCGAGCCACCACAGACCGATGCCATCGAGGACGAGCCGTTGGATTCGGTGATTTCCGAAACCACACGCACGGTATAGGGGAAGTCGGTTGCCGCAGGCAGAACCGCCTGAAGCGCGCGCCATGCCAGTTTGCCGTGCCCGATCTCACGACGACCCGGAGGGCCCACGCGACCGGCTTCACCCACCGAATAGGGGGGGAAGTTATAGTGCAGCAGGAAGTTCGATTTGAAGTTGCCATGCAGCGCGTCGATGAATTGCTCATCATCGCCGGTACCCAGCGTGGTCACAACCAGACCCTGAGTTTCGCCACGGGTGAACAGCGCCGAACCGTGGGTCCGCGGCAACAGGCCGGTTTCCGACACGATGGGGCGTACGGTGGTGGTGTCACGCCCGTCAATCCGCTTGCCGGTTTTGACCACGTCACCGCGCAGGATACCCGCTTCCAGCTTTTTCATCGCCGAACCCAGGTTGGCATCTTCCAGCTGTTCTTCGGTCAATGCGGCCTTGATCACGTCACGCGCAGCGGCAACAGCGGCGGTGCGCTCCTGCTTGTCGGTGATCGCAAAGGCGGCGCGCATGTCTTTTTCGCCTGCGGCCTTCACAGCCTCATAGAGGTCGCTGTAATCGGCGGGCTGGAAGTCGAACGGCTCTTTCGCAGCGTCTTCGGCCAGATCAATGATCAGGTCGATAACCGGCTGGATCTGCTCGTGCGCGAATTTCACCGCACCCAGCATCTCGGCTTCGGTCAGCTCATAGGCCTCCGATTCCACCATCATCACGGCGTCCTTGGTGCCGGCGACAACAAGGTCCAGACGCTGATCGGGGTTGTTGCGCAGCTCGTGCATGTCGTCAACCGGCGGGTTCAGCACGTATTCGCCTTCGGTGAAACCAACCCGGCAACCCGCGATCGGGCCCATGAACGGCACACCGGAAATGGTCAGCGCGGCGCTGGCCGCGATCATCGCCACCATGTCGGGATCGTTTTCAAGATCGTGGGACAGCACGGTGCACATGACCAGAACTTCGTTCTTGAAACCGGGCACGAACAGCGGGCGGATCGGACGGTCGATCAGACGCGCGGTCAGGGTTTCCTTCTCGGTGGGACGGGCCTCACGCTTGAAAAACCCACCGGGCACCTTGCCAGCGGCATAGTATTTTTCCTGGTAGTGAACCGTAAGCGGAAAGAAGTCCTGCCCCGGTTTTTGCTGGCGGGCAAAGGTCACGTTGGCCATGACGCTGGTTTCCCCCAGCGTGGCGATGACCGATCCGTCCGCCTGACGGGCAACCTTGCCCGTTTCCAGAGTGAGGGTCTCATCGCCCCACTCCATCGATTTCGTTGCTACGTTGAACATGTATCGTATCCTTTTGGAAGCACTCGCGGGCCCTCCCGCGTCTCCCGTTTGCATGGCGGCCCCATTGCCGCCGCCCCCATGATCCTATTGCACGCGCCCGGGGGCCAATGGCGTCACGTCTCAGATGGGTGGGGCCATACAGTAGTTTCAGGCGCTTGGAAAGTGGGGAGTTGTTCAACGTTGATTAACCACTTTGCGCCACTCTGTGGAATATGAAGGTGCTGCAACAGATCGACAGGACGAAACAAGACGCCCATCCCAATGCGGATATGTGGGCGGGACAACTGTTTTCGGCCCAGGCCGTGGCAAAAGGCGGCGTCCTGCGGCGCTCGGTTGCCTCCATGAAACGGGAAGTTGGTCGCAAACGCCTGATGCAAGAAATCCGAAGCCGCAATTTCAGACTGTTGGAGGTGGGGGCAATTCATCATCATCTGCTCCCCCCACCCCATCCGAAGACTCGTGTAACCCCCTCTCCCGGCGGGTCATGAATTTTAGCTAAAATTCGTGTGCGACTGCGGCCCGAAATGTGTTAACCTGTGTCCCGGTACGGGGCATGTGAATAAAACAGGATACTGGTTCGAACATGATGACTTTGCTTGGCAAGCGCCTCACAAGCGCCCTCCTTGTGGGGCTGGTTGCGGTTTTCACTCTCCTGTCCCTCGTGCCCGACGCGTCTGCCCAGACCGCGGCCCGAAGCGCGCCACGCATTCTCGCGATGGGGGACAGCCTCATGGCCTGGCACCGCGCAACCCTGCGCTCGATTTCCCATTCCGTTGCCCGCAACCTTGGTGAACCGGTGGAAAACCGCGCCATCTCCGGCGCGCGCCTGATCTATAAATTGCCGGTCTCCGGCGCCATGGGCCTGCGCATTTCGCGGCAATATTCCTCCGGTGACTGGGACTGGGTGGTTCTCACCGGCGGCGGCAACGATCTGTGGATGGGCTGTGGCTGTAACCGCTGTGACCGGCGGTTGAATAAAATGCTGACCCCCAATGGGCGCGGTGGCGAATTGGCCAAACTGGTCACCCGCATCCGCAAATCCGGGGCCCAGGTGATCTATGTCGGCTATTTGCGCAGCCCGGGCGTGGATTCCATGATTGAGCACTGCCGGGACGACGGCGATGAGTTTGAACGCCGCGTCGCCCGGCTTGCCGCTCAGGTGGACGGGATGCACTTCCTCTCCATCGCCGACATGGTCCCCTATGGCGACCGAAGCTTTCACAGTGTCGACATGATCCACCCCTCCTACAAGGCAAGCCAGTTGATTGGTCAGCGCATCGCCGCGTTGATCCGGCGACTCGACCCCCAACGCTGATCCTTCAAACGGGAGCAATCTGTTCTTTGCCCCTCACAGCACCGTGACAGGGGGGCGAGAGTCCCACCAGCCTAAAGCGTTCGACCTTTAACCTGAGACAGGGAAAAGGGCGAAGGCAGGACGCTTTAAAGCGTTTCCGGTTGTTGCTGAATCACAGCAAGAGCTGGAAACGCCCACACTCCTGATATGTTGTGCGGCGTTTCCACATCACGCTGAGTCAACGTAATGCGGAAACGTTTTAACCTTTGCAGCGTCCCGCAATCCGGCGTCCCCTTTATGCCGGGTGAGTGCCGCCCCGGTGCGCAGAAGTCACCCCTCTTGGAAACTGTCCGAATCGAAGGGTTAACAGGGAGAACGGTCACCAAAACCACAGGGTGCATGTGGCCGTCGATCAGACCGGGCGCACAGGCCACGCCATGGGCGTTCACCTCGGTGCTTACCGCGCCCCGGCAATGGCTCTTCCATCCTGCCAGACGGGATCATACCGATGTTGCGAATAACCAGCTTTCTCATGTGAGTCCCCCTCGCCGAACGCTTTGCATTAGCCTGCAGACGACGTGACGGTTTGGTCATCCCCCCAAGGGGTTAGAAGGGGTTACAAGAGGTTACTCAGGCACACAAATCTTCTTAGCCAATGCCGCCTTGATCGTGCGGAACAAAAGAGCCGCGATGATCACGCAAAGCGCCATCAACAGCACCCCGCCAAAGGCGCGATGAATCTCGGATCCAGTCACTTGGGCGAAACGGAAACTGGCGATGGTCACAGCAGCGAAAGGAAAGCTAAGCGCCCAGAAACTAAGGGCAAAATCAAGCCGCAGGATGCGCGGAAGCTGTACCAGAACGATGGCCGTAAACAGGTAGGCGCTGTTCAGCAGAATGCGCCCAAAAGCGTCCAGTTCACCATTGTTCAACGCCAGCCAGGCCACGAAACCAACGGCCGGTGGGGCGATCAGAATCACGAGAGTCGGCTGCAATTTCCCGGGTAAAGGATCGTGGAAAATCAGGCGGTTCATGACCAACGTCAGCAGAACAAGCCAGAAGATCAACCCCACGGACATGAAATACCAGCTCAATTCCACATAGCCCAATTGCGCCCCGGCAATCGGCGCAATCACGTTCCCCACCGCCGGGATGAACCACGCGGGGTTCAACACCCCGTGCTGAAAGCTTCGCGTCCCGATCCAGTTGGACACCACGGCGATGGTCAACACGAATTGCAGCGCCATGCCAACCAGCCACAGCCCCTCGGCCAAACCTGCGTTTCGGCCAAGCATCGCAGTTGCCAGCAACAGCATGGAAATCGAGATCGCCGGGAAAAAGGCAAGCCGCACCGGGTGTTTCCACTCGGCCACAACCGCTCCGGGGTATTTCACCAACTTGGCAAGATAACCCAATGAAATTCCTGCGAAAAGCACGAGGGTGACATAGAACGTCACCGTCGAAATCTGTGACCCCATCCCAAAAGCGGCCTCGCCCGCATGCAGCGCCAGAGTCAGCCCGGACATGCCCATGACGATAGCGAACAGCGGCACGGGGTAATGGCGCAAGCCATGTTCGCGGGCGGATTGTGACGCGGTGTTTTCCGTGGCGACTGTCATCTGTCCACTCCTTTAAGACTCGCGGGAACAGTGCGACACATCTCACTTTTATGATATATGCGCAAGAGGCCGTTTGACGCGGCCCCCTGCCGGATTGATCCCAATCAGAACAACACCCGCACCAGCACCAGCGTGATTGACGGGAAGGCAACAAGAACAATCACCCGCACGATATCGGACGCGACAAAATACATCACCGCGCGATAGGTTTCGACCATGGGGGTACTGCGGTCCATCGAGTTGATAACAAACAGGTTCATCCCCACGGGCGGCGTTATCAATCCAACCTCCACAACAATCAGAACGATAATCCCAAACCAGATCGCCACCTCTTCAGCGGTCAACCCGAAGTCCAGCGCGCTGACGATCGGGAAGAAGATTGGCACGGTCAAAAGGATCATCGACAGGCTGTCCATCACGCACCCAAAGACAAGGTAAAGCGACAGGATAATGGCCAGGATGAGCCACGGAGAATAGCCCAGCGAGGTGACAAATTCGGCCAATTCCTGGGGCACACGGGTTCGGGCAAGAAACGCGTTGTAAAGCGCGGCCCCCAACACGATGAAAAAGATCATCGCGGTGGACCGCCCTGTGGCGAGAAAGCTTTCGGACAGGGTACGGCGGGTCAGTCCACCGTTGAAAAAGGCGATAAGCCCGGTCCCTGCGGCCCCCACGGCTGCGCCTGCGGTGGGTGAGAACCAGCCAAGGTAGATCCCGCCAACAACCAGCAGGAACACGATCAACACCGGCCAAACGTCAAGCAAAGCGCGGAACCGTTCCTTGTAAGGCACCGGCGGGCGGGTGCCTGCGGCATCCGGGTGCAAGCGCACATAGATACCGACTGTGATCATGTAGCCAACCGCGGCCAGCGCCCCCGGAATGAAGGCGGCGGAAAACAGCTTGGCGATATTCTGTTCGGTCAGGGTGGCATAGATCACAAGAATCACGGAAGGCGGGATCAGAATGCCAAGCGTCCCGCCTGCGGCCAGAGTGGCCGTGGCAAAGCCACCGGAATACCCGTATTTACGAAGCTCGGGCAACGCCACCTGACCCATGGTGGCCGCCGTGGCAAGCGATGAACCACAGATCGCCCCGAACCCGGCACAGGCACCGACGGCTGCCATGGCCACCCCGCCCTTGCGGTGCCCAAGAAAGTTTTCAGCGGCACGGAAAAGCGCCGTCGACATCCCCCCAAGCGATGCGAATTGCCCCATCAACAGGAACATCGGCACCACCGAAAAGGAATAGGAGGCAAAGGTGGTATAGGACACGGACTTGAGCTGGCTCAGGATCACGTTCCACCCACCGGACACCATGTTCATACCGAACATGCCCACAAGAAACATCGACATGCCGATCGGCACCCGCAGGAAGATCAGCAAAAGGAGAACGGGAAACGAATAGATCCCGAGTTCAAAATTGGTCAATGGTCTGCTCCCGCGATCTTGGCGATGGTGCGCATGGTGGTGAATTCAAGAAGCCGGACAAAGACCATGTAAACGGCCATTACGGCAGAGGCACAGGCGGCGAACAGGGCAGCGGCATATCCCCACCAAAGCGGCCATTGCAGGAAAAACGTAGTTTCCCCATAGCTCATCTTGCGGCTCATCCCTTCGAACAAACGCCACGTGATCAGGATGAAAATGGCCGCAAACAGGATTTCGACAACCAACTGGATAAATCGGTTGACCCGCTCCGGAAAGCGCGAGGTAAAGATGTCCACCGTCGCGTGGCCGGCAGTGATCTGGCAAAACGGCATGAAGGCATAGATGGCAAAGGCCATGGACATCTCGATGATCTCTTCATTGCCTGGCACCGGGCCGATGCCGACGGATTGCAGCCACAGGGCCAGCCCCGGCGCCAGAGAGTTCATAAAATCGCCATGAGCAAGTTTGTGAAACGCGGTTCCGATGACCGAAAGCGAAGTCATGATAACCAGCACTCCAAGCACGAGCCCACCCAACACGGCCATTGCCTTGGCCAACCACAACATGGTTTGGTGAAGTCTCATCTATGTGCCTCCCTCGGATAGATGTAAGGGCCCTTGTACATTATCTGCAATTGCCCGCTATTCAGTCTCGTTCTACCGGTATTCGTCTTTCTCGTCAGCCTTCGAAATCCGGTTGCCTGGATGGTTGCGCCCGGTCGAACTCGGGCAAAGCCATACAGCGGTCATAGATCGTGCTGATCCTTGGCAAACTGCTCAGGTCCACGTTGAATCTCCGGGCGCTGAACACCTGCGGCACCAGGCACAGATCGGCAAGGCCGGGTGCATCCCCGAAACAGAAGGCGGTATCAGGCCCACGGGCCAAAAGCGCCTCGCAAGCCGCCAGCCCATCGCCCAGCCACCGCGCAAGCCAGGCGCTGGTCTGGTCCGGCGTGGCCTGTAGTTCCGCTGCGAGGTATTTCAGGACGCGCAGGTTCTGTAACGGGTGGATTTCACAGGCGATCACCTGCGCAAAAGCGCGCTCTTGCGCCCGCAGCAACGGGTCCCGCGACAACAGCGGAGGTTCCGGGTGGGTTTCGTCCAGCCATTCGATGATCGCCAGCGACTGGGTGAGAATCGTGCCTTCGGCCGTTTCCAGCACCGGAAGAAGATTCTGAGGGTTCAACGCCGAAAACTCCGCTGAATGCTGGGCCCCGTTTTTGAGATGCACAGGGCAGAAATCATACTCCAACCCCTTGAGATTGAGCGCAATTCTACAGCGATAGGACGACGAACTACGGAAATACCCGTGGAATTTCATCTTTGCCGCTCTCCCCTTCGGCCTCTCGCGCAAATTTGTTGCACGCGGTATTGTTAACACGTTAACATGTATAGTTTTCGCATAAACCGACCACGCGGTCAAGTAACTTTGCCTCCGGGCCTTGCATTATATAATATTTTTGGAATACGTTCACCGAAACCAGCTCCATCGGAGATAGAATCGATATGCGTAACGTCCTTCTCGCCGCCGCGCTGGGGGCTTTGCTGCCCCTGACCGCCCCTCTGGCCGCCCCTCTGGCCGTGATTGCCGATACCGGGTTCACCGTGACCCCGGTGACCATCACCGAATGGAAGGCCGTGTTCGGCAAGATCGAGGCGCGCAACACCGTGCCCTCGCGTGCGCGAATTGGGGGAACATTGGTTGAAATCACGGTAGAGGAAGGCAGCACCGTCGCCATGGGGCAGGTGATCGGTCGCATTGCGGACGCCAAACTTGACCTGCAACTGACCTCGGTGGACGCCCAGATTGACGCCCTTGTGTCCCAACTTGAAAACGCGCAGGCCGAGTTACAACGCGGTGAGGACCTGTTGAAACGCGGCGTGACCACGGCACAGCGGCTTGATGCACTGCGCACCCAGGTCAGCGTGCTGGAAAACAGGATCGACGCCACGCGCGCCGAACGCAGGGTGATCGAAGAACGCGCCGCCGAAGGCGCGGTGATTGCCCCGATCGCGGGCCGGGTGCTTTCCGTACCCGTCACGGCGGGGTCCGTCCTCATGCCCGGAGAAAGGGTTGCCACCATCGGTGGCGGTGGCTTTTTCCTGCGCCTCGCAATACCCGAACGCCACGCCGCGCTTTTGGAAGAAGGGGCACCGATCCAGATCGGACACAGCCACCAAACCCGCGAAGGCCGGCTTGCCAAGGTGTATCCACAGATCGAAAATGGTCGAGTGGTGGCGGATGTAGAACTCGACATGCTGGATAACAGCTTTGTCGATGCCCGCGTCCCCGTCCGGCTCCCGGTCGGAAAATCCACGGCTCTGCTTGTCCCGACCAATATGATCACCACCCGCATGGGGCTTGATTTCGTCATGATCGAAGAACGCGGGCACCCGGCCCTGCGCAGCGTGGTGCCGGGGGAAACCCACATCATAAACGGCGTCGAAATGGTCGAAATCCTCACCGGGCTTGCCACAGGTGATGCCATCATCGCCCCCCGCGACATCCCCGTGACGGCCAGGAAAGGGGACAGCCATGACTGACAAGGCGCCCAAGCCGGGTATCGCCGGGGCCCTGACCCGCAGCTTTATCAACTCTCCGCTCACCCCCCTGATGATCCTGGCCGCGCTGGCTGTGGGGCTTGTTGCGTTGATCTCGCTGCCTCGGGAAGAAGAACCCCAGATTTCGGTACCCTTGGTGGATATCCATATTCAGGCCCCGGGGCTGCGGGCCGAAGACGCAGTGAAGCTGGTAACCGAGCCGATGGAAACCATCGTCAAGGGCATCAACGAGGTGGACCATGTCTATTCTCAAACCTCTGACGACTATGCCCTGGTCACGGCCCGCTTCCTGGTTGGCACCCCGTCGGACACCGCGATCCTGCGCGTGCATGACAAGGTGCGCGCGAACATGGACCGCATCCCGGTCGGCATTGCCGAACCCCTGATCGTAGGGCGGGGTATTGATGACGTGGCCATTGTCACGCTGACCCTGTCTGGACGTCCCGGAGCGGATGCAGTCACCGCCAACGATCTCACCCGCATTGCGCGGGAAATTCAGGTCGAACTGGCCAAGATCGACGATGTGGGCCTGACCTATCTTGTCGGCGATGACCCGGACGCAATCCGCATTGCCCCCGACCCCGAGCGGCTGGCGCTTTATGGCGTGACCCTGCAACAGCTTGCTGGCAAAGTGCAAAGCGCAAACCGCGCCTTTTCCACTGGCTATGTGCGGGATCGGGGCGAGCAGATCGCGCTGGTTGCCGGTAAAACGCTGAATGCGCCCTCGAAAATCGGAAACCTTCTGCTGACTTCTCGCGACAACCGCCCGGTTTACGTGCGGGATGTGGCGGATGTCTCGTATATCCCGGGCACGGCCGACCGAATCGTGTCCAACGTTGTGCGCGATGGGGCGGGACAGGTGCACCGCACCCCCGCCGTGACGCTTGCCCTTGCCAAACGCGCCGGTGCCAATGCCGTGGTGGTGGCAGAAGAAATCCTGCACCGGGTCGCCGTGATCGAACAGCGCCTGCTTCCCGGTTCCGTCGTGTTGGACGTCACCCGCAACTACGGTGAAACGGCGGATGAAAAGGCCAACGAACTGCTCTTTCACCTCGGGCTTGCCACGGTGTCGATTGTCGGGCTGGTCCTTCTGTCCATCGGTTGGCGGGAAAGCATCGTGGTCGCGATTGTCATCCCGGTCACGATCTTGCTGACGTTGTTTTCGGCCTGGATCATGGGCTACACGCTCAACCGCGTATCCCTATTTGCGCTTATCTTTTCCATCGGGATCCTCGTGGATGACGCAATCGTGGTGATCGAAAACATCGCGCGCCACTGGGCGATGCCGGACAAGGCATCGCGCATGACCAAGGCCATCCGGGCGGTGTCGGAAGTGGGCAACCCCACAATCGTGGCAACGCTGACCGTTGTTGCCGCGTTGTTGCCCATGCTGTTCGTGTCGGGCTTGATGGGACCCTACATGTCGCCGATTCCGGCCAATGCCTCGGCCGCGATGATCTTTTCCTTCTTTGTTGCCGTCATCATCACCCCTTGGCTGATGCTCAGATTTGCAGGGTCGGCGGATATGTCGGCACATGGGGATGCGGATCACCACGGCGGCACCCTTGGGCGGCTTTACACCGCGGTGGCGCGCCCAGTGTTGAAAACGCGCCTGCGGTCCTCGGTGTTCCTGTTCGCCACCGTGGTGCTGTCCTTTGGGTCACTGGGACTGTTTTATACCAAGGACGTGACGGTCAAACTCCTGCCCTTTGACAACAAATCCGAACTTTCGGTGGTGATCGATTTGCCGGAAGGGGCTTCAATAGAAGCCACGGATGCAGTGACCCAAAAGGTGGCGGCAGCGGTTCTGGAACTGCCCGAAGTGCTGTCGGCCCAGACCCACGCAGGCGCGGCCGCCCCGTTCAATTTCAACGGGCTTGTGCGTCACTACTACCTGCGCAGCCTGCCGCACATGGGGGATGTGCAAATCAATCTGACCGCCAAACACCACCGCGACAGAAGCAGCCATGAGATTGCGCTGGAAATCCGTGAACGCATGCTGGCGCTGGATGTCCCGCCGGGGACTGCGCTCAAAACGGTCGAGCCGCCCCCCGGCCCACCGGTGATCGCGACTCTGTTGGCCGAAGTCTATGGCCCCGACGCCCCCACACGGCGCGAGGTGGCGAGCAACATTCGCAAAGCCTTCGAAGCGGTCCCCTTCGTGGTGGATGTCGATGACAGCTTCGGGGTTCAGGCCCGTCGCCTGCGGGCCACGATTTCCCCGGATCAGCTGGAATTTCACGGGGTTCAGGAAAGCGACGTGTTCGATACACTCGCCTTGCTGAATGGGGGCACCACAGTGGGCTATTCCCATCGCGAATCCGGCCGACGCCCGATCCCGATCGAAATCGCGCGCGCCAAGTCGGACAAGGTGGCCGACGAACGCCTCCTGTCGACCCCGATCCCGGCCAACGTGCTTCCCGGGGCGCGTGGCGTGGTGGAGCTGGGCGACGTGATCGAGCTTCACGAGGAAAAGACCAGTTTTCCGATTTTCCGCCACAATGGCCGCGCTGCGGAAATGGTCACCGCCGAGCTCGCCGGAAGCTTTGAAGCCCCGCTTTACGGGATGCTCGCCGTTTCAGAAGAACTGGACAAGATGGACTGGGCGGAAGGCCAGAAACCGGTTATTGCGTTGAACGGCCAACCCAATGATGAGAGCGTGGTAACCTTGTTATGGGACGGCGAGTGGGAAGTGACCTGGGTCACCTTCCGCGACATGGGGGCCGCCTTTGCGGTGGCACTGCTCGGGATCTATATCCTGGTGGTCGCGCAATTTGGAAGCTTCCGACTTCCGCTCGTAATCCTGACCCCGATCCCGTTGACTTTTCTGGGCATCATCGGCGGGCATTGGTGGTTCGGCGCCCCCTTTTCGGCAACTTCCATGATCGGTTTCATCGCACTTGCAGGGATCATCGTGCGCAACTCAATCCTGCTCGTGGATTTCATCCGACACGAAGGAAGCGAGGACACGCCGCTGGCCGATACGCTGTTGGCGGCGGGGGCGATCCGATTCAAACCAATCCTGCTCACTGCGATTGCGGCGATGATTGGAGCCGTTGTCATCCTTACAGATCCAATCTTTCAGGGCCTGGCAATTTCGCTGCTATTCGGTTTGCTGAGCTCAACCCTTTTGACGGTTTTGGTCATCCCGGCGATCTACCGCATCTTCAAATCCTGATCGCCTTTTATCCCAAAACCCCTCCCCAGATTGGGGAGGGGTTTTGGGCAATAGGGGAAAGCATGGTCGGGTTTTACAGTGATTGCCAGAAACTGGATGCCAAACGGCAGCGGAGCAACATGACCGAAAGCAAAAAGCGGCTTTGGTCGGTTGTGCGCGCGCACCGTTTCCACGGGGTATCTGTTCGGCGCAAATCGCCTATGGGCCCCTCATCGTCGTCTTTCTGATCCCCGCACGCAAGGTTGTGAACGATTTTGGCAAGGCACTCCAGGTCACGCGCGCCCATTACCTTCGGGAACGCGGATATACCGTTATCAATCTGGCCAACTCGGATATCCGCGATAACTTTGCGACCTGCCTAAACCGGATCAATGAAACCCTGGCCCAGGGAGTTACTTCCCAAGGCACCAGCGCATAACGGCTTTCTGAGCATGAAGACGATTTTCAGCTTCGTCAAAAATCACAGAATGCGGGCCATCCATTACGGCTGACGTCGCCTCTTCCCCACGATGTGCGGGCAGGCAATGCATGAACAAGGCATCCGGTTTCGCCCCTGCCATCAATTCTTCGTTCACCTGATAGGGGCGTAACATATTGTGGCGCCGTTCCTTGGCAGACTGGCTGTCATGCATGCTGACCCAAGTATCGGCGACCACCAGGTCAGCCCCTTCAACCGCTTTCATCGGATCACGTTCGATCCGGATATTGCTGCCGGCATTGCGGGCCAGTCCGACAAACTCGGGTTCCGGATCAAGTTGCGCAGGGCCGGTAAAGGTGAGGTCAAACCCGAACTGTCCTGCGGCATGGAGAAAGCTGGCGCACACGTTGTTACCATCCCCGGCCCAGACCACTTTCTTGCCCTTGATCGGACCGCGATGTTCCTCAAAGGTCATGACATCTGCCATGATCTGGCACGGATGCGTGCGATCGGTCAGCCCGTTGATCACCGGCACATCGGCAAACTCCGCCATTTCGGTCAGCACCGCTTCGTCAAAGGTACGGATCATGATAAGGTCCACATACCGGCTCAGAACCCGGGCTGTATCGGCGATGGTTTCACCATGCCCAAGCTGCATATCGCTGCCCGAAAGCACCATTGTTTCCCCCCCCATCTGACGCACACCGACATCAAAAGAGACACGTGTGCGGGTCGAGGGTTTTTCAAAAATCAGCGCAACCATGTGGCCTGTCAGGGGCTGTTCGTCATCTGCGGCTCCCCTTGGGCGGCGCAGCCGGGCTTCTTTCATGGCGCGACCGTGGTCGATTATGCTCCGCAGGGCGGCAGGATCAGTTTTATGAATATCAAGAAAATGGTTCATGAATGGTCTCTTGTGTTGGAGAGGTTGCCGGGGGCGCGGCCCCCGGACCCCCGGGATATTTCTGGTCAAATGAGGGATCAGGCGTCCTGTTCGAATGCACATGCCGCCTGTTCAAGGCGCGTGACCGCTTCTGCGATCTCATCCTCGGTGATGATCAACGGAGGCAGCAGGCGGATCACATTGTCGCCACCGGGCACGGTAATAACTTCGGCATCATACCCGGCCTGTACCACCGAACTATTCGCAGGTTTGCACTTCAGACCCAGCATCAGGCCCACGCCGCGCACCTCTTCAAATACATCGGGGTTTGCCGCGACCAGTCCTTCCAGCCGTTGGCGCAACAGACCCGCCTTGCGATTCACCTCAGCCAGGAATTCGGGATCCGAAACAATGTCCATCACCTTGTTGCCCACGGCACAGGCCAACGGGTTTCCACCATAGGTCGAGCCGTGGGTCCCAACGGTCATACCGCTCGCCGCATTTTCGGTGGCCAGAACAGCGCCCAGCGGGAAGCCACCGCCGATGCCCTTGGCCACCATCATGATATCCGGGGTGATCCCGGCCCATTCATGGGCAAACAACCGCCCGGTACGTCCCATGCCACATTGCACCTCGTCCAATATCAACAACAGGCCGTTTTCATCGCAAATCTCGCGAATGGCGCGCAAGCTGTCGTCAGGCAACGGAATAATCCCGCCTTCTCCCTGCACAGGCTCCAGGATGATTGCAGCCGTATCGTCGGTGATCGCGGCTTTCACCGCATCCAGATCCCCATAATCCACATGGGTGAAACCCGGAAGGGTGGGGCCAAACCCGTGTGTCATCTTTTCCGACCCGGCGGCGGCGATCCCCGCCGAAGAGCGGCCATGGAACGCGCCATGGAAGCCGATGATACCCACCTTTTCCGGCTGACCTTTCTCGTGGAAATACTTGCGGGCCATCTTGACCGCCAATTCACAGGCTTCCGTCCCGGAGTTGGTGAAAAACACCGTGTCGGCAAAGGTGGCTTCGGTCAGCTTGTCGGCCAGCGCCTGCTGTTGAGGAATCTCATAGAGGTTGGACGTATGCCACAGCTTGCCCGCCTGTTCGGTCAGTGCTTCGACCAGATCAGGGTTGGCATGCCCCAACACATTCACCGCGATCCCGGCTCCAAGATCAAGGAAACGTCGGCCATCCGCCTCGATCAACCAACTGCCGATCCCCTGCTGAAACGACAGCGGGGCACGCGAATAAGTGGGAAGAAGCGAAGGGATCATCAGGATCATCCTTTTTCTCAGGATCAAGGCTCTGTTGGTGCATGACCAAGGCCGGATCGTCAACAATTTTAGGGTGTGCTGCGCCGGAATGGCGCGGGATCAAGGCGAAAGGGACGTCAGGCGCGGATGCGTCGGCGTCGGGAGTCCTGGATATGGGTCGCTTTGATCATGGGCCGGGGATAGCGCGGCGGGTGCGCAATGGCAAACATTCTTTTCACCACGCTTTGCTTGACGCTTGCCACTGTGGCCGCTTGGGCGCATAGGCTGGGGTCATGGAACCCGCACGCAGCTCCAACTCTTTGCTGGCCATTTCCCTGATGCTGGTGGCCACCTCGTTTATCGCGGCCTCAACGTTGATGGCCAAGATTGCGGGAACCGGGCGATTGGGAGACCTGGTATTGGGCGACCCGCTGCATCCGCTTCAGGTCAGCCAGGGGCGCTTTCTGTTTGCCTTCCTGCTGATTGGCACGACCGCTCTTGCCACCAGGCTTCGGGTGCGCCGCCCCAACCTGCATCTGCATGTTCTGCGCACCTTTTGCGGCTGGGGCGGAATCAGCCTGATGTTCGCCGCCGTGACCTTCATTCCCATGGCAGATGCCACCGCGATCAGCTTTCTCAACCCGATCTTTGCCATGATGCTGGCCATCCCGCTTCTGGGGGAACGCGTTGGGCCATGGCGTTGGCTGGCCGCCGCCATCGCGCTTTGCGGGGCGCTGGTCCTGTTGCGACCCACACCGGCAAGCTTTCAACCCGCGGCCCTGCTGGCGCTGACCGCTGCCGTGGTCATGGGGTTGGAAATCACCGTGATCAAACTGCTGGCCAATCGCGAGCCGCCTTTCCAGATCCTGTTGGTCAACAACGCCATCGGGCTAACCATCGCCACGCTTGCCGTGGTCTGGGTCTGGCAGGCACCGACCGTCGCGCAATGGGCTGCCCTTGCCGGTGTTGGCTTCGCCATGGCGCTGGCCCAGACCTGTTTCGTCAACGCCATGGCCCGGGCCGAGTCGAGCTTTGTCGTGCCGTTCTCCTATGCCACGCTGATCTTTGCGACGCTGTTTGACGCGACAGTATTCGGACAGCGGCCCGACGCCATTTCCGCGCTTGGAGCGGCGATCATCATTGGCGGAGCCGCATTGTTGGCGTGGCGCGAAGGCGTCAATGCCCAGAAGTCGTGACAAACCTGACAACGCGACATATCTGCCACCTTGTAACTCTGTCCCTGATGGCTAAAATAGGCGCAACAATATTGCAGGGCGGTCCAATCCTTGGGGCCGCCTTTTCATACAAGGAAATCCCATGTCCTGGACCGACGAACGCGTTGAACTGCTCAAAAAGATGTGGGGCGAAGGCCAATCGGCCAGCCAGATTGCAAAGGAGCTGGGTGGCGTGACCCGCAATGCCGTGATTGGCAAGGTGCATCGCCTTGGCCTGTCCAATCGCACGACCGGTGGTGCCAAATCCGAAAGCAAGACCGCCAAACCCGCCGCGGCCAAGGCCGAGGCCAAGCCGCGCGCCAAACCCGCGCCCAAGCCGAAACCCGCGCCGGCGCAACCGGCCAAGGAAAAAGCCGCGCAAACAACAACGGCACCGGCCAATCAACCTTCAGCGCCCACGCCCGCGCGCAAGGCCATCATCCCCGCCGGTCAACCGCTGCCGCCACAGCCCTCGGCGAATGAGATCAGCCCCGAGGCGTTGGCCAAAGTCAGCGAGATCGAAAAGAAAGCCAAGAGACTGACGCTCATGGAACTGACCGAACGGACCTGCAAGTGGCCCGTGGGCGACCCGGCGACCGATGACTTCTGGTTCTGTGGGCTGCCCGTGCAATCGGGCAAACCCTATTGCGAGGCCCATGTTGGCGTCGCCTTCCAACCGATGAGCAGCCGCCGCGACCGCAAACGGTAACCGCGACCGGAACGCACCCATTTGAGAAAGGCGCTTTCAACCGAAAGCGCCTTCTTTTTTGACGGGCTTTTTTGACGGGTTCGCACCGGGGTTATTTCAACAGCTTCAACAACCCCTTGCCGATCTCGTCCTCGATCTTCTTGCCAATCGCTTTCTCAAGATCCTCAGCGTCGTCGATCTCAGCCCCCAGCTTTTCGCTAATCTTTTTCTTGGCCTTGGTTTCGATCTTTTCGACCTCAGCCTCCACCTTGGATTTCAACTCTTCCTTTTCTTCGGCCAGATTGGCATCAATCGCCGCCTTCAGATCCGGTTCAAAGCGCAGATTGGCCCAAGGGCCGCGAATCCGCACGGGAAACGCGGTGCCCGCACTGCCATCGGATTTCAACAAAACAGGAGTCAGGCGATAATCCATATCCTGTGCCCCAAGCCCGATCCGCCCACGCCCTGTCGTTGCCACGCGGGACAGGGAGGCCTTCAAATCCTCGCTCACAAGGTTGCCCCCGGCCATGGTGAAACTGGCGCTCAGCGCATTGAAAATCGTGGTGCCGGCGGTTTGCACCCCGGTTGAGAGCAGCTTATCCAGGTCAATCCCGGTGATCTTCCCCTGCCCCATGGCCACGTTCCCGTCCCCCTTGAAGCTGTTCATGATGGCATCCACGGACTGCCCCACGCCAAGAAAACCAACCCGCGCGTTCATCTTGCCTTCGACCCGGGTGATATCGGCCAGATCGCGCAGCAACCCCTGAACCTCAACCCCGTTCAGGGCCAGCTTGCCGCCGACCGACAGTCCATTGCGGTTGTTCATGACAAATTCGCCGCTCACCTTGCCCTCATAGGCCGTGACATCCCCAAGCGTGAACACCGCGCGCGAACGATCAATGGTAAGCGTCACGTCCGTGGCCCCGGTTTTCGCTGTACCAAGATCAACCGCGTTGGCCGTCAACCGGATATTGCCGTTCAGCGCCCCCAATCCGCTGGCATCAATCGGCGTGGTGGACCAGCCAGTGCCAGCACCCGCGCTGTCGCCCTTGCTTAACCCACTCAGATCAAGATGATCGGCGCGCAATCGCGCCTTAACCTGCGGGCGCGCTCCGCCCAGGTCGATATCGGCCTCCCCCTGAAGCGCATTCACCCCAAGCGTTGCCGCCATGTTGCGTAACGAGATTCGGGTTGCCCTGGTCACGGTCAGATCCCCTTTGAGCACGATCTTCTTGCCCAATCCGTCGGGCAGCTCGGTCCGTGTCCCCATTAGCGCGGCGGTAAACGCCCCCGGATCGGCCAGGTCAAGTTCAACCCCGCCGCTATATGCACCAGCAATCGTCCCGGTTCCAGACAGCGCCACATGCCCGCCCGCTGTGTTCACAACCGCCGAAATCGGCGCGACCCGACCCTCGACCAGATCGCTAAAGCTGCGGGTCTTGGCGTTGATCGTCACCTTTACCCCATTCGGACGCAGTAACAGATCAAGATCTGCCCGCCCTGCCAGATCGGGAAGCGACAGCGTGGCATCCACATTTTTGATAACGGTTTCCGTTCCCGCCCCCATATCCACGAACCGAACCCGCGCGTTCGTGACCCGCGCATCAGGCAGGGAAACAGAAACCTTCCCCCCATCATCCGCCGCTGGCAACTCCCAGTTTCCCCGCCCGGCCTTGTCGCGGATCAGCACGAGATCGGGTGAAACAAGCTCAAGCCGCTGCACCTCAACCGCACCGCCCAGCAACGCCATCGTGTCCACCGCCACAGTCATCGACTTGGCCACCATCATCGGCGTATCCCCGGCCCAATCCGGGTTGGCAATTTTCACCGCCCCCGTACGGATCCCCAGAGACGGGTAGAAACTCAACGATACGTCATTGCCAAAACTTACCTCGCGCCCCGTGGCCGCCCGGATCTGATCCGCAGCAATCCCGGCAATCCGGTCAGCAGGCAACAAAAACAGCCCGCCGACAACAAGCACAAGCGTAATGGCAAGCGCGCCCAAAAGACGAAATATCAAACGCATCTGTTCCGTTCTCTCTATTCTCACCCACATTTTGGGCACGGTGTTAGTTGCCTTGCATATTTGCACCGCCCCGGCCCAGTTCAAGGTGACCAATGGTCAAACCCTGCCCGAACGGCAAGTCTTTGCGCACTGGAACAGGCGTGTTACAACCCCGTAAAACCCGCCGAAATGCAAGGAGCAACGGGGATGAGCAGCATGATCACAATCCTGAATGGCCCCAACCTGAACCTTCTGGGCAAACGCGAACCCGAAATCTATGGTCATGAAACGCTGGACGATATCGCACGCGACTGTGGCGCTTTGGCTGCGGAACTGGGCGTGGACATCGACTTTCACCAAAGCAACCACGAAGGCGTGCTGGTCGACATGATCCATGCGGCACGCGAAACCTCTGCCGGGATCATCATCAACCCGGCGGCCTTCACCCACACGTCGGTTGCGATTCTGGATGCGTTGAACACCTTTGACGGCAAAGTGATCGAGCTGCATATCTCGAACGTCCACAAACGCGAAGTCTTCAGACACCATTCCTATATCTCCGCCCGCGCGGATGCGGTGATGGCGGGGCTTGGTCCTCACGGCTATCAACTCGCCTTGCGTCACATGGCCCAACTGGTTTCGGCCTGACCCCCCTTCCCCCCGACGCCCGAAGCCCTTAGATGAAGGGCATTCGACAAAGGAGACACCGATATGGCAAATGATCCCCTGTTCTGGGTGGTGGCTGCGGCCTGTGTGAGCGTGCTGTTGATCCTTTTGGTGGGCGTGGGCGGTTTTGCCAAGGGGGGCGACTTCAACCGCAAACACGCCAACCGCATCATGCGCTGGCGGATCGGAGCGCAGGCGGTTGCAATTGCGTTGATCCTGCTGTTTGTCTGGCTCCGGTCGGGAGGATAAGATCATGGTGGTACTGAACAAGATTTACACCCGCACGGGTGACGGTGGAGATACCGCTCTTGGCGATGGCTCGCGCCGCGCCAAAGATGATGGCCGGGTAAATGCCTATGGCACGGTGGATGAAACCAATGCCACCGTGGGTTTGGCCCGCCTTCATGCGACCGGGGACATGGACGCGGCCCTGGCGCGGATTCAGAACGACCTGTTTGACCTTGGTGCCGATCTCTGCCGCCCGGATATGGCCAATGATGCAACGGCCGAATATCCCCCCCTACGTATGGCCGCGGAACAGGTCGCGCGGCTGGAGAGCGAGATTGATGGGATGAATGGCGGCCTTTCCCCCCTGCGCAGCTTCATTCTGCCCGGCGGCTCGTCGCTGGCGGCCCATCTGCATCTCTGTCGTACGGTGTCACGCCGCGCGGAACGGCTTGCCGTGGAGCTTTCGGCGGACGAAGAGGTGAATCCTTCGGCGATTAAATACCTCAATCGCCTGTCTGATTGGTTTTTCGTCGCCGCCCGGGTGGCCAATGGCAATGGTGAGGATGACGTTCTCTGGGTACCCGGCGCAAACCGCTAACAGCGGTGCCTGCGTCGGCCCGACACGCACAGCACCCGCCCCGCCGATATCCACGGTGTCGCCGCACGGGCGCGTTCATCCGGGGGGGTCAGCCCGTCAATAACGCACGGGCGTACAGGTCATCTCGGTAATCTTTTCCCCAAGCCCCCGATTCACATAGACATCGTCTATATCGCAATCATATTCGATCCGGCCCGGCTCAATTTCCATGGGCAGATCTCCCTTGCCACATTTCAACCGCGCCACCATCATCGCCTGATCTCCGTCGAGCTTGCGCACGTCGCATCCGGATACCTTTTCGATCGCCGCAATCGCCCGGGGGGCCACGGCCTCCAACCGCGGGGCCCATTCCGTATTCACCCGAATCGCCTCTGCCTTGCGATCCATCACCCGAATATCAAACGTGCTTTTTCCAACGGTTATCCGCACCGGATCAACCCCGCGAAACTCTGGGCCGGGTGTGTCGCACGCCGCAAGAAAAACAAGAAAGACAACAAGATAGCGCATCCCCGCACTCTGCGGGCACCGTGGTTAATTCAAGGTTAACACCGCAGTGGTCAAAAGAATTTTCTTTATATTCCATTTTTGGCATGTTATTTACATTCCAATTTCAGAATGTCAATCGGAGCCCCCCATGTCCCAACGACCATCAAACAGCTATTCACCGCTCTACTTCCTGGCCTCGCTGGGCGCGGGCGGTTTGTCCGTGACCTTCTTCATGTACCTGATGTTCTGGGTGTCCCACCCCGGTCGCCCGGTTCCGGTTTTCGAAGACATCATGGCCGCGTTTCAAACCGGATCTGCCCCAATGAAAACAGCCATTGTCATCGCCTGGATCGGGATTGCCGCCATGGTGTTCCTGAACCTCAAATACCTGGCCTGGAACTTCAAATCCCTTTCAGCGTTTTGCAAGACCGAAGCCTATCAGACCCTGCGCAACTCCAATGCGGAAACCACGCTTCTCGCAGGTCCGCTGGCCACGGCGATGACCATCAACGGGCTCTTCATTGTCGGGCTGGTCTTCGTGCCACAGCTCTGGACCATCGTGGAATTCCTCTTCCCCATGGCCATGATCGCATTTGCCGCCGTGGGCATCTGGGCATTCCGTCTGATCGGTGACTTTCTGGGCCGTGTCTTGTCCCGGGGCGGCATCTTTGACGTCACCGCCAACAATTCGTTTGCCCAGCTTCTGCCCGCCTTTGCCCTGTCTATGGTCGCGGTTGGCTTCTCGGCACCTGCGGCAATGTCCACCAACCCCACCACCGTAGCGTTTGGCCTTGTCATTTCGACATTCGTGGCCATGGCCGCCGTGATCTATACGCTCGTGGCCCTGATCATCGCCTTCAATTCGATGCTGCACCACGGGACCGCGAAAGAGGCCGGTCCGACGCTTATGGTGGTCGTACCCATCGTCACCATCCTGTCAATCCTGTTTCTACGCCAGTCCCACGGCCTGCACAGCACCTTTGATGTTCATGCCCAAGCCGGGTCCACCATGGTCTTCCTCGCCCGCATGATTTCGATCCAGGTCGTGTTCCTGCTGCTCGGCGGGCTGGTTCTGCGTCGCCAGGGCTATTTCACCGACTTTGTACTGGGATCGAAAACCTCGCCCGGCTCCTATGCGCTGGTCTGTCCCGGTGTCGCCTTTGCCGTGCTGTTGCATTTCTTTGTCAACAAAGGTCTGGTTGCCGCTGGGGCCATCGACAAATTTGGCACCGCCTACTGGATGCTGACAGCCATCGCGATTACCTCGCAATTCCTGATGATCGCGCTGGTTCTGCGCCTCAACCGCCAGCATTTCGGCAAACCTGCCGATGCGACCGCCGTACCGGTCGAATAAGCCATTCACAGCTCACGGCTTGAACTGCGGCGCTCCGCCTTGCATCGGGTGCCGCGCGTCTCCGAGGGGCCTCTGTCACGAGGCCCCCTTTCCCGTTCTCGGACCGATAAAGCGTTTCCAGTTATTGTTGGATCACAGCAAGAACTGGAAACGCCCATATCCCTACTGTGTTGTGCGGCGTTTCCTCATCACGCTGGCTCAAAGCAATGCGGAAACGCTTTAGGGTCGGGACTCAATTGGTCCACCAGACGATGGCAGCGGCCAGGAAGACTGCCGACAGGAAGATATCGGCTCTCTTGTCGTAACGGGTTGC
>PDRZ01000043.1 GCA_002747035.1 Rhodobacterales bacterium
CGATCTGGTTGACGCCCGCGTGGAGCGCTTCAACGACGGGGAAATCTTTGTCGAGATCCACGAGAACGTGCGCGGCGAAGACATGTTCATCATCCAGCCGACCTCGAACCCGGCCAATGACAACCTGATGGAGCTGCTCATCATCGCCGACACGCTGCGCCGCTCCTCGGCCTCGCGCATCACCGCGGTGATCCCCTATTTCGGCTACGCCCGCCAAGACCGCCGCTCCAAGGCCCGCACCCCGATCAGCGCCAAGCTGGTGGCCAACATGATCGCGCAATCGGGCATCGAACGGGTGTTGACGATGGACCTGCACGCCGCGCAGATCCAGGGCTTCTTCGACATGCCGGTCGACAACCTCTACGCATCGCCGATCTTCGCGCTCGACATCAAGCACCACTTCAAGGAGTGCCTCGACGAGGTGATGGTGGTCAGCCCCGACGTGGGCGGCGTGGCGCGCGCGCGTGAACTGGCCAAGCGGATCAACGCCCCGCTCGCCATCGTCGACAAGCGCCGCGAGAAGCCCGGTGAGGTGGCCGAGATGACGGTGATCGGCGACGTGACCGGCAAGCGCTGCATCATCATCGACGACATCATCGACACCGCCGGCACGCTGGTAAAGGCCGCCGAATTGCTGATCAACAGCGGTGCGAAGGAGGTCCACGCCTACATCAGCCACGGCGTGATGTCCGGCCCGGCGGTGGGCCGGGTGGCCGGTTCGGCGCTCAAGAGCCTCGTGATCACCGACACGATCGAGCCGACCAAGGCGGTGAAGGAAACGCCCAACATCCGCACCGTCACCACCGCGCCGATCTTCGCCCAGGCGATCCTCAACATCTGGGGCGGCACCTCCGTTTCGTCGCTGTTCAACGATCAGTCGCTGGAACCGCTCTACGAGACGCACTACCCCTAGGCTGTGTTGACATTCGGGGTTCCCGGCAGAGTGAGTTTGTGATTCAAGCTTGTTACTGGAAGGGAGGCCAGCATGATTGAACAGACAGAATTGAGCGACACTGTTTGGGCGAAGATGGAAGCCCATCTACCCGGCAAGGCAAGTGATCCTGGGCGCAGCGGGCAAGACAACAGAAAATTCATGGAAGCCATTCTATGGCTCGCGAGGACGGGTGCGCATTGGCGGGCATTGCCCGATGAATTCGGGAAATGGAATTCGGTTTACGTCCGCTTCAACCGATGGTGTCGGGCTGGCGTATTTGATCGCCTTTTCAATGCGATGGTGGATACCCCTGATTTTGAGTACATTCTTGTGGACAGCACAATCGTGCGGGCTCACCAGCATAGTGCCGGAGCACAAAAAGGGGGGCTGAAGCTCAAGCGTTAGGTCGTTCACGCGGTGGGATCAGCAGTAAAATTCACCTTGCAACCGACGCCCACGGCAACCCGGTGCGTTTGCTTCTGACCGGAGGGCAGCGGAATGACATCACGCAGATCGAGCCGCTTCTGGAAGGCTTGAAAGCCGACTTCGTCCTGGCGGACAAAGGCTACGATGGCGCACGTGCAATGCGCGCCATCGCCAAAACCGGCGCAACTCCGGTCGTGCCACGCCGTTCCACCACGGCTTCGTGGCGCAGGTTCGATGCGCATTTGTACAAAGACCGCAATGCAGTGGAGAGGTTCTTCAGCAAGATCAAACACTTCCGGCGCATCGCGACACGTTACGATAAGCTCGCAAGGAACTATTTGGGCTTCACCCGTCTCGTCTGCGCTCTCAAGTGGTGTAGATGAATGTCAACACAGCCTAGGGAACGCCGCAGACGCGCGTCGCGCGAAGGGCGCGCGTCTGCCTCAATCGCCCGGATCGAACCGATAGGAAAAGCGGCGAATGTCCGGCGCACAGGCCTTGGCGACCAGTTCCGCATCCGCATCGGAATAAAACCCGCGCCAGTCCTTCGCCCGATTCGACCGGTTCACATGGCTGATCGCGCCCAGAGCATGGCCCAGATGC
>PDRZ01000039.1 GCA_002747035.1 Rhodobacterales bacterium
GCAGAGGCCGAAGCAAACTACCACGCAGCACTGGAAACTCAGACCATGGCCGCGTAACTTACATCAACCGGCCTCCGGCAAACCCGGCGCGGTTCACTTCAGGTCACCGGGCAGGTAATAGTGTTCGAGCAGGATGCGGTTCTTCAGGGTCTGGTGCCAGCGCTCGATCTTGCCCTGGGTCTGCGGGTGATACGGGGCGCCGCGGACATGATCCATCTGCCGATCTTCCAGCCAATCGGCCAGTTCGCCCGAGATGTAACTTGATCCGTTGTCTGAGAGCAGGCGCGGCTTGTGCAGGACCGTCGCCTGATCACAACCTGAAGCTTGCAGCGCCAGGTCCAGCGTGTCGGTCACATCGCCCGTCTTCATCGTGGTGCAGAGTTTCCAGCTGATGATGTAACGGCTGTAATCATCGAGGATGGTGCTGAGATAGAACCAGCCCCAGCCGATGACCTTCAGGTAGGTGAAGTCGGTCTGCCAGAGCTGGTTTGGCCGTGTGGTCTTGTCCCGGAACTCGTCGGCTGCCGATAGAACCACATAGGCCGGGCTGGTGATCAGGTCGTAAGACTTGAGGATGCGGTAGACCGAAGCCTCTGATACAAAATACTTTCCCGTGTCGGTGAACTGAACGGCCAACTCGCGCGGCGACAGCTCGCTTTCCTGAAGGGCGAGCTCCTTGATCTTCTCGCGCACCAGCTCGGGAATGCGGTTCCAGACCCGTGACGGCCTGGGGCTGCGATCCTCAAGCGCCTCGGGGCCACCGGCCAGATATCGGTCATACCAGCGATAGAAGGTGGTCCTGGGAATGCCGAGCTTGTCCAGCGTGCGTTTGGTCGGAAGGCGCGATCCTTCGACCAGCCGGATGATCTCCAGCTTTTCGGATGCGGGGTATCTCATTCGTCGTCGCCCCCATCCGCGATCATGCTTTTTTTGAGCAGCCGCAGTTCGAGGGCCTGCTCGGCCACGACCTCCTTCAGATCGCGCGCCTCTCGGCGCAGATCTTTCACTTCGGTTGATGTCGCAGCACGCGCCGTGTCGCCCGCCAGGCGCTTCTTCCCAGCTTCAAGAAACTCCTTGGACCAGCTGTAATAGAGGCTCTGGGCAATGCCTTCACGGCGGCACAGCTCGGCAATGCTGTCCTCGCCCTTCAGGCCGTCCAGCACGATCCTGATCTTCTCCTCGGCCGAATATTGTTTGCGGGTCGCACGGCGGATGTCCTTAACAACCTTTTCGCCGTGGCTCTTACGTGTTCCGGATTTCTGTCTCATCTTCACTCCTTGGTCGTTACGATGAGCCAGAAATCCTCTCTTATCAAATCGCCCTAAACTGTCCCATTGGCGCTGACGTCAGACACACCGCCAGAAGGATGATCTCCCGCGGAAAACGATGCCGCTTGAACGGATTCTTGCGCTGCGCCATAGGCCCCCCATCATTACTAACCCAAGGAACTTGCACGGCCGCGAACAGGAGCACCGCCGAGCATATGCCTCGTTCACTTTATCAACACCGCCCGACCTGACCGAAACCGCGAATCCCAAAAAGACACGCCGCAAATCGCGCGGATTGAAACGTTTTGCTTTTACTCAAGGTATCACCTATCGCCTAAAGCGTCCTGCCAAAAACCTGAATCACGGGTTTTTGTAAGGCCGTGTCGGGCGATACCGCGAGACTGCAAAACGCTATAGCGGAACAGGTGCGTTTTCTGTTTGGTTTTCAACATCACGAAATCCGTTCCGCGTTGTTTCGCGGTGAATCGGGAAAATCTTTGTGGGCCTTGCGCTGTTCGATTGTGTTGCCTTCTTGAACAAACTGCGATGATAGGGCTAACTGAATCCGAACAATTTCAGGAGACCCCCCTTTGGCTGATCATGAACACCGCCCCCTCACCCTGCGCGACGTATCCGAAGCCTCGGGCGTATCGGAAATGACCGTCAGCCGGGTGTTGCGCAAACGTGGGGATGTGTCCGATGCCACCCGGGCCAAGGTGCTGGAGGCGGCGAAACGGCTGGGATATGTCCCCAACAAGATCGCCGGGGCACTGGCCAGCCAGCGGGTCAATCTCGTGGCCGTGATCATCCCGTCAATGTCCAACATGGTGTTCCCCGAAGTCATGACGGGAATCAGCCGCACGTTAGAGGATACAGACCTGCAACCGGTTGTGGGGATTACCGACTACCTTCCCGAAAAGGAAGAAAAGGTTCTTTACGAAATGCTGTCCTGGCGCCCCTCCGGCGTGATCATTGCCGGGCTTGAACATTCGGATGCGGCGCGGGCCATGCTCAAGGCATCGGGCATTCCGGTGGTCGAGATCATGGATGTGGACGGCACGCCGGTGGACAGCATGGTCGGGATTTCCCACCGTACGGCGGGCCAGAAGATGGGCGAGGCGATTGCCGCCGCCGGGTACAAACGGATCGCGTTTCTTGGCACCAAGATGCCGCTGGACCACCGCGCCCGCAAACGGTTCGAAGGCTTCACCCAGGCGCTGGCCAAAGCCGGAATCGAAGTGGCGGATCAGGAGTTTTATCAAGGCGGCTCGGCGCTGGCCAAGGGCCGCGAGATGACCCAGACCGTTCTGAGCCGCACACCGGATCTCGATTTCATTTATTATTCCAACGACATGATTGGCGCGGGCGGGCTGCTGTATCTCAGGGAACAGGGCATCGACATTCCCGGACAGATAGGGCTTGCCGGGTTTAACGGAGTGGAATTGCTACAGGGGTTGCCCCTGCGGTTGGCCACTATGGATGCCTGTCGACTTGAGATCGGCAAAAAGGCGGCCGAGATCATCCTGACGCGTGCCTCGGAAAACGCCACCGCTTCGGGCCCTGAACATGTCACGCTGGCTCCAACGATCAATGCCGGGGACACGTTGCGAAGTCAGGGCGGGCGAAACACATAAATGTCGCGCTGCGTTCGCTCGTTTCCCTGTCTCAGGTTAAAGGTCGAGTGCTTTAGGGGGGGTGCCATAGCGTTGCGAAATTCTGGCGCGACACGGCAATGAACTGGCACGCCCGGAACGGAACCGTTTGATGTTGTGCGCATTTTGAAATCGGTGCGGTGTTCAGGCCACCCCCGGAACACCCTGGCCCCGGGTATAACTCCGCGGCACCGACGTGGCCTTGATGATCGCAAAACACGCGGTGCCGGGTTGAAGCCCAAGCTCAGTGACGGCGCGGGCCGTGATCCGGGCCAGCAACCGGTCCTGCCCCACCCGCAACGATACGGCGGCCCCCGGGCCAGCGCCCATTCGGATATCCTCTATACGCACCTCAAGGATATTGCGCACCGACAAACCACTGGGCCGTTCGGTTGCAAGGATGATGTCTCGGGCGGGAATGCGCAGCCGCATCGCCGCGCCGACATCCCGCGCGACCCGGGGCACCCAGATATCACCGCCAGAGAAGGCCAACAGGGTCAAACCATCCGCGCTGTGTTCTGCGACTTTCACATGCAAGAGACCGCCTGCCTCACGCACACCCAGATAAGGCACCATCTCAGGATCGCTCAGCACCGCGTCCACCGCGCCGGTTCGCACCACCGCGCCATCCCGCAGGATTACCAGTTGATCCGCCAGCCGCGCCACTTCGCCAAGATCGTGGGACACGAGAAGAATGGGCAGCCCCACCTCGTCCCGCAGCCGTTCAAGACAGGGCAGGATTTCTTCCTTGCGCGCCGCGTCCAGCGCCGCAAGCGGTTCATCCAGCAACAGCACCTGCGGGCGCATCAACAGCGCCCGGCCCAGCGCCACCCGGCTGGCCTCGCCCCCTGACAACCCGGCGGGGCGGCGGGTCAACAGATCGCCCAGACCCAGCATGTCGCACACCCGCCGCTCTTCACCCTTGTCCAGACGTCCCGCCATACGCGCCCCAAAGCGCAGGTTTGCAGCCACATCCATATGCGGAAACAGGCGCGCGTCCTGAAACACCACCGCCACGCCGCGTTTATGTGGGGGCAGGAAAACGCCCGCATCGGAAAACGTGGTGTCGCCCACCACAATGCGCCCGCGATCCGGGCGCAACAGCCCGGCCACCGCCTTGACCACGCTGGATTTCCCCGACCCCGAGGCCCCGAACAACGCCGTCACACCCGGCCCGGCCTCGAACGCAACCCGCAGCGCGAACCCGCCAAAATCATGGGCGATATCAACCTTTAATCCCATATCAGCGCCCCGCAACCCGGCGCGCAACGCGCTGACCCAACCAATCCGAGATCAGCACCGCCCCAAACGCCACGGCGATCGACAACAGGACCAGCCGCATGGCCGATGCCTCACCCCCCGGCACCTGCAGAAAGGCATAGATCGCCGATGGCAGCGTCTGGGTCTGTCCCGGAATATTGGCGACAAACGTGATCGTTGCGCCGAACTCTCCCAACGCCTTGGCAAACCCAAGCACCATCCCGGCCAGGATTCCCGGCGCGACCAGCGGCAGGCTGATCAACAGGAACACCCGGACCTGAGACGCCCCCAGTGTTGCGGCGGCCTCTTCCAACCGCGGGTCCACCGCCTCAAAGGACAAGCGGATGGCGCGCACCATCAAAGGAAACCCCATGATCGCCGCCGCCAGCGCCGCGCCGGTCCAGCGAAAGGCGAACACGATGCCGACCCATTGGTCCAGCGCCTGCCCGATGAACCCCTTGCGGCCAAAGCTCAGCAACAGCAAGTACCCCGTAACCACCGGCGGAAGGACAAGCGGCATATGCACCAGCGCGTTGACAACCGCCTTGCCCGCAAAGTCGCGCCGTGCCAGCACCCAGGCCACAGCAATCGCCACGGGCAACACGGCCAGCGTAGCCACCACCGAAACCTTGAGAGACAAGGCAAGCGCCGCCCATTCCTGTGCTTCGAAACTCACTGACCCGCCTCCTCGGGCAGGGGCAAAGGCTCAAACCCATGGGCTGCAAATACCTGTGCGGCCTGATCGCTGCCCAGGAAGTCCAGAAAGGCGTCTGCCGCCGGACCCGCATCTGCCACCAACGCCGCCGGATACCGGATTGGCGGATGGGCCGTTTCCGGGATGTCATAGACCACCTCGACCATAGGTTCCGCCATGGCGTCGCTGGCATAAACCACACCCAACGGAGCCTCTCCCCGCGCTACCAGCGCCAGCGCCGCCCGCACATTTTCGGTTTCGGCCAACCGATCCCGCAGGTCGCCCCAGACCCCCTCGGCTTCGGCCCAAGCCCGGGCGTAGATGCCAGCGGGCACTGACCTCACCTGTCCCACGGCCAACCGGCCCCCCGGCCCCAATCGCCCGGCGATGTCCGACGCCACCAGCGGCGCGCTCTGCTTCGGTGCGACGACAACCAGACGATTGGCCAGCAAATCCCGGCGGCTCCCGGATTGGATCGCGCCCATTTTCTCAAGCCAATCCATCCACACCGGATGGGCAAGGATCACCACCCCGGCCGGGGCGCCCTGATCAATCTGCCGCGCCATGACTGCGCTTCCGCCCGCGGATATGACAACCTCAACCGGGGACAGCCCGGCCAGTTCCTCCAGAACCGTGCCAAGACTGGCGGCCGCAAAGACAATGACGCGATCCTCTGCCGCCCAAACGCGAAAGGGAGAAAACAGGACGGTCAGCGCCAGAATTCTGAGGATATGCAACAAAACTGTCATTGTCCGCGACTATCCTCCAACGACCTCGGCACCGCAAGCCCCGGCCATACCCTGCGTCATACTCCCAAATATGGGAGTTTCCCTGGGAAATTCCCCCAAATCTTGGGGTGTTGGGGTTTGCTTTCCCCGGCAAATGCTGGAAAATTGCGTGGATCGGGTCTAACTTGGAACAAATCCACGTGGCGAAGACGAAAAAGAAGATAACCGGGAACAGGCGATCCATGACACTGCAAGCTGCCAAACAGCTGCCCCTGACGTTACAGGCGGCCCGAAAAAGCGACGTGCGGACCCAATTTGCCGCCCTGTGTTACCGCATTGTCAATGGCAAGCCGCAGGTGCTTTTGATTACGTCCCGGGGCTCGGGGCGCTGGATCATTCCCAAGGGCTGGCCGATGGACGAAATGACCCCCGGTTCGGCCGCCATGCAGGAAGCCTGGGAAGAGGCCGGGGTGGTGGGGAAGTTCTCAGAACGCTGTTTGGGACTTTTCTCCTATTCAAAGGTCATGGACAAAGGCCCCAACCTGCCCTGTGTCGCCATGGTCTATCCGGTCAAGGTCAAATCGCTCGCCTCCAAATTCCCCGAAGCCGGACAACGGCGACGCAAATGGTTTTCACCCAAAAAGGCGGCAACCAAGGTGGTCGAACCCGAACTGCGGCAAATCCTGAAGACGTTTGATCCAAAATTGTTGAAATCCTGAAGCATTCGACCTTTAACCTGAGACAGGGAAAAGGGCGAACGCAGCGCGACATCTATGTGTTTCGCGTCAAATCATTCCGGCACTGATTCACGACAGCTTGCGCCAGCCCGCGTCATCGCTATGATTTCCTCAAGAGACCAAGGCAGGCAAAGCATGATTCAATTCACGCTGAAATGCGAAAACGACCACCGGTTCCAAAGCTGGTTCCAATCCTCCGACGCATTTGACTCATTGCGCAAGGCTGCACATGTGACCTGTGTGGTGTGCGGCTCTGACAAGGTGGAAAAGGCGATCATGGCCCCGCGGATCACACCCGGCCGCAACAAAACCAGCACGGCATCGGAAACGCCGCCCACCCTCTCTACCCCCGACACCCCGGCGGAACAGGCGCTGGTCAATCTGAAAAAGAATATCGAACAGAACTCGGAATATGTCGGCATGAACTTCGCGACCGAAGCCCGGGCGATCCATGATGGCGACTCTCCCGAACGCGCCATCTATGGCGAAGCGAAACCGGATGAGGCACGCCAACTCATCGAAGACGGCGTCCCCGTCGCACCGCTGCCTTTCATCCCCGGACGAAAGTCGAACTGATACATGTCCTGATCACTGGCGGACATCGCGGCATCGGCGCGGCCATGGCCGAACATTTTCGTGCGGCGGGGCACACGGTCACCGCCACCTTCCGCGATGGCAGCACCGGGCAGGTGCTGGATGTCACCGCCCCTGCCTCTCATGCCGCGCTGGCCCACGCCTAAAGTTTCGCCATTACGTTGACTCAGCGTGATGTGAAAACGCTTTATTGACCGCCCCCCTGCGGCACACGCCAATCCCGAGGACGCGCCCCAAAGGGGCGAGGACGAGACATCATGGGTGCCTGAAAGGCACACCTTTGGATCACGCCCCCGCCCCGCGACACCTTTGCCATCTTGCTCTTGCGGCCCAACCGCAATACACCCGCGCGAAACGTGAAACTCGCGAAAGACCCCAAGGAAACGCCATGCCCGTTCTCGTGATGAAATTCGGCGGCACATCGGTTGCCACTCTCGACCGCATCAAACGCGCGGCCAAACGTGTCGGTGTCGAAGTAGCCAAAGGCTATGACGTCATCGTCATCGTGTCGGCCATGTCGGGCAAAACCAACGAACTGGTGGGCTGGGTCGAAGAAACCTCTCCACTGTTTGACGCCCGCGAATATGACGCGGTGGTCAGCTCTGGCGAAGCGGTCACGGCGGGCCTCATGGCCCTGACCCTACAGGAAATGGACATCCCCGCCCGAAGCTGGCAGGGCTGGCAGGTTCCGGTGCAAACCACCGATGCCCATTCCCAGGCCCGGATCGAAGACATCCCGCCCGAAAACATCAACGCCAAGTTTGCCGAAGGCATGCGCGTCGCCGTTGTCGCGGGCTTCCAGGGGGTCAGCAACGAAGGCCGCATCACCACTCTGGGCCGGGGCGGCTCGGACACCACCGCCGTGGCCTTTGCCGCCGCGTTTGAAGCGGAACGCTGTGATATTTATACGGACGTGGACGGGGTTTATACCACTGACCCCCGCATCTGTGACAAGGCCCGCAAACTTGACAGGATCGCGTTCGAAGAAATGCTGGAACTGGCCTCTCTGGGCGCAAAAGTGCTGCAAACGCGCTCGGTCGAACTGGCCATGCGCTTCAACGTGAAACTGCGCGTACTCAGCAGTTTCGAAGAACAATCCGACGAGGCCGGTACGCTGGTCTGCGCCGAGGAGGAAATCATGGAAAACAACGTTGTCTCCGGTGTCGCCTATTCCCGCGACGAAGCGAAAATGACCCTGATCTCGGTCGCCGACCGCCCGGGCATCGCCGCCACCATCTTTGGCATCCTGTCCGATGCGGGTGTAAACGTGGACATGATCGTTCAGAACATTTCCGAAGACGGTCGCACCGACATGACCTTCTCGCTGCCCACAAATCAGGTCGCGCGCGCGGAAAAGGCGATAGAAGGTGCCAAGGGCGACGCCTTCAATTATCAGGAACTTGTCACTGACATGGACGTGGCCAAGGTCTCGGTTGTCGGAATCGGGATGCGCTCGCAATCCGGGGTGGCGGCTAGGATGTTCAAGGTGCTGTGTGATGAAGGCATCAACATCAAGGTTATCACCACGTCGGAAATCAAGATTTCCGTGCTGATCGACCGGAAATACATGGAACTCGCGGTTCAGGCGCTGCATGATGCGTTTGAACTTGAAAAAGCGGCCTGATCCGCATTCGCGCGGCGCGTGAATCACACTGCTAAAGCGTTTCCACTCCGTCCTGTTCCGGTCCTGATCTGGCTGGGATAAGCACCGCCTCGTTCTCGGGAACAGACCTGATCCCGGGTGGAAATGCTTAAAACCCGGGCAGGCCCGGACCGTTTTCCCTCTCATCCCACCCGCGTCACCTTCACAGATGACATGGCAGGTAAAACCGTGCGACTATAATGTTGAAACTGTGCCTGACACGGCCATGAAGCTTCAGAAAGAGGCGCAGCAGAATGACTGAGACCACGCATAAAACCGACAGCCGCGCCATGCTTGGGCGTCTGCGCGACGTTATGTCCGAAGACAGCGCCGGACAGGCGCGGCTGGACAAGATCACCCATCTGATCGCGGATTCGATGCAATGCGAGGTGTGCTCGGTCTACCTGTTCCGCGATAACGAAACGCTTGAACTCTGCGCGACCGAAGGTCTCAACCCCGATTCCGTACACCAGACCCGACTGAAACTGGGAGAAGGGCTGGTGGGCCGCGTCGCCAAAACCGGCAAGATGGTCAACACCGCCGATGCGCCCTCGGAAAAAGGGTTCCGCTATATGCCCGAAACGGGCGAAGAGATCTATTCCAGCTTCCTGGGTCTGCCGATTCAACGGCTCGGGGAAAAACTGGGCGTGCTGGTGGTGCAATCCAAAGCCGCACGGGCCTATTCCGAAGATGAAATCGACGCCATCGAAGTGGTCGCCATGGTGTTGGCCGAAATGGCCGAACTGGGGGCCTTTGTCGGTGAAGGCGCAGCCATGGGCGCTTTGCATACCCAACCGGCCATGTTGCGAGGGCAATCGGGTCAGGAGGGCACAGCCGAGGGCCATGTCTGGCTGCACGAACCCCGCGTGGTTGTGACCAACCCCATTGCCGACGATCCCCACCGCGAAATGGAACGGCTGAACGAAGCCGTGGAACAACTGCGCGTTGGCGTGGACCAGATGCTGGCCGGGGCCGCCGGGGGCGACAGCGAGCAGATGCAGGTGCTGGAAGCCTATCGGATGTTTGCCAATTCCAAGGGCTGGATGCGCCGGATGGAAGAGGATATTTCCCGCGGCCTGTCCGCCGAAGCCGCAGTGGAGAAAGAACAATCCACCGCGCGGGCGCGCATGGAACAGGTCCATGACCAATACCTGCGCGAACGGCTGCATGATCTGGATGATCTGTCCAACCGCCTGTTGCGCATCCTGACCGGTCAGGGCACGGAAACCGGTGCGGAAATGCCCTCTGACCCGGTGTTGATTGCCCGCAATATCGGCCCGGCGGAATTGCTGGACTATGGCCGCAACCTGCGCGCCATCGTGTTAGAGGAAGGCTCGGTCGGCTCCCACGCCGCCATTGTAGCGCGGGCGCTGGCCATTCCGTTGGTGATCCATGCCGACAAGATCACGACCGAGGCGCTGAATGGCGACCACATCATGATCGACGGGGATCAGGGCATTGCGCACCTGCGCCCCGATGACACGGTCGTGGCCGCCTTCCGCGACAAGATCGCGATGCAGACCCAGGCGCTGGAACGCTATGCCTCGATCCGCGACAAACCGGCAACGTCGCTGGACGGTAAAACCGTGTCGCTCCAGATGAATGCCGGTTTGATGGCGGACCTGCCCTCGCTGGATGGGTCGGGGGCCGAAGGGGTGGGCCTGTTCCGTACCGAATTGCAGTTTCTGATTCGCAACCAGATGCCCAAACGATCCGAGCTTTCGGCGCTTTATGCCCGGGTCATGGATGCCGCCCATGGCAACCGCGTGGTATTTCGCACGCTGGATATCGGATCGGACAAAGTGCTGCCTTACATGGCGCCCCAGGAAGAACCAAACCCGGCACTGGGGTGGCGGGCGATCCGGGTGGGGCTGGACAAACCCGGCGTGCTGCGGATGCAGTTGCAGGCGCTGTTGCGCGGGGCGGCCGGGCGGCCTTTGACGGTGATGTTCCCGTTTGTCGCGCAGTTCGAAGAATACCGCGCCGCGCGGGCGGAAATGGACAAGGCCATTGAACGCGAACGGATCCTTGGCCACCCCCTACCGGAGAAGATCGAAGTGGGGGCGATGCTGGAAACCCCTTCGCTCGCCTTTGCGCCGAACAAATTCTACGAAGAGGTTGGGTTTCTGTCGATTGGAGGCAACGATCTGAAACAGTTTTTCTTTGCGGCGGATCGCGAAAACGAACGGGTGCGCAAACGGTACGATACGCTCAATGTTAGCTTTCTCAGCTTCCTTGGCACCATCGTGCAACGTTGCCAGCGGTCTGACACCCCGCTGTCCTTCTGTGGCGAAGACGCGGGCCGTCCGGTCGAGGCGGCGTGCCTTGCGGCCATGGGGCTGCGGACCCTGTCGATGCGCCCGGCCTCGATCGGGCCGGTCAAATCCATGCTGCGGCGTACCGACCTTGGGGCATTGCGCGAAGTGATCCACAAATCCTGGGACCGCGGCGAACAATCCGCCCGCCCCGCGGTGATGGAATTTCTGAAGGATCAGGGTTGGACCACCTGATCGCCGTCTAGGGGGGACTGTTGCATTAACTGCCTGACCACCGCAAGTTCCTTGGGTTAGTAATGATGGGGGGCCTATGGCGCAGCGCAAGAATCCGTTCAAGCGGCATCG
>PDRZ01000020.1 GCA_002747035.1 Rhodobacterales bacterium
GGAAGACGGCCTGCGTTTCGCCATCCGCGAAGGCGGCCGTACCGTCGGCGCCGGTGTCGTGTCGAAGATCGTGGAGTAACCCACGATCCCGAGACGCGCTACGTGGGCTGTGTCGAAGATCGCCGTAAGGCGGCAGTGGGCTTGCCAAAGGCAAACCTGCGAGAGCCTCAACGGTTACAAACCAGAAAGGCCGCTCCGAAAGGGGCGGCCTTTTTTGCATTCATACCGGGAACCGGTAGGAGGTCAGACCTGTCACAGGATTGTTGCGCCCCGGGATTTATAGCCAAACGACACAATTCCAATTGTGCCTTTTGACTATAAGTCTCTGATTTTACGCTGATGCTTCGTGGAATTTGGGATCAAAACCACTCCCGTCAGCTATAATTGGTCGGGCGCAGCCCGCACCCATCAACGGGTTTACGCCACCCGAGATCATAAACTGGTCCTCTGTGCCGTTGGAGGGCAGGTCGGTCCTGTTCGATCCCGGTTCCAGGGCGGTCGGGAGCGAAGCGGTTGGCCCCTGCGCCCCCACCCGTCGCCTTGTCTTTTCCGCGCATCGGGCGCAGCATCGCGAGGATTGGAGAACAGGGGCGACGATGAGGTGGATCTTTCGGCTTTTGACACCGTGGTATTTGCGGTGGCTGTTTGGACTGCCATGGTGGCTTTGGGCGGTGGTGTCGCTTGCGGCTCTGACGCTGGTGCCGGACCCCGTGGGGCGCTATCTGCGCGATGCACCCCGTTTGCAACAGGCGCTTGCCGCGCTGCCACCCGCCCTGGTGCCCCTTGCGGCGCTGACCCCGGCTGCGCCGTTTGGCGAGGTGCGGGTGCGGCTTGACGCCTTGCCCCGGTTTGACCCCATCCGGCTGGACGTGGTTGGCCCTGACAAGATTATTCTGCCCTTGGCGGATGGCACCGGGGCCGCGGTCCGGGCGGTGTTGGTTGTGCCAAGGACAAGCCGCGCCGAATTGGCGACCTATCTTCAGGGGTTGGACCGGTTTGCGCCCGTGGTGACGGGGCGCGTGGACGGGGACATCGGGGCGCAGGTACACCATGACAAGACCCGCATCTCTTTGGAGGCGCGTGGCATTGCCACCGCCCCTCAACTGGTGCTGATCACCCCGTTTCTTGACGGGCGCAGGGCGGGGTTGAACGCCGCAGCCTTTGGGCCGCTGGATTTGGGGATCAGCCTGACAGCGTTGCTCTTGCCGCTGATGATCACGGGGATGCTGTGGTATCGGCAGAGAGCGCAGAGTGCGCCACGGCCCGGGAAGGTCCGCCCCACCCCAACAGGGCGCGCGCAGCCCTCCGTGCCGGTGCCGCGGCCCGGGATGACAGGCCCGTGGGGGGCGCAACCGACCGCTCCTGTGCCCCCGCAGGACCCGGTTTCAGGCGCGGAGTCGCGCCATCTGCCCCCTACATCGCCCACCCCAAGCCGTCGCAAACGGAAAACCCCGGAAGACATCGTCGCCAGGGCATTTGGCCGTGCCCCACGGCGCCCGCCCCGCCCGCATCACGGGGACAGATCGGCGCCAAAGGGGGAGGATAGGTAACCGCACAAGCGTTTCCAAACACAGGTCGCGTCCCGGGCCCGCCTTGAGACGTTTTAAAGCGTTTCCGCATGACGTTGACTCAGCGTGATGTGGAAACGCCGCGCAACATATCAGGCGTGTGGTCGTTTCCAGTTCTTGCTGTGATCCAACACTAACCGGAAACGCTTTAACCCGCCTGCGCGCCGGTTTTGCACTTGCAAAGCGCGGCAAGCCTGCGTAAATGCTGTCTCGGCCTTAGGGGTATAGCTCAGCTGGTAGAGCGACGGTCTCCAAAACCGTAGGTCGCGGGTTCGAACCCTGCTGCCCCTGCCAAAATCTTCACCGAAAAACAGTAGGTTGGCGTTTGAGACGGTTGTCCCCCTCTCGAATTTGGTCGTTGCACAAGGTTTGCACAAAATGGCTGTGGTCTGGATTGCGGTAACCACAGACCTTGCCGTGCGTGTTCCCATGTTGGCCTCCTTGCCTCATGCTCAGGGATCGTTGCGCAAGCCGGTTCTGGTGGCTTTTTCGCGCCATTGGTCAGGTTGCCCGGAAAGTCGGGGCCAGAAAGGCGGCCAGAAAGGGCGGAGAGGAGGGGTTAGCGCCCCTTGATGCCGTCCAGAAGGGTGCGCGCCCCGCGGGCGGAGGAAAATCCGCCCACAATCCGGGCGCGCCCGGCGCTGGAGAGGTGCAACAACCGATTCGGGTCTTTGGCCAGCGCCTCGATCGCGGTGGCCAGAACCGCAGGGTTGCGCGGCGGCACCAACAGCCCGTCACGCCCGCTGTGGATCAATTCAGGCACCCCGCCTGCATCGGTGCCGATGGTGGGCACCTCCATCGACATGGCCTCCATATAAGCCACGCCCAGGGGTTCGTGCCAGCTTGCCAGGACAAAGATATGCGCCTCTTCCAGATGGCGTTTGACCGCGCCCGCATCAATTGCGCCCAGCAATTGGGCGTGATCGCCCAGATCCAGCCGCGCCAGATCGGCGTTCAGCATGGCGTGAAACCCGTGCCCGCCCTCGTCATCCTCGCCCGCGATGGTCAGCCGCGCGTCGATGCCGCGATCCCGCAGCAGCCGCACCGCCTCCATCAGATCCTGATGCCCTTTGACAACGTTGAGTCGCCCACAGGAGAAAATGCGCAGCGGCCCATCGGGGGCCGGCGGGGTATAGGGGGTCGCGCGTTTCAACTCTTTGGTATCGACGCCCATGGGTTGAAGGAACAGCCGATCCGGCACGTCCTCGCCCAGAGCCGCGCGCAGTTCGCGGGTCAGTTTTTCGGTGATGACGGTGCCAAAATTCGCATGGCGCCATTTGAACCCCTGACCCGAGCCATAATCCGAGAGGGGACCGTGCAGGGTCAGGCTATATTCCAGCCCCCAGATCCGGTTGGCCAGCGCACAGATCAGCGCAGCCCGGCCACAGGAATGGGCATGCACATGGGTGATGCCCTGTGCCCGACAGGCCCGCGCCAGCCGCCGCGCAGCGGGCAGGGAGATCAACACATCCCTGGCGAAGGTTGTGCCCTGACTGCGCAAATCCCGCCACAGGGCCGCCAGCGGCACCCGCAGCATCGCCAGAGCCGCATTCAGCGGGGCCATATCGCCCAGATAGGTGGTGCGGCGCATCGCCTCATCCGACCAGTCATGGGAAATAAGGCCGGGCGGAGGGGGTCTTGTGCTAAACAGCGTCACATTGGCGCCCGAATTTTGTAGTTCCTGTATCTCGCGCCAAAAGAAGATATGGGTTTGGCCCGGAAATTGAGGTATCAGGACACCGATGGATTTGGAGTCAGACAAGATCACAGCTTTCTTTGATGCAGGTCACGAACAGCGCCTGTGCGGACTTTGCACCGAAGCCCGACCGGCTGACAAGCCCCGGTTCCCGTCGGAGGCGACATGCCCGGCGTAACACTCATCATTCCCGCCCATGACGAAGCGGCTTATATCGGCCCCTGTCTTGAGGCGATTCTGGCCTCGAACCCGAAACCGGGGTCAGGGTCCGGGTCATTGCCCGTGCCCCTGCCGGTCGAGGTGATCGTGGTTGCCAACGGCTGTTCGGATGACACCGCCATGCGCGCCCGTGCGTTTGCGCCGCGCTTTGCCGCAATGGGGTGGGATTTTCAGGTGCTGGAGCTGGCACAGGGCGGCAAGATGGGAGCATTGAACGCAGGTGACAAGGCCGCGCGCCACGGGGCGCGGGCCTATCTGGATGCGGATGTCGTGGTTTCAAAACCGCTATTGGATCAGGTGGGCCGGGCGTTGCAAACCCGCCGGGCGGCCTATGTCAGCGGCCGGTGCGAGATCGCCCCGGCGAAATCCGCCATCACCCGCGCCTATGGGCGGACCTATGCGCGGGTGCCGTTCATGACCACGGGCGTACCGGGATGCGGGTTCTTTGCCGTGAATGCAGAGGGCCGCCGCCGCTGGGGGCTTTTCCCCGATATCATATCCGACGACACCTTTGTGCGGCTGTGTTTCACCCCGCAAGAGCGGATCGGCGTGGCGGCCCCTTATTCCTGGCCTCTGGTCGAAGGGTGGAGGGCGCTGGTCAAGGTGCGTGCGCGACAGGATCGCGGCGTGGCGCAGATTCGCGAAACCTATCCCCAGATTCTGGGGAATGACGACAAACCCCGGCTGGGCGTGGCGGGCAAGTTGCTGCTGGCCCTGCGCGATCCGTTCGGATTCGCGGTTTACGCGGGTGTGGCATTGGCCACGCGGTTTGACAGATCCGGCGACGGATGGAGCCGCGGGCGATGAGGGTCCTGCAAAAGCTGATCGGGGGCGAAAGCCTTGTGGCCCGGGCCATGCGCAGTTCGGCGCTGACCGTTATGGGGTTTGGCGCGCAACAGATGCTGCGCCTTGCCTCGAACCTGATCCTGACGCGGCTGTTGTTTCCCGAAGCCTTTGGGATGATGGCGTTGATCACCGTGTTCCTGATGGGGCTCAACATGTTTTCCGACGTGGGCGTGACGCCCGCGATCATGCAATCCAAACGCGGCGATGATCCGGGGTTTCTTGATACCGCCTGGACGATTCAGGTGATCCGGGGCCTGTCGCTTTTTACCGTGGCCTGTTTGATCGCATGGCCCGTGGCCTCGATTTATGGCGAGCAGGATCTGCTTTATATGCTGCCCGTCGCCGCCACCACCTTGATCATCTCGGGATTCAATCCCACGCGGCTGGATCAGGCGAACCGGCATCTGCGCCTTGGCCGTGTGACCACCATCGACATCTGTTGTCAAACCGTGGGCATTGCCGTGGCGGTGGGGTTTGCGCTGGTGCTCAACTCGGTCTGGGCGCTGGTGATCAGCGGGATCGCCTCGGCCTTTGTGCATCTTGTGGCCTATAACCTGTTTCTGGAAGGGCACCGCAACCGGTTCCGTTGGGAAAAACCCGCTGCGCGTGAGCTGATCAATTTTGGCAAATGGATTTTCCTGTCCACCGTTGCGGGATTTGTGATCAGCCAGGCGGACAAGCTGTTGATCGGGAAATACCTGCCGCTGGATCAATTTGGTGTCTACAATATCGGCTATTTTCTTGCGTCTTTTCCGTTGCTTATGGGTGGGGTTCTGGTGCGCCGTATCCTGATCCCGCTGTATCGCGAATGGCCGCCGGGTGAGACGCGGGCCAATTTCCTGCGGCTGCGCAAGATGCGGTTTGCGGTCTCGGGCGTGTTGCTGGTGCTGGTCGCGGTGCTCGCCTTTGGCGGGGTGTGGATCGTGACCCTGCTTTATGATCCGCGTTATCAGATGGCCGGGGCGGTGACCGTGGTCATCGCCTGTATGCAGGTGCCCCAGATTATCGCGCTGACCTATGATCAGGCGGCGTTGGCGGCGGGGGACAGCAAAAGGTTCTTTGTGCTCGCCGCGTCCAAGGCCGTGTTCATGGTTGTCTGCCTTTTGGTTGGGTTGGAAACGGCCGGTTTGTTCGGAGCCCTGGTGGGGCAGGGGGCGGCGATGCTGCTTGCCTACCCCGTCGTGGTGTGGCTGTCGCGCGCGACCGGGGCGTGGGACGCGCTGCATGACGCGGGACTGGCTCTGGCCGGGCTGGTGATGATCGCGCTGGCCTTCTGGCTCAACTGGGCCGCGATTGCCGATCTGGCTGTGGGATAGCTCGGGGACCCGGTCTCGGCGATCACGCCATCCCACGCGCGCCTTCGCGCAACATATCAGGGGTGTGGGCGTTTCCAGTTATTTTAGGATCACAGCAATAGCTGGAAACGCTTTAAAACTGGGGGGAACTTGCGAAACCGCCCCAAAAACACCTTATTTATATAGAATAACCATAATCGACGTAGTCTCATCTGGAACGAGTATTCATCTATGGCTGACCAAACCGATTCCGTTCAATCTGGCGAAAACGACATCGCCATTATTGGCATGGCCGCGCATCTGCCGGGCGCGGGCAATATCGGTGAGTATTGGGACAACCTGCGTCAAGGTGTTGAATCCATTCGCAAACTGGATGAAAATGCGCTGCGCGAAGCTGGCGTGCCCGAGGCGGTGTTCAACCGTCCCGACTATGTCCCCTTTGCCGCGCCGCTGGATCGGTTCGAAGAGTTTGACGGCGACTTCTTCGGATTCTCGCCCAGGGAATCGGCCATTCTTGACCCCCAGCACCGACATTTTCTGGAAGTGGCGTGGGAGGCTTTTGAAAATGCCGGTCACGTGCCGGAAAATGTCAAAGGCCCCATTGGGGTCTTTGCCGGGTGCGGCATGGGGTCCTATTTCTATTTCAACATCTGCTCGAACCCGGAGATGGTGGAAAACACTGGCATGTTCCTGTTGCGCCATACCGGCAATGACAAGGATTTCCTGTCGACCCGGGTCAGCCATGTGTTTGATCTGAAAGGGCCGTCGCTGTCGCTGCAAACCGCCTGTTCCACCTCGCTTGTGGCAACGCATTATGCGGCGCAGTCGTTGCTGAACGGGGAATGTGACATGGCGCTGGCCGGGGGGGTGACCATCGAACTGCCCCAGGGCCATGGCTATGTTTTCAAGGAAAACGAAATCCTGTCGCCCGACGGCCATTGCCACGCCTTTGATGCCAGCGCCGAAGGCACGGTGTTCGGATCGGGCGCGGGGGTGGTTCTGCTGCGCCGTATGGCGGATGCGGTGCGCGATGGCGACCATATCTGGGCGGTGATCAAAGGCAGCGCGGTCAATAATGACGGCGCGGCCAAGGCCGGATACCTTGCCCCGTCCGTGGATGGTCAGGCGGCGGCGATTGCCGAAGCACAGGCCATTGCCGAGACCCCCGCCGATACGGTGGATTACGTGGAATGCCACGGCACCGGCACCTATCTGGGGGATCCGATCGAGGTGGCCGCGCTCACCGAAGCCTTCCGTGAAACCACCGACGACACCGGGTTCTGTCGCATCGGCAGCGTGAAGACCAACATTGGCCATCTGGACACGGCCGCCGGGGTGGCCAGCCTGATCAAAACCTCGCTGGCGCTGCATCACCGGCAAATGCCGCCGTCGTTGAATTTCAACACCCCCAACCCGACGATTGATTTCGAACATTCGCCGTTCCGGGTGAATGACAGCCTGCGGGATTGGCAGAGCCACAAGGGCCCGCGCCGCGCCGGGGTGAATTCGCTGGGGGTGGGGGGCACCAATGCCCATGCGGTTCTAGAGGAAGCGCCCGCGCGCGCCGCCTCCGGGGCATGCGACTGGCCGTTCCTGCCGCTGGTGGTTTCGGGCCGCTCCAGGGCCGCGTTGAACGCCAATGCTGCCGCTTTGGCGGCGCATCTGCGGGCCCATCCCGAACAGCCGCTGGCCGATGTGGCCTTTACCCTGAAGGATGGGCGGAAAGGGTTCGAAAAACGCAAGGTAATCGTGGCAGAGACCCATGAACAGGCGGCTGAGTTGTTGGAAAATGACAACCCTCGTCGGGTCTTTACCCATTCGGTTGTGGGCGATGACCCGGAATATGTGTTCATGTTCCCCGGTGGCGGGGCGCAATATGCGGGTATGGCGCGGGACCTTTATGAAACCGAGCCGGTGTTTGCCGAATGGATGGATCGCGGGCTGGAGGTGCTGCAACCGCGGCTGGATTACGACCTGCGCGCGCTGTGGCTACCCGAAGCCGGAGCAGAGGAGGCGGCCAATGCGGCCCTGCAAAGGCCTTCGGTCCAGTTGCCTTTGATCATGATCACCGAATATGCACTGGCGCAGTTGTGGATCAGCTGGGGGGTGAAACCCGATATCCTTGTGGGCCATTCCATGGGCGAAAACACTGCGGCCTGTCTGGCCGGGGTGATGCGTTTTGAGGACTGCATCGGTCTTGTCCACCTGCGCGGGCAGTTGTTTGATACCGTGCCGGCAGGGGGAATGCTGTCGGTGTCTCTGGATGCCGGGGATTTGCGCGGCGAATTGGGGGCCGATCTTGATCTGGCCAGTGTCAACGCGCCGGGCCTGTCGGTTGCCACTGGCCCCCGGGCCGCGCTTGATGCGCTGCAACAGCGGCTTGAGGCGCGGGATATAGATTGCCAGCGGGTGCAGATCGACATTGCCGCCCATTCGCGGATGCTGGACCCGATTCTTGCCCGGTTTGGCGATTATCTGCGGGCGATGACGTTGAACGCGCCGCAAATTCCGTTGCTGTCCAACCGCACCGGCGCGCCGATTACGGATGAACAGGCGACCGACCCGGACTATTGGGTGGCCCACCTGCGCAACACGGTGCGGTTTGCCGATTGCGTTTCCACGCTGGCCGAACGGCCCGAGCGGATTTACATCGAAATGGGGCCGGGCAAGGCGCTGTCGTCTCTGGCCCCGCTCAATCCTGACGTGTCCCGGGATCAGGTGATTTCGGCCCTGCGTCATCCGCAGGACGACATTGCGGATGATGAATACTTTATTGCGCAACTGGCGCGTATCTGGGCCATGGGAGGAGATTTTGACTGGCATCAGATCTGGGGCGAGGCGCGACGGAATCGCGTACCCCTGCCGACCTATCAATTCCAGAAGAAACCCTATTTCATCGCGCCCGGATCGGTGCGGGAAGACCCGGTGCCAACCCATCTGATCCGTCAGCCCGACCTGGCCGACTGGGGCTATGTTCCGGCCTGGAAACCCATGGCGGCGGATTGCGATGTCGATGTTACGGGAGACCTGTCCGAAGCCGCGCCCGAAAGCTGGTTGTTGTTCGAGGACGAGGCCGGTCTGGGCCGAGCCACGGCAGCGCGCCTGCGCGCGGCGGGGCATCAGGTGACAACGGTACGCCCCGGTGACGCCTTTGGCCGCGATGGAAAACACGGCTTTGTCCTGTCGCCTGAACGGGGGCTGGATGATTTTAATGCACTTGTTGAAAATTTGACTGCAACCAATTGTATGCCAACAAAAATAGGTCATTTCTGGCTGGTCACACATGGCGAGGATTTCCGCCCCGGTTCTTCCTTCTTTCACCGGGTTCAGGAGCAGGGATTCTATACGCTGATGTTCATGGCCCAGGCCATGGCCGCCGCCGATTGGCCGCCGCTGCACATCACCGCCTTCACCACGGGGGCCATGCGTGTGCGCGACGAAACACTGATCCATCCAGAGAAATCCACGATCTCCGGGCCGCTTCGGGTTATGCCCCGCGAGATGCCGGGAATGACCTGTGCCGCGTTGGATCTGGTTCTGCCGGAAACCCCGCCTGCACGCTGGGGACGCAGCCCCGCGCCCGACCTTGCCCCGCTGACAGACCGGGTGTTGGAAGAGCTGTTGGCCACGCCGTCAAACCGCGTTGCTGCGTTGCGAAACGGGCGGCGCTATGAGCAGGTTTTCAAATCCGGATCGCTTGCCGGTGACACCCCCGACGCCCGGCCCGAGTTCCGGGATGAGGGCACCTATCTGATCACTGGCGGGTTCGGGGGCATTGGCCTGACTCTGGCCGAAGATATTGTCAAACGTCACAAGGCACGTATCGTTCTGGTTGCACGCTCCGCTCTGCCGCCGCGCGATGATTGGGCCGCGCATAAACGCCGCTTTGGCACCCATGATCCCGTGTCCCGCCGCATCGCCGCGGTCGAGCATCTGGAGCAGTTGGGCGGTCAGGTGCTTGTGGTCGCCGCCGATGTGTCCAATGTCGAAGACATGCGCGGCGCGTTGGAAAAGGTCCAGATGCGGTTTGGCGACATTCACGGCGTGATCCACGCCGCCGGGGTGATCGCCGATGAGCCGATATTGACCAAATCGCCGATGACGGTCGAAGACGTGTTCACGCCAAAGATCCATGGCACCCAGGTGCTGGACCAGCTGTTCCCCGATGGCCGCCTCGATTTTCTCGTGCTGTTTTCGTCTTCGTCCACCGTCACCGCGCCCGCGGGTCAGGTCGATTATGTCGCGGCCAATGAGTTCCTGAACGCCTATGCCCAGTCGCGGGCCGGGGGCAAAACCCGTGTTCTGGCGTTGAACTGGGGCATCTGGGCACAAGTGGGCATGGCGGCCGAGGCGCTTGGCGTCGCCCATGACGGACCGGATCAATCGGAAATGCCGGTCGGGGAACCCCTGTTGAACACGGCCAGCTTTGATGCGGATGGCCACCGGGTGTTCAAATCCACCCTGTCCACCGCAGATTGGGTGGTCGGAGAACACAGAACCCGGGAAAATCAGGCGCTTTTGCCCGGGACCGGGTATCTTGAGCTGGCGAGCGAGGCGTTGGCGGCCCAGGGGGAAACCGGACCCTATGAGATTCGCGATCTCTATTTCCTGCGCCCGCTGAACGTGTCCGATCATGGACCTGTCGAGGTGCAACTGATCCTGAAACGCGACGAGGTGGGGTATGATCTCACCGTGGAAACCCTGCGGGAGCATGAGGGTCGGCAGGGGTTCGAGATGAACGCTCAGGCGACGCTGTCGTTGCTGCCGTTGCCTGCACCGCAGCCCGTGAACCTTGACGAGATTCGTGCGCGCTGTGACATTCGTGAAACTGCCAGACCGGGGCGCAGCCTGCGCAGCCCGCAGGAGGCGCATCTCAACTTTGGTGCCCATTGGCGGGTGCTGCGCGAAACCGCGTTGGGAAAGGGCGAGGGCCTTGCGCGGCTGGAGCTTTCTGACGCGGTTCGGGCGCAAGAGGTCCACCTGCATCCCGGTCTGATGGATATGGCCACTGGCTGGGCGATGGCGCTGATTGACGGGTATCAGGCGGACCACCTGTGGGCACCGGTTAATTTTGGGGCGCTGCGTGTCTTTGCCGCTTTGCCGGACGAGGTGATCAGCTGGGTGCGCAACGCCGGTGAAAACCGCGTGGACACCGGCATGGCCAGCTTTGACATCACCTTGTGTGACGTGGATGGAAATGTCGTGGTCGAGGTGCGCAACTTTTCGATCCGGCGGCTTGAGGGTGGTTTTGCGGACCGCCCCCTTGCGGCGTCCGATCTGCGTTATCCCGATGGAGAGACCAACCGGCCCCTGTCCCCGGCCGAGGAACGGTTGCGCCATAACCTGTCCCAGGGCATTCGCCCGGAAGAGGGGGCGGAGCTGTTCCGTCACGCCCTGTCATCGGGCCTGCCCCAGGTGGTGGTCAGTTCGCTTTCGCTGCCCGATCTTGTGCGTCAGGCCGCGGCCCAATCGGACCGGCCCGAGGGCGAGGAACAGAAGTTCCAGCGACCGGATCTGGACACCGAATATGTTGCGCCCGAGGGGGACATCGAAACCCGCCTTGCGGGGTTCTGGGGTGCGCTTCTTGGTGTGGAACAGGTGGGGGCGCTTGACAATTTCTTTGATCTCGGGGGGCACTCGCTGATTGCTGTGCGCCTGTTTGCGATGGTGAAAAAGGCATGGAACGTGGATTTTCCGATCTCGGTCCTGTTCGAAGCACCCACTATACGCCAATGTGCAAAATTGATTGAAAAAGAAGGTGTTAGAATGGAAAGTGAAGGTATAAATTCCGATATGGACGGCCCAAAGACGCCCGAACGCCGCTTTACGCACGTGGTGCCCATGCATGTGGGCGAAGGCGGTCCGCGCCGTCCGTTCTTCCTCTGTGCCGGAATGTTTGGCAATGTGCTGAACCTGCGCCACCTTGCCCATTTGATCGGCTCGGATCGTCCCTTTTACGGGTTACAGGCGCGTGGGCTTTATGGAGACGAAGACCCGCACCGCACGATTCCCGAAGCGGCGCGCGATTACATCAAGGAAATCAAACAGGTACAGGGTGAAGGTCCCTATATGCTGGGCGGGTTTTCCGGCGGTGGGATCATCGCCTATGAGATCGCACAACAGTTGGTGGCCGACGGGGATGAGGTGTCGATTCTGGTCATGCTGGATACGCCCCTGCCGGTGCGTCGCCCGCTGACCGGGCGCGACCGTGCGGTGATCCAGTGGCAGGAGCTTAAGGCGGGGGGCTTTGCCTATCCGATGAAATGGCTGCTGCGGCGGGTGGCGTGGGAATTCAGCAAACGCCGCAAGAACGGCTCGCAAGATATTGAAATATATGAAAATACCTTCCACAATTCCGAGATTGAACAGGCCTTCCTTGGGGCGGTTGCGCAGTATGCGCCGAAACCCTGGCAAGGCCCGCTGGCCCTGTTCCGCCCGCCGCTTGTGGGCAAATGGCAGGTCGCGCCAGAGCGTTGGGTCAGCAGTGAGCGCGCCTATGTGACTTCGGACAATGACTGGACCGCTCATGCGCCTTTGATCGAGGTGATCGAGGTGCCGGGGGATCACGACTCCATGGTGCTGGAACCTAATGTCCGCGTTCTGGCGGCGCGTCTGCGGCGGTTGATCGAGGATGCAGAAAACCCCGTGGCACGGGCGGCCCGCGTGGCCGCGCTTCCCACCCATGCGGCGGAGTAGGTGATGACGGAACCGACCCTTCTTACCGTTCTCTTGAACTATCGCACGCCCGACATGACCCTTCAGGCGGCGGCGGCGGCCCTGCGTGAACTTGACGGTTTGAATGCCGAGCTGGTGATCGTGGATAACGATAGCCAGGACGGGTCGTTCGAAAAGCTCGCTTCGGGTGTGGCCGCGGCGGGGTGGGATGTGCGGGTCCTGCAGTCCGGTCACAATGGCGGGTTCGGCGCGGGCAATAATTTCGGTATACGCGCCGGGTTGTCCGATGGCTCCGCGCCCGATTTGTATTACATCCTGAATTCCGACGCGTTCCCCGATGCCGGGTCGATCCGGCACCTGCGCGATTATCTTTTGGCGAATCCCAAGGTTGGGTTTGCGGGCAGCTATATCCATGGGCCGGAACAGGACACCCATGTGACCGCCTTCCGCTTTCCTTCGGTGGCCTCGGAATTCGAGGGTGCGATCCGCTTTGGCCCCGTGACCCGGTTGCTGTCCGATCACGTGGTGCCGTTGCCGGTCCCGACCCAAAGTGGGGCGGTGGACTGGCTGGCCGGGGCCAGCCTGATGATGCGGGCCCGGGTGTTGGAGCAGATCGGGCTGTTTGATGAAGCCTTCTTTCTCTATTACGAGGAAACCGACCTGTGCCGCCGCGCCGCGCGTGCCGGATGGCCCACCCATTACGTGGTGGAAAGCCGCGTCACCCATATTGGATCGGTCAGCACCGGAATGAAGGAATGGGACCGCGTGCCGGGTTATTGGTTTGACAGCCGCTGGCACTATTTCACCAAGAACCACGGTTCGGTCTATGCCGTTCTGGCCACCATATCCCATGCGTTGGGCGGGGTTTTCTACCGCCTGCGCCGATTGGTTCAGCGGGAAAAACCCGCCGATCCTCCCCATTTTCTGCGCCATTTGTTGGTGCATGATCTGACGGCTTTGGTCCGGGGCAACCCCCGGAGTCAGCGCCAGGACACTGCGCCCCCTGCCTCCGTTATCCGTGAAGGAGAGTAATCATGTCTGCTCAAACACATGTTATCATCGGCAATGAAAGCCTTGCGGTGCAATGCGCCGAAAAGATTCTGGCGCGGGGCGATGGGATTGCCGCCTTTGTGACGCGCAACCCCGATCTTGGCCAATGGGCCGCCGCGCGCGGTCTGACTGTTCTGGCCCCCAGTGCGGAACTGGCGATTCAACTGGCGGCGATGCCTCATGACTGGCTGTTGTCGATTGCCAATCTGGATATGTTGCCGGCGGCGGTGCTGGACCTGCCTCGCCGTGGGGCGGTGAATTTCCACGATGGGCCGTTGCCGCGCTATGCGGGGTTGAACGCGCCGGTCTGGGCGATAATTGCGGGCGAGGCGACCCATGGCATCACCTGGCATATGATGGAGGCCGGGGCCGACACGGGTGCGATTATCGAACAGGTGATGTTTGACATTTCGGATACGGATACGGCGCTGACCCTGAACACCAAGGCCTATGAGGCCGCGATCGGGTCGTTTGAGGCGCTCCTGGACAAGCTGGCGCTGGACCCGGTGCCGGTGGTGGCACAGGATCCTTCCCAACGCAGCTATTTCGCCCGGGATGCGCGCCCCGAGGCGGCGGCGCGGCTGGATTTTGCCCAATCGGGTGAGGCGCTGGTGCGGATGGTGCGGGCGCTGGATCATGGCACCTATTGGAACCCGCTGGCGGTGCCCAAGGTCGAACTGGCCGGGGCGGTGTTTGCGGTTGGCGCGGTTGCGCCTGGCGCGGCTGCCGAAGGCGCGCCGGGGACGGTGCTTGCGGTTGAGGGCGGAGAGATCACCGTGGCCACCGCAACCTGGCCCGTGGTTCTGAGCGGCCTGACGGATCTGACTGGCAAGGAGGTGACCCCAGGGGTTGCGGTTGGGGATGTCCTGCCGATGTTGTCGCGTCACGAGGCCGAGGTTTTGAGCGCGGCGATGGCGCTGGCGGCGAAGGGGGATGCCCTGTGGCGCGCGCGCCTGTCGGAGCTGGCCCCGGCGGCGCTGACGCTTGACGGGGACGGGACGGAGCAGCGCGTGGCGCTTGACCTGCCCGCGGGCGCGCCGGTGGTCGAACGCGCGCTGGCTTTGGTTGCGGCGCTTTCGGAACATGGGGTTGCGGACTTGGCCTATGCGTCGCCCAACCTGCCGGACGCGCCGGGATATGCCAGCGGCTGGGTGCCGGTGCGTGGCGTGGAAGATATTGAAAAGGCCGAAAAAGCGCCTTGTTTTGCGTTGGATATTGCCTTGCGGGATCGCGCCATGGGCGGGGTGACGCAGCCGTTGATCGGGATCAGCGCGGCGGATCGCCCGGTGCCGGGCTGTGCGCTGACCATCACACCCGGGGCGCTTTATTCTGATGGGCGTGTCGGGGCCGGGCAGTTGATGCTCTGGGCTGCGCGTCTGGCCCATGTCTGTGGCCAGCCGGAATTCGATGCGGGTGATCTGATGCCTGTTTCGGAACGCGATTTGGTGGTGAGCACGTGGAACAACACGTCCGTCGATTACCCGCGTGAGGCCACGGTGCATGGCTTGTTCGAGGCGCAGGCGGCCAAAACCCCCGATGCGGTTGCTCTTGTGTTCGAAGGGGAGGTTCTGACCTATGCCGCGCTTAATGCACGCGCCAACCAGGTGGCGCATGTGCTGGCCGGGGACGGGGTGAAACCCGGAACGCTGGTTGGGCTGGCCGCGCCGCGGTCGGTGGAGTTGCTGGTGGGGGCGCTTGGCATTCTCAAGGCGGGCGGGGCCTATGTGCCGCTTGATCCAAACTACCCGGCCGACCGTATTGCGCTTTATGTGGAAGACAGCGGTGCGCCGGTGATTGTGACAACCGCCGCCATCGCGCCCGCTCTTCCGCCCTCACAGGCGGCCTCGCTTGTGTTGGATCGCGATCCGCGCATCGCCGCCGCGTCCGAACACAACCCGGAGAGCGGGGCCGGGGCCGATGATCTGGCCTATCTGATCTATACATCCGGCTCCACCGGCAAGCCCAAGGGCGTGATGGTGGAACATCGCAACGTGTCGAACTTCTTTACCGGCATGGATGCGCGGATCGCGCATTCCGACGGCTCTGTCTGGCTTGCGGTGACTTCGCTGAGCTTTGACATTTCCGTTCTGGAGCTGTTCTGGACCCTGTCCCGTGGCTTCAAGCTTGTCCTTTCGGGCGATGAATCGCGCACATTGGTCAGCGACGGGCGCATTTCCATGACCGATAAGGGGATGGATTTCGGCCTGTTCTACTGGGGTAATGACGATGGTCCCGGCAAACGCAAATACCGCATGTTGCTGGAGGGGGCCAAATTCGCCGACACGCATGGGTTTTCGGCGATCTGGACGCCCGAGCGTCATTTCGCGGCCTTTGGCGGCCCCTATCCCAACCCCGCCGTGACCGGGGCGGCGGTGGCGGCGGTGACCCAGAATATCTCGGTGCGTTCCGGGTCCTGTGTCGCCCCCTTGCACCATCCTCTGCGGGTGGCCGAAGAATGGGCCGTGATCGACAATCTGACCGAAGGGCGCGCCGGGCTTGGGATCGCCAGCGGCTGGCAGCCCGACGATTTCGTCCTGCGCCCCGAAAACGCGCCGCCAAACAACAAGGAGGCGATGTTTGACACGATCGAAAAGCTGCGCGCCCTGTGGCGCGGCGAAACGGTGGAATTCCCCAATGGCAATGGCAAGGACTGCGCCGTTCTGACCCAACCCCGCCCGGTTTCCAGGGAATTGCCGATCTGGCTGACCATTGCCGGCAATCCCCAGACCTGGAAAGAGGCGGGCGAGATTGGTGCCAATGTGCTGACCCACCTGCTTGGCCAATCCATCGAAGAGGTAGCGGGCAAGATTGAAATCTATCATCAGGCGCTGCGTGACAACGGCCACAACCCGGATGATTTCAACGTCACCCTGATGCTACACACTTATGTCGCCGAGACCCGCGAACAGGCCCGCGAAGTGGCGCGGGGTCCGATGAAGGACTACCTCTCTGCCGCGGCCGCGCTGATCAAGCAATATGCCTGGACCTTCCCCGCCTTTAAACGGCCCAAGGGCGTGGATAACCCGTTCGAACTGGATCTGGAGGTGCTGACCGAAGAGGACATGGAAGGCATTCTTGAATTCGCCTTCCTTCGCTATTTCGAGGACTCCGGGCTGTTTGGCACGGTCGAAGACTGTCTGGACCGGGTGGAGCAGCTGAAACGCATCGGGGTTACCGAAATCGGCTGTCTGATCGACTATGGTATTGATCCTGAACTGGTTCTGGAGGGGCTTAAGCCACTGGCCGAAGTACATAAACGCGCCAATATGGGCGCGCAGGTGGCCGGGGATGACTTCTCTATCGCCGCCCAGATCGTGCGCCATGGCGTGACCCACCTGCAATGCACGCCCAGCCTGGCGCGCATGATCACCATGAACGAAGAATCGCGCATGGCTTTGGGGCGGGTGAAACACCTGATGATCGGGGGCGAGGCGCTGCCCGGCAATCTGGTGAAAGAGTTCAACGGCCTTACCGACGCGACCATCGAAAACATGTATGGGCCCACGGAAACCACGATCTGGTCCACAACCGAAACCGCCCGGGCGGGGGAAGGGGTGGTGAATATCGGCACCCCCATCGCCAATACCCAGGTGTATGTGTTGGACGAGAGCGGCGCGCCGGTGCCTGTGGGCGTGCCGGGCGAGCTGTTCATTGGGGGCGAAGGCGTTACCCGGGGCTATTGGCAACGGCCCGACCTGACCGCCGAACGGTTTCTGGACAACCCGTTCCATGCCGGGCGCATGTATCGCACCGGCGACCTTGTGCGCTGGCGTGGGGATGGCAAGCTTGATTTCCTTGGCCGGGCGGATCACCAGGTGAAATTGCGTGGCTACCGGATTGAGCTGGGCGAAATCGAAACCCGTCTGCACGATCTGCCGGGGGTGGAACAGGCGGTTGTCATGGCGCGCGAAGACACGCCCGGCGATCTGCGCCTTGTTGCGTATTTGCGCGGGCAGGGGCCGGATGAGGCCGCAATGCGCGCCGCGCTGGTGCGTGATCTGCCCGATTTCATGGTGCCCGCCCATTTTGTGACGGTGACCGACTTCCCCCTGACCCCGAACAAGAAAGTGGATCGCAAGGCGCTGCCTGCACCTTCGCTGGTTCCGGCTCGGGCACAGGTCAGCGAACAGAAGCTGCATGAAAAGGGCAGTGTCGAGGCGCATATCTCCTCGGTCTGGACCCATGTGCTTGGGGTGGATCGGATCGGGGCGCGTGACAGCTTCTTTGACCTTGGCGGGCATTCGTTGCTGGCGGTGCAGGCCCATCGCGAAATCCGTGCGCTGTGCGACGTACCGCGTCTGGCGATCACCGACATCTTCCGCTTTCCCACCCTGGGCGGGTTGGCGGACCGGATCCGCGACCTGTCGCAGGGTGGGGCTGCGCCGAAACCGTCCGAAGCCGCACAGGAGGCGGTTCAGGCGCGCGACGACGCCATGTCCCGGCGGCGCGAGATGCGGGCGAAACGGCGGATGGCGCGGACCTGATGGCGCTGGATTCCACATATTCCGGGAACCCGCCTGTCTGGGCCAAAGCCGCGATGGAGCTTTTGCCCCCGGGGCTGGTGCTGGCCTGGGAGGACCCCGCGCTTTCGGACGAAGGTCTTTTTGCGGTGGAAGAGGTGGCCATGCACCGCGCCGTGCCTGCCCGCAGGGCAGAATTCGCCGCGGGCCGCCGCGCCGCACATCGGTTGCTTGAGCAGGTTATGGGGCGGGCGTCGCCCATTCCCATGGGACCGGATCGCGCGCCGCTCTGGCCCGGTGGGGTGGTGGGCAGCCTGTCCCATTGCCCCGGTGCCTGTGTTGCCGTCGCGGGCCGTGCCGATGACATTCGCGCGGTTGGGGTCGATATCGAACCCTACGCTCCGCTCGATCCGGCGCTGTTCGACATTGTCGCCACCGCGCGTGAACGGGGCTGGCTTGAAACACTTCCCCCAACCCGGCGCGGGCTGGCCGCAAAATGCCTGTTTTCGGCCAAGGAAGCGGTATTCAAATCCCAGTACGGCATCACCGGAAAAATGTTGGATTTCCATGACCTGGAGTGTGTCCTTGATGTCCCGGCGCGGCGGGTTGCGGCGCGTTTTGCCCACTCCGTGCCGTTTGGGTTTGACCGGCTTTCTCTGGAAACCCGGATACAGGTTGCGGATGGGTTCATTTTTTGCATAAGCTTTGAAGTGTAATCAGTTGAATTATTGATATCAATATGTCTTTATAACGAGCTTTTTCCCATCGTTTCGGAAACACTCTGTTTCTGGAAGAACTGGGAAAAAACTGGCGAGAACAGGGTGAATGCCCTATGTAATGCCTTATGTTATGAAAGAACCGGACGGGGTGGTGTTGCTGGATGCCATTGGCGGAAAATTCCCGCAGCCTCCCACCGGATCAGTTTCAAGCAAATTCCTGCGGGGGCAAGGAATTTTGCCAAGGTAACGGAGTTTGGACATGGGCCAGATTCAGTCGGTTGGAGATTTCCTTGGCATGGTGCGTCGCCGCATCGTGCTTATCCTGTGCATCGTCGTGCTGGGCACCATGGCGTCCATTTGGTGGACGCTGGGTCAGCCGCGCGTCTACGAGGCGACAGCGGTGGCCCAGATTGAAACCCCGCAAGTGACCGACACCGGGGCCAGCCCGTCGGGCGGGACCAGTGCGGATCACCGGTTGCGCCTTTTGGAACAACAACTGATGGCGCGCGATCACCTGATCACGCTGATCGAGAAATACGATCTGTTCGCCGAAACCGGTCTGTCGCTGAACTTCAAGGTGGTGGCGCTGCGCGAGGCGGTGCAGATTGTTCAGATCACCGATCCCAACGCGGCCTGGGGGACGGCGCGGGTGCCCACGGGGTTGATGATTTCCGTGACACAGACCGACGCGGAACTGGCCGCCGCCCTGGCCAACGAATTCCTGGATGCGCTGTTGCGGCTGAACCGCGAACGTCGCTCGGTTGCCGCCTCGCAGACGTTGGAGTTTTTTCAGGCAGAAGGCGCGCGGGTCGAAGCGGAAATGGCCGCGCTTGAGGCCCGGATCGCCGAGTTCAAGGAACAGAATGCCGATTACCTTCCCACCGGGATCGCCGCTCAACGGGATGAACTGGCCGCACTCAAGGTCACGTTGCTTGAACTGAAACAAAGCCTGATCGAGCTGGAAGCCAGCCGCACCCGCCAGCGGGCGGATGTGATCGAACGGCAAAGTGGTCTTCTGGTTCAACAACAGAAGCTGATCGAAAACCGGATTGCCAATATCGAGGCGGCCATCGTCAGCGCCCCCGAGGTGGAACGCCAGTTCAATATCCTGGATCGCGATCTTGAACGGCTCAAGGAACAACACGCGGTGATCACCCGTCGTGCAACGGATGCCGAGATGGGGCAACTGTTGGAAAGCCAGCAGCAATTCGAACGGATTGAAGTGCTTGAAACCGCTCTGGTGCCCGAAAATCCGGTGTCTGGCAGTCGCAGGAAAAAGGTGGCGCTGGGCGGGTTTCTAAGCGTGATGCTGGGTTTGGTTCTCGCCTTGGTTCTGGATTATATGAACCCGGCCATCCGCACGCGGGCGCAATTGGAACGGGCGCTGGATGTCAAAGCGGTGGTGGCCATCCCCCACCTCACGCCACCCCGGACGCAAAAACGCCGCCGGGTGCTATGGCTTGCCGCGCTGGCCGCTCTTTTCGCCGCGCTGATTGCGATCTGGGGCACTGTCCGCGATCTGGTCGGTGGGCTGATCGGGTCAATCACGGGACGTTTGCACGGGGCATGACCCTTTGGGGTGGGGCGCTCTCAGTACCCGTAGTGATACCCCTTGGTCTCTTCACCTTCCGCCTGGTTCAGCACCACGCCCAGCAAAGGCGTGTCTTCTCCCAGTCGGCGCATGACCTCGCGCACCTCTTCCGCGGTGGTTGCGCCGCCGCCGACCACCATCAGGATCCCGTCAAACTGTGGTCGAAAGGCAATCACGTCGTCGAAATTCAATGCCGGGGGCAGGTCGTAGAGCACGATATCTGGGGACAGTTCCTCCATCATCCGCTCCAGCGCCTCGCCACAGGCGGGGTCGCTCATCAGCTCGGCGGCATAGGGTTCGATCCGGTCATTCATGGCCACGGCAAGATTGCCCCCGATGTTCAGATTGTTGCGCCCAACGCGCAGCATGAACTCTTCCACCGGCGTGATGCCCTGTAGGAAATCCCCCATGCTGCCCGGGTTGCTTGCGCCCAGCACCTTGGCCACTGACGGGTTGCGCATGTCCATATCCAACAGGATCGTGCGGCTGGCCTCATACCGGCTGAGCGATATGGCAAGGTTCACTGCGGTGAAGGTTTTACCGCAATCACGGGTGGGCGAGGTGATGGCGACCCGCTTCCACCCCCGTTCCAAAAGGGTTTGAACCAGCCGCGTGCGCAAAACATCGAACGCACCATGGGCGGGGTCGTGCCGCCCGGCGGTGATGATCAGGTTCTGTTCAAGATGGTCGGCATCGACCGGCATCGCGCCAAGCTGTTCCCATTTGTCGACAAAATTCCGCGCCGGTGCCGGTGCCGGAGGGGTCGCCAGCGGGGGCAGGCCGTCCAGAACAGAGAAATCCGGCTCAGGGGTGGGGTCAACGGGCGCGGTTTTCTGCGTGTTTTCGTCGATCTGCTGGGCCATAGGGTCTTCGCGCCCGGCCTTGCCTGACGGTGCGCCGGGGGCGTCCAGACCGAACAGTATATCCATGTCCCACAGGTCGTCGTCGGAAAACGCCGGGGCTGTCTCCTCGACGGTTTTCGGGGCCACAGGGGTGGTGGTCTGGTCGCTGCTCTCGTTCCGGGCTTCGGTGTCTTCTGTCGGGATGTCCAGATCAGGCCCGGTTCTTCCGGACTCTTCCGAAACATCGTCCAGCGGCCAGTCCGCGCCGTCGTCCGCAGTATCGTCGGCCGTGTCGTCCGCCGTGTCGTCCACGGGCGCGATCCCCTCTGGCACAATCACATCGTATTCGTCGGTTGCGCTCCGGTCCTCTTTTCCCGGTGCTGCCGTGTCTGTCGGAGCGTCCGTTTCCCGTGCGATATCGTCCCGTTCGGGCGTCTCCAGTGTCGAGGAACCGGACTCGGGAGAGGTCTCCACGCGCGGTTCCCCGCCCGGACCGGCGATTTCCGCGATCATGCGGTCCCGCTCTTCGCGGCTTAACCGTTTGCGGGATTTTCGGGTAAAGGGGCGATCATCGGTCATGCGCACACCTCCAGCCACCGCCCGCAATCCGGGGCGCTGACCTTGAGCCTCCGCACATCCCGTGCGGGTAAAACTGCAAATCCGACGCTCACAATCTCAATCCTGTATCTGCTGTGTCTTCCTGACCTGTTTGTCTTGAGACTTCGTTCAGAACCGGGATAATACCCTACAGCTTGCCCACAGTATGCAGCAAATTTGGGCCAAATTAAGCCCATCTTCCGAATTTCTGCGCTGCAACATGGGAATTGGCGCTTAAAACCCCATTAATCCGGCGCGGGTGATTGCCTCTTCGATGAACCGTGCCTTGTCGGATTGCGGGGTCCAGCCCAGCACCGCTTTGGGATGGGCGTTGTCAAAGGGCGAGAAATGCGCGCGGCTTTTCCAGTCGGCCAGCGACGGGCGGGACAGCCCCTTGCGTCGCAACACCTTGGTTTTCAGGAAAAACTTGACGGCATCCGAGGCGTAGAATGCCATCAACGGGCCGGAAGAGACCTTGATCCGTGCGCCCAACGCGTCGTGGATTGCGTCAAAATATCCGCGCGCTGACAGCATGGGTTCGCCCACAAGGTTGAAACTCTGTCCCACGGCCTCGTCCACCTCGATCATGCGCACCAGCCCCTCGGCCACGTCGTCGATCAACACGAAAGGCAGGATATTGCGCCCATGTCCCCAGATCCTGACCGCGCCCGCCCCGTGCCAGCGCCCGATTCCCCAGTGTTGCAATGGGCCACCGGCCCCGACCACGATGCCGGGGCGGGCGATAACCAGGGGCAGGCCCGCGGTCCGGTGCATCTCCATCAATTGCCGTTCGCATTCCGCCTTGGAGCGGGCATAGATGTTGCGTGCTTCCAGATCGCCGAAATCGCTGTTTTCGGTGATGGTCACATTCGGGTCGGACATGTCGTAAGAGGCGATGGTGCCGGTATAAACCAGCCGCTCAACCCCCGCCGTTTGCGCCGCGCGGGCAATGCGCAGCGCCACGCCCACGTCGTTTTCCAACGCCGCGTCCCATGTTTTGTCCATGGATTTGGCAAGGTTGAAGACGTGTTTGATGCCCTGCATCGACTCGACCAATGCCGCTTCGTCATAAAGGCTGACGCCCACCGTTTCGACCTTGTCGGCGATGTCGTCAAACGGGCCGGTTTTGCCGCGCGACAGCACGCGCACATGGTGCCCCCGTTCGACCAGTTTGCGGGTCAGCGCGCGACCAATGAACCCGGTGCCGCCGATCACCATGGCGGTGGGGGTCGGGGTGCCTCTGGGGCGCGGCGGCGGGGTCCAGTCGGGCAGGTGGCTCAGCGTGTTATCAAGGGCTTGCATGACCTTGACCGCGCTGTCGCCCGCAAATCGTGCATCGGCCGCGCGTCCCTCGATCAGGGCGCTGTAAAACCCGTCACACATGCCCCGAAACGACAGGCCATAGGGGGATTTCTGGTTCAGCGACACCAATTGCCGCCCGGCATTCACCACGCCTTCGCGCAGGTGGTTCCAGGACTGCGCCAGCTCGGCCCGGAGCGGGTTGATCACAAGGTCCGAGGCGTTGGGCGTGGCGATGGTCAGCGTGTCATTGGCATAGTCCAGCCGCGCCATGCCGCTTGAGCCGCGCAGCGTGACCGACCGGTCATCGTGGGTTTCCACCAGAGACAGGGTGATATTGACCTCAACCTCACCGGCGCGGGCCATGATCCGCCATATCTGGGGCCGGGTGCCGCCGCCGGGGATCGCGACCTCTTTGCTGGTCTCCACATGCAGCGTGTCCACGGGTCCGAACAGGTCGGTGGCAAAGGCGTAAAGATGCGGTCCAAGTTCCAGCAACAGGTTCCTGGGTTCGCGCATCAACCAGATCCCGTAGGGTCCGGCGCGCAACGGCCCAAGCGGGAAACACCAATTGATTTCGGCCGTGCTGATACGACCCAGCCGGCCCGCGCTTACCGCCTTTTTCAACCGGGCATAGGCGGGGATGCCAAGGAAATTGTGCCCGGCGGCAAAATGGACGCCCCGGGCACGCGCGGCGGCTTCGATTTCGGCGGTTTCCGTGCCCGACATGGCCACCGGTTTTTCCACCAGTACATGCAGCCCCCCGGCGATACATTGCAGGGCAAGGGGATGGTGCAGGTGGGGCGGGGTGGTGATGTGCACCGCCTGAACCGCGCCGCTGGCGATCAATTCGTCCACGCTGCTATAGGCCTTTACCCCGTAAGAGGCGGCAAAGCCTTCGGCGGCAGATTTCGACACATCGCACACGGCGACCAGCTTGGCCCCCCTGGTGGCGCGGATCGCGTCCGCGTGCCAGTCGGCAATATATCCGGCCCCGATGATCGCGGTTTTGATGGTGGCAGCCATGATCGTATCAACCTCTTATTTATACTCTATAATTTCCATGTCCCAGCCCCGGCGCTTGCGCTTGTGATAGGTCATCGCGCCGGAAAGGTTGGGGAATTTTGACAGACTCAGCAGAACCGAATGATGCAGCGCCGGGCGCAGGGCCATCCCGGCGCGCAGCAGCCCCTGAACCGTGCGGAGATAGGACAGGCCATAGGCCGCCAGCACCAGCGCCAGCAACGGCCAGAACAGGACCATCCCGATGATCCCGAACAGCGGCAGGATCGCGCCGTAAAGCCACATGCGCCGCCGTTCCCCCCTGAAGTGATCCGGGTGCAAATCGCCCACCTGGGCAAACCCGTGCCCCGACCGGATGGCGCGTTGCCACCATTGGCCGAAACTGTGCATGTTCGCGTCGTGATGGGTCATGGGGATGGGCAGGCGATGCACCCGGTGGCCCGATTTTCGGATGCGGATACAGAATTCGTCATCTTCGGCGGCGATGACCCGGGGGTTGAAACCGCCCACCTGTTCAAACAGGTCTGTGCGTACCATCATGTCGCCGCCACAGGCATGGATATCGCCCGCCGGGCGGTGCCACTCGAAATCGCACATGGCGTTGTAAACGCTGGCCTCGGGGTGAAGCTCTGCGCGCCAGCCGGTGACAATGCCCACATCCCCGTTATCGTCCAGAAAGGCGGCAGCATGGGTGATCCACCCCGGCTCCAGCGTGCAATCGCCATCGACAAACTGGACGTAATCCGGCGCGTCGGGCCGCGCCATCAGCGCCTGAAACCCCGCATTGCGCGCCCGCGCGGCGGTAAAGGGGGTCGTGGTATCAAGCTCCACCACCTCGGCCCCTACTTTGCGGGCCTCGGCCACCGACTCGTCGGTGCTGCCGCTGTCCACATAGATCACGACCCGCGCTTCCCCCTTCATCGAGGCAAGACAGTTGATCAACCGCTGTCCTTCATTGCGGCCGATCACCACCGCTCCAATTCGGTTTGGGCCAGTCTTGTCGGGATTGGGGCTCTTGTTGCGGGTCATGGGGCGCTATCCTTGAAACCGGCCGGGTTGGACTGGTGTTTGGACGGGCTGTCAGGCAGGCGTTTGGGCGGGGTTTGCCCGGCGGCATAGGCATGGAACAGCCCGGCCAGCCGTCCGGCTTCGGCGTGGCTGTCAAACGCGTCCACCACCTTTGCGCGCCCGGCCTCGCCCATGCGCGTGGCCCCTTCGGGATCGCTCAGAACGTCACAGATCGCCCGGGCCAGCCCCTCTGGATCACCCGGCGCGCAAAGCCGCCCGGACACGCGGTCTTCGACCAGCTCGGGCACCCCGGCGATACGGGTCGTGACCACGGGCACCCGCGCGGCCATGGCCTCCATCAACACCACCGGCACGCCTTCGGCAAACGAGGGCAGGACCAGCAGGTCGGTCTCTTTCAGCATCTCGGCCACCTCGGTTTGTGACCGGTAGCCAAGGAAACTGACCCGGTCCCGCAACCCCATTTCAATGGCCCGCTGTTCCAGCCGGGCGCGGTCCGGCCCGTCGCCGATCAGGGCCAGATGTCCTTCGGGGACCATCGCCATGGCTTCGAACAACACCGGCACGCCTTTGACGGCGGCCAGCCGCCCGACAAACAGCATCTGTTTGCCCCGCACGCGTTCGGGCGCGTCATAGCGCGCCGGATCCACCCCGCAATGCACGATATGCAGCTTTGGCCAATGGGCGGGGTCGGAAAAGGCCATGCCCTGTGACCGGCAGAAATCAGAGATACAGGCAACAAAGGCGGCCCGGGCGATTTTTTCATCCAGCCGCCAGTGCAGGGGCTCAAAGAAGATATCCGGCCCGTGCAGCGTGAACGAATAGGGCACCCCGCTGATTTCGCTGGCCAACATGGCCACGGTACAGGACGATTTGGCGATGTGGTTATGCAGGTAATCCGCCCCCATCCGCCGCAGATAGGCGGCCAGAACCCCGGCCTCGGCGAAATAGATCAGGTTATAGAACCGCCCCCTGAGGCCCCGGGGTGCCGTTCGCCAGGCCAGCGCAAGCGCGCGCAGGTAGCGGGCCGGGCTGCGCACCAGGGCACCAAGGTGGTTGGTGATCATCCCGGGGCGTTTCAACCCGTCCAGCACGTGAAAGGTGCGCGCCGCCTCCTGCCGCTGTTCTTCGCCGACATGGTGTTCGGGGCCAGTGCGGCGGATCGAGCACGTGGCCACTTCAAGCCCGTGCTCGCGCAGGGCGGCAACCTCGCGCTGAATAAACGTGTCCGTGGCGCGGGGATATTCCCCGGTCAGATAGGCGATTTTCAACGTCAACGGCGCGCCTCCTGTGTTTTTTCCCGCGCTTTTTCCTGTGCGAACCCATCCTCGAATCTGCCGGGTCTCCAGCCCAGAAGGGTCTGGGCGCGGCTGTTGGTGTACTGTGCCGGGCGCATACGCGCGCGCAGCGGGCGCGGGCGCAACAGGCCGGGCAACCGGTGCGACAGGCGGGGGATCAACGCGCCAAGCGTGGCGGCAAGGTCAAAGATCCGCCACGAGAGCGGTATCACCACAGGCGGCGCGCCGGGGCCACAGGCCCGGAGAAAGGCACGCCGGTCGGGCAGGGCGCTGTCCACAAGGTTCACCACCCCGCCGCCACCGGTTTCCGCAGCCCGCACCACCGCATCGGCACAGGCGTCGCGCGCGACAAGCGGGATCTGACCTTTGTTGCCAAGGCACAAAAGAACGGGGCCGAGCACCGGTCCCACATGGGCGTTCCACATGCGTCCGGGCCCATAGATCGTGCCGGGGCGCAGGATCCAGACCTCGCCGGGGTAATCGCGCACCATTCGCTCCTGGGTCAGCTTGGACCGGGCATAGCCATCGCGGCTCCTTGGTTGACGCTCCAACGGGGCGTCTTCGTCGATCATCGCCCCTTCGGGCAGGGCGTCGGCGTCATAGACCGAGATCGACGAGATCAGAACCAGTCGGGGCAGGGTTGGGGAGGCAGGGGAGGAGCCAGGGAAGGTGGGGTGGTTGGCCAAGGGATCAGACGGAGGCCCGGATTGGGGGCCAGACATGGCCGGGGCCTGCCCGGGTTGCGTTGCCCCCCCGGCGCGGGTCCCGGCATGAGCCGCGCCACATGCGGCCAACAGATTGCGGGTGGCCAGTTTCGTGTCGCGCATCCGGGTCCCGGCATCGCCGGACAGCGCGGCGGCGGTGTGGATCACGACATCACAGCCCGCAACTGCGCGGGCCAATGCCTCGGCATCGGCAGCCGTATCGCGAGACAGGTCCAGAACAATCTGTCCTGCGCCCGTTTCAACGGGGGTGTCATCGCGGGTCAGGCCAACCACCTCGTGCCCACGGGCCAGCGCCTGTGCCATCACCGCCCGGCCCAGAAACCCGTTTGCGCCTGTCACCAGCATTCTCATGTTGCCCACTCCATGGGGGGCATGGGGTCACAGCGGCTTTGCATATCTTCGGCCAGTCCCGCGCGCCCCGCCATCTGGATCGCCAGGGTGACTTCGGTCAGGTGCAGCGCATAATCCCCGCCAATGCGGCTGGGTCGGCCTTGGGTAATGGCGTCCAGCATCTCGGCCGGTCCCAGCGCAAAATTCATCGACGCCGCGCCCCGCCGCCCCACCTTGGGGTGGGTCTGTGCGGGGGGTTTGATACGTTTGCCCAGAGGATGTTCCAGAAGCCGCCGTCGGATTCGCAGTCGCCGGTGGTATTTCACCGGCGCACCGTTGGCCCATGCGGCCTTGACCTCCAACACGCCCTCGTCGCCGATCACCCGAATGCGGTGGTCATGCGGGGCGGCAATCGAACAGGTCAGCCGGGCCACCACACCGGTTTCAAAAAACAGGGTGGCAACCGAGAAGTCAGGGGCCGCGCCGGTTACGCCCAGCTTGTCGGGGATCACTTCGGTGGAGGCCGCCACCACCCGCGCCACCGGGCCGAACATCGCGATCAGCCAGCTCAGGTAATACCCGGCATGTTCCAGCGTACAGCCGGTGCGGAACTCGTCTTCGAACGGCCAGGGCGCTCCGCTTTCGCTTTTCCAATCCCTGACCGGGGCCTGTGGGATGAAACCGTCATCCATTTCGGCATAAACCAGACGGGGCGTGCCGGCGACATCGTCGCGCAGGGCGCGGCCCAGCATTTGCGCCGCTTCCCCCAGCACCGAAGACGGCGCCGACCCGATCTGAACCCCGCGTGTTTTGGCTCGGGCGATCAGGTCCGCGGCGTCGCGATAGGTCATCGCCAGCGGCTTTTCACAGAAGACATGATGACCCGCGTCAATCACCGCGCCGTTAATTTCGTAATGGGCCGACGGGTTTGTCAGGTTCAACACCAGCGCGTCACCGGGCAGATCGGCCAACAGGGCGTCAAGACTGTCAAAGGCGCGCTGTTTCCAATAGCCGCAAAACGCCTCTCGCCGCGCCGGGTTTTGGTCATGGACCCCGTGGATCTCGATGTCGGGAAAGGTTTCGAACCCCCGCATATAAAGATCGGCCACGAATCCACAGCCAACCAGCGCAACCGCGCGCGGGGCAGACATGCGCAGGACAGATGGGCCCGCCAAGTCACAAGACGGCGGGATCTCGGTGGGATCAGAGGTCATCTCGGGCGTACTCAAACTCTGTTTCCTCGCCATGAAACACAGAAATTTGTCATTACTGGGGCAGTCTGTCGTATTTTCATGACTTTTTCGGCATTTTGGGAGCAGGTTATGTGGAATTTGCCATGAATTGGCCGTTCTCCCTGGATATGGCTGGGGGAAAGCTGTTGGAGGGAGCCCCCGGTGAAGCTGAAAGCAGGACCCTGTGAGATCGCGGTGAACGTGCCATCAATGGCGGCGTTGCTTGGGCGTGTGCGGGACAGGTTCGAAACGGGCGAAGGGTTCGCTCTGGCGACGATCAACCTCGACCACCTGGTGAAACTGCGGGGGTCCGATGGGTTTCGGGCGGATTATGCCGCGCAGGATTTCGTGGTGGCCGATGGCAACCCCATCGTGTGGCTGTCACGGCTTGCGGGCGATCCGGTGGAACTTGTGCCCGGCTCGGACGCGGTGTTGCCGCTTGCGCGGCTTGCGGCAGAGTGTGGCGTGTCGGTGGCGCTGATTGGCTCAACCGAACAAAGCCTTGCGGCCGCCGCAGACGCGCTGCGGGCAAGGGTGCCGGGGTTGGAAATTGCGCTATGTGTCGCGCCACCCATGGGGTTTGACGCGGCAAGCGACGCGGCGGCAAAGCTGTTGCGGGATGTGGAGGTCAGCGGTGCCCGGCTGGCCTTTGTCGCGCTGGGCGCCCCGAAACAAGAGGCTCTGGCCGCGCGCGGTCGCGCACTTGCGCCCTCGGTGGGCTTTGCCTCGATCGGGGCCGGGCTCGATTTTCTGGCCGGAACCCAGACCCGCGCCCCGAAATGGGTTCAGGCCATCGCCATGGAATGGCTCTGGCGGGCCTTGTCCAGCCCCGCACGGCTGGGGCCGCGCTACCTGAAATGCCTTGCCATCCTCCCGGGCCATGGCCTGCGCGCTTTGCGGGCACGGCTCCAGAAAGGTTAAGGCGAGTCCCGCGTCCTGTGTGCTGAGGCAACCGAAAAACGTCGCGATCAGGACCCGCAACGCGCCCGCCCACCCGACGCGCCATTTCGGGACCCAAAGACACATCCCAATGACACATTCCGACCATCCAGACGACCGCCCAGGGCAATTTCCAGACCTCAGAACGCTCCCGCCCGCCGCAGGCGCGAACGCCTTTTAAAAGGCGTTCCGAAGGAAACCGGATCTCAGATCTGGCGGGGCCTGGCAGGACGGCGCAGCATCAACAGGTTTTTCAGCTTTGATTTCAACCCGCCCCCCATCAACACTTCACGGTCCTGTTCAAAACACGCCCCCGTCAGCGCCGGATCGTGCCACAGGGCCAGCTCTGCCCCCCAGCGCGCGGACACCGCCGGGTCAAGTCCTTCGGCGATGCCCATCTTGGTGGCCAGCATCCCCGGCATCCAGTCGCCGATCACGATCTCCGGGAACCGGTCGCCCAGATCGGCAATCAATGCGCGGGTCAGAATTCGCGCGGCCCCCTTGGACACGGAATAGGCCCCGGCGGTGGGCAACGGGGCGATATCGGCAAAGGTGGCCACATTCAGGATCCGGCCAAACCCACTGGCCGTCATGTCCTGTAGCGCGGCGTGGCAACAGGCCACCGGCCCCCCCAGGTTGGTGGCCACGGTGGCCATGAAGCTTTCCGGGGTTTCTTCCAGAAAGTCGCGGCGCGGGTAGGTGGCGGCGTTGTTGATCAACACCGTGACCGGGCCCAGCCGGTTGCGCAGGTCCTGAAAGGCGTGCGTCACCTCCCCGGGGTTGGAGACATCGCAGATCACGGACTCAAACCGGTCCCCGGCAAACGCCCCGGTCTCCTGCAACGTTTCGGCCCGTCGCCCGAACCCGGCCACCCGGACCCCGCGTTTGCACAGCTCTACGGCAAGCGCGCGGCCCAGCCCGCCGCCTGCGCCCGTCACCACCGCAAGGCCGTCTTTCAACCGTTCATCATTGCGTGCCATCCCGGCCCCCTTTCACGATTGCATCCGCCACGCGCAGCGCCTGGGCGGCAATGCTCAGCGAAGGATTTACCCCCATGGAGGTGGGCATGAACCCCGCATCCGCACCCCACAGGTTGACCACATCATGGGTGCGCCCGTCGCTGCGCAACACCGCGCGCGCCGGATCATTGCCAAACCGCATGGTGCCGCTGGGATGGCCGAAATTCAACTCCGGGCGCTGGGCCAGAAACATGCGCCTGTGCCCTTTCAACCCCCTGGAAATCCGGCGGCGAAACAGTTTTCGCCGCGCTTTCAACTCGTCCGAAATGCGGTATTCGAACCCGATTTCGTCGCCGTGATCCGGGGGTAGAACCCGGTTGTGATCATAGGGCAGGTCTTCCATCAATCCGACGAAAATCCTGGCATTGCCCAGAAGCCGTGCCGCCAGCGCCGCCGGAATCCGTGTGGCTCCCGCCAGCCCCGGCAAGCGGCCCCAGCGCGAGGCCTCAACCAGATTGCGCAGATACCACGCAATTTCTCCGTAAGAGGCATCCACCCCCAGCGCCTGAACCATGCCCAGCCGCTGACCGTCCACATGGTAGTGATCACGAAACCCTACGGATTTCGAGGGGCCGTCAAACCCGCCCCCGGGCCAGATCGCGAACATTTCATTCAGGTGGAACATCAGCCCGCGCCCCACCAGCCCGCTGGAATTGGCGACCCCGTTCGGAAAAGCCTCGCAGGCCGAGGCCAGCGCCAGCCGGGGCGAGCCAAAGGCCCCCCCCGCAAGGATATAGTGGTCCCCCGTCAGGATCAGCGTTTCGCCCTCCCGCCGGACCTCAACCCCGGTAATCCGCTGGCCGTCCCCGATCAGTCGCGTGACCTCGGACCGGTCCATCACAGCGGCGTTCCCGGTGGCCAGCGCCGGTTCCACCCCGGCCGAGCGCCCATCCATCTTGCAGGCGCGCGGGCATTTGAAGCCAAGGCAGCTTTTGCAGCCCTCAAGATGCGCCAGGGCGGTATGGAGCTGATAGGGATGCAGGCCCGCCCGTTCGAACAGCGCGATCAGCGCCGCATCCCCCGGGGCCGGGGGCGGGGGGGCGGCAAGGGTGCCTGCCGGGTGGGCGGACAAGGGGTCCTGGGTGCCGTTGACCTTGTAAAGCGCGCCTGCACGGTCGAGCCATGGCGCGAACTCGGCAAAGGCGACCGGCCAGCCCCCCGTGGGGTGAGGGTGGGCGTCGGAATGGTCAAGATCGTGGGGTTCGGGCCGCTCCAGCGTGGCGGCATAAAACAGCGAACTGCCCCCGACACCCGCCCCGAGGGGGCCGAAAAAGCGCGACACCTGCCCATCCACGTCTGCCCGCATCTGTCCGGGCCAGAACCCACGCAGGGCGCGGGCTTCGGGGACGAAGATGTCATGGGACAGGGGGGTTTGTTCGGCCCTGTGCCCGGCGGCCCCTTTTTCCAGCATCAAAACCCTGCGCCCCGCCTCGGCCAGGGCACGGGCCACGGTGCCGCCGCCAATGCCGGTGCCGATCACGATCACGTCCCACCGGGTCTCGGTCAGGGCAGACCTCATGAGGCGCCCTCCTGGAACAGCGGCGCAAACAGGTGGCGCATCTGTACAGCGCCGATATTGTTGATGTGGTTATTGTCGAAATACCAGCTTTCGCCGTTCTGTATGACGCCACAGGTGTCGCCATCGCAAAGGGTCTCGTGGGTGTCGATCCAACGGATCGACCCGGCCTCCTCTTCGCCCTTCCAGGGCGCCTCGGATCTGGCGATACGCGCCGTCAGGTCCGCCCGCGCCACCGTGAAGGGGGCTGCCCTGCGGCCATGGGCCAGATCGCGGGCGGCGTCACGGCTGTCATAGCCGGGCACTTCCGGCACCTGGCGCAGCACATGCACCTCGTCAAAATGGCGGCGCAGCTCGGCCACGGTGGGGGGGATGGCGCGGTTCAGCACCTGTGCATTGTTGCTGCCCCCCAGTCCTGAGAGGGCAATGGTGTTGTCCTCATCCACGCCGATCCCGCGCCCTTCGGCATAATAGGACCACCGCCCGATAAGCAGCACGCGGGAAACGCCGGTCAAGCTGGCCAGCCCCTTGCGGATCTGGTCGTTGTCGCGCCGACAGGCGGCATCCTGGGCCCGTGTGGCATAGCTTTCGCGTTTGTCGATATCAAACAGCGGCGCGCAGCCCGCGTGCCAGATGATCCATCCCGGCGTGCCCTGTTCCAGGGCGGCAAGGTTCAGCCCCTCGCGGAAGGCGCGCACATGGCTGTCCCCCCAGACCAGCACTTTGGGCGCACCCTCGGACCCGATGGGACAGATTTCAACCCCCTGAAAATCGCCCTCTGCCGGGCGGTAACAGCGGCTCCAATCCTGAAGGAAGGCGGCAGAGGCGGCGATATGGGGGCGCACATGGGGGGCGAAGCGCCCCGGCAACCCGTCCTTGATATAGGCCAGCGCGCCAAAGGCCAGCGCGGCCGTGGTCGGGATTGCCAGCCAGATCAGCACGGCGCGACCCCGAATGCCCTCCAATTCCCGCACCGGGCGTTCCACAAAGCGCCACGACAGGATCGCAAGCCCAAAGGCCAGCCCCATCCACGCGGCGGCCTCGTACAGCCCGGCATACCCCCCGCGCCAATAGGTCGACAGGATCAGAACCGGCCAGTGCCAGAGATAGAGCGAATAGGAGATCATGCCGATGAACACCGGGCCACGCATCGACAGCGCCCGGTTCACAGCATTGTCGTTGCGCCCGTTGGCCAGCAAAAGCACGGTGCCCAGAACCGGCAGGGTGGCCTGCCATCCCGGAAACCCCTCACCCGGCTGGATAAGAGCGATCCCGCAGAGAACCATCGTCAGCCCGGCAAAGCTTGCCCATGGGGCGATGTCCCAATCCGCGCCGCGCCGGTGGCCGGTCACGGCCAGCAGGACCCCGGCAAGCAATTCCCAGGCGCGGAAGGGGAAAAGGTAAAACGTGGCCGTTTGGCTGTGCGGTGTGATCAGCACGCACGCCACCAGCGATGCCACGAATCCAACGATCATCGCGCCAAGCACGGCCCGTGGGCTGAACTTCAGCAGAAGGATCATCAGCGGCACAACGATATAGAACTGTTCTTCAACAGAAAGAGACCAGGTGTGCAGCAGCGGTTTCAGTTCGCTGGCAATGTCGAAATACCCCGCGCCGCGATAGAACAGGATGTTGGACAGGTACACGGTGGCGGCAATCAGCGATTTGCCAAACTCCCGGAATTCGAAAGGCAGCAGGATCACCCAGGCGGCCAGAGCCGTGGCGCCAGCCATGGCGAAATAGGCCGGAGCCAGCCGTTTCACGCGCCGGATATAGAAACGCGACAGGTTCAGCCGCCCGTTCGCCTCGAAATCCCGCCACAGGATGCCGCCGATCAGAAACCCCGAGATGACAAAGAACACATCCACCCCCACAAACCCGCCCGCAAGGCCGGGAAAGCCAAAGTGATAGAGCACTACCGCCAGCACGGCGATCATGCGCAGCCCGTCGATTTCCGGGCGATAGGCGGGATGGGGCAGGGGTTTTATCGGGCGGCTCCGTCACTGTGGCGCGTCATGGGATGTTCTGGCCCAAGCATTTCGTGCCAAGGGGCCAAGCGCAATACTGTCATCGGAACGCGACGAAAATTGGGCACCCCCGTTGCGATTTTGCGGCGTGGGGCGCATCGTTTGAGAGAGGTTTGGCAAGAGGGAGGAATATCATGCCGATCAGGATCGAAAAGACGGGGCCTGTGTGGACCATCATCCATTCCCGCGCCGAGGTGCGCAATGCGATGAACGCGCAACACGCGCAGGCCCTGTTCCGGGCTTTTGCCGCGTTTGACGCTGATGATACGGCGCGGGTTGCGGTGTTCTGGGGCGAGGGCGGGGCCTTTTGTGCCGGGTATGATCTGAAAGAGGCCGCAACCCAGGCCGACCCCGAGTTGATTTCGGCGCTGGAGTTTCCCGAGGGCGAGGGCGACCCCGTTCCCGGACATGTGCCCGACCATGTACCCGGACCCATGGGGCCCTCGCGGATGGAGCTTTCCAAGCCGGTGATTGCCGCCATTGCCGGGCCTGCGGTCGCCGGGGGGATGGAGCTTGCCATGTGGTGCGATTTCCGGGTGATGGAAGAGGATGCTTTCATGGGGGTCTATTGCCGCCGTTGGGGCGTGCCGTTGATTGATGGGGGCACCGTGCGGTTGCCCCGGCTCGTGGGCGAAGGACGCGCGGCCGAGCTGATCCTGACCGGGCGTCGGGTGGATGCGGCGGAATGTGCGGCCATCGGGCTGGCGGAATATGTGGTGCCCCATGGCGCGGCGCGGCAAAAGGCGGAAGAACTGGCCGCTGCGATTGCCCGATTCCCCCAGGCCTGTTTGCGGTCGGACCGGGCGTCGCTCAGGGCGCAGGCCGGTTTGTCCGAGCGGGCCGCTTTGGAACAGGAATGGCGGTTCGGCCGCGATGTGGTGACCACCGAAGCGTCGGCGGGGGCGGCGCGGTTCGCATCCGGCAAGGGGCGGGGCGGCGATTTTGACGACATTTGACGCGCCCCGCTCGTCAGCCCTCACAGGCTGCCTCGCTTTTTCCCGCCGGGCACGGTAGGGCAGGGGCATGACCAGGTCTGATCCATTCGAGATATTTGTCTCTACCGCCCCCGGCCTTGAACAGCCGCTGCGCGACGAAGCTTTTTCCTGTGGTTTTCACAATCCCCGCGCCGTGCCGGGCGGGGTCGTGTTGCGGGGGAGGTGGGAGCATGTTTGGCGCGCCAACCTGCGTTTGCGCGGGGCTTCGCGTGTTTTGGCACGCTTGGGCAGTTTCCGGGTGTTGTACCTGAGCCAGCTGGAACAGCAGGCTGCGGGTTTTCCCTGGTCCGACACGTTGCGCCCGGATGTGTCGGTGCGGGTTGACGCAACCTGTCGCAAATCCAGGATCAACCATGCCGGAGCGGTGCAACAGCGCATTGAAACCGCCCTGAATGCGCGGGGCATTCCCACCGATCCCGATGCCGATCTGCGCCTTTTGGTGCGGATCGAACGGGACATCTGTACGCTTAGCCTCGATACCTCGGGCGAGGCTTTGCACAAGCGCGGCCATAAACAGGCGGTGGGCAAGGCGCCTCTGCGTGAAACCATGGCCGCCCTGTTTCTGGCCCAGTGTGGCTATGTCGGGCAAGAGCCCGTGCTTGACCCCATGTGCGGGTCGGGCACGTTTGTGATCGAGGCCGCGGAAATTGCGCTTGGCCTCGCTCCGGGGCGGGCGCGGAGCTTTGCCTTTGAGCGGCTCTCCACCTTTGACGCCGCCGCCTTTGCCGCCCTGCGTGACGCTTTGCCTGCGCCCCGGGCTACGGATCTGGCCTTTTACGGTTCGGACCGCGACGCGGGTGCCGTTGACATGGCCCGCGCCAATGGGGATCGCGCCGGGGTGGGCGGGATCACCCGGTTCACCTGTGCCCCCGTGACCGAATTGCAGCGCCCCGATGGTCCGCCCGGGCTTGTCATGGTCAACCCGCCCTATGGGGCGCGGATCGGCAATCGCAAACATCTGATTGGTCTGCATGATCAACTGGGCGCGCGGCTTGGGGCAGAGTTCAGGGGCTGGCGCGTTGGTCTTGTGACAAGCGACGAGGGCCTTGCCCGCGCCACCCGCCTTCCGTTTTCCGCGCCCGGGCCCCATGTCGCCCATGGTGGGTTGAAAATCCGGCTTTACCAGACCGGGCCGCTATAAAGCGTTACAAGAATCAAATTAGCTGACGGTATGTGTAACGAAACACTTGCAACGAATCATGCTTCATCCTATTTTCGACCATGCGGTCGGGTTAATTCCCGACAGGACCTGAGGAGGCCCCACGTGACTGACGCCTTTATCTGTGATGCCACAAGAACGCCCATTGGCCGCTATGGCGGCGGGCTGAGCAGTGTGCGCACCGACGATCTTGCCGCCCATCCCATTGCCGCGCTCGTGGCGCGCAATCCCAGCGTGGATTGGGCCAGTGTCGATGACGTGATTTACGGAAGCGCCAATCAGGCGGGCGAAGATAACCGCAACGTGGCGCGCATGGCCGCGCTTCTGGCCGGTCTGCCCACCGATGTGCCGGGCACCACGGTGAACCGGCTTTGCGCCTCTGGCATGGATGCCGTCGGCATGGCCGCCCGCGCGATCAAGGCCGGGGATTACGACCTAGCCATCGCCGGTGGGGTGGAAAGCATGAGCCGCGCGCCCTTTGTGATGCCCAAGGCGACCGCCGCCTTTACCCGCGCCAACGCGGTGTATGACACCACCATCGGCTGGCGCTTTATCAACAAGAAGTTGCAGGCGATGTACGGCACCGATTCCATGCCGGAAACCGCCGATAACGTGGCCGCCGATTACAATATCAGCCGCGCCGATCAGGACGCCTTTGCCGCCCGGTCCCAAGCGCGCTGGGCTGCGGCCCACGCCGCCGGAGTGTTCGCCGATGAAATCACCCCGGTTGAGGTGCCGCAACGCAAAGGCGACCCAATCGTGGTCGATACAGACGAACACCCGCGCCCGGGCACCGATGTCGAAAAGCTTGGCAAACTCAAAGGGGTGAACGGCCCCGAACTGACCGTGACGGCGGGCAATGCCAGCGGTGTGAACGATGGCGCGGCGGCGCTGCTGCTGGCCAGCGGCGCGGCGGCGGAAAAGAACGGCCTGACCCCCATGGCCCGTGTCGTGGGCATGTCGGCGGCCGGGGTGGAACCCCGCGTCATGGGCATTGGCCCGGTCCCGGTCACGCGCAAGGTGCTGGCCCGCGCGGGTCTGACCCTCGACGATATGGATGTGATCGAGTTGAACGAAGCCTTCGCGTCTCAGGGGCTCGCCACCCTGCGCGAACTGGGTGTGGCCGACGATGCGGCCCATGTGAACCCCAATGGCGGTGCCATTGCCATCGGCCACCCGCTGGGCATGTCCGGTGCGCGGCTTGTCATGGCGGCGGCCTATCAATTGAAACGCACGGGTGGGCGCTATGCGCTGTGTACCATGTGCGTCGGTGTGGGGCAGGGTGCTGCGCTCATTCTGGAACGTGTCTGAGGAGGACGGACCATGTATGCACAAATGATCAAAACCGCGTCGGACGGGGTCAAGTCCCGCGATGATATGGACGACGTGGAACGCGCATTTCAGGACAAGATCGACAATGATATCAAGATCGAACCGCGCGACTGGATGCCCGAGGATTACCGCCGCACCCTGATCCGCCAGATGGGCCAGCACGCCCATTCCGAGGTGGTCGGCCAATTGCCCGAAGGCAACTGGATCACCCGCGCGCCCACGCTGGAGCGCAAGGCGATCCTGCTGGCCAAGGTTCAGGACGAGGCGGGCCACGGGCTCTACCTCTATTCCGCCGCCGAAACCCTTGGGGTCACGCGGGACGAACTGGTCGAACTGCTGCACGAAGGCAAGATGAAATATTCCTCGATCTTCAACTATCCGACGCTGAACTGGGCCGATATCGGCGCGGTGGGCTGGCTTGTGGATGGTGCGGCGATTGTGAACCAGGTGGCGTTGCAGCGCACCTCTTATGGCCCCTATTCCCGCGCCATGATCCGCATCTGCAAAGAGGAAAGTTTCCACGCCCGCCAGGGTTACCACGCGATCATGCAAATGGCCTTTGGCACGCCGGAACAGAAACGTCAGGCGCAGGATGCGGTCAACCGCCTCTGGTTCCCGGCGATCATGATGTTTGGCCCCAATGACAGCGAAAGCACCCATTCCGAACAATCCATGGCATGGAAGATCAAGGTCAAATCCAATGACGAACTGCGCCAGCAATTCGTCGATCAGACCGTGCCCCAGATCGAATACCTTGGCCTCGACCTGCCCGACCCGGGCATCAAGTGGAACGAGGAACGCGGCCATTACGACTTCTCCGATCCCGACTGGAGCGAATTCTTTGACGTGATCAAGGGCAACGGGCCCTGCAATGTCGATCGCCTGCAAAACCGCGTTTCGGCCTGGGAAGACGGGGCCTGGGTGCGCGATGGTCTGCTGGCCCACGCGCGCAAGAAAGCGGCACGCAAAATGGCCGCCGAGTAACCTGAACTTCCGGTGCCAAGGGCGCCGATCCTGAGGAGGAAATCCCAATGAACAATGAATGGCCCCTGTGGGAAGTCTTCATCCGCGGCCAGCATGGCCTGAGCCACCGCCACGTCGGTTCGCTGCATGCGCCCGACGCCGAAATGGCGATCAAGAACGCGCGCGACGTTTATACGCGCCGCAACGAAGGTGTCAGCATCTGGGTGGTTGAAGCGCGCCACATCTCGGCCACCGCGCCGGGCGACAAGGGCCCGTTATATGACCCCAGCGAATCCAAGGTTTATCGCCACCCGACCTTTTTCGACATTCCCGAAGAAGTGGGGCATATGTGATGGCGGACGTGGACAAGGATATGCTGCTGCAATTCCTGCTGCGGCTGGGGGACAATACCTTGGTGCTTGGCCACCGTGTGTCCGAATGGTGCGGGCATTCGCCGGTGCTGGAGGAAGACATCGCGCTGGCCAACACCGCGCTGGACCTGATCGGTCAGACCCAGCTCTGGCTCGGCTATGCGGCCGAGGTACAGGGGGTGGGTAAAACCGCGGATGATCTCGCCTTCCTGCGCGATGCCTGGGATTTCCGCAACGTGCTTCTGGTCGAATTGCCGAATGGAGATTTTGGCCGCACCCTGATGCGCCAGTTTCTGTATGACGCCTGGGCCTCGATCCTGTTGGGGCACCTGCAGAAATCCACCGACAAAACGGTGGCCGAAATCGCCGAAAAAGCAAGCAAAGAGGTGGCCTATCACGTGGAACGTTCCGGCGACACGGTTGTGGGCCTGGGCGACGGCACCGAAGAAAGCCATGCCAGGATGCAGGCCGCGCTTGACTATCTCTGGCCCTATGTAGGTGAGATGTTCGAAAGCGATGAGGTGGACGCCGCCATGGTCGCCGCCGGGGTCGCCCCCGATCCGGCCAGCCTGCGCGAAGACTATGACGCGCTGGTGGCCAGGGTGCTGGGCGAGGCCACGCTGACAATTCCCGACGGGCGTTTTGCCCACAAGGGAGGGCGCACGGGGCGGATGCATACTGAACATCTGGGCCATATGCTGACCCATATGCAATGGCTGCAGCGGGCCTATCCCGGCGCAAACTGGTGATCTGATCGGCCACGGGCACCACACGAATTTTAGCTAAAATTCGTGACCCCGCGGGAAGGAGAGGACAATGGCAAATCCAAGCGTGGAACAGGTTTGGGACTGGCTTGACGCTGTGCCCGACCCGGAAATTCCGGTGATTTCTCTGGTGGATCTCGGCATCATCCGTGATGTCGGATATGACGGCGACACTCTTGTCGTGACCGTCACGCCCACCTATTCCGGGTGCCCGGCCACGTCGATCATCAACATGGACATCGAAACCGCCCTGCGTGGTCATGGGGTGGAGAAGCTGGAATTGAAACGTCAGCTCTCCCCGGCTTGGACCACCGATTGGCTTACCGACAAGGGCGCGGCCAAGCTTGAAAAATACGGCATTGCCCCGCCTCGTCCCGCCGGGGGGCCCGAACGCTGTCCGCGTTGTCATTCCACCAATCTCGAAAAACAGAGCCAGTTCGGTTCAACCCCCTGCAAGGCGGCTTGGCGGTGCAAGGACTGCCTTGAACCCTTTGACTATTTCAAGTGCATATAGGGAGGAGACCCCATGGCACAATTCCACGATCTGGAAGTTACCGACATCCACAAAACCATCCGCGACGCGGTGGTTGTGACGCTGAAACCCGTCAACGGCGCGGCGTCCGAATTCGATTTTACCCAAGGCCAATACCTGACTTTCCGCCGCGACTTTGACGGCGAAGAGCTGCGCCGCTCCTATTCGATCTGTTCGGGCAAACAGGAGGGTATCCTGCAGGTGGGGATTAAACGGGTCGAGGGCGGCGCGTTTTCCACCTGGGCCAACGAAGAGCTTGCCGTGGGCGACACACTCCAGGCGATGCCCCCCATGGGCGGCTTCTTCACCCCGCTGGATGCCGCGCAATCCAAACAGTATCTCGGCTTTGCCGGTGGGTCGGGCATTACCCCGGTTCTGTCGATCATCAAAACCACGCTCGAGGCGGAACCCGGTTCCTCTTTCACGCTGGTCTATGCCAACAAGGGTGTCAGCACGATCATGTTCCGCGAGGAGCTGGAGGATCTGAAAAACATCTATATGGGCCGCTTCAACGTGATTCATATCCTTGAAACCGACGCGCAGGACATCGACCTGTTCACCGGCCTCGTCACCGAAGAGAAATGTGCCGCCCTGTTCAAAACCTGGATTGATATCGAACATGTGGACACCGCCTTTATCTGTGGCCCGGAACCGATGATGCTTGGTATCGCCTCGGCCCTGCGCGCCCATGGGCTGGACGATGCACAGATCAAATTCGAACTCTTCGCCAGCGCCCAGCCGGGCCGCGCGAAACGTAAAACGGTCAGCACCGATGCCGCCAGCACCGCCAATCAGGCGACCGTGGCCGTGACGCTTGACGGTGCGACCCAGACGATCCAGACGGCCAAGGATGTCACCCTCCTCGACGCCGCCCGGGAAAACGCGATGGATGCGCCCTATGCCTGCAAGGCCGGGGTCTGTTCCACCTGCCGCTGCAAGGTGCTTGAAGGCGAAGTGGAAATGGTCGCCAACCACGCGCTTGAGGATTACGAGGTGGAAAAGGGCTATGTCCTCTCCTGCCAGACCTTCCCCGTTACCGACACCGTCGTTGTCGATTTCGATCAGTAAGGAGCGCAGGCCATGACCGAAGAAATGAGCATCGAAAGCTATCTGTCCCAGGGCGGCGTTCTGACCAATCCCACCAACGTGCCGCCACGCTATCGCGCCGAGCTGATGAAGCTGATGGCCACGTTCGTGGATTCCGAACTGGCCGGGGCGGCGGGATTTGCCGACGTGATCAACGCCGGTCCGGGCATCAAGGAACGGATCGCCGCCGCACGGATCGTGCTGGAAAAAACCGACCATGCCGACAAGGTTCTGTCGATCATGGGCGATTTCGGGGCGGATACGGCGCGCTATGCCAACCACCACCCGTGGACCGCCCGACTGCCCCGCGACGCCGATATCGGCACGGCGCGCGGCGATCATGACATGCGTCTGGCCGTGTTCAACTATCCTTTGCAAGGGTGGGGCGACGCGGTGGTGATGAACCTGCTGATGGGCCTCGCTGTCGGGGAACAGATGAGGGATTTCAGCAAGGTCAGCTATCAACCCCTCGCTGCGGCCTTCCGCGAAATCGCGCCGGTGGAACAACGTCACGCCGAACTGGCCGCCGAAGGGTTGGAGCGCCTGCTGGAAACCGGTGACAAGATGAGCCTTCAGGCAAGCGTCGATTACTGGGCACCGCGCGTCGCGGCCAGCTTTGGCACCGGGGGGGCGGACCGGTTGGAGGCGTTGAAGGCCATGGGCCTGCGCCATACCGGAATGGACGAGATGCGCGCGGCCTGGGCTGCGTCTGCGGCGTCGCTGCTTTCGGGGCTTGGCCTGTCGCTGAATGCGTGAAACAACCGGCCACCGCGCGGTCTGTTTACGATTGCGCGGAGGGATAAAGACATCTTGGCGGTGCCGCCTTGGTGCCGCCCCGATGCGCGAAAGTCACCCCCCCGATTCGGGGGTCCGGGCCAAGTGTTAAAGGCCAAGTGTTAAAGCCCCCGAACCCCGGTCAGGGTGAGGGTGGAAACCGTCGCCGCATACTCTTCGCGCGCACCCGTATCCGCGCCGGGATTCCACATGTAGAACCAATTCAACATGCCAAAGACCGACATGGTCGCGGCCCGCAGTTTGCCCGCGTCTCTGCGAAACACATCCGGCGCGATATCGCATAGGATGTCGGACAGAAACTGAACCATATCCCGTTGATACCCAACAAGAATTTTCTGCTGCTCGGCGGGCAGGGCACCAAGCCCCGAGCTTTGTATCCGGTGCTCGTCATCGGCCCCCTGATAGGCCATAAGGATCTCCAGAACCACGGCGCGCAACGTGTCCTCGGGGCTTAACCCCGTGACATCCACCCCGCAGACCCGGTTCCGCAGCTCAAGCAGATAGGTTTCAAGGATGTCGAACAACAACGCATCCTTGCTGTCATAATAGTGGTAGATATTGGCCTTGGAGATGCCGCACTCACGGGCAAGAAGAGACATGGACGCGCGGTCAAACCCCTGATCTGCAAAAACTTTTGCCGCAGATTTCAGGATCTGACCGCGCTTTTGATCATAGTCTTTTGCAATGGATCTGGCCACGCCCGTTACCCTTTTTCGCGGCTGTCGATCACACGTACCGCCTTGCCCTGGCTGCGCTCAACCTCTCCCGGATTACCAACGATGATTTCGGCCGAAACCCCGATTATGTCCTTGATCCGCTTGGTCAACATGCGCGCGGCGGCGGTTTTGGAGAGCTCATCCACAGCGTCCAGGTTGGCCTCGACAAATACCCGCATCGCGTCCATCCGGCCCGAGGTGAACAGCTCGATCTGGAAATGCGGGGCAACGCCACCAGTGGCCATTACCTGTTCTTCAACCTGTGTCGGGAAGACATTGACGCCACGCAGAATGATCATGTCGTCACTGCGTCCGGTGATCTTTTCCATGCGCCGCATCGAGCGCGCCGTGCCGGGCAAAAGCCGGGTCAGGTCGCGGGTGCGATAGCGGATCATCGGCAAGCCTTCCTTGGTCAGCGTGGTGAATACCAGCTCGCCCATTTCACCATCTGGTAAGACTTCCCCAGTAGAAGGATCAATGATTTCGGGCAGGAAATGATCCTCCCAAATTACCGGACCATCCTTGGTTTCAACGCATTCATTGGCCACGCCCGGGCCCATGATTTCGGAAAGACCGTAAATATCGACCGCGTGCATGTCGAACGCCTGTTCCACTTCGTTGCGCATCGCATCGGTCCAGGGTTCGGCCCCAAAAACGCCCACGGCAAGCGAACTTTCACGCGGGTCAAGGCCAATCTTATGATATTGCTCAAGAATATTGAGCATATAGGAGGGTGTAACCATGATCCCGTCGGGTTTGAAATCTTCGATCAACCCGACCTGTTTCCCGGTCTGGCCGCCCCCCATGGGGACCACGGTGGCACCAAGCCGTTCGATCCCGTAATGGGCACCCAGCCCGCCGGTGAACAGGCCATAGCCATAGGCGTTATGCACCATGTCGCCTTTGCGCAGCCCCGCGGCGCGCAAGGACCGTGCCAGCAAATCGGCCCAGTTGTCGATGTCGCCCTTGGTGTATCCGACCACGGTCGGCTTGCCGGTGGTGCCGGACGAGGCGTGTAGCCGGATGATCTCTTCCCGTGGCACGGCGAACAGGCCAAAGGGATAGTGGTCGCGCAGGTCGTTCTTGTAGGTGAACGGGAATTTCGCAATATCCCCAAGGGTTTGCAGGTCATCCGGATGCACACCCGCGTCGTCGAACCGGGCCTTGTACATGGGGACATTGTCATAGGCATGGCGCACCGACCACTTCAGCCGGTCCAGCTGAAGGCTGCGAATTTCGTCGATAGATGCGATCTCGATCGGGTCAAGATCGGATGGTTTCGGCGTCAGGTCTTTCATGGATTATTCCTCCCCTTCCTGTTCGTCAAAAAGCGTGCCTTTGATGGCGCGGGACATCCCGCGGAATTCAGCGATAAGCACGTTGTCCTGATTGGTGACGGTGACATCATAAATCCCGCTGCGCCCGGTCAGCGACACTTCCACCGCTTCGGCGCGCAGCCGGTCGCCCAACCGTCCGGGGGCGATGTAGCTGATCACGTTATGCTGGGCGACAGTGGCTTGGTTGCGGCTGTTGCAGGCAAAGGCAAAGGCGCTGTCGGCCAGCGAGAACGTGATGCCGCCATGACAGATGCCGTGCCCGTTGGTGTGCTGCGGGACCACCGTCATTTCCAACACGGCGCGGCCCGCGTCGATTTCCGCGATTTCCATGCCCAGCCATTGGCTGGCCCTGTCGCCGGCCCACATGGCATCGGCGGATTTTCTGGCACGGTCCTGCGGGGTCATTCGCCCCTGAACTCCGGCGCGCGTTTATCAAGAAAGGCCCCGACGCCCTCGGCATAATCGGCGCTTTCGCCACAGGCCTTCATGGCATCCGCTTCCAGCTCCAGATGGGTCTCGAAATCGTTCGTGGCGGCGGCGTGAATGGCGCGTTTGGTTTGGGCGTAGCCAAAGGTCGGGCCGGTTGCAAACCCGGCGGTCAGGGCGCGCGCCTGATCCATAAGCTCTTCATCCGGCACACATTTCCAGATCAGCCCCCAATCGGCGGCGGTCTGGGCGGGCAGGGGTTCGGCGGTCAGGGCCAGGGCCTTGGCGCGCGCTTCGCCCAACAGGCGCGGCAGGTGCCAGCTTCCGCCTGTGTCCGGGATCAACCCGACCTTGGAAAAGCTCTGGATGAACTTGGCGCGGTCCGAAGCCAGCACGATGTCACACGCCAGCGCCACCGACGACCCGGCCCCTGCGGCCACCCCGTTGACAGCGCACACAACCGGCATGTCCAGTGACCGGATCAACCGCACCAGCGGTGCCCAATAGGTGCGCACGGTATCGCCCAGATCGGGCGGACCGTCCATCTTGCGTGGATCGCGGTCGCCAAGGTCTTGCCCGGCGCAAAATCCGCGTCCGGCCCCGGTCAGCAACACGGCGCGTTTACCCTCATCCCGTGCTGTTTCCAGAGCGGCGCGCAGGGCCAGATGCATTTCGGCATTAAAGGAGTTCAGCTTGTCCGGCCTGTTGAGCGATACCTCAACCCAATGTTCATGATTGGTGACGATGATGGTGTCACTCATGGCCGCATCCCTCCCGATTTTGCGTTCCTCCGGTAAAGTTCTTGCATAAACCGAACGGTTGGTCAATAAAAGGTTGTCCAATTGTCAGGGAGGGTAGGGCGATGAGCATCCAGCAGATCAACAGCTTTGTAGCCGGAGAATGGATCGCACCGGATAGCGGAGCGCGTGCGATTGCAAGCGCGGTGACGGGGGAGGTGATCGCCCAGGCCGGAAATGACGCGCTGGATGTGCTGCGGATGCTGGATCATGCCCGCACCGTGGGCGGCCCGGCCTTGCGCAAGCTGACATTTCATGACCGCGCCCGGATGCTCAAGGCGCTGGCGGTGGAGTTGGGCAAGCACAAACAGGCGCTTTACGACCTGTCCTTTGCCACGGGGGCGACCCAGGCGGATCATTTGATCGACATTGATGGCGGCATTGGCACGATGTTCGTCTTCGCCTCAAAGGGCCGTCGCGAAATGCCGGACTCCCAAGTGTTCCTCGATGGCGACATTGAACAGCTTTCGCGCCACGGCACCTTTCTTGGTCAGCACATTTGCACTCCTTTACAAGGGGTTGCAGTGCATATCAACGCCTTCAACTTCCCCGTCTGGGGAATGCTGGAGAAGCTGGCACCGACCCTGTTGGCCGGTGTCCCCGCGATTGTGAAACCGGCGACGGCGACCTGTTATGTCACCGAACTTGCCGTGAAAATCATGCTCGAAAGCGGCATCTTGCCCGCTGGCGCGCTGCAACTGGTGTCTGGTGGCCTGGGCGATATGCTCGACCATCTTGGGGCGCAGGATGTGGTCAGCTTTACCGGCTCGGCCGACACCGCATTGAAACTCCGTTCCTCGCGTCACCTGCTTGAAAACTCGGTGCGCTTCGTGGCGGAACAGGACAGTCTGAACGCGTCGATCCTTGGTCCCGACGCCACGCCCGGCACCCCGGAATTTGATTTGTTTATCAAGGAAGTGACCCGTGAAATGACCACCAAGGCGGGGCAGAAATGTACCGCCATCCGTCGTATCATTGCCCCCGAAGCGAGCGTTGAGGCCGCAATCGAAGCGATCTCGGCGCGCTTGTCCAAAACCGTTATCGGTGATCCGCGTGCCGAAGACACCCGCATGGGCGCATTGGTCAGCGCCGGGCAAAAGCACGACGTTCTGGAAAAGGCCGCAATTATCGGAACCGAGGCGGAGCGGGTCTTTGGCAACCCGGATAGCCTTCCCATGGATGGCAAGGGGGGGTTCCTGTCCCCGATGCTGTTCCATTGCGCCAATCCCGACACGTCAGAGCGGGTGCATGACACCGAAGCCTTTGGCCCGGTCAGCACCATCATGGGCTATTCCGACCTGTCCCATGCCATTGCAATCGCAAACAAAGGGCAGGGCAGCCTTGTCACCTCGCTGATCACCCACGACACCGACGTGGCGCGCGACGTGGTGATGGGGGCCGCCGCCTGGAACGGGCGACTCTATATCAACAACCGCGATTCGATGAAGGAAAGCACCGGACACGGTTCCCCCTTGCCTCACATGGTCCATGGTGGCCCCGGTCGTGCCGGTGGAGGCGAGGAGATGGGCGGTGTGCGCGGTGCCATGCACTATATGCAACGCACGGCCATTCAGGGCAGCCCCGACATGCTGTCCGCCATCGGCGGTAGATGGGTGCCGGGCGCGCAAGAGGTGCAAGGCCCCGCACATCCCTTTACCCGCCGGTTTGGCGAGCTGTCGATTGGCGAAACGCTCAACACCCCGTCGCGTATCGTCACCATGGACGATATTGAGAAATTCGCCCATTTCACCGGCGATACGTTCTATGCCCATATGGATGACGACGCGGCCAGGCGGAACCCGTTTTTCCCCGGTCGCGTTGCGCATGGCTACTTGTTGCTCAGCTTCGCGGCGGGGCTTTTCGTGGAACCCGACGAAGGCCCGGTTCTGGCCAATACCGGGCTTGATAACCTCAGGTTCATGAAGCCGGTTCAGGCCGGGGACAGCATCAAGGTGCGCTTGTCCGTCAAGGCGAAAACCCCCCGCAACGAAGAGTATGGCGAGGTGCGTTGGCACGTTACCCTGACCAACCAGGACGATGAAATGGTCGCGGAATATGAACTTCTGACGATGAATGCCTTCTAGGGCGACGCCTCGGATCACCAATTGGCCGCGCGCGTTGGAACAAGGCGGGAAATGTGCTAATGTCCCGGAATGACAGCACATTCCTCTTTTACATCGGCCATGCGTGGCCTGTTGGACCTTGGGTCTCTTAAAACCTGGTCGGTGATCGTCACCATTATGGGGGACTTGGCGGCCCGGCGTGGGTCCCGGCTCAGCGGCCCGGTGCTGAGCGCCCTGACCGATCCCATGGGTTTGAAACCGGAGGCGTTGCGGGTTGCGATCCACCGTTTGCGGCGGGATGGATGGATTGATAGCGAGCGTGAGGGGCGCAGGTCACTATATCGGCTGACCCCGCATGGTCTGTCGCGTACTCGATCGGTGTCCGAGCGGATTTACGGAACCGAGGCGGCACGCCCCAGTCAATGGCACATCTTGCTGGCACGCAGCGCAGAGGAGCTTGATGCGTTGGGCTTTGACAACGCAGTTTATCTTAATGGGCGCACGGCCTTGCTGCCTGATATGGCCGACGCGAGCGTTGTTCCGCCAGCTCTTCTTGCCTGGTCGATCGAGCCGGGCCAGATGCCGGACTGGGCTTTGGCCTGTGTTGTGTCATCCGATCTGGAAAACGAATTCGCCGCGTTGTCGACGGTGTTGGGCGGTACGCTTGATGACAGGTTTGGACGGGACTGGACCCTTGTCCAATCCACCGCCTTTCGGCTCTTGGTTCTGCACAATTGGCGGCGGTTGATCCTGCGGTTGGGCGCAGGGCATGAAAGCCTGTTGAACAAAGACTGGAGCGGGGCAGAGTGCAGGGTCCGGGTGGGGGACGTGCTATCCCGTTTTCCCAGACCGGATGCGGCTGTGTTGCTTGCGCAATTGACCCCCTGACCCATCATGGCGTCTGGTGGGCCCGCGTCTGGGCATGGACTGTAGTCGCATTATGAGGGTTCACGCCGCATCGTTATCCTTGGTTTCCAGCAGAGCAAGGAGATTGGTTTCCAGTTCTTTCTCCAGTTCCCGCCCGCGTTTGATATACGCTTTGTTCTCCGAAGACGGAGTGTCGGGGTCCCAAAGCTCGGCCAGTTCCCGCACTGCGCGGCGGTCATGAGCGTAAAACTCCTTTTCCGCGGCGGCGGCTTCGTATTCGGAAAGCCCAATGTTTTCCAAAACATACCGTCCAGCCCGGAGGGAACTGTCAAACATCTCGCGTATAATGTCATTGGCCCCGGCCCGGAACAGGCGATACACCTGATTGCGGTCTTTTGCGCGCGCGATGATATGCAGATCAGAGCGTTCGCGCCGGGCATATTCCACAAGCTTGAACGCGCTGTCCGGGTCATCCAGCGCCACGACAAGAATATGGGCGTCCGACAATCCTGCGGCATGGAGCAGTTCGGGCCGGGTGGGGTCTCCGAAAAACCCCTTGAACCCGAACCGTCGCATCAACTGGATGGTCTTCATGTCATGGTCCAGAACCACGGTCCGAAACCCTGAAGACCGAACCAACCGGTTGACGATTTGGCCGAACCTTCCAATCCCGGCAATGATCACCGGCCCCTGTTCATCAATTTCATCGGGCGCGTGGTCTTCGCGGTGATCGGTAATCAGCTTCGTGAGGAGATCATAGAAGATAAACAACAGAGGAGTGATCAGCATGGACAGGGCGACGATCAATAGAATCTGTTCGGCAATCTCGTCCGGCAGGACGTGCTGTTGCCGCGAAAATGAGATCAGGACAAAACCGAATTCCCCCGCCTGGGACAGAGACAGGGTGAACAGCCATAGATCGTGCCGCCGCAGCCCGAAACTGCGCCCCAGAAGAAACAGGATGATCCCCTTGGTGGCAATCAATATGAGGGTCAGGCCGATCAACACCGCAGGGTTTGAAAGCAGCACGGAAAAGTCGATGCCCGACCCCACGGTGATAAAGAACAGGCCAAGCAACAGGCCCTTGAACGGCTCGATATCGCTTTCCAATTCATGCCGGAACTCGCTGTTGGCCAGAACCACCCCGGACAGGAATGCGCCAAGTGCCGGGGACAGGCCCACCAGGGTCATGAGAAAGGAAATACCGATGACGATCAGAAGCGCCAATGCGGTATACATTTCACGCAGCCGCGCGGCATGGATGAACCGGAACACGGGGCGGGTCAGGTAGACCCCGGCCAGCACAACTCCTCCGACCACGGCCAGGGTCACGAGCGTGACCTCCCACCCGGGTAACCCTTCGACCAATGACATGGCCGCGCCATGCCCGCCTCCCTGCCTGTCTTCCGAGACCGCGCGGAGCACAGACCCATCCGGGGCCAGCGAGATAACGGGAGAGAGGGCCAACAGGGGCAGGAAGGCCAGCATGGGAATGACCGCGACGTCCTGAGTCAACAGGACCGAAAACGCAGAGCGTCCTCCCCCCGTCTGCATCAACCCCTTTTCGGAAAGAGTTTGCAGCACAATCGCTGTTGAAGACAGGGCCAGGATCAAACCGATGGCCAGCGCGGTGTTCCACGCATAGCCAAAACCAAGTGCGCCAACCATCACGGCAAGGGTGGTCATCAGTATCTGCAATCCGCCCAGCCCGATCAGCCGGTGGCGCATATCCCAAAGCGCATTGGGTTCCAGTTCAAGCCCGATCAGGAACAGCATCATCACGACCCCGAATTCGGCCACGTGCCGAAGCTCATGGTTTTCTGCTCCGAAACCGGGGATCAACCCGATCAGGATACCGGCGGCAAGATAGCCCAGCACCGACCCAAGCCCAAGGCGGGCCGCGAGGGGTACCGCGATGACCATGGCAACAAGGTAAATTGAAGCCTGATACAGAAATCCTTCCATCATCGCTCCTTTACATCGGCAGGGGCGCGTCGGCCTTGATCTGGTCCATTACGATCTGGCTTCTCACCCGGCTTACCGCAACATGGGTTAGCAAGGTTTCGTGGATCAACCGGTTCAATGCGGCAAGGTCCGGGGTATAGATCCGCAACAACAAATCGGCATCCCCTGTCAGGGCCCAGGCGCTGGTGATTTCGGGGCGTGTTTCCACCAATCGGTTGAAGCTTTTCGCCTGATCCGGCTCGTGGGTTGAAAGCTGTACCTGTACAAAGGCCTGAACCGCCAACCCCAACCGTTCGGGATCAAGCCGGGCGGTATAGCGTTGTACCACACCTTCGGCCTCCAGCCGCTGACGGCGTCGCCCCGCCTGGCTTGGCGAAAGGTTCAGCAACTCGCCAAGCTCTTGTGCCGTCAAATGGGCATTGGATTGAAGTGCGGCCAACAGCCGGGCATCTAAATCGTCAAGCATATGCAGAGTTTTAGCGTTTCAGGTGAAGACTATGCAACAACCCCGCATGTTTTTCGAAAAAATGGCTCGGAGGTGTCCGCAAACGGGGGGATGAGGTTTTAGCCGCGCGGCATTTTCAGGATCACGTTCCGCCCGTTCTTGTTATAGCGCAACTCGCTATCCCCGATGGCGGAAATACGACCGCCATCAATCCGGTCACCGATTTTCACTTTCTTGTAACGCCCGTTGGCAAGCCGGACCAGCGCACGGCGGCTTGAGGGCTTGCCGTAAACCCCGATCAGGTTGATCTTGCGCAGGTTGAGGGCGTTGCGCACGGTGGCCTGTTTGGCGACTGACGCCTTGGACGGAATCTTGGGGGTGACTGTGCGGGGTTTGACCGCAGCCACCTGCGTCACGCGCGCCTCGCTGTTTTCGGCTTTCTTGCGGGCGCGTTCCACGACGCGGGAGAAGTTGCGCGACCGCGCGTTCGGGCGCCGTGATTCCACGACGGCCTGTGCTGTACCGGGCTTAAAACGGATGGTCCCCGCGGCTGCGGTTGCCTCGGGCGCGTCTGGGTTCTGTGTCTCTTCGGGCTTTGCCCCGGGCTCCGGTTTGACCTCGACAACCTGAGGGGCGGACTCTTCGACCGGATCCGGGATTGCTTTTGGCGGACGGGCCTTGGGGCGCAGCCCGGCCAACTCGGCGCGGGAACGTCCACCAAAGGTTTCACGCTCGGTCTGCTCAACCAGATTGACGGGGCGCAGTTTGGGACGCAGACCGGCGAGCCGCTTTTCCGCCGCGCTCAACTCGACCTTCTCGGTGCGTTCGGGAAGGGTGCCGGGGGCCCGGGGCGGTCTGCCTGCGAACACCATGAACCCTTCCGGGCTGCGCGCACCTTCGGCTGTTGCGATGACCAGCCCGCGATCGTCCAATGCAAACTGGGTGCCGCGCGCAATGGTCGGGGCGATCTCGCCCAGATTGCGGTCGGTTTGCAGCTCGGCCAGCGCCGGAAGCGCCACGGCATCTTGTGAATCGACCTGCGGGTCGATGGACGCCACGTAAAGGTTGTTAAGGTGCGACGGGCTGGGAAGCTCAGGCGAATCCGGGGCCAGCACCCAGATCCCGGTCACGGCATAGCGCGACTGTGCTTCCTGTAGGCTAACAGGATCAGGTTGCGCCGGTTGAGCCAGCGCCGAAGGCGAGGCACCATCACTCACGCCAGTGCCAAGAGCGGCGGTTTCGAAACTGTCTTCGGGGCGTGTGGGCACCATCGCCTCTTCGCCTTCCGCCATCAGTTCATCCGCCGCATCCGGCGGCAATGTGGCGATCTCGGTCGTGCGTGGCGCAAAGAACCGGGCCAACCCTTCGTCAAGAAAGATCGACGCCCATGCCGCAACACCGGCAAGGAAGATCAACAGGCAAGCGGTCAGGATCAACCCAAGAAAGCGGGGTTTTCCACCAACATCGACCTTGTTTTTTTCAGGCTCGCGCGCGCCGAACACTGTCATCCGCTGGCGTTCGGATTGGGCATTTCCCTGTGTAGCGGGCCTCTGTGTGGCGGGTTGATCGGTATTTGCGGCGTCCCGCGCGACCTTTGCTTCGGATCGGCGCGCCCGGGTTGCGGCGATGGAATTGCCAATTCCCGCCGCGACACCGCTGGCCAGATCCGCGCCACGGCGGCTGATAAATGCCATTCGGCTTTCGCCCTGGCTTTCGGGTTCGGAGGCTTGCGGACGTTCCACCGGAGCCGGGGCCGCGGGGGAGGCGAACTCGGTCTCATTGCGAGCCGCAAGGTAGGCGGGCATCGGGGGCACGTCATCTTCGATGTCATCAAAGCTGGCGGCAGGGGCGTGATCGCTCTCCGGCACCCCTTGGATTTCGGGCGTCGCGGCGTCGCCGCTGTCCTCGTCCCCGGTCGGAATCGGAATGCTGGGCGCGGTCAGATCATCGGCACCGCGCCGCACACCGCTTAACGTTGGTGCCGCGACAGCGTCCGGCACCATGTCAGCCCGGACATTGCGTTGCGCTCGGATCGTCGAAAACGCGGGGGCAACGCTGGTATTTTCGACCTCTGGCCTCTCCTCGACCTTCGGCCTTTGGGCCTCGTCCCGGGACGGGGGCTCAACCGCCGGAGCGGTCAGGGGGGCAGGCTCGGAGTCTGCATCAGCCACCTGACTTTGTGCGAAATGCTCGAAGGTGGGAAGCGGTGGGGTCGGCTCTGCGGTCTCTGCGCTGTCTTCCGCGAGAGGCGGAGCAACGGGTTCGGGGTCCGGTGTGGGCGCTGGGGGTGTCTCGGGGGGGGGCGCTTCTGTGGGCGTCACCACAGGGGCCGCGGTGGCGACCGGGTCTGCGGGCTTGACCGGAGTTGCAACGCCGATCACACGGATCGGGGCCGTGTCGCGCAGCACCTCTTCGCCTTCGGCCAACCGCGCGGCGGCAAAGGCGGTGGTGCCAAAGAACGGTTCCCCGGAAAAATCATCCCCGTCCGGTGTGGCGACGAAACTGAGCGGTTGAAAACCGTGCTCGACCGCGAAATTTTCGGCCTCGCTCAAGGTGTCCCAGGCCACGGCGGCCACGTGTGTCATGTCCCCGTCAGTGGACCAGTCATAAGCCAGTTCATCGACGGTATAAGGCGTCGCCCCATCCAGCGCATCGCGGATCAGCGCATCCCGTTGCGTATCGTCCATAACGCCGGTTCCAAGCGACAGATATTTGATCTGGTCGTTGGGAATGACAAGTTTGGTCAGCAATTCCCCGCCGTTCAGCGCCTCGGCCCTGGTCCGAAGATCCGACAGCGCAGCACCAAGATCGGGCGAATCAAGCCCGACATCTCCGACTTTGTTCCAGCCGGGAAAAGCCCTGTGCAGAAGGGCAATGCCTTCAAAAGACAGGGAAAGCGCAAAATTTGGTTTCATCGCCGCTGCTCTAGCACTCTTGACCAGTCAACGGAAGTCTCTCCCGCATCACTTTGATTCTACAGCAGTTCCCCGCCGAGGGGAAGGTTAACGCCGAACCGGGGCAGGAATAGAGTGTTTCCAACCGGAAATTGGTTGGAAAACGGAACACGCCCCCGCGTGGTGTTGCGGGGGCGTGGGGGCCGCAAAAGCGGTTAGGCGGTGGCCTGGGTCAATGCCTGATCCAGATCCGCGATCAGGTCGTCGGCGTCTTCGATACCGATAGAGACACGCACCACGTTGGGGCCCGCGCCCGCCGCTTCCTGCATCTCTGGCGACAGTTGCCGGTGGGTGGTCGAAGCGGAATGGATGATCAGAGAGCGCGCATCACCAAGGTTTGCGACGTGGCTGAAAATCTCCAGAGAATTCACAAGCTTGACACAGGCGTCATAGCCACCTTTGACGGCGAAGGTGAACAGCCCGCCTGCGCCCTTGGGACAGATTTTTTCAATCCGACCGTGATAGGGCGAGGAGGCCAACCCGGCATAGGTCACATAATCCACGCGCGGGTCATTCTCCAACCAACCTGCCACCTTCCTGGCATTCTGAACATGCCGTTCCATGCGCAGCGACAGGGTTTCGATCCCCATAAGCGTGTAATGCGCTGCTTGCGGGTTCATGGTCATGCCAAGGTCACGCAGGCCGATGGCAATTCCGTGGAAGGTAAAGGCCAGAGGTCCGAACGTTTCGTGGAACTTGAGGCCGTGATAGGCTTCTTCCGGCGCGCTGAGCGATGGGAACTTGTCGCTGGCCGACCAGTCAAAGGTGCCGCTGTCCACCACGCAGCCCCCCATCACCGTGCCATTGCCGGTGAGGTATTTGGTGGTCGAATGCACCACCAGCGTGGCACCGTGTTTGATCGGGTTACACAGGTAGGGCGTGGCCGAGGTATTATCCACGATCAACGGCACGCCAGCGGCGTTGGAGATCGCGGAAATCGCATCAAGGTCGGTGATGTAGCCGCCCGGATTCGCGATGGATTCACAGAATACGGCACGGGTGTTATCATCAATTGCCGCGGCGACTGCATCGGTGTCGTCGAAATCGACGAATTTCGCTTCCCAACCGAACCGTTTGATGGTCTGGCCGAATTGCGTCATCGTACCCCCATAAAGGCGGGTCGAGGCGACAACGTTCATGCCCGGCTGCATCAGCGGGAACAGCGCCATCAACTGGGCCGCGTGGCCCGACGAACAGCATACCGCACCCGCGCCACCTTCCAGAGTGGCAATCCGTTCCTGCAACACCGCTACGGTGGGGTTGGTCAGGCGGGAATAGATGTATCCCACTTCCTGAAGGTTAAAGAGCGCCGCGGCATGATCCGCATCGCGGAACACATATGCCGTGGTTTGGTAAATCGGCGTCTGACGCGCACCCGTGGCGGGATCGGGGCGTGCCCCGGCGTGAATCTGCAGTGTATCGAACCCGTGGGCCATTGTGATCTGTCCTCCGTGATGGCTGTTTTCCACGATTCTAGGGGAAGGGGGCAGGCGGGGCAACTCAGCCAGATCAATTAAGACACTGATTTGGAGAGGGGGGCGCGCGTCGGGAAATTCTCCCGTTCAGCCGACGACAGACAGAAGGTTTTCCGGCCTAGCGCATCCAGAACCCTTCGCGCCGGATCTTGTTGCGGATCGCCTGCTCTTTGCGGGGCAGGTTGTCGCGGTCAAACAGGTCACGTACCTTGTGGCCGCGCCCCTGATAAACCATCCGCTTGATCGGTTCGTATTGCTTGAGCACCTTCTTGATCCGGTTCGGTGCGGCCACGGTTTCAAGAACCTCCACCACGTGATCGCTTTCCCGGGCATAAAGCAATGGGAACATACGATAATGACAGCTGACGCTGCCATCTAGGAACCCGGGTGCCAGAGCATCGCGCCCCCCGCCAAAGGAGTGGATCACAAGCGGCAGAACCACCTGGTCCAGCCATGGATCGAGCGATTGACAGACCAGCGCATCCGGCCGGTTGTCCCGCACCGAAACGGCATAGTCCAGGAAGCGTTTCCCAAACGCCACCGGACAGGTATAGTAAAAGAACCCGGCATTGAAATAGAGGTAGCGTTTCCAGAACTCATCAGGTTGCGACAGGTCCAGAGAGCTTTCGAAATCGAGATCGAACATGTCGTAAAGCGATTTCCAAATTTCATTGTAGCCGGGGCCGTAAAGCTCGATCGTGGGCCAGGTGTTTTCACGCTTCAAAGAGGCGCTTGGGCGTTCAAAGTCAAACGGAACCTCTGTGATGTCGCCGGTGATCAACGTATCTGTGTCAAAGAACACGAAGGGTTCGCCTTCGGGCAGGGCCAAAAGGGCTTCGATTTTGTTCCCAAACGGGTAGTATTCCCCAAACTGCTTGTTTTCAAACGGTATAATTTCAACGTCAAGATCGGCCAGTTCGGCCAGAACATCACCATTTCCCATGCGTGGATCCCTGGACCACCGCGTGTTCGGCTGTGGTTCCGCGACAAATAGGTGCCCGCGAAAATCGGGGCTCATCGCGCGCAACGAGGCTGCGAACAACAGGGCCTCGTATTGCAAACGTCCGTTTTGCCCAACGATCATGATATTGAAAGCCTGGCTTTTTTTTGCCTTTGCGGCCATTATCGGTCCTGCCCTTACTTGCTCGGGGGCACTATAAGGGGCGAAGTCTGGTTGCGCCAAGGGGCCGTGTCGCATTTTTTTGCAAGAAGGAATTTGAGCCATGATCGATCTGCTATTTGCCTTGATTGCAATCGGAGTTGGAAGCGCGGGAGGAGGGGCTGATCACGGCGTGGTCAAGGCTGCCCCGGAAGCGCCGTCCACCCCGGCCTATGTGGCCGAGGATCAAACCCCAACAGGCAAGTTCACCACGGCGGTTGAGGTGAAACCGATCCTCGCGGCGACGCGGGCCAATTGGGTGGCGGTGCGGGAGTATGAAGGTCAGGACCTGGTCTATTTCTCCCATCTTCTGGCTTGGCGCTGCGGGTTGGTTGGGGTGCGCTATGCTATAAACGGCGGGGCACAGAAGGACTGGCCCCTTGCCCCGTGCCAAATCGACACGGCGCAACCCAACGCAATCCCACGGGACGCCAGAATATATGAAAGCCACGCATTGAAATCGGTCGAAACCATTTCGGTTGAGCTGATCTATGACGACCTGACACGTGAAACCGCTGTGTTTTCGCGTAAATCGGTGCTGATGCCATAACTCCGCAGATCACGAGGCGTTTCGGGTCAACCCAGAGCGTTTTCGAACCGATGAGAATTGACCTGACCGGATATGCCCCGGGACTGCCAAAGGCGTGGCAGGGTATTTCCGACTCAGTCTGTTCGAATTTCGTGACCGGCTTTGGTGTCAGAGGATAGCGGGAAGCATATTGAAATCAAAGTGGTGGGCGACCCTGGAATCGAACCAGGCGTGCGTCTCCGCGAGGGAGTTACAGTCCCCTGCCACACCTTGCGGCCTGTCGCCCACTTTGCGGTCGTCTTGACGACCGTGAGGGGGTGATTACTCCCCCCATCTGGGGTCGTCAACAGGAAATTCTTCTGCTATGGCCGCAAGGCAGTGCAGGTCACCGGGAAAAGGCGGAAAACACCATGAAAAAGCCCAAGTGGGTCGTGGAAAAAGAGCAGGCGAAACGGGCGACCGCATCGGAAACGGTTTGGTTGTTCGGTCTGCACGCGGTGCGCGATGCGTTGATGAACCCGGCGCGGGAACGGGTGCGGTTGATCGTGACCCGAAACGCTCATGACAAGCTGGCCGATGCTATCAAGGCCAGCGGGATGACGCCAGAAATGGCAGATGCGCGCAGGTTTACCGCGCCTCTTGACCCACAATCGGTGCACCAGGGGGCCGCGTTGGAGGTCAAGCCGTTGAACTGGGGCGGATTGGCCGACCGTTGTGTCGGGGTGCCGGAACGCGCGCCGCGTGTCGTGTTGCTTGACCGGGTCAGCGATCCGCATAACGTGGGCGCGATCCTGCGCTCTGCCGAAGTGTTTGGAGCCGTGGCCGTTGTTGGAATGCGTCATCACGCCGCTCCGGAAACCGGGGCTCTGGCCAAAACCGCAAGTGGCGCGTTGGAACGTCAACCCTATCTCCGGGTGCGCAACCTGTCAGATGCGATTACCGAATTGCAGGCGATGGGGTATCTTGTTCTTGGACTGGATGGTGAGGCAGAGCAGTCTATCGAACAGGCGGTGGAGGGGCGGCGTGATCGGCCCATCGCGCTTGTGCTTGGGGCAGAAGGGCCGGGGTTGCGCCAGAAAACAAAAGAGACCGTCGACGCGCTGGTTCGTATTGATTTTGCAGGGGAGTTTGGATCCCTCAATGTGTCGAACGCGGCTGCCGTTGCGCTTTATGCGGCGCGCGAAGACGGCTAGGAGCAGGTCGGCGAGGATTCGCTTGTTCACAAATTTCTTACCTTGTCTTCACAAATACTTATCCCCACCTATCTGTTAGTCGAAGGGCGGAAACGGAACTCCCGCCTTTCGAATACACTGTCCCTCGTTCCGTGACTGCGCCCAGATCCGTTCTGGGCGCTTTTTTTCGTCCGGGATTGGAAGTAGGGTCGGGCTTATGAGTGAAAATTATACAGACGCATTCCTGCGCAACATTCTTGAGCGCACCCGGACCGTCGCGGTTGTGGGCGTGTCCATGAACCCAGTGAGGCCAAGCTATTACGTAGCGCGGTATCTGGGGCTGAAAGGGTACAAGGTGATCCCGGTAAATCCGGGTCATGCGGGCAAGGAACTGTTTGGAGAAACCGTACGGGGCGATTTGTCTGAGATAGACGAACATATTGATATGGTTGATATTTTCAGGCGTTCGGAACATGTTTTTCCAATCGTGGATGCCGCCTTGGCAGCGTTCCGCGACGTGTCATGCATCTGGATGCAGATCGGTGTGACCCATGCCGACGCGGCGCAAAAGGCGCGTGATGCGGGCGTGGATGTGGTGATGAACCGTTGTCCCAAGATCGAGTATCAGCGCTTGTTTGGGGAACTGCGCATGGGCGGGTTTAACACGGGGGTGATTTCGTCGAAACTGAGCTAAAGCGTCCTGCCAAAACCCTGAATCACGGGTTTTTGGCAGGACGCGCGAAACACATAACGGTCGCGCTGTGTTCTCGTCGCTCTCGTGCGGGCGCGCCTCGCGAGGCAGCCTGTCAGGGCTGACGAGCCGCCTTTTCCGCCAATCCAGACTGTCCCTGGCGGCGGGCCAGTTCTGTCATGACATCGGCAACGCTCACATTTTGTGCGCGCAGCATGACCAGAAGGTGAAAAATCACGTCCGCCGCTTCGGAGGTCAGACCCTTCTGATCCCCTTTCACGGCTTCGATCACAGCCTCAATCGCTTCTTCTCCAAACTTTTCCGCAACTTTTTCCGGCCCTTTGGCCAAAAGTTTCGCGGTCCAGCTATCGGACACATCCGCGCCAGCCCGTTCTGCGATGATTTGTTCCAGTTCTTCCAACGTCATGTTTCGATCCTCATGGGAATTCCGACCGCGGCCATGTGCTCTTTGGCTTCGCGGATCGTATAATCGCCGAAGTGGAAGATTGACGCCGCCAAAACCGCGCTTGCGCCGCCTTTGGTGACGCCTTCCACCAGATGATCCAATTCGCCGACCCCGCCCGAGGCAATCACCGGAATGCTCACGGCATCGGAAATCGCGCGGGTGAGGGGCAGGTTGAACCCGGCGCGGGTGCCGTCGCGATCCATCGAGGTCAAAAGGATCTCACCGGCGCCTTTCGATTCCACTAACCGGGCGAACTTGACCGCGTCGATGCCCGTGGGTTTACGTCCGCCGTGGGTGAAAAGCTCCCATTTTCCGGGGCTTACGGTTTTGGCATCAATGGCGACAACGATGCATTGGCTACCGAACTGATCCGCGGCATCCGCCACAACATCGGGATTTTCCACGGCCGCCGAGTTGAAGCTGACCTTGTCCGCGCCGGCCAAAAGCAGGTTGCGGACATCCGTGGATGTACGCACACCGCCCCCTACGGTAAGAGGGATATAGCATTGTTCTGCCGTGCGCTGAACCACGTCAAACATGGTGCTGCGGTTTTCATGGGTCGCATGGATATCGAGAAAACAAAGCTCGTCCGCCCCTGCCGCGTCATAGGCACGGGCCGATTCCACCGGGTCGCCGGCATCGACCAAATCGACGAAATTGACACCTTTGACAACACGGCCATCGGCCACGTCGAGGCAGGGAATGATACGGGTTTTCAGCATGTTACCTCAGTATCTCCAGGGCGGAGGGCAAATCAATCGCGCCGTCATAAAGCGCACGGCCAGAGATCGCGCCATTGAGCGGAGCGCCACAGGTTTTCAACGCGCGCAGATCATCAAGCGATGACACACCGCCCGAAGCAATCACCGGGATCGAGACCGCCTTGGCCAGCGCCGCCGTGGCGTCGACATTCGGGCCTTTCATGGCACCATCACGCAGGATGTCCGTGTAGATGATCGCGCTAACCCCCGCATCTTCAAAGGATTTTGCCAGATCCGTGGCGTCCACATCAGTTTCCTCGGCCCAGCCTTTCGTCGCCACCTTGCCACCACGGGCGTCGATGCCAACAGCCACTTTGCCCGGAAATTCCCGCGCCGCGTCGCGCACCAGATCGGGGTTTTCAACGGCCACGGTGCCCAGGATCACACGCGCCAATCCGCGTGACACCCAGCGTTCGATCGTGGCCATGTCACGGATGCCACCGCCCAGTTGAGCCGGGACTCTGGTCTGTTCCAAAATCGCTTCGACCGGTGCGGCGTTCACCGGTTCACCGGCAAAAGCCCCATTCAAATCAACAAGATGTAACCACTCGCAACCGGCATTCACGAACTCCAGCGCCTGGGCTGCGGGGTTTTCGTTGAACACGGTTTCACGGTCCATATCACCATGAACAAGACGGACGGCACGGCCATCCTTGAGGTCGATCGCGGGGTAGAGGATCATCGGCAAAGCCCTTGTTTTCATTGCTTGCGCGGGGTTTCGCATGGTCCTGCCGGAAATGCAACGTGACCCATAGTCAGGCTTGATCGGTCGGCCAGCTTCGGGGCAGGATGGGGTGTCACTCTAGGGAGGAGAAAAAAACATGAAAAAAATCATAAGCTTGACCGTTGCGGGCCTGTTTCTGGCCGGGGCTGCGGCTGCGGATCCGGTGTTGGGGACATGGAAAACCCAGACCGATGATGGTGCCTATGCCCATGTGAAGATGACGAAATGCGGTTCCAACGTCTGTGGTACCATCGTCAAAACCTTCAATTTCGGCGGCGAATACAATTCCAAAAACAAGGGTAAGCAATTGGTTCGCAACATGAAACCGGGCGGGGACGGATCCTATTCGGGCAAGGTTTGGCGCCCCTCGAATGGCAAGGTCTATATCGGCAAGATGCAGCTTTCGGGCAACAAGCTGAAGCTCAAGGGCTGTGTGGCGGGGGGGCTTTTGTGTTCGTCCCAGACCTGGAGCCGCATCAATTAAGCGCGCTTGTTAACATTTGTGGCAAACCGGGCCAATCGGGGGGGTGACAAACGGGTGCCCGGGCGGCACCACAGCGGCACCCCTTTTGGGCCGGTTTTTGATCAAATGGAATGGTAAACGCGGCGTACGGACTGGACGCCGCGTTTCATTTTTGCGCAACAGCTCGCGCCCTCACTCTGTCCTCGCCCTGTCCCCGGTCTGTGGCGCGCAGCGGGCGACGGCACTCAGGGAGTCCAGCGCAGGAAATTGGCGATCAGGCGCAGGCCGGTCGACTGGCTTTTTTCCGGGTGAAACTGCATCCCCAACATGTTGTCCCGTCCGACCATCGCGGTGATGTCCCCGGCATAATCCACATGGGCCAGACGGTGCGCCGGATCGGCCACCTTGAAGTGATAGGAATGGACGAAATAGGCGTGCTGTCCCGTCTCGACCCCGTCAAACACCGGGTGCGGGTGGTCAAGCACCAAGTCGTTCCACCCCATATGTGGCACTTTCAGGGTTTCATCCGAGGGCGTGATCCGGGTCACGTCCCCTGCGATCCAGTCAAAGCCGGGCGTTTCGGTGTATTCCAGCCCGCGGCTGGCCATCATCTGCATCCCGATACAGATGCCAAGGAAGGGTTTGCCGCCGTCAATCACCGCTTCGGAGATGGCTTCGAACACGCCGCGATGATCGAACAGGGCCTTGCGACAGGCGGGAAAAGCACCGTCACCGGGCAAAACCACCCGCGCCGCCGACCGGATCAGATCGGGGTCCGAGGTCACGTGCACCTCGCCCGCGTCCATTTCCGCGGCCATGCGTTGGAACGCTTTTTCAGCCGAATGCAGGTTGCCGGATTCGTAATCGACGATGGCGGTGATCATGGCAGGTCTTTCGATAGAACAGAGAGGGTTCCCCGACCCGGTCCGGTCCGGTCCGGTCCGGGGCGGGCCAGGGGTCAGAGCGCACCCTTGGTCGAGGGGATCGCATCTGCTTTGCGCGGGTCGGTTGCCAGCGCGTCGCGCAGGGCGCGGGCCACCGATTTGAACGCGGCTTCGGCGATGTGGTGCGAATTCAGCCCATGCAGTTGGTCCACATGCAGGGTGATCCCGCCATGGGTGGAAAACGCCTGAAAGAACTCGCGCACCAGTTCGGTATCGAAGGTGCCGATTTTCGCCGTGGGCAGGTCGACATTCCACACAAGGAAGGGCCGCGCCGACAGGTCCAGTGCCGCGCGCACCAATGCGTCGTCCATGGGCAAAAGGCAGGAGCCATAGCGCACGATCCCCTTCTTGTCGCCCATGGCGGTGGTCAGCGCCTGACCCAGCGCGATGCCCACGTCTTCGACCGTGTGGTGATCGTCGATATGCAGATCGCCCGAACAGCGCACGGTCATGTCGATCAGCGAATGGCGCGCCAGCTGGTCCAGCATGTGGTCAAAGAACCCCACGCCGGTCTGGTTGTCATAGGTCCCGGTCCCATCAAGATTGATCTCGACCCGGATATCGGTTTCGGCGGTTTTGCGGGTGACGTTGGCCTTGCGCATGTCATGTCCCCTGGATTGGTGCTGCGTGGATGCCGTGTTGATGCGGGGCCGTTATAGGGCGGGTGCGCGCGGGTTCCAAGCGTGCGTTGCGCCACCATTGAAAAAGCGCCGTGTTGTGACATGCCGTGTTGTGACATTTTGAAAATGCGCGTTACGGGTGTTTAATGGGGGCAGTTTCAATTTTTAATAGATTCGTTTTAGGGATGGATCATGGGGATTTTCATGCGGCCGGGCAAGGATCGGCACGGGAGAAAGCACGGGAAAAGCTATGGGCGCGCGGCGCGATGGGCGGTTGTGGCAAGCTGTCTTGCGCTTGCGGGGTGCGGTGGCCAAAAGGCCAAGCCGCCGTATCGTGTCCTTGCGGCGTCGGACGCGACCTGTGCCGCTCCCTTTTCGCTGGGTGCCAGTAATCGTGAAAAAGAGGCGTTGGTGAAAAACCCCGAGCGATATAAATGCGCCCTCCAGACCCATCTGCTTCCTGGTGCAGAGCGGGCGCGGGCCGCTGTGGTGGAAGAGATAGAGCGGGCGCGCGCCTTGGTGGCGGCGACAGAGGCGACAGGCGAGGCCGGGGGGCAAGGCGTGCAAGGCGTACGGGCGGGAGAGACTGGCGCAGGGCCGACAGCGGGCGCGCCCGAGCTTGCCCGCGCACGGGCGTTGATCGAACGGGGCGGGGTGCCCGACACCCCGTGGATCCGGGCGGCACGGGTCGCGGGGCAGCGGCTTTTCCATTCGGATCAATACCATCTTGCCTATGTGGAGATGAACGACGCTGGCGTGTTGGATGTCAAAGCGTCCGGGGGCGGCGGGCAAGGCGGGCAAAAGGGCACGTTTCAGCTTGATCAGCTTCTCAGCCACCTTGACGCCAACAGACGGCAGGGGGTGCAGAATTACGTGATCGTCTATGTTCATGGCTGGCGACATGATGCGGCGATCCGGGACGGGGATGCGTTGAAATTCCGCCGGATGCTGGGATACACGCGGGCGGCGTTGAACACCCGTTGCGTGGAGCAGGGCCGGTATTGCAACGCCGCACTGACCGGCGTTTTTCTGAGCTGGCAGGGCCGCGTGGTCGATGAGGGGGCGTCTGACGCGAACACCGGGCAGGGTATGAATACCGGATTTGGGGCCGCGGCGGCGCTGGCCACTTTCGAAAACCGTTGGCACAAATCCTGTGAACTGGGCGGAAGCGCGCATCACTGTAACGCGGCGCGGCCGGGCCGTGTGGCGCCGGTGGCCCGGGTGCTGCGCCGGGTTCAGGGCAAGCTGTCGTTGAAACCCGGGGATGCGACGCGCGACAAGATGATGGTGGTGGGGCATTCCATGGGCGGCAACATGTTGGCCACGATGCTTGAGCCCGAGGCGGTGAAGGCGGTTCAGCGGCGCAGAACCACGACACAAAAGCGGCGCGAGATGGGGCCGCTTCTGGGGGATCTGGTTGTTTTGCTGAACCCGGCGGCGCGGGCGCGCACATGGACCAGCATTCAGGCCGCAGAGCGCAAAGAGGCGGGGCTGCAGAACACCAATCAGATCACCTGTCAGCGGATCCGAGAGGAGGCGGGCCAGACGCCCGGATGCAAACAGGCCTACCAGAAGCGGCTGGACCAATGGCAGCGGCTTTACCCCGTGACCCAGCGCCCGGTTTATGTATCGCTGACCTCGACCGGGGACTGGGGCACTCTGCGCCGGGCAAGGCGCAAGGTGAACAGCGACAGCGCCACGGGCAGCGTTTTTCCCATCGCCGCCATCTTTGGGGGGGCCAGCAAGCGGACTGATTTCATCGCCCCCGGACATATGGTGCCGCAATACGCCAACCCTTACCGGTTGACCGGCAGGGCGGAAGGCGCGTCCCATGAAATGGCGGTTCTGTCCGGAGCAACGGTGGGGGCCGACAGGTATCCATCGGTTTACCGCAATGCCACCAAGCCGCAGCTGTCGTGGTGTGCGCCTGCCGATGGCTGGCTGTGGCGCATTCGCACCGGCGAGGGGAAGCACCCCCGGGGCCGACGGGACAAGTGGGATTACGGTCAGATTTCTGCGCCCAAACCCGGGAGCGACGACACAGGTCGCATCGGTGGCCGCAATGTGGGCGGGGCCAATAACAAGGCTGCGGTCCAATGGCGGCAGGTGATCAATACCAACCGCGTCAAGGAGGCGCGTTCGGTCAGCCCGGCGCATAGCCCATTCTGGAACGCCCGCACGCTGGATACCGCGATCCGGGGCCATGCGGGCTGGGCCAACTATGCCACGTGGTGTGCGATGAACCAACTGGTGCTGGACGACGTGACCGCCCCCAACAGTCCCCCGCCCGAGGTGGAGACCCGTTTGCGACAGGGGCAGAGCATCGACGACCTGACCCTTGAGGCACGCAGCAACCAACAGGCCATGGAACAAAGCGCCGTTGCGGCGCTGGACGGGCTGGCCCGCGAAACCGGCGGAAACTGAAGAGACGCTGAATGCAGTGCGACACGGGTTTTTCCATGTTTGACTTTCAGTGTGTGGCTTTCAGTGTGTGACAGGGATTTTTTGCAGAAGCAGGATTCGTGGTTGGCCGCTTGGCCCATACGGAACTGAGTCGCGACGTGGCGTTCAAATGAAGAGGCGATCCAGCCGCACAACCGGATCGCCCCGGCAATGTTGCGCGCGCCAGGCACGTAGCACCTGCACCCCCTTCCACTCACAGGTCCATTTCCACAACACGCTGAGTCAACATCATGCGGAAACGCTTCAGATGACGTGGGTGCGTCAGGCTTTACCTTCGCCGGTCCAGCCCTGCCAATCGTACTCGGCCAGAGTCGCGCGGAAATCACCGGATGAAGCGGGAAGACCCCGGACATAACAAAGGCCGCCCTAAGGCGACCTTGATGTTGTCCACAAGGGGTAATATGGTCCCATTGGAGCGGGCGATGAGATTCGAACTCACGACCCTAACCTTGGCAAGGTTATGCTCTACCCCTGAGCTACGCCCGCGTCCTTGGGTGAGGCGGTATTTAGGATTTCCCGACCCGGGCCGCAAGAGGAAAATGCATCGACCTGAAAATTTATTTGATGGACCCTCAGACCGGATGCCGAGGGGAGGGACAGCCGTGTTCTTCGCGGCTTCTTTCATTCGCGTGTAACAGGACGCGCGAACCAACAAACAAAAGGCGGCTCCTGCTGGCAGATCGGGCCAGAAGACCGGTCCAGCAGATCGGGCCAGCCGATCAGTCGGCGATGACGATTTCCGTGTCCCAGCCCTCGCAGTGCTGTTGAAAGTCGGGCGGGGGCGGGCGATCGGTGAAAAACGTCCCGACCGTGGCGACCGAGGCGATACAGGCCGGGGCCTTGCGGGCGAATTTCGACTGATCCGCCACAAGGTGGACGTGATCGGCCCGGGTGATGATGCTCTGGCTTACCCCGACCTCCAGAATGTCGAAATCGCGCAGGTCGCCGTCGCGGTCCAGCGCCGAACACCCGATCACGGCGTGGTCGAATTTGAACCGCGCAATCGAGGCCGCGGCCAGTGTGCCCACCAGCCCGCCATCGGCGCGGCGCAGAGTGCCACCGGTCACGATCACTTCGCAATCGGGATTGGCGGCCAGGATATTGGCCACGTTCAGGTTGTTGGTGAATGCCATCAGCCCGGTATGATGCAGCAGGGCGCGGGCCACTGCCTCGGTTGTGGTGCCAATGTTGAGAAACACCGCGCAGTCATTGGGGATACGCGCGGCACAGGCGCGGGCGATCCGTGCCTTGGCCCCGGCATTCATCGCCTGGCGGTGATCATAGCCAATATTGCGCGTCCCCGATGGCAGGATGGCCCCGCCATGCACCCGCTCCAGTTTGCCCGCGCGGGTCAGGTCGCGCAGGTCGCGGCGGATGGTTTGCAAGGTGACATCGAAATGCCGGGCCAGCCCATCCACGGTGACGGTCCCGTCGCGACGGGCAAGATCAAGGATTTCGGGGTGGCGCAGGGTTTGGGACATGGGGTCGAGCTGTGTTCGTTTGGGTCCGGGTTTGCGCGGTTATGGAAGGGTATTGGGAAAAAATCCACCGAAAAAGCGAAATTAAGACCCAAAAACGAAAATATACGAATGCAAAGGGGTTTCGTATTTACGCGATTTTGTGCAGGGAGGAGGGGTAAGGAGACCGGGATGCAGGACGATTCGAAATTCGGTGGGCAGGGTAAGGATCAGGACGGGCCACAGGTCAGCGATCTTTTCATCATTGGTGGCGGTATCAATGGCTGTGGTATTGCCCGGGATGCGGCCGGGCGGGGGTTGAGTGTTACGCTGGCCGAGATGGGGGATCTGGCCTCGGCGACCTCGTCGGCCTCGACCAAGCTGTTCCACGGGGGGCTGCGCTATCTCGAATATCTTGAGCTGCGGCTGGTGCGCGAAGCGTTGATAGAGCGCGAAGTGCTGTTGCGCGCGATGCCTCATATCAGTTGGCCCATGCGGTTCGTGCTGCCCTATCACAAGGATATGCGGTTCGAGAGCGATACGCCGGTGTCGCGGATGCTTGCGCGGGTTCTGCCCTGGATGAAGGGGCGGCGTCCGGCCTGGATGATCCGGGCGGCGCTGTTTCTGTATGACCGGCTTGGGGGGCGCGGGATCCTGCCCGCGACACGGCGGGTGGATTTACGCCACGATCCGGCGGGTGCGCCGTTACAGGACAGGTTCGAAAAGGCGTTCGAGTATTCCGATTGCTGGGTGGATGATGCGCGGCTGGTTGTGCTGAATGCCCGGGACGCGGCGGCGCGGGGGGCGCGGATCCTGACACGGCACAAGGTTGTGGCCACCACCCGCCACGCCGATCATTGGGAGGTGGTGTTGCAGGATGCGCAAGGCCGCACGCATCTGTATCGGGCACGGGTTCTGGTCAATGCGGCGGGTCCCTGGGCGGGGCAGGTTCTGGACGCCATCGCCGGGGTGCCGGGCCGGGCGCGTGTGCGATTGGTGCGTGGCAGCCATATCGTGGTGCCACGGCTTTATGATCACGACCGGTGCTATTTCTTTCAGGGCGAAGATGGCCGGATCATCTTTGCCATCCCTTATGAGGGGGCGTTCACGTTAATCGGCACCACCGATCAGGAACATGGGGACGCGGAGGAGAGGCCCGAGTGTAGTGCGGAGGAGGTTGACTATCTCTGTGCCTTTGCATCGCGCTATTTCAAGGTACCGGTTGAACCTGCGGACGTGGTGTGGACCTATTCCGGGGTGCGACCGCTTTATGATGATGGGGCGGGGTCGGCCACGGCGGCGACGCGGGACTATGTGCTTGACCTTGTTGAAGAGGGCGGCGCGCCGGTGCTGAACGTGTTCGGCGGCAAGATCACCACATACCGGCGGCTGGCAGAGGCGGCCCTGGCGCGCCTGTCCGGGGTGCTCGCCGGGACGGGGGGCGCATGGACGGCGGGAGTTGCCTTGCCGGGGGGAGATTTCCCGGTTGAAGGGCGCGCCGCGCTGGTGGCCGAGCTTGAGCGCGATTATCCCTTTCTGGGGACGGATTGGGCGGAGCGGTTGGTACGGATTCACGGGACACAGGCGCGCGACATCCTGGGATTGGCGCAGTCTGGTGCTGATCTGGGGCAGTCTTTTGGCGCCACGCTGAGTGAGGCCGAGGTCAGTTGGATGATGCGCCACGAATATGCCCGGACGGCTGAGGATGTGGTGTGGCGACGCACCAAGCTTGGCCTGCGGATGAGCGCGGAGGAGATCGCGGCGCTGGAGGCCTGGATGGCGGGGGCGAACACCCGATCCACTTGATACGTCTGAACCAAAGCCGCAGCAGTGCCGCGCAGGAGGGACCGTGTAGGTGGGTTTGCGTTCGAGTCACGCAGGCCCACGCGCACGCCGGGACAGTATTGGTCAGGTCAAAGCGGCTGGTGTGATGTGTGATGCCACGCATGGGGGCATGGCGCGGTGTTGGACTGTGTTCAGAAAATGCCTCTTGCGGGCAGGTCGTGGCGGGGGGACGTTTTTTATCGCCAAACGACCAATTCTGAGTGTGCCTTTTGGCGATAAGTTTTTGATTTTACGATGATGTTTCGTGGGTTTTGGAGTCAAAATCCACTTCCGTCAGATATAGTTAAAGCGTTTCCACATCACGCTAAGTCAACCTAGGCGGAAACGCTTTTAAAAATCGTGTGTCGCGTATGGGCGGTGGGGCATGGAAAAACGGCGGCGCATGGGAGGATGCGCCGCCGTTTCTGGATGCGGGCCGGTCAGGGAGGAGGAGAGACCGGGCGCACTTTCTCTTGCAAGAGGTGCGACGGGGTCCGGGAGGAGGAGAGATCCCGCCGCGCTCTTGCATGCACCGAAGTCAGGGAGGAGGAGAGACCCCGGGGCAATTCGAATTTTATGTGCGGCGACATCCAGGGAGGAGGAGAGGATGTCGCCGCGATTTTACAGGACCCCCAGGGAGGAGGAGAGGAGATCCTGATCCGTATTTCTTTAAAGCGGCTCCAGTTGCTGCCGGATCACAGCAATAGCTGGAAACACTTTAGTCGCGATTGCCATAGACGGCTTCGAAAGCCGCCATCCGCAGGTTGGTCCGGGACAGGCCGAGGTCGTCCAGCTCGCGTGTCGGAACACTGGCAAGTTCGGCCAGGGTCCGGCGATAGAGCCGGTATTTCGCGAACCGTTCGACCAGACCGTGGATGGCTTGGGTCAGGGCTGTAAATCCGTGGGCCGCTCCGTGGGCCGTGTCGTGCCGGGTGGTGCTTGCATAGGCCATGTGCGTGGTCCTTTGTGAATGGTGTCAGCGTTGCCGCCGTGTTTGTTGATGCCAATGTAGGGAAATGCTGCAGATGCACAATCCCCTCTGAAATCAATGCTGCCATGCAGCATTTGCATGTCTTACCTTGGGGAAAGCTATTGTTTACCAATATCTTACAACTTGACCTTGCGGTTAACTGTAAAAACTGCCTTTCCGGCGTATCTTTTGAAGCGTTCGGGCTTTAACCTGAGACAGGGAAAGGGGCGAAGGCAGCGCGACATTTATGTGTTTTTCGTGGTTCAGGTTTTTGGCAGGACGCTTGAGGCGGGATGTAAACGGGGGCTGTGATTGAAGGTGGGGGGCGGGTCGCGTATGTCAGAGGTTCAGGCGTCTCCCGCAAATCCCGGGAATCGGGGTTTTCGTGAAACGCTTTTTGAAAGGCCAAGATCATGACTGTGTCTCGCGACGATATTCTGGAGCAACTCAGCCGGCTGGAGTTGCCCGATGGGGGCAATATCGTGTCTCGTGACATGGTGCGCGCATTGATGGTTGAACCTGACGGTGTGGTGCGGTTCGTGATCGAAGCCCCCAGCGCCGATATGGCGCGCAATATGGAACCTTTGAGGCTGGCTGCGGAACGGATTGTCGGGGGGATGCCGGGCGTTGGATCGGTGTCGGCGATTCTGACAGCCCATGGACCGACCGAACAACAGCAGCCGCCTCAATTGAAGGTGGGCCGCCATCCGACACCGCAACAGGGCAAGAGCAAGCCTGATGGGGTCAGGCGGATCCTCGCTGTGGGATCCGGCAAGGGCGGGGTGGGGAAGTCCACCGTGTCCGCCAACCTGGCCGTGGCTTTGGCGCGGGCGGGGAAAAAGGTGGGGTTGCTGGACGCAGATATTTATGGCCCCAGCCAGCCGCGCATGATGGGAGCCCATGATCGCCCCGGGATCAGCGGCGACAAGACCATTCTTCCGCCGGTGGCCCATGGGGTGACGATGATGTCCATGGGGCTGATGCTGGAGGAGGGGCAGTCCGTGGTCTGGCGCGGACCCATGTTGATGGGCGCGTTGCAGCAGATGATGGGCGAGGTGGCCTGGGGCGAACTGGACGTGTTGATCATTGATCTGCCGCCGGGCACCGGGGATGTTCAACTGACCCTGGGTCAGAAGTTCGAGGTTGATGGGGCCATCATGGTGTCCACGCCCCAGGACGTGGCGTTGATTGATGCGCGCAAGGGGATCGACATGTTCAACAAGCTGAGCGTGCCGATCATCGGGCTGATTGAAAACATGTCGACATATATATGTCCCAACTGTGGTCACGAGGCGCATCTGTTCGGCCATGGGGGCGTGGCCGAAGAGGCGCGCAAGATCGGGGTGCCGTTGCTGGCGGAACTGCCCGTGGATCTTGAGACCCGGTTGGCCGGAGATGGAGGCACCCCGATTGCCGCGGGCGAAAGCGACGCGGCGCGGGCCTATGCGGTGCTGGCCGCGCGACTTGTGGACGCCGGGGTGGTATGACGGCCCGGAGGGGACCGCCCTGCGCCCCTGAGACATATGTCTGACCCAGAGGCGGCGGAGACTTCATTGCGCCCTGAAAGGGACCGCAGAGGGTTCGGTAGAGGCGTCTGTCGCGGTTCTGGTCCTTGTGCCATTGCCCGGGAGGGTGGAAACCGGAGGGCGTACGCGCCATTGGGGCTGGCTCCCGGGTTTGCGGGCATTTGAAGAAAGGTGCGGGGCAGGGGGCGTAGGGGAAACCGTGGGACGCGGCATGGGAAATGATGGGACTTGATTGGGAGAGGGCACCGGGCGGTGCCCTTTTTCATGCGAATCACATAGGGAATATGGCGGGGATATAGGCGATTTGCCGCTGAATTCGTCAGTTTTTCTGGAAATTTTACGGCTGGGGACTTAGATACTCAGGGAATTCCCGGATTTTTTGGGAAATCGTGGGATATTTTTTCACCCTGTCGCGGGCTACTAAATGTAGGGGATATTGTTTCCTTTTCCACTGAGTTTGGTGCCGAATTGGCAAAAATTACCCCGATATCTTGTTTTTCAGGGGTGTGGGAAACAAGATGATGTGCATATTTCCCGTAATTTTATCTTGATTGCCATGAATTCCCATGTCATCCCTATATTCAAGATGAAGACGGGAACACAATACGGGGCACCAAACGACCCCAAACCTAAAAAATAATAAGGTTTCATACAGGCACCCTCCTTCATCGAACCAAGAGATCCGGCGCGCGGGCGAGCAGACATCCCCCCAGGTGGCGCGCGCAGCTGGACACCCCGCAACGCGGGACGAGGGCGGCGGTTGATCAGTGGCAGCAGATCAACCGCCGTTTCCTTTTCAAACCCCCGGGACACCAGGTGGGGCACCCGGGGCAGTAAAGTAGAGAGGGCTGCGGGACAGTGGCACGCAGGTTCAGAGGCGAAAGCCACCATAAGGTGGACACGAAGGGCAGGGTGAGTATCCCGGCCTCTTTTCGCCGTGTGCTTGAGGCCGGAGATCCCGACTGGACCGAAGGGTTGAACCCCAATCTGGTGATCGTTTACGGGGATCGCCGCCGCAATTTCCTTGAATGTTATACCATCGAAGCGATTGACGAGGTGGACGATCAGATCGCCGCCCTGCCGCGCGGGTCGATGGAACGCAAGATGCTGCAACGGCTGTTTCACGGTCAATCCTTTCCCACCAACGTGGATGAAACCGGGCGGCTGGTCCTGCCGGCCAAGCTGCGCCAGAAGATTGACCTGGAGAACGAGGCGTTTTTCATCGCTGCGGGTGACACGTTCCAGATATGGAAACCCGAGACCTATGAAACCGAAGAACTGGCCCATACTGAAGAGTGGCTGGATGACCTGCCCGATGATTTTGACCCGCTGATCTATCTGGATGGCGTGAAGAAGGGGGAATGACTCATGGCAGACATGGCCAAAGCCCCCGATGAACGACCCCATATCCCTGTTCTTTTGCGCCCGCTTTTGCGGGCGGTTGCGCCTGTGGGGGGTGTCTGGCTGGATGGTACCTTCGGGGCGGGGGGGTATAGCCGCGCCTTGTTGGAGGCGGGGGCGGACAAGGTCATTGGCGTGGATCGCGATCCAATGGTGTTTGAGATGGCGGCAAGCTGGGCCGGGGGGTATGGCAGCCGGTTGGAATTGGTGCAGGGCACGTTTTCGCGGCTGGATGACTATGCCAGCGATCTGGATGGGGTGGTGTTGGACCTTGGGGTCAGTTCGATGCAGCTGGACATGGCCGAGCGGGGATTTTCCTTCATGAAGGACGGGCCGCTTGATATGCGGATGAGCCAGGATGGGCCATCGGCAGCGGATATCGTGAACGGGGCGGATGAGGGGGATATCGCGGATATTCTGTTCCGTTATGGTGAGGAGCGCGCCAGTCGCCGGATTGCACGCAATATTGTCCGGGCCCGGGAACAGGCCCCGATCACCACCACGCTGCATCTGGCCGAGATCATCGAAAAGTCGCTGCCGCGGTCCAAGCCGGGGCAGAGCCATCCGGCGACGCGCAGTTTTCAGGCGCTGCGCATCGCGGTGAATGACGAATATGGCGAGTTGGTGGCCGGGCTGGAGGCTGCGGAGCGGGCCCTGAAACCGGGGGGGCAGCTGGCCGTTGTCACCTTCCACTCGGTGGAAGACCGGATGGTGAAACGATTTTTCGTCGAAAAATCGGGTGGCACCGGGGGCAGCCGGTACGCGCCGGTTCAGGACCGGGTTGCGCAATTCGAGGTCAAGACCCGCAAGGCAATTGGCCCGGATGACGACGAATTGGCAGAAAACCCGCGCAGCCGGTCGGCCCGGTTGCGGGTTGGCATACGCACCGCATCCCCGGCCACGCCGGTGGATCGCAAGAAAATCGGGATGCCACAGTTGGGGGGCAAGAGGTAAAGGGTCATGAGAAACCTGCTTTATATCGTAACATCCATGGTGGTGATCGGGCTGGCCTTCTGGGCCTATCACGAAAACTACAAGACCCAGGAAGCGGTGAGCGAGGCCGAGCGGCTGGAACGCGAGATCACCCGCGCCCGGGCGCGGCTTGCCGTTTTGAATGCGGAGTGGGCCTATCTCAACCGGCCTGACCGGTTGCGCGATCTGGCCGAAATCAACTTTCCCCGGCTGGAGCTTGGTCCCTTGAGTCCCGATCAGTTCGGGCGCGTGGACGAGGTGAGCTATCCTGTTGAAAAACCTCTTGATGTCAACGGAGCGGTGGATGTGTCGGCGCTTCCGAACCCGCAAGAGGAGGCAGGCCAATGACCCGGATCCCGCTGCGCCCGCTGGCGCGTGTTCTTGAGGCGCGCAACAAGGGGGAAAACCCCGACGCGATCGAACGCGAAAACACCAAGCTGCGCCATGAAGACATGCGCGACAAAGCCCGCAACCGGGCCGAGGGCCGTCTTCTGGTTCTGGGCGTCATGTTCTTTTGCGCCTACGCGGTGATCGGCGTGCGCATGGGCGTGATGGCGGGGACCGAACCGGCCGAGCCTCGCGCCCGTGCCAACGGTGCCCAGATCGTGGCGCAACGGGCCGATATCGTGGATCGGCGGGGCCGCATTCTGGCCACCAACCTGGAAACCCACAGTCTTTATGCCCAGCCGCCCCATATGATCGACCGCGAGCATGTGGCGGACGAGTTGGTCAGAATTTTCCCCGATCTGGATCGCGCGCGGTTGATCAGGGATTTCACTGGTAAGCGCAAGTTCCTGTGGATCAAGAAGAAAATCAGCCCGGAACAGAAACAGGCGGTGCATGACATCGGCGATCCTGGCCTGTTGTTTGGTCCCCGTGAAATGCGGCTTTATCCCAACGGCAGGCTGGCGGCACATATTCTTGGCGGGGCCTCGTTTGGCCGCGAAGGGGTGGACGCGGCCGAAGTGGTGGGCGTGGCCGGGGTGGAAAAGGTGTTTGACAGCTATCTGCGTGACCCGGCCAAAGGCGGCAAGCCGCTGCAGCTTTCGCTTGACCTGACGGTACAGGCGGCTTCCGAGCGGGTGCTTTACGGCGGAATGCGATTGATGAAGGCCAAGGGCGCGGCCAGCGTGTTGATGGACGTGCATACGGGCGAGGTGATCAGCGTCGTGAGCCTGCCCGACTTTGACCCCAACGACCGTCCCCGCCCCCCAACCGAGGGTGCCCCCGATGACAGCCCTCTGTTTAATCGCGCGGCCCAGGGGGTGTACGAGCTTGGCTCGACGTTCAAGATTTTCACTGCCGCCCAGGCGATGGAGCTTGGCCTGGTCAATGCCAATACCATGATCAACACCAAGGGGCCGTTGCGCTGGGGCAAACACAAGATCCGGGATTTTCACAATTACGGCAAAGAGTTGAGTGTTCACAAGGTGATTGTGAAATCCTCCAACATCGGCACCGCACGGATGGCGCAGATGATTGGCAGCAAACGCCAGCGCGAGTTTCTGGATTCCATGGGGCTGCTGGAACGCACCCCGCTTGAAATCCTGGAATCGCGCGGCTCGACCCCGTTGCTGCCGAAAAACTGGTCCGAGATTTCGACCATGACCATCTCTTACGGTCACGGGATCAGCGTCAGCCCGCTGCATCTTGCCGCCGGGTATGCGGCGATCGCCAATGGCGGCACACGGATCAATCCGACGCTGATCAAGCAGGATGGGCCGCAATACGGGCCGCGGGTGATGCGGGCCGAAGTTGCCGCCGCATCACGCGCCATGTTGCGTGCGGTTGTGACCGAAGGCACGGCCAGCTTTGGCGAGGTCAAGGGATACGCGGTGGGCGGCAAAACCGGCACAGCAGACAAGCCCAAGCCGCGCGGTGGCTATTACAAGGACAAGGTCATTGCCACCTTTGCCAGCATGTTCCCGGCCTATGACCCGAAATACGTGCTGATCGTGACGCTGGATGAGCCCGAAACCTTTATCGCCGGGGAAACCCGGCGCACGGCGGGGTGGACGGCGGTGCCGGTGGCCGCCGAGATGATCCATCGCGTTGCGCCCCTGCTGGGCCTGCGTCCACAAGTTGAACCCGGGCAATTGGCTGGTATAACGCTGACATCGAACTGACAACAGTGACAACAAGGTGAGCGTATTCCGTGGGGCAGGCAAAGAGTTTGAAGGAGCTGGGCCTGACCGCCCGGGAGGGTCGTGAGGCACAGGTCACCGGGTTGGCCGTGGACAGCCGCGAGGTCAGGGACGGGTTTCTGTTCGCGGCCTTGCCCGGTACGCGGGTGCATGGGGGGGAGTTCATCCAATATGCGTTGCGCATGGGGGCGGGGGCGATCCTGACGGACCACGTGGGGGCTGAAATCGCCCGGGCCGAGCTTGGCGCATCGAACGCGGCCGTCATCCTGTCGGACGATCCGCGCCAGACGCTGGCCTATACCGCCGCCCTGTGGTTCGGGGCACAGCCCGCGACCATGGTGGCCGTCACCGGCACCAATGGCAAAACATCGGTCAGCAGCTTTGCCCGCCAGATCTGGAACGAGCTTGAGCTTGAGGCGATCAGCGTCGGCACCACGGGGGTCGAGGGAAGCTGGACCACGCCGCTGGCCCATACCACGCCCGAGCCGATCACGCTGCACCGGGTTTTGAGCGAGGCGGCAGCGGCGGGCGTGACCCATGCGGCCATGGAAGCGTCCAGCCACGGGTTGGCGCAACGGCGGTTGGACGGGGTGCATCTGTGCGCTGCGGGCTTTACCAATTTCACCCAGGATCATTTGGACTATCACAAGGATTTCGACGATTATTTCGACGCCAAAGCCGGGTTGTTTTCCCGCGTTCTGGCCCCCGGCGGGGTGGCGGTGATCAATATCGACGACCCGCGCGGCCCCGACATGGCGGCGGTGGCGCAGGGGGCGGGGCAACAGGTGATGGCCGTGGGCCGGACCGAAGGGGCCGATCTTTACCTCACGGCACAGCGGTTTGACGCCACCGGGCAAGAAGTGTTTTTCACGTGGAAATCCAAAGGGTTCCGGGCGCGTCTGCCGTTGATTGGAGGGTTTCAGGCGGATAATGTTCTGTTGGCTGCCGGGCTGGTCGTGGCCGCCGGTGCCGAGCCGGAGCGGGTGTTTGAAACGCTGGATCACCTGGGCACCGTGCGGGGCCGTATGCAGTTGGCGGCGACGCGGGACAACGGCGCGGCGATCTTCGTGGATTATGCCCATACGCCCGACGCGGTGGCCACGGCATTAAAGGCCATGCGCCCCCATGTGGCGGGGCGGATCGTGGCCATTATCGGCGCAGGCGGCGACCGCGATCCGGGCAAACGCCCGTTGATGGGGGCGGCGGCGGCGGCACATGCCGATGTGGTGTTCGTCACCGATGACAACCCGCGCAGCGAAGACCCGGCCACCATTCGCGCCGCGGTGATGGAAGGCTGTCCCGAGGCCACCGAGGTGGGGGACCGGGCCGAAGCGATCCTGCGCGGGGTCGATGCGTTGGGGCCGGGGGATACATTGCTGATCACCGGCAAGGGGCACGAAACCGGGCAGATCGTCGGGGACGATGTGCTGCCCTTTGACGATGCGGAACAGGCCAGCGTGGCGGTGGCCGCGTTGGAAGGGGGATTGGCATGAGCTTGTGGACCAGCGCCGAGGCAGCAGCGGCAACCGGGGGCTGCGCGGTTGGGGATTGGGTGGTAAACGGTGTGTCGATCGACACCCGCACGATTGCGCCGGGGGATTTGTTCGTGGCGCTCACGGCGGCGCGGGATGGTCACGATTTTGTGGCACAGGCGCTGGCGGCGGGGGCCGGGGCGGCGCTTGTGTCGCGCGTGCCCGAGGGGGTGGCCGGGGACGCGCCGTTGTTGATTGTGGACGATGTGCTGCCCGCGCTGGAGGCAATGGGCCGCGCGGCCCGCGCCCGCACGAACGCGCGTGTGGCGGCGGTGACCGGGTCGGTTGGCAAAACCTCGACCAAGGAAATGCTGCGCGAGGTGTTGAAACGTCAGGGCCGGTGCCATGTGGCCGAGGCGTCTTATAACAACCACTGGGGCGTGCCCTTGACGCTGGCGCGGATGCCGGTGGACACGGAATTCGCCGTGATCGAGATCGGGATGAACCACCCCGGTGAAATCAAGCCTTTGGCCCAAATGGCGCGGCCCCATGTGGCGATGATCACCACCGTGGCACCAGCCCATATGGAAGCCTTTGAAAATATTGAAGGGATCGCACGGGAAAAGGCTGCGATCCTCGAAGGGCTGGAACCCGGGGGCGTGGCCGTGTTGAACGGGGATATCGCGACCACGGGGATATTACAGGACAAGGCCCGTGCGATGGGCGCAGAGGCGGTTTTGTTCGGGGAAAGCGCAAGCGATTACCGGCTGGTCCATGTGGAACTGACCGATGGAACCACCGTGGTCGAGGCGGAAATCGCCGGCGATCCGGTGATGTTCAAAATCTCCAGCGCGGGGCGGCATTTCGCCATGAACGGGCTTGGCGTGCTGGCCGTGGTCGATGCCATGGGCGCGGATCGGGGGCGGGCGGCGGTGGATCTGGCCCATTGGACACCGCCCGCAGGGCGGGGGACACGGGAACAGATCATTCTGGACGATATGATCGAGGGGGCCGAGCTGGCGCTGATCGACGATGCGTTCAATGCCAACCCGACCTCTATGGCCGCCTCTCTGGAGGTGCTGGCCTCGGCAACCCCACCCGACCCGCGCGCCGGGCGGCGGATCGCGGTTCTGGGCGATATGCTGGAGCTTGGCCCGACCGAGGCCAGGGACCATGCGGGGCTTGCCGGGTTGAAATGGATCGCCGCGCTGGACGAGGTGCATTGTGTCGGGCCACGGATGAAGCATTTGTACGAGGCCCTGGACGGGGCACAGCGCGGGGCGTGGTATGAAACCGCGCCCGAGATGGTTGCCCAGGTGCGTGGTCTTGTGGGCCAGGGCGATATCGTGCTGATCAAGGGGTCCAAGGGCAGCCGGGTCAGCCTTGTTGTTGACGCGATCCGTAAAATGAGCCATCCCGCCCGTCAAAGCAAAGGGGACAAGTAAATGCTGTATTGGTTGACCGCCCTGTCGGATGGCGGTGATTTCTTCAACCTGTTTCGTTATATCACGTTCCGCGCGGGGGGGGCCTTTATGACCGCCCTGTTGTTCGGATTCGTGTTCGGCCCGCCGTTGATCAACGTGCTGCGCCGCAAACAGGGCAAGGGTCAGCCGATCCGGGACGATGGTCCCGAAAGCCATTTCGAAAAGGCGGGCACCCCGACCATGGGCGGGCTGCTGATTGTCGGGGCGTTGTTGACCTCGACTTTGATGTGGGCGCGACTGGACAACCCGTTCGTGTGGCTGGTTCTGTTCGTGACCATGAGCTTTGCTGCCATCGGGTTTGCCGATGATTTCTCCAAGGTCAGCAAGCAGAATACGGCGGGTGTATCCGGGCGGATCAGGCTGTTGCTTGGGTTCATCATTTCGGCCATCGCTGCCGTCTGGGCAACGGCCTATCACCCCGAGGGGCTGCAATACCAGGTGGCGCTGCCGATCTTCAAGGATACGTTGATCAACCTTGGCTATCTGTTTATTCCCTTTGCGATTATCGTGATCGTCGGGGCGGCGAATGCGGTCAACCTGACCGATGGGCTGGACGGGTTGGCGATTATGCCGGTGATGATCGCGTCGGGTACGCTGGGGATGATTGCCTATGCGGTAGGCCGGGTTGATTTTACCGAATACCTGGATGTGCATTACGTGCCGGGGACCGGGGAGATTTTGATTTTCGTGGCCGGTCTGATTGGCGGTGGGCTTGGCTTCCTGTGGTATAACGCGCCGCCTGCGGCGGTGTTCATGGGGGATACCGGGTCGCTGGCGCTTGGGGGCGCGCTGGGTGCCATTTCCGTTGCCACGAAACACGAGATCGTCCTGGCCATTGTTGGCGGTATTTTCGTCATGGAAGCGCTGTCGGTGATCATTCAGGTGCTGTATTACAAACGTACGGGAAAGCGCGTGTTCCTGATGGCGCCTATCCATCACCATTATGAAAAGAAGGGCTGGGCCGAGCCGCAGATCGTGATCCGGTTCTGGATCATTTCTCTGATCCTTGCCATGATCGGGCTGGCCACGTTGAAGGTCAGGTAAGGCCGGGGCCCTGTTGGGCGTCCCACCCACCCGCCCCCGCCCAACAGGGCCCCGGGGTGGCAATGAGGAGGAGTGGCAATGATCCCAGTGCGAGGATACGAGGGCCGCAAGGTGGCCGTTTTGGGGCTTGGCCGGTCCGGGTTGGCCTCCGCACGCAGCCTGCGTGAAGGTGGTGCCGAGGCGCTGTGTTGGGATGACAATGCCGCCGCGCGCGCGGTGGCCGAGGGCGAGGGATTCTCTTGCGTCGACCTCATGCGTCAGGGCGCGTTTGACGACGTGGCCGCATTGGTTGTTTCCCCCGGTATCCCACATCTCTATCCCAGCCCCAACCGCGTGGTGGCCGCCGCGTTGCAGGCTGGGGTGCCGGTGGACAATGATATCGGGTTGTTCTTCCGCTCGGTCGCTGTGCCGGAATGGAGCAACATGGACCTGCTGCCCAAGGTGGTGGCTGTCACCGGATCGAACGGCAAGTCGACGACCTGCGCCTTGATCCACCATCTTCTTGAATCTGTTGGAAAAGACAGCCAGTTGGCCGGTAATATCGGGCGCGGTGTGCTGGACATTGATCCGCCCGGCGACGGGGGGGTGGTGGTGTTGGAGCTGTCCTCGTACCAGACAGATCTGGCGCGTGCGCTGACGCCGGACATCGCCGTTCTGACCAATATCTCTCCCGACCATCTGGATCGCCATGCCGGGATGGGGGGGTATTTTGCGGCCAAGCGCCGGTTGTTTGCCGAAGGTGGGCCGGATCGGGCCATCATCGGAGTGGACGAGGATGAGGGGCTGTACCTGGCCGGACAACTGTCGGAAGGTGCCGCGGATGACCGGGTGATCCGGGTATCCGTTGATCGCAAGCTGACCGGTCCGGGGTGGCAGGTCTTTGCCCGCAAGGGATTTTTGTCGGAGTACCGCAAGGGGCGTCAGGTGGCCTCGGTGGACCTGCGTGATGTGGCCGGGTTGCCGGGGGCGCATAACCATCAAAACGCCTGTGCTGCCTATGCGGTGTGCCGGTCTCTGGGGCTGGCCCCCAAGGTTATTTCCCAAGGATTTCAAAGTTTTGGCGGTTTGCCCCATCGCTCGCAACGGATCGCAGAGGCGAACGGCGTGGCCTATGTCAACGACAGCAAGGCGACCAATGTGGATTCGGCAGCCAAGGCGTTGAAAGCCTTCGAAAACATCCGCTGGATTTGTGGCGGATTGGAGAAGGAGGGCGGGCTGTCCGGGCTTGAAGAGGCCCTTGGGTCGGTGGTCAAAGCCTATGTGATCGGTCGGGAAGCTGCGAATTTTGCTATGCAATTACAGGGGGTTGACGCCGAAGTCTGTGGCACGATGGAGGCCGCGGTAGAGCGCGCCATGGCCGAGGCTCAGCCCGGCGAAACCGTGTTGCTGGCCCCGGCGGCGGCGTCCTTTGACCAGTATGACAGCTTTGAAAAACGCGGCGAGGATTTCGCGATGCAGGTGCGTAAGCGGTTGTAATTACCGGCAAATCCCCTGCACCCTGGCCCCGGCCCACGGGATGCGGATTTCCGGCGAAATCCGCAGAGTCTGCATCGGAATTTCCGATTTTATCAACCTTTCCAAACGCTTGGTGCGGGGGGCCCCAGGGTCGAGCGCGGCGCAACAGACATATTCTTCGACAATGCTGGCCTGTTGTTCGTACCCATAGTCCAAAAATGCTGTTTTTGTATTTATATCAAAGAGATACGGGTCGTCCGAGTAGGTATGCTCACGGGCTGCGCGCAGGGGGGAATATCCGGTCTTGTGGCGGTTTTGCCACTGCCAGACATGGGTGATTTCATGGGCGAAAAGCATGGCCTGAAACAGTGGCAGGCGTGCGGGGTAGGTATCAAGAAAATCCTTTGAAAAGTAGGGTTTAGCAAAGAACACCCGGTTGTGCAGCGCCACGGCGGCGGGGCCGACTGTGACCATTTCGCTGGTGGGTTCGGGCCAGATCCGTTCCCGACAGGTCAGGCGCGGGCGTTTTTGGCGCCTGTACGTAACTTCGCCGACCAGCGCACCATTGTGAAAACGAATGCGGTCGAGGTCAAGGGACTCTCCATGTAATTGAGATGCAAAGGCTTTTTCATGCTCGCTGAGGGGGCGCGCGCAGGATGACAGAAGCGTCAGGGAGAGAAGAAGAAACAGTCGCATGGGGGGAGTTTAGCGGTTTGGTCACCTTCGTAAACGGGGGGCATGGCGAGGACGGGCCGGGGGTGACATTTGCGCATCCTTGCGGCACCAGGCCGGCACCGCCGCGCTGCGGCATGTGTTAAGGATTGGTTAGGTTAATCGGGCGTGCGGTGGGGTGATACGGCGCCGGTGCGCGCCAGATGCGGGGCATCTGGCAGTTGGTGAGGCGGCGCGCAACAGCGGGGCGTGCCCGACCCCGAGGGGGTATCTTTCGGGGATTGCTTTGCAAGCACCTGTTGATCAATGGCGAGCGACCCGGACCGCAAGTGGTCCGGGGAAAACCAAGGGATGCGTGATAGCGTCACTCTTGTTCAGGATGTGTTGAGTGGGGGATCAATTATTGATAGGCGGCTACCGATAGCAAGTTCTGGGGAACGCTTTATGGAAATACTGTTGTTTATCGGATTGATCGTGGGGGCCGCGTTTTTTGTAAACAGCTTTGCCGGTAGCAATCAGGGAAAACCGACACCCCGCGTAAGCAACCGGGGGACGACAGGGGTAGGCAAAAAAACACCGGCAAAAAACGGCCCCCACAACAACTGGGGACTTTCAAATCCTTCGAATCAAATTGAAGCTATATCAAAGGTGAACTTTGAACGGGTGAGGATTCTTAACAAATCTGAATACCGGGTTTTTGTCGCTTTGGAGAAGATTGTCGAAAACCTCGGCGATGGGCACCGGGTGTTGGCGCAAACCAGTTTGGGGGAGTTGATTAAACCAGATAGCAAATCCGGTGATTGGAAGGAGCGGAAAGCGGCCTTTGCGTCGATCAATTCAAAACGTTTGGATTTCGCAGTGATCGACAAGTTTGGGTTGCTCACCGTTGCAGTCGAATATCAAGGCAAAGGACATCATCAGGATAAAGCCTTCGCCAGAGATGCAGTCAAGCGAGAGGCTTTGAGACGGGCCGGGGTTCCAATGATTGAAGTGGCCAAAGGAACGATGCCGAGTGAGTTGAGGGCGGAGATTGCAAAATACATTGATCCGCAGGGCTAAAGCGTTTCCAGTTCTTGCCGTGATCCAACAATAACTGGAAACGCTTTAAGATGGGCGGCGAAACACTTTGTCAAAGCGTCGCAATCATGAACGTGCTTTGCGGCTCATTCGGCTTCTTCTTCAACGCGCTCGCAGAAAAACCAAAGCAAAAGCGCGGCCAAGAACGGATTGATAAACAACGCAGAGATTTGCCACAGCAAGCGATCCTGACCACGCCGTTCGGCTATGTCACCGACCCATGTAAACAGTATCCAGATAAACCCAAGGCTGATCAAGATGTACAAAAGGGTGAGAATGACACGGATTTCATCCATTACGGCTTCGCTCTCCAGCTTGAGTTGTCCTCACACATCCAGTTCCTCAACAAACCGGGCGTTTTCCTGGATATACTGGAACCGCAATTCCGGTTTCTTGCCCATCAGACGTTCCACGAGGTCGCCGGTTTCGCCGGGTTCGTCTTCGTCGATGGTGACTCGGATCAGGGTGCGGGTTTTGGGGTCCATGGTGGTTTCTTTCAAATCCTTGGCGTCCATTTCGCCAAGGCCCTTGAACCGCTGTACGTCGATTTTTCCCTTGCCACCCAGACCGTTGGCCAGAACTTCTTCTTTCGCGCGATCGTCGGCGACATAGACGCGTCTGGCACCTTGGGTGAGGCGATAGAGCGGCGGGCAGGCGAGGTAGAGATGCCCGTTGTCGATCAGCGGGCGCATTTGCGTGAAGAAAAAGGTCATCAGGAGCGAGGCGATATGCGCCCCGTCGACATCGGCGTCGGTCATGATGATGATCTTGTCATAGCGCAGGTCATCGAGGTTGAATTTGGAGCCAAGCCCCACCCCCAGCGCCTCGCACAGATCGCGGATTTCGGCGTTGCTGCCCAGCTTGGACGAGGCGGCACCCAGCACGTTGAGGATCTTGCCCTTGAGCGGCAACAGCGCCTGGGTTTCGCGGTTGCGCGCGCCTTTGCCGGACCCGCCCGCGGAATCGCCCTCGACGATGAACAATTCGGTGCCTTCGCGGGTTTTGGAGGAACAATCGGTCAGCTTGCCGGGCAGGCGCAGCTTTTTGGTGGCGGATTTGCGTGCGGTTTCCTTTTCCTGACGTCGGCGCAGGCGTTCTTCGGCGCGCAGGACCAGGAAATCAAGAATTGCGCCTGCGGATTTGGTATCCGAGGCCAGCCAGTTGTCAAAATGGTCCCGCACCGAGTTTTCAACCATGCGTTGGGCTTCGACCGTGGCGAGCCGGTCCTTGGTCTGGCCCACGAATTCCGGTTCGCGGATAAAGCAGGAGACCAGCGCCCCGGCCCCGGTGGAGAGGTCGTCGCGGGTGATTTGCGCCGCCTTTTTATTGCCGACCAGTTCGCCGTAAGCCTTGATGCCCTTGAGGATCGCGGCCCAGAACCCGGCCTCGTGGGTGCCGCCTTCGGGGGTGGGGACGGTGTTACAGTAGGAATGGATGAACCCGTCGCGCGAAGGCGTCCAGTTGATCGCCCATTCCACCTTGCCCGGGGCGTTGAATTTTTCAAAGCTGACCGTGCCGGCAAAGGGCGTTTCGGAATAGGTGGTCGCGCCGCCCATGGTTTCGGTCAGGTAATCGGCCAGCCCGCCGGGGAAGTGGAATTTCGCTTCTCTGGGGGTGTCGCCGTCTTCGATCGCGGTTTTCCAGCGGATTTCGACGCCGGAGAACAGGTACGCCTTGGACCGCGCCATTTTGAAAAGCCGCGCGGGTTTGAGTTTGAGCGAGCCAAAGATTTCGGGATCGGGGTGGAAGGTCACGGTGGTGCCGCGCCGGTTGGGGGCGGCGCCGACCTTTTCCAGTTTTGTCTGTGGGATGCCGCGAGAGAACTCCATGGCAAAGAGTTCCTTGTTCCGCGCCACCTCCACGCGAAGATGGTCGGACAGCGCGTTCACGACAGACGAGCCAACCCCGTGCAGGCCGCCCGAGGTTTCATAGGAATCGCCGGAAAACTTGCCGCCCGCATTGAGGGTGCAGAAGATGATTTCCAGCGCCGATTTTTCCGGGTCCGAGGGGTGGGGGCCGGTGGGGATGCCGCGCCCGTTGTCGCGGACCGAGACATGGCCGTTCTCGTGCAGTTCAACTTCGATCCATGTGGCATGTCCGGCAACGGCTTCGTCCATCGAGTTGTCGATGATTTCGGCCACCATGTGATGCAACGCGCGATCGTCCTTGCCGCCGATATACATGCCGGGGCGCAGGCGGACGTGTTCCATATCGTCCAGAACCTGAATGGACGAGGCGTCATATTCGTTGGTTTTCTGCGTGGACAGAAGGTCGTCGGCCATGGTTGCTGCTCTTTTTCTATCTTTGATTGGAGCGCATTATGACAGAGCGCGCGCGCGGGGGAAAGGTGTTCGTGGGGGGTGACGGTGGCGTGATGGTGACGGGGCACAGGCCGCGTCGACAGCAATCTGACGTGGCGGAACATGTGACCCGGTTGCGCGCCCGTGCCAGATTTGTCCGGCCCAAAGGGGGCAAGGAAGGGAGAGGCATATGGATCTGGAACAGGCGATGCGTGAACGGCGCAGCATAAGGGGATTTACCGACAAACCGGTGCCGCGCGAGGTGATCGAGGAGATCATTGACCTGGCCAATTGTGCGCCTTCGTCAATGAACACCCAGCCGTGGCATTTTCACGTTTTGACCGGGGCACCGTTGGAGGCGGTGCGCAAGGGCAATTCCGAACGGATGCTGGCGGGCAATCCGCCGCAACGCGAGATCCCGGATCACGGAACCTATGACGGGGTGCATCGCGAGCGCCAGATCGAGATCGCCAAGCAGTTATTCGCGGCCATGGATATTGCGCGCGATGACATGGAGGCAAGGCAGGGCTGGGTGATGCGCGGGTTTCGCCAGTTCGATGCTCCGGTGTCGGTGGTGGTCACATTTGACCGATCATTGATGGACAACGGCACGATTGCCCATTTCGATCTGGGCGCGGCGACCTATGGGCTTGTCCTTGCGGCATGGGCGCGCGGGTTGGGCACGGTGATCAACGGGCAGGGGATCATGCAGTCTCCGGTGGTGCGCGAACAGGCCGCTATCCCCGAGGATCAGGTGATTCTGACCTGTGTGGCGCTGGGATGGCCCGATGAGGATTTTCCGGCCAACAGGGTCAAATCCCACCGCCGGTCGGTCGAAGAGACGGCGCGGTTCATCGGGTTCGAATGATCGTGGTTGGTTTTGAAACAGCGCCAAGCCGCAAGGCAATCCGCGCCGTTTCATGTTGTTTGGGCGGTCGCGGACCGGGTTTGGTTTGGCGGGAAGGTTGAATCCTTGCACAGGGTGGACAAGGTGGCCGCAACGGGTGTTGTGGCTGTGGGGGGAGGGGGGCAAACGCCCGAACCCCGGCAAAAGGCCGGTCAGGTCGCGCAGGAGGCCGGGTAAGGGACGCGTGGCGGAGGGCGACCGGGCGTTCAGCCAGCCCGCACCACAGAGTCACAAACCGTCGGGGCGGTTTTCGAACCAGATCCCGCCCGCCAGATCCCACCTGCCAGATCCCGCCTGAAGCGGGAGTCACAGTGATGGACCGGCGACGGACCGGCCATGCCGGGATCACCCGCCCAGTTTTTTCGCCACCAGCTCGTTCACCGCCTTGGGGTTGGCCTTGCCGCCCGTGGCTTTCATCACTTGACCCACGAACCAGCCGGCGAGTTTTGGGTTTACCTTGGCTTTTTCGACCTGGGCCGGGTTGTCGGCGATGATCTGGTCCAGCGCGGTTTCGATGGCACCGGTATCCGTGACCTGTTTCAGGCCTTCGGTTTCCACGATCTCTTGCGGGTCGCGGCCCGAGGTATAGGCGATTTCGAACACGTTCTTGGCGATCTTGCCGGAAATGGTATCGGATTTGATCAGCCTGATGATCCCGCCCAGTTGCACGGGCGACAGGGGGCTGTCGGTGATGTCTTTCTCATCTGCCTTGAGACGACCGAAGAGTTCGTTCAGCACCCAGTTTGCCGCAACCTTGCCGTCGTCACAGGCGGCCACGACCTCTTCGAAATACCCGGCCGAGGTGGTGTCGGCGGTCAGCACCGAGGCATCGTAATCGGTCAGGCCGTAATCGCCCATGAACCGCGCCTTTTTCGCATCCGGCAGTTCGGGCAGGGAGGCGCGGATGTCATCGACCCAGGCCTGTTCGATTTCAAGCGGCAACAGGTCGGGACAGGGGAAATAGCGGTAATCATGCGCCTCTTCCTTGGAGCGCATGGAGCGGGTTTCGTTCTTGTCCGGGTCGTAAAGGCGGGTTTCCTGTTCGACCTCGCCGCCGCCTTCGACGATCTTGATCTGGCGGTTGGCCTCGACCAGAATCGCGGCCTGAATGAACCGCATGGAGTTCATGTTCTTGATTTCGCAGCGGGTGCCGAGATGAGAGAAATCCTGGGTCTCCATGTATTTCTCATAGGCGCCGGGACGACAGATCGACACGTTCACATCCGCGCGCAGGTTGCCGTTCTGCATATTGCCGTCGCAGGTGCCCAGATAGCGCAGGATCTGGCGCAGCTTGGTGACATAGGCCGCCGCCTCTTCGGGGCCGCGGATGTCGGGGCGGGAGACGATCTCCATCAGCGCCACGCCGGTGCGGTTGAGGTCGACAAAGGACATGTTGGGGTCCATGTCGTGGATCGACTTGCCCGCGTCCTGTTCCAAATGGATGCGTTCCACACGCACAAGCCGGGCCACGCCGGGACCCATTTCCACAAGGATTTCGCCTTCGCCCACAATGGGTTCGTAAAGCTGGGAAATCTGATAGCCCTGTGGCAGGTCGGGATAGAAGTAATTCTTGCGGTCAAAGGCCGATTTCAGGTGGATTTCGGCGTTGAGGCCCAGCCCGGTGCGCACCGCCTGTTCCACGCAGTATTCGTTGATCACCGGCAACATGCCGGGCATGGCACAGTCCACGAAAGCCACGTTGGAATTGGGCTCCGCGCCGAATTGGGTCGAGGCCCCGGAGAAGAGCTTGGCATTGGACGAGACCTGGGCGTGGACCTCCATCCCGATCACGAGTTCCCAGTCGTGTTTCGCGCCCGCGATGGTTTTGACCCTGGGGGCTTCATAGGTGAGATCGAGCATCGCTCACGGCTCCTTATCCATGTTGGAAACGCTTCTAGGGCAGGGGCGCGGGCGGGGCAAGGGGGCGGGGTTGGGCGAAATGCGCGTTTGTGATAGGATGGGGTCTGTTCAGACAAAAAAGTCGGGCAAGAAACCGGTGATCCAATTCAGGCGGGTTCAGGCAGGCAGGCGGTCCCCCGGGCAGGGGTAATTATTTTACCGGGGGAAATATATTAACGGAGTGCCACAGCCATGCCCACTGTTCGAATTGCCACGTTCAATTGTGAAAACCTGTTTGCCCGATACAGATTCCGCGACGCCCCGCCGGTGCCGGGGGATGGGTTTTCGATTAACGATACGTCGTTTGACATCTACGACACCCGCGCCAAGCGGATCACCGCGAAGGCATTAAAGGAGATTGATGCGGATATCGTCTGTCTTCAGGAAGTGGAGAACCAGCCCGTTCTGGACCGGTTCAACAGCGAATTTCTGGCGAGGCGGCGGGACAAGCGGTATCGTCACCGGGTTCTGCTGGATGGCAATGATCCGCGCCGGATCGACGTGGCGTTCCTGTCGCGCTATCCCATCCGGGCGGTGCGGTCCTATCGCCATGAACGTAACGCCAAGAACAGCGCACCGTTGTTTTCGCGCGACTGCCTGCGGGTCGAGATTGAAATCGCGGGCAGCGTTCTGACCCTTTATGGCAACCATTTCAAATCCATGATGGGCGGGCGCAAGAAGACCCGGGCGCGGCGCGTGGAACAGGCCGAGGGGGTGCATCGCATTCTGGTTTCGGACTGGGGTCCCGGGATGGACGGGGATTTCGCCGTTCTGGGCGATCTGAACGATTACCCCCAGCGGGGCAGCGGCAGCAGTACCGCGCTGAACGCGCTGCTGGACGAACCGGGGCTTGTGAACCCCATTGACCGGCTGCCACGACAGGACCGCTGGACCCATTATTGGAAACGCGAACGGGCCTATCGCCAGCTGGATTATATTTTCCTGTCCAGTCGGCTGGATGCCGCGTCGGGCGCGCCGGTGCCCGGGCGCAATCTGCGCGGATTGCCATGGCGTGCCGATGAGGTGGAGGTGGACCGCTATGACGATGTGGGGGAACACGCGCCCAAGGCATCAGATCACGTGCCCTATTTCGTGGATGTGTCGGTCGGGGCGGCGATTGTGTGAGGGATTGACCGGTTTTTAACGGGATCAGGCCCAAAAGGTGGGGAAATCCTGACCCCGGATTCGGGGTCAGGTTGGGTATTCCAGACTATGGCCAAAGCCACGGGTATGGGAAGATGAAGCGTTCGCGCTTTAACCTGAGACAGGGAAAAGGGCGAAGGTCGCGCGACATTTATGTGTTGCGCGCATCCTGCCAACACCCCGTGAGTCAGGTTTTTGGCAGGATGCTTTGGGTCACGTTGGGACGGGAGAGATGTCATGAAGATCAAGTTGAAATTTCACGTGAAGATCATGCTGGCCGCGCTGCTTCTGGCCGCGATTGGCGCGGGCGCGCATGCTGTGACCTCGCCCCGCAATGCCGGAGAGGTGGCGGGCACTCTGAGTGAGAGGGTAGCCGACGCACCGCTGGCCGATATGGGGTGGTGGATGGCCATGGGTCAGGGATTGATCGGTGCCGGTGAAAACGGGTGGTGCAGTTGCCTGTGAGGGGCTGCCGGGTCCGTTTGGAGTGCCGGGGCTGTCGCCGGGATTGTCAGGACTGACAGGTCTGGGGCACCCTGCTCAGGTCTGTGGGCCGGATGGATAAAGCCGCAGGCCGTGGCGCGAAAAGGCGACTGTGGCTCCGGCGCGCAGATCCTGTTCGAAATGCCGGGCAATGGACAGGCGTGCGGCGTCAACCCCCTTGCGGATCAGCGCCTTGCGCTGTGGGATCACACCGGACAGGCCGGGGCCAAGCGAGGCTTCGGCCCAGACCAGCGGGTGCAGTTCGTGCAGGTATTCGCCAAGTACCCAGTCAAGACAGTCGTGGATCGTGGCGCGGGTGGCGCGCAGCATGTCAGGCGCGTTCAGCGGGGTGCGGTCCGGCCCCATGGTGATCGCCGCATAGGCGGCAAACAGGTTCGCGATATGCTGATCCGGGCGCGCGGCGAGAATGTCGCGCATCCCGTCGGTGAAAAACTCCACATCCAGCATCCTTGTGGCACCGAGATCCACCGCCAGCGCATCGAAATAGACCCAGGCATAGGCCCCGTTGCCCCATTGATCCCGGGTGCGCGCCGCCGTACGGCGGGCTTCCAGTTCCAGTGCATCATAGCTTCCGAACCAGCGGGGCAACAGGTGATTGCCCAAGGCGCGCATGTGGCGCGGGTTCAGCGGATCAAGGTCGATCAGCCGGGCATAGTCATCGGCAAGGCGGGCAGGGGGCGAGACCTGGCCCGTGGCGTCGGTCGCGGTGGCCAGAAGGCAGCGTGTGGCGGCAATCAGCGGCGAGTCATCGGGGATTTCCCCGCGCCGTTGCAGTTGATTCAGAATCTGTTCGGCACGGGCGAAATGCGCGTGAAACAGCGCCAGGTTGCGTTCGGGAATTTCGTGGGACCAGTCGTGCCCGCGCCAGGCCCAGCCGATATCCGCATGGGCCTGGGCCACGATGGCGGCGATCACGTAATCGTCGGGATATTCACAAATCAGCTCTTCAAGCGCCTCGATCCCGGCGAGCGAGGGGTTCACCCCGTCTTCGATCGCCTGTGCCGTCGCGCTGACCACATCAGCGCGGGCGCCGGTGGCCAGAAGCGTGGCATGAGACATGCCACAGGGGGTCAGGGCACGGGTGGAATCGGCGGCGCGGATCAGGTCGGAAATCTCGTCCCACCTGTCCTGACGGGCCAGGAACTGTCCTTTGTCCATCAACCCCGCACGGGTGATTTCGGCCTCGGGGTCTTCGATCAGGGGAAGGATCAGGTGTGTGTCCAGAAGGCTGGACAGGTGTTCGGTCAGGCCTTGGGACAGGTCCCAGTCCGCGGTCCCGGTGCCAGCCCGTTTTGCGCGGCCCTTGACGCGCGTGGTCATGGGGTCCTCGGCCAGAGCGTTGGCGGCGGATGTGCCGGGCTGGCCCTTGTGCCGGACCTTTTGGGTCAGAACCGATTGGGCACGCGTGGCAGTGATCGCCAGAGGCAGATTGGCGAGAAACTTCATTAAGATCTCCGAACAGATGTTGCCGGGGAATGTGCAGCCGCAATCGGGCCAAAAAGCGGCAAGGGCGGGGAGGTTTCGAGAATTCTTTGCCGTGAGGTTGGAAGAGATGGACGGTGGCCTGTGGGGCGTGTGGCGGTGGAACTTTGGGGTAAGCTATTGCTAATGCGCTTCGTTTCCGGTTGGATTGGGGCATGAGACCTGCTGCCCCCCGTCTGTTATCCTGTCCGTCATCGCCCGCTTTGCGCGGGGCTGTTGCCGCGTTCCTGTTTGGCTGCGCCGGTGTGGTTCCGGTTTGGGCACAAAGCGCCGGGCAAACGGTGGAGGGGGCGGCGCCGATCGAAGCGGTGGCGGAGGCTGGCGTGGTCGCCACGGTCCCTGCTGTGTCAATGCCTGTAAGCAAACCCGGGCCTGTGAGCAAACCCGGGCGGGCGGCCGAGGCGGGTTCTGATCCTGCCAAGGAAGACCACAGCGCAGAGCCAGGCACCGGGAAGGAAGACACCGGGAAGGAAGACAAAGAGAGCGGGGCGTCGGTTGTCGCCAGCGCGCCGCCGGGTTCAGGTGCGCAGGTGGAGGCCGATCTGCGCACTCTCACCCCAACCCTGCGCCCCGTGGCGCGGTCCGAGATCATTCCCCATGCGCGCTGGTCCCACCGGCCCGAGGCGCTGCTTTGGACCCGCGCCACCATGTCGGCGTTGAAAACCCATGGCCGCCCGTTGACCCGGATGGTGCCGCGCGACATCGCAACCTGGTGCCCGGCCTATCCAAATGCGGACGAGGCGGCGCGCGGGGCGTTCTGGGTCGGGTTCATGTCGGCGCTGACCAAACATGAAAGCACCTATCGCCCGGATGCGGTTGGGGGGGGTGGCAAATGGTATGGGCTGTTGCAGATCCTGCCCGCCACAGCGCGTGGATATAAATGCCTCGCCCGAACCGGGGAGGCGTTGAAGGACGGCGCCGCGAACCTGTCCTGTGCCGTGCGGATCATGGCGGTGACCGTACCGCGCGACGGTGTGGTGCATGGCAAGGACCGCAAATGGCGCGGCGTATCCGCCGATTGGGGACCTATGCGCAGCGCCAGGAAACGCGCGGATATGGCCGCTTGGCTGCGCCAGCAAAGCTATTGCCGTCCGATTTCGTCGATCCGCCCAAGGCAGCGCCCCAAGGGGCTTGGAAGTTAGACCTCGGTAATTTGCAAGTAATCTGCACCGCCCTTTGGGGGCGGTGCCGCCTGCGGCGCGCGGGGGCGGTTGCCCGTCCGTGTGCAAAGCACACGGACGGGCAACCGCCGGGCCCAACCGGCGAGGATCGCATCTTTGATGCGACCGCAGGGGGCGGGAGCCGCTCTGGCCGGTTTACCCGAGACTGTCGGTTTGCCCGAGAATCCGGGTGATCATTTCCATCGTATCGCGGCTGAGGTTTTCCGTTGACCTGATCCGCTCCAGCTGGGCCCGGATCAGCGATTGGCGCGCGGGGTCATAGCGTTTCCACGTTTCAAACGCCGTGGACATACGCGCGGTGGTCTGAGGGTTCAGCGCATCCAGCCGGATCAGCCAATCTGCCAACAGCGCATAGCCCTTGCCGCTGGCATGGTGGAAGCCCGCCGGGGACGCGGCCAGCGCACCCAGCGTGGCCCGGAACCTGTTGGGGTTTTTCATGTCGAAATCCGCATGTCCGGTCAGTCTTTCGGCCACGTCGGCGGCATCGTCCGGATGGGCGCAGGCGATCTGCATCATGAACCATTTGTCGATCACCAACCGGTCGTGTTTCCATTGCTCATAGAAGGCAGGCGTTGCCGTGTCGGCCTTGCCCGCGCGGAGCAGACAGCCATAGGCGGCAAGTTGCTGGGTCATGTTTGTGGCCGCGTCATATTGCGCCTGGGCCGCCGCGCCGCCATCGAGCCGTGAGCCAAGGGCGAGTACGGCATTTGCAAGGCTGCGCGCCCCTGATTGCGTGGCATCGGGCGCATAGGGGCCTTCGACCTGGTATTGCGCATAAAGGCGGGGCAACAGGTCCTGCATATGCCGGGCCATCGCGGTTTTCAGCGTTTCCACCGCGTCATAAATCGCCGCCGGGTCGGGCGTTTCGCCTGCGTCAAACAGGTGTTGGGCCAGATCGTCCTGGGACGGCAGCCCCATCACCAGCGCGCGGAATGCCGGGTCCAGCGTGTCATCGCGCAACAGGGTGGCCAGCGCCTCAAGATAGGCCATGTCCGGCCCCGCACCGGTGCGGATCATGTTCAGCAACCCGTTACGGGCCAGGTCGCGCCCGGCCTCCCACCGATTGAACGGGTCGGTGTCATGGGCCAGCAGGAAGGCGCGTTCTTCGTTGCTTGTCTCGCGCTCAAGGATCACCGGGGCGGAAAACCCGCGCAGGATCGAGGGCACGGGTCTGGCCGACAGACCTTCGAAGGTGAAGCTCTGTTGGCGTTTGTGCATCTCACAGATGGTCGTGGGCACGACTTCGTCGCCATTGGGGTTCAATAGACCCACCGCAATCGGGATCACCCGGGGCTTTTTATGCGGCTGGCCGGGGGTGGGGGGCGTGTTCTGTTTGAAGGTCAGCGTATAGGTGCCGTCGCGGAATTTCTCTTTCACCTTCACCCGGGGCGTGCCTGCCTCTTCGTACCAGCGTTTGAACCGCTTGAGTTTGCGCCCGGTCACATCGCGGAACACCGCCAGCCAGTCTTCGATTGTGGCGGCGTCGCCATCGTGGCGTTCGAAATAAAGGTCAAGCGCCCGTGCATAGGCGTCATCCCCCACCAGGGTTTTGAGCATCCCGATCAGTTCGGCCCCTTTTTCATACACCGTCGCGGTGTAAAAGTTGTTGATTTCCACGAAGGAGTCCGGGCGCACCGGGTGGGCCAGCGGGCCGTTATCTTCGCGAAACTGCCGCCCGCGCAGGGCGATCACGTCTTCGATCCGCTTGACCGGGGCGCTGCGCATATCGGCGGTGAACTGGGCGTCGCGGAACACGGTCAGCCCCTCTTTCAGACACAGCTGGAACCAGTCGCGACAGGTAATGCGGTTGCCGGTCCAGTTGTGGAAATATTCGTGCGCGATGATCGCTTCGATCCGTTCGAAATTGGCATCGGTCGAGGTTTCGGGCGAGGCGAGGACACAGGAAGAGTTGAAGATGTTCAGCCCCTTGTTTTCCATCGCGCCCATGTTGAAATCATCCACCGCGACGATGTTGAATTCGTCCAGATCATATTCGCGGCCATAGACCTCTTCGTCCCATGTCATGGATTTCTTCAGCGCCTCCATGCCGAAGGCGCATTTGTCTTCGTCGCCCGGGCGCACCCAGATCGACAGGCGCACCTGTTTGCCCGACATGGTGGTGAACGTATCCTCATGGGCGATCAGATCCCCGGCGACCAGCGCAAAGAGATAGGCGGGTTTGGGCCACGGGTCGTCCCAGATCGCGTAGTGTTGCACCGGATCGGTGGTCAGATCCGCGCCAAAGTCGGTGCCATTGCCGTTAGAGAGCAGTTTGGGCGCGTGGTCCTGTGTGCTTTCGATACGCACCCGGAACCGGGCCATCACGTCGGGGCGGTCGGGATAGAAGGTGATCTTGCGGAACCCTTCCGCCTCGCATTGGGTGCAATACATGCCGTTTGACATGTAGAGCCCCTCAAGCGCGGTGTTGGTGGCGGGAGAGATTTCAACCTCGGCTTCAAAGGTGAAGGGCGCGTCGGGCACATCGGCTTCGATCCCGCCGGGCACGGCGCGCGGGGTGATGTCGGCACCGTCGATGGCGGCGCGAATCAGGGTGAGGTCTTCGCCATGCAGGAAAAACCGTTTATCCGAGGCATCCGGGTTGGGGCGGAAGCGGATTTTCGACAGCACCCGCGTGGCGGTGGGATCAAGGCGGAAGGTCAGTTCGACCCCGTCAACGAGATAGCCGAAGGGGGTGTAGTCCTTGAGATAAATGGTTTGGGTATCGGTCATCTTTGGTGCCTTTGATTGCGAGTTTGACCCCAGGTGTAGCGGATGGGGCGGGGGTCGCAAGGGGGCAGGGGGCGCAAGGGGGCGGGGGACGCAAAGGGGTGCGCGCGAAAGCCGGGCCGAAGGCCGCCGCGCATTGCCGGGCCGGGCTGTCCCTGCGCCGCGCTGTTTTTGGCAGCTCACGTCACGTCGGTATTGGTAGAGGTATCGCTGACGGGAGTGGATTTTGATCCCAAAACCCATGAAACATCAGGGTAAAATCAGAGGCTTATAGTCAAAAGACACAATCAGAATTGTGTCTTTTGGCCATATTTTACCAATCATGTTGCCTATAGGAAACTTCTGTTCTAATCCGATCATGAGACAGCGGGAGAAAGCGCATGACGGATCGGATCGAAAAACACGGGCTTGGCGTGGATCGGGTGTTGGCAGAGTTCATTGAGGGCCAGGCATTGCCGGGAACCGGGGTGGGTGCGGACGCATTCTGGGCCGGGCTGAGTGACATGGTGCATGAGCTGGGGCCAGAGAACCGCGCCTTGCTGGCCCGGCGCGAAGAGATGCAGGCCCGCATCGACGCCTGGCACGTGGAACGCCGGGGAAGCGCCATGGATGCCGGGGCGTATCGCGCCTTTCTGGAAGAGATCGGTTATCTGCTGCCCGAGGGCGCACCGTTTGAAATTGACACGGTTGGGGTGGACCCGGAGATTGCAGATGTGCCGGGGCCACAGCTGGTGGTGCCGATCACCAATGCGCGCTTTGCATTGAACGCGGCCAATGCGCGTTGGGGGTCGCTTTATGATGCGCTTTACGGCACCGATGCCATGGGGGATCTGCCCGACAGCAGCGGATATGATGCGGCGCGGGGCGCACGGGTGATTGCCTGGGGGCGGGCGTTTCTGGACCGGGCGGTGCCGTTGGCCGACGGGTCCTGGACCGATATTGACGCGGTGTCGGTTGAGGGCGGGGCGTTGGTGCCTGCCCTGGCGGACGGGGCGGCGTTTGCGGGCTTTACCGGCGCTGCCGGAAAGCCCGACATGGTTCTGTTGAAACACAACGGGTTGCATATCATTCTTGACGTGGACCCCAGCCACCGGATCGGCGCGGCCGACAAGGCAGGGATCGCCGATATCCGGCTTGAAAGCGCGCTTTCGACCATCATGGATTGCGAGGACAGCGTGGCCTGTGTCGATGGTGCGGACAAGGTGGTGGCCTATGGCAACTGGCTTGGCCTGATGAAGGGCGATCTGGCTGAAGAGGTCAAAAAGGGCGGCACGGTGTTCACCCGGCGGTTGGCCGGGGATATCGAGTTCACCACGCCGGATGGCGGCACCGGAACGCTCAAGGGGCGGTCGCTTATGCTGATCCGCAACGTGGGGCATCTGATGACCAACCCGGCCATTCTGGACCGCGACGGCAACGAGATTGGTGAAGGGATCATGGATGCGCTGATCACCGTGTTGATTGCCATGCATGACAAGGGCGCGAATTCGGTGCATGGGTCGGTTTACGTGGTCAAACCCAAGATGCACGGGCCACGGGAGGTTGCCTTTGCTGACGAGATATTCACCCGGGTCGAGGGCATCCTTGGGCTTGCGCCCAACACCGTGAAAATGGGGATCATGGACGAGGAGCGGCGCACCAGTGCCAATTTGGCCGAATGTATCCGCGCCGCGCGCCATCGGGTGGCGTTCATCAATACCGGGTTTCTGGACCGCACCGGCGACGAAATCCACACCAGCATGGAAGCCGGGCCAATGTTGCCCAAGGGCGAGATGAAATCCACGCCCTGGATCACTTCTTATGAAGATCGCAACGTGGATATCGGGTTGGCCTGTGGGTTGCGCGGGCGGGCCCAGATCGGCAAGGGCATGTGGGCCATGCCGGATCGGATGGGCGAGATGCTGGAGGCCAAGATCGGCCATCCGATGTCGGGGGCGACCTGTGCCTGGGTGCCATCGCCCACCGCCGCGACCCTGCATGCGACGCATTACCATGACGTTGATGTTCTGGCGCGTCAGGACGAGATTGCGGCGGGGGGCGCGCGCGGGTCGCTTGGGGATCTGCTCACCATTCCGGTGATGGCGGAGGGGCGCACCCTGTCGGACCAGGAGCTGCGCCGTGAGGTCGAGAACAATGCCCAGGGCATTCTTGGCTATGTCGTGCGTTGGGTGGATGCCGGGGTGGGTTGTTCCAAGGTGCCCGATATAAACGATGTGGGATTGATGGAGGACCGCGCCACCTGTCGGATTTCGTCGCAGGCGTTGGCGAATTGGTTGCATCACGGTGTGGTGGACGCGTCCTTTGTCATGGCCGCGATGCGGCGCATGGCCGAGGTGGTGGACCGCCAGAACGCGGGAGACCCGGGATATCGCCCCATGGCACCGGGGTTTGACGGGATCGCGTTTCAGGCCGCCTGTGACCTTGTGTTCCGCGGGCGGATACAGCCGTCGGGCTATACCGAACCGGTGCTGCATCGCCGGCGGCTGGAGTTGAAGGCGGCGCGGTGATGGCCGGGGCGGTGAAGGCCGTGGGGCTGCAGGGCGGGGCAGAGCGCGCCGCCTGACACAACCGCGCAATAGGCCGCCCGGAAATCCGCCCGGAAATCCGCCCGCAAAACCATCCGGAAAACTGGCGGGAAAACCGGTCCTGGCGCCGGATTTGCCGCGAACGGCACGGTGTCAGTCGCGCTTTGGTATTTCCTTAATGTGCCGCGCGTATTAATGAAGGGGGATTTTGCGAAAACAGGACCCTCTTCATGCGCCCCGTTGTTGGTATCATTGGCAACTCCTATCTTCTGAACGATCAGTATCCGGTTCATGCCGGGGGCGAAATGAACTCAGAGGCGGTGTCGGACGTGGCCGGCTGTATGCCCGTGGTGATTCCGACGGATCCGCGATACGTGTCGGTCGAGGAATTGCTGGAACGCTGTGACGGGTTCCTGCTGACTGGCGGGCGGCCCAATGTACACCCCGAGGAATATGGCGAGGCGGCCACGGCGGCCCATGGCGAGTTTGACCGGGGCCGGGATGCCATCACGCTCCCGCTTGTGCGGGCCTGTGTGGAGCGGGGACAGCCGTTTCTTGGGATTTGCCGGGGGTTTCAGGAGGTGAACGTGGCCATGGGCGGCACGCTGCATCCCGAGATTCGCGACCTGCCCGGGCGGGACAATCACCGGATGCCCCCCGATGGCACGCTGGAAGAAAAATTCGCACTGCGCCACGTGGTCAGCTTTACCGCAGGCGGACCATTCGAAAAGTTGATGGGCGCGCGGGAGGTGATGACCAATACTCTGCATGGTCAGGGGATTAGCCGCGCAGGCGCGCGGATCGTGATCGACGGCCATGCGCCGGACGGCACCCCGGAAGCGATCTATGTCAAGGACGCGCCGGGGTTCACCATGTCCGTTCAGTGGCACCCGGAATGGGACGCGGCAAGCGACCCGGTTTCGCGTCCGTTGTTCGCCGCCTTTGGCGATGCCGTGCGTGCCTGGGCCACCGGGCGGGCCGGGCGGACCGGGCAGCCGGTTCTCAAATCCGCCTGAAGCTCTGCCGGAAGCTCTGTTCGAAAATCCACCTGTGCAGGGGAGATCGTCGGGGACGGGAGCCGCCCCCGGATATGCGGCGTAGGCGCGCACCGATTGACCAAGGGTCAACTTTTCATTGCAGTTTGCATGGGTTTGGGGGATAGAGGCCCCGCTGTGCTCTGGTACAGCCGCGGGATCGGGCGAAGTCATGGCGCCGATGGTCCATCATCAGGCGCGGTCATGGCCCAATCGCCCCATATGCAGGGCATTAACCCGTGAGAGCCTTACCCGTGACCCAGCCCGCTGAGCCGCAGGAGCGTTCCGACGCGCCCCTCGATCCCATGCCCGTCCGGGTGGTGAAACGTACTGTCCTGATCGTTCTTGGGCCGCTCTATTTCCTGTTCATTGCCTTTGTGCCGCTGCTGTGCAGGAGGCGCGCAGGGTTTCGTGGCTGGTATTGGCGACGGGTCAAGCGGGCCTGTTCGCGCCTGTTGTGGTTGCTGAGCATCCGGGCCGAGATGACACCAGACCAACAGGCCGAGATGGCCGAAGACGAAAACAGCGTGATCGTGATCAACCACCGCAGCCATTTGGACGGGTTCACGTTGATGCATGTGGTGCCGGACCGGAAGTGGTTTACATGGGCGGCCAAGAAGGAACTGTGTGACGCGGCGCTGTTGCGGGTGGGGTTCAGGGGGGCCGGGTTGGTGGAAATCGACCGCAGCAGCGGCAAGATCGCCATGCAGACGCTAAGCCAGGCTGTGCGCGACATGCCGGCGCGCCGGTCGGTGGTTCTGTTCCCCGAGGGGACCCGGACTGGTGGCGAGCTTCTTGGCCCGTTCAAGGCCGGCGCGGTGGTGGTCGCGCGCGAAAGCGGGCGGGTGATCCGCCCCATTGTGATCCACGGATCGGACCGATTGCTGCCACGCGGCAGGTTTGTGCCCAAAAGCGGGATCATCCGGGTCGAGGCCCTGCCGGTTTTCCGGTGTGATCCACAGGCCAGCGTGGAAGAGGATGTCGCCCGGCTGCATCTTCAGATGAAACAGGCGCTTGAGGCGGGCAGCGCCGCATAATTCCGCCGCGTCACCCGTAGGATGCGGGTGAAATGCAGCAATTTGTTGATACGGATCAAAGCGGTTTTGCGGTGAAAGATGTAAAGTATTGGTGAACCCAAGGATAAGGAGATGCCAATGACTACTTCCCGTGCCAGGCAACGCACAGGTTCCGCCGCCAAAACCGCCCCAGCGACTTCGACCGCGCCCGCAGGTGGTGCGATTAAAGCCGCGCCAGAGGCCGAGGAGGCGGGCCGGGTCAAAACGCCTTCGGCTGATGAGGTGCGGCGCGCATTCGAAAGCGGGGAGTATCCTTATTCCGAAAAGATGCCGCGCAGTGATTACGAAAAGCAGAAAGCCCTGTTACAGGCTGAGTTGCTGAAGGTTCAGATCTGGGCGCAGGAGACCGGCCAGAAGTTTGTCATGTTGTTCGAAGGCCGCGACGCTGCGGGTAAGGGCGGCACGATCAAACGGTTTACCGAGCACCTGAACCCGCGGCTGGCCCGCGTGGTGGCGTTGAACAAACCCACCGACGAAGAGCGCGGCCAGTGGTATTTCCAACGTTACATCAGCCACATGCCCACCGCCGGTGAAATCGTTCTTTATGACCGCAGCTGGTATAACCGCGCCGGGGTTGAGCGGGTGATGGGTTTCTGCGAACCCAACGAATACCTGGAGTTCATGCGCCAGACACCCGATCTTGAACGTATGCTGGTGCGGTCGGGGATCCGGCTTTACAAATACTGGTTCTCGGTCACTCAGGAAGAACAGCGCCGCCGGTTCAAGAGCCGCGAAACCGATCCGTTGAAACAGTGGAAGCTGAGCCCGATCGACAAGGCGTCGCTGGACAGGTGGGATGATTATACCGAGGCAAAAGAGGCGATGTTCTTTTACACCGACACCGCCGATGCGCCTTGGACTGTTGTGAAATCCAACGACAAGAAACGCGCGCGGCTTGCCTGTATGCGCCATTTCCTGGCCAGTCTGGATTATCCGGGCAAGGATCACGACATCGTGGGTCAGCCTGACCCGTTGCTGGTCAGCAGCGCCAACCATGTGATTCATCGTTCCGAACATATTCTGGGCACGGCGCTGCACCCCGATCAGCGCCGCAAATAACCCCCCCATAATTCCCCGGCGGTCTGTTTTGACCGGCAGGAAAAGCGCCGCCCCCGATTGTGTCGGGGGCGGCGTTTCTGTTTGGGGGCGTGCCTGTTTTGCTGGGGGCGGTGTGGGTGGCGGGATCAGAGCGGGTGCATGAGGGTTTGCCGCAGGGGCCGGAAAAAGGCCGGAAAAGGGCCGGAGCCGGGGGAAACCGGCGCTGATGCGTGGGGCGGGTGTGGGCCGGGGCAGGAGGGGCTACACCCCCCTAAAGCGTTTCCGCATTATAGCTGACGAGAGTGGATTGTGATCCCGAAATCCGCGAAGTATCAGCGTAAAATCAGAGACTTATGGCTATACGTTGACCAGCGTGATGTGGAAACGCCGCGCAACACAGTAGGGAGATGGGCGTTTCCAGTTCTTGCTGTGATTTAAAGCGTTCGACCTTTCACCTGAGACAGGGAAAAGGGCGAAGGCAGCGCGACATCTATGTGTTTCGCGCGTCCTGCCGAAAACCCGTGAGTCAGGTTTTGGGCAGGACGCTTTAACAATAACCGGAAATGCTTTAGCCTCCCGCCTGATCCCTGAGACAGCCAAGCATTTTTTCGCCACCCGCGCCATGTCGCCATTGTGGGGCGGGTGGGGATTTCCTATGCCTGTGCCATGAGATACGCCGCCTTTCTTGCGTTTGCGCTGAGTTCAGCGCCGCTGAATGCTCACCCCCATGTGTTCATCTCGACGGGGTTGAAGTTTCACATGGACCCGTCCGGCATTTTGACCGGGGTCGAGGTGCGGTGGCAGTATGATGAATTCTATTCCCTGTTGTTGCTTGAGGATATGGCGCTTGATCCCGACCGCGATGGGAAATTGACCAGGGCCGAGTTGAAACGGCTGGATGGGTTCGACCTGAACTGGGTCAAGGGGTTCCAAGGTGATCTGGTTGCGCATCAGGACGGGCGGGCGGTGACGCTTGGCGCGCCGCGCTCGCTTGGCACGTCGATGGAAGATGGTCGCATCACCACCAGCCATTACCGTGCGATAAGCGGCGCAGATGCGGGTGCGGTGGTGTTCAAGGCCTATGATCCGACCTATTACACCGCCTATGACCTTGGGCTTGGGCTTGACCTGCCATCCGGGTGCAAGGCCGAGATTGCGGTGGCTGACCTGAGCGACGCGCAAAAGGCGCTTCAGGCCGAGCTTGCCAGGCTTTCGGGGGATGCCGAGGTGGATTTCCCCGAAGTTGGCGCAATTTTTGCAGATGAGATCGTGGTCAGATGCGCGCCGCATTGAGCATGGCGGCACTGGCGGCGATTGCCGTGGTGGTCTGGTGGCTCTGGGGCGCGGGCGGGGTGCATGATCTGCGCGGCTGGGCCACAGAGGGGCAGCGCGAGGCACAGAATGCCATGGCCGGGATGCTGCGCCGTCTGCGCGCGGGTGAGGCCGGGGCGCTGATCGGGCTTTGGGCCGTTTGTTTTTCCTATGGGTTTTTCCACGCGGCGGGGCCGGGGCATGGCAAGCTGTTGATCGGCGGTTATGGGGTTGCGCGCCGGGTTGCCATGCGCCGACTGGCGGGGCTGGCCGTGGCGTCCAGCCTGGCGCAGGCGGCGACGGCGGTGGTGTTGGTTTATGCCGGGGTCTTTGCGTTGAACCTGACCCGCACGGCGATGGTTGGGATGGCCGAAGACTGGCTGGCCCCGGCGTCCTATATTGCGATTGCGATGGTTGGCGGCTGGCTTGCCCTGCGCGGAGCAGGCAAGCTGTGGCGCGCCCGTGTTGCGGGGCAGGGCCATCATGGGCACGCGCATGGTCATGATCACGGGCATGGCCACGACCATGATCCCGGGCATCACGGCGGGCACATGGCCCATCACACCCATGACGACGGGACTTGTAGCTGTGGCCACACACACGGGCCAACCCCGGAAGAGGCTGCGGCCATCAGCACTTGGCGCGAGGCGGCGGTGTTGGTCGCCAGTATCGCCATACGCCCCTGTACGGGGGCCGTGTTCCTGTTGATCCTGACCTGGCGCATGGGAATTGAAATGGCGGGGATCGCCGGGGCCTTTGTCATGGGGCTTGGCACTGCCAGTGTGACCGTGGTGGTGGCGCTGCTGTCGGTTGTGATGCGCGAAAGCGCCTGGGCCGGGCGGGTGCAGGGCACGGGGGCTGCGCGGCTTGCCTCGCTGATGGAGCTTGGTGTTGGTGTGGTGATCGCAGTGGTCGCGATGCAATTGGCGCTTGGGGGGATCTGAGCCCGGCTCTGCCCCACTCTGCGCTGCGCGCTCTGCTGCCTCTCCGGGTCGCCGCCACATCATCCCGCCTTGCCCCGCCGTGATGTCGCGCGTAAGGCTTGGCGTATGGAGACCGCCCCCCCACCGAGCGCCCCGCAAGGGTCGCCTATGCCCGCCATGTCCCATGGCGCGCATATGCGCGCGATCCTGACGCTTGGTCTGCCTTTGATCGGCAGCCATGTGGCGCAGTTTGCCATCACGCTGACCGATTCGATCATGTTGGGCTGGTATGATGTCGAGGCGCTGGCCGGGCAGGTTCTGGGCGGGATGCTGTTCTTTGTCCTGTTCATCATGGGGTCGGGATTTGCCTTTGCCGTCATGCCCGCCGTGGCCAAGGCGGAAAGCAGCGGTGACCTGCCACAGGTCCGGCGGATCACGCGCATGGGAATCTGGGCCTCGCTTCTGTTCGCGGTGGCCGCCCTTCCCATATTCATCTTTTCCGGCCCGATCCTCGGGCTATTGGGGCAGGACGCCGATCTGGCGGGGATTGCCAGCGAATATCTTGTCGTCGCAGGGATCGGGATCATACCGGCCTTGGTGGTCATGGTACTCAAAAGCTATCTCGCCGCGTTGGAACGGACCCAGGTGGTGCTGTGGATCACGCTGCTGGGCGTCGCGGTGAACGCGCTGGTCAACTATGCGCTGATCTTTGGCAATTGGGGCGCGCCCGAGATGGGTGTGCGCGGGGCGGCGGTTGCTTCGCTGGTGGTTCAGGCGATGTCGGTGCTGGGCCTTGCGGTTTATGTGGCGCGGGTCACGCCGGAACACGATCTGTTCGCCCGGTTCTGGCGCCCGGACTGGGAAGCGTTTGGCCATGTTTTCACGCTGGGCTGGCCCATCGGATTGACCAGTCTGGCCGAGGTCGGGCTGTTTGCCGCCTCGTCCATCATGATGGGCTGGTTTGGGGCGGTGCCGCTGGCGGCGCATGGGATTGCGCTTCAGATCACATCGCTGACCTTCATGATCCATCTGGGCCTGAGCAACGCCGCAACCGTGCGCGCCGGGCGGGCGGTGGGGCAGGACGACACCGGTGGGTTGCGCCGGGGCGCGGCGGTGATTATCGCCATGTCGCTTTCGGTTGCGGTGCTGGCTATGGTTGCGTTTCTTGTCATCCCGGAACAGTTGATCGGCCTGTTCCTTGACCCGGAGGATCCGCGCAAGGACGCGGTTCTGGCCATTGGCGTGGGTCTGATGGCGGCGGCGGCCCTGTTTCAGCTGGCCGATGCGGCCCAGGTGATGGCGCTGGGTCTGTTGCGCGGGATACAGGATACAAAGGTGCCGATGATCATGGCCGCAGTGGCCTATTGGGTCATCGGCGTGCCGGTCAGTTATGTTTTGGGTGTCCCCCTGGGCTGGGGCGGCGTGGGCATATGGCTTGGGCTTGCGGTTGGCCTTGCGGTCGCAGCCGTGCTGCTGATGTGGCGGTTCTGGGTCCGCGCGGGCCGGGGGTGATGCCTGATTGGGTCTGCTGTTTGCCCGAGGCCGGGTGAGACCCGGGGCCGAGCGTAGCGAGGCCCCCCCAGCGACGCCGCAGGCGGCGCAAAACCTTGGAATGCTGACGCCGCAGGCGGCGCAAAACCCTGGAATGCTGACGCCGCAGGCGGCGCAAAATCCGAAAACGTTGATCCCGCAGGCGGCAAAGTGTTTCTCAATCTTCGCGCAGCAACCGATCCGCCTTCTTGCGCACAAGCACCGTGCGCAGGTCGTGCATCGCCAACAACAACGCGTCGGTGACATTTTCCAGTTGCTCGTCGGTGGCGCGGGAATTGGCCCAATGGGTGGTCTGGTTCAGGTAATCCACCGCCCGGTGAATGTCGTCGATATCGCGCTCGGCCAACAGCGCCATGCGCTGCTCCATCCACTCGCGGATGGCTTTTACATCTTCATCGCTCAACTTCCGGTCGCCATGGGGTTTGATTTCCCCATTGCGTATATTGACCACGGCGATCTGGTCCATTTCAATCCGGCGCTGGCGGTTTTCAGTGTCGACCCGAAACACGAAGGCACCGTTTTCACGGACCCTGAAATAATAGTCTGGAAGCTCTCCGGCCACGTTATGCTCCTAACACCGCCGCCTCAGCCAAGCGAGGCACAGAACCGTTGTATACGGCCACATGCGTCTGTCAAAGCCTCGTCTGAGGTGGCATAGCTGACCCGGAAATTCGGCGACAGACCAAAGGCCGCGCCAAAGACCACCGCAACGCCTTCTTCTTCCAGAAGCGCCGTGGCAAAGGCTTCGTCATCCGAAATCACCGTGCCGCCGGGCGAGGTTTTTCCGATCAACCCCGCAATCGAGGGGTAAACGTAAAACGCGCCTTCGGGGGTGGGGCAGCTGATCCCCGGCGCGGCGTTCAGCATGTCGACCACAAGGTTGCGGCGGCGCACGAACATCTCGTTATGCGTGGCGATGTAATCCTGGGGGCCGTTCAACGCCTCGACCGCCGCCCATTGGGAAATGGTGCAGGGGTTGGATGTGCTTTGCGACTGGATCTTGCGCATTGCGGCAATCAGGGACTCGGGTCCCGCCGCATAGCCAATGCGCCAGCCGGTCATGGCATAGGCCTTGGACACGCCGTTACAGGTCAGCGTGCGCTCGTAAAGCCCCGGTTCCACCTGGGCCGGGGTACAGAATTCGAAACCGTCGTAAGACAGGTGTTCATACATGTCATCGGTCATCACCCAGACATGGGGGTGGCGCATCAGCACATCGGTGAGCGCCTTCAATTCATCCCGGCCATACCCGGCCCCGGTGGGGTTGGAGGGCGAGTTGAAGATCAGCCACTTGGTTTTCGGGGTGATCGCCGCCTCAAGCTGATCCGGGGTCAGTTTGAACCCGGTTTCCAGCGTCGCCTCGGCCACTACGGGCGTGCCCCCGGCCAACAGCACCATGTCGGGATAGCTGACCCAGTAGGGCGCGGGGATCACCACCTCGTCGCCCGGGTTCAGTGTGGCCATAAGCGCGTTATAAAGGATCTGTTTGCCCCCGGTCCCGACCGAGACCTGTTTGGGCGTATAGCTAAGCCCGTTGTCACGGCACAGCTTGTCACAGATTGCCTGTTTCAACTCGATAATCCCGTCAGGTGCCGTGTATTTGGTTTTGCCCGCGTTGATCGCGGCAATGGCGGCGTCCTTGATGTTCCGGGGCGTATCGAAATCGGGTTCCCCCGCGCTCAGGCTGATGACGTCCTTTCCGGCCGCCTTCATCTCGGTCGCTCTGGTGTTCATCGCGATGGTCGGAGAAGGTTTCACGCGGGCAAGCGTGTCGGAAAGAAAGGACATGGGGTTGGTATCCGGTTTGTGTTTCTGTTTTGTATCTCTTAAGTTGTGCGCGCAAGCCGATCAAGCGGGATCAGGCGGAATTCAGGCTGATCGAGGGATGGATATGGGCGAAGACGCATTGGAAGACTGGTACGACCCCGCGATGGCCACGTTCGGCGACCGCGTGGCGGGCGCGCGCGAAGCGGCGGGGATGGATCAGAAGACCCTGGCCAAACGGCTTGGGGTCAAGCTGTCCACGCTTCAGGCCTGGGAAAATGACATGTCCGAACCCCGCGCCAACAGGTTGTCGATTTTGTCCGGGCTGCTCAACGTGTCGCTGTCCTGGCTGCTGGATGGGGTGGGCGAAGGCGCGCCGGTGCCCGGAGAGGCGCAGCCGACGCGCGAGGATATTATAGATGTCCTGACCGAAATCGCCGACCTCAAGGCACGGGCCAGCCGGACCGCCAACCGGCTTGGCGCTTTGGAAAAACGATTGCGCGTCATGTTGCAGAACGAAGGGGTGTTGTGATGGCCGAAAGCCCGGAACACCGGCTGAAGCGGTTGAAAATGCGGTCAATGCGGCGGGGGATCAAGGAGATGGATATCATCTTTGCCCGCTATACCGATGCACACCTTGCGAAGATGACCGCCGATGAGCTTGATCTTTTCGAGGCGCTTTTGGCGGAGAATGATCAGGATCTCTATCAATGGGTGTCGGGGCAGGCGTCTCCACCGGCCCGTTTTGACGCGCTGATCACCCGGATTTCCGAGGAAATCGGCGCGGTTTGAACCGTTTAGATCAGATTTTACGAACATACCCCCGGATTTAACGGATTTTTCGGTTTTTTAGCTCAGTTTCTCTCCAAGCGGTATCGACGGAGACGAGAATGAGTATTCAAATGCCGATGAGTGCAGATGCGATGAAGACCGGTGATGATGCCGGGTTCATGGCTGGCTATCTGGAGGCGCTGGCGCTGGTTGAGCGGTTGCACCGGTTGCTTCTGGACGTCATCAAGGATGAGTTCGAGCGGGTCAATGTGTTGGAAATCAACGCGGTACAGGCGCTTTTGCTGTTCAATATCGGGGATAACGAGGTGACGGCGGGCGAATTGAAAACGCGCGGCTATTACCAGGGCTCGAATGTCAGCTACAATCTGAAAAAGCTGGTCGAGATGGGGTATATGCACCATCAGCGTTGCGAAGTTGACCGGCGGTCGGTGCGTGTCCGGCTAACCCAGAAGGGGCGGGAGATCCGCGACGTGGTGGCCGGTTTGTTTTCCCGCCACGCGGACGGGTTGATGTCCAAAGGTGTTCTGGGCGCGGAGGGGATTGATGATATTACCAATTCCCTGCGCCGTGTGGAACGGTATTGGACCGATCAGATCCGGTATATCTATTGAGCAGGTGATCCCCCTACGGGGCGGGGCAGGGCGCTCCGTAGGGCGTGATCCAGGGTATTCCGTGGCGAGAGGCCGGTTTTACCAGTGACCGGTATTGCCCATGCTGGCCCAGGGTTCCTGAGCGGGCAGGGGATCACCTTTTTGCAGGAATTCAACCGACACATTGTCGGGAGAGCGTACAAAGGCCATGCGCCCGTCGCGGGGCGGGCGGTTGATCACCACGCCGTTGTCCTGCAAATGCTGGCACATGGCATAGATGTCGTCGACCTCATAGGCCAGATGCCCGAAATGGCGACTGTCCGAGGGCAGGCCGTCATCGCCATCCCAGTTATAGGTCAGTTCCACAGGGCATTCCGGCTGTTCGGGCGGGGCCATGAAGACCAGCGAAAACCGCCCCTCTTCGCTGTCGTAATGCCGGGTTTTTTCAAGCCCCAGCAATTCAAAAAATGCGATGGATGCGTCCAGATCCTTTACCCGGACCATGGTGTGCAGATATTTGATCGGCATGTGTGGCTTTCCCTTCTCGCTCGTGTCGGGGCGCAGAAGATCAGAAAGACGAGCGGATGCCAACACTGAGCCCGATATTGTCCACGTCAAACCGATCCGCATTGGAAGTCTTGCGGCTGGCCGACAGGGTCATGGTGGGATGGAACCCGAAATAGTCCAGCTTGTCGAAGGTCATGGTCATGCTGGCCGTCACTTCGCGATCATTCCGCGCCCCGCCACCGGGCACATGGGGGGATGTCGGGTAATGGCGCTGGCGCAGGGACAGGCCAAAGCTGGTTTGTGTTCCCAACACGGGCTTTGGGGGCGCGTAACGCAGACCGGCCGAAGCCTCGCGGAAATCGGCGGAGGTAATGTCGGAATCGCTTTTCGCCACACGCGCGGACAGAGACAGAAACCCGCCATTGCCAAGCCGCGTACCATACCCAAGATTCGCCTGAACCACATCCGCATGGGGCGCGCGGGGACCGGTGACACGTTCGGCCGCCGCGCCATAGCTGACCCGCGCAACGCGCGATACCGGTTTGGATTGGGTAAAGGACAGGCGCAGCAGGTTGGAATAATGCTGTTCCCCGTACCACGTCATGCCGCCCTGAAAGGACAATGTGGTTTCGCGCAGGGATTTGGGCGACATGAACCGGCGGGTGAGGCCCACGGTGCTGCGCGCAAAGGTGAATTCCGAGGCGCTGACCCCTGGCGCGCGCTGCTTTGCCTCGGAAGACAGCACATAGTCGTTGCGCGAGGCGGCGAAAGTCAGGTCGGTGGCCGCGGTCGACGTCTGGGCCACGCGATAGCGCAGGTCGATGCCGGACGAGATCTTGAGCCCCGACAGGGGCAGGGCGGACCCGGCGAGACGCACGGGCAGGACAATGCCAGGCAGGGCCTCGATCTCGACCACCTCGTGGGCGCTGCCATCATTGATATTGGATTCGGGCGCAATGCCAAAGGACAGGTGAACCGACAGCGGATTGACCTTGCGCAGATACCGATAGTCGCGCGCCACAAGTGCGCGGGCGCGGTCATCGGGCGCGACCTGTGCGGCACGGCGCAGCCAGACCTGTGCGGCGGTGCGACGCCCCGCGGATGACTGGGCCTGAGCCATGGCCATGGCGGCGGCAAATTTGCGTTCCGGCAGTCTGGCCAGCTTCCACGCCTGCCGGGCCGAGGCCAGCGCCGGTTTGTATTCGCCCAAATCGCGGTTGGCGCGGGAATCGATCAACAGCGCCTCAACATCGCCGGGGTCGCGCTGTAACAGCGCGCGGGTCATGTCGCGGGCGGTGCGGGGAGAGCCGGAAACGACCGCCTGACCCGCCAGCGCACGCAGCTGGTCAGGGGTCACCGTGGTGGTTTCAGCGGCCCGGCCCGGCCCGACGCCAAGGGCGAAAGGAACCGCAAGAAGCAGGGAACGCAACATGGATCAGTTGCGGTAAATAATGAAACCACCGGTTTCCTGGGTGTTGAAGGCGGAGGGATCGCCGCGCGGATCATTCTGTTCCATCACCAGAACGCCCACGATCTCTTCCGCATTCTGGCCGGACATGATCGCATAATAGCTACCGGTATCCAGGTTGAGCAAACTGCCATCCGAGTATCGGATATTGCTGTAAATTTCGCCAATCAGTTCCCCATTCCCATCGGCGATCCCAGGCGAAAGCCTGGATCTGATTTCGGGCATCACATTGTTTCCGGCGCCATCGGTGTTATGCACCGCCGTTTTGTTGGTGTCCAAACCCTCGATCGCCGTGAGATAAGTGTTGGTGATGTCGGTGCCATTGGCATCGAACAGGCGGCGGTTATAGACGCGCAGCAGCACACCATTTCTGCCTTCGTTGAAGTCCTTGAAGTCGATGGTCATACGGGCTTGTCCGGTGACAAATTCCAGTCCACTGCGCCCGTTGAAAACCCGGGTTCCGGCATAATCACCGTTATACTGCGCATCCCCGTTGTCAGGAAGCACAAGCGACACGGGGTCGCCGTTGTCGTCCGTCTGGTTACGCTGGTAGATGAAACCGCCAAAGCCATAGCCGCCATAGTCGCCACTCCGCACGATGGCAAATTCGGTCTGACCCGACGTTGATACGCCATAGATGGCGCGATAATCCAGCGTTCCAATGGAATTGCCGGTCAGCGGATCAACCACGCTGCTGTCCGATTCATATACGGCGAAGGGTCCCAGGCTTGAGACCAGTGTGCCGCGCGAATAGGTGTTGTCGCCGTCAAAGGCGATGCCATCGACGGTAAATTCGTCTTGGCCCGCATCGTTGTTATAGCTGACCGTCGAAACATAGCCCCCGCCGATGTCGTTCACGTCTTCGTAACGCACGATCTTTGTGTTCGGGGTGGGGCTTGTCGTGCCGGGGGGCAGGCCGCGTCCCTCAATCCCGGTGCCCGAACCGCCGCCGGAGCCACCCGAGCCATCGGTGCCGGTATCTTCTTCCACTGTGAAAGGATTGCTGTTTCCGCAGGCTGAAAGGCCCACACCAAGGCAAAGCGCTGCAATCGCCAACCGTTTCATATTCACTGCCTCGTGCAATTGTTTGTGTATTCGTATTGCGGTTGAAAATCCGGGAGAAAGGTTAAAAAGTCAATGAGAGATGGCGGTTGTTTCCAATTCGCGACAGGCCTGTTGCAATTGGTTCACGGCTGTTGGTTCACGGCTGTTGGTTTACGGCTGGTTTACGGCTGCGCCCATGTGGCGGTTTCGCGCGGCGCAGAGACTAGATATAGTCGCGGTGAATCGCTTTTATTGCCCGAAAAACCGCCCAGAGGAGCCCGTGCATGACCCTGACCCCTGAACAGCAGGCCGAAATTGATGATTTGCGCGCGGCACCGGCCGAAACTCTGCGTGTTGTGGCCCCCGGAATGGAGCAGCATCTTTACAAGGCGGTGCCGGTTTTGGACCACGGGTTTGTACGGGTTGTCGATTACATGGGCGACGATGCTGCGATTTGTCAGGCGGCGCGGGTCAGTTATGGCAAGGGCACCAAAAGCGTTCAGAATGACGAGGGGCTGATCCGCTATCTGATGCGTCACTGGCATTCGACTCCGTTTGAAATGTGCGAAGTGAAGCTGCATGTGAAGCTGCCGGTCTTCGTCGCCCGTCAGTGGATTCGCCACCGCACGGCCAATGTGAACGAATATTCGGCGCGCTATTCCATTCTGGACCGGGAGTTTTATATCCCCGATCCGGCCCATATCAACGCCCAGTCCGTCGTGAACAATCAGGGCCGGGGCGAGTTGTTGAGCGCCGAACACACGGCCCGGGTTCTGGAATTGCTCAAGGTGGATTCGGCGCGGTGTTATGACACCTACCAGACGATGATCGACGAGGACGGGATCGGGCTGGCGCGGGAACTGGCGCGGATGAATCTGCCATCCAATATCTATACGCAATGGTATTGGAAGGTGGATCTTCACAACCTGCTGCATTTCCTGCGCCTGCGCGCGGATGCCCATGCGCAATATGAAATCCGGGTCTATGCGGATGCGATTTGCGCCATGGTCGCGGATTGGGTGCCGTTCGCCTACAAGGCGTTCGAAGATTACCGCATGGGTGCGGTGACGATGAGTGCCCAGATGATGGCCGCCCTGCGCCGGATGTTAAAAGGCGAAGAGGTCACAGCGGACAACAGCGGCATGTCGGCACGGGAGTGGCGGGAATTTCAGGAGTTTCTGGAGTAAACGAACGGGGTGTTTCCACTGTTGTTTCCTTATTGGAAACAATGCGGGCACGCCAAATCATTTGACCCTGTGCGCCCGGGCCACTAACCTGTTGGTTAAGTATAAAAGACCTTTTCCGATATTGGGGGACTGTTATGAAGACGAAACTTATCCTTGGCGCGGCGATGGTGGCCATGTGGGCGATTCCGGCGCAGGCTCAGCCCAAGATTTATGCCTATGGCGGCACTGCGAATTATTGCCCGTCGGGGCTTCAGCCGATCACATTGGACGGCGTCATCTGCTGTGGCACGCCCAACCAGTCCATGAGCTATCAACAGGTCAAGGCGCATCCGGTGACGAAGCGGAAAGTTGTGAGACGCGAGACTGTGCATTACATGGCGGCCCCGGCAACCGTGTACTGCCCGGAAGGCAGCAAGGGGTGTTACACCCAGTAAGCGTTTCAAACGCCAGACATGTCAAACGGGGCGGCACAGGCATGTGGCGCCCCTTTTGTTTGTTTTATGGCTGTACCCGGCTCAGACCGGTTTGATTTCCCCGGCCATCTGACGCCCATCGCGGCCTTCGGTCAGTTCGAAGGTAACCTTCTGGTTATCGGCCAACCCGGTCAGGCCCGAGCGTTCCAGTGCTGAAATATGTACAAAAACGTCCTTGCCGCCATCTTCGGGTTCGATGAAGCCGTAGCCTTTGGTGGTGTTGAACCATTTCACGGTGCCGTTGGGCATGCCGCTTCTCCTTCTGCGCTAATGTGACCCATAATATTGTCGGGTCGGTACTGAATTGTTGTCACTTGCGGATCTCAGGGCGTCGGCAAATGCGTCGGCGGAGTTCTGAAATGCAAAGTCACGGGGGAATGATTGCACGGGTTTTGTAAAAAGCAAGAGAAACAGCGTGGTTTCGGTGGTGCCCGGCCTGTGGTTAAGTGCGCAAAATATGGGGGTAAAGATGATCCTTTATGGGCTGAAAAACTGTGACACCTGCCGTAAGGCATTGAAAGTGCTTGATAAGGTTGATTTTGCGGACGTCCGGGCCGATGGTGTTCCCGCAGATGTCATGGCAAAGGCGTATGACCGATTCGGTGAAGCTTTGCTTAACAAACGCTCAACAACCTGGCGAAATCTGGATGAGGGCGCGCGGGCGCAGCCGGTGCCTGAACTGCTCAGGACCCATCCCACCCTGATGAAACGCCCGCTGATTGTTGATGGCGATACGCTTTACCTTGGCTGGGACAAGAGCGTTCAGGCGACGCTTGCGAACGGGTGATCCTGCCCCCATTTCTGACGGCAGACAGGGAGTGAACCATGCGCAACGCGGCATTGATGTTGGGAGTGATCGGTGGGCTGATCGCGATGATCGTCGGCTTTTTCAGCTTTGGTTATACCGAGGTGATCGAACGCCATGGCGAAATTCAGGGCGTGGCGGAACAGGTCGAAAACGTGGGGTTGATCCGCGCGGCGTCGTTCCTTGGGCCTTTGTTGGCGATTGCGGGCGGGGCCATGGCGCGGGCGCGCGCGCTTTGGGGCGGGCTGTCCATGCTGGGCGCGGCGGCGGTGCTCTATGCCGGGTTCGGGTTCAGCGTGTTCACAATGTTCCCCATCGGGTTCTGCGCGCTTGGCGGAGTGTTGGCCATTGCTGCGGGCAAACCGGATGAGGAAAAGGCGCATTTCTAATCCTTAAAGCGTCCTGCCAAAACCCTGAATCACGGGTTTTTGGCAGGATGCGTGAAACACATAAATGTCGCGCTGCGTTCGCTCTTTCCCCTGTCTCAGGTTAAAGGGCGAACGCTTTACCCATTCGGGCTGGTCCGGCGTGACAGGAGGCGGTCAAGCGACAGAGGCCCTGCGCCCTTGACCACCAGCAGCAACAGAAGAAACACCCAAAACGCCCGTTGATCCAGGAGCAGCGCATCGGAATGGCGGTCAAACCACGCGCCCACGGTTTCGATATGGTCCCATCCGCCATGGCCGTAAAGGTCGGTCAGGGATTGCACCATGGTAAAGCCGATCATGCCAAGCGCGGCCAGCCGGGTGAACAGGCCAAGCGCGATTTGCAGTGGCAAAACAAATTCGGCAATCGTACCGCCCGTGACCACGACCCGGTGGAAAAGTGACAATTGGCTGCTGTCATAGCCGACCGCTTCGAACGCTTTTGGGAAAATCTGGGCATAGGCCCCCGTGGAGGGTGAGAGGATGCCGAACACCCCATCGCCAAGCTTGGTCAGGCCCGAGTTCCAGAAATAGACCATCAACACCGCCGCAAACACGAACCTCGCGAGTGTGGGCAGCAGCGGGGACAGTTTTTCGACCTTTTCGAAGGTCGCATTATGAAGAGAAATCAGGCTGTTCATGTATGTTTCTCATGTAGGGCGTGGGTGATGGCCTGGTCCTGCAACAGCAGGGTCAGCGTGGCCGTCAGATCAAAGTCGGGGGCAAGCGTGGTGGCTGTGTCGGCCGCGTCTCCCAAGGGTGTGCCGACATTGAGCGCGGTCAGGAAGCTGGCTGCGCCGGGTCCCAGAAGCCGGGGGATAGGGTCAAATTCGGGCCGGGTGATCAACACGTTCTGGCCCTCGTTTGGCGGCTGGGGGGCGGTGTCACGGGTGTTGAAGACCCATATGCCATGGATCGGCCAGCGGGAGCGGATCAGTTGAACACAAGGGGCAAGGGTGAGGCAGAGATGGGGCAGATCCTCGGGGTGGGCGGTCAGGGACGCGGGGTCCACCGTCTTTGCATCGGCGGCGTGGTAGGATCGGCGCAGGGCCAGCTCCAGCCGCGCGGTATCGGCCAGATAGCCGAGATGGGCCAAGGGGTCGAAATTGGCCAGAAACCCGGGAAAGGCCGCTCCGTAATGCATCATCAGCGGCGAACTGGGCGGATGCTGACGCAGGAAAACCCCGGCAACGGTGCGAAAATTCTCTTTGCCCAACAGTTTGGCGATGACGGGAAAGCCGGTTTCCAGGGCTTCGGTCAGGGACACGGCCACGTTGTTGCGATAGACCGAGAACCGCCTGCCGGCAGGAGCACCGTGCCCGTCCGTCAATCCTTGTGGCACGGGTTGGGAGGCGTCAAGGATCGCGGTGCGAAGAGTGGTCTGGTCGATCATGCGGGCACCCGTTCAAGCGCATGTGCCGCGCGGGTGGCTTCGGCGCAGAGAATGGGCCAGTCGGGCACATCCGTGTCCCATTCAATCAGAATGGGGCGGGGGCCGGATTGGGCCAGCGTGTGGTCCAGCAGCGCCCAGACCGGGTCCACCACCTCGCGCCCATGGCTGTCGATCAACAGCGGTTTGCCGTGGTCATCTTCGTCCTCGTCATGCCCCCCAAGGTGGATTTCCCCGACCTGGGCCAGGGGGAAGGCATCTATATAGCCCTTGGGCGAAAAGTCGAGATTGGTGGCGGAAACAAAAACATTGTTTACATCCAGCAGAAGACCACATCCGGTACGCCGGGCGATTTCGCGCAGGAAGTCGGGCTCGTCATAGGTGCTTTCGGCAAAGGCCAGATAGGAGGACGGGTTTTCCAGCAGCATCTGGCGACCCAGCGTCGTCTGAAGCTGATCTATATGGTCACAGACCCGGGTCAGGCTTTGCGTGGTATAGGGCAGGGGCAGCAGGTCGTTCAGGAACGCGTTTTCATGGCTGGACCATGCAAGGTGTTCGGAAAATGAGGCGGGATTGAGCCAATGGCACAGGTGTTTCAGGCGGGCAAGATGCGTGGGGTCCAGGGGGCCTTCTCCGCCGATGGAAAGGCCGACGCCATGGACGGAAATCGGAAAACGTTCGGACAGGTGGCGCAGTTGAGCAAGCGGGCGGCCACCGTCACCCATGTAGTTTTCGGCGTGGATTTCAAGCCATCCCACGGGCTCGGGAGTCTTCAGGATGTCGTTGAAATGCTGAGGCTTGTACCCGACGCCGGGTGTGGCCGGTAAAGCGGTGCGAAGGTCTTGATCAAACATGCGACATCTCCGGTGGTCACGATTTTTATGTAAAAATCGTGGGCGATGCGCCAGAAACGCATCGCCCCGTTTTGAATTATGCCGGCAGGTCGCGGTCCAGAGGTTCCAGCGAACCCATACGACCGCCTTCAACTTCCATGCTGGTGCAGGTGCCTTTGTCGACCAGTTTCCAGGCGTTGCCCTGGAAGTCGATGGTCGAGCTGCCCGCGCAGGTGGTGCCGGGGCCGGCGGCGCAGTCGTTTTTGCCCGCCAGGGCAACACCGAAGCATTTCTCTTTTTCGGCGGCTGCGGCAGGGACGGTGGCGGCTGCGGTCATCGCGGTTGCGACGGCACCAAACAGCGCGGCGGTTTTGAGTGTTTTGGACATCGGGAACTCCCTTGAGGTTGATAATCACGTATCGCGTTTTGCGATGTCCCCAGCCTAGCCAGGATTGGCGTTCACGGGCCACTCACGTCGGCGTGTGTCACGGATGCGTCAGGGCAAACGTTGCGCGCGTGAGGTGGTGTAATAGGGCACAGGCGGTCAACCCGTTGAAAACACATGAAAGGGCGCCCGAACAGATCGGACGCCCCAATGTTTCCCCCAAGGGAATGTTACAGTTTTCGCCGCGATGTTACCTGGCAAACCGGGCCAGATCGGGCGGCGTCGCTTCGGCTGTCAGGGATGTTACAACCTCGGCCAGGGGTTGAACGCTGGTCCGTTTTTCGCCCAGACGCCGTAAGGTTACGGTGCGTTCTTCCACCTCGCGATGCCCGACCGCGAGGATGACCGGCACCTTGGTCAGCGAGTGTTCACGGACCTTGTAGTTGATCTTTTCGTTGCGGGTATCCGCCTCGGCCCGCACCCCGGCGGCGCGCAATTGGGCCACTACCTCATGCACATAGTCATCGGCGTCCGAGATGATCGAGGCCACGACCACCTGGCGCGGTGCCAGCCAGAAGGGCAGTTTGCCCGCGTGGCTTTCGATCAGGATGCCGATGAAGCGTTCAAACGATCCCAACGTCGCGCGGTGCAACATCACCGGGCGGTGTTTGTCGCCATCTGCGCCGATATAGGTGGCGTCCAGTCGTTCGGGCAGGACGAAGTCCACCTGGAACGTGCCGCATTGCCAGACCCGGCCAATGGCATCGGTCAGTGAAAACTCCAGCTTTGGTCCGTAAAACGCGCCTTCGCCCGGGTTCAGTTCTGGCTCCACCCCGGCGGCGCGGGTGGCGGAGAGCAGGGCGCTTTCCGCCTTGTCCCATACCTCGTCCGATCCGGCGCGTTTTTCGGGGCGGTCCGAGAACAGCACCTTGAACTCTTCGAAGCCCAGATCCTTGTAGACCGCCGACAGAAATCGGATGAACTCTGCCGTTTCCGCTTCGATCTGATCCTCGGTCGAGAAAATATGGGCGTCATCCTGAGTAAAGCCGCGCACCCGCATGATCCCGTGCAGCGCGCCCGAGGGTTCATACCGGTTACACGACCCGAATTCGGCCATGCGCAGCGGCAGGTCGCGATAGGATTTCAGACCTTGTTTGAAAATTTCCACGTGGCAGGGGCAGTTCATGGGTTTGAGCGCATTCACCGCCTTTTCGCGGGCGTGTTCTTCGTCGACTTCGACGATGAACATGTTTTCCTGGTACTTGTCCCAGTGGCCCGAGCGTTCCCAAAGCTTGCGATCCACCACTTGTGGCGTGTTCACTTCGACATAGCCGCCCGCAGTCTGCATCCGGCGCATGTAATCCTGAAGCTGGACATAGATATTCCAGCCATTGGGATGCCAGAATACCTGACCCGGGGCTTCCTCCTGCATGTGGAACAGGTCCATTTCGCGGCCCAGCTTGCGGTGGTCGCGCTTGGCGGCCTCTTCCAGCATGTGCAGGTGTTTCTTGAGCTTTTCCTTGCCGGTGAAGGCGACGCCATAGATGCGTTGCAACATGGCGCGGTCGCTGTCCCCGCGCCAATAGGCCCCGGCCACCGACATCAGCTTGAACGCGTCGCCCGGCACCTGTCCGGTATGTTGCAGGTGCGGCCCACGGCACAGATCCTGCCAATCCCCGTGCCAATACATGCGCAGCGGTTCGTCGCCCGGGATCGCCTGAATCAGCTCAACCTTGTAGGGTTCGTTATTGTCCTCATAGAATTTTATCGCCCGGTCACGATCCCAGACTTCGGTGGTCACCGGGTCACGCTTGTTGATGATTTCCTTCATCCTGGCTTCGATCTGGCCAAGGTCTTCGGGAGTGAAGGGCTCGTCCCGGTCGAAATCGTAATACCAGCCGTTTTCGATCACCGGGCCAATGGTGACTTTGACGTCGGGCCAGATTTCCTGCACTGCGCGGGCCATGATATGGGCGGCGTCGTGGCGGATCAGCTCGTTGGCCTGTTCTTCGTCTTTCATGGTGAGAATGGCGATCGAGGCATCGGCATCAATGGGCCATTGCAGGTCGAAATGCGCACCGTTCACGGTCGCTGAAATGGCCTTTTTGCCCAGAGAGGTGGAAATGCTGGCTGCAACCTCGGCAGGGGTGACACCTGCGTCATAGGAACGGGTATTGCCATCGGGAAAGGTAAGGGAAATCTGTGCCATCTGTGGCAAGCTCCTCGTCAGTTTGGCGCCCACGGAACGCCCGGTTGCGGGTATATGGTTCGGGCCGTGTTCTGCGCCTTTGGCCCAGGTAAGTCAAGGCAGGAGCCGGGGACGTACGGGTTTGAGTACCCCGGGGTTTTGGGCAGGTTGGTGCCGGTTGGTTTCGGGCTGGTTTCAGGGGGGGGATATTGAGAAGGGTAAAGACCGGGGGTGCGGGACAAAACAGACCTTCCGGGTTTGCGCAGCAGGTCTGTTTCTAAAGCGTTCGACCTTTCACCTGAGACAGGGAAAAGAGCGAAGGCAGCGCGACATTTATGTGTTTCGCGCGTCCTGCCAAAACCCGTGAGTCAGGTTTTTGGCAGGACGCTTTAGATTTCCACTGTTCGGACTGACCCTCACCGGGGCGCTTAGTTTGGCTCGCGATACAGAACTTCGGTAAGCGAAGGTGCGTGTGAGGCGATAGGGGGCGCGCGCCCCCAACTCAGATCCGCATACGCGGCACGTCATGGGGGTCGAGGTGCAGTTCGATCAGCGCAGGACCCGAGGTGTGGCCGCGCAGGGTTTCGATGGCGACCTCAAGATCGGCGTCCGAGCGGACCTCTAATCCGATCCCGCCAAGCGCGGTGGCGGCGGCGGCGAAGCTGGGCCACTGAAAGACCGATAGCGAGGGGTCCATCTTGCGGTCCAGAAACTGGATATGCTCCGCGCCATAGGCCGCGTCATTGGCCACGATCACGGTCAGGTTCAGCCCCATGCGCACGGCGGTGTTGAATTCGTTGATCCCCCCCATCATGAACCCGCCATCGCCGGTAAACAGAACCGTGGGGCGGTTGGGGTCGGCGACGGCTGCGCCAATTGCTTCTTGCAGGCCCAGCCCGATAGAGCCGAAATTCACCGTAGGCACAAAGCTGTGCGGATCCGGGACCGAGATGCGGCACCAGGCTTCGGTCATGAACCGCCCGCCATCGGTACAGACGATGCGATCCTTGGGAAACAGGGCCTCCAGCTGTTCCAGCGCATGGACGAAGTTGATGCAGCCTTCGGCCGTCTTGTTGGGGCCAACCGGGTGGGTGGTCAGGTCCGTGCTGTCAATGTCGCGGGTAAAGCCGCTGGCGGGAATTTCGGCTTCGTTCAGCCAGTAAAGAATGGTTTCGGCGGTCAGCCCGGCATCGGCGATCAGCGCCGCGTCGGGATGCAGCCCGCCGCCAATGGCCGAGGGTTCGATATCGACCTGGATGATCCGTTTGCCGGTCATCAGCTTGCCATTGTCGGTGGTGAAATCATGCAGCGCCGCGCCGAAACAGAGGATGCAATCGGTCGCGGCGATCAGGTCATAGGCGGCTGGCGTGGACAGGGTGCCGAATATGTCGATGTTATAGGGGTGGTCATTGAACAGGCCCTTGGCTTTGAGCGTGGTGGCCAGCGGGGCCTCTAGCCGGTCGGCCAGGCGGATCAGTTGTTCCCGCGCCGCCACGGCCCCAAGCCCGGCAAGGATCAGCGGACGGCGGGCCGAGGCGATCATGCCGATGGCATTGTCCAGCGTTTCGCCTTCGGCCACGCCGCCAGGGGTGGTGAAGACGTCCAGCACATGTTTCTCATGTACCGTTTTCTCCCACATCATATCGGCGGGCATGTTCAATACGATGGGGCGGCGTTCCACCTGTGCACGGTAAAAGGCGCGGGCCACGTCCGTGGACGCCGATGCGGGCGAGCGGAGCTGTTCAAACCCGGCACCGCTGGCCTTGATCACTTCGCGCTGGTCGATGCCCTGAACGTGGCGGGGATTATCGACGGGCGTATCCCCCGCCAAAAGCACCATGGGCATGTGGCCGCGCACGCCTTCGGTCAGCGCGGTCATGCAATTGGTCAGCGCCGGGCCGTGGGTGACGGTGGCAACGCCCAGCTTGCCCGACACATGGGTATAGGCCAGAGCCATGAGAACCGAGCTGCCTTCATGGGCCGCCGGGATAAACGTGCCCTCGCAGTCACGCACATAGGAATCAACCATGAACAGGTTCGCATCCCCCATCAGGCCAAACAGGGTGTCCACGCCTTGATCGGCAAGGGCGCGGGCAAGGGATTGGTGTACATGGATTTCTTCGGTCATCGGGCAAGGTCCTGTTATTTCACGGTTCAGAGCAGCATAGCGCATACCGGGTGCGGAGGGTGCGTGTTTATTGGGTGGATTGTGGGTGCGTGTGCGGGAAAATTTAAAAAATACAGGTTTTTGCGCGTAAATTGTGCGTCGCTGGTGTTGGCGCATTGAGGAGTTGTGGTGCCCGGTCAGGCCCGGCATGATGCGGCGGAATCACTGGCGAGAACGGGGAACACAGAACATGGGCGCAACCTATCTTGAGACGGAACAGGGCCGGCGGATCGCCTTTCATCAAACCGGGGGCGAGGGGCCGTGCGTTCTTTTCCTTGGTGGGTTGAAGTCGGATATGGAAGGCACCAAGGCGATTGCGCTGGAAGACTGGGCCAAGGCGCGGGGGCGGGCGTTTTTGCGCATGGATTATTCCGGGCATGGTATGTCGTCAGGTGCCTTCGAAGAGGGAACGATCGGGGACTGGCACGAAGATGTGCTGGCCGTTGTGGACCGGGTGATCACGGGGCCGATCCTGGTGGTCGGGTCGTCCATGGGCGGCTGGCAGGCGCTGTTGCTTGCCCGGGCACGGCCCGAGCGGATCATGGGCATGGTCACCATCGCCGCCGCGCCGGATTTCACCGAAGACGGGTATTGGGCCACGTTCACCGATGCGCAAAAGGCGGCGTTGGACAGCGTCGGGCATGTGGAGTTGCCCAGCGATTACATGGAGCCCTATATCATCACGAAACGGCTGATCGAAGATGGGCGCAGGCGGCTGGTGTTGCGCGATCCGCTGCCCTTGCCGTTCCCGGTGCGGTTCCTGCAAGGCACCGAGGATACCGCCGTTTCAACAGAAACCGCCATACGTCTGTTGGACCATTGCGCGGGCGAAGACGTGCGGTTGACCCTTGTCAAAGGGGCGGATCACCGGTTTTCAGACGCGGCCTGTTTGCAGTTGATCGAAAACTCCGTGGAAACGGTATTGAGCCGGGGCTGAACTCTTTGACCTGCATGGGGCGGTCTCGGCCCCGCCGCAGGGGCTGAAACGTCGTGTTTCATGCTTTTGGCCGAAGGCCGTAGAAACCCCGGGACAGAGGGAGGCGGGCCATGCGTGCATTCGGGAAATGGCTGGGGCGGGGGCTGATCGGGCTGGCGGTGTTGATCAGCCTTGTCTGGTTTTTTGGGCGCGAACCCGTGGACGTGGCGGCGAGGTTCGAGCCGCGCCGGTTTGGCGAAGGGGTGCAGGTTTATTTCGAAACCGTGGAAGCGCGGTTCGACGATATCACTTCGGGCACCCAAAAGCGGGTGATCTGGGCCGGGCAGGCCGAAACGCGCACCCCGGTTTCGGTGCTTTATATTCATGGGTTTTCGGCCACGTCCGAGGAAATCCGCCCGGTGCCCGACCGGGTGGCGGCGGTTTTGGGGGCCAATCTGATCTATACCCGTCTCGCGGGCCATGGGCGGGGCAGCGCGGCGATGGCAGAGCCCCGGGTCAGCGACTGGATGGCGGATGTGGCCGAGGCGCTGGCGGCGGCGCGCGCGGTGGGAGAGAATGTGATCGTGCTCGCCACCTCGACCGGCGGGACGTTGATGGCCGAGGCGGCGCTGCAACCTGAGCTGTCAAAGGGGGTGCGCGGCATCGTGTTCCTGTCGCCCAATTTCGGCGTGAATGACCCCAATGCCCATCTGTTGACGCTGCCCGGAATGCGGTATCTGTTGCCGGTGCTGGTGGGGGCAGAGCACAGTTGGGCCGCGATGAACGAGGCGCAGGCTAAATACTGGACCACACGCTATCCGGTTGCGGCGATGATCCCCATGGCGGCGCTGGTCAAACACGCAGTGGCACAGGATTATTCCGGGGTGTCCATCCCGGCGTTGTTCTATTTTTCGGACAGGGATCAGGTGGTGCGGGCCGAGGCCACGCGGGCCATCGCGGCGCGCTGGGGCGGCGGGGCGCGTGTTGTGCCCCTGCCCGAGGGAGCCGAGGTTGGGGAGACCGCCCACGTGATCGCGGGAGACATCGTGGCACCGGGCAATACCGAGGCGGCCATCGCGGTGATTCTGGACTGGGCGGCAGGCGTATTGTAATGAGATGCGGTCCGGTGCGGTCCGGTGCGGGCAGTGCAGGGGTTTTGCGTGACCTGCCATTCCGGCCCGTTGGGCGGCAGTTATCGGTGAAGGAGAAGTAAACCATGGAGCAACGTGTTTCCCTGATCACCCTTGGGGTGGCTGACATGGCACGGTCCTCGGGGTTTTACGAGGCGCTGGGGTGGCAACGGGTCGAGTCCCAGGATGGGGTGGTGGCTTTTGATCTGATTGGTCAGACGCTTGGTCTTTACCCCCGCGACAAGCTGGCCGAGGATATGGGCGTGCCGGTTGAGGCGCTGGGGCATGGTGGTATGACCCTGTCGTATAATGTACGCGACAAGGCGGAGGTGGCCCGTGTGATCGACGCCGCCCGTAGCGCCGGGGCGAGGGTGTTGAAAGAGGCGGCGGATGTGTTCTGGGGCGGGCATCACGGGTATTTTGCCGACCCGGACGGACATGTGTGGGAGGTGGCGCATAACCCGTTCTCGGGGCTGCGCGAAGACGGGGCGTTTCGGTGGAACGGGTATTGAGGCGGGCGGGAGCTGCTCGCCAGCCCTTACAGGCTGTCTCGCTTGGGCGGTGCCATGCGTAAACTGGTGAGCATGTGGCACCTTGTGACGCTGGGTCGTGTGCGGTTATCGCGCATTTTTATAGCCAAACGACACAATTGTGATTGTGCCTTTTGACTATAAGGCTTTGATTTTACGCTGATGCTTTGTGGGTTTTGGGATCAAAATCCACTCCCGTCAGCTATACATGCGCGAGTTGTCCCGCCGCAGGATATCCGCATATATCGCACCGAAAGGCATGTTGCTGCGGGCCGGAGATGAGCCGGGGGGAAGAAGGCGCGCAGGATTGCGGATTTCCCCCTTTTCGCGGGATAATCCATCCCTGACGTCAAGGCGGTGGTTGACGCCGCCGTGCAAGATGCGAAGCTGGGCCAACCCGAGATGCCATAAAGGAATCCCCACGATATGATCGAACCTCTTGTGTTGATCCCCGGCATGATGTGTGACGCCCGGCTCTACGCCCCGCAAATCGACGTCATGAGCCGCGAGATGGGGGTCATGGTGGCCCCGGCGACCGTGGGAGAGCGGATCGAGGAGATCGCCTCGAACATCCTGACCATGGCCCCTGCCAAATTTGCGCTGGCTGGGTTGAGCATGGGGGGGATCATCGCCATGGAGATCCTGCGCCGCGCCCCCGACCGGGTGACCCGGATCGCGCTTTTGGATACCAATCCGTTGGCCGAAACGCCACAAAGCGCGGCCGCCTATGAGCCGATGATCGTCGGGGTCAAAGCGGGGCGGCTGGATGATGTGATGCGCGGGTTCATGAAGCCCGATTACCTTGCCCCCGGACCGCGACGGATGGAGGTTCTGGCGCTGATGTCGCAGATGGCGGCGGATATGGGCGAGGCGGTCTTTCTGCGCCAGATCAGGGCGTTACAGCGACGCCGGGATCAACAGGTGGTATTGCGCCGTTGCAAGGTGCCGGCGCTGGTGATGTGTGGGGCCTATGACGGGTTGACCCCGGTCAAACGGCATCAGTTCATGGCCGAGCTGATCCCCTATGCCCGGCTGGAGGTCATCGAGGACGCGGGCCATGTGCCCACGCTGGAGGCGCCCGAGGCAACCACGGCGGCGTTGCGCACGTGGATGAAGCAGCCCCTTGTGCTGCAATAATGCCGCCCGGGCGTGATCTGAAGCCGCAACTGGCCCGGTTGCAGGCGTGGAGCCGTCGTCATATTCCCCGGGGGCTTCGGCTTGTGGCCGGGCTTTTGTTGATGATCGGCGGCGTTTTCGGGTTCCTGCCCATTCTGGGGTTCTGGATGATCCCGTTGGGCGTGGCCGTGGCCGCGTTGGATGTGGTGCCGTTGTGGCGCTGGATCAGGGCGCGTTTTGGGGGGCGCAAATGAAACGGATCGTGTTGATCACCCATGAGCTTTGGCCGTGGCAGGACAGGAAATCCAATTGAGGTGAGCGCGCTTTAAAGTGTTTCCGCACAACATATCAGCAGTGCAGGCGTTTCCAGCTATTGCTGTGATCCAACAATAAATGGAAACGCTTTAGTAAAACGCGGCGCGCGCTTCACGGCTGAGTAGGGTGGGGGGCGCAATTGGGGCATTTTCCTTGAAAAACGGGCTGTTACGCCAGCGCCCCGAAAGATTTGCGGCGATCATCATTCGCACAACGCGCGCGCCGATCCGGTTGAACCCCTGATGTTTGTAACTGCCATCGGGTTGTTTCATGAACACCTGGAACCGCGTGGGACCCAGGGCCGCGGGGTCGTCAAAGCGCGCGGCCAGAAACCCGGCGAGGGGCAAACGGGCAAACCGAAGCGTGGTGGTGAGGGGGGTGTTGCAGCAGCGCGCGTACCAGCGATAGACCCCTTTGGGAGAAAGCTGGAGCGCGGCCAGATGATCCGCGCCATGGGTGATCCGGATCCGGTCCTGGGTGGTTTGCCATATATCAACACCGTTGGGGGCCGGATCCTGCTGTTGAAAATACAGCATCGCGGCGCGGCAATCGGGGCAATGACAGGTGACCCGATGGCCCGCAGACCGCGCCATATCCACGGTGCCCCGCACCGTTCCACATGTGCAGGAAAACCCGTTTTTTCTCATGATTTCAAATTCTTAGGCCGCAGCGTTCTTGTTTGCGGCTTTCTTCGCGGTTTTCTTGGCGGCCTTTTTCGGCGCGACCTCTCGCGGCCCGGAATTGGCATCGATGAAGTCGATGACCAGCGGGCGGATATTGTTGCGCCAGCTTGATCCGGCGAAGATGCCATAGTGACCGGCACCGGGTTCTACGTGGCTTGCCTTCATGCTGTCATCCAGACCGGTGCATAGGTCCAGCGCGGCGATACATTGGCCGGGGGCGGAAATATCGTCCTTTTCCCCTTCGACCGATTTCACGGCAACATTGGTGATGGCACCCATGTCGACCTTGTGCCCATCAACCACGAATTCGTTCTTGGCAATTTCACGATTCTTGAAGATGCGTTCGACCGTGGAGAGGTAGAATTCCGCCGTCATGTCCATGACCGCAAGGTATTCATCATAGAAGCGGTTATGGGGGTCGTGATCGCCCGCCTCGCCCTTCATGACCCGGTTGATTTGATTCTGGAACGCATTGGAATGGCGGTCGGCATTCATCGAAATGAAGCTGGAAAGCTGTAGCAGGCCGGGATACACCATGCGGCCCACGCCCTTGTATTTAAAGCCCACACGCTGGATCATCATCTCTTCGAGCTGGCCCATTGTGACGGAAGCGCCGAAATCGGTCACATCCGTGGGGGCGGCACCCGGGTCGATCGGCCCACCGATCAGGGTGAGCGAGCGGGGCTGCTCTTCGGGGTGCAGTTCGGCCAGATAGGCCGTCGCGGCCAGGGTGAGCGGCGCGGGTTGGCAAACGGCGATCACATGGGTATCGGGCCCCATCTCGCGCATGAAGTCCATCAGATAGAGGGTATAATCCTCGATATCAAACTTGCCTTCGGAGACTGGGATGTCGCGGGCATTGTGCCAGTCCGTGATATAGACCTCGCAATCCACCAGCAGCGATTTCACGGTCGAGCGCAGCAGGGTGGCATAGTGACCGGACATCGGCGCAACCAGCAGAACCTTGCGCGGGTTCGGTTCGCGCCCGACAACGTTGAAATGGATCAGGTCGCCAAAGGGACGTTCCACCACGGTGTCGACATTGACCAGGTGATCCTTGCCATCCGGGCAGACAAAGGTGCGAATGCCCCAGTCCGGTTTGACCACCATACGCTGGAATGTCCGTTCGGTTACTTCGCCCCATGCGGCCATCCATTGCAGAGCAGGGTTTGGCACCATCGAAAACATCGGGTAGGATGCAAAGGAGAGGGCGGATGCACCCAGCCACTGATTAGTGTTACGCATAGTTTCCATCAGATCGTAGTGGGCCATATACCGCATGAGCGTCTCCTTGTTACAGTCCTGTGGCATATCCAGCCATGGGGCGCGCAAGAGGGCGCCCAAGGGAGGAATGCTGCGTAGCAGCGAAAGTAAGGGAATTACGTTAAGATGACAACAAAAGACGATGTCGCAGGGCAAAATCTCGAAAAACTGAATGAAAATCTTGCCCGGGTAGAGGCCTTGTCGCAACGTCTTATCAATGTCATGTCGCATCGAAAAGCGGTGAACCCGACGTTGAATGGCCCGGATCAGGAGCTGTTCGCCAAGGCCGGGGCAGCCTATTGGACGGAATTGATGCAGAACCCCGCCAAGGTGTTCGAGCAACAGTTGGATTACTGGGGCAATACGGTCAAGCATTTCATGGAAGCCCAACAGGTATTGGCCAAAGGCAAGATTGAAGCGCCCGAGGACCACACCCCCACCGACCGCCGTTTTGCCAACCCGTTGTGGCAGACCAACCCTTATTTCAACTTCGTCAAACAGCAATACATGATGAATGCCAAGGCGATTCGCGACACGGTTGACGGGTTGGAGGATCTGGACCCCACCGAACGCCGCAAGCTGGATTACTTTTCTCAACAGATCATTGACATGTTATCCCCCACTAATTTCCTGGGCACCAACCCGGATGCGTTGGAACGGGCCATCGAAACCGAGGGCGAATCGCTGGTGCGGGGGCTGGAGAACCTGATCAGTGATCTTGAGGTCAATGACGGTGAGCTGTTGGTCAGACTGGCCGATGACCGCGCGTTCGAGCTGGGGAAAAACGTCGCAACCACCCCGGGCGAGGTGGTGTTTCGCAATCGCATGATGGAACTGATCCAATACACGCCCGCCACCGAAACCGTACACAAAACGCCGCTGGTGATCTTTCCGCCCTGGATCAACAAGTTCTACATTCTGGATCTCAAGGCCCAGAACAGTCTGATCAAGTGGATTGTTGAACAGGGGTTCACACTGTTCGTGGTCAGCTGGGTCAACCCCGGTGTGGCCTATCGTGATGTGGGTATGGACACCTATATAGAAGAAGGGTTTCTTGAGGCGATCCGCGTGGCCAAGGAGATCACCGGCGAAAAACAGGTTAATACGGTGGGCTATTGCATTGCCGGGACCACGCTGCACCTGACCCTGGCGCTGTTGAAGAAACGCAAAGACAAGTCGATCAAATCCGCCACCTTCTTTACGGCTCTTACGGATTTCAGCGAGCAGGGGGAGTTCACGCCCTTCTTGCAGGAAGAATTCATCGATGGAATCGAGGACGAGGTGGACAAATACGGTGTGCTGCGGTCGCTTGTCATGTCGCGCACCATGAGCTTTTTGCGGTCCAATGACCTTGTCTATTCCCCGGCGATCAAGAATTACATGATGGGGGAAACACCGCCTGCGTTCGATTTGCTGTTCTGGAACGGGGACGGGTCGAACCTGCCGGCGCGTATGGCCAAGGAATATCTGCGTGGGCTGTGCCAGAACAATGATTTCGTTTCCGGCGGGTTCCGGGTGTGTGGCGAAGTGTTGAAAATTTCCGATGTGGATGTGCCGTTGTGTTCGATCACCTGTGAAACCGACCATATCGCCCCGTGGAAAGATTGCTATCGGGGGTTCCGGATGACGGGATCCGAGAGCAAGACCTTTATCGTGTCTGAATCCGGCCACATCGCGGGCATTGTCAATCCGCCCAGCAAGAAGAAGTACGGGCATTATACCAACCCGGACCTGAGCGGGGATTGTGACGCCTGGATGCAGGGCGCGACCTATCACGAAGGCACGTGGTGGCCGCGCTGGGGCAAGTGGCTGGCCAAGCGTTCGGGCAAGAAAGTCCCGGCGCGTACCCCCGGCGATTCGGCTTATCCGCCCATCGTTCCGGCCCCCGGCACCTATGTGAAGGCCATCCCGGATCTTTAATTTTCTTTTTTTATCAGGGGTTTTGCGTATTTTTGCTGCAATGCAGCAAGAAAAAGCTTGAAATGCCGCAGCGCAGAAAGCATATTGTTTGCAGACGCAGAGAAACGCGAAACCCTGAAGGGCCAAGGCCCGGTTCAAAAGGAAAACCAAAATGACCAAGACGCCAGATTTCACCGCCGTCATGAAAGACATGATGGGCGCATTCCCCGTTGACACTGCGGCCTTTGAAGATGCCGTGAAAAACCAGGCCGCTCTGGGCGAAAAACTGTCCGCCGTTGCTCTGGATGCCGCTGAAAAGTCGGCCGAAATCTCCAGCAAATGGACCAAAGACGCGCTGGCCAAACTGGGCGACGTTTCCAAGGCCCAGACTGATCCTGCCGATTACGCCAAAGCCATGACCGATTTTGCTTCGGCTTCCGCTGAAGTTGCTGCCGAAAACATGGCCGCCTTCGCCGAAGTTGCGAAAAAAGTGCAAATGGAAACGGTTGAGCTGCTGATGGCCGCTGGCAAGGACGTCACCGAAGAGGCGACTGCTGCTGTCAAGAAAGCAACCGACGATGTGACCAAGGCCGCCAAAAAAGCGACCGCCAAGTAAGTCACAGGTAAGTCTCAGTTGAGTTACCGGGAATTCGCATCCCTCCTCCCTCTCCTCCCATCCGGGATGCGACATCCAGAAGAGCGAGCCTTGCGGCTCGCTCTTTCCTTTTTTTCTGCGGTCGCTTAAGGTTTTGCTGCGGTGCTGCAATTCACGCACCGCAATCCTTGGGAGGGATGCCGATGGCCGACAGCGAAAACACGCTTCTGATCAAACGTTATGCAAGCCGCAGGCTGTATAATACCGAAACCAGCGATTATGTGACGCTGGACGATATCGCGGGGTTCATCCGCGCGGGCCGCGAGGTTCAGATCGTCGATCTGAAATCTGGCGACGACCTGACCCGGCAATACCTGCTTCAGATTATCGCGGAACATGAAAGCCGGGGCGAAAACGTGCTGCCTGTCTCTGTGCTGAACGATCTGGTACGCAGCTATACCGATCAGGCGGCAAGTGTGATGCCGCAATTCCTGCAGGCCAGTTTCGACATGCTGAGAGACGGTCAATCCAAGGTGATCGAGAATTTCGGTTCCATGAATCCCATGGCCAAAATGCCGGGATTCGAAGCGATGCAGGCCCAGCAGGACGCGTTCATGAAGGCCATAACCGGCGGCTGGGGCGGCGGCGCAGGCGGCGGAGGCCCCGAGGCCAAGCCTGATGCGAAGCCCGAACCGGAAGGTGAAAACCTTGACGATATCAAGGCGCAACTTGCTGATTTGCAATCGAAATTATCCAATCTGGACAAATAGGCCGAGATGGTCGGCAGCCCCACAAAGATCACCCTTTGGGGGGTTGAGGTTTTTGTCGCCACAGCCGAGGAACGTTCGATCTCGGCTGCTGCGCGGCGGTTGGGGGCGTCGCCTTCGGCGGTGTCTCAGCAGCTGAGCAATCTTGAAAATGCGATCGGGGCGACCCTGCTTGACCGGTCTTCGCGTCCTGTGCGGCTGACTCCTGCGGGCGAGATTTTTCGACGCCGGGCTCAGAGCATTCTGAACGAGGCGGCCCAGGCCCGGGCCGAGCTTGCCAATTCCGATCTCAGCGCGCTGACCCGGTTCCGACTGGGCATGATCGAGGATTTCGAGGCCGATGTGACCCCGCGCCTGTTGGCGCATATGGCCGGGGAACTGACCGGGTGCCAGTTCCTGCTTGAAACCGGGGCCAGCCATTTCCTGTATGATCAGCTGGACGCCCGGGCGCTGGACGTGATCGTGGCAGCCGAGATGGGGGCACCTGCGGATTGGATGGAAGTGCATCCGATCCTGGAAGATGGATTCGTGGTCGCGGCCCCGAAAGGGGCGGTAGACCCGGATGGTAACGTGTTGAAACAACTGCAATCTTTGCCGTTGGTGCAATATACCAGCCGACACCACATGGGACGGTTGATCGCGGCGCATCTGGCGCGGCAAAACCTGACCGTGGCACATAAATTCGAGCTTGATAGCTATCACGCGATCCTGGCTTTGGTGGGGCAGGGGGCGGGGTGGACGATCCTCACACCTCTGGCATTGATGCGCGCCCGGCGGTTTGCCAGCCAGATCGACGTGATCGCATTGCCCTTTGCGCCGCTGTCGCGCCGTATCAGCCTGATTGCGCGGCACGGTGTCTTGAACGATATGCCAGGCGAGGTGGCCGCAGCCCTGCGCGACATCGCGCGCGAGGCCATCATTGGCCCCGCGATCAAGCGTTACGGGTTTCTGGAAGACGTGGTGAAGACGTTGTAAAACAATGGATTACGCGGCTTCTCGGCCCATCACCTGTTGGGCGGCCATGGTCAGCGCATCCGCGATCACATCCAGTTCCGGCAGGGTCAGACGGGCGGGCAAACGGGCGTCACAGGCCTTCATCAACATCTTGCGGGTGCGGGGCAGATCGGGAGTTTCCCCGGGAATGAATTGCCAGTTCCAGAAGGCGCGGGCGTTATCTTCGGACAGGCCAAAAATCTGGACCTTGATTCCACGTTCGGCAGCGGCCTTGGCAAAGGCGCGGGCTTCGTCTTCGCTGAGGTCCACGAGGTTGAACTGGATCGAATCCGGGGCGCGGTCTTCGGGGCCCAACTTGTCCGGCACGTTCAGCCAGGGCGAGGCGTTCAGCCGTTCGGCCACGTAGTCGTGGTTGCGGCGACCATCGGTGACACGGCGCGCCACTTCGGGCAATTGCGGGCGGATAATCGCCGCCGAAAGGTTGCTAAGCCGCAGATTATAAAGAGGAAGCTGATTTTGCCATTTGGCAAAAGCCTGTTCCAGATCCGCCGTGTTATCGGCGCGGTCCAGGTGTTTTTGCCAGCTGTGTTCATAGGCCCCCGACATGATCACGGCGCGGGCCACAAGGTCGGCGTCATCGGTGATCAGGATGCCACCTTCGCCGGCATTGACCAGCTTGTAGGATTGAAAGCTGAAACACCCCACGCGGCCAATGGTGCCGATGTTGCGGCCATGCCAGGTGGTGCCAAGAGAGTGGGCCGCGTCTTCGACCACGGGGACGCCGCGCGCGTTACAAAGCGCCATGATCGCGTCCATGTCCGAGGTGTGCCCGCGCATGTGGGAAATGATCACAGCCTCGATGTCATCATCGAGGCGTTGTTCGAAGTCTTTGATATCAATGCGATAATTGTCACCAACTTCGCACAGTACGGGAATGCAGTCGGCGTGGATCACCGATGAGGGCACGGCGGCGAAGGTAAAGCCGGGGATCAGGACCCGGGCGTCGCGGGGCAGGCCAAGCGCCTTGAGCGACAGGAACAGGGCGGCGGAACAGGAGGAAACGGCCAGCGCGTATTTGCTGCCCATCATCGCCGCGAATTCCCGTTCCAGAAGGGTCACGGGCGCGTTTTCCGGGGCGGTATAGCGGAACAGGTCCCCGGTTTTCAGCAACCGATCAATTTCGGCGCGGGCGGCTTCGGGGATGGGTTCGGCGTCATAGACATTAGGGGCGGGGGTCTGGGATGGAACCGAGTTGTTCGAGCTCATGTTTTCGGATTTCCTGAATTGCAATTTCGGAAAATCTAAACGATGGCGTTGGGATTGGGAAGAAAAATCTGCGCATGCGCCGAACTCTGCCGCGATCTGCGGGCGCAGGGTTAAGGTTTGGTTTTTTGGCTGGCGGCGGGGGGGTGACTTTTGCGCAGCGGGGCGGCACCGTGGCGGCATCGGTTTGGCGTTCCGGTGGTGGAGGGCCAGAAGGTAAACGGCACCGGGTGGGGTGCCGTTATTAGTGGTATTTTCGGGGGGCTCTTCAGGCCTTATGGCCTGCCTCGCGTCAAACCTGAGGGACGATCAGGACGAGCCCGTCGAGATCGTCGGACGCGGTGATCTGGCAGGACAGGCGGGAGGTGTCGGACCGCGGCGCTTCGGCGGCGTCGAGCATGGCGTCTTCGAAATCGTCCAGCGTGCCGGTTTTTGCGACCCAGGCGGGATCCACATGGACGTGGCACGTGGCACAGGACAGCGAGCCGCCGCATTCGCCAATGACGTTGGGCACATTGTTGGCCACCGCGGCCTCCATCATGTTGTGGCCGGGTTCAACATCGGCGGTGATTTCACCGCCATCGGGGAGTTTCCAGGTGACTTTCATGTGGCGTCCTTTGGGCTGGCCAGGGCGGTTTGGAGGCCTCTGGCGGGAGAGTTGCAGGGAAAGGTGAAAAGCTGCGGACCTCAGATGAAATGCACGTAGAAGTCGCGTGCGGCGTCCCCTTCCAGATCGCGGGTTTTCTTGACCTCTTTTTCCTTCATGAAGGCATGGTTGTCACAGAGGGTCTGTCCCACCGCCGCCGTCAGCTCGGTATCGGCGCGCAGATCCTTGATCGCGCCGGCAAGATCCATGGCCGTGCTTTCCCTTGCATCGGTTTTTTCAAACCCGTCGCCGGTTTCCATGGGCGGCAGTTGGTGGTTGTTGACCACGCCCAGCCGCGCGGCGTGCAGCACGGCGGCGGTGGCGGTGTAAGGGTTGGAGGAGGCATCGGCCATGCGGTGTTCCAAACGCGCCTTGGCCCCGCCTTCGGATGAAATCCGGGTGGTGACGTTGCGGTGATCGCCGCCCCAGTTGCGCCAGAACCCCGAAAGAGATCCCGGTTGCAGCCGTTGATAGGAATTGGCGGTGGGGGCGATCAGCCCGGCCAGTCCCTTGTGGTGGTGGATCAGCCCGGCAAGGCAGCCGCGCGCCAGGTTGTTCATATGGTCGGGCCCGCCCTGGTCCCCCGAGGAGAGCGCATTGCCGCCCGATTTATCCGTAAAGGAGAAGTTGATATGCATCCCCGAACCGCCCGCTTCGGCAATTGGTTTGGGCATGAAGGTCAGCACGATCCCATGTTCCAGCGCGATTTCCCGCGCCATCAGGCGGAACAGCACGATGTCGTCCACCGCCTTGACCGCATCGCCAAAGGTCAGCACGTATTCGAATTGCGGGCTGTCATATTCGGCGGTGATCATTTCAAGGGAAAAGCCCAGTTGATCGGCCATCTCCCAGATCGCGTCGTTGAACCGCAGCGGGTCCGAGAACGGCCCGGTGCCATAGACCACGCCGCCGGGCGCGTCATAGGGGGCAAGCACGCCGTGTTCATCCGTTTGCAGCGCGAAGGCTTCCAGTTCGATGCCGACCTTGGGGGTGAGGCCCATGCTCTGCCATTCGGCCACGGCCCGTTTCAGCGCGCCGCGCGGACACATGGGCAGGGGGGCACCTGCGTCGTCGTAAAGATCGCCCAGCACGATCCTGGTATCGGGTTCCCAGCTGTCGCGGATTTCGTCATGGTACCATTTCATCTCCATGTCCGGCAGCCCCTCCATCATCATCGCGCCGGGGGCGGGGAGCAGGTCCTTGTCATAATGCACCCCAAAGGTGGAGCGGCAGAACCGGGTGGAGCTGTCGGCGATTTTCGAATTCGGCAGGTATTTGCCGCGCATGATCGACAGGTGGTCACAGAATTGAACACGCAGGCGGGGTTTCATGGTGGTACTCTCCCTTTGCTTCAGGATTGCTTCAGGCGCGTTGGATGCGCACGGGCAGTTTCTTGATCCCGCCGACGAAGTTCGAGCGCAGGAATTCGTGATCTCCATCGGCTTTGATGGAGGACAGGCGTTTGGCAAGTTCCTGAAACAGCACGCGCACTTCGAGCCGGGCCAGCCACATGCCGAGACAGACATGAGGGCCGCCCTGGCCAAAGCTCATGTGTTTATTGGGGGTGCGGGTCAGGTTCACGCGGAACGGGTCGTCAAACACCCGTTCGTCGCGATTGGCCGAAGACCACCAGTACAGTACCTTGTCGCCTTCGCGGATCTTTTTGCCGTGGACTTCGATATCCCGCATCGCGGTGCGGCGGAAATAGAGCGCAGGGGTGGCCCAGCGGATGATTTCGTCGGGCGCGGTGGCCCAGATATCGCCGGTTTTCATCTGCTCCAGCAGCTCGGGTTGGTGGCACATCGCCTGAATCCCGGCGGCGATGGAATAGCGGGTTGTGTCGTTGCCCGCCGCCACGAGGAGGCAGAAGAAATTGCGGAATTCTTCCTGTGTGATCGTGTTGCCGTCCTTGTCCGGTTGCAGGATCAGGTGCAGCACGCCCGAAGTGTCGCCCGCCGCCTCTTTGCGGGCCATCAGGTCCTTGGCATAGGTGTAAAGCTCGGCTCCCGCAGGCGAGTTGAACGGCATCATGCGGAATTCATCCGTGGTCATCTTGTCCAATACGTGATCGGTGAAATCCGGGTCGGTATTGGCGATCAGCGCGTCGCCCTTTTCCACCAGCCAGGCAAGGTCTTCGTCCGGCAGGCCCACGATGCGCCCCAGCATGCGCATGGGCAGCAGGCGGGCAATCTCTTTGGTGGCATCAAAGCTGTCGTTTTCCAGAACCTCGTCCAGGATTTCATCGCAGAGCAGTTTGATGTCCTTTTCAAATTCGGCAATCACCGGTTTGGAGAAGGCTTTGGCCACCTTGATCCGGGTTTTCATATGTTCGGGGGGGTCGGTTTCCTGGAATGTGCGGCGGGCGAGGTATTCTTCGTAGCTCTGGTCTTCCATTCGGATGCCGCGGGCCGAGGAAAACACCGCGGTATTGCGGTTCATTTCCGTGATGTCGGCGTTGCGGGTGATCGACCAGAACCCTTTGCCCGCGTCCCAGTCGGTCCAATGCACGGGATCCGTGTCGCGCAGGCGTTTGAACGTATTGTGAGGCGCGCCGTTGACGAAGGTGTCATGGCTGGTCAGATCGGCGTGACCATCGTCGGTTGGAGTCCAGATCGTCATGGGCGTCTCTTCCTGTTGGCTGTTGGCATTTGGTTGTTAGCTTGTTAAGTATATTATGAGCCGATTTAAATATGTCAAAGAAAATCTGGAGGGCGCGATGAGGATCGCCATTCTGATGACCAACACGGATGAAAGCGATTTCGCCCATAACTGGCCCAGAGACGGGGAAAAATTCCCGGCCATGATGCGTATGGTCCGGCCGGAATGGGAGTATCCGGTTTATGCCGTCAAGGATGGTGACTTCCCCGAATCGCTGGAAGGTATTGACGGGGTGATGATCACCGGAAGCCCGCATTCGGTGAACTCTGATGCGGCTTGGGTGGCGCGGTTGATGGGGTTGATCCGCGAAATTGTAAGGGCGGGAATCCCGATGTTCGGGGCCTGTTTCGGGCATCAGGCGATTGCCATGGCGTTGGGCGGATCGGTGGGCAAAAATCCCGAAGGATGGGTGTTTGGTCAGGTCGATGCGACCTTCACCGATGGCCGCCGGATGCCGATTTATGCAAGCCATTGCGAACAGGTGGACCGCCTGCCGGACGGGGCGCGGGTGATTGCCAGCGGACCGGGATGTCCCGTGGCCGGATTCGTGATCGGGCAGGGGGTGATGACCACCCAGTACCACCCGGAAATGACCCCGGACTTCTTTGCCGCGTTGATTGACGAACTGACGGATGAATTGCCCGATGAGGTGACAGCGTCGGCGCGGGAGTCGCTTGTCGGTGCGCCGGACATGGTCGCAACTGCCGAATGGATTGCCTGTTTTCTGGAAGGCAAAGCGTTTCCGCATGACGTTGACTCAGCATGATGTGGAAACGCTTTAAATCAGTGGGTTGATCAAGATTTTCCGCGGGGGTGATCAATCCAGAGCCGCCAGCAGGTCCATCGCCGTCACGTGATCGAAACTCACATGCGCCGCCATCGCCGCTTCGGCCTCTCGCGATCTCCGGGCGGTGATCAGGGTGGCGATTTCGCGATGCTCCTGCGCCGATGCTGCGATCACCCCCGCGTAGCGATAGCGCGCCCTGTAATAGGCCATCAGCTTGCGCGCATTGGTCTTGATCATGTCCAGAAGGAAGGGGTTGCCTGCCGCCTCGGCCACCACCCGGTGAAAGTCGAGGTTGAGTTGATAATATAGATCCGGGTGGGCATCGCCATGGGTCCTGGCATGGGCTTCACAGGCCTGCGTCGCCTGCTCCAGCGCCTGGGCGTGACGCTTGGATAAACGGCGCGCCGCCAGCCCGGCGGCCTGGCCCTCAAGTTGCGCGTGGACCTCCAGAATGGCGAGGAACTCTTCCAGTGTGGGTTTGAACACGGTGGCCCCTTTGCGGGGCAGGCGTTGGATCAACCCGGCGCTTTCCAGCTTGATCATGGCCTCGCGGACCGGGGTGCGGGACACGTTGTGCCGGTCAATCAGGACGTGTTCGTCGATCACATCGCCGGGAGAAAGATGCCCCGCATCTATCTCGGCAAGAAGGGTGTTAACCAGGGTATCGGTTTGGCCAGCCATGCAGGGTACATTGCCGAATGCTCAGGGAATTGCAAATAAATTGCGCGGCAAAATATATTTAAAGCGTTGTCCACTGCGGCTCACCACTGGGTCGTGCCGGCCGTGCCGAAGGCACGGCCCCGCCCGCCGCAGGCGGCGGCCCGAAGGGCCGCTTTGGGTGTGGTTCATGCCAAAGGCATGAACCACACCCCCCCCCCCCCCCCCAGAATGCTGACGCCGCAGGCGGCGCAGGTCTTCGCGTCACGTCGTGTCGCGTGATTTCCACAGAGCCATAGTCTCCCGCGCGGTTTTCACAAGCATCAGCACGTCGATTCCCACGGCCAGAAACTGTGCGCCCCACTCCGCGTATGTTTGGGCAACCTTGTTGTCCACGGCCAGGATGCCGGCCGCCTTGTCCGATGCTGCGATACGTGCCAACCCGCGCTGGATTGCCTCGGCCACCTCCGGCGCAGAGGAGTTTCCCAAAAACCCCATGTCCGCTGCAAGGTCCGAGGGGCCAATGAACACACCATCCACCCCTTCAACCGTCAGGATATCATCGAGGTTTTCCATGCCCTTCACGGTTTCCACCTGAACCAACAGGCACATCTGGTCATTGGCCGTGGCCACGTAGTCGGGGATCGCCGAAAACCGCGAGGCCCGGGCCAGCGCCGCCCCGGACCCGCGAATCCCGGTCGGGGGATATAACATCGCTCGCACCATCTCGTGTGCCTGATCGGCGGTTTCCACCAGCGGGATCAAAAGCGTCTGAGCACCTGCATCCAGCACCTGTTTCACCAGCCATTCATTGCCCACCGGGAGGCGCACCACGGCCTCGGAGTGTTCATGCTGTAACACGCCGATCTGGGCCGACAGAGTTTGCAGGTCGTTGGGCGCATGTTCCCCGTCGACGACCAGCCAGTCGAATTCGGCTGTCGCCAGCATTTCGGTCGCATAGGCATCGGCAAACCCGGCCCAACAGCCATATTGCATTTTACCCGCCTTCAGGGCGGCCTTGAAACGGTTTGTGGGTGCGGGCATGGGTCAGCTCTCCAGTTTTCCGGCGATTTCTGTGATCACGTCATACGCCATATTGATGTCTTCCCGGGTGCAGTCAAACTGTCCCGCCTGGAAGCGGATGACCAGTTTATTGCCGGTGTTCCCCCCGGTGCGGGTCTGGGTCAGGTAGATGCGCCCGTCGTCATTGATGGCATTGACCAGAGACAGGTTCAGCCCATCCAAATCCGGTGCATCCTGTGGCGCGTATCGGAAGGTAAACAGAGACAACACAGGCTCGGTCACGATTTCAAACCCCGGCGTGGCGCGCAGGCGTTCGCACAGGCCCTGTGACCACGTCACATGGTTGCGCAGCCGGGCGCGCAGCCCCGCCATCCCGTAGGCGCGGATCATGAACCACAGTTTCAGGGCGCGGAACCGGCGGCCAAGGGGGACGGACCATTCGGAATAGTTGATGATCCCGTCCGCCCCGTGAGTTTTCAGGTATTCGGGCTGGATCGCAAGGGTGCGGGTCAGATCCGCGGGGGCGCGGATGAAGTGGGCCGACAGGTCGAACTGTGCCCCCAGCCATTTGTGGGGGTTAAAGACCACGCTGTCGGCGTCTTCGATCCCGGCCCACAGCGGGCGGAATTCCGGACAGATCATCGCCGCCCCGGCCCAGGCCGCGTCCACGTGGACATAAAGCCCGTGGCCATGGGCCACGCGGATGGTTTCGCCAATGTCGTCACAGGCCCCGGTGCCGGTGCCCCCGGTACAGGCGACGACACCGGCGGGCAGAAACCCGGCCTCCCTGTCGGCGCGAATGGCGGCGTCCAGCGCCGCCGGGTCCATCGCCCGCATCGGCCCCTGGGTGGGGATGCGGATCAGGTTGGCCTGACCAATCCCGGCAACCCAGATGGCGCGATCCACAGAGCTATGCACTTCTTCGCTGCAATAGACCCGCAACGTTTTTTGCCCGGACAAACCGTTCACGTTCCCGTGCCAGTTCAGCGCCCGTTCGCGCATGGTCAAAACGGCGGCAAGCGTGGCAGAGGAGGCGCTGTCCTGGATCACCCCATGAAAGGCGTCGGGCAAACCAATCCCCTGTCGCAGCCACTCCATCATCCGGGTTTCCATTTCCGTCGCCGCCGGAGAGGTCTGCCATAGCATACACTGTGGTGCCATGGCGGTGGTCAGGTAATCGGCCAGCACAGCGGCGGGCGAGGCGTTGGACGGGAAATAGGCAAAGAAGCGCGGATGTTGCCAATGGGTGATCCCGGGCAGGACGATCCGTTCAAAATCGGCCACCACCTGTTCCATCGCCTGTGCCGTTTCGGGCGGGGCGGGGGGGAGTTGGGCGATGATCTCGCCCGGTTGGGTTTGTGCCCGGACCGGGCGGTCCCGCAAACCGGCGTGATACTGCGCCGCCCAGTCGGAGGCCCATTTGCCCCATTTTGGAAAGTCGCTCCAGCGCATGATCGCTCCTCGATTTAATTTTACATGTTAAGTAATATCAGAGATGTCGCCGTTGGCAAGGGCGTTGAGCAGTTGAAACCGCTCTGGTCAGACATGGCGGACTGTTGAAAGCGTTTCCGCATTATAGCCAAAAGACACAATTCTGAGTGTGTCTTTTGGCTATAATGGCGGGGGTTGCAATTCCCGGGATCGTTTTGGACAACCTTTCTGCGGACCCCTGTGCAATGAAAAACGGGGGGCCTTTACCAAGCCACCCCGTTCTTTTTGTTTTACCCGAATGGGCGCATGTTCAGCCGCGTTTTGCAGCCGCGACAAGCGCCTCTGACAACACCGCGCGATCCCCGATATGGTTGGCCAGGATCAGGATAAGGCGCGCGTTATAGGCATCGCTTTCGTCCTTTGACAGCGGTTCATGGGCCGCGATCAGTTCGGCATAGAAATCGTCAGGTGTGTCGATATTGGGGGACAGGTTCAATTCGCTCATGTCTCTTACTCCTTGCCCGTGGCACGGCGCAGGGCGGCGCGGAACAGGGTTTCGTTGTAACTGTCGCGGCGGGCGGCCACATGTTGGTCGGGGCGGATCAGATAGACCCCGGAAGGCGCGTCGCCCAGATAGCGGTCTTTCAACGCCTGTGTCGTGTCATCCGCCACCGACAGGGCCAGACGCGTGGCGGTGATGCCCTCTTCGGTTAGCTCCTCGGGGGCCTCGGCGTCGATGGTCAGCAGGGTGAATTTGCCGCTCAGCCGGGGCAACAGGAACCCATCCCCCAGCGGCGCATCGGGGCAGGGCGCGCCGGGACGCGACCGGGCCGGGCCGTCGGGCAGCGCATCCGCCGAATTCAGCGGCGATCCGTCATAGGTGCAGGGCACCGACAGACGCCCCGAGTTCACCAGCGGGCGGGCAAAATCGTAATGTTCCGACAGGGCCAGCACGGCATCGCGGAAAATCTTGCTCATCCTGGATTTCGGGGTGATGAAATCGGTGGAGCGGGTCGAGTTCAGGATGTTTTCATCCGCGCCGTGGATACGTTCACTGTCATAGCTGTCCAGAAGCGAGTCAGGCGCTTCGCCACGGATCACCATGCCCAGTTTCCAGCCGAGATTGTCCACGTCCTGCATCCCCGAATTCGCGCCGCGCGCGCCAAAGGGCGATACCTGATGCGCGGCGTCGCCGGCAAAGAACACGCGGCCATGGCGGAAACTGTCCATGCGTTTGCATTGGAAGGTGTAGATCGAGGACCAGACCATGTCATATTCGACACCCTCGCCCAGAAAGGCGTCCAGACGGCGGCGGATATTTTCCTCTTTCATCTCTTCGGCGCGGTCCACGTCCCAGCCGATCTGGAAATCCACGCGCCAGACGTCGTCGGGTTGCTTGTGCAGCAGGGTCGAGGCCCCTTCGCCATGGGAGGGGTCGAACCAGAACCAGCGTTCGGTGGGGAAATCGTCCGACTTCATCTTGATATCGGCGATCAGGAAGCTGTCCTGGAACACCTTGCCGGTGAAATCGAGGTCCAGCATGGTACGCAGGGGCGACGCCGCGCCGTCACAGCCGATCAGCCAGTCGGCATGGATCGTGTAAGGCCCGTCCGGCGTCAGGATTTCAATTTCCACGTAATCGTTGTGTTGAATGACGTTTTCGACACGGTTCTTGCCACGGATTTCGATCGGCGCGCCGCTCTTTTGCAGCTCTTCGAACCGGTCCAGCATGAAGCTTTCGAAATAGGGTTGCTGCATGTTGATGAAGGCCGGGTATTCATGGCCTTCTTCGGGCAACAGGTTGAATTCGAATACCTGGCGGTCCTGATGGAATACTTTGCCCAGGTTCCAGACCACGCCTTTTTTCACCATGGGTTTGCCACAGCCATAGCGGTCGGCGATTTCGAGACAGCGTTTGGCAAAACAGATGGCGCGCGACCCCATGCCGACGCCTTCGTGATCGTCCAGCACCAGCACCGGGATGCCTTGTTGGCCAAGATCAAGCGCGGTGGCAACGCCGATGGGCCCGCCGCCCATGACCACGACCGGGTGGCGGGCGGGGGTGGCCGCATCCTGATCGGCGGATTTTTCATAGGGGTATCGTTTGAACGCGAGGGTGTAGCGGTCGTCGAACATGGGGTCTCCTCCGGGGGCTGTGTCAATGCTGGCACGGCTTTGCGTGTTTTGAATGGGTCCAGGACAGGCGCGCCGCTCGTCCGACCTTGCGGTCGGCCTCGCGAGGCGCGCCTGTCAGGGCGCGAAGAGCATCACCCCTGCAACTGTTCCCACATTTCCAGATCGCGCTGGGCGGTCCAGATGCGGGGGTGAGCGATGCCGCGGGCTTCGTCATAGGCGCGGGCCACGTTGAAGGGCAGGCAATGTTCATAGATCGCGTAATCGGCGAATTTCGGGTCGCATTCGGCGCGCACCGCGTCCCAGGCTTCTTTAAGCGATCCACCACGCGCAGCCACGCGGGCGGCGGGCAGGTAGGTGCTTTGAACAAAGTCGCGGGTGCTTTCGATCGCGCGTTCCACCGCCTCTTTGCTAACCAATGCGCCACCACGGCCCGGGGCGATGGCGTCCACGTCATAGGCCTTGATCTTGTCGAGCGTGTTGCCCCAGTCGGCAAAATGCCCGTCGCCACAGTAGCAGGCGGAGTGGTCCTCGACGATATCGCCGGTGAACATGACATTCTGGTCCGGCACGTGGATCACGGCATCCCCTGCCGTGTGGGCGCGACCAATCTGTTTGATGTTCACCCGGCGTTTGCCAAGAAAAACGGTCATTTCGTCCGTAAACGTGGTGGTGGGATAGGTCAGGCCGGGGATGCTTTCATGGCCTTCAAACAGGCGGGGAAAGCGTTGGAATTCGCTGTCCCAATCCTCTTGCCCACGTTCCAGCACCATGTTGTAGGCGGCGTTGGACATGATAACCTGTTGGGCGTTGAAGGCCGAAGCCCCGAGTACGCGCACGGCGTGATAGTGGGTCAGCGCCACATGGGTGATCGGTTTGTCGGTGACGCGGCGCACACAGTCGATGACCTTGTGGGCCAGACGCGGGGTGGCTTGTGCTTCGACGACCATCACGCTGTCGTCACCGATGATGACGCCCGAATTCGGGTCGCCTTCGGCGGTAAAGGCATAGAGACCTTCCCCGATTTCATCAAAGGTGATTTTCTTTTCGGTCATGTCGCCTTGGGATGCGAATGCTTTTGCCATTGGGTCAGTCCTTCAGAATTCTAATGATTGCGGGGGTTACGGCCCGTTTGACCGCTTCGATATTGGGGGCCATCCGGGCTATGGACCGGGTTGTCAGGCTGGTCGTTTTCGACAGGATCGACGCCCCTTCGGGCGTAGAATAGAATGCGATCATCGCCTTGAGTTCCGCCTTGGTGAAACTGCGCGCCGCTTCCCGGGCGAGGGTTTTGTTCATCGCTGGCAGGATCTGCATCATGCCCTGGGACAGGACTTTGCCGATCCGGCGCTTTTTCGAATTCGAGATTTTCACATTTTTCGGGAAGGTGTTGCGCACCTGTTGATACATCGCTTCGGGAGCGAACATTTCCCGCAACATCGCCTGCACGCCGGGAAGCGCGACGTATTGTCGGGCAAGCTCGGTGCGGCTCTGGGCCTGGGCTGTCTGAGCCGCGAAAGCAAGGGTCAGGGCAAGGAGAACAGGGGGTACGAAGTTACGCATTTTCTTGTCTGGTATCATATCAGTTGTTGGGTTGATTTCGGGGGCCAAAGGCGGTGGCGTTGCGCCGCCTTTGGCGAAAGGCAGTGTGGAAAGGTGGCCCGATCAGTTTTTGAACGGATCTTCCAGCGCGGGCAGGATCGTGCCGACGCAATCGCCAAACCCGATGGTATAGCCGTCACCGCGTGCGTTGCCGCGCAGGGTCATGGTGTCACCGTCTTCGAGAAAACTGCGGACCTCGCCGGTGGGCAGGGTGAAGGGCTCGCGCCCGGCCCAGCTGAGCTCCATCAACGAGCCGTATTCGGTTTTGGTGGGGCCCGAAATGGTGCCCGACCCCAACAGGTCGCCGGGGTTCATGCCGCAACCGCCCACCGCGTGGTGGGTCAGTTGTTGGGCCGCCGAATAATACATACGGCTGTAATTGGTGGTGGCCACGACGCTGGCGGTGTCGGCGGTTTCGGGCTGCATCAGCACCTGGAGTTCGATGTCATAGAGGCCCGGTTTGGTTTCGGCGAGATAGGGCAGCAATTCGTGCGTGCGCTCGGGCACCTCGGTGCGGAAGGGTTCCAGCGCCTCTTTGGTCACGATCCAGGGGCTGATCGAGGTGCCGAAGGCTTTGCCCTGGAACGGGCCGAGGGGTTGGTATTCCCACCCCTGGATGTCGCGCGCCGACCAGTCATTGAGCAGCACGTAGCCAAAGATCATGTCGTCGGCCTGTTCCGTGGTGATCGGCACCCCCATGTCACAGGCGGTGCCCACCACGGCACCCATTTCCAGTTCGATATCAAGCCGTTTGCACGGGCCGAACGAGGGGGCGGCGGCGTCCGGGGCCTTCATCTGACCCAGCGGGCGGCGGATGTCGGTGCCCGAAACCACCACCGAGGAGGCGCGCCCGTTATAGCCGATGGGGATGTGCAGCCAGTTGGCCGGCAGTTCGGGGCCACCGCGCAGGATCGAGCCCATGTTTTCGGCATGTTGCCGCCCGGCATAGAAGTCGGTGTATTCGCTGACCAGGAAGGGCATGTGCAGTTCTGCATCGGCGCGGTTGACCAGCAGGGGTTCGGCGGCGTCCCTGTCTGCCGATCCCTCGGACAGGATTTCGATCAGCCGGGCGCGCAGGGCGGCCCAGGCGTCAGACCCCAGCTCCATCACCTCGTTCCAGAACGGCACGTCAAACACCGCGTCTTCGGTCAGGGTGATCAGCCCGGTGTCTTCGGCGCGGGCCATGTCAAGAATCATGTCCCCGATGGCCACGCCGCAGCGCGGCTCAAGATCGGCGGTGGAAAACACACCATAGGGCAGATTGTTCAGCGGGAAGGGGTGGTTGGCGTCGTTGGCCGAGGCCACCCAGGAGGTCATCAGGGTCATTGTTTTTCCTTGCTCGGAGGCTGTGTTGCCCCGCCAGCCCCGAATGGGAACCGGGCGGGGATTGGGCACAGTTTAGCGATCATTTCTTGCCGGGTGTACCGTCGAATTTCTTTTCGATGTCGGCCCAGCAGTCGATGTAATCGTCCTGTAGTGGGGCTTCGTTGGCGGCAAAGGCGGTCAGATGCTGCGGGAAGCGGGTTTCGAACATGAAGGACATGGTATTGTCCAGCTTCTCGGCCGCAAGATCCGCATTGGAGGCACCTTCAAAGGCGTTCTTGTCCGGCCCATGTGGCAGCATCATGTTGTGCAGGGACATGCCGCCGGGGACAAAACCCTTTGGTTTGGCGTCATACTGGCCATAGATGTTGCCCATCAGTTCGGACATGATGTTTTTGTGATACCAGGGCGGGCGGAACGTGTTTTCGGCCACCATCCAGCGTTCGCGGAACAGCACGAAGTCGATATTGGCGGTGCCGGGTTGGCCGCTGGGCGCGGTCAGCACGGTGAAAATCGACGGATCGGGGTGGTCAAACAGGATCGCGCCAACCGGGCAATAGGTGCGCAGATCGTATTTCACCGGGGCATAATTGCCGTGCCACGCCACCACGTCCAGCGGCGAGTGGCCGATATGGGTGACGTGGAACTGGCCGCACCATTTGATGGTGACGGTGCTGGGCGTTTCGCGGTCTTCGAACGCGGCCACGGGGGCCTTGAAATCGCGCGGGTTGGCCATGCAGTTGGCTCCGATCGGGCCGCGCCCCGGCAGTTCGAATTTCTGGCCGTAGTTTTCACAGACAAAGCCGCGCGCCGGACCTTCCAGCACCTCAACCCGATAGAGCAGCCCACGGGGGATAATGGCGATTTCCCTGGGCTCAAGGTCGATGATTCCCAGTTCGGTTGCAAAGCGCAGCCGCCCTTCCTGGGGCACCACCAGCAGTTCGGAATCGGCCGAAAAGAAATAGGCGTCCGTCATGGAGTCGGTGACCAGATAGATATGCGAGGCCATGCCGACCTGGGTGTTCACATCCCCGGCGGTGGTCATGGTGCGCATCCCCGTGATCCAGGTCAGCGGCTGGTCGGTATGGGGCACCGGATCCCAGCGATACTGGCCAAGAGAGATCACATCAGGATCCACGTCGGGGGCCGATTTCCAATGTGGGACATCAATTTTTTCGTAACGATGCGAATGCTTTACGCTGGGCCGGATACGGTAACACCAGGTGCGTTCGTTCTGGTGGCTGGGGGCGGTGAAGGCGGTGCCGGACAGTTGTTCGCCATAAAGCCCATAGTTGCATTTCTGCGGGCTGTTCATGCCTTCGGGCAGGGCACCGGGCAGGGCCTCGGTTTCATAGTCATTGCCAAACCCGGGCATATAACCTTCGTGAAGACCGGGCAGCGAGGGGGCCTGGGTCATCGCGTGGGGAAAATTATGGGTGTTCATCGCGTGTCTCCTGTGGATCGTTGCGAAGTTAACAGTTGTTTTTGTAACTAACAACGGATAGATTGCTTCGCCATGGCACAAACGGATGAATTCGACCTTCAGAATTTTCTGCCCTATCTGTTGAATCAGGCGGCGGAAGAAAGCAGCCTTGCGTTTCAGAAGGCCTATAAGGACCGCTATGGGATGCTGCGCACGGAATGGCGGGTGCTGTTCCACCTTGGGATCTATGGCCGTATGACGGCGAAAGACATCGGCGCGCGTTCGAAAATGCACAAGACCAAAATCAGCCGGGCGGTGGCGCGGCTTGCGGAACGCCGGTTTCTGACCCGGGATCGGAACGATGCCGACCGGCGGCTGGAATATCTTGAACTCACCCCCGCAGGCACCCGCGCCTATCAGGATCTGCGCGAAGTGGCGGTGGAGTATGATACCCGGTTGGTGGCACGGTTTTCCGAGGAAGAAGCGCAGCTGTTACGCGGGATGCTCAAACGGCTGATGGGTGACGGCTAGATCAAACCGCTCGCAACCTGTCAAATCCGGGATCGAAACGCGATATCGGCCCAGATCGGCAGGTGGTCCGAGGCCACGCGGGCCGGGCGCGCGGTATGGGTGCCGTGGTCCAGCGCCTCAAGATGGGGGGACAGGGCAAACCGGTCGATCGCGGCCACCGGACGCGGGGCGGGAAAACTGTGACGTTCGGGCAGGATGGTCAGCCCCGGCGTGGCCACCTCCAACGCCCGCGCAGACCCCCATTCATTGAGATCTCCGGCCAGAACCGTGGGCCTGTCGGGCAGGCGCGCCAGATGACGGGTGATCGCGGCCAGCTGTAACAGGCGAAAGCGGCGCAAAAGGCCCAGATGCGCACCGATCACGCGCAACGCCCCAAATTCGGTGACCAGTTCGGCCCGGATCGCGCCGCGGGGTTCCAGACCGGGCAGGTCGATATGGGCCGTTTCCACCACTTCGACCCCTGGGGCAACCAGCATCGCATTGCCATGCCAGCCCAGCGATCCGCTGCGCCCGCCAAGCCCGAAATCGGCGACGCGCCACCCGGCCTCTTCCGCCATGTCACGGGGCAGGGCCGCAGGGCGCGGGGGCAGGCGCTTGTCGGCTTCCTGTAGCACCACCACCGCCGCTTCGAGCGCGTTGATCACGCCAAGCGACCGGTCGGGGCGGCGGCGCAGGTCAAGCCCGACGCATTTTTGCAGGTTGTAGCTTGCAATTCGCAAGGAGGAAGATTTCATAGCAGATATATGCAAACTCACAGGAGCCAAGTCACGCGGTGTTTTCGGATCAGAGCATATTGACGCGGGCGATCTGGGCGGCGCTGGTTCTGTTTTGCCTCTGGGCGCTGATCACCGCCAAATGGTCGCTGGCCTTTGTGGCTCTGGCCACGTTTGCGTTGTCGATTGCGCCGCTGCTGGTGGCGCGCTGGGCGATGGTGGTGGTGCCGCCTTCGTTCATGCTGGCCATTGTTCTGTTCGTCGGAGGCACGTTGTTTCTGGGCGAAGTGTTCGACTTTTATACCCGGTTCTGGTGGTGGGACATTGCCATGCATGGGGGCAGCGCGGTTGGCTTTGGGCTGATCGGTTTCGTGCTTGTCTTTATGATGTTTCAGGGTGACCGGTTTGTCGCGTCCCACGGGGCGATTGCCTTTTTCGCCTTTTGTTTTGCGCTGGCCATGGGCGCGATGTGGGAGGTTTTTGAATTCGTCATGGATCATATCTTTGGGCTCAACATGCAGAAATCCGGGCTGATGGACACCATGGGCGACATGATCGTGGACATGATCGGCGCTGCGCTGGGGGCGGTGTCGGGCTATGTCTATCTCAAAGGGCGTGAGGGTCTTGGGCTGCCGGGGTTGATTGCACGGTTCGTGGCGGACAATCCGCGCCTTTTCCGCCGCATCCGGCACAGACACAGGAACAGGCACGGCAAGGGCGAATAGCAGCGCGTGCGGAGGCGGGCATTGGTCCGGGATGTCTGGCCGGGATTTTCCGGCAACGGTGGCGAAACACATAAATGTCGCGCTGTGTTCGCCCTTTTCCCTGTCTCAAGTTAAAGGTCGAACGCTTTAGGGATTGATATTGCCGCCCCTCTCGTCGCCAATGGCGTGATGGAGAGGCGGGATCATATCGATACGACCGGGGCGTTGGCGCTGACCGGGTTTGCGTTGCTTCTTGGGTTCAATCAGGTGGTGATCAAACTTTCGGCACAGGGCATACAGCCAGTGTTCATGGCCGGGCTGCGTTCGGTCGGGGCGGTGGTGATCCTGTGGCTGTGGCTGCGGCTGCGCGCCCGAGGTCAGGGACACGAACCGGGACGGGGCAAGAGGGGGTCGCTGATGCTGGCCCGGCGTGCCTGGGGGGCCGGACTTCTGGCGGGGCTGTTGTTCACCGTGGAATTTGTCCTGCTCTACCTCGCGCTGGACTGGACCAGCGTGGCGCGGGCCTCGATCATCTTTTATTCCATGCCGGTGCATCTGGCCCTTGCGGCCCATTTCCTGTTGCCGGGGGAACGGTTAACGGGGCCGCGGGTGGGGGGGCTTTTGCTGGCCATGGCGGGCGTGGCCTGGGTTCTGGCACGCCCCGGACCGGACGCGGCAAGTCTTTGGGGCGATCTGGCCGCGCTGGGGGCGGCAATCGCCTGGGCCGGGATTGCGCTTGTGGTGCGGATCACGCCGCTGGCGGATGAAAAACCCGAACCTCAGTTGATGTCGCAACTGGTGATTTCGGCGGTTCTTTTGCTGGCGGTTGCGCCGCTGTTTGGTCCGGTTCTGCGCAACCCCACCGGGTGGCATGTGGCGGGGATCGGGTTTCAGATCGTGGCGGTGGCCAGTTTCGGGTATCTTCTGTGGCTGGTGCTGATGAAGCTTTATCCCGCCTCGGGCGTGGCGTCATTTGCCTTTCTGTCACCGGTTTTCGGAGTGCTGTGCGGCTGGCTTATCCTTTCCGAACCTGTGGGGGTGGAAATTTTTGGCGGGCTTGGGATGGTGGCCCTTGGTCTGGTGCTGATCAACCGCCGCAACTCGGGGTGAAGCGCGCGGGTCCAAAGGCATCTGTGCCCCCTGAGAGGCCGCCCCGTCCCGCCCGCGTTTCTTTCCCGACAGCCCGCGGCCGGGCAAGGGTCAGGTGCCACAGAACGTGGCCTGAACCCGCTCGTCCGGGGCCGGGGGCCGGGTGAGCCAGAGGTCATCAGGCTCTGCAAACGGGGTCGCCAGAGAGGTCATCAACCGTTCAAACAACGACAGATCCCCTTCAACCGCGGCCGCGATCATCTGTTCAATCCGGTGATTGCGCGGGATTACGGCGGGGTTGGCCCTGGCCATCCGTTCGGGAACATCGGTTTCACGGCTCACCCGTCTTTGCCAGCGGCTGTGCCAGCTGTCAAAGGCGGCACGGTCGCTGAACCGATCCCGTGCGGTGCCATGACCGAGCGCGCGGAACGTGTTGGTGAAATCCGCGCCCTCTGCCGTCATCAGGTCCAACAGGTCGGTGATCAGCGTGCGGTCCTCTTCCCCGGCTTCGGCCAGTCCGATCCTGGCCCCGAAAAGGCGCAGCCAATGGGCGTCGATCCGCGACGGCATGGCGTGAACGAGGGCGGTGAACCGTTCGACCGCCGCCTCGCCATCGTCACAGAGCGGCACGAGACAGGTGGCCAGTTGCGCCATGTTCCACACGATGATCCGGGGCTGGTTGGAATAGGCATATCGTCCATTCCGGTCGATCGAGGAAAACACCGTATCCGGGTGGTAGTCATCCATAAAGGCACAGGGCCCATAATCAATGGTCTCGCCGGACAGCGTGGTGTTGTCGGTGTTCATCACCCCGTGGATGAAACCGACCGACATCCAGCGGGCAACCAGTTCCGCCTGACGGGCGATGACCTGTTCCAGCAGGTCGTCGGGGGTTTGTGCCTCGGGGTAATGGCGTGTGCGGGTGTAGTCGTACAGGGCGCGCAGCGCGTCCAGATCGCGCCGGGCGGTGAAATACTGGAACGTGCCCACGCGGATATGGCTGGCCGCCACGCGGGTCAGGATGGCACCGGGCAGGGCGGTTTCGCGGTAGACGCTTTCGCCTGTGGTCACCGCGGCGAGCGCGCGGGTGGTGGGGATGCCAAGCGCGGCCATCGCTTCGCTTACCACATATTCGCGCAAAACAGGCCCAAGCCAGGCCCGCCCGTCGCCGCGACGGGAATAGGGGGTGGGGCCGGATCCTTTGAGCTGAAGATCGTATCGCTGTCCGTCGGCGACCACTTCGCCCAGCAACAGCGCCCGACCATCCCCCAGTTGCGGGGAGAAGCCGCCAAACTGGTGCCCGGCATAGACCTGGGCCAGCGGATCCGCACCGGGGGGTGTTTCATTGCCTGAAAACACACGCGCCATGGCGGTCGGGTCGCCGGGGGTGATGCCAAGCCGTTCGGCCAGCTTTGTGTTAAAGGCCAGAAGCTCGGGCGCTTTGACCGGCACGGCCTGTTGCCGGGTGTAAAAGCGTGGCGGAAGCGTGGCGTAGGTGTTTTGGAACGGGATCGAAAGGGGCATGGGCGCGATGTGGAACCTTGGCATTTGTTTTGCGGGGGCAGGGCCGGGGGTTTTACACCCCCGGACCCCCGTGGGATACTTATGGTCAGATGAAAGAGCCGTGCCGGGTCACGCCGTTCGGGTCATCAGGTGATAGCCATCCCGCGCCCGGAAACCGGCGCGTTGGTAAAGCCGTTTGGCGGCGGTATTGTCATGGGCCACTTCAAGGTGCAGCGCCTTGATCCCGTGTTGTTCCAGCGCGGGCAGCAGGCCCAGCAGCACCTCGGTGCCCATGCCGCGCCCCCGGACCTTTTCGCGGATGAAGAATTCGTCAACGCACCCCTCGATTCCGCCCCGTTCCACGCTATAGCCGAAGGATACCACGATATAGCCCACCGGAGAGCGGCGCGGGCCGATCAGGTAGGCGACACCATGGGGCAGCCCCTCCAGCAGCGGCAGGAGAGCGGCGCGGCGGGTGGTGTCGTCCTGTTCGATCCCCCGGGTGGCGTGGAAGGCCGCAACAAGAGGGAGCAGGCGGTCAAGGTCGTCAGGGCGGGCAAGGTGCAGGGCGTTCATGAGGAGAAGGTTCCATTGTCCATCGGGGTGAGGGCGCGGTGTTCCAGGGTCTGGATCAGGGTGTGTTTGCAATCGCCATAGGCCCCGTGGTCCCTGGGGTGACGGGTTTCGCAATCGGCCTTGCACGCGGCATAGGCCGCGCGCAGTTCTTGGGTCGGCGCATGTGCCTGTTCGGGCCAGCGCGGGTCATAAGGGTGTTGCGGGGGCAGGCTCACAACCGCGCCAGCCGTTCGGTCAGGAGGTCAAAGAAGCCATCCGCGTCCACATCACCCATGAACAGCGCGTTGGGCGCGCGGTCCGTCACCCGCCACCAATCGGCCACGGTCATGCCAAGGGTCAGGTCCGACTGGGTTTCAATTTCCACGTTGATATGGCGCCCGGAAAACAGGTCGGGGCGGATCAGGTAGGCGGTCACGCAGGGGTCGTGCAACGGCGCGCCCGCGCTGCCGTATTTTTCGCGGTCGAACCGTTCAAAGAAATCGGTCATCTGAGCCACGGCCACGCCCACCCGGGTGCCAAGGGCGCGGAAGGCGTCGTTGCGGGGTTTCGTCACCAGCGCCTTGTGCGTCACGTCCAGCGGCATGACCACGATTGGCGCGCCCGCCGAAAACACGATATGCGCCGCCTGCGGGTCCACATAGATGTTGAACTCCGCCGCCGGGGTGATGTTGCCCACCTCGAAATAGGCACCGCCCATGAGCACGATCTCGGCCACGCGCGCAACGATATCCGGCGCTTTTTCAAAGGCCATGGCGATATTGGTCAGCGGGCCAAGCGGGCAGAGCGTAACGGTGCCCGGATCATGGGCGCGCAGGGTGTCGATGATGAAATCCACCGCGTGCTGATCCTGAAGCGGCATTTCGGGGGCGGGCAGGTCCGGCCCGTCCAGCCCGGTTTTGCCATGCACATGTTCCGCCGTGACCAGTTTGCGCCCCAGCGGGCGGTCACAGCCGGCATAGACCCTGACCTGTGGTTTTCCGGCCAGTTCACAGACCATGCGGGCATTCCTCGCCGTCAGGTCAAGCGGGACGTTACCCGCGACGCAGGTGATGCCCAGCAGGTCGATTTCCTCCGGGCTGGCCAGCGCCAGAAGGATGGCGACCGCGTCGTCCTGACCCGGATCCGTGTCGATGATGATTTTACGCGTCATGGCGTGGTTCCCTGCGTTCCGTTGGTCCATTGCGGTCTGGTCTGTTCTGATCCGGGCCGGTCGGGGGAGAGTGACAAGCCCCGCAAGGGAAGTCCACGGCGAAATGCGCGTGTCTTAGCGTCCGGCGATATTGCGCTCCATCAACATCTGGAACAGGCGCGGGGACAGGCGGTTGAGCAGCCAGGACAGCCGCGCCACACGGCCTATCGGGTTCATCGGTGTCCCCCGGTCCACCCCGCGCAGGATTGCGGCGGCGGCGGTCTCGGGGCTCATGTAATCCACCCCGTCGGGGGCCGACCCGGGACGGGCGATGCCGTTTTCCTGTTGCTGGGCATTGCCTATATTGGTGGCGACAAAGGAGGGCGCGGCGATCTGGACCCTGACCCCATGGGCGCGTTCCTCGGAGCGGAGCGAGGCAAAGGCCCCGCCAAGCGCGTGTTTGGAGGCGGCATAGGCGACCCGGTGATGCAGGGGCGCAAACCCCGCGACCGAGGAAATGGCAAGATGGGTGCCACGGGCCGCGCGGATATTGCGCAAAAACGCCTGTGCCATGGCCATGGCGGCGAAATAATTGATTTCCATCACCTTGCGGTGGGTGTCTTCGTCCAGGTCGTCAAAGCCACCAATCTGGGTGATCCCGGCGTTATAGACGGCAAGGTCCATGCGGGGATGACGCGCCGCGATCGCGGCCAGAGCGGCATCGCGCGCGACACGGTTGGTGAGATCACAGGCCACGCCTTCGACATCCGGGTTCAGCGTGGTGACATCAAGGTCAAGCGCCACCACATGCCAGCCCCGCGCCAGAAGCAGATCGCTGAGCGCGCGGCCCAGCCCCCCAGCACCGCCCGAAATCACCGCGGTTTTGCGCTGTTCGCTCACAGGCCCACGCTCCGTTTCCAGAGATCAAAGGTTTCGGCGCTGGTCTTTTCGGGGACATAGCCGAACCGGGTTTTGAGCGCGGTATTGTCCAGTACAGGGCGGTATTGCAGGAACCGCACCTGTTCCGGGCCATAGCGGCTTGCCCCCAGCGGGCGCGCCACGGCCAGCGCGGTTTTCAACAGCCAGGCGGGCAGGCGCAGCACGGGTTTGCCCAGGGCGCGGCCAAGCTCGGCAATGCTCATCGCGCCATCCCCGGCCACGTTGAACGCCCCGGGGGGGCCATCGGTGGCGGCGCGGTGCAGAATGCGGGCAAGATCGCGGGTCCAGATGAACACGAAGGGGCTGTCGCTGCCGCAGACGCCCAACAGGCGGGGTTTGTGGAACAGGGCGGTGATCTGGTTGTCGGTGCCCGGCCCCAAAACGGTGCCCACCCGCAGAATAACCTGTTCCAGCGCGGGGTGGGTGGCGCGGGCCTCGGCCAGCATCTCTTCGACCAGCCGTTTATGGCGGGCATAGGGAAAGGCATCATTGCCACGCAGGGGGGCGGTTTCGGTAAGCGGCACGGGGGCGTCGGGGTGATAGCCATAGGCCGCACCGCTGGAGGTGACCACGAGCCGCCGCACGCCGTGGGCAAGGCAGGCGGCCAACACCTTGCGGCTGCCCTCCACATCCACGCGGTGGGCGAATTCTTCGTCCTGACCCGGTCCCGGCGTGACGATTGAGGCAAGGTGCAGCACCACCTGCGGTTTCCACGCACCAATCACCCGGTCCGGATCGTCGGTTGTCACGTCGAGCGTTTCAAAACCGATCCCGTCAGGGCAATCAAATGCCGCAAGATCGGTGGCCAGCACGTCATGCCCGCCGGTTTCGGCCAGATGCGCCAGCACGGCGCACCCGATCATCCCCCCGGCACCGGTCACGAGAATCCGGGTCATCGCGCCGCCTCGGTCCGTGACCAGAGCGCGGCGAGCGCCAGCCCGCTGATGGCGTGCCAGATCCCCCAGAAGGCGGCGACCACGGCCATGCCCCCGAGCCCGCCGAAAAAGCCGAAGATCAACACAAGGCCAAGACCGGAATTCTGGATGCCGGTCTCGATTGTCACGGCGCGGCGGTCAAATTGCGACAGGCCCGCAACGGTCGCGGTCAGGAACCCGGCCCCCAGTGCCAGCGCGTTATGGGCCATGACCAAGCCGGCGACATTGCCGGCCAGGTCAAGGAAAAAGCTCCAGTTCGCCGCCAGCGCGACGAAGATGAAGCTGATGAAGATCGCCATGGACAGTGCCTGGAGCGGTTTGCGCAGGCGCGCGGTCAGCCCGGGCCGTTTGATGTTGAGCATTATGCCCAGCACCAGGGGCAGGATCAGCATGAACCCTACCGTGATCGCAACCTGTACCGGGTCAATCGCCGTTTGCCGCAGGATCGCCCGTGTCGGCGCATAAAAATTGGCCCAAAGCGCAAGGTTGAACGGGGTCAGCGCAATCGCCCCCACGGTGGCAAAACCGGTCATCGACACCGAAAGCGCCGCGTTGCCGCCCGCGCGATGGGTGATGAAATTCGAGATATTGCCCCCCGGACAGGCCGCAACCAGCATCAGCCCAAGCGCGATGGACGGGCGCGGCTGGATCAGCAAAACAAGCGCGAAGGTGGCTGCGGGCAGCACGATGAACTGGCTCACCAACCCCACGATCAGAGCTTTTGGAGTCTGGAGCAGCCGTTTGAAATCGCTTGGTAAAAGGTCGATGGCGATGGAAAACATCACCACCGCCAGAATGGCGTTCAGGATCAACAGCGACCCGGGGCTGAAATTCAGCATGACCTCGTCAATCGTCATTGTTTATGCCCCCTTGAGCCGCCGGATCCACCTTGTTACCGCGCGGCGATAGGTGGCCTTGTCCACGTAATAGGCCATCCGCGCGAGTTTGAGGTAATTCATGCCACCCGTGGCGCGGTTGAACCCCCTGGACTTTTCCGATTTGAGTGCCTGTGCCGCCGGGCTGCCCGCCGCCAGCCCCTTGATATAGCGCACCACCATTTCGGCCTGTTCATGACGGCCCTGCCAGCCCAGCCCGCTGGCCTCGACCATGCCCAGCACGAACAGGTCATCGCGCTCTGGATGAAAGGCGTTGAGATAAAGGTGGGGGGCGTCGCCCTGCCAGTTGAGCAGCGTCTTGTCGATAAACGGATAGTGCAGGTGATAGCCGGTGGCGGTCAGGATCATGTCATAGTCGCCGCAGCTGCCATCGGTGAAATACACCGTGTGGCCGTCCAGCCGGTCAATGTCGGGCCGCACGGTCAGATCGCCATGGCCGGCATGAAACAGGATCAGCGAATTGACCACCGGGTGGCTTTCGTAAAGGGCGTAATCGGGTTTGGGAAAACCGTATCTCTGGGGATCTCCCACGAACCAGCGCAGGATCATCCCGTCGATCCGGCGTTTGAGCCACATGGGCAGGGGGATCGTCCCCCCCAACGTATCGGCGGGTTTGCCAAACACGTATTTGGGCACAAAATAATACCCCCGCCGCATGGAGATGTCACAGGAGGCCCCGTGGTGGATGGCGTCCACCGCAATGTCACAGCCAGAATTGCCCGCCCCGACGATCAACACCCGTTTGCCCGCAAACTGGCGCGGATCGCGGTATTGGGCGGCGTGGATCATCTCTCCGTCGAACGTGCCCTTGAAGCTGGGAAGATTGGGTTCGGCCAGCGTACCATTGGCGATCATCACCCCCTTGAACCGCGCGGTCTGGTCTTTGCTGGCATCGCGCCACGTCACATCCCAGCCGTCGCCATCGCCGCCCACAGGCGTCACAGCCGTCACTTCGGCCCCAAACAGGTAATCGTCGCGCAGGCCGTAATGGTCGGCAAAGTCGTGGAAATACTGCTTCATCTCGCGATGCGAAGGGTATTCGGCCACATCCGCGCGCATGGGGAAATCGGTGAATTCGGTCATGGTTTTGGACGAAATCAGATGCGCGGTTTCGTACATGGTTGAACGCGGTGCATCGATGTCCCAGAGCCCACCCACGTCGCTTGCCAGTTCGAACCCCTGGAAGGGCACCCCCTGTTGCCGCATCACCTTGGCCGCAGCCAACCCCATCGGCCCCGCCCCGATCAGGGCGAACTTGTCCTCTGTTCTTGTCATTAAAACCCTCCCTCGCGCCGGTTTAGATTGAACAGATGTTCAATATAAGGCAAGATAAATCTATGAGGGATGTGCAAAAGATTGAAAAGAAACGCCAAAGAGCGCCATCAAGACGGGCGCTGGCAACGCGGGAGCGGATATTGGATGCCAGTGAACGGGTGTTCGCGGCGCGGGGATTCGAAGGTGCCACGATCCGCGTCATTGCCGCAGAGGCAGGGGTGCAGGTGGGGTTGGTGCATCACCACGGTCATGGCAAGGACGCGCTTTACCGCCAGGTGATCGCGCGGCGGGCGGATGTGCTGGCCGGGTTGCGCCGGGACGCTCTGGAGGCGCGCAAGGCGGCGGGGGCGATGACAGTGCCGACGGTGATGGAGTGTTTCGTTGGCCCTTACCTGCACCTTGCCGAAAACGGCGGCGCGCAGTGGCTGTCCTATGCCCGGTTGGTGGCACAGGTGTCTGCCGATCCCCGTTGGCGCGACATTTCCGAACAGTATTTCGACCCCACGGCGGGAGTGTTTCTGGACGAAATCGCCGCACTTTATCCGGGCGCGTCCCGGTCGGTGATTGCGGCGGGGTTTGTATATTCGGTGTCGGCCATGCTGGCGCTTTTGACCTCGCGCTGGCGTATGGAGGCGCTGGGCGAGGGAGCGGAAGCACCGCTTGCCGGACATCTTGAAGAGTTGGTCACGTTCTGCTCTTCAGGCCTTGCGGCCTGCCTCGCGATGCCGGGGTAGTGCGCCGCCCGGGCGAAGAGGGGGTGTGGAGGGCGCGCACAGAGGAGGGATCCCCCTGCGGCACGGTCTGTTTCCACCTCTTGTTTCCACCTCACGCCAGTGACGGCAGCCACAGCACAATGCCGGGAAAGGCGATCAGCCCGGCAATGGTCAGCGCGTCGGCCACGAAAAACGGCATGACGCCCCGGAACACGTCCTGAACCGACAGGTCATCGCGCACCCCCGCCACCACGAAACAGTTCAGCCCGATAGGGGGCGTGATCAGACAGAACTCGGCCATCTTGACCACCAGTATCCCGAACCAGATCGCGCACATCGGCCCGGACATGCCAAAGGCGCTGTCCGTGGCCGACACCATTTCCCCGCCATTCAGCGCCATTACCGCCGGATATACCACGGGCAGGGTCAGAAGCAGCATTCCGATCGCATCCATGAACATGCCCAGCACCGCATAGGCCAGCAGGATACAGATCAGGATCAGCATCGGCGAATAGTCCAGCCCGGTGATCCAGTCGGAAAACGCATCCGGCAGCTTGGCAAAGCCCAGAAAACGCACATAGATCAGCACGCCCCAGATGATGGTGAAAATCATCACCGAGAGTTTGGCGGTTTCCAGCAGTGCCTCTTTCAGCTGTGCCCAGCGCATCCCCTGGATCAGGGCAATACAGAAGACGATGAACGCCCCCACCGCGCCGCCTTCGGTCGGTGTGCCCCAGGCTTCGCCCAAGGGGTTGTAGACAAAGAAGATGATGATCACCACCACCGCCACGATGGGCAGGGCGGGGGGCAGCGATTCGAACCGTTGCCGCCATGTGAAGCCGCGAACCGGCGGGCCGACGGTTTTGAACGCCATGGCAATGCCGATGATCAGCACACCATAGATGACGGCGGAAAATGCGCCGGGAATGAACCCGGCCAGCAGCAGCTTGCCCACATCCTGTTCCACGATGATGGCATAGATCACCAGAATGGCCGAGGGCGGGATCAGCGAGGCCAGCGTCCCCCCCGCCGCCACCACCCCGGCGGCAAAGCGTTTGTCATAGCCGATCTTCAGCATCTCGGGGATGGCGATGCGGGCAAACACCGCCGCCGTAGCGACCGAGGCACCAGAGACCGCTGCAAACCCCGCCGTGGAAAACACCGTCGCCACCGCCAGCCCACCGGGCACCCAGGCGAACCAGCGTTTGCAGGCCTCGAACAGTGCCGTTGTCAGCCGGGCGTGATAGGCGAGAAACCCGATCAGGATAAACACCGGGATCAGCGACAGCACGTTTGCGCTGACCTTGGATTGCGGGGTCAGCCCGGCAATCGCCACCGCCTTGGCCAAGGCCCCGTCCCACATGTCGCGCCGTTCGTTCCAGTAAAGGAACTTTTCCGGCGCGTATTTCATCTTGTCCCAAAAAATCCAGACGATGCCGACAAACCCTGCCATCCCGGCGGCAAAGGCCACCCGCATCCCCATGACGACCAGCACCAGCATGGCCGCCGATACCCAAAGCCCTATGGTAATCGGTTCCATCAGCGGTTCCCCCCGTCCATCCCGTCCATCCCGTCCATCTCGTCCACTAGGTCCAGCGCCTCGACCTCGGCGCGGGCCTGTTGTTCGACGGTTTGTGTCAGCGGCACGGCCACCGGGGCGTCCAGCCCCAGTATGAGGGCGCGCCCATAGCCCCAGGCCTGAAGCGCCAGCCGCGCCACCAGAACGGCAAAGGCGATGGGCACCAACAGTTTCGAGGGCCAGAGCGGGATATAGATGTCGGTGGTGCTGTCTTTGGAACACAAGGGGCGGGCGCAATCGAACGAACGTTGAAAATGCTCCCACGCGCCCCAGGTCAGCGCGAGCATCAGCAAAAGCATCATCAGGACGGTGAGCAGTTCAAAGGCCCAGAGCGTCCGCCCGCGCAGCGCCCCGACGATCATGTCCATGCGGATATGGCTGCCGTCGCGCTGAACGTAAGACACGCCCATGATCGCGATCAGCGGCATGATCACCTCAATGATATCCACATAGCCCTGTAAGGGCGTGCCAAAGAATTTGCGTGCGCCGACCGACCATGCGGCCAGGAACATCAGCGAGAAAATGGCAAAGCCGCTGAGATAGGCCATGAGCCGTTCAAGGGGCACAAGCCCCCGGTCAAGGCGGCTGAGCAGGCTGGAATCTTTCAGCACGGCGGCGGAACCGGCCATCGCGACACTCCCTTTGGATCGAAGGGTGGGGGATCAGGTGTGGTTTTCGGCCATATGGGCAAAGCCCGGGGCCCCGGAGCCAATGCTCCGAGGCCCTTCGGGTTGGCTTAGTTGCCGCCCTTGGCGTCGGCCAGCGTTTTCATGACAAGGTCATAAAGCTCCTGACCGGGCAGGCCCTGAGCTTCCATATCCTTGATCCATTCATCGCGGATCGGGTCGGCGGCCTTGGCGCGGAATTCGGCGATCACCTCGTCGGCGATTTCCACCTTGGCCACGTTTTTTTCAGCCAGCACACTGTCCCATTTTTCCAGCAGCCTGCCATAGTTGGCAAGGTAGTGATCCAGCGCCTCGGGCACCGAGCTGTCCAATGCGGCGCGTTCGGCATCGGTCAGCGCCTCATAGGCGTCGATATTCACCACCACCGGGCAATTCACCGTGCCGGGGTTGAGATTGGCGGTCCACCATTGCGCCTGATTGATGGTGCCAAAGGCCAGGTGGGCGTGTTGGGCAAAGGCGACCGTGTCAACCAGCCCGCCTTCCATGGCCTGATAGGCTTCGGTTGCGGTGACCGAGGTGGGTACGGCACCCACGGCGGAAAACGCCTTGCCGATCCCGCCGGTGGCGCGCACGCGCATTCCTTTGAAGTCTTCCAGCGTGTCGCGCGGCTCGCCGGTGCCGACAAGGTTGTATTGCGGCATGGGCGAGGTCATGAGCAGCTTGGCGTTCCACTGGGCCATTTCTTCTGCGGCCGCCGGGTGGGCATAGACGGCGGCAGATACGGCCACCTCCTGTTCCAGGTTCTCAACGCCCAGGAAAGGCAGTTCCAGAACCGTGATCACCCGGTTCTTGTCGCGGTGATAGCCGGCACAGAACTGGGCCATCTCGAACGCGCCGATGGAAATCCCGTCCAGGTTTTCCTTGTTCTTGCTCAGCCCGCCATAGCTGATGTTCATGGTGAATTCGCCGTTGGTTTTTGCGCTGACCAGTTCGGCCAGCTTTTCCACATGTTCGGTAAAGGCCCGGCGTTTACCCCAGACGGACACGTTCCATTCGGTGGCCATGGCTTCGGTGGCAAAGCCCACGGTCAATGCCGCAACGGCAGCGGTTCTCAGCAACTTCATGATGTATCTCCCAATCGATGCGACCGCTCTCCCGGGGCCGCTTGTTCGGGAGCCTAGCCCGACAGGTGCGATCTGCCAAGGGGGCAGGGAGGGCTTTTTCCCGACTATTTTACATGGGTATTGACCTGGAAAAAAAACTCGGATTTAAGGATCGCAATGAAACTCACATCTAAGGAACCGCGTGATGTTTAAGAAAATCTCTGCCTCCCTTCTGGCTCTGGCCATTGCGGCCCCCGCCATGGCCGAAGAGGTCAATGTTTATTCCTATCGCCAGCCCGAGCTGATCAAGCCGCTGACTGATGCCTTTACCGCCGAAACCGGGATCAAGGTGAATGTTGCCTATTTGAAAAAAGGCATGATTGAACGGCTTCAGGCCGAAGGCGACCGGTCGCCCGCCGACCTGATCCTGACTGTGGATATTTCGCGTCTTGCCGGTGCGGTAAAGGCCGGGTTGACCCAGTCGGTCGAGTCTGAAACGCTGTCGGCCAACGTTCCGGCGGCCTATCATGACCCCGATGGGCACTGGTGGGGGCTGACCACCCGCGCGCGGATTGTCTATGCGTCGAAGGACCGGGTGAAGGAAGGTGAAGTCACCACCTATGAAGATCTGGCGGATCCCAAGTGGAAAGGCCGCATCTGTACCCGTTCGGGCACCCATGCCTATAACGTGGCGCTGACTTCGGCTTATCTGTACCACCATGGCGCGGCAGAGACCAAAGCGTGGCTGGAAGGTGTGAAATCGAACCTGGCGCGCAAACCCCAGGGCAATGACCGGGCACAGGTCAAGGCAATCTGGGCCGGGGAATGCGACATTGCCATCGGCAATACCTACTACATGGGTAAAATGCTTGCCAACGAGGAGCAGAAAGCCTGGGCCGACAGCGTCAATATTGTCTTCCCGGTGATTGGTGGCAAAGGCGCGCACGTGAATATCTCGGGTGTGGCGATGACAAAACACGCGCCGAACGAAGCCGCGGCGCTTAAGATGATGGAATTCCTGAGTTCGCCCAAAGCCCAGAAAATCTATGCCACTGCCAACTATGAATACCCGATCGCACCGGGGACGAAACCCGATGCTCTGGTTGCGGGCTGGGGCAGCTTTACGCCGGATGACGTCAACCTGATGGATATCGCAGCACTTCGCGGTGCCGCATTGCGGTTGATCGAAGAGGTCGATTTCGACGGTTAAACCGCTTGAAATTCTGTGAAAATCTTGGCGCTCCCATTTTTGGGGGCGCTTTTTTTCGGGTGGTTTTTGGACGATTCAGAGGGATTCACCGCCCCTTTGAGGGCGATGTCGCCTGCGGCGGGCGGGGGGCGGTTATGCGGCTGTGCGCAGCGCGCACAGCCGCATAACCGCCGGGCCCAACCAGAGACCGTGTCGTTTGCGTGAAACGTAGTTTCGCGTGACAGCACGGGACATGGGCGGGAGTGCGCTCCCGTCGTGCTGGTCCCCTATGCCTATGCCTATGCCCGTGCCAGTATGTTTGCCATGCGGGTGTACCCGCAGGTGTAAATGAGCGGGGCTGCCCGCGGAGGCGATGAGGGATCAGCGCAAGAGGGTCAGCCCGTCCAGATTTTCGATACGATCAAGGTCAACGGCATACCGGTTGCGCAGGGTTTCGGACTGTTCAGGCGTGAAGGCTGCGAACCCCATGTCTTCGTTTCGGTCCGCATTTTCGCGGATCACCTGTTGCCAGGCCGGGCGTTGCAGCTTCTCTCCCGCCAGATAGCGCCGTTGCAGTTCTATCAGGGCCGCGTCTGTTGCGCTTGTGTTCAACGCCTGCTCCGGTTCTTTGAACCTCTCCGCCGCCCCGCCGATCAGGAGCGCCAGCAGATCGCGGCTGGCCCCGCGTCTTCCGTATTCCACCACGGTCATACGTGTGGGCGACAAAACCTTGCGCAGGGTGCCCAGCATTTCGGGCCAGCCGCCTTTGAACGCCACCATGCGTTCTGCCGAGTCTTTGAACGGTGATACGGGGTTGTCTTCGGCCCGCTTGCGAAACCCCGATACGAACAGCGCATCATAGGGGCGTATCACATAGATCACATGGCTCACCGGACCGGGCAGTGCGCCTTTGAAAACCCGCAGACGTCGACGTGCCGCGGGATAAAACTGTCCCGCATAAAAATGCATCATCCGCCCGGGCAGGTTTTCTTCGGACAGGATCAGCGGGCGCTCTGCCCCACGATCATGCGTCGCCAACGCCATTCGGCAAAAAGCCTCAAAGTTTTTGTCCTTGTCCCGCCGGTGGCGCGGCTGGGGCAGGCGCAGGGCCAACTCTCCGCCCGGCGCACCGTCGCGATCAGGATAGGCAAGGTCAAACCCTTCGCGCTCAAGCGTGGCACGATTGGCCGACAGGCAGTTCTGGAAACTGCTTGTTCCGGTCCGATGCGCCCCGGCGTGAATGAAGATCGGTTTGCTGCTCACGGTCCTGCCGCCTGTATTTTTGTGATCCTGCCCCAGTGTCGCCCATATGGGCGGAAGGATGCAACCGGCTTCCAGTCGCTTGCTGTGCCTCCCTGTCCGCGGAGCCACGTGCGCTATAGCTCCACGATGCTCAGCTTGGCCCCGGACCGGGGTCAATCCGACGCGCGCGCGGGTTGATTCTGTGCCGCGGCAGCAATTTGCGCATGGGGATGTCTTCCAGAACACAGCGAGAGGCGCGCCCTTTGCCACGAGCCGAGCTAACGTGGCCCCGTCAGAACTGGGGCACAGGCGCGCTTGAGGACATGGGAGAATTCCAGGGGGGGATCCGTGCGCGCACCCTTGCAAAGCCGGACCCGGATTTCAGAGATCATGGTACGGATCAATGACGGGAAAACCACAGAGTTGAACGCGCTCTGAGATCGCTTCCTGAATGGCGGGTCGAATGGGGGAGTATTGTGTCCGAAGGGATTCCCTTGGGGAATATGGCGAGCCGTGGAGGACTCGAACCCCCGACCTGAGAATTAGAAGTTCCCTGCTCTAATCCAGCTGAGCTAACGGCCCCCGTGTGGTTCCGGTGTATCCGGCAATTCCAGCCCTATGTCAACGTGCCAAACCGGAGTCAGACCGGGGGAAGGGCGGCTAAGTCCGTTCAACTGGGCGCAAGGGGGGCGGGGGGCTGTGTCTGGTGTGTCCCACGGATAGGCGCATCCCGCGCGCGCAGCAATGGCAATTGCTGGAAATTTGTCCGGCTTTCGTCTTGTGAAATCCCGGCAGTTTGGTTAGAAACGCCCGCGCATCCACCCGGCTCTCCATCCGGTGACGGGCCGGTGATGAGCCGGTGACGGGGGAACAGATGCCTCAATAGCTCAGCTGGTAGAGCAGGTCCTTCGTAAGGACAAGGTCGGGGGTTCGAGTCCCTCTTGAGGCACCATTTTTCATAAATGAAACAATCACTTGTGCCGCTTTGCCCTGGTTTTTCAACCGATACTGGGCTGGACGGGTGAATGCGCGGTGCCAATGCAATATGTGTCATAAAGCGTTTCCTCATTGCTTTGAGTCAGCGTGATGTGGAAACGCTGCGCAATACAGTAGGGATGTGGGTGTTTTCAGCTCTTGCTGTGATCCAACAAGAACTGGAAACGCTTTAAAGGGCGTATTGAGGCCCGTTCCGGGTGCTCAAATCAGGTGGCCCCCGAAACGTGTTGAGTAAGGCCCGTGGCTGGCCCGTTCAGGCCAGCATCATCAGGGGGGTCTCAAGATTCTGGACGATCTGTTCCAGAAGCTGCGCCCCAAGCGCTCCGTCGATGACACGGTGATCCACGGACATGGTCACGGACATCACTGTGGCGACGGTCAGTTCGCCATCCGCACCGACGACAGGTTTCTTGACCCCGCTGCCCACGGCAAGGATTCCCGAGTGAGGTGGGTTCACGATGGCGTCGAAATTGTCGATCCCGAACATGCCGAGGTTGGAGATGGCAAAGGACCCGCCCTGGTATTCATGGGGGGCCAGCTTGCGGTCGCGTGCACGGCTGGCAAGGTCTTTCATTTCGGTCGAAAGGGCGCTGAGCGATTTCATGTCGGCGTCTCTCAGCACGGGGGTGAAAAGCCCGCCTTCGATCGCCACCGCAACGGCCACGTCGGAAGGTTTCAGTTTCAAAACCCGGTCACCGGCCCAGACAGCGTTGCAATCCGGCACGGCCTGAAGCGCGTTGGCCACGGCCTTGATGATGAAATCATTGACGCTGAGTTTGGTGCCCCGCGCCGCAAGCTGGGTGTTAAGCTGGCTGCGGAATTTGAGAAGCGCATCCAGTTGGATATCCCGGCGCAGGTAGAAATGCGGTATGGTCTGTTTCGCCTCGGACAGCCGTGCGGCGATGGTTTTGCGCATCCCGTCCAGCATGACCTCTTCGGTGTCGCGGTCCGCATACATCTTGGCGACCATGTCGGCCGATGGTCCGGACGGAGCCGGAGCCGGGGTGGGGGCCGCTGCTGGCGCGGGCGCTGCGGCTGTGGCAACTGGTGCAGTTTTCACGTCGCCGATCACATCGGCCTTGACGATGCGTCCCCGGGGGCCAGAGCCGCTGATCCGGGTCAGGTCCAGACCCTTGTCCGCTGCGATACGCCGGGCGAGGGGGGAGGCAAAGATGCGGGTTCCCTCCGCAGAGACCGGTGCGGTCGGGGCAGGGGCGGTGCCCTCTTCTCCCCCTGAGGGGGGAGTCTCGGAGATCGCGGGGGCGGGTTGAGCCGAGGCTGGCTTGTCAGAGCCGGACGAGGCGGCCCTGATGTCATCCGGGCTTTCGCCCTCTTCCAGAAGGACGGCGATGGCGGTGTTGACCTGTACGGCTTCGGTGCCTTCGGCCACGAGGATCTTGCCGATCACACCTTCATCGACGGCTTCGAATTCCATGGTCGCCTTGTCGGTTTCGATTTCGGCCAGAAGATCACCGGATTGTACGGTGTCGCCTTCCTTGACCAGCCATTTGGCTAGGGTGCCTTCTTCCATTGTGGGGGAAAGGGCGGGCATGAGGATTTCGGTAGGCATGGCTCGGGTCTCCTTACCGATAGGTCACTTGTTTCACGGCGGCGATCACTTCGTCGGTGGTCACCAGCGCGTGTTTTTCGAGATTGGCGGCATAGGGCATCGGCACGTCCTTGCCGGTGCAGTTGATCACCGGAGCGTCGAGGTAATCAAAGGCGCGGGTCATGATTTCCGCCGAAAGGTGATTGCCGATCGAGGCCACGGGCCAGCCTTCTTCCACCGTCACGCAACGGTTGGTTTTCATGACGGAGGCGATCACCGTGTCATAGTCCAGCGGGCGCAGGGTGCGCAGGTCGATGACCTCGGCGCTGATTCCCTCTTCGGCCAGCTTGTCCGCTGCTTGCAGCGCATATTGCATGCCGATGCCAAAGCTGACCAGGGTCACATCCGTGCCCTCCCGCCAGATCCGGGCCTTGCCAAACGGGACGGTGAAATCGTCCATGACGGGGACATCAAAGCTGCGCCCGTAAAGAATTTCGTTTTCCAGGAAGATCACCGGGTTGGGGTCACGGATCGCTGTTTTCATCAGGCCTTTGTAATCCGAGGCCGAATAGGGCATGACCACTTTCACTCCGGGGATCTGGGCGTACCATGCGGCGTAGTCCTGACTGTGTTGTGCCCCCACCCGCGCTGCGGCACCGTTGGGTCCACGGAACACCATGGGTGCCCCCATCTGGCCGCCAGACATGTAAAGCGTTTTGGCGGCGGAGTTGATGATGTGGTCAATCGCCTGCATCGCGAAGTTGAAGGTCATGAATTCAACGATCGGGCGCAATCCGCCAAAGGCGGCACCCGTGGCGATGCCGGCAAAGCCATGTTCGGTGATGGGGGTGTCGATCACGCGTTTGGAGCCGAATTCATCCAGCATTCCCTGTGATATCTTGTAGGCACCCTGGTATTCGGCCACCTCTTCGCCCATCAGGAAGACGGTGTCATCGTTGCGCATTTCTTCGGCCATACCGTCGCGCAGGGCTTCCCGAACGGTTTGCTGTTTGACCTTGGTGCCTTCGGGCCAGTCGGGTTCCGGATTGGCCTTGGGTGTTTCGATCACTGCGGGGGCGGCAACGGGGGCGGCGGCAACGGGTGTCTCGGCGACCTCCTGGGCCACCTCGCCCCCCGTGTCGGCAGGGGCCTCCGGTTGCGCGATGTCCCCGACGTTTTCGCCATCTTCTACCATCACCGCGATGGGGGTGTTAACGGCCACGTTTTCGGTGCCTTCGGGCACCAGGATCCTGCCCACGATGCCTTCGTCCACGGCTTCGAATTCCATGGTCGCCTTGTCGGTTTCAATCTCGGCGAGGATGTCGCCGGATTGCACGGTATCGCCTTCCCTGACCAGCCATTTGGCCAGCGTGCCTTCTTCCATCGTCGGCGACAGGGCGGGCATCAATACTTGGGTTGCCATTTCGGTTTCTCCTGAATTCTCTGTCGCTTAGGCGTCTGCGTAAATGTCGGTCCAAAGCTCTTCAAGCGCGGGTTCCGGCGAGGTTTTGGCGAATTCGGCGCTCTCGTTGACGATGGCCTTGATCTCTTTGTCGATGGCCTTGATATCCTCTTCACTCGCATGGCCACCCTCCAGCAGCAGGGCGCGCACATGTTCAATGGCGTCGGATTTCTCACGCACTTTCTGGACCTCTTCGCGGGTCCGGTATTTCGCGGGGTCCGACATGGAGTGGCCGCGGTAACGATAGGTTTTCACCTCAAGGATATAGGGTCCTTTGCCCGCGCGGCAGTGGGCGACCGCCTTGTCACCGGCGGCTTTGACCGCCAGAACATCCATGCCATCGACGGTTTCGCCGGGAATGCCAAAGGCCTCGCCACGGGTATAGATGTCCGGGGTCGAGGTGGACCGGTTTTGTGCCGTGCCCATGGCATATTGGTTATTCTCGATCACGAAGATCACCGGCAAATCCCACAGGGCGGCCATGTTGAAGGTTTCATAGACCTGACCCTGATTGGCCGCGCCATCGCCAAAATAGGTGAAGGTCACGCGGCCGTTGTCCTGGTATTTATCGGCAAAGGCAAGCCCGGCCCCCAACGGCACCTGTGCACCGACGATGCCGTGGCCGCCATAGAAATGTTTCTCTTTCGAGAACATGTGCATGGAGCCACCCTTGCCCTTGGAATAGCCGCCCTCGCGCCCCGTAAGTTCAGCCATCACGCCATTGGCGCTCATGCCGCAGGCCAGCATATGTCCGTGATCGCGATAGGAGGTGATGCGCTTGTCCCCCTCTTCCGCGGCGGCTTCAAGGCCCACGACAACGGCCTCTTGCCCGATGTAAAGATGGCAGAACCCGCCGATCAGACCCATGCCATAGAGTTGTCCGGCCTTTTCTTCGAATCGCCGGATCAACAGCATGTCGCGGTAGTATTGCCGCAGCTCATCGGCGGAAATATTTGATTTTTTTGTGCTTTTCTTGGTGGCCATGGGCGTGGACTCCCGCTCCTTAAGAAATAGTTTAGCATTAAACTAATTATTACCGCATTCCTTTTCGTAAAGCGAGAGCGTTTTTGCGTCGCGTTGAACTTCGGGAATGCGCTCACGCGAGCAAGGTTTTACGGTGCCCGGCCCTTGGTGTGCCCGGCTCTTGCTTTGATTGAGCCTGCGTGGAGACGGGTTATTGATCCTGCAAAGCCGAAGAAGGTCGCCCTCACCGCAATCATGCGCAAGCTCCTCGAACTCGCGAATGCCCTTGTCAGAGACCGCCGAAAATGGGCGCCAAAACGGGCTTGATAAAGACGGATACTTTAAGCGTTGGGGTGGTCTGCGTCAGCGAATAACCAGTTCATCGGCGCGCACGAAACCAAGCACATCCCGTGCTTGTTGATCCAGAAGATCCAGATCGAGATAGCTGTCCGACAGGCGCAGGGTCAGGTTTTCCATGCGGGCGACCTGTGCCTCGACCCCGTCAAGTTCGCTCTGCAAGGCGTCGCGTTCGGCCATAACTTCGATCCGACGGAACAGACCGTAATCGCCCTGAACCGCGGCAAAGGTGAAATACAGCCCCAGCGAAAACGCTACGGCGAAAAACACGAGCACTCCGATTGCGGGCCGGTTGCGGGGGGTCATCTTTGCTCTGCCTCATGCCCGGCGTTGCGGGACTGTTGTTTTTGAACGTCCCGGGTTTGCCCGGTTTGACGCAACGAAAATACTGCCACAGGCGGAAGGCAGGGCAAAACCCCCTTTCGCGACTTTGCTGGATTTGGTGTCATTCCTGCCACGCATATGGGCCATGTATGACGGGCCACACATATGGGGCATACGGGTAGGGAGGGAACCATGTCAGAAACGATTTCCGCGCCACGGGCGCAGCTGGAAAGCCACGATGTTTTGAACCAGCCTTTGCCGGAAGGCGGGCGCGACCTTTGGGTCAGCGACCCGGTGCTGCGCCATCACGTTGGGATCGGGGCTGCGGATCGGTCTGCTCTTTCGGCATTCGGGGCGCGTATGGGACGCGCCGAGATGCGCGAAGCGGGGGCAGAGGCGAACCGCACCCCCCCTGAACTGGTGCCGTTCGATCGCTCCGGGCGGCGGCTGGACGAGGTTCGGTTTCACCCCGCCTATCATCACCTGATGCAGGCCGGGCTTGAGGGCGGGATTTCGGCCATCGCCTGGGAAGGGGCGGCGGGGGGACATTCGGTCCATGCCGCCATGTGTTACATGACGACCCAGGTGGAACCGGGGGTGATGTGCCCGATGGTGATGACCTATGCCGCCGTGCCCGCGCTGGCGGCCGCGCCCGAACTGGCCGCCGACTGGGTGCCAAAGTTGACCGCGCGGGCCTATGACACGGCCCGCGCGCCGGTGCAGCAGAAGCGCGGCGCGACGCTGGGCATGGCGATGACGGAAAAACAGGGCGGGTCGGATGTGCGCGCCAATACCACCATCGCCACCCCGGAGGGGGGGGCGTATCGGCTGCGCGGGCACAAATGGTTCTGTTCGGCACCCATGTCGGACGGGTTCCTGACACTGGCCCAGGCGCCAGAGGGGCTGACCTGTTTTCTTGTCCCGCGCTGGCTGGAGGGCGAGCGCAATGCGCTGCATGTCATGCGGCTCAAGGAAAAGCTCGGGAACAAGGCGAACGCCTCGTCCGAGATCGAGTATCATGATACGCTGGCCTTCCGGCTCGGCGAGGAGGGCGCGGGCGTCAAAACCATCATTGAAATGGTGCACCACACACGGCTGGGGACAGCCATGGCCCCGGCCGGGTTGATGCGCGGTGCCCTGGCCGAAGCGATATGGTGGGTCAGGGGCCGCACTGTGTTTCAGCGCCGGTTGATTGACCAGCCGATGATGCGGTCGGTTCTGGCGGATCTTGCTCTGGATTTCGAAGGGGCGGCAGCATTGGGGTTTCATGTGGCCCGCGCCTTTGACGGCAACAGCGAAGAAGAGCGCGGTTTTGCCCGGATCAGCGTGGCGCTGGCCAAGTTCCTGAACAACAAGCTGTGCCCCACCGTGGTTTACGAGGCGATGGAGTGCCTGGGCGGCATGGGCTATACCGATGACACGCCCCTGCCGATGCTGTTCCGTGAAACACCGCTGAACTCGATCTGGGAAGGGTCGGGCAACGTGATCTGCCTTGACGTGCTGCGCGCGCTGTCGCGCGACCGGGTGGCGGCAGAGGCGCTTGAGGCCGACCTGCGCAGGGCCACCGGAGCGGATGCGCGGTTTGACGCGGCACTGGCGGCGCATCGCGCCCGGTGGCCGGGCCTGCCCGAGGAGGGCGAGGCGCGGTGGTTCGTGGAAAGCCTTGCCACCCTGCTGACCGCGTCGGTCTTGCTGCGCCACGCCCCGGGCGCGGTGGCCGATGGCTATATCGTCACGCGGCTGGAGGGCGCGCGGGGCCGTGTACATGGTGCGGTATCCGGGTTGGATATAGCGGCGATACTGGAAAGGCTGGGGTGATGGCATTTGCAACCGATGGTGCGTATCAGACCCGCGTGCGCGAGAGCTTTGAGGCGCAAAGGGTCATGGGAACGCTGGGGGTACGCTGTATTCCGCCGCCGGATACGCGGCTTTTTCGCTTATGCCAGAGGGAGCAGGGGGGTGGCGGTGGAGTTGAAAGCCTCGCTTCTGCGACCGGGGCTGGAGAGAGGTTCCGGTTTGTCGGGCGGGTTTTGAAGCCGGGTAAAACGGTGATGTTCCCCTATAGCTGACGGGCGTGGATTTTGATCCCAAAACCCACGCAACGTCAGCGTAAAATCAGAGACTTACAGTCAAACGACACAATCGGAATTGTGTCGTTTGACTGTAAGCGGTGGCCTTTGCCATCGAGGGGAAAAAGAGGTGGAATATGCCCGGCTGACGGCAACGATGATGGTGGTCAAAGGGCGACAGGATGTGACCGGTTAGCGCCCGTGCAGCCTCCGGACGGTTTGATCTGGAGTGAAGGTTTTTCCCTTCAAAATCAATATCCTGTAAAATACATTTGGGGCTGTCCTAAAGCGTTTCCAGGTATTGTCAAACCGTTCGCCCTTTAACCTGAGACAGGGAAAAGGGCGAACGCAGCGCGACATTTATGTGTTTCGCGCGTCCTGGTGAATACTCCACCGGCTTGTAGCCGGTGGAGTATTCACGACAGACCCTTAAACTATATGAAAGACAACATCCGCCCCTTCCGCCGCCCCCCCCGGCCAGACCGGCCAAACCGGTCCATCGGCGGAAATTGGGGGATTCTTAATCTCGTTGGGCGACATTCCCCTTCGCCACTGGACCTTTGCCGGGATTTACGCCATATCGGGTTCAGGATTTTCGCGGAGACAGTCATGGGCATTCTGAGCAGCATCGCGCGCGTGTTCACCTGGTGGAACGGTCAAACCCTGAACACCCAGATTTATACCTGGCGCAAAGGCGTCAAGGTTGGCGAAGATGAACAGGGTAACAGCTTTTATCGCACACGCGACGACAGCCGCCGCTGGGTTATTTTCAACGGCGAATGTGAAGCGAGCCGGGTCAGCCCGGACTGGCATGGCTGGCTGCACCGGACGTTTGACGAGGTGCCCTCTGAACAACCGCTGGTCCACAAGGAGTGGGAAAAACCGCACCAACCCAACCTGACCGGAACGGCGATGGCCTATGCCCCCGCCGGGTCGATCCGTCAGGCGCAGCCAGCGGATCGCAGCGATTACGAGGCGTGGTCGCCCGAATAAAGGGGTCCGGGACCGATGGCAGAAAACAAGACCGAAGTTGTGGTCGGTGGTGCCGTTTTGGCCGCCGCCTTGGGGTTTGTCCTTTATGCGGGGCAGATGACCGGCCTGTCCGATCGCGCGGCGGGTTATCCGTTGCGTGCGTCGTTCCGATCGCTGGAAGGGGTCACCGTGGGCACCGATGTGCGCCTGGCCGGGGTCAAGATCGGCACCGTGACCGAGGTGGCGCTGAACCCCGAAACTTATCGTGCCGATACCACCTTTACCGTGGCCCAGGGGGTTGAAATCCCGGATGACAGTTCGGTTGTGGTGTCTTCTGAGGGCCTGTTGGGTGGAAATTTTGTTGAAGTGTTCCCCGGCGGATCGCCGTTCTACTATGCCTCGGGAGATGAGGTGATCGACACGCAAGGGTCTGTCTCGCTGATCTCGCTGCTGCTTAAATTCGTATCGGGCGGGGAGGGGACGGAATGAGAGCCTTTGCCGCGGCCTTCGGGCTAACCCTGGTATTGGCAGGGGCTGTGAGCGCCCAGAGCATCACTGTGGGCAAGGGCGCGGTGCTGCGCGGGCTGGACAAGATCGGCGGACGGGTGCGCGATATTGAGCTGCACAGCGGTGGCAGCACGATGTTGGGGCGCATCCGTATCACATTAGGCGAATGCCGGTATCCGTCGGGCAACCCGTCTGGTGATGCCTATGCCTATGTCGCGATTCAGGAAGAGGGGCGCGAGTCGCCGCATTTCATCGGATGGATGATCGCGTCTTCCCCGGCACTCAGCGCATTGGATCACCCGCGTTACGATGTGTGGGTGTTGCGCTGTATGACCAAGTAAGGGTCTGTTTCCAAAGGCGTGTTCACAAAATCCGCAGTGCCTTCCAATGCCTGTTCCAGGCGAAGGTGATAGGCCGCCCGGGTGATTTCGACCGCACCAAGAGAGGCAAGGTGCGGGGTCAGGAACTGGGTGTCGAACAGGGTGAAGCCAGCGCGGTTCAGGTGGTCAACCAGATGGGCCAGTGCCAGTTTTGAGCCGTCCGTGGTTCGCGAAAACATGCTCTCTCCAAAAAATGCGCGCCCCAGCACAACCCCGTATACACCGCCGATCAGGCCGGTATCGTCATGAATTTCAAAACTGTGGGCGTGCCCGCTTTCGTGCAAAGCAAGGTAAAGATCAAAAATCTGCTCGCTGATCCAGGTGTCGGCGCGGTTGGCACAAGCGGTCACGGTGGCGGCGAAATCTCCGTCGATTTCGGCGTGATAGCCGCCGCGCCGCATCCGCCGCGCCAGCGAGCGTGAGATATGGAACCCATCCAGCGGAAACACCCCGCGTCGCCGCGGATCGACCCAGAAAAGCTCCGGATCGTCGCGATGTTCCGCCATGGGAAACACGCCCGAGGCATAGCCGTGCAACAGCAGTTCGGGCGTGATCGTCATGGGGTGGTCAACCTGCGCAAAACTGTTTTGCAACAAAGAGGCAGAGCGCGCATTTAACCCTCGTTAAATGCGGTTTCCAGCCAATGCTCCAGCCAGTGAATGTTATAGTCGCCGGAATGGATGTCCGGTTCCTGCAACAGCGCAGCAAACAGGGGCACGGTGGTGTCGATACCGTCCACGATCAACTCACCCAAGGCGCGGTTGAGTCGCGCCAGCGCCTCTTGCCGGTCCCGGCCATGCACAATCAGCTTACCGATCAGAGAGTCGTAATAAGGTGGGATCGAATACCCGTCATAGAGCGCCGAATCCATCCGCACACCCAAACCGCCGGGGGCATGATATTGGGTGATCTTGCCCGGGCAGGGGGCAAAATTTGGCAGGCGTTCGGCGTTGATCCGCACCTCGATCGCATGGCCGTTGATGGCCAGATCGTCCTGGGCGAAGGACATGGGCAGCCCTTCGGCTACGCGGATTTGTTCCCGCACGAGATCAACGCCGAAAATCGCTTCTGTTACAGGGTGTTCCACCTGCAAACGGGTGTTCATCTCGATGAAGTAGAACTCACCATTTTCGTAGAGAAATTCGATGGTGCCCGCGCCGATATAGTTGATCTTTGCTACGGCATCGGCGCAGATTTTTCCGATCCGGGCGCGCTCTTCTGCCGTGATTGAGGGGCCGGGTGCCTCTTCGAACACCTTCTGGTGGCGCCGTTGCAACGAACAGTCCCGTTCCGCCAGATGTACCGCGTTGCCCTTGCCATCGCCAAATACCTGAATTTCGATGTGGCGCGGCGTGGTCAGGTATTTTTCGATATAGACTTCGTCATTGCCGAAATTCGCCTTGCCCTCGGCCCGCGCGGTCATGAAGGCCTGTTCCATATCCTCGGCGGTTTCGGCGACTTTCATCCCCTTGCCCCCGCCGCCGGCGGTGGCCTTGATGATGACAGGATAGCCGAATTCTTCACCGATCTTCTTGGCCTCTTCCACGCTGGCCACGCCGCCGTCCGAGCCGGGCACACAGGGCACCCCCAGGGCTTTCATCGTGTCCTTGGCCGTGATCTTGTCACCCATCACCCGGATATGTTCGGCGGTGGGGCCAATAAAGGTCAGCCCGTGATCTTCGATGATCTGAACGAAATTGGCGTTTTCCGACAGGAAACCATAGCCGGGGTGGATCGCCTGGGCTCCGGTGATTTCGCAGGCCGCGATAATGGCCGGGATCGACAGATAGCTTTGCGTGCCGGGCGCAGGGCCGATACAGACGCTTTCATCCGCCATGCGTACATGCATCGCATCGGCATCGGCGGTGGAATGTACGGCCACCGAACGAATACCCATTTCGCGACAGGCGCGGATCACGCGAAGGGCGATTTCGCCACGGTTAGCGACGAGGATTTTCTCGATCATTGCCAAGACCTTATTCGATGATCACGAGGGGAGAACCGAATTCCACCGCATCGCCATCGGCGACGAGGATACGTTTCACCGTACCCGATTGAGGGGCCGGGATATGGTTCATGGTTTTCATGGCTTCAACGATCAGGATCGTGTCGCCTTCGGACACTTGCGAGCCGACGCTGACGAAAGAGGGCGAGCCCGGTTCGGGCTGAAGATAGACCGTGCCGACCATGGGCGAGGTGACGGCACCGGGGTGGCTTGCCGGATCCTCGGCCGCGGTCGGGTCCGCAGGCGCGGGGGCCGCCGCCGCAGGCGCTGCGACCGGAGCGGGGGCGGCAACAGGGGCCGCAGCCACCTGGGCCACAATCTCTTGCTTGCGGCTGACCCGGACGTTCAGGCTGTCATTTTCGCCATAGTCGCGTTTCACGTTCAGCTCGGTCAGATCATTGTCGTTCAACAGTTCAGCAAGCGCCTGAATGAAAGCCACATCTGCTTCGTTGGTGTTGGTTTTCTTTGTCATTCTATCCTCGACCGGTTCACGCCCCTCACCTGTGCAAGTGACGGTGCGTCATGTCCCATTTGCCGCCTTATAGGACAGAGTGCGGGATGTGAAAAGACGGCTTTCGCAAGGATAGTTGGGGGTTTTTCATCCGATTACGAGGGGAAAATTGCAAAAGGGAGCGCAAACCCGTGGGAAGCCACGGATTTTAGAGGGGCATTCCCGAGAGTTTGGCAACCAGTTCGGCCAGTTTGCGGGCCTGAAATTTTTCAAGCAGCCGGGCACGGTACACTTCAACCGTGCGATAGGAGAGGCCAAGTTCCAGCCCGATCTCCTTGGAGGTCAGGCCACGACAGGTCAGGATCGCCACTTCGCGTTCGCGCTGGGTCAGGGCCACGACCGGGCGTTCGTCCGAGAGATCGGCGAAGGACCAGACCCCTTGTTCAAATGGATCCTCCGGGGTCAGCGATTGTCCCCGCACCCGGCACCAGAACAGGGTGCCGTCAATGCGCCGCATGATACGTTCATCCGAATAGCGACCGCTGTCGCGCATCGCGGCAAGCCCGCGCGCGCCGATGGTTTCGAAATCCTGCTGCGACGGATAAAGAAGCGCGATGGGCTGACCGGCGTGAAACGCGGGCGTTTCCCCGAAGATCCGGGAAAATTCGAGATTGCAGGTGCGGATCACCCGCCGTTCCAGAACGGCAAGCCCCACGGGCGCATGATCAAAGGCAAGTTCGGATAGGGTCATGGCGTCAAATCTGGCAGGGTTCGGCGGCTCTGCCAAGGGGCGCGTATTACTACGCAGTTGATCGCAGCCGGGCCGGGGTGGTTTCTTTGCAGGCAGACGAGGAGGAGAACGCCGATGAATGTTGCCCATTGGCTTGATCGCAGCGCGCAAGCTACGCCAGAAAGCCCGGCATTGTTTTTTGGCACAGAACAGGTTGCGGATTATACCGAATTCCACCGGCGGGCCGGGCAGGTGGCCACCTGGCTTGGGACCCGGGGTGTCGGCGCGGGGGACCGGGTTGGGATTTTCATGAAGAATCTGCCCGAATACCTGGTTGTGCATTACGGAATATGGATGGCCGGGGCGGTGGTGGTGCCGATCAATGCAAAGCTGCATGGGCGCGAGGCGAAGTGGATTCTGGAAAATGCAGGGGCGGTTTTGTGTTTTACCTCGCCCGGGCTGGATGCGGATTTGCGGGACTGTGGCACCGGCATCGCAACGCTTGATGTGACCGGCCCGGAGTTTGGTGCGTTTTGGGCGATGGAACCCGTGCCCGCCGCCGCGCATCGCGCGCCTCAGGATCTTGCCTGGCTGTTTTATACCTCGGGCACCACGGGGCGGCCCAAGGGGGTGATGATCACCCATCGGATGCTGGGCCTGATGGCGCTGTGTTATCTGGCCGATGTGGATGAGGTCAGCGCACGGGATACGGCGCTTTATGCGGCGCCGCTGAGCCATGGGGCGGGACTCTACTCTTTGATGCATGTGATGAAGGGGGCGCGGCATGTTTGCCCCGCCTCGGGCGGATTTGACGAGGCCGAGATTTTTGCGCTGGCCCGATATCACGGGCGCACCCATATGTTCGCCGCCCCCACCATGGTGAAACGCCTGACCGACGTGGCCCAAAGCACCGGGGAAACCGGACAGGGGCTGCGTAGCGTGGTTTATGGCGGCGGGCCGATGTATGTGGCCGATATCATCGAAGCGGTGGCGCATTTCGGCGATATTTTTATCCAGATCTACGGCCAGGGCGAATGCCCGATGGCGATCACGGCCCTGTCCCGCGCAGATGTGAGCGACCGCAGCCATGCCCGCTGGCGTGATCGGCTTGGATCGGTTGGACGAGCCCAATCGGCGGTTGAGCTGCGCATAGGCGATCACGAGGGACGGGACGTTCCCCGGGGCGCGCCGGGTGAGATCATGGTGCGCGGCGATCTCGTGATGCCGGGATATTGGCGCGCCCCCGAAGCGACGGCCAGGGCGTTGAATGATGGGTGGCTGATGACCGGGGATGTGGGCAGCATGGACCAGGACGGTTATGTCACCATGCGGGACCGGTCCAAGGACCTGATCATTTCGGGGGCAACGAACATTTATCCACGCGAGGTTGAGGAATGCCTGTTGCTGCAGCCGGATGTGGTTGAAGTCAGCGTGGTGGGCCGTCCGCACCCGGAATGGGGTGAAGAGGTGGTGGCCTTTGTCGTGACCCGTCGCGACGTCACACCCGAACGGCTTGAGGCTCATTGCCTTGAGCACATTGCGCGGTTCAAGCGGCCCAAAGCGTATGTCATGTGCGATGACCTGCCCAAAAACAACTATGGCAAAGTGTTGAAAACCGAACTGCGCAAGATGCTGCAAAAAGACACCCCGGAGTGACCCGGGCCGGAAGGCCGGAGGTGTCTGGCTTCAGGTCGCGAAACGCTTTGGCTTTGTGATCCTGCCGCCCATTCCGTGACCGGCCCCACCCTCACGGCGAATGGTGGTTGGACGGCCCAGAAAGAGCGGAGGATCAACCCATCATGCGCTCTTGCACATCCCAGAGTTCATTGAGAAGGCGCATTTCGGTCAGATCGGCCGCAGTCATGGATCCGGTGGACAGTGTGGTGCGCGACGAAACGGGGATATGCACGCCGCGCCCCGAACGGCTTTCCAGCATCATGCGTGCGGTGTCCGTGGCTGGGGGTTGCTGCACTGCGGTTGCGGTTTGTGTCGGGCTGCGCAGGATATCGGTTCGGCATCTGTTCGGCTCGAGGCCGGGGGGTGCGATGCTCGGTCACTGCGGTCCCAACAAGGGCGCTTCCCGCCTTGCTGATCGGTTCGATTACAGGCATTACTGGCTCTCAAAGACGGAGCCACCACCAAGGACCAGTGTCCCTTTCAAGTCTTAATAGATGGCGAAGCCCGTCGGGCCGGGTGTGGGTAATTTAACTTAATTCCCGGCGCGACGGCGGCGCAGGATCAGCCGCAGGGGCCGGTGCGATAGGTGCCGTCGCCGTTAGAATAGGCGCATTGCCCGGTCTGGCGGTTCTTGGCGACCATGGTACCCGCGGCGGCCCCGGCGATTGTTGCCAGGATGGTCCAGTTCTTGTTCGCGCCAAGCATCTTGGCCGTAATCAGACCAGCCATGCCGCCGCCAAGACCATAGCCAAGCTGCTCTTCTTCGGCGGGGGACATGCAGGCGGACAGGGCCATGGCTCCGACCAAGGGCAGGGCAATCAGGGGTTTGCGCATCAGGTTTCTCCTCGCTATGCGGTTCACTTGCCTGCACCCTAGCTGTGGTTTCAGCGGCGGAAAGGGGGGCAGGGGGGTAAGTGTGTTTCGGGGCAGAAACCTGCCGAAGCGCGGCGGTTTTCCGCGCAAAACCCTATGAATTGCGCAATAAAAACGGGCCGGTACGAGGATCGGCCCAGACAGGGGTCTTAAAGCGTTTCGACGTGTTGTTGAACTGCATCCATGAAGTGAAACGCGCGGAACTTTTTTTGTTGTGGGCGTTGCGAAATCAACTTCGTGTCTCAGGTTAAAGCGTTCGACCTTTAACCTGAGACAGGGAAAAGGTCGAAGGCGGCGCGACATTTATGTGTTTCGCGGGTCCTGCCAAAAACCCGTGGTTCAGGTTTTTGGCAGGACGCTTTAATCTCGAAGTGCCTTGGCCAGTCAGATACCCCGGCCCTCACCCTTTGATCATTCTGTTTTGGATGAGGTCATCGACGACGGCGGGTTCTGCGAGTGTTGAGGTGTCGCCGAGGGATGCGTAGTCGTTTTCGG
>PDRZ01000042.1 GCA_002747035.1 Rhodobacterales bacterium
GCTGGTTCCGACACGGTCGGGCGTGACGTCGACCATCGTATCGACCCGCCGCGTTCCACATTCGACCATGATGTCGAGCGTGTCGCGCACACGCCTGTCGAGACTGTCGGCGTCAAAGGCCGGCCCCTCGTGTACCGTCGCAATCAGCTTGTGTTTCTGCTGAAGCGAAATATGAGAGCTTTCGAGCACCCGCAGGCGACCATGATCCACAAACCCGTCGTTTAGTGTATTCGCGCGATCAAGGTGGGTATGGGCGTTGTGATATCCGCCCAGCCGATCCATCTCGGCTCTCAGTTTATCAAAAAAGGGCGATTTCATTGGTATTCTCAAAACAGCGTTACATGAGTTTATTCTGTATACGACCCGTTTCTGTGTCAAATACAATGAGGTAACATAGTAGAGTTTCGGTTCAGATTCACACCTGAACAAGACTGGAATCAGCTGAAAACACGTAGTTCATTTCCGATCAGGCTCTGAGAACCCGATTCAAAACTTTTCCTGCGTATTCAGCCCCTTGCGAGAAGCCGTGTGACGCGCCTGATGTGCGCGATTGTTACCCAGGCGGCTGCGCGCTTGCCATGGGCTTTTCCCAATCCTTTGACAAGCGGCGGCATCGCCCCAGCCAGGCGAGGGTGCGCTCGACCACCCAGCGGCGAGGCAACAGCTCGAACCCTTTGGCGGTGTCTGAGCGCTTGACGATCCGGATGGTCCAGCGCCCGATCTCCTTCAGAGCCGCGCACAATTTGGGTCCGGCATAACCACCATCGGCGAGGATGTGCGCGGCGTTGGATATCGCGCGGCGGCACGTTTCAGGATGTCAGGCGCACCATCCACTGCCCGGCAGGCGCATGGCAGTGCCATGCTGCCGAGGGGGGCGGTCCTGTATCCCGGCGCCATGCACCACAAGGCCGACCAGCAATCCAGACGTGTCGGCGATATGGCGCTTGCGTCCTTTGACCCGTTTCCCGGCATCATAGCCGCTAACCCCGCCACTTTCTGTGGTTTTTACGCTCTGGCTGTCGATAATTCCGGTTGTTGGCCGGGCGGCGCGGCCCTCTGCCAGACGCGCGGCCTCGACAAGCGCGCGGTTCATCTCCGCCGGCAATGCGTGCCATAGAGGCGAAGATCAACGCCTGTTGTGGCGAGCAGGACCGGCACACGGTAATTCCGCTGACCAGTTTTCGCGGGATCGAACTGCGCGAGTTTCCGGCCGAGATCGCCCGCCTTGCGCTGATCATCGCGGAACACCAATGCGATGTGACCTGGCGCGGGCAAAAGGACGCGCTGGCCGCGTTTTGCCACTGGATGCCGAGAACTGGATCACCCAAGGCAATGCCCTGCGGCTGGATTGGCTGAGCATTTATACGCCCACCTCAAAGGCCGTGAAGTTCCGCGCCGATGATCTGTTCATGTCGCCGTTGGAGCAGGCGCAGATGGATTTCAAGAACACGGGCGGCGAGACCTATATTTAATCCGCCCTATCTTGGCTCCACATGGCAAAGCAACGAGCAGAAAGAAGACCTGAAGGCGATCTTTGCCGGACGGGTCAAAAGCTGGGAATCGCTGGACTATGTGGCGGGCTGGTTCATGAAGGCCGCCGACTACGGGCAGCACACAGAGGTAGTCACGACAAGGGCTATCTGTATCGGCTGCTGAACAATCGCGTTTATCGTGGCGAGGCCGTGCACAAGGGCAAGGCTTATCCCGGCGAGCATGACGCCATCATCGACACCGGCCTGTGGGACCGCGCCCATGCCATCCTGGCGGAAAGCCCCCGCAAACGCGCCAACAACAGCCGGTCGCGAACCCCCGCACTGCTGAAGGGGCTGATCTTCAGCGACACCGGCGCGGCCATGACCCCCACCAGCACGAAAAAGGG
>PDRZ01000030.1 GCA_002747035.1 Rhodobacterales bacterium
ATAGAGGGTCTTTGCCATCACGATCTCCCGCCTGTTTCTGGTGGAAGTGAATCAGAACAACGGCCCAAAGGGAAACCGCTAATTGAGTACGGACCCTAGTCTTGCTGTGATCCAACAATACTTGGAAACGCTTTAGCTCTCCAGAATAGTGTCGATGTGATTGACACGTTCCAAAGTCCGGTGCACCGGGTAACGGTCAGCGATTTCAGGCAGCCTTTGGCGTCGTTCCGCGCTCAACTCTGCGCTCAGCGTGATTTTACGCTGGAACTGATCCACCTTCAGATGCGATGTGCGGCGCTCCCCGATCAACCCGAGTGTCCCGGATTCTATGGCTGCCTGTGCCAAAGGGTGGGTTCAGCCGTCGATCCTGGCCCCCATGATCGCGAGAGATTGCTGATACACAGACGCCGCGTTCCAGTCTTTCAGGACACGGTAATTCGGCTGGCCTTTCTGGTATCCCTTGCCGGGTTTCCACCCTTTTTTACGCAGGAAATTTGCCGTCGAGGCCAGGGCATCGGCCTGATTGTAAAAATCCACCCGCCCGTCGCCATTTCCATCAACCCCAAAGGCCAGAGCATTGCCGGGCAGGAACTGGGTATGACCCAGCTCGCCGTGTTTCGCGCCCTTGGTGGTTGGCGAAATCGAGCCGCGATCCACCAGTTTCAAAGCGCCGAGCGCATGAGGTTCGAAAAACTTCGAGCGGCGGCAGTCATAGGTGAGGGTGACAATGGCCGAGACCACCTGGCTATCGCCCATGAAACCGCCAAAACCGGTTTCCATCCCGTGAATGGCGATGATTACCCCGGCCGGCACGCCAAACCGTTTCTCCAATCCGGCATAAAAGTCGGCATTCCGGGCCTTGCGCTTTTTCCCCTGGGCAATGATTGTGTTGGTGCCGCGCACCTTCATGAATTTCTCAAGCGAGTATTTGAAGCTCTTCTGGTTGCGGTCCGCAGCGATGGTTTTGGACGCATAGCGGGCATTGGCCAGCGCGGCGAGGCCCTTGGCCTTCACGCCGTTTTTTCTGGCGAGCTTCGCAAAATCCGCCTTCCAGGCGTCAAACCCGGCAGAGCTGTTGCCACAGGACGCGGCCTGAGCAGGAGCGGCCAGAGTGACACAGGCAAAAGCGGCACTGGCACAGGCGGTGAAAAAAGAGCGGGAGAAAGACAACATGAAAAGGGCTCCGAACAAAGTTAGTGGCGGGGCGAAGCGAACCAAAGGGACAGGCCTGATCCGTCTCACCCCGGGGTCCTGGGGTAAGGGCGCGGCGTGTCCAACCCTTGAATCAGGGTTTTGGCGCCGCACCTTCCGCGGAGGTTAACGTGAAAGCCGGGTGCGGGTCACGTGGAAACTGGAGCCATTGGCAAAGATCGGCTGTTCCTGGTGGCGAATGATTTTGCCGGGCGTGTTTTGGGGCATGATTTCAAGCGAAAGCGGGACCTGGCTCAACGCTTTGTGACCGGCAATCGACAAAGAAAGAGGGGGAGGGTGTTTCAAACAGCGCACCCGGTAGCGAACCCTGCGTTGGAGCAAAGTGGCACCAATGGTGTGCCCTACGGCAGGCGCTCCCGCCCGTCGGCGACGCATCAAAGATGCGCTCTCCTCCCGTTGGGCCTGGCGCCGCGCGCAGCGCGGCGCCCCCCGCCCGCCGCAGGCGGTGGTGCCCCGTCAGGGGCATCACGAACACAGCACAGCAACATTTTTGCACGGGTTTGCACGGGGCGGGGCGTGCCGTTGAATGACGTTGCGATGCGCCATGGTGACACAGATTGACGCGGCCCCCTCTGATCCTCCAGCCTTGTGCCACCATCAACTCAGACAGAGAGGCACCGGAGCGTGGGCCACATTTCACCGCATGTTACATTGGAAGACCCCGCCTTTATCCATCCCAGCGCACAGCTATATGGTAAAGTGCATCTTGGCCCCGGCGCTTCGGTCTGGCCCAATGTCGTAACCCGCGCCGAGATACACGAGATCCGCATTGGTGCGCGTAGCAACATTCAGGATTTCGTGATGATTCATGTGGGCTCTTTCACTCCCACGATCGTGGGCGAGGACTGTTCGATCACCCACCATGTGACCCTGCATGGTTGTGAGATCGGGGATCGGTGTCTGATCGGGATCAATGCCACGATCATGGACGGGGCCAGGATTGGCGCGAATTCCATTGTCGCGGGGCATTCCATCGTCACGGAAAACAGCGTCTTTCCCCAAAACTCGGTGATCGCAGGTGTGCCTGCCAAGCTGGTTGCAACCCGCGACAACAGTGCGGCCAATGTCGGAAATGCCCGGTTTTACGAGATGAACGCCCGCAACATGGCCCAGGGGCGCGACCGGTTGAGTGCCGAGCAGGTGGCGACATTGGCGGAGATGTTTGGCGGGGCGGCACGGGGGGCATGGTGAAGTGAGGGGGGCGTGGTGCGTCCTGCGCGTGCCAGGTCACATCGGCGTCACATTGGCGGCAATATGAAGCGGCGTTTGGACGTGTTTTCGGAGATGGATCAAGCAGAACCAAAAAGGGCACCCCGATAGGAGCGCCCTTGCTGTCTTTTCTATATGGGCCGAGATCGAAAGATCAGCAGCTGTAGTACATGCCGAATTCGACGGGGTGGGGGGTGTGCTCGTAAAGCTCGACCTCTTCCATCTTCAGCTCGATATAGCCTTCGATCTGGTCTTTGGTGAACACGTCCCCGGCCAGCAGGAAGTCATGATCAGCCGCGAGGCTGTCCAGAGCTTCGCGCAGGCTGCCACAGACGGTCGGGATGTCGGCCAGTTCTTCGGCAGGCAGGTCATAGAGGTTCTTGTCCATCGCCTCGCCCGGGTCGATCTTGTTCTTGATGCCATCAAGACCGGCCATCAACAGGGCTGCAAAGCACAGATAGGGGTTGGCGGCGGGATCGGGGAAACGGGCCTCGACGCGCTTGGCCTTGGGCGATTCGGTCCACGGAATACGTACACAGCCCGAACGGTTACGGGCCGAATAGGCGCGCAGAACCGGCGCTTCGAACCCCGGGATCAGTCGCTTGTAGGAGTTGGTCGACGGGTTGGTGAAGGCGTTCAGCGTTTTGGCGTGCTTCAGAATGCCACCGATGAAGTACAGCGCCTCTTGCGAAAGATCGGCGTATTTGTCGCCCGCAAACAGAGGCTTGCCGTCCTTCCAGATCGACATGTTAACGTGCATCCCGGTGCCGTTGTCGCCATAGATCGGCTTGGGCATGAAGGTGGCGGACTTGCCATAGGCGGCGGCCACGTTGTGGATCACGTATTTGTATTTCTGCAACTCGTCGGCCTGTTTGGTCAGGCTGTCAAAGATCAGGCCCAGCTCGTGCTGGCACGACGCCACTTCGTGGTGGTGCTTGTCGGTTTTCATGCCCAGACGTTTCATCGTCGACAGCATTTCCGAGCGCAGGTCCTGAGCATCGTCGATCGGGTTCACAGGGAAATAGCCGCCCTTGACGCCGGGACGGTGACCCATGTTGCCCATTTCGTATTCAGTGTCGGAGTTCCACGAGCCATCAATCGCATCAACTTCGTAGGAGACCTTGTTGATTTTGTTCTCGAAACGCACATCATCAAACAGGAAGAATTCGGCTTCCGGGCCCATGTAAGCCACATCACCAATGCCCGAGGATTTCAGGTAGGCTTCGGCCTTTTGTGCGGTGCCGCGCGGGTCACGTTCGTAGGATTCACCAGTGTCGGGTTCAACGATCGAACAGTGAATGCAGATGGTTTTTTCGGCATAGAACGGATCGATATAGGCCGAGGTGGTGTCGGGCATCAGTTTCATGTCCGAGTTTTCGATGGATTTCCAGCCAGCGATGGACGACCCGTCAAACATGAAGCCTTCTTCCAGGAAGTCTTCGTCAACCAGGTCCACATCCACGGTCACGTGCTGTAGCTTGCCGCGGGTGTCGGTGAAACGGATGTCGACATAGGCCGCATCTTGGTCTTTGATCAGTTGGAGAACTGCGTCTGCGCTCATTCTCTTGTCCTCTTGTTGATTGAAAAGGGGGGATTACAGGGCGTCCGAACCGGATTCACCGGTGCGGATGCGAATGGCTTGTTCGATGGGGCTGACGAAAATCTTGCCGTCCCCGATCTTGTCGGTTTTGGCGGCGTCAACGATGGCCTCGATCGCGGCGTCGACCTGATCGTCGTCCAGAACGATTTCGATTTTCACCTTGGGCAGGAAATCGACAACGTATTCGGCACCGCGATAAAGCTCGGTGTGGCCCTTCTGGCGACCAAAGCCCTTGACTTCGATCACGGAGAGGCCCTGAATACCTACGTCCTGCAACGCTTCTTTGACTTCATCCAGCTTGAACGGCTTGATGATCGCTTCGATCTTTTTCATGTTCATGGCCTATCCTCGTATCTCTTGGATTTGGGTCAGACCACTGTTCTATCCGGGGCACAATTGGCTATGGTGACGCGGGCAGACTGCGCCCCATGGATTGCGGATGTCTGCCTAAAAAATGTGCAACCTGCCCGCCGTATGGGCAGTTTTGAATCAAGGATGCCTGTTTCATGACCGAATATCTGACCGCCGCCCAAATGCGCACCATCGAAATGGCGGCGATTGAGTCGGGTGAGGTGAGCGGGCTTGCCCTGATGGAGCGGGCCGGCGAAGGTGTGGTGGAGGCGGTGGTCGAAGAATGGCCGGAGCTGGCCGGGGGGGCGCACCACGCCGTGGTCCTGTGTGGGCCGGGCAACAATGGCGGCGACGGGTTTGTCGTGGCGCGGTTGTTGAAAACGCGGGGCTGGCAGGTCGAGGTGTTTTTCTACGGCGACGCTGACAGGCTGCCGCCGGATGCGAAGGTGAACTACGGGCGGTGGCGTGAATTGGGCGAGGTTCACCAAGGCCTGGGCCGTGTCTACGAGGAGGACGGCGCGCTCAGGGGGCGATTGTTAGAGGCCGATGTCGTATTGGATGCGCTGTTTGGAACAGGTCTGACACGTGGGCTTGGGGCTATACACACCGAGATATGGCAGGCGTTTGACCTGGATACAGGTCCAATTCACCGGCTTGTGGCGGTGGATATTCCGTCCGGGGTCTGTGCCGATAGCGGTCGCATATTGGGCATGGAGTGTCAGGTTTCCGGGCGGTCCGGCCTGCCTTCTTTTGCGTTGATCGCCGACCTGACGGTGTCATTCCATCGCGAAAAACATGGGCATCGCATTGGCGAGGGGCCGGAAATCTGCGGCAAAACGGTGGTGAAAAGCATCGGGCTTGAAACGCTGCCTTCAAGTCGGGGCGCGGCTGAGCGGCTCTCCGGTGAACTGCTGCGGGCGGCCAAACCCGGTCAGTTGGGCAAGGCCACCGGGTCGCATAAATACGCCCACGGTCACGCGCTGATCCTGTCGGGCGGTGCGGGCCGTACCGGTGCGGCTCGGCTGGCGGCACGGGGGGCGTTGCGGATCGGGGCGGGGCTGGTGACGCTTGGCGTGCCCGGGGCCGCCCTGATGGAGGTGGCATCCCACGTCACGGCGGTGATGGTGAGGCGGGCCGGAAGGGCCGACGAACTCGCCGGGGTTTTGCAGGACGTGCGGTTCAATGCGTTGTGCCTTGGTCCGGGGCTTGGGGTTGAGCGCGCCCGCGACCTGGTACCCGTGGCTCTGAGCGACAAGAACCGGGCGGTGGTTCTGGATGCGGATGCGCTTTCGGCCTTTGAAGGCGAACCGGAAACGCTCTTCTCTCTTTGCAGAGAGTCTCGCTCGGTCCTGACGCCCCATGGCGGAGAGTTCCGCCGGGTGTTTCCCGACCTTGCCGACAAGCTGTCCGCGCCGGTCGCTTCGGGACCGGCCTATTCCAAGGTGGACGCCACCCGCGAGGCCGCGGCGCGGGCGGGCTGCGTGGTGTTGTTCAAGGGGGCCGATACGGTGATTGCCGCGCCCGATGGGGCCTGCGTCGTAAACTCTGCCGCCTATGACCGCGCCGCCCCGTGGTTGGCCACTGCCGGGTCTGGAGATGTTCTGGCGGGGTTCATCACCGGCCTGTTGGCGAGGGGACTGGCCCCCATGGATGCGGCGCAAACCGGGGCGTGGCTGCACGTGGAATGCGCGCGCGCCTTTGGTCCGGGGCTGATTGCCGAAGACCTGCCCGAAGGCTTGCCCAAACTGTTTCGGAGCCTGGGGGGGGAACTGACGCCACGCTTGCGCCCGAGCATGTGTCCGGGCGTGACGGTCAGGTCGGGTGAGGGGCAGGCGCGTGAGAGGTGTCAGGCCGCTTTGCGAAGCTGTTCGGGCCGTTCAAAGGCCAGTTCCAGCCCATCCACATAGAGGATATGGTTGCCGTCAAATCCGAGCGAGATCAAGCGGGTGTCGCGGTGACCGACATGGCGCACGAACTCTCCATCCACCAAATCGCGCAGTGTCGCCAGCGCCTGGGGTTTGCCATAAAGCGCCTGTGCCCGCCAATCGCGTAGCAACAGTTTCTGATCCGCGGGCAGGATCACATTGCGTTCGGGTCGCGTATGGCCCAGCGCGCCGCCGCAAATCTCGATCATTTCGCATCGCACAGGCGCGACCGAAACCCGACGCAGTTCCACCATGCCGGCATCCCGGCTGATCACCCGGTCGCCAGGACCGAGAAATTCAACCGGCATCTCGCCGTCAAGTGTCAACACAATGGCCCCGGGCACAAGACCCGTTGCCACAATATTCCGCCCTGCCGGGTGCATGGCACCGGACAGGTCCGTCGCGAACCGTTTCATTTGGGGCATTCCTGCTCTGGTTGCCTCTGTGTTTTTTCACAGGATAGCTGATCATCCGGTTAATGTCGCTCACTTTTTGGAAAAATTCTGCTCGCATACCCCGCGCGGCTTTGCTAAGACGCAATTCTGATGCGGGTGTGGCGAAATTGGTAGACGCACCAGATTTAGGTTCTGGCGCCGCAAGGCGTGGGGGTTCAAGTCCCTCCACCCGCACCACATTGATTTTTCACTGTAAATACAGATTGCACCCTGTGCGCCGCGTGGTTTGATGTGTGGGGGGCAACAGGCATCGGGCACACCCGTCCGATTGCTTCATTTTTCAGTCGCGCTGTGGCATCAGGCCCGCACTAATGGGCGGCGGAGCCGGACGTGGGGTGCTGCGTGTCGGAGAACACATTTGCAAAGGCTGTGGCGGCTCAGAGCGCAGGGGCACTGGACGAGGCAGAAATCCGCATGGCGTCGGCCCTGTTGGATCTGGGGGATGGGACGGGCAGGCGCGGAATGTGGAAACATCAAACACGCCGGACAGGCCTTTGCCCGAAAAAGAGTTTCCCGTGTCGCAAAATATGTCACATAACACTGAAGGCCCCCGGGAAAGCCTCCCCCGAGGAAGCCCCCAAGGAGAACAGATGGAGCTGACCACCTCGCGGCAATTCACGTCGTTTTTGCGCGAACAGAACGTCGCGCTGGCGTTGACCACCTATCAGGCTGGAATGGTGTTGATGGTCGGGGTCGACCCGGCCAATGGCAAACCGTGGGTGTTCAACCGCCATTTGGAACGCCCCATGGGGATCGTGGCAGACCGCGCCCGGCTGTCCGTTGCGACAATGACCCAGATTGTCAGCTTCGTGGACGGCCACCACGGCACCGAAACCCAGGGCAGCGACCCGGTTTACGTGCCGCAATTTGCCCATTTCACCGGGGATCTGGATGTCCACGATATCGCTTTTGACGCCAGTGGAGAGATCGTGTTCGTCAATACGCTGTTTTCTTGTCTGGCCACGGTCAGTCAAAGCCACAGTTTCAAGCCGCTGTGGACGCCGCCCTTTGTCTCTCGTCTTGCGCCCGAGGATCGTTGTCACCTGAATGGGCTGGCCATGCGCGAAGGTGCGCCCGCCTTTGTGACCGCCGTCGCCGCGAGTGATATCGCCGATGGCTGGCGGGATCGGCGGCGGGACGGTGGGGTGGTGCTGGATGTGCCGGGGGGAAATGTGGTCGCGGGCGGGTTGTCGATGCCCCATTCGCCGCGCTGGCATAACGGGGCGCTGTGGATCGTGAATGCGGGCACGGGGGAGCTTGGAACGGTTGATACCGGCACCGGTCACTTTACGCCGGTTGCCTTTTGTCCCGGTTTCCTGCGCGGGCTGGCCTTTGTGGGGCGCTATGCCCTTGTCGGGGCCTCGGAACCGCGGGATGCACTGTCTTTTGGCGGTCTGGCGCTTCAGGAGCGTCTGGACCGCGAAGGGGTGGCCCCGCGCTGTGGCGTCTTTGTGGTGGATACGCAAACCGGCGACGTGCTGCATTGGCTTCGGATCAGGGGGGTGGTGCGCGAGCTGTTCGACATTGCCGTGATCCGCGACGCGCAACAGCCCAGCCTGATCGGGTTCAAATCCGATGAAATCCGCCGGGTGATTTCCATTGAGGACAGCGGGCCAAAGTGATGCGGGCGAGGGGTGCGCCCGGGCGGTGTGTCAAAGGGGCAGGAGGGCAGGGATCCCGGAGGACAGGGGGTTGCCTGATCAGACGAACAGCAACTCCTCCGTATTCAGCCCCCCCACGCCGGTAAATGTCACCTGCGCCGTGTCGGTGGCATCAAAGCACAGCCGGAGCGTACCACCGCCCAGATCCGTGACATTGGCCGTCAGCCCGGCATCGGTGGCATTGATCAGCCCGTCGCCGTTGGCGTCGTAATCGGCAAAGTTGTTATACCCCGTTCCGGTGGCCAGCACCCGGGCCACGTCGGCAAAGCCGAAATCGGTGATTTCATCCTGTCCGAACGTGCCCGTGAAGACAAACGTATCGCCCGCCGTGCCCCCGGTCAGCGTGTCGTTTCCGGCACCGCCATCCAGCATGTCGGCCGCGACCTGGCCGTTCAGCCGGTCATTGCCTTCTCCGCCCAGAAGCGTGTCCGCGCCAAAACCGCCCACAAGCGTGTCATTGCCCAAATCTCCGTCCAGCGTGTCATCGCCGCCATAGCTGCGCAGCACGTTATTGCCGGTGCTGCCTTGCAGATAATCGTTGCCCGACCCGGTATTGAGCACCTCAAAGGCGGATATCACATCGCCTGCGGCGTTGCCGCCAGAGGCGCTGCCGGTCAGCAGCGATACCGACACGCCAGTGGAGTCATAGAAATAGCTGAGCGCATCAAATCCGAGGCCGCCGGTCAGGGTTTCGGTGCCGGTGTTGCCAAGTACAAGGTCATTGCCGCCGCCCCCGTCCAGCGTATCCGCACCGCCAAGCCCGTTCAGCGAGTCGTTGCCGCCATTGCCAAGGATCTGGTTCGCGCCGGTGCTGCCCCGCAACCCGTCATTGCCTGCCCCCCCCATGGACGTTTTCAAATCCGCTGATCGTGTCATTCGCGGCCAGCCCGCCAGACACGGAGTTGGAAAACAGCGCCACGTCTATACCAGCCGTATCCGCCGCGTAATCCAGCGTATCCACGCCGATATTGCCGATCAGCAGGTCGGTTCCCGGACCCGCAATGATATGATCGTCCCCGCCGCCTCCGTTCACCGTATCGTCGCCGAACCCGCCGTCCAGGAGATCGTTCCCGGCCTGACCGCGCAGCGTGTCGTTGTCGGCCCCGCCCAGCAGGGTGTCGGCCCCATCGCCGCCGTTCAGCGTGTCATTCCCGGCCTCACCCTGCAACAGGTTGTCAAACCCGTCCCCGGACAGGGCGTCGTGAAAGAGCGATCCGAACAGGTTTTCGATCCCGCTCCAGACATCGCCCGCGGCGTCTCCGCCCAGCGCGGTGCCGGTGTCAAGGTTAACGGTCACCCCGGTGCCCGAGCTCTGGTAGCTGACCGTGTCGCTGTGGTCGCCGCCCTCCAGCGTATCGGCCCCCGCGCCGCCGATCAGCGTATCATCGCCGCTGAGCCCGCGCAGAAGGTCATTGCCGGTGCCCCCGTCAAGCAGATTGCCGGTGCCGAAAGACCCGATCAACGTGTCGCCAAACCCGGACCCGATCACGTTTTCAATGCCGCCAAACACGTCGCCTTCGGCGTCGCCGCCCGACCCGGTGCCGTTCCAGAGCCGTACCGTGACCCCGGCCTCCGAGGACGCGTAGCGCGCCGTGTCGGTGCCATCGCCACCGTTCAGCGTGTCGGACCCGCCAGCCCCTTCGAGAATGTCGTCGCCGTCCCTCCCGTTCAGGATGTCGGTACCCGCATCGCCCATAATCGTGTTGTCGCCGCTGTCGCCGTTGCGCGTGTCCGGGGCTTCGGTGATATCTACCTGAACCGTGCCCATGGCGGTTTCACCCGCTCCGTCATTCACGGTGATGTCGATCGCCGCCAGCCCGGTGCCGAACCCGTCCAGAGGACCGGTATATTGTACCGCGCTGATCGTTTGAAGATAGGACGAGAGCGCCGGTACGCTGCCCGACAGGGTCAGCAGGGAGGTGTCCGACCCGGTAACGCTCACCCCGCCCGCGGCCACCGCCGCAAGCGTGCCGAGATCGGCGGTCAAGCTGATCGACAGGGAGGTTGCGTCCGGGTCGCTCAGGGTGGCGGCGGACAGGTCAAGGTTGGTGGCCGTGTCTTCGTCTGCCAGCAGTGTTCCGGGCAGGCCGGCAAAGCTGGGCAGGTCATTGACCCCGTTGAGGGTGATCGTCACCGTGGCGATATCCACGGCCGGGGCAAACACGGCCCGGCCAAAGATGACATAGGTTTCTCCCGCGCTGCCATTGGCCCCGTCCGCACCGATGAGGATGTCGTCAAGGCCATCGCCATTGATGTCTCCGGCGGCGGAAACCGATCTGCCGCTGACATCACCGGCGTCGATCCCGTCGATACGGAACCCGTTGGTGCCATTTAGATCCGACAGGGACAGGGCCGGGGCAAATCCGCCCGTGCAGCCGAACACGACATAGCTTTCTCCGGCAGTGCTGTTGCCCCCCGGTGCGGCCAGCCGTGCGCCAATCAGGATATCGTCCACACCGTCGCCATTGACGTCTCCGGCCGAGGACACCGAATGCCCGCTATAGTCAAACCCATCTATGCCATCGAGCCGGAACCCGTTGGACCCGTCCAGATCGGACAGAGACAGGGCCGGGCCAAACCCGCCCGAGGCTCCGAACACGACATAGCTTTCCCCCGCAGCCGAATTGCCGTCGGGATCGGCCCCGTTGGCCCCGATGAGCACATCGTCGATCCCGTCCCCATTCACATCCCCGGCGGAGGAGACGGACACCCCCGAAAAATCATTGCCATCCCTCCCGTCGATGCGGAACCCGTTGGTGCCATCCAGCGACGACAGGGCAAGATCGGCCCCATACCCGCTGCTGTTGCCAAAGACCACATAGGACGCGCCCGCCGCTCCGCCCACACCAAGCGCGCCGATGATCAGATCATCCAGCCCGTCATTGTTCACATCCCCCGCATGGGACACGGACACGCCGCTGGCTCCGCCAGCCTGGGCCCCGTCGATGCGGAACCCGTTGGACCCGTCCAGATCGGACAGCGACAGGGCCGGGCCAAAGCCGCCCGTGGTGCCAAACACGACATAGCTTTCGCCCGCATTGCTGCCCGCCGCCGGGTCCGCGTTACGCGCCCCCACGATCAGATCGTCGATCCCGTCGCCGTTGAAATCCCCGGCGGAGGCGACCGAATAGCCGCTATAGTCGTGCGCATCCGTACCCTCGAGCCGGAACCCGTTGCTGCCATCCAGATCGGACAGCGACAGGGCCGGGGTGAACCCGCCCGAGGAGCCGAACACGACATAGCTTTCCCCCGCCTGTCCGGCACCACCCGGATCGGCCGCGTGGGCTCCGATAATTACGTCCCCGATGCCGTCGCCATTGACGTCTCCGGCACCGGCCACGCGGTGTCCGCTGCGGTCCGACAGGTTGATCCCGTCGATGCGGAACCCGTTGGTGCCATCCAGATCCGACAGCGACAGGGCCGGGGTGAACCCATCGCTTGACCCGAACACCACATAGCTTTCCCCGGCCTGGGACACGGCCCCCGGATCGCCTCCCTGTGCGCCGATGATCAGATCGTCGATGCCGTCGCCGTTCACGTCTCCGGCACCGGCGACCGAATGGCCGCTGCTGTCGCCCGCGTCGATTCCGTCGATGCGGAACCCGTTGGTGCCATCCAGTGCCGACAGGGCCAGGGCCGAGGCAAAGCTGCCCGCGCTCTGGGCCGTGCTGCCATCGGTGAGCGTATAGGTGAAACTGTCCGTGTCCGCCGCGCCACCGGCCAGACCGTCAAAGGCACCGTTGCTGTCATAGGTGAACGTGCCGTCGGAATTCACGGTCAGCAGAGCGCCCGAGGCCAGGGTGATCTGTGTGCCCACATGGGCCTCCTGACCGTTCACCGCCACCACGGACAGCGCCGCGCCGTCCGGGTCGGTGTCAGCGCCATTGCCAGTATCGGCCAGCACACTTTGCGCCGCCAACATGCCGTTTTCCGAGATCGTGAACTCGTCATCCTGTGCCACCGGCAGGTCATTCACCGCGGTGACGGTCAGCACCTGGGTGGTCACCGCGCTGTTGTCAGACCCGTCATTGACCACAACCGACACCGTGCGGTTGCTGGTGTCGGGGGTGTCGGCGCTGTTGGTATAAAACACGGCACGCAGGGCGGTTTCCCAGTCCGCCCGCGTGGCGGTCGCGCCTGCGGAGGTCAGCGTCAGAACCCCTGTGGCCGCGCTATAGCTCCCCGCGATATTGCCCATGCCCGGGGCGGCGGTAAAGGAAAGCACATCCTGACCCGACACAAAACCGCCGGTGATGGAAACCGTGGCCGAGGCCAGCGTGGCGCTGTCCACATCCGCAAGGCTCAGATGGGGCAGGGCGCGCGCGGCTTCCTGTTCCACCATGGTCAGGGTTTCGCCGAGCCCGTTTACCTCGGGTGCGTCATTCACGCCGTTGACCGTGACCGCAACCGAGGCCACATCGGCATAGGGCGCGAACGAGGGGCGGCCAAAGATCACATAGGTTTCCCCGGCGGACACGGCACCACCGGGATCGCCGAAATAGGCCCCGATGATCAGATCATCAATCCCATCCCCATTGATATCCCCTGCCGCCGACACGGTGGAGCCGCTGAAATCATTGCTGTTGATCCCGTCGATACGGAACCCGTTGGACCCGTTCAGCGCCGACAGAGACAGGGTCGATCCGAACCCGTCGGTGGTGCCGAAGACAACATAGCTTTCCCCGGCGCTGTTCACACCATTCGGATCGGCCCCGCGCGCCCCGATGAGGATATCGTCAATGCCATCGCCGTTGACATCCCCCGCCGAGGCAACGGAGATGCCGCTGTTGTCACCCGCATCCATTCCGTCGATGCGGAACCCGTTGGACCCGTCCAGATCGGACAGAGACAGGGCCGGGGCAAAGCCGTCGGTGGTGCCATACACCACAAAGCTGGCCCCCGGATCGGTATTGCCCCCGGAATCGGCCAGATGCGCCCCGATCAGGATATCGTCAATGCCATCGCCATTCACATCTCCGGCTGAGGATACGGCGTGCCCGGCCTGATCATTGACCGCCGCCCCGTCGATGCGAAACCCGTTGGATCCGTTCAGCGATGACAGCGCCAGCGTCGCACTGAACCCGCCGGAGGATCCGAACACAACAAAGCTTTCCCCCGCAGCGCTGTTGCCGCCCGGATCGGCATGGGGCGCGCCGATGATGATATCGTCGATCCCATCGCCGTTGACATCCCCGACGCCGGCAACGTTAAACCCGCTCTGGTCCCCCGCGTCGACACCGGTCAGGCGAAACCCGTTAGAGCCGTTCAGCCCGGACAGGGCGAAGCTTGACGAAAACCCGTCCGAAGCGCCGAAAACCACATAGGTTTCGCCCGCAGAAGAGGCCCCGCCCGGATCGGCCTGATGGCCCCCGATCAGGAAATCGTCAATCCCGTCATCGTTCAGATCCCCGGCGGCCGAAACCCAGGCCCCGGATCCGTCATCGGCATTGATCCCATTCACCCGGAACCCGTTGGAGCCATCCAGATCGGACAGGGACAGGGCCGACGAAAACCCGGTGCTGCTGCCAAACACCACATAGCTTTCCCCGGCATTGGAATGGCCAAGCGGATCACCCCCGGAGGCCCCGATCAAAAGGTCGTCCACCCCATCGCCATTCACATCTCCCGCAGATGAAACAGACCACCCGGCCTGATCACCCGCGTCGATCCCGTCGATGCGGAACCCGTTGCTGCCATCCAGATCGGACAGGGACAGGGTCGGGGTGAAGCCGCCCGAGGAGCCGAACACGACATAACTTTCCCCGCCGCTGCTATTGCCATCGGGATCAGCAAGCGGCGCGCCAATGATGATGTCGTCGATCCCGTCGCCATTGACATCGCCCGCCGCCGACACCTGCCGTCCGCTAAAGTCGCTGGCGTCCACCCCGTCGATGCGAAACCCGTTGGTGCCATCCAGAGACGACAGCGCCAGCGCGCTGCCGAACACATCAGCGGTATGGATGAAATTGCCATCGGACAGCGTATAGGTGAAACTGTCCGCTCCGGTGCCGCCCGCGGCAATATGTTCGAAGGCGCCGTTGGGGTCATAGACAAACGTGCCATCGGAATTCACGGTCAGCAACGCGCCCGAGGGCAGGGTGATCTGCACCCCCACATTGATGGCGGACCCGTTGACCGCATAGATGCTCAGCGTATCCCCGGCATCCGGGTCGCTATCGGCCCCATTGCCATTGTCGGCCAGCAGGTTCTGGGCGGTGATCGCGGTTGCTTCGCCGGTGACAAAGGCATCATCCCGGGCCACAGGGGGCGCGTTGGGCGCGGCTGCGAAACTGCCATGGAAGGTCAGTTCAGAAACGAATTGCTCTTCTGGCGCTGGGGGCGTGTTGCTGCTGTCTTTGCCTTTGTCCGCAATGCCCGCGCCCCCGGCGATGGAGGCGACAGATACTATGCCCTCTGTTACGTTGGTTTCGGCCTTGTGCGCACCGACTCCGGCCCCGGGTGGGCCTGCGGCATCCTTTTCATGACGCGCTGCGCGCTCCGGGGGAACGTCTTGCCCTTCGGACAGGGACCCCCAGCCAGATGAAAGCGGATCCCCCGCTGCGTGCGCGGCCAGGGTAGCGGCCGGGGTAACAGGCAAAACCACCGCGTGGCGCAAGCTGTAGGACGCTGCAATCTGACCGCCCGGCAGCGCACCCCTGATGCTGTGGTCGAAATCATGGTGCGAAAAGGGCGGGGTGTTTTTCATGGGTCAAACCTTGTTGGACCAGGATTTATCGGGTCGTCGTCAGTGAAAAAAGGCGATGCCGGCATCGTCCCAATGCTAGTCGGTAAAACCGACCCTGAAAAGTTCAGGTTTTAAGGTATACTTAAGGATTTTACTCTCCGAAAGGTTGATTTTCCTGCTTTGCGTTTAATCAGCACGGCAATGCGCCTTTAACTTCAACGCCCATGCCGTTCGGGATCACCAGTTGATTACCGGCCAGACCCCCGCATCCGTCGTCCCCGTTGCGGATTTGATGCTCGACGTCCTGGCGTCACGCGTCGCAAGCGACGCTGGTTGATCCGGTCAATCCGGGCAAGGTATCTGGTATGAAGGCGTCACTTGTCATCGTCGCGCTGATCTTCCGCGCCACTAATCAGGCGACTGGGATTGAATGAACAACGTGATGAGAACTCACAGCTAGAGCGTGCCCGCGTTTAATCGGAAACAAAAAACCGCGTCCTCTGTCTTTGGTCGAACGCGTTTTTTGTTGCGTCTTGAACTTGATATAGCTGACGGGAGTGGATTTGGATCCCAAAATTCACGAAGTATCAGCGTAAAATCAGAGACTTATAGTCAAAAGGCACACTCAGAATTGTGTCGTTTGGCTATAAAACGCAACACGCTCTCGAATTGGCGAAGCCAGGAGTTGGAAAAAGAAATAGCCCGTCGGAATCACCGACGGGCTTTTGGTTTTTTCGGGATAACGCGCTGTATCAGCGGTTTTCGATATCCACGTAGTCGCGTTCGGTGTCGCCAAGATAAAGCTGGCGCGGGCGACCGATTTTGTGGTCTGGATCGCTGAGCTGTTCTTTCCACTGAGAAATCCAGCCCACGGTGCGCGAAAGCGCGAAAATCGGGGTGAACATCGAGGTGGGGAAACCCATCGCTTCGAGAATGATGCCAGAATAGAAGTCCACATTCGGGAACAGCTTCTTTTCGGCAAAATAGGGATCAGCCAGCGCGGCGCGTTCCAGTTCTTTTGCCGTGGCAAGGATCGGGTTGTTTTCAACACCCAGCAGGTCAAGCACTTCGTCCGCCGATTGCTTCATCACAGTCGCGCGCGGGTCGAAGTTTTTGTAAACCCGGTGGCCAAAACCCATCAGGCGGAACGGGTCGTTCTTGTCCTTGGCACGTGCGATGAATTCGGGGATACGCTCGGGCGAACCGATTTCCTTGAGCATTTCAAGGCAAGCCTGATTGGCACCGCCATGGGACGGACCCCAGAGACAGGCGATACCGGCCGCGATACAGGCAAACGGGTTCGCGCCCGAGGATGAGGCCAGACGCACGGTCGAGGTCGAGGCGTTCTGTTCGTGATCGGCATGCAGGGTAAAGATACGATCCATTGCACGGGCCAGGATCGGGTCAACCTGATAGTCTTCGGCAGGGACGCTAAAGCACATATGCAGGAAGTTGGCTGCGAAATCCAGATCATTGCGCGGATACACGAAGGGTTGGCCGATCGAGTATTTATAGGCCATCGCGGCAATCGTCGGCATCTTGGCGATCATGCGGTGCGACGCGATTTCACGCTGGTGCGGATCGGAAATGTCGGTGCTGTCGTGATAGAAGGCAGACATCGCCCCCACAACGCCCACCATGGTTGCCATCGGGTGGGCATCGCGCCGGAAACCACGGAAGAAGTTATGCATCTGCTCATGGATCATCGTGTGGCGGGTGATGGTGTTTTCAAAGACTTCCAGCTGTGCCGCTGTGGGCAGTTCACCATAAAGCAGCAGGTAGCAGACCTCGAGATAGTGCGATTTGCCGGCCAGTTGATCAATGGGATAGCCACGGTGCAGCAGTTCGCCCTTGCCACCATCAATGAAGGTGATGGTGCTGTCACAGGATGCGGTCGACGTGAAGCCGGGATCATAGGTGAAAACGCCCGCGCTGCCGTAAAGCTTGCGGATGTCAATCACATCCGGGCCAGCGGTCGGCGAATAGATGGGCAGTTCATAGCTGTTGCCATCAATGGTGAGCGTTGCAGATTTGGTGCTTTCCGTCATTCTGTTCCCTTCCTCAAGTCACGTGTGCCCCCGGCGCGGACCGCTTGGGGCTATTCCTATTCAATCAGGCTTACCAGAAGGTTACCAAGCCTCCTCAAGCCGCGGCGTCGGACAGTCGGGCGATGGTTTCGTCCCGTCCCAGCACCAGCATCATGTCAAAGACGCTGGGAGTCGCTGCCCGCCCGGCGAGTGCGGCGCGCATAGGGCCCGCGAGCTTGCCGAATTTCGTGTCCCTGTCTGCGGCAAACTGGTTCAGAAGCTGCTCCAGATCGTCGCGCGTCCAGCTAGCATCTTGCAGATGCGGCGTCAATTCATCCAGTATACCACGGGATGCAGTGTCCAGGTGCCTGGCCGCCTTCTGTTCGGGGACGATGGGTCGGTCCGATAGCACAAACGCAGCTTTTTCAAGCAGTTCGGGGAAGGTTTTGGCCCGTTCTTTGAGCAATGGCATAGCCGTCTGCATCAATGAAATTTTTGTTTCATCCAGATCGGGTTGCCCGGTGGCCACCAGAAAGGCGCGCAACTCATGCAGCAGCGCAGCATCGTCGCTTGCTGCGATATGCTGACCACAGAGGTTTTCGAGTTTCTTGAAATCGAACCGTGCGGCAGATTTGCCAATGCCGTCAAGATCGAACCAGTTCCGTGCCTGTTCATCTGTGAAAAACTCGTCGTCCCCGTGGCTCCACCCCAAACGGGCAAGGTAGTTCCGCATCCCGGCTGCGGGATAGCCCATGGCCTGGTATTCATCGACCCCGAGGGCCCCGTGACGTTTGGACAGCTTTTTACCGTCTTCCCCGTGAATAAGCGGGATATGAGCCCAGACCGGGATGTCCCAGCCCATGGCATTGTACACCAATTGCTGGCGTGCGGCGTTGTTCAGGTGATCGTCACCGCGAATGGCATGGGTCACGCCCATGTCATGATCATCCACCACGACGGCCAGCATATAGACCGGAGTGCCATCGCTGCGCAGAAGGATCATGTCGTCCAGCTGATCATTGCGGATGGTGACATCCCCCTGAACCTTATCCCGGATTACGGTGACTCCTTCGCGCGGTGCCTTAAGACGAATCGCGAAAGGGGCGTCCGGGTAAGAGGCCGGATCGGCGTCGCGCCACGGGCTTTGGAACAGGGTCGAACGTTTTTCTTCACGCGCCTTTTCGCGGAAAGCCTGGATTTCATCCTGGGTTGCAAAACACTTATAGGCCTTGCCTTCGCGCAGCATCTGCTCTGCGACCTCTACGTGGCGGGGGGCCCGTTCAAACTGGCTGATCACTTCGCCATCATGGTCAAGCCCAAGCCAGGCCATGCCCTTGAGAATCGCATCGGTTGCTTCGGGGGTTGAACGGGTCCGGTCCGTGTCTTCGATCCGCAACAGAAACCTGCCGCCGCGACCACGGGCATAAAGCCAGTTGAACAGCGCGGTGCGCGCACCACCGATATGCAGATAGCCGGTGGGCGAGGGGGCGAAACGGGTGACGACGTCAGTGCTCATCTAAGGGGCTTTCGGCTGTTGTTAACAATTGGGTAACCACGAACGGGCTAGAGTTTGCGCCTGTCTATCTTTGTGGTGACACAAGAACAAGGCATGGGTGAAACCAACGGGGTCGAGGGCGGCGCATGGCGCTGTTGCAACGTATGGAACTGGCGCTTCTGACACAGCGCGGCCACCTCTTTCCCTGGGTGCCTGTGTGCTTTGCCATGGGGATCGGGTGCTATTTCCTGCTCAAACAGGAACCTGTGCTGGCGTGCTATGCTTGGATACTGTTGCTGGTGTTGCCCGGTCTGTGGCTTGCGCGTCGGTCGGGGGGCGGGTGGGGGCCGGTGGTCTGGGCCGTGCTGCTGTTTGCCATTGGGTTTTCTGTCGCGGGGTTGCGTGCCCATTCGATGGCGGCACCGGTGCTGGGGTGGCGATATTATGGGCCGGTCGAGGGACGGGTGATCGGGTTGGACAGATCATCCAGCGGGGCGTTGCGCGTTCTCATGGACCGGGTTGTGTTGCGCAACGTCGCCCCGGAACAGACACCGGAACGGGTGCGCGTGGCCCTGCATGGCGATTTCAACGTCGCCGCACCACGGGCAGGGGCGACGATGATCGTCACCGCGCATCTTTCCCCTCCGGGCGGGCCGGTTGAACCTGGGGGGTTTGATTTCCAACGTCATGCTTGGTTCTTGAAACTGGGGGCTGTTGGCTATGCCCGAAGTCCGGCGCTTGAACTTGAGCCCCCTGGTTCCGGGCTGAGCCTTTTGGCCGTGCGCCTGACCTGGTCGGCGCGGATTCAATCGGTTCTGGAGGGGGAAACCGGTGCCTTTGCCGCCGCGATCATGACCGGAGATCGCGCCGGAATGTCACAGGACACGGTCACCGCGTTGCGGGTGTCCAACCTTGCCCACCTTCTGGCGATATCAGGGCTTCATATGGGGTTGCTGAGCGGTTTTGTCTTTGCCGCGTTGCGTTTGATGCTGAGCGTTTTGCCCTGGTTCGGCTTGCGCCTGCCGGTCAAGAAGGTGGCGGCGGGGCTCGCGCTGTTGGTGTCATTCGGGTATCTTGGCCTGTCCGGTGGCAATATTGCGACCGAGCGTGCGTTTGTCATGGTTGCTGTCGCGCTGTGCGCGGTGATGGTGGACCGCCGTGTGTTCAGCCTGCGTGCTGTGGCTGTGGCGGCGGTGATCGTGCTGGCCTTGCGTCCAGAAGCGTTGATGGGCCCGGGGTTCCAGATGTCATTTGCGGCCACCACGGCTCTTGTCGCGGTGTTCGGATGGCTGCGAGACAGCGAAATCGGGTTGGGGCCGCGTTGGTTTGCCCCGATTGCGACCGTTGTGATTTCATCCGGCGTGGCGGGGCTGGTCACTGCGCCCATCGGGGCGGCGCATTTCAACCAGATCGCCCATTACGGGTTGTTTGCCAACCTGTTATCCGTGCCGCTGATGGGGGTCATCGTGATGCCGGCCGCCGTGCTTTCCGCTCTTTTGTTACCCTTCGGAGGCGACGCCATCGGGCTTTACATTATGGGGCTGGGGCTGGACTGGATCCTTGGGGTGGCGCATTTCGTATCGCAACTGGAGGGCGCGCGGGGGGTGATCAAGGGGCCGGACCCTGCGGTGCTGCCTTTGATGGCGCTTGGCATGTTGCTGTTGATCCTCTGGCAGGGGCGGTTGCGGTTTGCCGGGGTGGTGCCGGTCGTGATTGGGATCGTCCTGTGGGGCATGACCCCGCGCCCTGTGATCCTGATCGCTGATGGCGGAACGCTTGTTGGCGTCATGGGACAGGAAGGCCGGGCTTTGAGCCGCGCCAAGGGGGCGGGCTTTATCGCGGCAAATTGGCTTGAAAACGATGGGGATGATGCGATCCAGATTGAGGCTGCCAAACGCTGGGACACGCGGTGGCCTGTCGGAACGGTTGCTTTGCGCCATGTGACAGGGAAACGCGCGATATCGGCCGTGTCTTGTAAGGTGGACGAAGTGCTGGTTGCAAATGGCAAGCTTCCCCGGAACCTGGGATGCGAAACATACGATCCCGTCACGCTTCGCGAAACGGGGGCGGTGGCGTTTTATCCGGGGGCGGAAAAGGGAAAGCTTCGTCGGGTGACGGCCCGTGAAATCACCGGAGACAGGATTTGGAACACACGCCCGGACAGGCGGGACAGGCGGGCGCGGCGCGAAAAACCGAGAAGCACGGCGATCAGTGCGGCGGTGCAATGAGGTGTGTCATAAGGGAGAGGGGGCCATGAGGTAGGGTGAAGCGCCCAACCCAGCCAACACCAGATGTTACACCGCAACCGAGGGGCGATGGGGCGGCGGGTTTGCCACGGCGCAGGTTAATAAGCGTTTCCGGTTCTTGTTGGATCACAGCAATAGCTGGAAATACCCACATCCCTGCTGTGTTGTGCGGCGTTTCCACATCACGCTGAGTCAACGTAATGCGGAAACGCTTGAGTAGGTGGGTTAGTAGGTACGGATCAACCCAACCAGCTTGCCCTGAACCTTGACCTTTTCTTCGGGGAAAACCCGTGTCTCGTAGGCGGGGTTCGCGGCTTCCAGTGCAATCGCGTTGCCGCGGCGGAAAAAGCGTTTCAACGTTGCTTCCTGATCCTCGACCAGGGCCACCACGATATCGCCATTGTCTGCGGTGCTGCCTTCGGCAATTACCACCACGTCGCCATCGTTGATCCCGGCCTCGATCATCGAATCCCCCCGGACCTCAAGCGCGTAATGCTCTCCAGAGCCGCGCAGCATGGTGTTGGGCACGGCCACGTTGTGCGTGGCGTGGGAAATCGCCTCGATCGGGACACCGGCGGCGATACGGCCCATAAGCGGCAGTTCCAGTGCGGCAACAGGGTCAACCGGCATGGCATTGGCGGGCTGGGCATTGGCGGGCTGCCCCGCTTCGGGGAGGTCCCCCTGGATCACCCGGGGTGAAAACCCCTGAGGCCCTCTGCCAAGGCTTTCGGGAAGCTTCAGGATTTCGATCGCCCGTGCCCGATGGGCAAGGCGGCGGATAAAACCACGCTCTTCCAACGCGGTGATCAACCGGTGGATGCCCGATTTCGAGCGCAGATCAAGCGCCTCTTTCATCTCGTCAAAAGACGGCGGAACCCCATCACGTTGCATCCGGGTATGGATGAAATCAAGCAGGTCAAGCTGTTTCTTGGTGAGCATCGGTGGCCTCCGGTCAGAACATGATGTAGTTTTGTTCTACGCATGTTCCCTGTTTGTGTCAATCTATTGCGAACAAACCCGGAATAGATCCCCGAATAACTCATCATAACTCATCGTCAGTGTCTGTGACCGCAGTTCACGTCAGATCGGAAGATAGTCGATCAGGGTGCCTGCGTTCTGTGGCGCAGCAAAGGGGGGGGAAACCGCGAGCGCATTGGCCTCGGCCAGAATGCTCAGAAGGGCGCTGTCCTGTCGGTCAAACACAGTAATCTGCCCGTTTTCCACCCGTGCCCGTTGATAGTGGGCGCGCGGGCCATTGGACCCCAGAGGCGCGGCAAGCGTTGCTTTGAGCAACGGGGTGGGGGTTTTGCCCAACCCGAGCAGCGCACGGACCACAGGGGCAAGGAAGACATGACCACAGACCATGGCGGAAACCGGGTTGCCGGGCAGGCCAATCATTACAGACTCCCCCATACGTCCCGCCATAAGCGGTTTTCCCGGACGCATGGCGATCTTGTAAAACGACCGTTCCAGGCCCGAAGCGGCCGCCACGTCGCCCACCAGATCATGATCCCCAACCGACGCGCCACCGATGGTCACGACAAGATCGGCATCCCCGGCAAGGCGGAATGCGGTTTCAAGGCTGTCGCGAGTGTCGCGCGCGATGGGAAGAATTCGGGGGGCTGCCCCAATATCCTTCAACAGGGCATGAAGGCCAAATGTGTTGGAGGCGATGATCTGATCCGGTCCGGGGGCCTCGCCCGGCATGACCAGTTCGTCACCGGTTGAAATCAGGGCAACGACGGGGCGTTTGGTCACCGTGACCTCGGCCACGTTCATCGCCGCCAGCAACGCAATATCCGATGGGGTCAACCGCCGCGGGGCATGAATGCGATCACCTGCTGTGAAATCGGTCCCGGCGGGGCGGATGTTATTTCCACCCTCTTGTGCAGACGTGATGGTGATCAGGTTCCCGCGACGCTCCACATCCTCCTGGATCACCACCCGCGTGGCCCCCGAAGGCACGGGTGCCCCGGTAAAGATACGCACCGTGTGACCGGGCCTTACCGCGCCGTCAAACCCGTGCCCGGCGGCGGATTCTCCGATAACCTTGAACTGGGCGTGCAGATCGGCTTCGGCACCGATCAGGGCATAGCCATCCATGGCCGAGGCGGGAAAGGGTGGTTGAGCGCGCCCCGCAATGGCGTCCTTTGCAAGCACGCGCCCATGGGCCGCATCAAGGGGCACGGTTTCGGTTTCCAGGGGCGTAGTCAGTTCGAAAAGCCGGGATAGCGCGGCGTCAACAGAGATCATGATTGCACTTCGTTAAGTTGTTCGTCTTCCCAATCCGCACAGGTTCTCCCATCCGGCAATTTCCAGGACCTGCGCCCGTATGCCGAGCGCCCTGCAACCACAGCGGAAGGGGGCTTTGAAAGGCGACGTCGTGATGAACACTGGGGGCTTGTTGCGGGGCTTGATGCCTCCTGCTCGGAACATGACCCGTCCAGTTGAACACCTCAGCCGTCAGCATACCGACTGGCTGACCGTCCACGAAACAGAGTTCAAGAGATCGACCGCTAACCACTAAGCTTCGTACCGCCCTGATTTTCCACCATCTTTCAACACCACCCGGGTGCCCGAGATGACCATCGCCTTGTCCGCCGCTTTGACCATATCATAAACGGTCAGCGCAGCGGTAGAGACTGCGGTCAGCGCCTCCATTTCAACTCCTGTCTGACCGGTGGTCTTGACCGTCGCCTCAATCCGCACCCCGGGCAAATCCGCGTCCAGCGTCAGCTCCACGGCCACTTTGGTAATTGGCAGCGGGTGGCACAGGGGGATCAGGTCCGGGGTTTTCTTGGCCCCCATGATTCCGGCCAGCCGCGCAACCGAAAGCACGTCGCCTTTGCTGGCCCGGCCTTCGGAAATCAGCGTAAAGGTGTCGGGGGCCATGGTGACGTGAGTTTCTGCCACGGCGATCCGCGAGGTCACGGCCTTGTCGGACACATCCACCATATGGGCCGCGCCCTTTGCATCAAAATGGGTAAGCTCGGACATCTCAGAAACCTCTGGGGTTCAAGGGGTTGGACAAAAGTTTCCGGGTTGCCGCCTCGACATCTTCCTGCCGCATCAGGCTTTCTCCGATCAGGAAGCAGCGCGCGCCATAGCGGGCCATGTCAGCCAGATCTTCGGGGCCAGAAAGCCCGCTTTCACAGACAATCATCCGATCTGCGGGCACCTGTTTGGACAGGGTGCGGGTGGTATCCAGCGTGGTTTCAAAGGTGTTGAGGTTGCGGTTGTTGATCCCGATCAGACGGGATTTCAGCATTTGGGCGCGCTCCAGCTCTTCGGCATCATGCACCTCGATCAAAGCATCCATGCCCCAGTCCATAGCCGCCGTTTCCAGTTCGGAGGCCTGACTGTCCGACACGCTGGCCATGATAATCAGGATACAATCCGCGCCAAGCGCACGCGCCTCGGCCACCTGATAGGTGTCATACATGAAATCCTTGCGCAGCGCGGGAAGCGATGTCGCCTCGCGGGCCGCGGTCAGGAACGCCTTGTCCCCTTGAAAACTTGGCCCGTCGGTCAGAACCGAAAGGCAGGTCGCGCCACCGGCCTCATAGGCCTGCGCCAGTGCGGGCGGATCGAAATCGGGACGGATCAACCCTTTGGACGGGCTGGCTTTTTTCACTTCGGCAATCAACCCATAGCCCAGCTTGCTGGCTTCGAACAACTGGTCGGCAAAGGGGCGGACAGGGCTTGCGGCCCGGGCTTCGGCCTCTACCGCCTCAAGCGGTTTGGCGGCCTTGTCGGCGGCGACCTCCTCAAGCTTGTAAGCCTTGATCTTGTCGAGAATTGTTGCGGTCATGGCTGGGTCCAGTTGATTTCGGGCTGGCCCTGGGTGGCAAGCCAGCTGTTGATCCGTGAAAACGGGCGGGAGCCGAAAAACCCGCGCCGCGCCGACAATGGCGAGGGATGAGCGGATTCGATCAGCAGATGTGCGCCGCCATTCTGGGGCGGCTGGATATGGGGTGCAAGGCCCTGTGCGTGTTTGCCCCAAAGGACAAAGGCCGTGGGGTGCTGCGACACCTCCTTCAGGACCTGTTGGGCAAGGCGGTCCCAGCCAAGTTTCCCATGACCTCCCGCATCGCCCGCGGGTACGGAGAGCGCGGTATTGAGCAGCAACACGCCCTGCGCGGCCCAGAACCGCAGGTCCCCGTTGGCCGGGGTGGCACCAAGATCATCCCGCATCTCTTTGAAAATATTGTTCAAAGACCGAGGCAGCGGAAAGACATCGGCGGCAACGGAAAAGGCGAACCCATGGGCGTGGCCCGGTGTGGGATAGGGGTCCTGACCCAAAATCACCACGCGCACCTGTTCCGGGGCGCAGGCCTCGAGCGCGGCAAAGCGCATCTCTTCGGGGGGCAAAACAGTGCGTTGCTCTGTTGCAAGGGTTTGCGCGATGGCCGGATAGTCCGTGTCGAAAAACGGCAGGTGGGACCAGCTTGTGGGTGCTGTCATGCCGCGCCCCTCACCCTGACGAGGTGATTTGTGCCAGGTTTTCCAACGCCCTACGCGCCGCGCCGCTATCGATGCTTTCGCGGGCACGGGCGACGCCGTCCTTCAGGTCGCTGGCCTTGCCCGCCACCACAAGCGCCGCAGAGGCGTTCAGCAACACGGTATCGCGATAGGCCGAGGGCTGGCCGTTCAGAAGCGCGGCAAAGGCCACACCGTTCTCTTCCGGCGTTCCGCCCAGGATATCCTCGAAAGGATGCTCCGGCAGGCCGAAATCTTCGGGATGCAGTTCAGCCTCGCGAATGCTGCCGTCTTCTTCCAGCGAGGCCACCCAGGAAACACCGGTGATCGTCAGCTCGTCCGTGCCATCGCTGCCATGGACCAGCCAGGCATGTTCGCTGCCCAATTGGCCCAGCGTTTCGGCCATGGGGCGGATCAGGTCGCGGGAAAACGCCCCGGTCAACTGGCGTTTGACCCCGGCAGGGTTGGTCAGGGGGCCAAGAATGTTGAAGATCGTGCGTGTTCCCAGCTCTTGCCGCGTGGGCATGACATGGGCAACCGCAGGGTGGTGCATGGGTGCCATCATGAAAGCGATGCCACAGGTTTTCAGCGCCTTTTCAACCGATTCAGGCCCAACCATCACGTTGACGCCAAGTGCGCCAAGCGCATCCGCGGCCCCGGATTTCGAGCTCAGGTTGCGGTTGCCATGCTTGGCCACCGTCACTCCGGCTCCGGCCACAACAAAGGCGGTGGCGGTGGAAATGTTGAGCGTACCCTTGCCGTCCCCGCCAGTGCCGACAATGTCCATCGCGCCCTTGGGGGCGTTCACGGCCTTGCATCTTGACCGCATCACCGCCGCGGCCGCCGCGTATTCATCGACGGTTTCCCCGCGCGTGCGCAGCGCCATCAGAAGCCCGCCAATCTGGCTTGGCGTTGCTTCACCTTCGAACAGGATGCCAAAGGCGGTTTCGGCCTCGGACCGGGACAGGGGGCGGTCGGCGGCGGCCCCGATCAGGGGTTTGAGCGCGTCACTCATGCGGGCACCTTCAATTCGGTCAGGAAGTTGCGAAGCAGGGCGTGGCCATGTTCCGAAGCGATGGATTCAGGGTGAAACTGCACGCCATGGATCGGCAGGGTCTTATGCTGTAGCCCCATGATCGTGCCATCCTCAAGTTCCGCCGTGATTTCAAGGGGGTCTGGAAGGGTGTCGCGATCAACAACAAGGCTGTGATAGCGGGTCGCCGCAAACGGCGAAGGCAGCCCGGCAAACAGGCCCTTGCCGGTGTGAATCATCTTGCCCATCTTGCCATGCACGATTTCATGACAGCGCACGACCTTGCCGCCAAAGGCCTGGCCAATCGTCTGATGCCCCAGGCACACCCCCATGAGCGGGGTCCGCGTTTCGGCGGCGGCTTTGGTCAGAGCAAGACAGATCCCCGCCTGATCCGGGTCACAGGGGCCGGGAGATAACAGAATCCCCGCCGGGTTCATTGCCATCGCTTCCTGAACATCCAGCGCGTCATTGCGCCGAACCTCAACATCCGCACCCAATTCCCCCAGATAATGCACCAGATTATAGGTGAAACTGTCGTAATTATCTATCAGCAGCAGCATCTTGCCCAACTTTGTCTTTCAAGGGTCTGGCGACCCGGCCCATGGTCGCGGTATACATGCGCAAGGTTGTCGCGCACCGTCAAGGGGCGCGCTGTCCAAAAGCACCGGGCATAGCGCCCCAAGGGGCAGAAGAATAGAGGTGAATGCAGTGGCACGTGGATTTCTGAGCGGGATCATGTGGGGCACCGTGGTAGCGGGAACCGGGGCAGGGGTGTTGTCCCTTGCGACCGGTCTGTCCGAGGCCCCGAAGCCCGAGGCGACGACGCTGGAGGTTCCGGCAGGATCCCAGTTCCAGCAGAAGCGCGAAGACAACGCGGCAAAATTACCAGGCGTGGAGAATGGGTTACAGACCGGAGCGGTGCCCAATGTGGGCCTCCCGTCCCCCAGCGAGTCGTCTCCAGCCGAGGTGGTGGATGCCGATCCCGGTCGCGCCCCCGTGACGGGGCAGGCCGAGGCTGTGCTGACAGCGCCAACCAGCGGCGAAGGGGCCGCCGTTGCGTTGTCCGAAGCCGAAAGCGGGGTGTCGCCGACAGCCCCGTTATCCCCCCCGTCCACCCCGGTGACTGCAGACGAGTTGTCGATTTCAACCGACCCTGCACAGCCGCAACCCCCGTCGGCCGAGGCCCAGGACAGCGCCTTTGCCACCGCCCCCGAAACCGGAGGAACGGCCCCGGATGTGCAAAGCGACGCCCCTTTGGCACCGTCAGAAGTGGCTGAAAATCAAGACGATAGCGGGTCCTCCGCAAGGGTAGACCCCGCGCGTGAGGAGCTGGTGATCGTGGTCCCACGCACAGCAGGGGACACGGACGAGACGCCAGAGCAGGCCCCCGCCACGACCATCACTGTCCCCTCTCACAGCCCCGCAGACCGGCCAACACTTGCCGAAGCGGACCCCGGCCCGGACCCGGCGCGAAAGCCCGCTCAAGAGAGCAAACCGGCGGATGCCGCGCCGCAGGAAGAACAGGTTGCGCGCGTGGCGATTGGCACACCGGCGACCGGGATTGGGCGGTTGGGAACCGGGTTGAAAAGCAACCGGCTGCCGTCTGTCGCAGCCCGGACCGCGACAGATGCAGAGACCGAAACCAGCGCCGGAACCAGCGCCGGGCACAGGGACGACGCGACCGAACTCCCCCCTGTGGAGCGTTTTGCAAACCCGGTGGAAGTTGCTGATAACAAACCGAAAATGTCGATTGTCCTGATTGATGACGGGACCAGCCCGATTGGGGTTGAGGCGTTGACAACCTTCCCCTATCCGCTGTCCTTTGCTGTGGATATTTCCATGCCCAACGCTGCCGACCAGATGGCGATTTATCGCGCATCGGGGTTTGAGGTTCTGGCGCTGGCCAGCCTGCCCCGAGGAGCGCGTGCCAGCGATGTGGAGGTTGCGGTTCCGGCCATTATCAACGCGGTTCCCGAAGCGGTCGGGATCATGGAAAAACCCGGCTTCACGATGCAATCAAGCCGCGAGGTCGGGGATCAGATGGCGCGGGTTCTGGCCGAGTCCGGCCACGGATTGTTGTTGTATCCCAAAGGGTTGAACACTGCGCAAAAGCTGGCTGCCAAGGCCGGTGTGCGCTCGGCCACGGTGTTCCGCGACTTTGATGCCAAAGGGCAGAAACCCGGTTCGATCCGCCGTTTTCTGAACCATGCGGTGCTGAAGGCGGATAGCGAAGGTGGCGTGGTCATGGTGGGACGTTTGCGGGCCGATACGGTCACTGCGTTGCTGTTGTGGGGGCTTCAGGATCGCGCCAGCCAGGTCGCGTTGCTGCCCATCAGCCAGTTGCTGGTTACACAACCTTAACCAGTCTTAACCCGGGCCAAATCCGTGCCAGACCCGGTCTTGCGGGGGGGTGACTTTTGCGCAGCGGGGCGGCACCGGCACGGCACCGCCCTGAGGCAACAGGAAACGGCAGTAAACGGTGCGGAAATTTCTTTCCGCGCCGTTCGCAGCATTACCGGTTTGATAACGGGGTTAAAGTGTTTCCGCATGACGTTGACACGGCGTGATGAGGAAACGCTGTGCAACACAGTAGAGATATGGGCGTTTCCAGCTTTTGCTGTGATCCAACAAGAACTGGAAACGCTTTAAGAGCGGATCAGGGGATGATCCGGGTATATTTCACACCTTCCAGCGTGGCCCCAAGGTGCAACCCGGCCTGACCGAAGATCACCGCCAGAACCGGCGAGGTCGAGGTGGTGGTTTCGGCGCGCAGGTTACCGCCCTGATCCTTGACCACGTATTCCACGTCCGCGCCTGCGGCCCATCCGGGCGAGCGACGGAAGTGCAAAAGCGCGTCTTCGGTCATGAAGAACAGAACGTGGGCATATTGCTGGGCCCCGATCTGCAAACCAAAGCTGCCTTTGGTTGCGGAATAATAGTCAACAGTGACGTCGTTCACCCGCAGCGCGCCACGGCCATAGCCGCCGCCAAAGCCGAACCCGGCTTCGGTGATCAGGGGCATGATCAGCATCCCGTTGGATTTGGCCGCCAGAGAGCGGGTGGAGGGGTATGTGTTGTAAAGGTGGTTCAGGGTGGTGTCGACGCGGGCGTCGATTTTGCCCGCTCCGTTGCCGCCGATACCGTTGCCACAGGCGGCCAGAGCGCCGGTTGCGGCAAGAGTGGAAAGCGCGAAACCGCGCCGGGTCAGATTGGTCATTGGGTTACCTGTCTCGATATATGGTCTGACTAGTTTGCAAATGCCGGATCGTGCCGGTTGCCGGGTTGTGCCGGTCTGAGCGGAACTATACGCGCCCCGCCCGCCGCTGTCACTAGGTGCCTTGCCGGTGGGCGGTTTGTTGCAAGGAGGGGGGATCGGGCGCGCCAGAGTGACGTGTCAGAGTGGCGTGTCAGCCGATCGCCCGGGCGACGGCGGGGGCGAAATAGGTCAGCACCCCGTCGCAGCCGGCGCGTTTGAAGGCGGTCAGGCTTTCCACCATCGCCTTGTCCTCGTCAATCCAGCCGTTTTGCGCGGCCGCCTTGATCATCGCGTATTCGCCCGACACCTGATAGGCAAAGGTCGGCGCGCCAAAGGCGTCTTTGGCCCGGCGGCAGATATCAAGATAGGGCATCCCCGGTTTGACCATGATCATATCCGCACCTTCCGCAAGGTCGCGTTCGATGAGCCGCAAGGCTTCGTTCGAATTGGCCGGGTTCATCTGGTAACTTTTCTTGTCGCCCTTGAGTGCCCCCGACGCGCCCACCGCATCGCGGAACGGGCCGTAAAAGGCGCTGGCATATTTCGCGGCATAGGACAGGATCGACACGTTGGCATGGCCGTTCTGTTCCAGCGCGCCGCGGATCGCGCCGATACGACCATCCATCATGTCCGAGGGGCCGAGGATGTCGGCCCCGGCCTCGGCTTGCGAAAGCGCCTGTTTCACCAGAGCGGCCACGGTGTCGTCATTGACGATTTCGCCGTCCCGGACGAACCCGTCATGGCCGTGGATGTTGTAAGGGTCCAGCGCCACGTCGGTCATTACCGCGATGTCGGGCGCGGCCTGTTTGATCGCACGGGTGGCGCGGTTGGAGAGGTTTTCGGGGTTCCAGGCTTCGGAACAGCAATCGGTTTTCAGGGCGGGATCGGTATAGGGAAAGAGACAGATCGCCGGAATGCCAAGATCTGTCGCCTCGCGCGCGGCTTCGGCCACGAGATCGACGCTGCGCCGTTTGACGCCGGGCATGGCGGCCACGTCCTGTTCCACGCCGTCCCCGTCACAGATAAACACCGGCCAGATCAGGTCATTCACCGTCAGTTCGTTTTCCTGAACCAGGGCGCGCAACGCCCCGTTGGCCCGGGTGCGGCGTAGCCGTGTGGCGGGAAAGGGGGCTTGGGTCGGGCGCATGGGAAACCTCTGGCTTGAACATGTTGTCATGGGATGGCATGGAAGGGCCTGCGTCTTCAAGGGGCACATATGCCGCGTGGACGAATGGAAAAGGGCAGAGCGGTGGACTGGTACTCTTCGGTTTTCGAACTGATCGACATGCGGAGCTTTTCGAACCTGTGGTTCTGGATCGCGCTGGCCGTGGTGTGGTCAAGCGCGTCACATTGGGTTCTCGGGGTGCCGTGGGACGTGGTTCTGCGCGCCCGCCGGGAAGAGGGGCAATATGCCGTCGATCTTGAGGATCTGATCCGCATCAACACCAACCGAATCCTGCATATCGGGCAGGTTTCCGGGCTTTGGCTGCTTGGGTTTTCGTGTTTTTTCCTGACCATCCTCGGGCTGCTTGGGTTCTTTTACGCCTTTGAGTTCGGGCAGGCCGTGTTTCTGTTGGCCTTTCCCATGTCGCTTGTCGGGTTGCTGAGCATGAACACGGCCAAGTTGATCCAGGAGCAGCAATTGCACGGGGAAGAGCTTTATCGACGGCTGCATATCCACCGGGTGATTACCCAGGCCATTGGCATGGTGTCGATCTTTGTCACCGCCCTGTGGGGCATGATCCAGAACATGGCGATCGGGGCGTTGTGAGCGCGATGGGACAGGGGCATGTGACCGTCAGCGGCGCGCCCGAAGGGTTTGATGCGCGCCTGATCCTTGAAGAACTGGCCAGGTCCGGCCCGGTTCTGCACGTGGCGCGGGATGACAAGCGGATGGCGGCCATGGCGGCGGCGCTGCGGTTTTATCGCCCCGATATGCCGGTGATTGAATTTCCCGGCTGGGATTGCCTGCCTTATGACCGGGTGTCGCCCAATGCGGATGTGTCGGCGGCGCGGATGGCGGCGTTGGCCGGGCTTTTGCATGGGATGCCCGGCGAATTCGTGTTGTTGACTACGCTGAACGCCGCCACGCAGCGGGTGCCCGCGCGCGAGGTGCTGCGCGAGGCGGCGTTTGTCGCGCGGGTCGGGCACCGGGTGGACGAAGAGGTGTTGCGCAACTTTCTTGTCCGTATGGGATTTTCTCAAAGTCCCACGGTGATGGAGCCGGGCGATTACGCCATTCGCGGCGGGATCATCGACATTTTCCCGCCGGGTGACAGCGGGCCGGTGCGGCTTGATATGTTTGGTGATGTGTTGGATGGCGCACGGCGGTTTGATCCGGCCACGCAACGCACCACGGAAAAGCTGGATCTGGTCGAACTGGCTCCGGTGTCCGAAGTCATTCTGGATGAGGCCGCGATCCGCCGGTTCCGGCAGAATTACCGGATCGAGTTTGGCGCGGCGGGCACGGATGACCCGTTATACGAGGCGGTCTCGGCCGGTCGTAAACATGCTGGTGTGGAGCATTGGCTGCCGTTTTTCCACGACCATCTGGAAACCCTGTTCGACTATCTGCCCGAGGTAAGCGTGACCCTGGATGACGGGTTGACCCCACAGCGGATTGCCCGGTGGGAGAGTGTCGAAGACCAATACGAAACCCGCGTTTTGGCGATGAAGGACCGGAGTCGGCTGGACACGGTGTATAAACCCGTCCCGGCGGCCCGGCTTTACCTTGATGACACGGCATGGGAGGCGGCCATCACCCCCCGCCGGGTGTTGCAATTTGCCGCCTTGCCCCAGCCCACAGGCCCCGGTGTGACGGATGCGGGCGGGCGGATCGGACGCAATTTTTCCCCCGAACGCCAGATGGAAAACGTCAACCTTTTCAGTGTTCTGAAAGACCATATCGAGGCGCGCATGGTCGAAGGGCCGGTGGTTGTCGCCTCGTATTCCGAGGGTGCGCGGGAACGGCTGGCCGGGTTGATCGAGGACGAGGGATTGGCCGGGGCGATCCCGATTACCGACGCCACGCGGGTGGGCAAACGCGGGCTGCACCTTGCGGTCTGGGCGCTGGAACACGGGTTTCAGGCACCGGGGTTGACGGTGATTTCCGAACAGGATGTTCTGGGCGACCGGCTGATCCGGGCGCCGCGCAGAAAACGGCGGGCAGAGAATTTTCTGACCGAGACCCAATCGCTGTCGCCCGGGGATCTGGTGGTGCATGTGGATCACGGGATCGGGCGCTATCACGGGCTTGAGGTGATCACGGCGGCGGGGGCGGCGCATGAGTGTCTGAGCCTTGAATATGCGGAAAGCGCAAAGCTTTTCCTGCCGGTGGAAAATATCGAGCTGCTGTCGCGCTATGGCCATGACGAAGGGTTGCTGGACCGGCTTGGCGGCGGGGCATGGCAGGCCAAGAAGGCCAGGCTTAAAGAACGCATTCGCGAGATGGCGGATCGGTTGATCCGGGTGGCCGCAGAGCGGGAATTGCGCAAGGCCCCGGTCATGGAGTCGCCCCATCACGCCTGGGAAGAATTCGCGGCGCGTTTCCCGTATCAGGAAACCGATGATCAGCTGTCGGCGATTGGCGATGTGATCGAAGACCTTGGGTCCGGGCGGCCCATGGACCGGCTTGTGTGCGGCGATGTGGGCTTTGGCAAAACCGAGGTGGCGATGCGCGCGGCCTTTGTTGCCGCCATGTCGGGCGCACAGGTCGCGGTGATCGCGCCGACCACGTTGCTGGCGCGCCAGCATTACAAGAGCTTTGCCGAACGGTTCCGTGGATTTCCCATGGAAGTCAAACAGTTGTCGCGGTTTGTCAGCGCCGGAGAGGCCCAGAAAACCCGCGATGGCATGGCGCGCGGCACGGTGGATATCGTGATCGGCACCCACGCATTGTTGGCCAAGGGGGTGCGGTTTGAACACCTTGGGCTGTTGATCATCGACGAAGAACAGCATTTCGGCGTGGCCCATAAAGAGCGGTTGAAACAGCTGCGCAGTGATGTGCATGTGCTGACCCTGACCGCCACGCCGATCCCGCGAACATTGCAATTGTCGCTGTCCGGCGTGCGGGATCTTTCGATCATCGGCACACCACCGGTGGACCGGTTGGCGATCCGCACCTATGTCAGCGAATTTGACGGCATCACGATCCGCGAGGCGTTGTTGCGCGAACATTACCGGGGCGGGCAGTCCTTCTATGTTGTGCCCCGGATCAAGGATTTGAAAGAGATCGAGGAGTTCCTGCGCGACAAGGTGCCGGAAGTGTCGGTGGTGGTGGCCCATGGTCAGATGTCGCCGGGTGAACTGGATGAACGCATGAACGCGTTTTACGATGGGAAATATGACGTGCTGCTGGCCACGACCATCGTGGAAAGCGGGTTGGATATTCCCACGGCCAACACGATGGTGGTGCATCGGGCCGACATGTTTGGCCTGTCGCAGCTCTACCAGATCCGGGGACGGGTGGGGCGGTCCAAAACCCGCGCCTATGCCTATCTGACCACGAAACCCCGGGCGAAACTGACTCCGGCGGCGGAAAAGCGGCTTCGGGTTCTGGGGTCGCTGGATACGTTGGGGGCCGGGTTCACGCTGGCGTCACAGGATTTGGACATTCGCGGGGCCGGGAACCTGTTGGGCGAAGAACAGTCCGGTCAGATGCGGGATGTGGGGTATGAGCTTTACCAGTCCATGCTGGAAGAAGCGATTGCCAAGATCCGGTCGGGCGAAATGGAGGGGCTGACGGATGATGATGGCCAATGGGCCCCCCAGATCAACCTGGGCGTGCCGGTGTTGATCCCGGAGACCTATGTGCCCGACCTGGACGTGCGGCTTGGGCTTTACCGTCGTCTCAGTGGTCTGGAAACCAAGGTCGAGCTGGAAGGGTTCGCGGCCGAGTTGATCGACCGGTTCGGCAAGCTGCCGCGCGAGGTCAATACGTTGATGCTGATCGTGCGGATCAAGGCGATGTGCAAGAAGGCGGGCATTGCCAAGATGGACGGTGGTCCCAAGGGGGCGACGATCCAGTTTCACAATGACAAATTCGGCTCGCCCCAGGGGCTGGTGGAATTTCTGGCCGATCAAAACGGGCTGGCCAGGATCAAGGACAACAAGATCGTGGTGCGCAGGGATTGGAAACGGGATGCGGACAAGATCAAGGGAGCCTTTGCCATTGCCCGGGATCTGGCGCAGAAACTGGTGGATGAACGCAAACGCGCCAGAGGCCGCGGTTGACCGCTTGCCCGTCCTTACGGACGGTCTCGCAAGGAGAGGATGAAGAATGCTGAACCCAGGGTTTCACGACGTGCCGGAAGGGCATGTGGCGGCGGTGGTCACCTATCTGGAGATGCGGGCCCGCCCGGAGTTGCGTGCCGAGGTCGAGGAGGGGCTGAGCCTGCGCCGGGTCGAGTCACCTGACGCGACATGGTACCAATCCCTGTTTCGCGCGGTCGGGGCCGAGGATTGGTTGTGGTTCTCGCGGCTGGCCATGTCAGAGGCTGCGCTGTGCGACATTATCCAACACCCCGAGGTGGCGATTTATGTTCTGGAGCGGGGCGGCAGAGAAGAGGGTCTTCTGGAGCTGGACTTTCGGACAGAGGGTGAATGTGAACTGGCCTTTTTTGGTGTGACCCGGGCCCTGACCGGCACCGGGGCCGGACGGTGGATGATGAACCGCGCGATTGAGCTGGCCTGGGCCCGGCCCATCACCCGGTTTCATGTCCATACCTGTACTCTGGACCATCCTGCGGCCTTGCCGTTCTATATGCGGTCGGGGTTTACCCCCCTGAAACGCGAGGTGGAAATCGCGCCGGACCCGCGGCTCGGAGGGTTGATTGACAAAGCCGCAGCCCCCCAGATACCGACGCTGTGACCAATCAGCTACGAGGAAATGTCTTTTCTGTTTCTTTGTGACCGGCGTTGAAACAGGGCCCCGTTTCGCGGCTCGAATCGCGGCCCGGCGCCACGGGTTTCAACATGAAAGGGGATGAGTTCGTGTTTCAGGTAAAAGCCTTCGATCTTGAACCTGAGACAAGGAAAAGGGCGAAGGCAGCGCGACATTTATGTGTTTCGCGCGTCCTGCCAAAAATCCGTGAGTCAGGTTTTTGGCAGGACGCTTTAAAAACCGACCGCGATAGGGTGTGGGAGTTTGGGGCAGCGCCCCAAGGTCTGCGCGGTCATCATCAACTCAAGATGAATGTCCAGAGGCCCTTATCGGAAACAAAACACGGCTGTTTCCCGCTTTGGCCGAACGCGTTTTTTGTTGCGTCTTGAAGTTGATAGAGCCAAACCACACAACTGTGAGTGTGCCTTTTGACTATGGGTCTCTGGTTTTACGCTGATGCTGCGTGGAGTTTGGGATCAAAAACCACTCCCGTCAGCTATAAAACGCAACACGCTTTAGCGCCCCGTTGGATCGGTTGGATCAAAAGCCTCGAACCACCGGCGAATTCGGGGGGCGATCCAATCCCAGAGCGCCGGTGCGCCGATGGCGATCTTTGAGCCCACCCGCGTTTCGACCGCCTCGAAGTCGGCCTTGTAATCGACCCAGCTTCCTCCGCCCGAGGCGAGGTTCTGGTTGGGGGGCTGAAACCGGTCCAGCGATTTGGCAAACCGGGCGTCCGGGGTCTGTGCGGCTTCGAATTCATCCCAAAGGGCGCGGAACTCCGAGGCCTGATCGCTGGGTAACAGGCCGAAAATCCGCGTCGCTGCCGCCTGTTCTTTCTTTGCCATTTCATCTGTGTCATGGGTGCCAAAAATCGGCGCGTCGCCTGCGTCAATTTCAACAATATCGTGGATCAGCAGCATCCTGATTACCCGGTTCACATCCACGCCTTCGGGGGCCTGTTCCCCCAAAACCATGGCGTAAAGTGCGATATGCCAACTGTGTTCGCCGGAGTTTTCATAGCGCGACCCGTCGCACAGCGTGGTGCCGCGGATCACGGATTTCAATCGGCAGGCTTCGTTGAGAAACGCCATCTGGGCATCGAGGCGGGTCGCCGCGTTCCCGTCCCGAGCGTTCATTCGCTTCCCGATCTCAGCTTGTCGGCGATGTCTTGAACCTTGTCTTTGAGAAACTGCGTGGCCGCACGCCCCGCAAGGCGCACGCGCACTTCTGTCAGATAGGCCTCTTCCAGAGTCTGTGACGACGCGCCCAGCACCTTGGCCACTTCGTAATGCAACCGGTCTTCGCCGGATTTGTCCATGATCTTGAGAGTGTCATCGGCCAGTTGTGCGGCGATCTGGTTGAGGGTCGACATGGGGCCTCGCGTCTTGTTTTCGGTGTCACGGGAACCTTATGCGCGCCCTTGGCAAAACACCAGATGCCAAGAGCAAAACGCCGCCCCGGGGGCGGCGTGTGCAGGCGTGTGCTGGGCAGAAACCCAGGTCAGGTCAGCGCGTATTCTCGGTCAGACGTCGTTTCACATAGGTCTGAACGTTGTCTACCATCGCGTCCATATGGTCATTTTCAAAGAAATGCCCGGCACCTTCCAGCTCGGTATGGGTGATGGTGATGCCCTTTTGTTCATGTAGCTTGTTGACCAGCGCGGTGGTATCCGCGGGCGGGGCCACACGGTCGGCGGTGCCGTTGATGATCAGGCCCGAACTGGGGCAGGGCGCGAGGAACGAGAAATCATACATGTTGGCCGGGGGAGAAACCGAGATGAACCCGGTGATTTCCGGGCGGCGCATCAAAAGCTGCATTCCGATCCAGGCCCCGAACGAAAACCCGGCGACCCAGCAGTGTTTCGAGTTGTTGTTCATCGACTGAAGGTAATCCAGCGCCGAAGCCGCATCCGAAAGCTCGCCCACGCCCTGATCATACTCCCCCTGGGACCGGCCCACGCCGCGGAAATTGAACCGCAACACGGTAAAGCCCATATTGTAGAAGGCGTAGTGCAGGTTATACACCACCTTGTTGTTCATCGTCCCGCCGAATTGCGGGTGCGGGTGCAGCACGATGGCAATAGGTGCGTCACGTTCCGGTTGCGGGTGATAGCGGCCTTCCAGCCGTCCTTCGGGGCCGGGAAAAATAACCTCGGGCATCGGGTCTCAACTCTCCTCGCAAGGGGTCCGGGTTATTCTTGACGAATATGCTCGGACGCGTTTAGAACTTTTCTAATTCATTCGGGCGTGGCTTTGCGTCACCCGGGTCTGGGAGGAGATAGTGTCAACGGCCCGAAAGGTCAATGAATTCCAATGAATTTCAATGAATTCCGATGAAGGGGGATCGCCATGAAACTGAGCACCAAGGGGCGCTATGCGATGGTTGCACTGGCGGATATTGCGATGAGTTCCAGCGACGAGCTGGTCACCTTGGGGGAGATTTCCGCGCGTCAGGACATTTCTCTGCCTTATCTTGAGCAGTTGTTTGTCAAGCTGCGCCGGGCCGGATTGGTCGAGTCGGTGCGGGGACCCGGGGGCGGGTATCGGCTTGCCCGTTCGGCATCCGACATCCGCGTGGTCGAGGTATTGGCCGCAGTGGACGAAACCGTGGACGCCATGCACAAGGGTGCGGGTGCATCCGGCGGGTCGTCGGGCAGCCGGGCGCAATCGGTGACCAACCGCCTTTGGGAGGGGTTGAGCGCCCATGTTTACGTGTTCCTGCACCAGACCCGGTTGTCGGATGTGATCCAGAACGAATTGGCACCTTGCCCGGCCGTTCCGGGGTTGTTTGCGGTGGTGGATGAGGAATAGGCCGATGGCACGACGGGTTCTGATGGTGGATGCGCATCCCGCGCCGGGCAGGTTTGGCACCGCATTGGCGCAGTCCTATGCCAAAGGTGCCTCGGATGGGGGGGCAGAGCTGCGCTGGCTGACGCTGAGGGATCTGGCGTTCGATCCGATCCTGCACACGGGCTATGCCCGGCCGCAGGAGTGGGAACCCGATCTGGCCGTCGCCTTTGACAGCGTTGAATGGGCACAGCATATCGTTTTCGTCTATCCGACCTGGTGGGGCGGGCATCCGGCGCTTTTGCAGGGGTTCTTTGAACGGCTGTTTCTGCCCAAAAAGGCGTTTTCCTATCATGAGAACGATCCTTTCTGGGACAAGCTGCTCAAGGGGCGCAGCGCGCAGGTCATCACCACCATGGACACGCCGCGCTGGTATTATTGGCTGGTCTATCGTGACAGCGGCCTGCATCGCATGAAGCGCACCATTCTGGGATTTGTCGGCATCAGGGCGCGGGTCTGGGCGATTGGCAATCTGCGCGGCCGCGACGACGCCAAAAGGGCGGGCCATCTGACGCGGGCGGAACGTATGGGACGGAAAGCGGCCCGGCACGGATGAAACGGGTCTATCTTGATCATAACGCCACCACACCGTTGCGGGGCGAAGCGCGCGCGGCGATGATCGCGGCGATGGATGTGGTGGGCAACCCCTCCAGCGTCCATGCCGAGGGGCGCGCGGCCAGGGCGTTGGTGGAAAAGGCCCGCGCGCAGGTGGCGGTGGCCATCGGGGCCGAGGGCGCGGAGGTGGTGTTTGTTTCCAGTGCAACCGAGGCGGCGGCGCTGGCTCTGCGCGGACGTGATTTGCACAGCGCACCGATTGAACACGACGCGGTGTCGGTTTGGGGGCAGGGCGATCTGACTGTGGATCAGAACGGGATCGTGTGTGTTGACGCGGCAGAGCAATCCACACTTCAGTTGGCCAATTCAGAAACCGGGGTGATACAGGATTTGCCCGAGGCTCTGGCCGTGAGTGACATGACCCAAGGGTTTGGCAAGGTTCCGGTCGGCTTTCTTGCCGGGGGGGCGATGATTGGGTTGGTGTCGGCGCACAAGTTGGGTGGCCCCAAGGGAATCGGGGCGCTTGTCATGCGCCGGGGTATTGATCTTGATCCCGTGCTGAAAGGCGGCGGGCAGGAGATGGGCCGCCGGGCGGGCACCGAAAACGTGATCGGCATCGCCGGGTTTGGCGCGGCGGCCGCGGTGGCGGCGGCGGATGTGGCCTCGGGTCGTTGGGAGCAGGTTCAGGAAAACAGAGATTTTCTGGAACAGCGCATTGCAGATGCCAGCAAAGAGACTATTTTCGTCGGCAGAGCCGCGCCGCGCCTGCCGAACACATCGTGTTTCGCCACGCCGGGGTGGAAAGGGGAAACTCAGGTGATGCAGATGGATCTGGCCGGATTTGCGATTTCGGCCGGTTCTGCCTGTTCCAGTGGAAAGGTCCGCGCCAGTCGGGTGTTGACGGCCATGGGCTATGACGAGATTACAGCCACCAGCGCCATTCGCGTGTCATTGGGGCTGGAGACCACCCGAGAGGATATAGACCGCTTTGCCGATGCGTGGGCAAAGCATCACAGGAAATTCGCCGCGAAAGCGGCGTGAGCGAACAGGACGGAAGGAAAACCAATGGCGACTCTGGACGAACCCCAGGTCAAAGACGGTGTCGAGGAAGAAACGGTCGAGGCCGTACGTTCGCTTGGCGAAAAGTACAAATACGGTTGGGAAACCGAGATTGAAATGGAATACGCGCCCAAGGGCGTGACCCCCGATATCGTGCGTTTGATCAGCGAAAAGAACGAAGAGCCGGAATGGATGACCGAATGGCGCCTGTCGGCCTTTGAACGCTGGGAAAAGATGGACGAACCGAAATGGGCGATGGTCAGCTATCCCGAGATTGATTTCCAGGATCAGTATTATTACGCCCGACCCAAAAGCATGGAAGAAAAACCCAAATCGCTGGACGAGGTCGACCCCAAACTGCTCGCCACCTATGAAAAGCTGGGCATCCCGTTGAAGGAACAGATGATCCTGGCCGGGATAGAAGGGGCCGAAGACGCCCCCGCCGAAGGGCGCAAGGTGGCCGTGGATGCGGTGTTTGATTCCGTCTCCTTGGGCACCACCTTTCAGGACGAACTGGCCAAGGCGGGGGTCATTTTCTGTTCCATCTCGGAAGCGATCCGCGAACACCCCGAACTGGTGAAAAAATACCTCGGTTCGGTTGTGCCGGAGTCGGACAATTTCTATGCCACGCTCAACAGCGCGGTGTTTTCGGACGGGTCGTTCGTTTATGTGCCACCGGGGGTGCGCTGCCCGATGGAGCTGTCCACCTATTTCCGCATCAACGCGGAGAATACGGGCCAGTTTGAACGCACCTTGATCATCGCCGACAAGGGGTCTTATGTCAGCTATCTTGAGGGCTGTACCGCGCCGCAACGCGACACCGCGCAATTGCACGCCGCCGTGGTCGAGATCATCATTGAGGAAGATGCCGAGGTGAAATACTCCACGGTTCAGAACTGGTACCCCGGGGATGAAAACGGCAAGGGGGGGATTTACAACTTTGTCACCAAGCGCGCCGATTGCCGCGGTGACCGGTCCAAGGTGATGTGGACCCAGGTGGAAACCGGGTCGGCGGTGACGTGGAAATACCCGTCCTGCATCCTGCGTGGAAACGAGTCCCAGGGCGAGTTCTATTCCATCGCCATTGCCAACAACATGCAGCAGGCCGATACCGGCACCAAGATGGTGCATCTGGGCGCGAACACCAAATCGCGGATCGTGTCCAAGGGGATTTCGGCGGGCAAGGCGCAGAACACCTATCGCGGCCTTGTGTCGATGCACCCCAGGGCGAAGAACGGGCGCAACTATACCCAGTGTGACAGCCTTCTGATCGGTGACAAATGCGGGGCGCATACGGTGCCGTATATCGAAGTCAAGAACAACTCGGCCCGGGTGGAACACGAGGCGACGACCTCCAAGGTCGATGACGAACAGATGTTCTATTGCCGCCAGCGGGGCATGGACGAGGAAGAGGCCGTGGCCCTGATCGTCAATGGCTTTGCCAAGGAGGTGCTGCAAGCCCTGCCGATGGAATTCGCCATGGAGGCGCAGCAACTGGTGGCGATTTCGCTGGAAGGGTCGGTGGGATGATCGTTACAACCACCCCTTCGGTCGAAGGTCGGCCCATTTCCGCATATCACGGCATTGTCGTGGGCGAGGCGATTCTGGGTGCCAATGTGTTTCGCGATGTGTTTGCGGCCATTACCGATATCGTCGGCGGGCGCTCGGGCGCTTATGAGAAAGAGCTGGGCCGGGCGCGGGACGTGGCCTTGGGCGAGCTGGAAGAGCGCGCCGCCGAGAAAGGGGCCAATGCGGTTGTGGGTGTCGATCTGGATTACGAAGTGATCAACAACATGCTGATGGTGTCGGCCAGCGGCACCGCGGTGACGGTGGGATAAGTGGATCAGAACGCCTCGATAACACGCCCCGGGCTGACCTTTCCCAAACAGGAGGCCGAGGTGCTGCGCGCCGCCTATGCGGAGGCCACCACGATCCTTGAATACGGGTCGGGCGGGTCCACCGTGATGGCGGGCGAGATGACGGGCAAGCGGGTGTTTTCAATCGAAAGCGACGCGGATTGGGTGGCGATGATGCAGGGCTATTTCGCGGCCCACCCTCCGAAATCCGAGGTTGAGGTGATCCACGCCGATATCGGCCCCACCAAGGAATGGGGCCACCCGGCCAACCGCCGGGGGTGGAAGAAGTATGCCGGGTATTCTCTTGATATCTGGGAAAAATCAAAGATGGGCCAGCCCGATGTGGTGCTGGTTGACGGACGGTTCCGGGTGGGGTGCGCATTGGCCGCGGCCTTTCACACCAAGGCACCGCTGTTGCTGTTCTTTGATGATTACAAACGCCGCGACCATTACCACGTGGTCGAGGAATTTCTGGGGACACCCGAAAAGGTTGGCCGGATGGCCGTTTTCGAAGTGACCCCAACCCCGTTCCCGGTCGACCGGCTGGGATGGGTGATACGAATGATGACGCGGCCCTAACCGGGCGAACAGGATGACAAGGAAGACGAATATGTTGGAAATCAAAGGCCTGAAGGTCAAACTTGAAGAAGAAGACAAGCAGATCCTGAAAGGGGTGGACCTCGTGGTCAAGCCCGGTGAGGTCCATGCGATCATGGGACCGAACGGGTCGGGCAAATCGACCACCTCTTATGTTCTGTCGGGGCGCGATGGGTATGAGGTCAACGGTGGCACGGCCACGTTGGACGGTAAGAACCTGTTGGACATGGAACCCGAAGAGCGCGCGGCGGCGGGGCTGTTTCTGGCGTTTCAATACCCCGTGGAAATCCCCGGCGTGGGCAACATGACCTTCCTGCGCACCGCCGTGAATGCCCAACGCAAGGCGCGGGGCGAAGAGGAGATGAGCGCGACCGATTTTCTGAAAGAAATCCGCGCCAGGGCCAAGACCTTGAAGATCGACGCCGAGATGCTCAAACGCCCGGTCAATGTCGGCTTTTCGGGCGGCGAAAAGAAGCGCAACGAAATCCTTCAGATGGCGATGCTGGAACCCAGGATGTGCATTCTGGACGAAACCGACAGCGGGCTGGACGTGGACGCCATGAAGCTGGTCTCTGAAGGGGTGAACGCGTTGCGCAGCCCCGAACGCGGGTTCCTTGTTATCACGCATTATCAACGGCTTCTGGATCATATCAAACCCGATGTGGTGCATATCATGGCCGATGGGAGAATCGTCAAATCCGGCGGGCCCGAGCTGGCGCTTGAGGTGGAAAACAACGGCTATGCCGATATTCTGGCAGAGGTGGCGGCCTGATGTCTGCGATTCTGAAAGCGAAACAGGAGGCCGCGGCGGCGCGGGTCGGCAACATGGCGTTGCCCGAAGGCGCGGCATGGGCAAAACCCGCGCGCGAAGACGCTTTGGCGCGGCTCGCTGCCATGGGCCTGCCGTCGCGCCGGGACGAGTATTGGAAATACACCCGTCCCGACACGTTAACGGCCGCAGAGGCCCCGCAAGCGGCCACCTTTGAAAGTGGCGAGGCCCCGGTGTTCGATTCGGTGGACCGGTTGAAGGTCGTGTTCGTGGACGGTGTGTTTGATGCCCAGGCGTCGGACCCGCTGGACATGGCGGGGATCGAGATTGCCCGGCTTGCAGACAGCCCCGACCTGCTTTGGGCGCGTGACCTTTACGGCACATTGGAAACCAACGGTCAGACCCCGGTTGAACGCCCTCTGGCGGCATTGAACACCGCGCTGGCCAGTGATGGCGTGCTGATCCGGGTAACGGGCAAGGCGGTGCGCCCCGTGAGCCTGATCTATCGCCATGAGGCCAACGATTCGGATGTGATTCTGCACCATGTGATCAAGGTGGAAGAGGGTGCCGAATTCACCCTGTTGGAAAACGGCCCCGCAGCGGCGCGTTTCAACAAGGTGATGGAGGTCGAGGTCGCCGACAATGCCACGTTCCACCATGTGCGCGCGCAGGGGCGGGACCATGAGCGCCGCGCGGCCACCCATATCTTTGCCCGGCTGGGCAGGGAATCGGTGTTCAAGAGCTTTACCCTGACCGTCAATGGCGTGTTGACCCGCAATGAATGCGTGGTCGAGTTGACCGGTGACGACGCCGTGGCCCATGTGGCGGGGGCCGCCCTTGGGGATGGGGATTTCCATCACGACGACACGGTGTTCGTGACCCATGACGCGCTTAACTGCGAAAGCCGTCAGGTGTTCAAGAAGGTGCTGCGCAACGGCGCAACCGGCGTGTTTCAGGGCAAGATTCTGGTCAAGGAAGGCGCACAGAAGACGGATGGGTATCAGAAATCCCAATCGCTTCTTCTGGACGGGGACAGCCAGTTTCTGGCCAAGCCCGAGTTGGAAATCTATGCCGATGACGTGGCCTGTTCCCACGGGTCCACATCCGGTGCGATCGACGAAGAGGCGTTGTTCTATCTCAAGTCGCGCGGCGTTCCGGCGGGCGCGGCGACCGACCTGTTGACCCTTGCCTTTCTTACCGAAGCGGTTGAAGAGATCGAGGGTGAGGCGCTGGCCGAAGAGATTGTCAGTCGGCTTGAGGGCTGGTTGTCGCGGCATCGTCAGGGCTGATGTCTGTTGTTGCCGACATAATGGAAAGCTATCGCCGCCCGCGTCACGTGGTGCGGCGGTTGCTGGACATGGGGGCGCGGGAAGACCGGGCTTTGATCATCCTGATGGGCGCTTGCATCATCGTATTCGTGGCCCAGTGGCCGCGATTGTCACGCGAGGCGCATTTGCAGGGCAGTGATTTGCAGATGCAGTTGGCGGCGACGCTTTTTGCGTGGCTCTTCATCATGCCGCTGGTTCTTTATGGGCTTGGCTTTCTGATGTATCTTGTCCTGCGCGCCATGGGCGGCAGGGGCAGCGGGTTTGACGTGCGCATGGCGCTGTTCTGGGCGTTGTTGGCCAGTACGCCGCTGATCCTTCTTTCTGGTCTTGTTGCCGGGTTTGTCGGTCCCGGGGCGGGGTTGAACCTTGTTGGGGTGATCTGGCTTGTTTGCTTCCTTTGGTTTTTCCTCAGCGGGATGCGCGAGGCCTGGGCTGGCGGGGCTGGCGGAACCGGGGAGGCCGGGGAATCCGGGGGGAGAGCATGAACTGGAAAGAAGCGGTCCGCGAAACCCTGTTCACGCCAAAAGTGGCGGCGGAGCGGTTGATTGCGTTGAATTTGAACCATCAGATCCTGTGGAGCGCGGTGGTTTTGGTTGCGGTTCTCAATGCGCTGGTTGTTTCGCTGGGGATGCAGTTGATGCCGCCGGACCCCGAGGTATTGAAAATCATGCCCGCCGTGATGCGGTCGCCCGCGATGCTGGCCATTTTTATCGCCGGGGGGCTGGTCATCACCATTCACGCGCTTTATTGGGCCGGACGCATGTTGGGCGGGCAGGGGGCGTTGGGCCATGTGCTTGTGGTTCTGGCCTGGCTCCAGTTTCTGAATGTCGTGGTGCATGTGGGGTTGCTGCTCCTGTCCGGCCTGTCGCCGGGGGTGGCGGATACGTTGAGTTTCGTGGCATCGGTTTGGGGGATATGGATCCTGGTGGCTTTTCTGGACGCCGCCCACGGGTTCAACAACCCGATCCGCGCCATCGCGGTTCTGCTTCTAGCCTTTGGTCTGATGATGGCCGGTCTTTTTATTCTATCGGTCCTGATCGGGTCCACGGTGCCGGGGGGCGCATAAGCCATGTATGATGTGGATAAAATCCGGGCAGATTTCCCGATCCTTGGTCGCGAGGTCAATGGCAAGCCGCTGGTTTACCTTGATAATGGGGCCTCGGCGCAAAAGCCGCAGGTGGTGATCGACGCGGTCACCAGAGGATACGGCGAAGACTATGCCAATGTGCATCGGGGTCTGCATTACCTGAGCAACCTGTCGACCGAGAAATACGAGGCGGTGCGGGGTATCGTGGCGCGGTTTCTGGGGGCGGCGGATGAAAACGAAATCGTGTTTACGTCGGGCACCACGGAAGGCATCAACCTTGTGTCCTATGGCTGGGCTGCGCCGCGGCTCGAGGCCGGGGACGAGATCATCCTGTCGGTGATGGAGCACCATGCCAATATCGTGCCCTGGCATTTCCTGCGGGAACGCCAGGGGGTGGTGTTGAAATGGGTGGATGTGGACGCCAGCGGCGCGCTGGACCCGCAGGCGGTGCTGGACGCCATTACGCCGAAAACCAGGCTGATTGCAGTGACACAGTGTTCCAACGTGCTGGGCACCATGGTGGATGTGCGCAGGATCTGTCACGAGGCGCGGGCGCGGGGGGTTCCGGTATTGGTGGACGGGTCGCAGGGCGCGGTGCATGGCCCGGTGGACGTGGCCGATATGGGGGCGGATTTCTACGCGATTACGGGGCATAAGCTTTATGGTCCGTCCGGGTCCGGGGCGATCTATATCCGGCGCGAGCGGATGGATGAGATGCGCCCGTTCATGGGCGGGGGCGACATGATCCGCGAGGTCAGCAAGGACGCCGTCACCTATGCCGACCCGCCGATGAAATTCGAGGCGGGCACGCCGGGGATTGTCCAGACCATCGGTCTGGGTGTTGCGCTGGAGTATCTCATGGGGGTGGGCATGGACCGGATTGCCGCCCATGAGCAGGACCTTGCGGGTTATGCGGCCGAACGGTTTGCGGGGATCAACTGGTTGACTGTTCAGGGTCACGCGCCCGGCAAGGCGGCGATTTTCAGCTTTACCATGGAGGGTGCCGCCCATGCCCATGACATCAGCACGATTCTTGACAAGAAAGGTGTGGCGGTGCGCGCGGGGCATCATTGCGCGGGGCCGTTGATGGAGCATCTGGGCGTATCGGCAACCTGTCGCGCCTCTTTTGGCATGTATAACAGCCGCGCCGAGGTGGATGTGTTGTTTGAGGCGTTGGAACTGGCCCACAACCTGTTTGGGTGAGGGTGGGACGGCGCTGTTTCCTTCGGAAAGACGCCCCGCCCACCCTCCCATATCCTGCGCTCTGCTTGTGGTGGAGCATTTGGCCGATCATGTGTACCCCCGGCAGGTTAAAGCGTTTCCAGCTCTTGCTGTGATCCAACAATAGCTGGAAACGTTTTAGTTTTATGCGGCTTGGGGGAGTTGTCTTGATTTTTCGCATTGCGGGTTGGTGACCGGATAGATATACAGCGCCGCGAAGCACCCATAGCTCAGCTGGATAGAGTGTCGCCCTCCGAAGGCTGTTGTCAAGGGGTGTTTGTGTTGAATTTGAAATGAAAAAGAAAGAGATAACATAGGCTTACAGGATTTTCAACATTATTGGAAAATATGTTTGTCATCCGCGTAAGCACTGCGTAAGCAGATTGAGTTGTAAGACTCGTTAGCACCCGTAGCTCAGTTGGATAGAGCGCTAGCCTCCGAAGCTAGAGGTCACAGGTTCGAATCCTGTCGGGTGCGCCAATTTCCCACTATTTCACGAATAGGGATTGAAAACGCGGTTGAGGCGGGGAGCCGGGCAGCTGTCTCTCCAGACCGTGAGGTCGCGTAGTGTCAGGCATCTTATCCTGTCACGTTCCCACCTGAGGCCTTGCGCAATCGTTGCCTGTCCTCCTCCTGACAGCCCGAAAAAACCAATCCCCTGCAGGCCTTTCATCAGCCACGCGCAGACTGACTGGGGACGAACATCTCCATCGTGAAACCCAACAAAGAAGCAGGGCGAGACGAGGTGCTGCTGCGGGCAACAGCATCTGTGCGGTTCAATGGCTCCGGAAGGGGGAACCAATCCCCCGCGCGATCCATCCACTGACCTTGGTCAAAAGCGCTCTTAACGATCAACCCGCGAGGGGTCGGCTTACGCAAGCGTGCCGCCACGTGGATTCGGGGTCTGCCCCGAACGCAAGTGGTGATCGCGATCCCTTGAGACACTTCGGGTTCCTGTAACGCGCGGGGGATGGTCCCCCGCCTCCAGACAGGAGCCAAAACATGACCCGCACAGATGCATATGCCTTCGCTTCAAGCCTCGCTGCCACCCTGATGGTCTCTATCGTGGTGTTTCAGGCCGGAGATGGAACCTTCGGTGCCCTTCCTGCCGACGAG
>PDRZ01000014.1 GCA_002747035.1 Rhodobacterales bacterium
GAATAGCAACCCGTTACGACAAGAGAGCCGATATCTTCCTGTCGGCAGTCTTCCTGACCGCTGCCATCGTCTGGTGGACCAATTGAGTCCCGACCCTAGCGCGCTGAAACGGCATCTCGGGGTTTCGCACCCTATGCTACGCCGGATCTTGCGCAAACTGGAACGCGAGGGGCTTATCAACCGGACGGACCATCCAACAATCCCGCCAAAGGTGGAACACAATCTGACCCCGATGGGCATCTCCTTCCAAGGCCCGGTGCGCACATTGGGCCAGTGGGCGCTGGAGAACCTCGACCGGATCGACGCCGCGCGGGCGACCTATGACGCGGCTTTGTCAAACGAGCAGGCTGGCGTGGCACCCGTCTGACCTTCCGGCAGACCCGTTGCATTCAAGAGAAAACACAAGCGCAAGCGCAATACCGCTATTGCTGAAACGGCTTCCTGAAAACCGGTTCCAAATCGGCACAGTGCCGGAAACACCTTTGAAAGCTTTGGAAAACTCTTGTTTTCCAGCACGCCCCCAAACCCGGCGGCACGGTAAAATCTGTTGCAAAGCAACGGGTTGTCTGCCCGGCGTGGCCGACCTTTTATCTTGCACTTCTCAGACCGCCCTGCCTGTCATTTCCGCCATTCCTTTCCATCCCCGCCGATACTCCGCTGCACCACGATGAAATGCGAAACCAAAACCCATCCCGAAAAGGCGTCTGAAATAGTCGCTTCGTGATGCAGCCTTCGTGCAACCATCACCGTTCCTCCTTTCCGGCAAATCGCCCTCTGGCGCGGTGTGTCGCGGGCTTGGGCTATCCGGAAACTGTGCGGCTTCTGCGACACTGCAGGCATGTCGCGCGCACGCAAATATCGCCACCTCCCGACCCATCCCGGCACGCTGCCGGATGATCTTTACGCCTATGCTGATGTGCCAAAGGTGCCGCGTGGGTGCAATCTGCCCGACTGGAACGCGACCGATGACTGGTCCGATCTGGGTGCCCGTATCTGACGCCAAAATCACCGCGTTTGAAGCATGGTTTGAGCAGGAACTTGACGTCTGAACACACATCTGAACCGGGCAAAAATGCGCCACACTCAGCCTACGCGCCGATGCGATGCTTCACACAGTTTTACCAGCGTGTTCCAGTTTCTGGCTGTCCCGGGCTGATGCAGCACACGTTGCAGAAACGCCGGTGAGAGCTTGGAGCGTGCAACCCCTTCGCGGTAGTCGATATAGACTTCGCGCCCCGAAACCCTGAAACGCTCTGGCCCGGCACGTTCCGCTATGGCTGCCTCGGCGGTGGACACGACCTTTCCGGGCAAAAACAGCACGAGCAGCTTTGCGGGCCTGTCTGATGCAGCATCTGCAAAGGGATTGCGATGGGCGGTCTCTGCCAATTCTTCCGGGCGGCGCAAAATCACATTGTTTTCAAGTCCAAAGGAGCGGATCGTATCGTTCAAAAGCTTCTGAAGCTCCTGTTCAGGCAGGTTCGTTTCAAAAATGAAATTGCCGGTCGCGAGCAGGCTTTGCGTGCTTTTTAAACCGGCAGCCTCAAGCCGATCCCGCAACGCGCGCAGCGGCATAACCGGATGTGTCGAAGGGCCGATGCCGCGAATCAATCCAATCCAAGTTTGCATATGAACATTCCTTCTTTCCTTGCGCATCTGTTGATTGCCGCATCCTATCAAACACGCTCAATAGCACCAGAAGTTGAGGAAGGCTGTTCCGGCCAGACCATGCCCATGGGCAAGCTGGATGATCCGGTGACGGATCACATTGAAAAGCGGCTGTTGCAGCCGGAGCGGATGGAAACGGCTCTTGCCAACCTACTGGACCGCCGCACTGAGCAAACGGCCCGCCGCCGTGAGCATATCGCAGAGCGAAACCGCAAAGCAACCGAGGCCGAAGCGCGGCTCAAGCGGCTTTATGATGCAATTGAAGCGGGCATTGCCGATCTTGACGACCCGCCCTGAAAGACCGCATCACCACGCTCAAAGCCCTGCGCGACCAAGCCCAGACCGATGCCGAGCGCGCCACCGCCCTGCAATTCAGCACTCACAGCGGCAAGCTCAACCCGCAGATGATCCGCAGCTTCACCAACGCTGCCCGCCGCAAACTGCGCACCCGAAACGGCTATCGCCGCGACCACATCCGCGCACTCGCGTAGGCGCATCGAAGTCCATGACAAGGAAATCCGCATATCGGCAACAAAACCAACCTACTGCACACTCTGGCGCACCAAAGCGAAGGCAATGCGGCACCAGTGCCCAGTTTTGTTCTGAAGTGGCGGAGCGACAGGGATTCGAACCCTGGAGACGGTTTCCCGCCTACACACTTTCCAGGCGTGCGCCTTCGACCACTCGGCCACCGCTCCGTTGCGCGCCTGTCTACCCTTGGCCGGTCGGAAGACGCAAGAGGTAACGGGAAAACTTTTGCGATTTTGTCTCCCGGCTTTGTCTCCCGGCCCGGTGCGTTCCCCGGCGGAGAGCGTTCTGCACGGCCACGGGCTGCGACACGTCGGTTCCGTGGCCTTGGTCCCTGTGCCCGCGCCTGACCCAACAGGCCGGAAACACCCGCCCTCAGTCCAGATGCAAATGCACCCGGCGGTTCTGTTTGCCCTTGTTCTCGATCTTGCCCAACCGGACCCGCCCGATTTCACCGGTACGGGCCACGTGGGTGCCACCACAGGGTTGCAGGTCGACCTGCTCCACTCCCTCATCACCGATCTGGATCAGCCGCACCCGCCCCTTCCCGCGCGGAGGGGCCACGGACATGGTTTTGACCAGCCCGGGATTGGCGTCAAGCTCGACATCGCTGATCCAGCGTTCAGTTACCACCAGGTCGGCGTCGATCAGCGCGTTGATCGCCTCCTCCACCGCCTCGCGATTTTCCGGCGGTTCGGGCATGGCGAAATCCAACCGGCCCTTTTCCGCGCCAATCTGACCCCCGGTTACCGGCAAGGGTAACACCACCGACAACAGGTGCAGGGCCGTGTGGACGCGCATATGCCGGTGACGACGTTCCCAATCCAGGAGCTGCGTCACTTCGGTTCCTACCGGCGGCAACGCGTGGGGTTCGGCCGGGACCAGAATGATCTGATCGCGCTCGCCCTTGACCGTGGTGGCAATGGTCAATGCGCCGGTATTCCACGTGATCGTGCCGCTATCGCCCGGTTGACCACCCCCCGTGGGGTAGAACACCGATTGGTCCAGCACCACGCCGCCTTCCATCGTGTGGCACGTCACGGTTCCAATGGCGTCGCGCGCATACGCGTCTTCGCGAAACAGCATATGGGTCATTTACCTGTCTCCCCCCTCTCCGTCACCTTCGGGTCCGCCGTCCATATCGTCGCTGGCAAGGTGTTGGCGACCCGTGCCCTGCGCATGGGGCGCCTCTGAACCCGCCTCAGGATTCGTCTCTGGGCCCTCCTCTGGGACCGTTCTGGCCAAGTGGGTCGCGCCGCCCTGCTCCGTACCGGGCCGTTGCAGCGCCTCGGGGTTGCGCAGCCAGATATCGCGCTGCGCAAACGGGATCTCGATCCCCTCTTCCGCGAAGCGGCGGGCAATTTCGTGGTTCATGTCGGACCGCACGCTGAGAACCCAGTTCACATCGCGCAGGATCGCCCGGATTTCAAAGTCAAGCGAATCCGCGCCGAACCCCTGGAACACCACGTAAGGCGCGGGTGTGGCCAGAACCATGGGATGGGCCTTGCCCACCTCCAACAGGATTTCTTCAATCCGCCGCGTGTCCGACCCATAGGCCACGCCCACCGGCACGATCACCCGGCCCACGGTATTGCCCCGGGTATAGTTGGTCACCGTTCCGCTGACCAAATCGCTGTTGGGGACGATCACATCGGTGCGATCAAAGGTCTCGATCCGGGTCGAGCGCACCGATATGTCGCGCACATAACCCATCTGCCCCCCCACCTCGATCCAGTCGCCCTCGGAAATCGGGCGTTCGATCAACAGGATGATGCCAGAAACGAAATTCGACACCACCGTTTGCAGGCCAAAGCCGATCCCCACCGACAGCGCCCCGGCGACCAATGCGATGGAACTCAGGTTGATGCCGGCCGAGGTAATAGCGATCAGCGCGGCAAGAAAAATCCCGATATAGCCGATACCTGAGACAAGCGCCGTCTGCCCCCCTGCATCCATGCGGGTTTTCGGCAGAACCGTGTTTTTCATCGCCCCCTGCACCAGCCGCGTCAGGGTAAAGCCAATGGTGAACACCACGGCAAAGGTCAGGAAATCGCCGACGCTGATCGTGGTATCGCCAACTGTAAACCCTTCCCTGGCGCTTTGCCAAAGCTCCAACAGTCGGGTGTCGCTGACGCCCCAGAACAAGGCAAAGACCGGCGCGGCCAAAGTGACCAGAACAATCCCGGCCAGGACCGGCACCAACCCGTCGCGCGCCGCCGGGTCGCGGCGCATCAACACATAGATCTCTGCAAAAAACCTTTGCAACACAAGGACAAAGGCCAACAGCAATAAAGACGACAGCGCAGGAAATACCGCGTTCATAGCCGCGGTCAGATATCCGAGCCCGGCCAGAACCGGCCCAAACCACGCAAACACCACAAGGGCGCGACCCAAAAGGCGATACATCCGGTCGGTGTAGCTGGCGGTCTCCCCTGAATCGCTCAGCGCAGCGTTGCCGTGAATCTTCAACAACTGCCCCAGTTGCCACAACAACAACCCGGCCAGCAGGATCACTGGGAAATAGACGACCGCCCGCACGCCATCGGACCAGGCATCATAGCTTGAAAACTCGTCCAAAATCCGACGCGCCGCCAGAACAAACCCGATCAGACCCGCACAAAGCCGCCCCGCGCGGCGCTGTTCAATGGAAAGGTGCAGCGGTCGATGCTCAACTTCGTCCCGCGGAAACACCCGCCCGCCCAGCCACAGCGCGATGAAAATATCCAACCCCGCCGCGCGCATCTGAGACAGGATGGGATCCATGCGCAGCCCCACCAGTTGGCTGGCATAAAAGGCTTCGATGATGGCAGCCAGCCCGAATAAGGGCACGAACACCTGCCCCAGCGACAGGATGAAAACAGTCAGCCACCGGGTCGGCGTGGGCCTGCGCGCCTGAACCGACCCGGCAAGCCGCACCATCCAGCCCCGGCCCAGCAGAAGCAGGATCAGACCGACCCCCCCAAGCACGGTGATGGCCGGAAGCCCATCGGCAAATTCCTGGCGCTGAACCTCGTTGAACCAGGCATTGCCGACCTCGTTCCGGGTCTTGTTGAGCGACCTCAGAAACGCAGCCCAGCCCCGCGTCCAAAGCGATGGGTTGAACGGTGTGGGCCCGCGCGCCACCAACGCGTTGGCCTGGCGTTCCCGCAGGATTTCGTCAATCCCGTCAATCAACCCTTCAGCCCGGCTCTGCGCCACTTCAGCGGCGGTCACCGGCGCGCGCAACACCACCAGCCGTGCATTCAACGCGGCCCTTTGGGCGGCAATGTCGGCGGGTTCTTCCGCGCCTTCAGCAGGTGTGCCAAGCCCCGCGATCTGGCCGCGTACCGTGGCAATGGTCTTGGCATTGGCGCTCTGGGCGCTTGCAAATTGCGCCCGCCAGCCGCTCAACTCGTCCCGCAACCCGTTCAACGCGGAATCCGATGCGCGCCCGGCCTCGATCGCCTCCTCCGCCCGCAAGGCCGTGCGCTCCCAAGCGGGGTAGTCAATCCCGATAGGCACCGCCGGTTGTTCGCTGGCAGGCACCGGATCGGCGGCGGCAGCGTCCCCCTGCGCCGTTTGGGCGGGCGCACCCGCGTCACTGGCCCGTACAGGCGCGTTTGCGCCACTGGCCTGCGCCGTGGCCACTGTGGCCGAACTCACAACGACCACTGCAGCAGTCAGCAAAAGGACCGTCAGAACCCTGAATATCTGGATCATTTGACGAATACACCCGGAATGGACTGTGGCACACGATCAAGCCACCCGGGCACGGGCAGCTCCTTTTCCCTAAGGAAATCGGGGTTGAACAGCTTGCTTTGATAGCGTGTGCCGTAATCGCACAGCACGGTGACAATCCTATGCCCCGGTCCCATCTCGCGCGCCATGCGCACAGCCCCGGCAACGTTGATGCCCGAAGACCCGCCAAGGCAAAGCCCCTCATGTTCGAGCAGGTCAAAAACGTAAGGCAACGCCTCTTCGTCAGGCACCTGATAGGCCATATCGGGCGTGAACCCTTCCAGGTTTCTGGTGATCCGCACCTGTCCGATCCCTTCGGCGATGCTGCTCCCCTCCATGAGGATCTCGCCGGTGGTGTAATAGCTGTAAAGCCCCGCCCCCATGGGATCGGCAATGCCGATCTTCACACCCTTGGGTTGAAGCACCATGGCCGTGCCCACCAACGTGCCCCCGGAGCCGACAGCACAGATAAACCCATCCACCTTGCCCCCGGTTTGCTCCCAGATTTCCGGGCCGGTGGTTTCGATATGGGCCTGGCGATTGGCAGTATTGTCAAACTGATTGGCCCAGATTGCCCCATTGGGTTCGGTCTTGGCCAGTTCGTTTGCCAACCGTCCGGAATAGCGCACAAAGTTGTTGGGATTGCGATAGGGCACAGCAGGCACAAGCACAAGTTCAGCCCCCGCAAGGCGCAGCATATCTTTCTTTTCCTGGCTCTGGGTTTCCGGCATGACAATCACGGTCTTGAACCCCATCGAGGCCCCCACAAGCGCAAGCCCGATCCCGGTGTTGCCCGCCGTCCCTTCGACAATCGTACCGCCAAGCTTCAGATCCCCCCGCGTAATCGCGTCCCGAATGATATAAAGCGCGGCGCGATCTTTGACCGACTGCCCCGGATTCAGAAACTCGGCCTTGCCATAGATATCACACCCCGTCTCTTCGCTTGCCTTTTTCAGGCGGATCAGGGGAGTGTTTCCGACGGCCTGTGAAAGGTCCTGAGCAGTAATCATGAGCACGGTCCTCACGGATGGTGATGGTTTGGTTCCAGACTTAGGAGGATTGCAGGGCGAACTCAACCTGTGAAGTCATCCGAGACGCCGTCCCAAGAAAGGATGCGCCGCCTCTCTCTGCGCGCCCTGACCAGAGTGGAGCGGCCAGAATGGAGTGGCCAGAGCGGAGCGAAAATGCGCGGTTGCACGACCCGCTAGAAAAGGCTCAGGCGGCCCAAACAGCCCGCGATCTACGTTCGGCTTCAACGTGCGGCAAGCAGAGGTTTGAGATAGTGACCAGTGTGGCTTTCCGCGATCTCCGCAACCTCTTCGGGCGTGCCAACGGCCACGATCTTTCCGCCACCGTCACCACCCTCGGGTCCGATATCAATGATATGATCCGCAGTTTTCACGACATCAAGATTGTGTTCAATCACCACCACGGTATTGCCACTATCCACCAATTCATGCAGCACTTCCAAAAGCTTGCGCACATCCTCGAAATGCAGACCCGTCGTCGGCTCATCCAGGATATAAAGCGTGCGCCCGGTGGAGCGTTTTGACAATTCCTTGCTCAACTTGACCCGCTGCGCCTCGCCTCCGGACAAGGTCGTCGCCTGTTGGCCAACCTTGATATACCCAAGCCCGACCCGCGCCAATGCATCCATCTTGTCCCGGATCGACGGCACGGCCTTGAAAAACTCCTGTGCGTCCTCGACCGTCATATCCAGCACATCAGCAATTGATTTACCCTTAAACTTTATCTCAAGGGTTTCGCGGTTATACCTTGCCCCATGACAGGTTTCACAGGTTACATAAACGTCGGGCAGGAAATGCATCTCAATCTTGATGACCCCGTCCCCCTGGCAGGCTTCGCACCGCCCCCCCTTGACGTTAAAGCTGAAGCGCCCTGGTTTATAACCACGGGCCTTGGCTTCGGGCAGCCCGGCGAACCAGTCGCGGATTGGCGTGAACGCGCCGGTATAGGTTGCCGGGTTTGACCGTGGCGTGCGCCCAATCGGGCGTTGGTCGATATCAATAACCTTGTCCAGATGCTCCAGACCCTTGATGGTTTCACAAGGCGCGGGCGTCTGACGCGCCCCGTTCAACCGCATCGATGCGGTTTTGAACAGGGTCTCGATGGTCAAGGTGGATTTCCCCCCGCCTGACACGCCTGTCACACAAACGAACTTGCCCAGCGGAAACTCCGCCGTCACGTTTTGCAGGTTGTTCCCGGTCGCCCTGACGACGGTTACGGCCTTTCCATTCCCGTCACGCCGTGCCGTATCAAACGGAATCTGGCGGGTGCCGGACAGATACTGCCCCGTCACGCTGGCCTCGTCCGCCGCGATATGCTCAGGCGTGCCATGGCTGACCACTTCCCCCCCATGCACCCCTGCGCCGGGGCCAATGTCGAACACGTAATCGGCCTCGCGGATCGCCTCTTCGTCATGCTCGACCACAATCACCGTATTGCCCTGATCACGCAGATTTTTCAGCGTGGTCAGCAACCGATCATTGTCGCGCTGATGCAACCCGATAGAGGGCTCATCCAACACATAAAGCACGCCGGTCAGACCGCTGCCAATCTGACTGGCCAGCCGAATCCGCTGGCTTTCCCCTCCGGACAAGGTGCCGCTAGCGCGGGACAGGGTCAGGTATTCCAACCCTACATTGTTCAAAAACCCAAGCCGTTCACGAATTTCCTTTAAAATCGCCCGGGCAATCTCTTTCTTCTGGTCACTCAAATGGTCAGGCGCATCCTCGACCCATGCAAGAGCCTCCCGGATCGACATTTGAACCACCTGCCCCACATGCAGCAACGCCTCCGGGTCCCCTTTGGCCGGACCGATCTTTACCGCCAGAGCCTCGTTGCGCAAACGATACCCACCACAGGCACCACAGGGGCGGTTGTTCTGATAGCGCTCGAATTCTTCACGGATCCAGTTGCTGTCGGTTTCCCGATACCGCCGCTCCATGTTGGGGATCACCCCCTCGAACACGCGCGTGACCTGATAGACCCGCCCCCCTTCATCATAGCGGAACGGGATTTCCTCGTCCCCTGACCCATAAAGAAATACCTTCTGCACCTTCTTGGACAAGTCCTTCCAACGGGTATCCTTGTCAAACCTGTAATGCCTGGCAATCGCCTCGATCGTTTGCAGAAAATAGGGCGACTTGCCCTTGCGCCACGGGGCCAAAGCGCCATCGTAAATCTTCAACGTCGCATCGGGAACCACCAGCCGCTCGTCGAAAAACAACTCGACCCCCAACCCGTCGCAATGGGGACAGGCCCCAAAAGGAGCGTTGAACGAAAACAGGCGCGGTTCGATCTCGGGAATGGTAAACCCGCTGACGGGACAGGCGAAATTCTCGCTAAAGGTGATCCGCTCGGCGGCCTCGGGGGGCGAGGCGGACCCGTCAGGGGCCGAAGAGCCGCCCTGCGGTGCCGTCTCCAGTACCGCGATCCCATCGGCAAGGTCCAGGGCGGTGCGCAGACTATCGGCCAGCCGCGTTTCCATGCCTTCCCGCACAACCAGCCGATCCACAACCACGTCGATGTCGTGGCGGAACTTCTTGTCCAACTCGGGCGGCTCGTCCAACTCGTAAAACGCGCCATCCACCTTGACCCGCTGAAACCCCTGTTTGCGCAAGTCAAGGAATTCCTTGCGATACTCACCTTTACGGTCCCGCACGATCGGGGCCAGAAGATAAGCCCGCGTGCCCTCTTCCATCCCCATAATTCGGTCCACCATATCCTGAACCTGCTGGGCCTCAATCGGTTCACCTGTTGCCGGGGAATAGGGGGTGCCGGCGCGCGCAAACAACAGGCGGAGATAATCGTAAATCTCGGTCACGGTTCCCACGGTAGAGCGTGGGTTTTTCGATGTTGTCTTCTGTTCAATCGAAATGGCCGGAGAAAGCCCGCTGATGTGGTCCACATCCGGCTTTTCCATCATATCCAGAAACTGCCGCGCATAGGCAGACAGCGATTCGACATACCGTCGCTGCCCTTCCGCATAAATCGTATCAAAAGCCAAACTGGATTTACCGGACCCGGAAAGCCCGGTGATTACAACCAGTTGATCGCGCGGAATATCCACGTCGATCCCTTTGAGATTATGTTCGCGCGCACCGCGCACCTCGATATTTTTCTGCTCGGCCATCATTCGCCCCCGGATTGACCCTTAACAGATAGTTGAGACCCGCCGCGGTTCCAATAGAAAAATGAGAACAAAAGAGAAACACAGGAAACTGTCCTTCTGCCCCACGTGATTGCCGAGGAATTTCTCTGATACCCCCCCTTAACATTCAAAGTTCTGAATGTTATGTTGCCCATCAACCATCAGAAAAAGGACGCATCAGATGTTCGGATTCATGCGCGGCCCGGGTGCCGCAAAGATCAGCGCACAAGACGCTATCAAAGGGGTCGAAGACGGCTCGGTCACGGTCATTGACGTGCGCGAACCTATGGAAGTTGCACAAACCGGCAAGGCCAAAGGCGCGCTGCACATCCCCATGATGCTGCTGCAATCCAAGGCCGATCCGCGCCACCCCGAATTTCACCCGGATCTCAACACATCCTCGACCATCGCGCTTTACTGTGCCTCGGGTGCCCGCTCTGCCTCTGCGGCACAGATGTTAGCCCAGATGGGGTTTTCGGATGTGCGCAATATCGGTGGGCTGCATGACTGGGCACGTGCAGGCGGGGCAATCGAACAGGCCTGATCCCTGCCCGCCCCCACAGGCCACGCCGCAGTTGAGGCGCGGGGGCGGTCGGACCGGCGGCCAGATTACATATGAATCACGCGCCCGAATGCATCCAGAACGCTTTCATGCATCATCTCTGACAGCGTTGGGTGGGGGAAGACGGTGTTCATCAGGTCTTCCTCGGTTGTTTCAAGCTGACGCCCGATGACATAGCCCTGGATCATCTCGGTCACCTCGGCCCCAACCATATGCGCCCCCAGCAATTCGCCGGTTTTGGCGTCAAACACGGTTTTCACCATACCCTCGGACTCTCCCAGCGCGATGGCCTTGCCATTGCCGATAAAGGGGAAACGACCCACTTTGACATCAAACCCAAGCTCTTTGGCCTTGGCTTCGGTATAGCCCACGCTGGCCACCTGAGGATGGCAATAGGTGCAGCCCGCAATGCTTTCGGGTTTGACCGGATGGGCGTGTTTGCCCGCGATCAACTCGGCCACCATGACGCCCTCGTGGCTCGCTTTATGCGCCAGCCACGGCGCGCCGGCGATGTCTCCGATGGCATAAAGCCCCTCGACCCCGGTGCGACAGAACGCATCCGTGATCACATGGGTGCGGTCAATCTCGACGCCCAGGGCTTCAAGCCCGAGGTTTTCGACGTTCCCCACAATCCCCACGGCAGAGATCACGGTGTCGAAGTCCTGTTTCTCAATCTTGCCACCCACCTCGATATGGGCGGTGACCTTCCCCTTGCCGCGGTCGAGCTGTTTGACCATGGCTTTTTCCATGATCTTCATCCCCTGTTTCACGAACTGTTTTCTGGCAAAGGCGCTGATTTCGGCGTCCTCCACCGGCAGCACGCGATCCATGACCTCTACCACCGTCGTATCCGCGCCGAGAGTATTGTAAAAACTGGCAAATTCGATGCCAATCGCCCCGGAACCGATCACCAGAAGCTTTTTGGGCATCCGCACCGGGTCCAGCGCATGTTTGTAGGTCCATACCAAATCGCCATCGGCCTCAAGCCCTGGCAATTCACGCGCCCGCGCCCCGGTGGCCAGCACGATGTTCGGGGCCGTCAGGGTTTCCTCTCCGTTGTCGGTCGTCACGCTCACCTCTCCCTTACGGGCGAGTTTCGCTTTCCCCATCACCACCGTCACCTTGTTCTTTTTCAAAAGGTGACCAATACCGCCCGAGAGCTGTGCCGCGACGCCGCGCGACCGTTTGACCACCGCAGGCAGATCATAGTCGATCTTTTCCGCCCTGAGCCCAAACTCCTTGGCGCGTTCCATCAGGTGGAACACCTCGGAACTGCGCAGCAAAGCCTTGGTGGGGATACAGCCCCAGTTCAGACAGATGCCGCCAAGGTGTTCACGTTCAACCACCGCGACCTTCAGGCCCAATTGGGCACCACGGATGGCGGCCACATATCCACCGGGGCCCGCCCCGATCACGATCATATCAAATGCTTTGGCCGACATGCGCCCCTCCGATTCCGATGTAGTTTGATATTAAACTACTTCTCCACGCGCAGCAATGCAGCAAAAAAGTCGCGCGGCCTCACGCCACGCACCCGGCTCTAACGCGTTGGAATTTCAAGACGATTAATGCAAGACCTGCTTACCCGGCCTGCAACTCTCGCATGGTTTCGCCATAACCGCCGCGCGAAACATAGTCGCGCTCGGTTGCGGTGAACCGGCGATGCAGCGCCTCATTGCGGTACGGGAACCGGCCAAACCTGCGAATGATTTCACGATGGGCCTGAGCGTGGATCAGATTTCCCTCTCCCGCCCTGGGCATCCGTTCTTTCATCAAACGCACACAGCGCTCTTGATCGCACAGGCTTTCCGAGTGCATCAGGGGAAGGTAAAAGAACTGCCGCGCAGGTTCGTCGATCTTCAAATCCCAATCCTTTGCAATCGCCACCTTGGCCACGGCAAGCGCCACCTTGTCCGTGGCAAAGGCGTCGGCCGATCCTCGGAACATGTTGCGTGGAAATTGATCCAACAGGATCAAATAGGCCAATGTCCCGCCGGGATATGTCAGCCACAGGGACAAGGCCCCGTCCTTTGCCGCTTCGTAAGCCGTTCCGAACCGTGCCAGAATTTCGGCGTCAAGCTCATCAGACTGCTTGTACCACCCGTCAGTCCCGACCTCGTCGAGCCAGAACTTCAGGACCTCATCAGGACCTATCATCGGGTCACCCTCCTACCCATTTTCGCCCCCATTCATGCAATTGTTACACATGATCCTGACGCAAGGAACAGTAAAAAATTACTTCAAATGCGACATAAAATGACTCGATGCACGTCAGTTTCCCGTTTCATCGGCGGTTTCCTGCTCTTCAATTGCCGTTTCGATGGCAACCTCAACCGCAACGGGTGAAGTCGACATGAGAACCGGTTGATAGCCCACGGTTTCTTCCACCGGCGTCGCCGCCCGCTGGGTCATGCGATAGGCGGCATAGGCCGCCATCGCGAACAACAACACCCCAAGAAACAGGAAATAACCGTGCGGTCCGATGATCCCCATGGCCCAACCGGTCACCACTGGCCCTGCCACCGCGCCCAGCCCGTTGATGAACACCAGCCCGCCAGACACGGCGGCCATGTCATCGGCCTCGATGAAATCATTGGTATAGGCGATCAACAGCGAATAAAGCGGGTTGGACATGCCGCCAACCAAGAAGGCCGCAACCAGCAGCATGTTGAAATCTCTGCCACCAAAGCTGGCCCCGATCATCGCCCCGACACCCCCGACCAAAGCGACCCCCATGATCAACAGCCGGCGATCCATGCGGTCCGACACCCATCCCAGCGGGTATTGTACCAGGGTCGCGCCGATATAGAACACGGAAACGAATATCGAAATCTCGACCAGAGTCAGGTCAATCGCGCCGCCATAAACAGCCGACATGCCGAATTGGGCAGAAAAGATACCGCCCAGGATGAACATGCCGACACAGCCCAGCGGCGAAATCTCCATGATCTCGCGCAGGCTCATGCGTTTGGCGGTTTCGAACGCCGGGGTCGGTGAAATCGACAACAGGATCGGCGCAAACGAAATGGAAACCAGCACCGACGGGATGATGAACAACACATAACCGCCGGGTTCGGCCACAAGAAGCAGAGCCTGGGCCACGATGATCCCGATGGTCTGAACGATCATATACAGCGACAGGGCCTTGCCGCGGGTGTCATTGCTGGCCGCATTGTTGAGCCAGCTTTCCGCTGTCACATAAACGCCCGAAAAACAGAACCCGATCACCACGCGCAACGCGGTCCAGACCCACGGGTTCGCCCAGGTGGCATAAAGCACCAGAACGGCCGAGATGAACGAGGCAAGAGCGGCGAACACCCGCACATGGCCGACCCGACGTATCAAATCGGGCGTCATCCAGCTCCCTCCTAGAAAGCCAACGAAATATGCGGACATGACCACCGACATTTCGAAGGTCGAAAACCCTTCGATGCCGCCGCGCACCCCCAACAACGTGCCCTGCAACCCGTTCCCCACCATGAGAAGCCCCATGCCGAGCAAAAGCGCCCAAGACGCGGAAAGAACCTGAAACATCGCGCACTCCTGCCGAATGAAACTGACTGACCCTACCCCGGCTCACCACGCACCGTCTTGTGCGCGCACCTTTGCGATGTCAGGCCGCGACACGTGCTCCGGAAGCGAATTGCCATAGAGGTTGAGCCTAACCTGTCCCATCCCGCCCGGTCACGTCCAGAAACGACCATGGCACAGCCGTTTTCGAACCACGTCAAACCACCGAATGCGGAAACAGGATCGAACTGTCGCCATAGGAAAAGAACCGATAACCGTTGCTGATGGCATGATCATAGATCTGCATGATCCGCTCCTGCCCCATCAACGCAGAGACCAGCATCATCAACGTGGATTTCGGCAGGTGGAAATTGGTCATCAACCCGTCCGTGACGCGAAATTCGAAACCGGGATAGATGAAAATATCGGTTTCGCCGGTCCAGGGCGCGATTTCACCCGTGGCCCGTGCCGCGCTTTCGATCAGACGCAGCGCGGTGGTCCCCACCGGGATCACCCGCCCACCGGCGGCGCGGGTGGCGGCGATCTCTTCTGCCGCCCTCTCGCTGACCTCGCCCCATTCAGCGTGCATCTTGTGAGTGGTCACGTCGTCAACCTTGACCGGCAGAAAGGTGCCCGCCCCCACATGCAAGGTCACATGGGTGAACGCGACTCCCATATCCGCAAGACGCTGTAACAGCGGCTCATCAAAATGCAGCGACGCGGTCGGGGCCGCCACCGCCCCGGGGCTCCGGGCGAATACCGTCTGATAATCGGTCTTGTCCTGTTCATCCGCCGCGCGTCTGGCCGCGATATAGGGCGGCAATGGCATCGCCCCGGCTTGGCTCAAAGCCCGGTCAAAATCCTCCCCTGCCAGGTTGAACCGCAACACCGCCTGCCCATCCGCCTTGGCCTCGCATATGGCGCGGAACCCATCGGCAAACACGATCTCTTCGCCCACCCCCACCTTGCGCAGGGGTTTGAGCAGCGCGTGCCACGCCCCGTCCGCCTTTGGGTCAAGCAACGTGACCTCCACCGCCGCCGACACCCGCCCCTGTGCGGTGTCGCGATAGCGCCGCCCGGAAAGGCGCGCGGGCAACACCCTGGTATCGTTCAAAACCAACCGATCCCCGGGGCGCAGCACATGGACAAGGTCCGTCACCACGCGATCCTCAATCCCCCCCTCGCGGGCCACCAGCAACCGGGCCGAACTGCGCGGTGTGGCGGGGCGCGTGGCGATCAGCCCCTCGGGCAGATCAAAATCAAAATCGGAAAGCTGCATGGGCGCTAGGGGCTCACCTTTGGTGGAGGGCGTCGGAAGATTTCCCGGAACATGCCGGGGGTGAAAAGAGAAAGCGGATTGACCCCGACCCTGGGAGTCTCTGCCGTGCCTTTTAGCGTATAGTTGAAGCCGATCAACCCCTCGCCCTTGCGCGTGAATACCGCTCCGATTCCGTTGATCAGGTAGATGGGGGATACCACCCCCTGCATGTTCATCCGCCCCGACGCCAGGTCATATATCCCGTCCATGGAAATCCCGATCGACGCGCCCACGGCGCTGGATTTCGTGATGATCGCCTGTTTCGGGGTCAGGCGGAACCGGGCCTCCACCTCCTGAAACAGGATGCCGGAGCCGGCGAACTGTTCGAGCAACCCCACCACCGAAATAGCGTTCAGCAACTCGGCCATGGCCGGAGCGTCGCGCAACCGTACCTGTCGCACCTTCAACAACCCGTCATAGCTGCCCTTGCCGCCCCTGGGGACCAGCGACAGGTTGAAATCCCCGCCCCGCGCGTTGGTCAACAGCCCCGCGGATTTGAACACCCCGCCCGCATCGCTGGACTTGATGGAAAACGCGCTGCGTCCGTTTCGGGGGGCGACGACCCCGGTGACAGGCGCGGCACCGTTGACCCGGCCCGAAAACGTCCCGTCAAACCCTTTGGCGGTGCTGAATTCGCCCCTGAACCCGGTCAGCGAAATGCCTTCGCTGATCCGCAGCCGGTCCAGTTTCACGCTGATCGGCCCCCCGGCCCCGGCGTTGGAACCGGTCGCCCCGCTGCCCGATCCGGCCCCGATCTCGGTTTTGCTCAGATCCATGCGACCGCCCTGCACCTCGACCCTGGGCGACTTTGCCCCCCGCCCGATCAAGGCAACCGGCCCGTCAAACCAGCTTCCCACCCGCACCCGTGGAAACCGCGCCGATTTGAACGCGCCCCTGGGCGTCAACTCCACCCGCCCCGAGGTTTTCAACCCCGGCGCGTTCAGCAGCACGTTGTCGATCTGCATGGGCTTGGTAAAGCGCCCGGACACTTTCAACGTGCCGCGGGTCTTCTGGCCAAGCGCCCACCCGATGGCCGGCACACGAAGCCCCACCCCCGACAGGTTCGAACTCATCGAAAATGTGCCCGCCTTGCCCTTCTGCAGATCAATCGCCACATCTGCACGCCCCGCGCCCGACACCGTGCCACGGGGCAGACCAATCCTGAATTCATCGACGAACCGTTGTGAAAGCTCAACGGTCCCCCGTACCTCGCTGCGCGCGCCCGGCTTGCCGAGGGGGGCGGTGAAACTCCCGGTCACCGGGACTTTGCCCACCCGCCCCTTGCCCTTGATCTGTAGCCGCCTGTTATCCACCGCCACGTCAAGTACCGCAGCCGAGAAGCTGCGCCCCGGGATCAGCCTGGTGCTGCGCACCTTGCTGAGATCGGCGGTGATGTTATAGCTCACCTGATCCGCGGGCAGATCCTTTTTCAACACCAGGTCAATCTGCCCCCGTGCCACCGCGCGGCCATCGGCAAGCGTGACGGGCTGGCCCGCCTTGGTCAGAAACCGGAACGGTTTGCGATCCAGCAGCGACAGCGCGGCGGTAATCGTGCTGTTGCTGTTCACAGTGATACGCGCCGGGGCAGGTTTCTTGCGCACATCCTCGACCACAAAACTGGTGCCGCTGATGTCCACCACCCCGCCCTGTTCCGCACGCACCTCCCCCGCATCCGCCCGCACCGTGAACTGGTGCTGGTACAGCGTCGCATGGCCCCGCGCCTTGCGGATGGGCGGCATCGAGTTCAGAAACAATGTCTCGGCCTCGTCAAATTCGAAACCAAGATAGATATCGGGCTTGCTTTCGGGGCGGGACTTCAACCCGATCTGCAAATTGCTCAGGGTCCCGCTCAGGACATTGGCCTCAACCCAGGCCCGCGTCTTGGGGACCGCCCCGGGGGGCCATAGCTGAACCAGCCGGTCGGGCGCAATCCCGTCCATCTGACCTTCCAGAGAGACATCCCACCCCTCGGGTTCGGCCCGCAGCCGCCCCGAAAGATGCAGCGCATGCCCCCGGTCCGACACCACCATCTCTCCCAACCGCAAATCGAACGGATCAAGTCGCAGCCGAAAGTCCCCCGTCACCGCGTCAAACCGCACCGGGGTCTCATAAAGCCCGTTGGGATTGGCGATCAGCTCTCTGATCTGAAGCTGGCTGACAAACTCGTCGGGCCAGCCATTGGTCATGTCGCCAAGCACCACCTGCCCCTCGGCCCGCGCGCTGCCCCAGGCGCTGTCGATGGCGAACTCATCCACCTGCATGGTCTGGGTTTCGGGAAGATAGGTGAAATAGCTGCGCACCGATTGGAACGGGATCGGGCGGGTTTTATCCGTGGGCTGAAGCACACCCGCACCGATCTGCAAGGTGGCATTGACCGGCCCCAGAGCCCCGGTTTCATCCACCGAGGCCCGCATTGCCCCCGAAATCGGGGCGCGCAGGGTTTCCAGCCACAACAGAACCCCGGATTGCCGCGCGATATCATCGGACGGCATATCCTTGAAACTCACTGCAAAATTCGCCGCCGCATCGCCGATCCGGCTGGTATAGCTCGCCTCAAGCGTGGTGGCGAATTCCTGACCTGTCAGCAACGCGAAATCTCCGCGCAGCGTAAGATCATCACCCGCGCGGTCCAACCACACCCGCCCCCCGTCCACGGTCCAGGCCTGACGCGCCCGCGCGTCCTCATAGCGCATGGTCAACCCGTCCACCTCGACACTGGTCAGCGACGACAGGATGGGGGTGACAAGGAACCGGTCGGCCCCATCAATCAACTCGGCAAAGTTGCGCGCCTCGGCCCGGCTTGTCTGGGGCTCTCCTTCGGCACCCCACGACAGGCCCACGCGCCCGTCCTGATCCCGCCGCAGCGCAACCTGCGCCCCGTCAAGCCAGATTCGCGCCGGGCGCAGTTCGCCCCGGATCAGAGCCCGCGCGGACAATGTACCTTCCACATCTGACAGCGTCAGAAGCCGCCGCCCCTCGGCATCGCTGAAATCGACATCCCGCATGACAAGACGGGGCCGCCACCCCTCTTCCACTACAAGACTGATATCACCAAAAGCCACCTCAACGCTTTGGGATCCGGCGTTGATCCGCTCTTCGATCTGGGCTTTCAACCAGGGTGGCGCGGAAACCGGACGCCCAACCAGCGCGAAAACCGCGATCCCCAATCCGGCCAGCAGCACGGCAAAAGACAACAGCGCCACAAGACCGGTACGACGGCGACGCGAACGGCGGAGAGTGCGACCGTCTTTCTCCTGCGCATCCCCGTCCCGCTCGGGCGGGCTCTGGTCCTCTGATGTCTCGTGGTTGTCGCTCATGACCTTTGCCCGGGCCGCCTCTGGTCCTGCTCCGCCGGGGTGTCGTGGGCCACCTCCCCCCCTGCGGGCTTTTCGCTGTTATCTGGTTCTATTCTTCCAAGCGAACCCCTACTATGAAAGTCGAAAATTTAAAACCGGTAAGGATTTGCTCATGTCCGATCTTCCCCGCCCCGCCCCTGCCTTCACCTTGCCGGATGACCGGCTTGGCGATGTGACCCTGTCCGACCTTGGCCCGGTCGTTTTGTTCTTCTATCCCCGCGACAACACCAGCGGTTGCACGAAAGAGGCGGTGGGCTTTACCGAAGCCCTGCCCGCGCTTGAGGCGCTTGGCGTGAAGGTGTTCGGTCTCTCCAAGGACACACTGGCCAGCCATGGCCGTTTTCGCGCCAAACAGGGGTTGGAGGTCGGCCTTCTCTCCGATGCGGAACAACAGGTTTGCGAAGCCTTTGGCGTCTGGAAAGAGAAGAAAATGTACGGCAAAACCTTCATGGGGATTGAACGCTCGACCTTTCTGATCGACGCAGGCGGTCAGATCGTGGCGGAATGGCGCAAAGTCAGGATCGCGGGACATGTGGAAGAGGTGGTCGATACCGCCCGCCGCCTGATCGGGGGCGCTGCATGACCCAAACCCTCGCCGAAATGGCGGTTGAGGTGCTGACCTGTGCCGATGGCCGAGCCAAGACCGCCCTGTCCCACCGCCATGCGGCCACGTGGTTCGCCGCGCGGGCCGAAGGGCGTGACATTCCGGTTGGCGCGGCGCAGCCGCCGCTGCGCCCGTCGCGCCCGGAAAAGCCCGAATTGCTGGACCCGCGCGACGTGCCCAAACGCAAACCCGGCAGCCCACAGGGCCGGATCGCCCTGCTCCACGCCGTGGCGCATATCGAACTGAACGCGGTGGATCTGCATTGGGACATCATTGCGCGGTTCTGTGACGTGGAGATGCCTACCGGGTTTTATGACGACTGGGTCAAGGCGGCGGATGAAGAATCCAAGCACTTCAACCTTGTCTGCGATTGCCTCGAAAGAGCGGGAAGCCATTATGGTGCCCTGCCTGCCCATGCGGGTATGTGGCGCGCCGCCCAAGACACGGCGAAAGACATCATGGGTCGCCTGGCAGTGGTGCCTATGGTGCTTGAGGCCCGCGGGCTGGATGTCACCCCCGGCATGATCGAGATTTTCCGCAAGGCCGGCGACACCGAAGCGGTGCAGGCGCTGGAGGTGATCTATAGCGAAGAGGTGGGCCATGTCGCTTATGGTTCGAAATGGTTCCATTTCCTGTGCGGACGTCACAATATCGATCCAAAGGACGAATTTCACCGGCTGGTGCGCAGCTATTTCAAAGGCGCGCTGAAACCGCCTTTCAACGAAGAAAAGCGCGCCGAGGCCGGGTTGCCACCCGATTTCTACTGGCCCCTGACGGAAACGGCGGCTGTAAAGGACTGAACCCCCGCCCGGCGCGCTCGTCTGTCCTTACAGACAGCCTCGCCGGGCATATCGCACCTCTCAACCCGTGTCAGGATCCGGGCCAACCTCTTTTTCAAGATCAGGAAGCGGCAAAAACGCACCAGTATCCCAACCCCGGAAACGTCCCTGAACGCCCCGAACCGGATCGCGCCACCTTGAAGACGGGCCAAGCCGAAACGGCTTTCGCTCCCGCTCCTGCCCGGGATGTTTCATCCTTTCGGCCTGGCCTGTGCCCCCCTTTCACGAGCTTCGCCCCGCCAAGGGGGTCAGGTCATGCCCAGAGCTTCCTTGTACATCTCCAGCACCGCTTCCTGTTCGGCGACTTCGTCCTTGTCGCGCTTGCGCAGCGAAACAATCGCGCGCAGGGCCTTCTGGTCATAACCGCGCGATTTGCTTTCGGCGTAAACCTCGCGCACCTGGTCCGCAATGTCCTTCTTTTCCATCTCCAACCGCTCAATCCGTTCCACGAATTGGCGCAGTTCTCCGGCGGTGACCTTATAGCTGTCGGGCGTAGCGTTTTCGTCCATATCCGATCCTACCTCTTTCCTGACGTTTCGCATTGGCCCTTAGAAATCACAACCTGCGCGCCATCGCCAGCCCTGATTTCGCGCCCCTTGCCAAGCTGGCCCTGATCCGTTACCCGCCTCTTCCAACTCCCCTTGCGAGAAAGAGGCGAAACATGGAAATCCTGCTCTGGTCCGGCGTTGTCGTCACCCTGCTTGGCATTGGCGGATTGCTGCTTTCGGCCATTCTCGTGGGCCGGGCGCGTAAAGAGTTCGGAGACGATGACAACGCAATGCGTGCCCGTATTCAGAAACTTCTGCCGATGAACATGGGCGGGCTGTTTGTCGCGGTGTTCGGGTTGATGATGGTGATGATCGGGCTGGCGCTGTCCTGACCCCGGGACCGCCTTACCCTTCGGCCTTTTCTTCCAGCTCCAGCCACTCTTCCTCGGCGGCGGCCTGCTTCTCCTGCCGTTCCACAAGGGCCTCGGTCGCCTTCCTGAACTTGAGCGGTTCGGCGGTAAACAGGTCGGGCTGGGACAGGAACTCTTCCAGCCTGGCAATCTCCGCCTCCAGCCGTTCGATTTCCCCGGGCAGTGCCTCCAACCGGTGCTTTTCGGTAAAGGACAGCCCGGATTTCGGCGCGGCGTTCTGCTTGGCCTTCGCTTTGGAAACCTTGGCCTTTTCGACAACTGGCGCTGCATCTTCCTGCCGTTGCGCACGGTAATCGCTCCACCCCCCGGCATAGGTCACCGCACGTCCGTCGCCTTCCATCGCGATGGTCACGGTGGCCACACGATCCAGGAAATCGCGGTCGTGGCTGACCAGAAGAACGGTCCCGTCAAACCCGTCCAGCAGTTCCTGCAACAGATCCAGCGTTTCCACGTCTAAATCGTTGGTCGGTTCATCCAGAACCAAAAGGTTGCTTTCCCGCGCCATCAGCTTGGCCAGCAGCAACCGCGCCTTTTCGCCCCCCGAAAGCGACCGCACAGGTGCCCGTGCCTGCGCATCGTCAAACAGGAATTCCTTGAGATAGCCGACCACGTGTTTCGGATTGCCCCGCACCATCACCTGATCCGCCTTGCCCGACACGCGCATCTCGGGGTCGCCAGTCAGCGAATCCCACAGGGTCATATCCGGGTCCAACTGGGCGCGCGCCTGATCGAAAACCGCAGGCACAAGGTTGGTGCCATGTTTGACGCGGCCCGTGTCGGGGGGGACCTCGCCCATCAGCATTTTCAACAACGTTGTTTTGCCCACCCCGTTGGGGCCAACAAAAGCGATCCGGTCGCCGCGCATGACGGTCAGATCAAACGGCCGCAGGATCACCTTGTCGCCATAAGCCTTTGAAATCCCCAGTGCCTCGATCACCTTGCGCCCGGATTTCGGCCCCGCATCCAGCGCCATGGCGGCGGTACCCTGCCGGGCGATCTGCGCGGCACGCTCGGCGCGCAATTCGCCCAGGGCACGGACACGGCCCATATTGCGCTTGCGCCGGGCACTGATGCCTTCCACGGCCCATCGCGCCTCGGCTTTGATCTTGCGGTTCAGCTTGTGACGTTGCTGGTCCTCCTCGTCCCAGATCTTGTCCCGCCAAGCCTCGAACGCCTCGAATCCCTTTTCCTGCCGACGCACCATTCCCCTGTCAATCCAAAGGGTTGCACGGGTAAGCTCTCGCAGAAATGCACGGTCGTGAGAAATCAACACATAACCAGCCCGCGTCGCTTTCAATTCGGCTTCAAGCCAGGCAATCGCCTCGATATCAAGATGGTTGGTCGGCTCGTCAAGCAGCATCAGCCCGGGGGCCTCGGCCATCAATTTGGCCAGCGCCGCGCGCCGCCGCTCTCCACCACTCGCAGTGTCCACCGCACGGTCAGGGTCAAATTTCAATCCCTCGCCCGCACGCTCAACGCGGTAAAGCTCGCCCGCTTCCAACCCGCTGCTGGCATAGTCTCCCAGCGTTGCAAACCCGGCCATGTCCGGGTCCTGCTCCATATAGCCCACCGATACACCGGGTCCGGCCACGCATTCGCCCCGGTCCGGCTCGATCAGACCGGCCATGACCTTCAACAGGGTCGATTTGCCCGACCCGTTGCGCCCCACCAACGCCACACGGTCCCCGGGCTGTATCACCAGCGACAGGTCGTCAAACACAGGGTCCCCTCCAAAGGTCAGGGATATATCGGAAAGCTGAAGAAGAGGTACACGTGCCATGCCCCAAGGGGCTACGCCGCGCAAGCCACAGCGTCAACCGATCCCAACTTCATCTGTCCTTAAATGCCAAAAAAACCACCGCCTCCCCCCAAAAACCAGCCCCGGCCACAGCTACGGCCACGGGCACAGGCGCTTTTGCGGGGCGGGGTGGGTGGGAGGGAGCCGCGCAAAAGCGCCTATCCGGCCACCGCCCTCAACAACCGTTTTCGGGCTGGGGGAATCGCCCGGATTTCAAGCCCGGTAAACACGTGCAACGTGTTCATCTGCCGATCCACTACGGCATGATCGCTGACCCAGCCCCCCATCAACAGGTAGGTGCGCAACAATGGCGGCATTCCCGACATGGCCCGCTTTGCGTCCGGCTTACGTCGCAACCGGGCGGCAAACCGGAAAACCTGAGGTGCCTTGACCCGTGGCAACCACCGCTTCGGGGCAAGATGGCGTTCCTTCAACATGGCAAAGGAATCAAGATAGTCCGCCGCGTTCGTCCCGGCAAACGAGGAACAGCCAAACAGCATCTCGACCCCGTTTTCATCCACATATCGCGTCATCGCGCCCCAGGCCACGCGCAGGATATCCGCATCGCTCACCTCGGGGTCCACGCAAAACCGCCCCATCTCCACCATGGGTCCGTCAAAGCTCTCCAGGGCGGACAACTCGTAATACTGCGCCGAATAAGACCGCCCGATTTCGCCGCCGCCATTCAGCGGCAACATGCGAAAACACGCCACCAACCGCCCGGACCTGCGCGTGTCTTCAATCAGGATATGGCTGCAAATCCCGTCAAACCCATCCACGTCACGCCCGGTCACGCCGTGAAATGCCCGGTGACGCAATGCCTGCGCCGCGACCACATCCGCCCGGCTCTGCGCAAGCCGCGCGCGATAACGTCCCTTTTTCAAAGTCAAACCCATGGCGCGAGCTCCAGACTGGGGTGACACGGCTGGCCGGACAAAGCGGCCCGGCACCGCTTTGCCCTATCATAGCAGATATGACAAACTGATGAAGCCGCCAGACCCCTGGTCGCGCCCTACCTAGCCGCTGCCCAACATCGTTCTTGGGTCAAAGCTGCCCAGATTGCCCAGAAGCTGACGCAGGAAGCCCTTGCCCTCAACGCTCGAACTGGTCACCCGACGTTCCAGCCGCACAATACGCCCATCGGCCAGCGAGAACCGCTCGATATTCTGCACCACGTCCGCGTCATCAAAGCTGATCGCAACCACCTGACGCTCGACCACCTCGGGACGGAACATGCCCAGATGCTTGACCCGCGACCGCACATAATAAATGTCATCGCCCGACAAAACGCTGCCTGCACTCGAGGCACCCATGATCTCTTCCACCGTCGCGCGTGAATCCACGCCGACGGTGATGTCGGACAATTCCTCGTCGCTGGGCACATAGCCGTGATTGCGATAGACGGCGCTACAGGCCGCGACCGCGCAAAGGCTGATCCCCATGACAAGCATCCGAACCCGTGTCTTGATGGCCATACTGCCGCCCTCTCCTGATCCTTTGTGACTGACGTCATCCGTGCAAATTGCTTGTCACCGGACGCGCTGCCTTTTATCGACGCTTACAACACCCCCTTTCCCGGTTCAAGAATGTAAGGCCGAGTTCTGCTCATGACCCCCGAGACTTCCTCTCCCACCCTGCTACGCGTGCGCGACCTGAAACCCTCGCGCCCGACCCGTTTTGCGATTCGCCCGCCAGCCAGCGATCTGGCCGCACTGGCGACCGAGCTTGGCCTGGACGGGCTGCGCAAGCTGTCCTTTGAGGGCGAACTCGTCGCCGAAGGCAAAACCGACTGGCGGCTGACCGCCCGGCTTGGGGCGACGGTGGTTCAACCCTGCGTCGTCACCCTTGCCCCCGTCACCACCCGGATTGACGAAAACGTGACCCGTCGTTTCCTGGCCAGCCTGCCCGACGCTGTGCCCGACGCGGTGCCCGGGAACGAAGAAGACGACGGCGAAATCGAAATGCCCGAAGACGACACGATTGATCAACTGGAAAGCGAAATCGACCTGATACGCGTGATGACCGAGGCACTGGCCCTTGCCCTGCCCCTCTATCCCCGTGCGGAGGGGGCCGAACTGGAACAATCGGACTTCACCGCGCCGGGCGAAACCGCCATGACAGACGAAGACGCCCGCCCCTTTGCCGGGCTGTCTGCGTTGCGCGACAAACTGGCAAAAGACACCGGTGACGGGGATTGAGACAGAGATTGATCCGCTTTGCAGGCGCAGAATCACTTGCAGCCCGCAAAAATCCGTCTATTTTCGCGGCTTCTTGTGAATTAGGGTTGGACACGCTGGCTTGATTTGAATATGAGCCACGGACACCCGGAAACGCGGGGCATTTGCCCCTCCTGAAATCTGCGCCCTTCGGGGCTGCTCTGTAATCTGAGGTTGCGACATGGCTGTCCAGCAGAACAAAGTTTCGAAATCGCGCCGCAACAACCGCCGCGCACATGATGCGCTGGTTGCGGCAAACCCCAACGAATGCGACAACTGCGGTGAACTGAAACGCCCCCACCACGTCTGCCCGTCCTGTGGCCATTATGACGACCGCGAAGTTGTCGCCATGGCTGACGAAGTTGATCTGGACGAAGACGCGGCCTAAGGCCCGTTGTTTAGGTCGTCAGACGCATGACCGGATCCCAGGATACCGCCAAGGATACCGATCCCACGGCCACTGGATCCGGCGCGTCGGCCCGTGAACGCATTGTTATTTCGGTTGACGCCATGGGTGGCGATCAGGGACCGGCGGCTGTTGTCGCCGGTTGTTCGCTTTCGGCCAGGAAAAACCCGAATATCGGGTTCATTCTGCACGGACCGGAACCCAGGCTGAAAAAGCTGGTCGCCCGCAAAAAGCATCTGACGGGCCGGGTCGAGATTCGTGACGCCGAAGACGTGGTCACGATGGAGGACAAACCCAGTCAGGTGATCCGCACCGGGCGCAAAACCTCCATGTGGTCGGCGCTGGAAAGCGTGCGGTCGGGCGAAGCAACGGTGTGTGTCTCCTGTGGCAACACCGGGGCGTTGATGGCGATGTCGGTGATCCGCCTGCGCAAACTGCCCGGTGTATACCGCCCCGCCATTGCCGTGCTCTGGCCTTCGCGCAACCCGCAGGGGTTCAACGTGATGCTGGATGCGGGCGCAGATATCAAGGCCGACGAACGCGACCTTCTGCAATATGCGCTCATGGGGGCGTCTTACGCGCGCAACGGGCTGGCTCTGGATCGTCCCCGCGTTGGCCTGCTCAATGTCGGAACCGAAGAATTCAAGGGCCGGTCCGAGTTGAAAGACGCCAATGACCTGATCGCCAAAAACGCCATCGCCGCAGACTTTGACTATGTCGGTTTTGTCGAAGGCGGTGATATTCCGGGCGACCGCTGTGACGTGATCGTCACCGACGGGTTTACCGGCAACATCGCGCTCAAAACCGGCGAAGGGACCGCCTCGCTGATCGGGGATTTCCTGCGCGAGGCGTTCAATTATACCCCCCTGTCGAAATTGGCCGCGATGCTGGCCTATACCTCGCTGAACCGCCTGCGCAAACGGATTGATCCGCGCCGGGTGAATGGCGGCGTTTTTCTGGGGCTCAACGGAACCGTGGTAAAATCCCATGGCGGAGCTGATTCCACGGGCATTTCCGCCGCTGTGAAACTGGCCTGCCAACTCGCGGAAAATAACTTCTCCCAACGGCTTGCCGCCCGCGTTGCGGCGGCGACCATGTCACCGGCGGACGAAGACGACGGCGAAGGCGATGACACCACCGAACCCCGGGCGATTTCCCAAAACCAACAAGGAAAGCAAAGCTGATGGTCACGCGCGCAGTGGTACAGGGAATCGGTCATTACCTCCCCGAGCGCGTGGTTGAAAACGCCGAATTCGAAGCCACTCTCGACACAACCGACGAATGGATTCGCACGCGATCTGGCATCGAACGCCGCCACTTTGCAGCCGAGGGACAGACCACCTCGCAACTGGCCGTGATCGCGGCGCAACGGGCGCTGGCGGATGCCGGGCTTGTTGCCGATGACATCGACGCCATCGTCCTGGCGACCTCTACGCCGGACCTGACCTTTCCTTCCGTGGCCACCATGGTGCAATCCGGGCTGGGCATGACCCGTGGCTTTGGGTTTGATGTTCAGGCGGTCTGTGCCGGGTTTATCTTTGCTCTGACCAACGCCAACGCGCTGATCCTGTCGGGACAGGCGCGGCGGGTTCTGGTGATCGGCGCGGAAACCTTTTCGCGGATCATGGACTGGACCGACCGGGCCACCTGTGTGCTGTTCGGTGACGGTGCCGGGGCGCTTGTTCTGGCCGCCGAAGAGGGCGAAGGTTCCACCGATGACCGGGGTATCCTGTCGGCGGATCTCAATTCCGACGGGCGCTATCGTGACATGCTTTATGTGGATGGCGGCGTGTCCTCGACCGGCACTTCGGGGAAACTGCGAATGCAGGGAAACCCCCTGTTTCGTCAGGCAGTTAGCAAGCTGTCCTCAACCGCCCAAACCGCGCTGGACAAGATTGGCCTGACCGATGATTACGTGGATTGGATCGTGCCGCATCAGGCCAATATCCGCATCATCGAAGGCACCGCCAGGAAGATGGGCGTGCCTATGGAGCGCGTGATTGTCACCGTTCAGAATCATGGCAACACCTCCGCCGCCTCAATCCCGCTGGCGCTGGCCGTCGGGGTGGAACAGGGCAAGGTGAAACCTGGCGATCTGATCGTGACCGAAGCCATCGGCGGCGGGCTGGCCTGGGGTGCCGTGGCGCTGCGCTGGTAATCCTGCGGCGGCGCATGATTGCCCTTCACCAACCGTCGCACCCCCAAGCGTATTTTCACTTAAACCCACGTTCCCAAGTCATTGATATTGACTCGGAAATTCCCTTGCCCCTATGGTTGCAGAAAACAGGGGGACGATGATGAGTGAAAAGACGCTGACCCGCATGGATCTAAGCGAAGCCGTGTTCCGCGAAGTGGGCCTGTCCCGCAACGACAGCGCGCAGCTTGTTGAAAGTGTACTGCAACATATGTCCGATGCGTTGGCCCAGGGGGAACAGGTCAAGATTTCGTCCTTTGGCACCTTCTCGGTTCGGGAAAAGGCCGCACGTGTGGGGCGCAATCCCAAAACGGGACAGGAAGTCCCGATCAACCCCCGCCGGGTGCTGACTTTCCGGCCCTCGCACCTGATGAAAGAACGCGTCGCATCGGGCAACAAACGCTAAGAAGGAGCGCGCGGCATGGCCAAATCCGCCGACGCTTTCCGAACCATCAGCGAAGTTGCTGACTGGTTGGAACTGCCTACCCATGTGCTGCGCTTCTGGGAAAGCAAATTCACCCAGGTGAAGCCCGTCAAACGTGCAGGCGGGCGGCGCTATTACCGCCCTGCGGATATGGAGCTTCTGGGCGGTATCAAGAAGCTGTTGCATGACGATGGGATGACCATCAAGGGCGTGCAGAAAATCCTTCGTGAACAGGGTGTTAAACACGTGGCGGCGATGTCACCCCCGATGATCGGAGAGGGGGAACCAGAGCAGACAGAGGTGATCGGGGCCAACGGCAAGCCCATCGAAATCGCTGAAGTTGCCACACCAGACAGCGATACGGTCGTCCCCTTTCATCGCGAACCCCTGCCCGAAAGCAGACCGGAACAGCCCGACCCAACTGACGCGCCCACCTCTTCCGACCTCCCTCCGGGAATCGAAGGGAGACCGGCCAAGGACACTTCGGTGTTCGAGGATTTCGCGGGCACAGAGACAGGCGCCGAGACCGCGCCGGAACCAGAGCTGCTGGCGGATCCTGAACCAGATCCCGAACCAGAGGTCACCCAGCCCCCCGAGGACGAGCCGACCGGCGTGGACGCCCCCGCGACACCCGACACCGTCCCCCCAATGGTGGACGAGACGGTTCTGGACGAGACCGACGCCCCAGACAGCCCACCCGCCGAACCGGAAGAGGCCTCGGCCCCCGTAGCCGTGCAAACCGCGAACACAGAGGATACCGATTCTCCGGATACTGTGCCAGCGGCACCCGATGCGTCGGAATCAGCTGCCACTCCCGCCCCCGAGGCGACAGATGACGCCGAGCCAGACCCCCAGGCAGACCCTCACCCGGCCCCGGATGCGCCTCTCGCGCCGGAAACCGCCCCGGATGTCGCCCCAGAGCCATCCGCCAGCCTGCCGTCCTTCCTTGCCCAACCCCGTTCGCACTCCGAAGCCCCCCAAGAGGACCTTAAGACAGAATCTGAGCCCGAAGACACCGAAACAGAACCGGCTGAACCGCAGAGCGCACAGGATCAGGTCTCTTCTCCACCCGCAGAATCCCCGGCAGAGATTGAAACTTCCCCGGCGACAGATACAGACCAGGGCACAGAACCAGACACAGAAACGGTGCCGGTTTCCGCCGAACCGTCAGAACCCGCGCCTGTCCCTGAACCGGCCGCGCCAAAACCGCTGAATGTGGATGTCCCTGACGATCCGGCGGATGACGCATTGCCCGCCACACCCGGTGTTTTGCACCATCTGGCCAAATCGCCAACGCTGGATGAGGCGGAGAAAACGCAACTGGCAACGCTGTTTGCGCAACTCCGCGCTTTTGAACCCAACTGAACCCGGCGGATATTATCTGCCGCCGCCCTGTCGTTTTGCCCTCATGTTGCCCTCATGGCGAAAAAGCTGAAAAAACCTCTTGCCCCTGCCCGTAAAACCGCTATGAAATCCCAATCGTCGGGCTATGGCGCAGCCTGGTAGCGCGTCCGTCTGGGGGACGGAAGGTCGCAGGTTCGAGTCCTGCTAGCCCGACCATACTACCCCCGTTGTGGTTCCAATGGATCACGCAACACTGCTTGAAATCGCTCTACCACCCCTTCTTTCAGAACACTAAACGCCACCACCGGACCAGCCGCCGTTGTAGTCGCCCCATGACGTCCCATGACCCATAGGACGTCGGGCCGCCCGCTTTATTGTCGCTCAAACAGAAACACTCTGTTTACCCAATTATCCAAATTTGCGAGATTTTGGCGGAAATTCCCATTTTTATCAAATCTGAAAAGTGGCAAAATTGTGGCAGCCGGGGAATCGCAACCGGGGATTAGCAAACACGGGGCCCGGACTCTCACCGCGCCCTTCCCAGCCCTTGGTCGTTTTACGAATGGAACGAGGTTCGCCTTTGTACGGCGGGTTTTGAGATCCCTTAACGGAGTACAACCATGCCACTTTCCGCAAGCCAGTATTTCTTTGGTAATTCACTCGTGAATTTCATCGGCACGTCCAACTATTCCAACGTCCCCTATTGGATGGGGCAACTGGCCTCTCATGCCGGGCATTCCTATGCGGCAGATGGGGAATACGGGTTCCTGCGTGAGTTTGCTGACCGCCCCGCGCCGCTGGATCAGTGGGGATTTGACGGGGTCAACAGCCATTGGAACAGCGAAACCGAAAGCTTTGCGGATGTCAGCTTTGACATGGTGGCGATCACACCGGCGAATTTCCTTCAGGACCAGACACCGGACAGCAACTATTACGGGGATGACCGTTCGCCGCTGGACGCGGTGTTGACCCAGGTTGATGAAATCGCGATCGCACAGCCGACCGCCCAGATCGTGATCTACGAAGGCTGGGCGGATATGGGTCCCCTTGCCGCCGGGTTCCCGCCGACCGAGGCCGAGCTGGACGCCTTTCACGACTATAACATGGGCGATTATCACGATTGGTACGTAGATCTTGTGGCCCAGGTGAACGCCGCCGATCCGGACGCGGATGTTGCCTTGATCCCCGTGGCTCCGGTTCTGTCGCACCTGTTGACTGAAACCGGGCTCTCGGCGCTGGAGGCTGAAGACCTGTATGTGGATGATGCGCCCCACGGCACGGACACGCTTTATTTTCTGGCCAGCCTGACGACCTATTCCACGCTGTATGGCGAAGCCGCGCCAGCCGATTTCCCCGTTCCGGCCTCCGTCCATCCGTTGGTGGCGGAGCTTCTGCCCGAGCTTGTGGACGAAGTGCATGAGCAGGTGTCGGTTTGGAGCGATATTGATTTCCAGCCGGAGCCGGAACCCGAACCTCAGCCGGAACCCGAGCCAGAACCAGAGCCCGAGCCGGAACCTCAGCCCGAGCCAGAACCGGAGCCCGAACCTGAACCTCAGCCCGAACCTGAACCTGAACCTGAACCTGAACCTCAGCCGGAACCGGAGCCAGAACCTCAGCCCGAGCCTCAGCCGGAACCGGAGCCCGAGCCCGATACCGGACAGTTCAACGCCAGCTACTTCACTCTTGATCCAACGATCACAACGCTGGACAAGGTGGATTTCACGCAACCCGAAACCGCCACTGGTCAGTTGAGCGAGTTGCAGTATTTCGACGAAACCGGCAGCTTCTGGGACGGCGGAAGCACCAACCACTTTGCCGCGATCTACACCAAGACACTCACCACCGATCAGGACGCAACCTATCGTTTCGACATCACCGCCGATGACGGTGCCGCGCTATACGTGGACGGGGACCTGGTGCTTGAAAACAACGGCCCAAGCTATGGCGAACTGATGAGCACCGAACTGTGCCTGCCTGCCGGTGACCACTCTCTTGAGCTTCGCTATTTCGAATATGCCGGGGAACAGACATTGATGTTTGACATGACTGAGGTGGATGCCCTCGACGATACGTCTGACGTGCCGCCCAACAAACCCGACACACCGTCGGACTGTGTGGAGACCCCCGGCTTGGTGAAGCCTCTGCGCCCGGACAACCTTTGTGATACGGCGGGAGGTGAGGGCACAGTTGATGCTGACACGCCTCCGGGCGATCTCACCCCGGCCGAGGCTCTGATGCTTGTACTGGGTCTGTCGCGCGACGACTTGCCCTCCGAGTGTCGAGACGAGGACGAAGAGCCAACCGTCGACGACCTCCTTGGCTGGCTCTAAGGCACGTCAAAGGCGCGTGACCTCACAGCACCCCCTTCATAAACACGCCAACCTCAAAAATGGCGTGGGCACCTTCTCTTCCCGAGGTGCCCGCGACCTGGGTTGAGAGGCGTGAAGCAAACCTTGCAAACACGGCCTTTTTCGCTCCAATTTCGCGATTAACGCTGTTATCACGGGGCAATTCGCGATGTGCGTTGTGAGAAAGGCCTGCCATGCCCGGCGTTCTGCCCAGTCAACAGCTTGAAACCCTGATCGAAACCGGTGCGATCACCGCAAAACTGCCCGTGATCCCGGAACAGGTGCAACCCGCGTCGCTTGACCTGCGCCTTGGCACTCGGGCCTGGCGGGTGCGGGCCAGCTTTCTGGCCGGTCAGGGGCGCAGCGTGGCCGAACGGCTGCGGGATTTCGAGATGCACCAGATCGACCTGACCCAGGGCGCGGTGCTGGAAAAGGGCTGTGTCTATGTTGTCCCCTTGATGGAAAGCCTTGCCCTGCCCGACGGGATTCAGGCGGTGGCCAATGCCAAATCCTCGACCGGGCGGCTTGACCTTCTGACCCGCACCATCACCGATGGCGGGGAAGAGTTCGACCGCATCGCGCCCGGCTATACGGGGCCGCTTTACGCCGAAATCTGCCCCCGTTCCTTTTCGGTTCTGGTTCGTCCGGGAATGCGGCTGAACCAAATTCGGTTCAGAGAGGGACAAGCCGCGCTTACGGATGATGAACTGACCACCCTGCACAGCCAATCCCCGCTGGTCGATGGCCCGGCGGTGATTGACGAAGGGCTGGGCTTTTCCGTGGATCTCAAACCGGCCTCCGGCGACCTTGTGGGCTATCGGGCCAAGCCCCATACGGGAGTGATCGACCTTGACCGGATCGGCGAATATGACCCGGGTGAGTATTGGGAAGAAATTCGCACGACCAGCGGTCAGATCATCCTTGATCCGGGCGCGTTCTATATTCTGGTCAGCCGCGAAGCGGTGCATATTCCCCCGGCCTATGCCGCCGAAATGGCCCCGTTTCTGGCCATGGTCGGGGAATTCCGTGTGCATTACGCGGGCTTTTTTGACCCCGGTTTCGGCCATGACTCCGCCGGCGGGGCCGGATCCCGCGGTGTTCTTGAGGTGCGCTGTCACGAAAGCCCCTTTGTTCTGGAACACGGACAGGTGGTCGGGCGGCTGGTTTACGAGCGCATGAATGCGATCCCGGAACAGCTTTACGGGGCCGACCTGAAGTCCAATTACCAGGGTCAGGGACTGAAACTTTCAAAACATTTCAAGACTGTATAGCAGTTACTTGAAGTTAATCCCCTCTGACAGTTCCGGGATAATCCCCACCCGCACGCCGCGGTCGATATAGGTGGACAGCGCCACATAAAGCGTTTCCGCATGACGTTGACTCAGCGTGATGTGGAAACGCCGCGCAACACAGTAGGCATGCGCACCTTCAGGATCAAACCGGTATCTCCGGTCACGGCGTGCACCTCTTCAACTTCGGGCAGCTCAGCTCGTCACCGGCTATTTGATGCATCCCGCCGATCCCATTCTTGGATCGCTTCACGAATATCGTGGCTTGGTCCAAAGCTTCCGATTGCGCCTCGAGGGCTGCTGTTATTCGTGGGCCCTCAATGGTTGATGCGCCAGCCATCAACCCACCAATCATTGCGCCAAGAGGCCCCAATATATACCCCCGGCAATAGCTGCTTCCTATTCATCAAGGATTTGTTGTTCATTAATCGAAATTCGTGATTCTACAAGATCAACCAAATCTTGCACCTATGTGGCTTCGCCAACAGGACTTGAGGGGCCAGCTATAATTACGTCTCTAAAATTTGCCATCCTCATGCTCCTTTTCCAGAATTCTATTAACAACCGCATGACATGCCACAGCGGATAACAATGCTGTCACCCAAAGAGCTGGGCGAAGTAATTCTCTGGTGTCCATCAGAATATCAAGGGACGTAAGATCGAGAAAAACCCAGAACAAACCGCTATTTGGAATAAACGTAATTATCACGAAGGATAAGTAAAACTCGTATCTCTTTATCGATCGCCCAAAAATATTTACGCCCAACCTATTCAACAAAAAAGCCACGGCAATATTGGCAAATAAGAAAAACAGAACCAAGTCTGATGATATACTTTCCACTCTACCTACCTACACATTTTAAAGAAGGTTTGACCAGCCGAGACATATCCGATTCAACGCGCCAGCCTAATATCATTCGATCGAAATTGTCCAAAGCCCGGGCCGGGGCCGGTTTGCGCCGAACATCCTCTGTTTCTTTGGTCATGTGATACGCTTCAACTTGCTGAATTTAATTTCTAAAATATTGTAAGGACAGAATTTCATTCAGCACAACGGGAATCCGGATGGTCTATCTCCTGCTTCTGGCCGTGGGCATCATCGGTGCCAACTCCCTGGTTCTGTCTCCCATCGCGGGCGACGTGGCGGCGGGGCTGGGTCATGGCACCGCCTCCGACGTGATGACGGCGGCGGCCTGCTACGGCATGGGCGTGGCCGGGTCCGCCCTGTTGCTGGCCCCCAGGGCCGACCGGGTGGGCAGCGCGATGGCGCTGAAAACCGCGCTGTGGAGTATGATCGCGGGGCTTGCCGTCTCTGCGACCGCGCCCGGGATCGTGATGCTGAGTGTGGCGCAGACGGTGACCGGGATCGGCGCGGGCATGGCGCTCCCTGCGATTTACGGGCTTGCCGCCCAGATCGCGAAACCGGGCAAAGAGGCACGCACGATTGGCACCGTCCTCACCGGCTGGACCCTGTCCATGGTGGGCGGCGTGACCCTGTCGACCCATCTGGCCGAACTGGCGGGCTGGCGCGCGGTTTTCGTCGCGCTCGGCACTGCGCTTGTGATTGTACAACTGCTTCTGGCCCGCGCGCCCCTGCCCCCGGCCCCGGCACAGGCCACCTCAAGCACGCCGCTCTCGGCGCTGCGCGTGCCCGGCATCACCGCTGCGCTGTTTTCCGTGGCGATGCTGGGGACCGGGTTTTACGGCATCTACAACTATCTCGGGGCGCATTTGACCGAAAACCTGCTGCGCCCCACCTCGGATGGCGGGTGGTTGACCCTGTCCTATGGCATCGGGTTTGGCGCGGCGATGTTGGTGGATCCCTGGCTGGATCGGGTTGGCCCACGGCGCGGGCTGCTGGCCGTCTTTTCCGCCCTGGCGTTGTTCTACCCGGTGATGAGCCTGACCGCGCCGAGCTATGACACCCTGTTGCCGTTGATGGCGCTCTGGGGGGTGTTACAGCATCTGGGGCTGAACCTGACCGTAGGGCGACTCGGCGCGCTGGATGCTTCGCAACGCGGCGCGATCATGGGGTTGAACTCGACCGTCATGTACCTGTCGGTTTTCGGGGCGACGGTGTTTTACCGCCCGGTATTCGAAGGCTGGGGGCTTGGGGCCTGTATGGTGCTGTCCGGGGGGATGGCCGTGCTGGGCGCGGGCGAAGCCCTTGTGGCCCGGTTGAAAGCCGCGCGTCTGGCGTGAGCCGAACGTTGCGGTAACACTTTGCGATGCAGTCTTTGGTTGTATCATGGGCGGTGCCGGTTTTGTGCCGCTGCGGTGCGCAGATGTCACCCCCCGCCGCCGACGTAAAATCCAGGCCGTTTACCAGAGTAAAAGAAAGGTTACCGCGACACCCGCCGGGCCACTTTCATCGCCTGGCGTGCCTTGCGGTTGGCGCGGCGTTGTTCCGGGGTCATCCGGGGCTTTTCCCCACTTCCGGACAACCGGTTGAACCCGGCCTCAACACCCTTGTTCACGGCCTTGCGCATGACCATGCGCAGTATCATGTTTATGATCTGATTGGCGTTCATATCGCGCTCCACCTGTCTCTTCGGGCCAAGTCATATCAGGAAATTATGCCGATATTATGGCACCTTAAAGCGTTTCCGCATTGCGTTGAAACAGCGTGATGCGGAAACGATTTAATCCTCGAACAGCTCGCTTTGACCCTCGTTGGTTTCCTCGTCCCCATCGTCGTCACTGTCGCCCAGTCTGGGTGCCAGTCCCGGAGGCGGGCGCGATTCCAGAAGCCCGGCCGAACGCAGCTCTTTCAAGCCCGGAAGATCGCGCGCGCTTTCCAATCCGAAATGGTCCAGAAAATCCTGGGTCACCACAAATGTCACCGGGCGCCCCGGAGTCATACGTCGGCGGCCAAACCGGATCCACTCCATCTCCAACAGTTGGTCAATCGTGCCGCGCGATACGCTAACCCCCCGTATTTCTTCGATTTCTGCCCGGGTCACGGGTTGATGATAGGCGATGATCGCCAGCGTTTCTATGGCCGCGCGGGACAGTTTTCGGGTTTCAACCGTTTCCTTTTGCATCAGGAATGACAGGTCCGGCGCGGTGCGCATGGCCCAGGCATCGCCCACCTTGACCACACGCACACCGCGACCCTCATAGCGTTTGCGCAGACGCACCAGCGCCTCGGCCGCGTCGCTGCCATGGGGCATCCGGGCGTTCAATTCCTTGACCGTGACCGGCTCGGCGCTGGCGAACAGAACGGCTTCGACCATCCGCTCCTGCTCGGCAACAGGCGGTGCTTCAAACAGGCTTTTCTCTTCGCCTTCAATGGCTTGTTCCGTGTCCTGCGGCATGATCTCAATCCCTTTTTCGAAGCTGGATCGGGGCAAAGGTTTCCGATTGGCGCAGCTCGATCTTGCCTTCCTTGGCCAATTCAAGCGAGGCCGCAAAGGTCGCCGCCGTCGCCGAGCGGCGTTTGACCGGGTCGCTTTCCCACCCTTCGGGAAGATAGCTGCTGATATCCGTCCAATCGCCGGAAAACCCGATCAACCCCCGTAGCCGTTCCAACGCCTGCTCCATGGTGAACACCGCGTCGCGATCCATAACAAAAGGACGGAATTCGTCACGCGTTCTGATCCGGGCATATCCCTGCATCAAATCCAGCAAGGTCGCGGAATATATGGTTTTTCTAACGCGCGTGACATCCTCCGGGATGCCGCGTGCAAAGAAATCCCGGCCCAGCCGGTCCCGCGCCATCAACCGTGCGGCGACGTCGCGCATGGCCTGCAAACGCTCAAGCTGAAACGCCAGGTGGGCGGCCATTTCTTCGCCCGACGGCCCTTCTTCCTCGGGGTCTGGCGGCAGCAACAGGCGGGATTTCAAAAACGCCAGCCAGGCGGCCATGACAAGATAATCCGCCGCCAGTTCGAGCCGCAGCGCCTTGGCCTTTTCCACGAAGGCCAGGTATTGCTGCGCCAACTGCAACACGCTGATTTTTCGAAGATCCACCTTCTGGGTGCGGCTCAGGGTCAACAACAGGTCCAGCGGTCCTTCAAAACCGTCGACATCCACGATCAGGGCCTCGGCGGCAAGCCGCTCTTCAACCCGTTGTTGATCGTCCTGAAACTGAAACTCGTCCTCAGCCATTCCCCTGCCGCCCCAAAAACGCCCGCGCCCTTGAGGCCCCGTTAACCGTTTCGGTTTAATCTTCCGGGGATTTCGCCGCGGAAGCTGTCAAAAGCGCTTCAAGTTCGGCTTCAAGCGCCGCGATGTCAACCTCGTCTGGCACGTGACGCATGTTCAACGCGGCTTCGGCGCGGTTTTGCGCCGCCCCGGACATCAGGCCGGACGCGGCTGCGACCTGTTGTTTTTCCTGCAAGGTGCCATTGCAGTGCAGAACCACATCACAGCCCGCGGCCAGCGCATCGCGCGACAGATCGCCAAGATCGCCACTCAGGGCTTTCATGGATATGTCGTCGGTCATGATCAATCCGCCGAACCCGATCTTGTCGCGGATCAACTGCATCATCACCGGTGAAAGCGTCGCCGGACGGGTGTCGATCTGGTCATAAACCAGATGCGCCGTCATCCCCAGCGGCATATCATTCAACGCATGAAAAGGTTCAAAATCAATGGCTTGAAGGGCATTTTGCGGCACATCCACATGCGGCAGATCATGATGACTATCCGCCACCGCCCGACCATGACCGGGGATGTGTTTCACCACGGACAAAACGCCCCCGTCCAGATGCGCCTGCGCCACTGCGCGACCGATACGCGATACGTCGGTGGCATAGTCCCCATAACAGCGATTGTGCAGGAACGGATGGGTCTCGGGCGTTGCCACGTCAACCAGCGGCGCACAGTTGCTGTCGATCCCGATCTCACGCAGTTCATGCGCGATGATCCGATAACGGATATACATGGCCCGCTCTGCCGCCGCGCCCGCCGCCTCTACGTGGTCGAGCGGGGGCAGCCATTCACGCCAGTGCGGTGCCCGGAGGCGCTGAACCCGGCCCCCTTCCTGATCAATCGTGATCGGGGCATCCCGCCCCACCGCCTCGCGCATATCCGAACACAGGGCGTACACCTGATCCGGGGTGTCGATATTACGGGCAAACAGAATGAAACCAAACGGGTTGGCCTCGCGGAAAAACGCGTGTTCTTCCGGGGAAAGCCTCAGCCCCTCGGCGTCAAGAATGGTCGCTCCGTACCGGCTCACCTGGTCACCACAGGGATACAATCTGCGCGTTCGGCCACAAGGGCGGAACAGAACCGGCGGGCGTCATTCAGATCGGCAAATCCCATGGCACGAAGGCGATAGAACACGCGCCCTCCGCTTTTGGCTCTTTGCACAACCCGTTGCTTTCCCTCGATATAATCACCAAACCGGGCGCTTAGCTTGTCCCATTCGCGCCGCGCCACTTCGGGGCTATCAAAGGCCCCCAACTGAACCAGCCGGGTTCCTGCGGGCACATTTGCCGGATCCACATCAATGCTGGGCGCAGCGGGGGCCGCAACCGATACTGTGTTCAGCGACGCCGGACGCAGAACCGGACGCAAGGAGCGCACCACACCTTTTCCGGCAATCACAGTGGCATCCGAAATTCCGGCAGCGACCGGGGCGACAGAGGCCGTCACCTCGGGTGCGGGGGTGCTGCTTTCGTCCACATCCAACGGCACAGCCCCGGCGGAAAGCTGTTCAGCCAGCGCGCGGATTGATGCCATCTGGGGGGAAAGCGGTTCGGTGCCTGGCGCGGGTTTCACAGCGGTGGGCGCGGGTTTCGGTGCCGGGTCCACAGGGGCCAACATAACCTCTTTGCCCTGCGGCGCATCTTCGTCTGTCAAATTCACCGGGGCCGGGGCAAGGATCAGTCGATCCGCAGGTTTGGCGGCACTGCCCTCGGCTGCGACATCGTTGACGGCAAGCCCCTGGTTCAAGGCAGGACGCCCACCGGGATCTTCGGGTTGAATGCGCATGGGGTCGCCACTCGCGGCACGCACCACCGGCACGCCGCTGACGTCCCGGGCCAACGTTTTATAGCCCCAAACACCGATACCGACGACCAGGGAGACAGACACCACTGCCCCGGCCCAATTCGCCGCAGTTGCAATCGATTTCGCCCGTCTAGGCCCCACCATGGGGCCAGCCGCAGGAATATCCGCCATTTTTGCCTCGCTGCCCACCAGCGATACGTTGTCGCCGGGGGTTTCTTTACTGCCTCATCCCCGGCGCTTTGGTGCGAATTTTACCGCATCTCCTGCGCAGGAGTTACGCCCAGAATACCAAGGCCCGCGGAAATAACAACCGCCACGGCCCGCGCCAGAGCAATTTTTGCCTGTGACGTGGCCGCATCTCCCTCTTGCAGGAAGCGAAGCCTGGCATTCGACTTGCCCTGGGTATGCAGCGCGTTGAAGTCAGACGCCAGGTCATAGAGATAAAACGCAACGCGGTGAGGTTCATTGGTGCGCCCGGCGATTTCAACAAGACGCGGCCATTCCGACAGCTTCCTGATCACGGCCAGTTCGGCTTCATCGGAGACAACCGAAAGGTCGGCGGCCTGCAACGCGGCATCGTCCACGTCGATCCCGGACCCGGCGGCCAACCGCAGCACCGAACACACCCGCGCATGGGCGTATTGGACATAGAACACGGGGTTATCCTTGGATTGCTCCATCACCTTGTCGAAATCGAAATCCAGCGTGGCGTCATTTTTGCGGGTCAGCATGTGGAACCGGGTCACATCCGGCCCGACCTGATCAACCACATCACGCAGGGTGATAAAGGTCCCGGCCCGTTTGGACATCTTGAACGGCTCGCCGTTTTTCCAGAGTTTCACCAGCTGAGTCAGCTTGATATCCAGCGGCACCTTCCCATCAGAAAGCGCCGAAACGGCGGCTTTCATCCGTTTGACATACCCGCCGTGATCGGCACCAAATACGTCGATCAGCTCGTCAAACCCTCGCTCGATCTTGTCAAAATGATAGGCGATGTCGGGGGCGAAATAGGTCCAGCTTCCGTCTGATTTTTTCACCGGGCGATCCACATCGTCGCCATGCGCGGTGGATTTGAACAGGGTCTGTTCGCGCGGTTCCCAATCCTCGGGCTTCTTGCCCTTGGGCGGCTCAAGAACGCCTTCGTAGATCAAGCCCTTGTCGTCCAGCGCCGCCAGAGCCGCCTCGATCCGCCCCGTGCCATACAAAGACTTTTCGCTGAAAAACTTATCCATCTCAACGCCCAGAGAGGCAAGGTCGGCACGGATCATATCCATCATCGCAGCCGTGGCGAATTCACGGATCTCGGCCAGCCATACGCTTTCATCCTGACCGACATAGGTGTCACCCACCTTGTCTTTCAGCGCCGCGCCAACCGGCACAAGGTAGTCCCCCGGATAGGTGCCGTCCTCGAACGCGACCTCTTGCCCATGGGCCTCAAGATAGCGCAGATAAACCGACCGGGCGAGCACATCGACCTGGGCCCCACCATCGTTGATATAGTATTCGCGGGTCACGTCATAGCCGACGAAATCCAGCAGGCTGGCCAGCGCATCGCCAAACACCGCGCCCCGCGTATGCCCCACATGCAAAGGGCCGGTCGGGTTGGCCGAAACGAATTCCACGTTGACCTTGCGGCCCTGCCCCATCGTCGAGCGGCCGAATTCCGACCCATGTGCCAGAACCGCGCCAATCACACCCCGCCACAGATCGACCTCAAGCCGCAGGTTCAGGAACCCGGGCCCCGCCACATCCGCGCTGGTCACACGTGTGTCGGCGACAAGCCGCGTGGCCAGAGTCTCGGCAATATCGCGCGGTTTCATCCTGGCGGGCTTGGCCAGAACCATGGCGGCATTCGTGGCCATGTCCCCATGGGCGGCGTCGCGCGGTGGCTCGACCACGACATTGGCAAAGTCAAGCTCGCGCGGCAGATCGCCCGCCTCTTGCATCGCCTCAAGGCTGGTGATTACCAGCGCACGCATTTCGCTGAACAGGTTCATGTCGGCACATCCTTTTTCATTGGCTTTGCGTTTATCACATGATCCGCGCGGCGCAACATTGCCTCTGGCCTTTTCTGCAAACCCGGTATAGGCGCTGCATTCAGGCAATCAGGACATCAAAAGGCCCATTCCCCATGGATATGCGCAACATCGCGATCATCGCACACGTCGACCACGGCAAAACCACGCTGGTGGACGAACTGCTCAAACAATCCGGTGCATTTCGCGCCAACCAGGCCGTAGATGAGCGCGCCATGGACAGCAACGATCTGGAACGCGAACGTGGTATCACCATTTTTGCCAAACCCACTTCGGTTGTATGGAAAGAAACCCGCATCAATATCGTCGATACCCCCGGTCACGCCGATTTCGGTGGCGAAGTAGAGCGGATTCTGTCGATGGTCGACGGGGTTGTGCTGTTGGTGGATGCCGCCGAAGGGCCGATGCCACAGACCAAATTCGTCACGTCCAAGGCGCTGGCCCTGGGGTTGCGCCCTATCGTTGTTCTGAACAAAGTCGACAAACCCGACGCCGAACCGGACCGTGCGCTGGACGAATGTTTCGATCTCTTTGCCTCGCTCGAAGCGAATGACGATCAACTGGATTTTCCGCATATGTACGCCTCAGGCCGCAACGGCTGGGCCGATCACGAACTGGATGGGCCGCGCAAGGATCTTCACGCCCTGTTCGACCTGATCGTGAACCACGTCCCGGCTCCGAAGCAGTCTGCAAAAACGGATGAGGATTTCCGAATGCTGGCCACCACCCTTGGGTCCGACCCGTTCGTGGGGCGCATTCTCACAGGTCGCGTGGAAAGCGGGAGGCTAAAAGTGGGGGCCACGGTTCAGGCCCTGTCGCGTATTGGCCAGAAAATCGAACAATTCCGCGTGACCAGGATTCAGGCCTTCCGCGGGCTTGCCACCGCCGATATCGACGAAGCCGTCGCGGGGGACATCGTTTCGATCGCGGGCATGGCCAAAGCGACCGTGGCCGACACGATCTGTGCGCTTGCCGTGGACGAACCGCTTGACGCCCAACCCATCGATCCGCCGACCATCACGGTCACTTTCGGCATCAACGACAGTCCCCTTGCGGGCCGGGATGGCAAAAAAGTGCAAAGCCGCGTGATCCGCGACCGCCTTTACAAAGAGGCGGAAAGCAACGTGGCGATCAAGATCGCCGACACCCCGGGCGGCGAGGCCTTCGAGGTCTCGGGCCGGGGCGAGTTGCAAATGGGTGTGCTGATCGAAAACATGCGCCGCGAAGGGTTCGAGCTTTCGATCTCGCGCCCGCAGGTGATTATGCGCGAAGAAGACGGCGTGACCATGGAACCGGTAGAAGAGGCCACAATTGACGTGGATGATGAATATTCCGGCGCGGTGATCGAGAAACTGACCGGCGCACGCAAGGGCGAGCTGGTCGAGATGCGCCCCGCCGGGGCCGGGAAAACCCGTATCATCGCCCATGTACCCTCGCGCGGGCTGATCGGCTATCACGGCGAATTCCTGACCGACACGCGCGGTACGGGCGTTCTGAACCGCGTGTTCCACGGCTGGACCCCGCACAAAGGCCCCATCCCGGGGCGTCGCGCCGGGGTGTTGATTTCAATGGAAAACGGAGTTTCGGTGGCTTACGCGCTTTGGAATCTGGAAGACCGTGGCAAGATGATGATCGGGGCTCAGGAACAGGTTTATACTGGCATGATCATTGGCGAGCACAACCGCGACAACGATCTTGAAGTCAATCCGCTCAAGGGCAAGAAACTGACCAACGTACGCGCGTCGGGAAGCGACGAGGCCGTGCGCCTGACCACGCCAATGACGCTGTCTCTGGAAGAAGCGATTGCTTATATCAACGACGACGAACTGGTCGAAGTCACGCCCAACTCGATCCGTCTGCGCAAACGCTATCTTGATCCGCACGAGCGCAAGCGCATGTCGAAACAGAGCTGATTTTTCTCTGGTTTGCCCTATTGGACTTTGGTTTATATGGCGGCAAACTGGCCCTTTGACCGGGATTGAAGTTGCGCAGAGCATGGGCGCATTGACCGACGATCCGCTGGTCTTCGTGGGAAACCTGCGGGCCGAACAGGGGCTTACTCCGGCCAGCGCGTAACCATGTTGATCTGGTGTGCGCAAAGTGGCGGATGGGAATGCAGTCCCCAAAGCGCGTCTGGACCATCGTTGCGCTGTATCAGCGTAACATCAGAGACTTATAGCCAAAAGACACAATCGCAATTGTGTTGTTTGGCTATATCAGGCATCGGGAGAGTTCACACAGGTGGTCAGCAACGAGTGCGACTCGCTTGAACTGACGGTCGCTGAAACCGAAGTGGCGTGGTTTCTTCTCAAAGGTCGCTCAACGTCGGGCATTGCCGCCCTGCGCAACACCCGCGAAGGCACGATCAACGCGCAATTCACGGCGATTATCGCAAGGCCAGAGTCAGCGGCAAAGCACAACTGATGTCGCAATTGGTCGAAGACCTGTTGATGTAACGCGTGATATTGCCGGGAGTCGCCGACCGTCCTATTCGGACGTTTCCACCACCATCAGTTCCCGTTCAGATGCCCCGCGGGCATGGGACAACGCCTCTTGATATTCGGGCGAATGATAACACGCCACGGCCGTATCCACATCAGGGAACCGGGCGACGACATTGCGCGGGCGTTCCTTGCCTTCCAGTTGGACGAACCTGCCCCCTCGGGCGATGAATTCTCCCCCGTGTTTGGCAATCGCCGGCCCCGCCAACTCGGCATATTTGCCATAGGCTTCTGTATCTGTCACCGTCACATGTGCAATCCAAAGTGCGCCCATCTTATTATCCTCCCACCACAGCTTCCGCAGCCTTGATCGCGGCGTCGGCATTGGCCACGTCACGGCCCCCGCCTTGCGCCATATCCGCACGGCCACCGCCGCCCTTGCCGCCCAATTCGGGCACGACGGCCCTTACCAGATCAACCGCCGAAAGGGTTGCCGTCAGATCCTCGGTCACACCCGCCGCTACGGCGGTCTTGCCTCCGGCATCTGCGATCAACAGAACCGCACCGGATCCGATGCGCGATTTGTGTTCGTCAATCAATGCGGGAAGGTCTTTGCCCGAAACGCCCGACAACACCTGGGCCACGAATTGTACGCCGTTGATGTCACGTGCCTCGGCACCACCGCCCTGCCCGGCCCCTCCGGCCATGGCCAGCTCACGACGCAGTTGGGCCACTTCGTTCTGCAACGCCTTGCGTTCGTCCAAAAGGCCCTTCACTCGGTCCACGACCTCGTCCGGTTTGGCCTTGAGCGTACCTGTGACCTCGGCCAGACGGCTGGCATCTGCCGACACATGGGCCAGCGCCGCATCGCCGGTCAACGCCTCGATCCGGCGCACCCCGGCAGAGGATGCACTGTCGGACAGGATCACGCACATGCCGATATCGCCAGTCTGCTTCACATGGGTGCCACCGCAAAGTTCCAACGACCAGGTGTTGCCATCCAACCCTTTGCCCGTTTTCGCCCGCCCCATGGAGACCACACGCACCTCATCCCCGTATTTCTCACCAAAGAGAGCCTGCGCCCCGATTTCGCGCGCATCGTCGGGCGTCATGATACGGGTTTCAACCGGGGTATTCTGGCGAATGAACCGGTTCACTTCGCTGCTGACCTGAGTGAGTTCCTCGTCCGTCAATGCCTTGGCGTGGCTGAAATCAAAGCGAAGCCGGTCCGCCGTATTCAGCGAACCGCGCTGCGCCACATGATCCCCCAACGCCTCGCGCAGGGCCTCGTGCAACAGGTGCGTTGCCGAGTGGTTGGCGCGGATTGCACTGCGCCGCGCGTGATCCACCTCAAGCTCAACCGGGTCGCCGGCAACAATCGTGCCGCGTTCGACCTTGACCTTGTGGGCGTAAATCCTGCCATCTGCGAATTTCTGCGTGTCGATCACCAACGCCGCCTCGTCACGGTTGTCCAAGCGACGGATCACACCGGTGTCCCCAACCTGACCGCCGGATTCGCCGTAAAATGGTGTCTGGTTGGCGACAAGCCACCCTTCCTGACCCGCGTCGATCTTGTCCAGCGATTTCCCGTCCACAACCAGCGCCAGAACCTGTCCTTCGGCCTTTTCCGTATCATAGCCAAGGAAATCGGTCGCGCCTGCCTCATCCGCGATATCGAACCAGACTGCGTTATCGGCCGCGTCACCGGAGCCGGACCACGCGGCACGTGCCTTGGCCTTTTGCTCGGCCATGGCCGTTTCGAACCCGTCCACATCCACTTTGCGCCCTTTTTCGCGCAACGCGTCCTGGGTCAGGTCAAGCGGGAACCCGTATGTGTCATAAAGCTTGAACGCCGCTTCCCCAGGCAGGGCCGCATCCTCCGCCAAACCGTCAAGTTCGTCGTCAAGCAACTTCAATCCACGATCAAGTGTCTGTTTGAACCGGGTTTCTTCCAGGTTCAGGGTTTCTTCGATCAGCGCCTGAGCCTGGCCCAGTTCCGGATAGGCCTGCCCCATCTGTGCCACCAGCGTGGGCACCAGACGGTGCATGACCGGATCCTTGGCCCCCAGCAGATGCGCATGGCGCATGGCGCGACGCATGATCCGGCGCAGCACATAACCGCGCCCGTCATTGGACGGCATGACCCCGTCAGCAATCAGGAAAGAGGTCGAGCGCAAGTGGTCCGCGATCACCCGGTGATGCACGTTCTTGTCACCATAGGGGTCAACGCTGGTCGCATCCGCGCTGGCCTCGATCAACGCCTTGAACAGATCGGTATCATAATTGTCATGGCTGCCCTGCAGCAAGGCACCAATCCGCTCCAAGCCCATACCGGTATCGATGGATTGCATGTCGAGCGCGCGCATGGAGCCATCTTCGAACTGTTCGTTCTGCATGAAAACGACATTCCAGATTTCGATGAACCGGTCGCCGTCTTCTTCGGGCGAACCGGGAGGGCCACCCCAGATGTGGTCGCCATGGTCATAGAAAATCTCGGTACAGGGACCACACGGGCCGGTGGGCCCCATCTGCCAGAAATTGTCAGAGGTGGCGATGCGGATGATCCGATCCTCGGGCACACCAACCTTTTTCCAGATTTCAAACGCTTCGTCATCGGTGTGATACACCGTGGTATAAAGCTTTTCTTTGGGAATACCGTATTCCCTGGTGATCAACTCCCAGGCAAACGGGATCGCATCATCCTTAAAGTAGTCGCCGAACGAGAAGTTTCCTAACATCTCGAAAAACGTGTGGTGCCGCGCGGTATAGCCGACATTGTCCAGATCGTTGTGTTTGCCCCCGGCGCGCACGCATTTCTGGGCCGTGGTGGCACGGTTATACCCGCGGGTTTCCACGCCGGTGAACAGGTTCTTGAACTGAACCATGCCCGAATTTACGAACATCAATGTCGGGTCGTTGCGGGGGACAAGCGGCGAGGAAGAGACAATCTCGTGCCCCTGCTTTTCAAAATAGTTCAAAAAGGTCGAACGGATGTCGTTCAGGCTGGGCATCTCGGGCGTCTCTTGCTGGTTGTTCCGGGTCAGCACCGAGTTTATCCGCCCTGCCCCGAAGTGTCTACAGCAAGTACCCTCTCAAACCTTGCGCAACAGGTCCCCGGTGCGGATTATCCCATCCTGTTCCACGCTGCACAGGATACCGCGCAGGCGAAGTTCAGGGTGGCTAGGTGCCGTGATCCAGTCTTTGGCCTCTTTGCCATAGCGCACCTTCCACTTGACGCACGCGTCGTTGAACACTTCCGAGACGCGCAGCCGGGCTGTTCCGGCCTGCAAAATCTGTCCCGTAGGCAAATTCGCTTCGGACATATCCATATCAACGACAAAGGTGTCGCCCGGATGTGGCGTGTTTTCGCGATCACGCCACACAAGGTTCAATACCCGTTTCGGGATGACGCATACCTGAATTCCCGGATGGGGATCGCCGTCGTCGGTTTTCAACCAAGGCGCGGTGGTCCAGCGCTCACCGGGAATACCCCGCGCGCGCGTCACCTCGATTTCATCCACAAAACGCCGTTCACCTCGATCAGGGCGCAGGCACAGCATGTCGATGGCCGCCCCGTCTTTCGGAGCGGCCAGGATATGAGGCAGCGCCTCATAAAGCTCTTCACGCGTAACTTGCGTCATCCGTCAAGCACATCTCCATCGTCCGCACCGCCTCCGGGCATATCAAAGTCCAACCCGTTAGCTGCCCGAATCTTGTCTTCGATCTCGAGCGCGATCTGAGTGTTTTCCTTGAGGAACCGTCGCGCATTTTCGCGGCCCTGACCGATGCGTTCATCCCCATAGCTGAACCAGCTACCGGATTTCTGAACCACACCTGCGGCAACACCGAGGTCAAGAAGTTCGCCGGTCTTCGAGATGCCTTCGCCATAAAGAATGTCGAATTCCACCTGTTTGAAGGGCGGGGCCACCTTGTTTTTCACCACTTTCACGCGGGTCTGGTTGCCGACAACCTCATCCCGGTCCTTGACCGCGCCAATGCGGCGAATGTCCAGACGGACCGAGGAATAGAATTTAAGCGCATTGCCCCCGGTGGTGGTTTCAGGCGAGCCAAACATGACGCCGATTTTCATCCGAATCTGGTTGATGAAAATGACCATGCAATTGCTGCGCGCAATCGAACCGGTCAACTTGCGCATGGCCTGACTCATCAACCGGGCCTGAACACCCACGCTGCTGTCGCCCATATCCCCTTCCAGTTCGGATTTCGGGGTCAGTGCGGCCACCGAATCGACCACCACCATGTTGACCGCGCCCGACCGCACAAGGGTATCCGTGATTTCAAGCGCTTGTTCACCAGTGTCTGGCTGGCTGATCAACAACTCATCAAGATCAACACCCAGTTTTTTGGCATACATGGGGTCAAGCGCATGTTCCGCGTCCACAAAGGCACATACGCCCCCCTTTTTCTGCTCCTCTGCGACGCAGTGCAGCGTCAAAGTGGTCTTACCCGAGCTTTCAGGGCCATAAATTTCGATAATCCGCCCCTTGGGCAGCCCGCCAATGCCGAGCGCGATATCAAGGCTCAAGGATCCGGTCGATGTGGCTTCGATCTGCTGAACCGCGTTTTCATCCCCCAGCTTCATGATGGACCCCTTACCGAACTGACGTTCGATCTGGGACAATGCGCTGTCCAGCGCCTTTTGTTTATCCGCGTTACGTTTGTTATCCATTTGAAGAAGGTCTGCCATTGCCATTGTATTCGCTTCCTTATTCCACACCCGCCCCGCGGCGGCAATCATTGCGTATGTTCACTTCTTGTTCTGTATGAGATCAAAAAGAGAACATTTCAAGTCAAACTTTAAAGCATCCTGCCAAAAACCTGACACACGGGTTTTTGGCAGGACGCGCGAAACACATAAATATCGCGCTGCGTTCGCCCTTTTTCCTGTCTCAGGTGAAAGGTCGAACGCTTTAAGGATCGGATCGGAAATCGTGCCAGTCTTCCGAAAAAACACGTTTCGCAACCACCCCTTAACCAAAGGGATAGCTACACTTGGTTAACACAAGGTGAATGGAACCGAGGTCAGTACAGCCCGCCCGAACTGAGAGCACCAAACCCTGCCTTCGGGCCGACCACGGCCTTTTTGCCCGTTGAAGTCGTGACTTCCCTAGACGTGCTGCCCTCTGCCTGTTTGAACAGCGGCAAGTTGTTGCCCATCGCAAAACCACCGTCAAAAACAATGCTGGGTTCCGGTTCTTCGCCCGGGCGGAAACACTCGGCGACAACATGGTCCCCGGACGCGTCGGAGCTTAGAACCGCGCCAGTGAAACGGTCGATCTTGATGAATTCGCAATCGTCTGGCGCGCGGAACTTGCCGCCGCCATAGGTCTTGATCGCCTTGGACATGAACCGTTGGAACACAGGGCCGCACATGCCACCGCCCGAAGCCCCTTTGCCAAGGCTGCGCGGCGTGTCATAGCCGATATAGCACCCGGCCACGATGTTCGACGTAAAGCCGACGAACCAGACATCCTTGGCGTCGTTGGTTGTCCCGGTTTTGCCTGCAACCGGCACCGGAAGGTTGATCGCTTTCCTTGCGGTACCACGATCCACCACGCCCTTCATCATCATGGTCAGTTGATAGGCCGTGATCGCATCCATGACCCGTTCACGGTCCGATACAATCCGGGGGCCACGGGTGCGCGGAATGGTCGGCACATTACAATCGGTACAGTCGCGATTGTCATGGCGATACACTGTTTTGCCATACCGATCCTGCACCCGGTCGACCAATGTCGGTTCAACCCGCTGCCCGCCGTTGGCAAACATCGCATAGGCCGCGACCATCTTGAACAGAGTGGTTTCCTCTGACCCAAGCGAGTTGGCCAGGAACCGCCCCATATTCTCGTAAACCCCGAAACGTTCGGCATAATCCGCAACGACATCCATTCCCACTTCCTGGGCAAGACGAATGGTCATCAGGTTCCGCGACTGTTCAATGCCGGTCCGCAGAGGCGTCGGACCATAGAACCGTTTTGACGCATTTTGAGGTCGCCACAGCCCCTGGGGTGTATTGATTTCAATCGGCGCATCCACGATGATCGTCGCCGGGTTGTACCCGCTATCCAGCGCTGCGGCATATACAAAGGGCTTGAAGCTCGATCCCGGCTGACGCTGTGCCTGGGTTGCGCGGTTATAGACCGAGGCCTGATAGGAAAACCCGCCCTGCATGGCAATCACGCGGCCCGTGTTGACATCCATCGCCATGAACCCGCCCTGAACCAACGGCACCTGCCGCAGGGTCCAGCGGATAAAGCTGCCGTCATTGTCAGACGTCATTCTGCGAACCAGAACCACGTCACCGACATTGACCAAATCGCCCGCGACGCGCGCTTTCTTGCCCAACTTGCCATCGCGCAGCTGCTTGCGCGCCCATCGGACATCCTTGGCCGGGATCCAGTGCCCGTCTTCATCATCCGGAACGTTTTCAATGCCGACCCGGGCGTCGTTGTCGCCCACCTCAAGCACCACAGCGGGATACCAGCGGTTTTCAAGGGTGATATCACGCGGCACGGCAACCTTGGACAGGGCGGCGCGCCAATCGGCTTCATTGCCAAGCACCCCGGCGGGAAGGGTTTTGTTCGTGCCCCGCCAGACCCCCTGACTCCGGTCAAACATTTCCAACTGACGCTGTAGCGCGTGGGCTGCCACGGTCTGCATATCCGGCACGATGGTCGCCCTTACGGTCATCCCGCCCGAGAAAAACTCTTCCTCCCCAAAATCGCGGCTCAGCTGGCGGCGGATTTCGTCGGTGAAATAATCCCGCGGCGGGCGGGTTGACTTAAAGCTGTCAAAATCCCCGTTTTGAACCGAACGCAGAGGCAATTCACGCTCGGCTTCGTAAACCGCTTGCGAGATATAGCCGTTTTCCATCATCTCTTTGAGCACAAAATTCCGGCGCCCAATCGCCGCCTCCTTGTGCCGCACAGGGTGCAGGTTCGAGGGCTTTTTCGGCAGGGTCGCAAGATAGGCCGCCTCATGCGGGGCGAGATCACCAAGCGCCTTGTTGAAATAGGTCTGGGACGCCGCCGCGACCCCATAGGAGTTTTGCCCCAGGAAAATCTCGTTCAGGTACAGTTCAAGAATCTTGTCCTTGGACAGGGTATTCTCCACCCGTGTGGCCAGGATAACTTCCTTGATCTTGCGTTCTGCGGACCGGTCGCCGGACAAAAGGAAATTCTTCATCACCTGCTGGGTGATCGTCGACGCCCCGCGCAAACGCCCGCCACGCAAGGCATCAAAAGCCGCCGAGGCAATGCCACGCAGATCATAACCTTTGTGGGTATAGAAATTCTTGTCCTCCGCGCTAATGAAGGCATGTTTCACCAGTTCGGGAATTTCGTCGGACGGTGCGAAAAGCCGACGTTCGCGGGCGAATTCATCAATGATCTCGCCTTCGCCCGAATAAATCCGGCTGATCGTCGGCGGGGTGTATTGCGCAAGACTTTCATGGCTGGGCAAATCTCTGCCATAAATCCAGAACACGGCTCCCACGGAAAGGGCCACCATCGTCAGGCCAAGCGTCAAAAGGCTGAACAGCCCTCCGAACAACGACATCAGAAATCTAAGCACGATTGCCCCCTGCTGCACCTGGTGCCTCTATACGCTGCACCGCCCCCGCCGTCAAAACACAAGCACGACACCTCTGGGCTGGTTCTTGCCCATTCCGCTTGCCCCATCCTGTCATTGCCGCACCAGTTTCCGAAGGGCCGTGTCGGCGATAATCCACGCCTGAATCCCATCCCGCATCCCGGCAACAGCCCCGGCGCGCCACGCGGGATCACGCAGGTTTTCAAGGTCGCGCGCGCTGCTCATGAACCCCACTTCGATCAGCACCGATGGGATATCGGCGGCCTTGAGCACCGAAAACGCAGCGGCGCGATAGGGTTTGCTGTTCATGGGAACATCCGCGGATTGCAGCCCCAGAACCATTGCCTCGGAAAGCTTTTGCGTGCGCGGGCGGGTTTCGATTCGGGCCAGGTCAAGCAGGACATCGGCCACAATATCATCCTGGCCTATCAGATTCACCCCGGCCAGCATATCCGATCGGTCATGGCGTTCCGCGAGAAGCGCGCTGGCCCTGTCGCTGGCCTCTTCGGCCAGCGTGTAAACGGTTGCGCCATGGGCATTCCCTTCGGAAAGCGCATCCGCATGGAGCGACAGGAACAGGTCGGCACGCTTTTGATGGGCAATTGCGACCCGGCGTTCAAGGGAGACGAAATAATCGTCTTCCCGGGTCAGGTGTACCTCGATCCCATCAACACGCAGCAACGCCTCGCGCAGCTCCCGGGCCATGGTCAGGGTCAGCTGTTTTTCGACCGTCCCGCCCCGCTCGGCCCCCGGATCGATGCCACCATGACCGGGATCGATCACGACAATGACACGGTCTTTTTCGCCTACCGCCGGCGCTTTCAGCCTCTCCAGCGTCCAGCCCGGGTCTTTTGGCGGCTTTGACACCCTGGCAAACTCTTCTGCCGATATCGCAGAGAGCCCCACCCTAAGCTGTGCAGCCCCGGTATTCTCTTCAAACGTCATATCCGCGCGCTTCACGCCCATGGGGCCGGGCAGATCAATGACCATGCGGGACCATCCCGGGCGAAAACCACCAAACCGCACACGCCCTTCCGGCCACAGGGTCGCGGCATCCAGCCCACGCCAGTCCACTTCCCGAAAATCCAGCACCACGCGGGCAGGATCGGTCAAGGTGAACACGCGGAACGGCACCCCCTGAGTCAGGTCAAGTTTCACGGACAACCGTTTGGAATCACCAGAAATCCGGCTGTCTTCGACATCAACACGCGCCAAAGCACTGAACCCGGTCTGCTGTGCAAGAACAGCCCCCGCGCAAAGCACGAGCACCGCGGCCCATAGGCCAGCTAAAATCCTGAAACGCCTGTACATATCCCCGTCCGGGCTTTTTCGTTGGATCACAGACTAACGGATTCGCTCGCCAATGGAAATCACCTGCGGATGTTCATCCCCGCGCCGTCATATACGCGGCAAGCCGCGCAAGCCCCTCGCGGATATCTTCGGTTGAGCGGGCATAGGAAAACCGCAGGGTTCCTCCGCCACGCACCGGGTCAAAATCCAGCCCGGGCGTGACGGCGACCCCGGCCTTTTCAAGGATTTCCGCCGCAAACGCCCGGCTGTCATCGGTCAGGTGAGACACATCCGCATACACATAAAACGCACCATCCGGCGGCGCAATCCGATCAAATCCCGCCTTTGGCAACCCCTCCAGCATCAACTTGCGGTTCGCCGTGTAAACTTCGAGATTCGCTTGCAATTCGTCGTTGCACTCCATCGCGGCCAGGGCTGTAATCTGGCCGGCATGGGGCGCACAGATGAACATGTTCTGGGCCAGCCGTTCGACAATCCTGACATGGTCCTCGGGCACAACCATCCATCCCACGCGCCACCCGGTCATGGAAAAATACTTGGAGAACGAATTGATGACGTAAGCCTCATCCGTGAGTTCCAGCGCGGTCACCGCCTTGGCTTCGTATTCGATACCGTGATAGATTTCATCGCTGATAAAGGCGATTTCCCGCTCATGGGCCGCCTCGATCAATCCACCGAGCGCGGCACGGTCCAGCATGGTGCCTGAAGGATTGGCCGGAGACGCCACCATCAGCCCCTGCAAATCCAGCCCCTCAAGGTCCCCCGGCACCGGCTGTAATCGTGCGGCCTCTGTCGTGGCAATCCCCACGGGTTCAACATCAAGAGCGCGCAAAATCTGGCGATAGCTTGGATAGCCCGGCTCGCCTATGCCCACCCGATCACCGGCGTCGAAAAGCGCAGTAAAAGCAAGGATGAACGCCCCGGATGACCCGGGCGTGATCACCACCCGTTCGGGGTTCAGATCAACATTGTACCATTCGCCGTAAAGCCGGGCGATCCGGCGGCGCAGCGCCGGAAGTCCAAGCGCCACGGAATAGCCCATCGGATCACTGTCCATACTGCGCGCCAAAGCGGCGCGGGCACCAGCGGGCGCAGGGGTGCTGGGTTGACCCACTTCCATGTGAATGATGTGGCGCCCTGCCTCCTCGGCACGTCGGGCCGCGTCCATGACATCCATCACAATAAAGGGATCAACCTCACCCCGGCTTGAGTTCCGCATGGTTTTATTCCTAAGTTGCGGCAGTCCTGCTGCCCGCGAGCAAATCTGCCGCTTTTTCACAGGGATCAAACAGGGATCGAAGGGTATCGTCAATGCGTGTTGTGCAAAGAAAATTCAGCGCGGTTCTCGGGGGGCTTGCGCTTGTTTGCCTGCTTGTTTGCCTTGTGGCGGCCCAACCGGCCCGCGCGGTCACGCTTCTGCGCGACCCGGATATCGAAAACGCGTTGAAACAATTGGGAAATCCCATCCTTCAAGCGGCTGGGCTTTCCCCTTCGCGGGTGAAAATCCTTGTCATCCGGGATGCAACGCTGAACGCCTTTGTCGTGGATTCCAACCACATCTTTATTCATTCAGGTCTGATCCTGAAGCTTACGACCCCAGAACAGTTGCAGGCCGTGATTGCCCACGAGGCGGCCCATATCGCCAACGGCCACCTGACCCGGCGCGTGTTGAACGCCAGGGTAGCCCGCAACGTGTCGGGGATTGGTCTTGCCCTTGCCGCAGCCGCCGCTGCCAGCGGGAATACCAAGGCGGCCACGGCGATTGGCCTTGGGGTCAGCGGGTCCGCACAACGGATATTCATGCACCATACCCGGGCCGAAGAAAGCTCGGCCGATCAATCCGCCGTCCGCTTCATGAAACGCGCCAATGTCAGCCCCAAGGGGCTTGTGGATCTGATGTTGATCTTTCGTGGACAGGAGCTTGTCAGCGAAGCGCGTATGGATCCCTACGCCCGCACGCATCCCATGTCGCGGGACAGGTTGCGCCGCGCCAGATCCTATGCTGACGGGGTGCAACCCAAGACCGGAAGCCCAAATTCCGACTATTGGTTTTCCCGTGCCAAGGGCAAGCTTTCCGCCTTTATCCGCGCGCCCAAATGGACGCGCCAGCGGATCAATGACAGCGCCAGCGAGGATATCAAGTTGATGCGTCAGGCGGTGGCCTTTCACCGCGAAAGCAAAACAACCAAGGCCGTGGCGACGATGAAAAAGCTGATCGCGATGCGCCCCAATGATCCGTATTATGGCGAGCTTTACGGGCAGATTCTGCTTGAAAGCCGCAACACCAAACCGGCCCTCTCTGCCTATCGCAATGCCGTCAATAAGGCTCCGAATAATGCTTTGGTTTTGGGGAGTTACGGTCACGCGCTGCTGGTTGCCGGGCAAACAGCGCAGGCGCTTGGCGTGTTGGAAAAATCCCGCGCCCGGGACTTTACGGATGCCCGCGTGATGCGGGACTTGGGACAGGCCTATGCCAAGCAGGGTCAGCCGGGGATGGCCTCGCTTCTGGTCGCAGAACGCTATGCGTTGATCGGGCGGATGAAGGATGCCGGGATACATGCCCGCCGCGCCGTGGGGCAATTGCCCCGTGGATCGAGCGGTTGGCAACGTGCGCAGGATGTATTATCAGCGGCAGAAGTGGCTGCTAAATCAAGGAGATAACCTATGAAACGCCCTCTTTTCGCGCTGGCGCTTGCCGGGCTGGCCGCGGCTCCGGCCCAGGCCTTTGACCTGACCAGCATGACCAGCCAGGAACAGGCCGCATTCCGGGCGGAGGTCCGCGCCTTCCTGCTTGAAAACCCCGAAGTCATCATGGAAGCCATCCACGTGCTGGAAAACCGCGAAGCGGCGCAGCAGGCCGAGATGGACAAGGCCATGGTGACAACCAACTTCGAGGCGATCTTCAACAATTCCAACTCTTATGTGGGCGGCAATCCTGACGGGGATATCACCCTTGTGGAGTTTGTCGATTACCGCTGTGGCTATTGCCGCAAGGCCCATGACGAAGTTGCCAAGCTGTTGGAACTGGACGGAAATATCCGGCTTATCGTCAAGGAGTTCCCGATTTTGGGAGAGGCCAGCGTGACCTCTTCGCGCTTTGCCATCGCCGTGAAACAGGTGGCCGGAGACGCGGCCTATAAGGCGGCGGCGAATGCGTTGATCAAGCTTAAATCCAACCCGAACGAACCGGTTCTGCGGCGTCTGGCCGGGACGTTGGGCGTGGATGCGGATGCGGTGATGGCCAGGATGGACAGTGACGAGGTGACCGAAGTCATCCGCGAGTCCCGGATTTTGGGACAGCGATTGAGCATCAACGGCACCCCGACATTCATCCTGCAGGATCAGATGTTGCGCGGCTATCTTCCCCTGACCAACATGCTGGAACTGGTGGAGAGAACGCGGGAACAAGGTTAACGCCCTGAACCCGCCTGCAACGGGGGGTGATTTTTGCGCAGCAATGCGGCACCAACCCGGCATCACCGGGACACCCCCACCGATAGCAGCGCGCGTTGCGCCGATCCGTTAACACGGCGCGCGCGGCGCGGTGTTACTCTGCCGCCTGTGCCTCGCGCTCGATCTCTGCGGCGCGTTTTTCGACCAGCCCGACAATGTGGTCGATCATCTTCTCGTTGTCCATCTTGTGGTCCTGTTTACCCGCCATATAGACCATGCCCGCCCCGGCACCGCCGCCGGTAAAGCCGATATCGGTCATCAATGCCTCGCCCGGACCATTCACCACACAGCCGATGATCGACAGGCTCATGGGCGTATGGATATGGGCAAGCCGGTTTTCCAGCGCCTCAACCGTCTTGATCACGTCGAACCCCTGCCGCGCACAGGAGGGGCAGGAGATGATATTCACCCCGCGGTGACGCAGGCCAAGGGATTTGAGAATCTCGAACCCTACTTTCACCTCTTCCACCGGATCCGCCGACAGGGACACGCGCAGCGTATCGCCAATGCCCATCCACAACAGGTTGCCCAGCCCGATCGCCGATTTGATCGTGCCGGAAACGAACCCGCCCGCTTCGGTCACACCGATATGGATCGGGGCGTCGGTGGCATCGGCCAGCTGTTGATAGGCGGCGGCGGTCATGAACACATCCGAGGCCTTGAGCGAAATCTTGAATTCGTGGAAATCGTGGTCCTGTAGAATGCGAATGTGATCCAGCCCGCTTTCCACCATCGCCGCCGGGCAGGGTTCGCCGTATTTGTCCAGCAGGTGCCTTTCCAGACTGCCGGCATTCACCCCGATACGGATGGAACAGTTATGGTCGCGGGCGGCCTTGATCACCTCTTTCACACGATCCTCGGAGCCGATATTGCCCGGGTTGATGCGCAGACAGGCCGCCCCGGCCTCGGCCGCTTCGATCCCGCGTTTATAGTGGAAATGAATGTCGGCAATGAGCGGCACGGGGCTTTCGGCCACGATGGTTTTCAACGCTCTGGCGCTGTTTTGATCCGGAACCGACACGCGGACCAGATCGGCCCCCGCCTCGGCCGCCGATTGGATCTGGGCCACGGTGGCGGCAATGTCGGTGGTGGGCGTGTTGGTCATGGTCTGCACCGCGATGGGCGCATCGCCCCCCACGGGCACATTGCCCACCATGATCTGACGGCTGTTGCGCCGTTCGATATCGCGCCATGGGCGAATGGGATTGTGCGACATGGGTTATCCCCCGGGATTGGCATCTGTGTCGGAGGATAGATAGTGCGCCAAACGTCGGGCCGCAATCACAGCCAGGTCGGGAAAGCTCGATTTATAGGGGTTTATTGCTGTGGCTCGGTCGGTTGGGCCATTTCGGCGACAACCCTGGACAGTACCGGATCACTTTCGAAATCCGCCAGTTCATAGTTTTCAAGCAGCGCCTCGCGCCCCATGGCCAATTTGCGCACGGTCGAGGTGCCCTGCCCCGCCGGGCCATAGAGTTCGCCGTCGATCTCGAAAAAGAGCGAACCGGACATACCGGCCTGAAGCGTTGGTGCCTCTTCGGTGGCGGGAAGTTCGTATTCTTCGCCCGCTTCCAGAATTTTTTCAAAGATCACACTGCCATCCGCCGCGCGGACACGCACCCAGGCCGGGCGGACCGCGAAGAGGACCACTCCGTCACGGACATCTTCCACAACCTGTGGCACGCTGGGCGTGGTGATCCCGTCGGTCGAGGCCCCGGCATCAGCCAGTATCGCGTTCTCATCCGCAAAGGTGCCCACGCGACGCGGGTCCAGTGTGGAAATTGGCGCGTCGCGCGCCACCATGACCGGCACATCAAGCGCTTGGGGGCGGTACAGCCGGTCCAACCTGTCCGAAGGTGGGGTAAACACGCCGCTGGCGCGGGCGGTTTCGGCCTCCATATCGTTGGTCACGCCAAGCTGGGCCGCGCCGGACAGCGGATCAAGATCGGCCAGCACATCGGGCACATGTTCCACCGGGGCGATCTGCACCCGCTGCACTTCGTTCAGGATGGTCCAGCCGCCAAAGCCAAGCCCGGCCACAAGCGCAAGCAGCACGAGGGTGGAGCCCACGGCGCGCGGTTCGATCTGGGACAACAGCCCGTCAGAGGCAGGGGTAAAGCCGCCGCCACGGGAAAACGGTTCCGAGGCCACCTTGCCAAGCCCGGTGCCCATGCCCGCACCAAGACCAGAGGCAAAGCCGCCTTCGGCCATGGGTTTGCGGATCGACGATGCCTCGGCCGACATGCCGTGCGCCGTGGTAAACCCGCTTTCGGCACAGAAGGCGTCATAGGCCTTGTCCGGGTCCATGTTCAGGTAGCGGGCGTAAGAGCGCACGTAACCGGCGATGAAGCCGGGCGTATCAAAGGCCGAGGGGTCCGCGTTTTCGATGGCCGCAATATAGGCAGCCTTGATGCGCAGTTCGCGTTGCACGTCCAGAAGGGATTTGCCCATGGTCGCGCGTTCGCCGCGCATCATGTCGCCCAGGCGCAGATCGAAGTCGTCAAACCACTTGGGTTCAACTTCAGTTACCTCTGCCTTACGCTTGGATCTGCGACCGATCATCCACGCTGTCCCTTGTTTTGCTGACGAATCGGGCTCACCCCCGAGCCCGCCTCTATGCCTTCATTGCACAAACGTACCATATTACAAGGGATATTCCCAACCAGGGTAAATCAGCCCGCCAGTTCGGCACGATTCAGCGCACAGTGGGACCAAAGAGCGTCCAGAGCATTCACCAGACTGTCCATTTCCCGTGGTCCGTGTACCGGCGACGGGGTAAAGCGGAGCCGTTCCGTGCCACGCGGGACGGTGGGGAAGTTGATCGGCTGGACATAGATCCCGAAATCGTCAAGCAGCATGTCCGACAGTTGTTTCGTATGCACCGGGTCGCCCACGATCACCGGAACAATGTGGCTGCCATGGTCGATGATCGGCAGGCCCAGCCCCTTGAGCCGGGTTTTCAGGATCTTCGCCTGGGTCTGATGCTGGTCGCGGCGCGTCTGATCGGTTTTCAGAATACGCACCGAAGCCGCCGCCGCAGCCGCCACGGCAGGGGGCAGCGAGGTGGTGAAGATAAAGCCCGGCGCATAGGAACGGATGGCGTCGCACATCTTGGCGCTGGCCGCGATATAGCCGCCCATCACGCCATAGGCCTTGGCCAGCGTCCCGTTGATGATGTCGATCCGGTGGGCTAGGTTGTCCCGTTCAGTGACCCCTGCCCCGCGCGGACCGTACATGCCCACCGCATGCACCTCGTCAATATAGGTCAGCGCGCCAAATTCGTCGGCCAGATCACAGATCGCCTCGATCGGGCCGAAATCGCCGTCCATGGAATAGACCGACTCGAAGGCGATCAGCTTGGGCACCGCCGGGTCGTCAGCCTCCAGCAGTTCGCGCAGATGGGCCACGTCATTGTGGCGAAAGATTCGCTTGGCCCCACCATTGCGGCGCACCCCTTCGATCATCGAAGCGTGGTTCAATTCGTCCGAATAGATAATCAGACCGGGAAACAGTTTCGGCAGGGTCGAAAGCGTGGCGTCATTGGCGATATAGGCCGAGGAGAACAAAAGCGCCGCTTCCTTGCGGTGCAGGTCGGCCAGTTCGGCTTCGAGCCGTTTGTGATAGACCGTGGTGCCCGAAATGTTGCGGGTCCCGCCTGAACCGGCGCCGGTGGCGTCAATCGCTTCGTGCATGGCCGCAAGCACCTCTGGATGTTGCCCCATGCCCAGATAGTCGTTGCCACACCAAACGGTCACGGGCTGTTGGGAACCGTCCGGTTTGTTCCAGACCGCATGGGGGAAATTGCCCTTTTCCCGTTCGATGTCGATAAAGGTGCGATACCGCCCTTCGTCATGCAAACGTTGGATGGCCTGGTCAAGCTGGCTGTCGTAGGTCAAGGCTGTCCCCTTTGATCGCGTTCACAAAGCTGCGCAACACATGCACAGCCCCACATGGCCCCTGTTCGGACCTTAATCATGATTCTGGATGTTATAATTCGCGCCATCCACTCTGGGAAGGCTACAAAATGACACCCCGGACCGACCTTGATTTGTATCAAGGAAATCGGGTTCCGCCCCCCCTGTGCCCGGGGCTGTCCGGAGCAGTTCGGGCCGGTTTTTCATTCATTATTTCACAAGCTGTCCGATGCGATGACAGGAGATGACAGGACATGTCATTCTCGGCCTCACGGGCCCCGGCGTTCCCCGCCTTGCTGGCACAGCGCCCTACCCGCTCCGCTGGTTTTATCCGCCAACCTGTAAGCGGCTGGACAGCGCCCATACCGGTGATAGGGTAACACCAAAGCGGAATGCCCAAAGGAGTTGTGCCCCATGTCGCTGAACGAAGTTCTGTCCCGGATCGACACCGATCTGCCCGCCGCCACCGACCGGTTGCTCGAGCTTCTGCGGATCCCGTCGATTTCCACCGATCCTGCCTTTGCCGATCATTGCCAGACCGCCGCCGATTGGCTGGTCGCCGATCTTACCAGCCTTGGCGTTCAGGCCGAAAAACGCCAGACCCCGGGCCACCCCATGGTGGTGGGCCATGTGGAGGGCCCCGAAGGCTCAGACGCGCCGCACCTTTTGTTTTACGGGCATTACGACGTCCAACCCGTTGATCCGCTGGACCTGTGGGACCGCGATCCGTTTGATCCGGCGTTGGAAGACACGGATGCAGGCACGGTCATTCGCGGGCGCGGGTCCAGTGATGACAAGGGGCAGTTGATGACCTTTGTCGAGGCGTGCCGGGCCTGGAAGGCCGTGTACGGAGAATTTCCCTGCAAGATCACGTTTTTCTTTGAGGGGGAGGAAGAGTCCGGGTCGCCCTCTCTCGTGCCTTTCATGCAGGAAAATGCCAAAGAACTGACCACCGATATCGCGTTGATCTGTGACACCGGACTGTTTCAAAGCAAGGTTCCGGCCATCACCACACAATTGCGTGGAATGCTGTGCGAGGATTTCACCATCACCGGCCCGAATCGTGATCTCCATTCGGGCATGTATGGCGGGATCGCGATGAACCCGATCCGGGTGCTGTCCAAAATCATTGCCGGGCTGCATGACGACAAGGGTGGTGTGACCCTGCCCGGATTTTACGATGGTGTGCCCGAACTGCCCGATGACATCCGCGCCCAATGGCAGGGACTGAATTTCGACCATGCCAAATTCCTTGGCGATGTGGGGCTTGAGGAACCTGCGGGCGAAGTGGACCGCACCCCGTTGGAACAGATCTGGTCGCGCCCCACATGTGATGTGAACGGCATCTGGGGGGGCTATACGGGCGATGGGTTCAAAACCGTTCTGCCTTCTCAGGCCTCGGCCAAGCTCTCTTTCCGCCTTGTGGGCACACAGGACCCCGATGCGATCCGCACGGCGTTCCGCAGCTATCTTGAAAACGCCCTACCGCCGGGGTTCAGCGTGGAATACCGCACCGAAAAAGGATCGACGGCGTCGCAGATGTCGATCGAAGACCCGGCCTTTGAAAAGGCCCGTCAGGCGCTTTCCGATGAATGGTCCGGCCCTGCGGCCTATGTGGGCTTTGGCGGGTCGATCCCGATTGCCGGGTATTTCAAAGACCTGTTGGGGGTTGATGCCATGTTGATCGGGTTTGCAAAGGATGACGACCAAATCCACAGCCCGAACGAAAAATACGACCTTGAAAGCTTTCACAGGGGCACACGCAGCTGGGCGCGGGTGCTGGATGCGTTGAGCCGCTGACGCCTTGGCCATGTATGTGGTTACGGGTCAGGTTGTGCCGGGCCGGTCGGGGCGTGTTGTCGGGGCGTGTTTTGCACCGCATCACCCTGCCCGGGTTCAGGCAGAGTTCACGCCGGTCAAAACGAGCGAAACCTGATGTGCCCCTCAGGTGCCGCTTCAGGCACCGCTTTTCAGGATCTGGTCCATGGTCATGGCCGGCTGGTCACACCCCGCTTCGCCCACGATCCGCGCCGGCACCCCGGCGACGGTTTTGCAGGGCGGGACTTCGTCCAGCACCACGGACCCTGCGGCAATGCGCGAGCAGTCCCCGACCACGATATTGCCCAGAACCTTGGCCCCGGCACCAATCAGAACGCCATCGCCGATCTTTGGGTGGCGATCCTCGTCCTCTTTCCCCGTGCCGCCAAGGGTCACGGAATGCAGGAGCGAGACATTGTCCCCAACCACAGCCGTTTCCCCGATCACGATGGAATGGGCGTGGTCAATCATGATACCCTTGCCGATCCGGGCCGCGGGGTGAATATCAATTCCAAACACCTCGGACACGCGCATCTGGAAGAAATAAGACAGGTCCTTGCGCCCGGTGCGCCACAGGTAGTGAGCCACGCGATAGGCCTGAATCGCCTGAAACCCTTTGAAGAACATCAGGGGTTGCAGGAACCGATGACAGGCCGGGTCGCGGTCGAACACCGCCGCGACATCGGCCCGGGCATCGGTGGCGATTTCCGGGTCCGAGGCATAGGCCTCGTCACAGATTTCGCGCAGGATTTGCTCGGACATTTCACCCGAGGCCAGTTTGAGCGAGATGCGATAGGCCAGCGCCCGTTCAAGCGATCCATGATAAAGGATGCTGGAGTGAATCAGGCCGCCCAACAGCGGTTCGTCGCGAACCGCCTGTTCCGCCTCTTGCACGATCCGAGCCCAGACCGGATCAAGTTCGGTCAGATGTGCACGTGTTTCCGCCATGATGTTCCGTCCTTTGCTCTGCACAATGTAACAGATAGGCTCAGGAAACGAAAACGCAATCGCGTGATTGAGAGGATCAGCGACATGAATGAGTCCGATCTTGTCCGGTTCCGCGCATTGATCCGTGAACGGCTGAACCAGATCACCCGTCAGGATGCGCGGGGGCGCGGAGGACAGGCCGTCGTGACGCTGGAACAACAGGCCGTGGTCAACGGATCGTGGGACGGTTGAGTCGGATGGATGCGTTACAACATCCGGCGATGGCCAGGGCCACACGGGCGCGGCGGGACATCCAGGCCCAGCGCCTTGGGTTTGCGCTCACCCGGTTGGACGACGGCAAACAAGGGTCTTTTGAGAAGTGTGGAGAGGAAATTGCCCCCCGGCGGCCTCAACTCGATCTTGCTGCGACCCGCTGTCTTGCCTGTGCTTGACGGCGAAACTTGGTGGGTATTCGGGGCCACCGCGCCTTGCGGACAAAACACGCGGCAGCCCCGGAACGAGATATGGATCAGGGATCCAGTGTGAGCGTGGCAAAGGCCCCGGCCCCCAGCGTGGCCGAAATCTGTGCCACTTCGATATCAACCGCGCCGCTGACACCGTCGGCGGCTTGCATCGCGATGGTGTAGGTCCAGCCCGGCGATGACACCTGAACCTCGCGCAATGGGGTGCCCCCCTGGGACACGCGCAAGAGATAGCTTTCGGTTTCTTCCCCCAAGGGCACGTCAAGCCCTTCCCAACTGTCCCCGCCAATGCGCGTACGGCGGATCCACGACAGGTCAATATCTGCGCCCAGCGCACCGTTCGCCGAGACATGGCTTGGGCTGAGAGGTTTCAGCCCCACGCCTTCGAACGCTTCCACCACATGTTGATAAGATGGGTCGTCATAGCCCCGCCGGGCAGGCCCAATCCGATAGTGACGCGACAGGTTACGCTGTGACTCGGCAAGTGCGATTTGTTGTGGAACACCATTCAACAGCACCACGTAAGAGCCAACCGGCCACGCCGCGGGCATCCAGGCATCGGTGCCCAACTGTCCACGCAAACGATGGGACAGGAGATAGGTGTTTTCGGCCACGAGATCCGCATCGCGGAACTGGAACAGCTCCCAATTGCCCGGGGTGCCGTCGCCAATCGCCATCAGGTTGCTGCCCGCAAGCAGTTTGGTTTCGTCCACCGATTGCAATTCGCCGGAGGTGAGTTCAACGATCAACCCCTCGCCCCGGTCATAAAGCGCAGGCGGTGCCGCGCGCAGAACACTTTGGGTGATACCGATGGTCGAACGGGCCGCGATAACCTCGTTCAGGGCATAATCGCTGTCGCTGGCCGAACTGTAAATGGCCACGCTGCCCGGCCAGGGTTCTGAGGTCAGCGCAAGATGCGGCGCATGGGGCACCTCGTCGCCTGTCAACAAAGGCAGGTCCAGAAACAGCGGGAAAACCGGGATCGGGGGCACGAAGCGGCCCAGCGATACGGCATCCTCTGCCATGTCCACAGGGCGATAGGTTTCCGGTTCGATCCGCACCGCATCGACAATCTGTTCGGTCCCAAGATCGACCCGGTCCACGCGCACCAGGTCACTGCCATCGCCGGTTTCTACGCGCAACACGTCCCCCGGACCCACATCCAGCCGGGACGGTGGCAGGGCAAAGCGCAATGTATCCCGCCCCACACGGGATTCCGAAAGCCAGCGTTCAACCACCTGACGCCCCTCGCCCCGTGTCATGACCAGCGGGATTTCGTTCCCGGCAACGGCGTGGGTCGCTTCATCCGGCAGAACCGCTTCTTCCGCGATGGCCTCGAAATTCGCCTCGGCCTCGATGAAACGCAGGCGGACACGGCCCACCAGATCGGCCTCTGAGGCACGCTGGCGTTCGATTGTGCCGTCGATTTCGCCCGTCATGGCAAGGGTTTCACCCGATTGCGCCGAATCTTCGATCCCGTCGCGCATGGAAAACACCATCGCCCCGTCCCGTTCCACCGCATCAAACCCATAGCGCAACATCAGAGGTTGCAGCGCCGCGCGGGCGTCTCCCACCTGATTCACCGCATATCCACGCACCACGCCGTAAAGGCGCGAGGTGTCGATCTGCGTCAGCCCAGCGCGGGCGCAGATTTCCTCGACAACCGAGGCCAGCGACCGTTGCGAGGCCCGACCGGTGATCCAGTGACCGCGGGCATAGTTTTCACCATCGCTCCACAGGTTCTGATTGGCCGGGAAGAACGGATAGGGGCGCGCATCCCAGGCCCAGACATGGGATTTGGACAGGTCCACCATTTGCCCCGGATACTCGATGGATTCCGGGTTGTTCGCCGGATCACTCCAGAACCTGTGCATGGCGCGCAGATACTGGACCTGCATGAATTCATCCCTTTGCCCGTTCGAATAGTGCGGCAAAGAGGATTCCGAGGATTTGGGGTCCAGGAACTTGTTGGGTTGGTTCGTCCCCTTGTCGATGGCGGCACAGCCCAGTTCCGTGAACCAGATCGGCTTGGATTGCGGCACCCAACCCGTGGGCACCGGCTGGCGAATCCCCCCAATCCGCTCATAATGTTCGTGTTTCCACCAGTTCAGGATATCCTTGTAACGCCAGATCCACGGCTCATCGTGATCACCATCCGTGATTGGGGTGCGGATTTGCGCGTCCCGGGCCTCGGCAGAATGGTAATACCAATCATACCCTTCCCCCCCGGCAATGTTCGATTGCAGATAGTCAAGATCATAGATCGCCCCGGCATCGGCATCCAGATGGTCCCGACCCTCACGCCAATCGGAGAGGGGCATGTAATTGTCGATTCCGACAAAGTCGATTTCGGCATCGGACCACAGCGGATCAAGGTGGAAATAGCGGTTCCCGTCCGGGGCGTTATACCCGAAATACTCGGACCAGTCGGCCGCATAGCCGATCCTGGTTTCGGTTCCCAAAAGGGTGCGCACTTCGGCGGTGAGAAGGCGCAGCTGTTCCACGGCCGGGAAGCCCGCCGCGCCGCGGATCTGGGTCAAACCCCGCATTTCCGACCCGACACAGAAGGCCTCGACCCCCCCCGCAGCGGCACAAAGCGCGGCCTGATGCAGGATGAACCTGCGATAGCTCCATTCGGATGGTCCGGTATAGGTCACCGTGCCTGGCGACACTTGGAAATCCGCCGCCGATGCGGTGCCGAAAAACGCCGCGACCTCGGACTCCGCAGCAGCGGTGCCATCCGGGCTGTCCTCCTGTCCGGGGGCCGACGACAGGGTGATCCGGCCGCGCCAGGGCAGCCTGGGCTGATCGGCGGCATCGCTATAGGGATCGTCAAGCCCATTGCCCTCAACCTGATCCATCAGGATGAACGGGTAATAGGTCACGTGCTGACCGCGCTCCGCCAGTGCATGGATTGCTTCGATCACCGAGGCGTCTGCCGGGGTGCCGCCATAGATCGGGCGGTCATCGTCATCCTGCGCAACCACCGGCGCGCTGGCGCGGGTTTCACCGGCCACGGCCCAGGGCATTTCGGTGCCATCAAACGTATTCTGTTCGATCTTGGGGCGGATCGTACAGCTGTCACAGCGCAGATCGTCCCCAAACCAACTGACAATCAGAGAGGTCGACCCGCAATTGGGCAACTCGTCCTGCATCCGGTCAAGCGACGTTTCGAAATCGCTTTTCCCCGAGGGCGTGTTCACATTGGCCAGCGCCCCCTGCCCAACCCCATAGGAAAAATGCACCGGGGTCGTGGCCAGCGCGTATTCGCCGCTGCCGGGCATCATCGCAACCGCGCGCACGTTATGCGCCATGTCTTCATCCGCATCCTGCAGACCCGATTGCGTAGGGCGCATCACCTCGAACGCAAACTGGGGAATACGGTTGCCGAACTGCTCCAATGCAAGGTCTTCAAACACCACATAGGCCGTGCCGCGATAGGCCGGCACCTGGCCTGTACCTTCAACCGCTTCCATCTTGGGATCGGGCAACTGATACTGCGTTCCGGTATAGACCCGCATGTTCAGATCATCCCTGGACATCTCGGTCCCATCTGCCCAGATGCGGCCAATTCCCGTGATCTCGCCTTCACCCAAGGCAACAGCCAGGTTCACGGTATAGCTGTAGCTCCGTGTCTCGGGTTGGCGCGGGCGTGTGCCCTTGCCCGAACCACCGGTCACCGTCACATGTTCGCTGAACTGTGTGGCCCAGATGACCTGTCCCGCCACCTGTGTGCGACCATAGATCTGGGTCACCGGATCGCCTTCGCCAGCACCGGTCAGGCGAAACCGGTCCACGCGCCCGGTTTCCACCACATCTGAACCGTTGCCCATGACCCTTTGGTCGATCACCCGCCCCAATGAGGCCCCGGCAAAGCGCCCCACGGCTGTCATCGACAAACCCAGGATGCTGCCCCCGACCGAACCACCAAGTGCGGCCCCTGCCGCGGAAAGTACTATCGTCGCCATCAGCCGTTCTCCTCTGGAAACTTGAAACGCGCCACGATGCGGCGGCGCCAGGGGGTAGAAAGCGGGCTTTCGACCACGCCATGCCCCGAATAGGAATGAATGAAAGTCGGGTGGGCGCCGATTCGCGCCGCAATCCCCAGATGTTTGGCCACGGCCCCGGCCCGCATCCGAAACAACAACACATCGCCGACCGCCAACGCGTCGGCGGTGCAGTCGTGCAAATGCCGCTGTGCGGCGGCCCAGAGGGCTTCGTCCCCCTGCGGCTCGGACCAGTCCATGGAATAGGCGGGAACAGGTTCGGGTTCCGCGCCCAGGACTTCGGCCCAGACACCGCGCAACAGGCCAAGACAGTCACACCCGGCCCCCTTGCACGCGGCCTGATGGCGATAGGGTGTTCCGATCCACTGACGCGCAGCGACCACGATTTGTTCCGGGAGGGTCATGTTACCGGCGACTCCCACCGCTGGTTTCGCCGGATTGCCGGGGCTGGACCATCTGCCAGCTTTCACCGGGAATATCCGGGAAGCCCTGAAAATTCAGAATGTTGTTGAATTTCAGGCGGCAGGTGGTCATGCGTTTGTCGCATCCGGCCACGATGCGGATCACATCTCCGGTCTCCACATCCGCGCGCATGGGATGCCACAGTTCGATCACCCGCGCCCCATCTTCGAAATAGTCGCGTTTGATCATGCCGCGCAGCCCCCGTGCCGCGCCACTGATCCCGATCAGCTGCCCCCGGGCAAACCATCCGTCCTCGTACCCGGGCAGATCGGCAAAGGTGAAACGGCTGTTATCCGCAACCTGCTCCACGGAGATCTCCGCGAAATAGCCGGGTTCGGTCGTGTCAAAACCGCAATGCGCGTCCCCCAACACTGCCGTGCAGGGTTTCTGGTACACCCGGCCCAGCGGGCGGTTCAATGCCTCGCTCAACCCGCGCAGTTCGGCCTGAAACGCACCACCGCCGCGGGTCAGTTCGCCAATGGTTCCGCGAAATTGCAGATGCCTTTGCTCTGGCGAAGCCCAGTTGACCAGCCATGACCGCACCTCGGCCCCGTCAAAGCGACCAGCCTCGATATCCTCTTCGGTCACGGCCGCGTCGGACAACGCGCCCAGCGCCTCGGTATTGTCCACCGACAGCCCCGTGCTTTGTTGCAGTGCCATCGCACTCAGCCCTGTATCGGCGCGGAACGTGATACCGTCAAAAGACAGGCCACAATCGTGATCCGTGAAACCGAAGGTCACCCCATCGGTCCGGGTGATCGCCCATGCGCGACAGACCGTGGTCATCCCGGTCTGAAGATGGGTCAACAGTTCGCCTTGCACCCCCATCACACACGCACCTCGACAACCGGAATGCTGGGCACTGCACCGGCGTGAAAGCTGGCCACATTGGCCTCGATCCGATCGGTGTCAAACCGGACCGGCACGTCAAATTCATACCCTGCGGTAATATCCACGCCCTGGTTGGGCGGATGGGCAAAGGTGATCACGCCGGTGGAGCTGTCCACCTCGTAATGCACACCCTCCAGCTGTTCGATCCCGGCAAGCCCGATCCGCACCGTGCCTTGCACTGGCTTCGTGATCGGACGGCTATAGGTCTGGGTCCCTGACCGATAGATCTTGGCCAGTTGGTATTCGGCCTGGGTCTCGTCCCCGGTTGCAAAAGTCTGGTCCCGGTAATCAATCTCGGCCAGCGCCCGACCGGATTTGTAATCCGACCAGTCTTTCCAGCGGAACCCGTACATCTGACCCTGACGCGCCTCGAAAAAGGCGATCACGGATTCGATGTCGTCCAGCGACCGCATCGACACGCCCGCGTCATAGCGACGGCGCGAATGGGCCCAGGGGGTGTTGCGTTCTTCGAACCCGTTGGCCAGCGTCACCACGTCCGTGCGCCGTTCCGGGCCACCGACCGAGCCGAAACTCAGGTTGGCGGGAAAACGTACCTCGTGAAAATCCATAACCTGTTCTCCTCTGGATCAACGGTTGCGTTGGCCACGGGCCATGGCCCGGCCCATCTGGGCGGCAATCTGGCTTTGGCTGCGTTGGAATCCGGCCACGTCGGGGGTGGTGATGTTCATGACCACGTTGACGGGTTGCCCGCCCCCGGCGCTGCGCACGCCCAGCTTGCCATCGGCACCGCGCGCCAGAGGCATGATCGCCTCGGGGCCGGCTTCCCCCATCAACCCGGTGCCGCCACGCATGGGAAATGTGGTGGGGCCGCTGACCACACCGCCATTGGCAAAAGGCATCACCCGTCCCTGGGCGAACCCGGCACCATCGGCAAAGGGGAAGATGCTGCCCATCAGGCTACCCACCCCCTGTGCCAGCAATCCCCCCACGTGATCCGTGACCGGCTTCACGGCGGCGGAATAGGCGGCATTGATCATCGAGCTTGCCATGACATCCAGCGCATCGGACAGTTTCATGCCATCCAGCAACACCCCGTCAAAGGCCCGGCGCAGTCCCCGGCTCATGCCGCGATCCAGCGTGGCAACGTCATATCCGGTCTGGGCCATGGTCGCGCGAATCCGCTGCATTTCGCTATCAAAGGCCGAGGCGACAGAGGCCGCATCGCCCAGCGTCTGCTCCAGGGCTTCAACCTGGTCTTCCAGGTCCTGAATTCCTTCGTGGTCACTCATCGTCGGTCCCTCCAACTTGATCGGGATAGGCGCGGATCAGCTCGTTCAAACGATCCCGCACCAACGGTGCCGCCGCGGCCTCGGGCCCCAACAGCAATTGCAATTCGGCCGGGGTCAGCGCCCAGAATTCGGCGGGTTTCAAACCCAGCCCGCGCATCCCCGCCCGCATCAGAACGGGCCAGTCAAACCCCGCCATCTTGGGCCACCTCGGGCAGCATGAAGGCACGCGCCAACAGTTCGGCGGCCACCCGGGCGGCCCCCATGGGCCCGCCCTGAATCTCGGTGCTCAACAGGTCCGAAGCCTGGCCCTGCCAGCCCCCGCCGCGCAGTCCGGCGACGATCAGCGCAAGCACATCGCGGGTTGAAAACGCCCCGGTTTCGAACCGCTCAACCAGTTCGACAAGCGTGCCGGTCTCAAGCCCCGCCTCCAATTCCGCCAACGCGCCAAGCGTCAGCTTCAGTCGGTGACGCTCGCCATCCATGACCAGCGCCACCTCCCCCGTCCACGGATTGGCCATGATCAGGGTGCCGCCACAAAGGTCAGCGCACCCGCCGAAGCCAGCGACAGTTCATAGGTCGCCTCGCCATTATGCGAACCGGCATATTCGATGCTCGTCACCTGGAAGACACCTTCCACCGTGCCAAAATCCGGGATGATCACCTGAAATTCCGGGGTTTCACCGTCAAAGAAGATCTGGCGCGCACGTTCGTCGCTGCCTTCGTCCCTGAACACGCCCGAGCCGCTGATCGACGCCGATTTCACCCCGGCTCCGGCCAGTAATTCGCGCCATCCACCCTGACTTTCCAGGCTGGTGACATCCACGCTCTCGGCGTTAAAGCTGATCCGCGTGGCCCGGAGCCCCGCGAGAGTTTCGAACAGACCACCGCCGGTCATATCCACCTTGATCAAAAGATCCTTGCCATTCTGGGCAACCATGTTTCATACTCCAAAGTTTGTTGATTATCAGTCGTCTTCGACACGGGCGCGAAATCGCAGATCAATGCGCCGCTGAGTGCCCGTTCCTTCCAGCCGCGCAGTGGCGCGGTCGAACATCAGGTAAACAAGACGGCCCCGCGTCAGGGTCAGATCGGCGTCGTTCAACGCATCGCTCACCGCCGTGGCCACGTCCTTGGCCACCTGAAACCCGGTGCTGTCGGTCACCACCGACACCGTGATTGTGTGCAGGGCGCCGTGGCCGGTCTTGCTTGACTTGTCACGCACGGATTCCGGGCCAAGCGTGACATAGGTTTCGGGCAGGGTGCCCGCCGGAAGCGCGTCATAAATCGCCGTGCCAACAAGCGCGTTGAGCGCCGTGTCTGCGGCCAGTTGTTGATACACCGCCGCTTGCAGAGCAGAAGAAACACCATAGCTCATACCGCCACCTCCTCGTCGGCGTAACAGGTCAGGTAACGGCCATCGCGATCATGTTCGGCCACGGCCAGGATACGAAAGATGCGCGCGCCTTCGCGGAAACGCTGTTCGGGTTTGGGGCGACCTTCGCTGCCCACCGGCGCGCCGCGCACGGTGATGCGAAACCCCACATTGGACACTGGCACAGCCTCGCCGGCCTTTTCACGCCCCGTACGGGCCGTGACTTCGGCCCAGTGTTCCCCCAGCGCGACCCAGACCCGGGTGAACCCCCCGGCCCCATCGGGCAACTGGTCCGGGGCCTCCAGCACCAGTTTGCGGTTCAGGTGAACGGGTTTCATTGGCCCGCCCCCGCAAATAGGCGCACGGTGCGGTAACGCTCGATCAGGCTGGTGACACCAAAGGGCATACACCCGTCCGACAGGCTGGTTTCGTGGCGATACTCATAGTAATGCGCCGCCAGCATCAACACCGCCTGCGCCAGGTCGGCGGGCAGATCCCCCCATGCCGGACCAAATCCAGCGGTGAACCCGATCCGCACCGTCCCACCGATCGGGATCGAGGGCAGCAAAGCGGCGGTAGGCCGCAGGCGTGGGCGCTGCATATCGGCGTCCAGCCTGTAGTCGGCCGCGTCGACCGTCTCTTCGACATCCAGACGGTCAATCATCACAAACTCGGTAATCGCGCTGATCGGTGCCACCGGCAACGCCTGGCCCAACTGATCGCGCCATGCGGTGAGCGTCCAGGAGAAATCCCTCGAAAGCAGGATCTTGCCTGTCCGCGCTTCGATCGCCGCCATGGCCGCGCGCAAAAAGCTTTCCAGAACCGCGTCCTGAAGGCTGTCTTCGGCAAACCCTGTACCCAAACGCAGATGTGCCTTGAATTCATCAACCGGCAAAGCGGTTGACGGCACTGCGGTCTCTTCGATTAACATCATGGAATTACTCCAGAAAATTCGACCCCCTCCGGGGATTTAGCACGCGTTGCCAACGTTGCTCGGACGGAGGGGAGCAGCTGACAACGCCAATGCGGCAACGCGCGCCCGGGGGCAGATTTCTCCGCCCCCGCGATCCGCTGTCCCTTACGAGACCGCGAATTTCAGAAGCTTGATCGCAGCAAAGTCGCTCACGTCACCGCCAACACGTTTGGTGGCATAGAACAGGACGTGGGGCTTGGCGCTGAACGGATCCCGCAGAACGCGCAGGTCGGGACGTTCGGCTACGGTGTACCCGGCGGCAAAGTCGCCAAATGCGATGGCGTCGGCACCCGACGCGATGTCCGGCATGTCCTCGGCGATCAGTACGGGATAGCCCAGCAGACGCGCAGGCTCGCCCGCGGCCAGACCATCGGACCACAGGAAGCGGCCATCGCCATCCTTCAGCTTGCGCACGGCACCTGCGGTTTTCGAGTTCATCACAAAGGACGCATTGGCGCGGTATTGCGCACCCAGCGCGTAGACCAGGTCGATGATGGCCTCGCCACCATTGAAATCGCCATCCACACCGGTGGGAACGTATCCGATATTGCCCCAGACCCAGACGTCGTTGTCCACTGTCGGGTGGTTCAGAATACCGGTGGGTTTATCGACACCGTCACCGTTGATAAAGGCCGCAGCTTCGGCGCGGGCAAACTTGTCGGCGATGCGACCAGCCAGCCAGCCTTCGATATCAAAGGCGCTGTCGTCCAGCAGGCGCTGCGAGGCTTTGGGCAGAGCCGAAAGCTCGTGCAGGGCGATGGTGATGCGCTCGATGGTCGGCGTACCGGTTTCAGTCGTCGACGAGGTTTCATCGGCCCAGCCCGCACCCACATCGGTGCTGTCGATCAGCACGTCATAGGAGGTGGCCTCGACATTCACAACATTGGCGATCGCACGGATCGACGAGGTCGATTCCAGAACGCTTTTGATGGTGTCGGCGGTTTCCGGGTCCACAAGGTAACCACCATCGCTATTGACAGCGGTCGACATGGCCTTGCCTTCCATTTCCAGACCGCGCAGCGCATCATCATCACCCGAGCGCAAATAGGCATTGAATGCCTTCTGGTGCGGGGCATCGATATCGGCAGACGTGGCCAGCGCAGGGCGCGCAAAGCTGTGAGATTTACGATCAAGCATATTCAGTCGCTCTTCCTGTTGTTGAAGTCGGGTATCAATGTCGTGTTTGAAGTCTTTGAAATCGCCCATGAACCCGATCACGGCGGATTTCACCTCGGCCACCGGAGACAAGGGCTCCCCGGTCCGAGAATGGATCTCGGTCTTATTCATCCAATTGTCCTTTTCAGGTTGTCGTGCTGCGCCGGGTCAGTCCCGTGCAAACTCCTGGCGGGCGTGCTCAAATGCCTCCGCCAATTCGCGCCAGGGGTCTGTTACGGGCTCATCACCCTTGGCCCCCACCCGCGCACTGGGAAGCATCGGGAAGGTGACCAGTGACACTTCCCAAAGCTCCAGTTCCTTCAAGAGCCGGCGGCCCTTGTCATTCTTCGTGGCCCGCACGGTGCGGTATCCGATTGAAAGCCCATCAATGGCACCTGCCTCGATCAGGGCGGCCGCCTCGCGACCCTTGCCAACGCTGTCCAAGAGACGGCCCTTGACGTATAGCCCCTTGCCATCCTCGCGCACCTCGTCCCAGATTCCGATGGGTTGGGCCGGGTCGTGCTGCCATAGCATCTTGACGTTGCGCCCTTCGGCAACACTCCTTTTCAAAGAGGCGGCATAGGCCCCTTTTTCCACGATATCTCCCCCCTGATCGCAGGCACCAAACAAGCTCGCATACCCTTCGATCCTGGTCCCCTCCAGCACGGTCAATTCGTCATCAAAGCGGCAGAACTTCCGCTCAAGCCCGGTTTCCATATCCATTTCCATCTCCACTTCTCGCGCCAACATTTTTCTGAAAATTTTGACCCGGCCCTAGGGCACAGCGTTCACGATTGACTGCATCGCTTGGGCAAGGATGACACCGACCACCCCGTAAACGGTCAGCCAGAGACGTTTTTCCAGCCGTTCCATCATCGCCTCAATCTTGTCGAGCCGCCGGTTGATGCCATCGGTTTGCAGCTTTGCCACTCTCTCATGCGCTTCCAGACGCAGGGCGGGCGCACAATCAAAGGCCTCGAATCCATATCGTTTGTCATCAACCATCCGCGTGATCCTCGGACAGTTCGGGCAGTCCCAACAAACGGCGTTTTTCGGCATCGGTCAGGAACGATGCCCCAGCCACCCGTGACCATTGCGCATCCCGCTCCGCAGACAGGGCTGGCACCTGATCAAGATCAGGCTTCAGGTCCAGCGCCTCACCAGCAAAACCCGAAAGCCAATCCGCAACGCTCGCTGCGACACGGGTTGCCAGAGGCAACACCGTAAGCCGGTAAAAGGCCCTGTTCGCCTCCTGATAGTTGGAATAGGTGGCATCCCCGTTGATCCCAAGAAGCATGGGGGGCACCCCAAAAGCCAATGCGATTTCGCGCGCGGCGGCTTCCTTGGTCTTCTGAAATTCCATGTCGCTGGGAGAGAACCCCATGGGTTTCCAATCCAATCCGCCCTCCAACAGCATGGGACGACCGGCATTGCGTGCCCCTTGGTGATGGCTTTCCATCTCGTTCACCAGCCGGTCATATTGATCCGATGACAAGGTGCCCTGCCCCTCTGCCCCCTTGTAGATGATCGCCCCGGAAGGCCTCGCTGCATTGTCCAGCAGCGCCTTGGACCAGCGGGACGCTGAATTATGCACATCCACCGCCTGGGCCGCCGCCTGCATGGGCGAAAACCCATAGTGGTCATCCTGCGGATGAAAGCTCTTGATATGGCAGACCGCCGGGACGCCTTCGCTGACGTCAAAGCGGTGCTTGCGACCGCCCACTGCGTATTCATAAGCCACGGGCCAGCCATCGGCCCCAGGCACAAGGCTCATCCGGTCCGAGCGCAGCACATGCAGTTCCAGCGGAACCCCGTCCGCACCGCCCACGGCCTCGAGATAGCCGTTGCCAGTCAGCAAAAGCTGACCATAGAGCGCCTCGAACAGCTCAGCGCGTCCCTGAGCCGGATTTGGGCTTTGTACCAGGCTGCGCACCGGGTGATCCTCGAACCGCTCAACCCGGTTTTGCAGCACCAGGGGCAGCGCCGCCGCAGCCTCGGCGATCATCTTGACCGCACGAAAACCAACCGGGTTGCCCGCAAAGCCGGTGCGTGTCAGCGACACCGTATCGCGCGGGCTCCAGGCCACGCGACCGGCGCTGTGATAGGCCACCACCGGGCCGGTTGCGCTGGCTTTTTGCTCGGGCATTTCCGCTGCCTTCGCCTTGAAGAAATCAAATACCGCCATCCGGTGCTCCTCGATCATTTTATCTGTGGAACCAAACACTTGGGCCGGTTCCTGTAACCTGATGCCTGGGGTTGCCCCCGTCTGATGAGCATCATTGGATTAATAGTTTAAGAAATCTGAACTAGACCGCGCGCACCTGTGGGCGGCGCCATTTTGCAGCCGGATCGGTAATCACCTCGTGCAGGGCCCAGACCAGCGCATCAACGCGGTCGGGACTGCCTTTGCCTTCGAAACCCTAGCTGGTCATCAGGCACATCTGGTCTTCCAGCTTGCCCAACCCCCGCAGGTGATGCACCCGCCCCTGTTCGTAAAGGGCCGCAGCGGGTTCGGCCCGGGCCACCTTGCCCCGCGAGGCATGTACCTTCTTGAAGGGCACCAGCGGGTCAATCTGGCGGATCACCTGTTCAATCAGGTCTCCCCCCTGGTTCACCTCGGCCACCAACCGGTCTGCACCATGCAGTTCCATGGCCCGAATCGCCGCCCTCGCCCACCCTGTCGGGCTGGTCTCGGAAACACTGGCATCCGCCAGAACATAGGCTTTCCACTTCTGCACCGGTCCCTGTGTCACCACGCCGACCACCACGATGCCGCATTCGTCGGATTGTTTGCCCGACGTCACCGGCGGGTCAATCGCGACCACCACCCGGTCAAGTTCGGGAGGATGGGCGACGCGCGCGGCTTCCAGCGCAGCGGACGTCCACAGCGCACCTTCGGCGTCTTCCAGCAAAACGCCCTCCAGTTCCTGACGCCCAAGCCGGGTTCCGGCATAGCGCGCTTTGACCTCGTCCAGAAAACTGTCGGCCAGATAGGCGCGGTTGGCCTCGGTTGGGGCCGAAGTGACAACCGTTTTCGGATTGGCCAGAATGTCTTTCAATACGCCGACATTCCGGGGGGTCGTCGTGACACAGACGCGCGGGCTTTCCCCGAGCCGCATTCCGAATTGCAACATATCCCACGTGTCGCGCGCGCGCTTCCATTTGGCCAGTTCATCCACCCAGGCACCATCAAACTGAGGGCCTCTGAGCCCTTCGGGGTCATGGGCGGAAAACACCTGTGCGACGGCCCCGTTGGGCCATAACAGGCGTTTACGCCCCGCCTGCCATTCCGGGCGGCGATCCGGCGGTGAACAGGCCAGGATTCCGCTTTCACCAAAAACCATGACCTCGCGCACCTGATCCACGGTTTCCCCAACCAGAGCAAGACGGCGGCACGCCCCGGGGTCGGTTGGCCCGGCCCCCTCTACCTGCATCCGCACCCATTCCGATCCGGCGCGGGTTTTGCCCGCTCCACGCCCGCCCATGATCACCCATGTGCGCCAATCCCCTTCGGGGGGCATCTGGTGATCCAGCGCCCAGAATTCCCACAAAAAAGGGAGAGCGCGAAGCTCTCCCTCATCCAACTCATTCAGGAATGCAGCCTGGACATCTGGTTCTTCTGAGACGATCCAGGCGGCACCCGATCGAAGTGCGGGCGGCGTCGAGGTCAATATCCCCGACGCTTCCGTTGTCACGCACCGATCTTGCGTTTTCCTTTGCTCTGCGCTGTTCAAGCCGCACCTCCGTTTCCAAAGCAATCTTCAACCATTGGCGTATCTCCGCTGTTGTTTTCTGGGCGTCCTTTAACCGCCCCAGTTTTCCCATGCGCACCTGGTGGTGCAGTTCTTCAAGGTCTTCCTTCATCTCAAGAAGCTGGCCCTCGACCGCAGCAATTGCTGCGGCAAGGCGCGATGTTCCGTCCTTGGGGTCTTTGACTTGCATGTTTGCTGTTCTGCCTCATGTGGGTTTGCCTCCGCCCCCATGATGAAAAATGACAAAAGCGGCCACCGGGGTGCTCCCCGGGGCCGCTTGCCCAATTCATCCAGCATGACAGAACTTATACCCGAAACCGTGCGGTGGGTCAAACGGGAGACCCGGCTAACCGTCCGGTAACATTAATAAATTCTTAATTTCACCCGAGCAGAACGCCAGAGATCACAAATTCAGCTTGTCGCGCATGAAGGCCAGCGCAACCGAAAGCCCGTCGGGCGCAATCCCGTGGCCGGTGCCCTTCATGATATGGGCGTAAACTTCCTTGAACCCTGCATTCTGCAACGCCTCTGCCGCCTCGGGCAGAGATTGCGGCGGCACCACGTCATCGGCATCTCCATGGACCAACAGGATCGGCGGTTTGCTCACCGCCGCATCTTCCAGAAGCTCTGGCGACAGCAGCCGGCCGGAAAAAGCAACGATACCGGCGATCTCATCCTCGCGGCGCGGGGCGACATGCAGGCTCATCATCGTGCCCTGGCTGAAGCCGAACAGAACCATCTGTTCCGGCAACATGTCTTCGTCCACCAGCACCGCATCAAGAAAGGCGTTCAGATCGTCCACCGCCGCCTGCATCCCACGCTCAGCTTCCTCTTCGGACGATCCGTCAATCCACGGAATCGGGAACCATTGATACCCGAACGGGGCTCCGGCACAGCGTTCCGGCGCATCCGGTGCGATGAACAACGTATCGGGCAGGTGTTCGCCCAACACATCCGCAATGCCCAGAAGATCAGCTCCATTGGCACCATAGCCGTGCAAAAAAACCACCACCGATTTGGCGCTACCCGAAACCGGCTCCTTGCGCCCTGCCTGCAATACCCGTGTCATCGTATTCCTTCCCTGTCCTTTGCCACCCGGTAATAGGCCCACAGGATGCGCGCCGCAACCGACCTCCAGGGGGACCACCCCTCGGCCATTTGCCGCAGTTCCTTTTCGCTCGGACGCGCCTCCAACCCGTAAAGCAGCCGCGCGGCTTCCTGCAAGGCAAGGTCACCGGGGGCAAACACATCCGCGCGCCCAAGGGAAAACATGGTGTAGATTTCGGCGGTCCACGGCCCGATACCGGGCAGCTTGACCAATTCGGCAATCACCGCCTCCGCCGGCACATCGCGCAGCGCGGCATAATCGATCCCCGCCCGGGCCAGGGCAAGCGCATAGCGGATCTTGGGGCGGCTGAAGCCCAGCGCGCGCAACCCCTCTTCCCCTGCCGCGAGGGTCGCTGCTTCGCTGGTAACCCCCGCCTCGACCACACGAGCCCAGATCGCGGCGGCACTGGCGGTGCTGACCTGCTGACTGACAATCGCGCTCAGCAATTCGGCAAACCCGTCCGGTTTGCGGCGCAGCGGCAGGGGGGCGGTCACCTCATAGGCATGGGCCAACCGTGCATCCCGTTCACAAAGCCACGCCGCACCTTCGGCAACACAGGCGTCGCTGACGATAATCCGCCCAATACTCATGTGGCCGACAAGGCCCACGCAATTGCGGCCGCCACGGTTTCGACCTTTGGCGCATGGGGTTGTGCCGGGCGCCGGACCATGCCCACGCAGATGCCCAGACGCCGCGCCGCGATCAGCTTGGATCGTCCGGCCTCTCCCCCGGCATTCTTGGCAATCAGCCATGTCACACCAAGCCGGGAGAAACACGCCTCTTCCTCGGCAACCGTGAACGGCGGGCGCGCAACAAAGTATGTGCCACCCGGATAGGGAAACGCGCACCCGGGCGGGTCCACAACACGGCAAATCATCCGTCGCGCCGCAAGGTTGCCGTATTTCTCGACCGTCTGCCGTCCGGTTGCAATGAAAACCACCGCGCCATCGGGCACATGGTCTGCCGCCTCGGCTTCATCGGCCAAATCCACCCACCGGTCCCCGTCTTCGGGCTGCCATTCCGGGCGCAGAAGCTGACAATACGGCACCCCGAGCGTCTGACACAGTCGCGCCGACCGTTGACTGATCTGCGCGGCGAACGGATGGGTGGCGTCCAGAACGGCGCGTATCCCCCTGTCTTGCAAAAAGGCGCAGAACCCGGCCTCACCGCCAAACCCTCCGCTGTGGGTCGGGATGGCCAAAAGCCGGGCGTTGCGCGTCACACCAGCCAGCGTCGCGATGGCGGGCACCTGCCCGGCAAGCCGATCGGCAATCCGGCGCGCTTCGCCGGTTCCGGCCAGAAGCAAAAGCGTCACGCCCCCGCCCTCGCCAACACCGTGCCCGCGCGGTCGATCACCACGATATCAAACACCATCTCCCCGCCAAACCGCGCCTCGACCTGTTGCAATGCGCGCTCGGCAACCGCCTTGGCCAGGGGGGGGCCAACAATCTCAAAGGCCTGCAGCGCCGTGTTCGCCCGCACAACACGCGGATCGCCTGCCATCTCGGCCAGAGCTTTGAAATCCACCTGGCTGCGTTTGGAGTGCAAATCCCACGCGCCCTGAGCCAGCTTGGTGATTTTGCCAATGCCGCCCCCGATCGTCACCCGTGCAACGGGGTGTTTGGCCAGGTATTTCAACATGCCCCCGGCGAAATCTCCCATGTCCAGCATGGCGAAATCAGGCAGGCCATAAAGCGCCTGAACCACCCGCTCTGATGTCGCCCCGGTACACCCGGCAACATGGTCCTGCGCCTCGGCCCGCGCCACGTCCACGCCCCGATGGATCGACGCGATCCAGGCCGCACAGGAAAACGGGCGCACCACACCTGTGGTGCCAAGAATGGACAACCCGCCCCGAATGCCAAGCCGTGGGTTCCAGGTTTTCGCGGCCAGCGCCTCCCCCCCCGGCACCGACACCCGGATCACCACATCCGGCGCGTGTCCAAGACGTCGCGCCATCTCGTTGACAACTGCGCCCATCAAGGCACGGGGGACAGGGTTGATCGCGGGGTCTCCCACCTCCACCGGCAACCCGGGGCGGGTGACGGTTCCAACCCCCTCTCCGGCCTCGAACACAATTCCACCGGACCCACCGGACGACGCGCGCACCTGTACCTTGATCAAGGCCCCATGGGTCACGTCCGGGTCATCCCCGGCATCCTTGATGATACCCGCCTCGGCCCAATCCGCGCCTCTTGCGTGATGCGCAATCGCGAAGTTTGGCCGCTCGCCTTTCGGCAAGATGATCCGAACCCGCTCTGGAAATCCCTCGCCCCACAGGGCCATCAACGCCGCCTTGGTGGCAGCGGTGGCACAGGCACCAGTGGTCCAGCCCCGGCGCAGGATCTTGGCTGTTTCAGTCATCGCAGGCGACCTTACCCGATCAATTCGCAAAAACCATGGGGCTTTGTTACGCCCAACCTGTTTTGCCCGCCAGAATGCGCGTGACAGTCAGGAGGACACCGGAAAAACAAAACACCGGTCGCGGCGAATGCTCAACCACAGCGGTTTGCCCACCGACGGCAAGAACACGTTGGGAACCGAGGCTTTCACGATTTCGCCGTCATAATCCATGCGGAACTCCACAAGGCTCTCGGCCCCCATGAACCGCGCCCGTTCTACGACACCGCGCGCGGGCACCCCGTCCTCGATGGTCGGGTTTGGCCCCCGCCCATTGCGGTCAAAGTCGATCTTGAGATGCTGGGGCCGGATCACGATCTCGACCTCCTGTCCGTCGGGCACACCGGGGGCAAGAAACTGACCGAAGGGCGTATCGGTCAGCGCGCCTTCCACAACACCACGGACCACATTGATATCGCTGAAAAAAGACACCGCTTCGCGATCCCGGGGGGCGTTGTAAATGTTATAGGGCGCACCCTTTTGAACAATTTGCCCGCCCCGCATCAACGCAATCTCATCTGCCATGCGCATGGCTTCTTCCGGCTCATGTGTGACCAGCAACACCGCCGCATCTTCGGCCCCGAGAATATCAAGCGTCTGGTCGCGGATATCATCGCGCAGCCGGTTGTCCAGCCCCGAAAACGGCTCATCCATCAACATGATCCGGGGACTGGGGGCGAGGGCACGGGCCAGCGCAACCCGCTGCTGTTCTCCCCCCGACAGCTCATGGGGAAAGGACTCAATGAATTTCTCAAGCCCGACCCGTTTCAACAGCGCCTCCACCCGCGCGCGTTTTTCCTCGCGTCCGGTGTTCAACCCAAACGCCACGTTGTCGCCGACGCTCAAATGCGGGAACAGCGCGAAATCCTGAAACATCAACCCGATGTTACGTCGTTCGGGCGGAATGAAGAAAGTGGTATCACAGATCAGATTGCCATCCGCATAGATCTCGCCCGAATCCTGCGTCTCGACCCCGGCGATCATCCGCAGCGTCGTGGATTTGCCACAGCCCGAAGGGCCAAGAAGACAGGTCACCTGTCCCGCCATGATCCGCAACGACACGTCATCAACCACCATGCGCCCGTCAAAGGCGCGGCTCAGGTTGCGGATTTCCAGCCGCGGTGGGGTCGTCGTGTCAAGTGTTGTCATGCGCCGGGCCCAGTTTTCCGATCAAAAACATCAGGTTTCGCGCAGAGTTACCAGCCCGCCCCGCCCCTCGCAAGCCTTAGCAACAGGGTGCGGCGTCGACACCGTCGCGTTCAAACGGGCTTTCGCCGCCACAGCCTTCGAATATGCCATAATGGGTGGTGAAATCACCGATGAAATCGAAATGCGCCGCCATGCGGGTATCGTTCAGCATCATCCAGGTATTGCCACAGACCGGGAAAACCCTGCCGGTTTCCATCACGTGATGATCGTCCAGAATAAAATGATGCGGGGCATGGGGCACCGTCCCCTTGTAAATCACCGCCTGGCCGTAATCCTCACAGGCGCTTTCCAGCCCGGGAAGTTTGAACAACCGGTAGGTGGCCGAGGTAAAGGATATTGGCGCAACCCGCGCCTCCAAAACAGGGTTTTCAATGGTCAGCGGGCGATGCTCCACCAGCCGCGGATCGCCGAACCCGGTCGCCTTGGCCAGGGTCAGAAAGTCGTTCCAATACAGCGCCCCTGACAGGCACTCACCGTAAAGAACCTCGTCCCTGGCCATGGCTTCGGGAATGCGGCGGTCGGCGTAGACGTCGGAAAAATACATCTCACCGCCCTCTTTCAACAAACCGTACGCCCCGCGCAGAACCGCCGCCTTGTCAGTGGCAAGGTTTATGACACAGTTGCTGACGATGACATCGAAACTGTTGGGGTCCAATGGCAGCTCGTCCAGCTTTTCAATGAACCCTTCATGAAATTCCACCACATCAAACCCGAACCTGTCGGCGTGCCAGTGTTGGTGTTCCCAGGCCACGGCAAGCTGTTCCGGCGTCATGTCCACCCCCACCACACGGCCGGTGGGGCCGACCATCTGGGCCAACGCATAGACGTCACGCCCCGCGCCACAGCCAAGATCAAGGATTCGCGCGCCCTCCAGCGCCCCGGGCATGACCAGCCCACAACCGTAATAGCGGGTCAGAACCTCGTCATGCACATTGGCAAGCGTCCGTTTGACATGTTCCGGCATGTCATCCGGCGAGCAACAGGCGTTGGTCTGTAAATCCGAACTGCCCTGCAGCACCTTGCCGTAATAGTCCTGAACCGCTTCATGTTTCATGGCGCACCCTTTGCAGCAATCTTTGCAAAGGGTTAGGGGGTCACCTCCGGCAAGGCAACGCCTGAAACTCGGCTTTCACGCAGGCGTGAACGGGTATAACGGGGATCAGTACGGATCATCCTCGGGCGCGTCCGGGTCCGGTTGCCCCACACCTTTGAAGATCGGCTTCAGGGGGAAAACCCAGGCGACGCCAACCACAATGTAAATGGCAAACTCGACCAGCGTGGGAAGCTGCCAAAGCGGCAACCGCCCCAACACGGCCCAGGCGACAAGCAGGTAAAGCGGCAGACCGATCAACAGGATGATCGCCGACCAGCGCCGCCGCGCTTTATAGGACATACCGCCAAACACCGCCGTCAATCCGCAAACGGGTCGGTGACAAGGATGGTGTCGTCACGCTCGGGGCTTGTGGACAACAGGGCAACGGGGCAATCAATCAGCTCCTCCACCCGTTTCACGTATTTGATGGCATTCGCAGGCAGGTCCGCCCAGCTGCGCGCGCCTTCGGTCGATTCGGACCATCCGGGCATCTCTTCGTAGATCGGTGTGCACCGGGCCTGTTCATCCGCTGCCGTGGGCAGGTAATCCAACCGCGTCCCATCCAGATCATAGCCCACACAGATTTTCAGGGTCTCAAACCCGTCCAGAACGTCAAGCTTGGTCAACGAAATTCCTGTGACTCCGCTGGTGGCACAGGTCTGGCGCACCAATGCGGCATCAAACCAGCCACAGCGGCGCTTGCGCCCGGTGGTGGTGCCAAATTCATGTCCGCGCTCGCCAAGGCGCTGGCCATCGGCATCATCCAACTCGGTCGGGAACGGCCCCTCCCCCACGCGGGTGGTATAGGCTTTGACAATCCCGAGAACATAGTCGATCGAATTCGGGCCAATCCCGACACCGGTTGCCGCCTGCCCGGCAATCACATTGGACGAGGTGACAAAAGGATAGGTGCCGAAATCAATGTCCAGCAACGCGCCCTGTGCCCCTTCAAACAGGATCCGCTTACCATTCTTGCGCTTTTCATTGAGCACTTTCCACACGGGCGCCGCGTATTTCAGAATCCTGGGCGCGACCTCTGTCAGCAAAGCGATCAGCGCATCGCGGTCAATCGGATCAATCCCCAGCCCCCTGCGCAGCGGATCATGATGCTGCAACGCACGATCCACCCGCGCCTCCAACGTGGCCGGGTCGGCAAGGTCAGCCACGCGAATCGCCCGGCGCCCGACCTTGTCTTCGTAACACGGACCAATGCCTCGCCCCGTGGTGCCGATCTTGGTGCCCTTGCTTGCGGCTTCTTCCCGCGCCCGGTCCAGTTCTCCGTGGAACGGCAGGATCAGAGGGGTGTTTTCGGCGATCATCAAGGTTTCGGGGGAAATCTCCACGCCCTGCCCCGTGATGGTCTCGATTTCCTTCAGCAGGTTCCAGGGGTCCAGCACCACGCCATTGCCGATCACCGACAACTTGCCGCCGCGCACAACGCCGGACGGCAGAGCATGAAGCTTGTAGACCGCACCATCGATCACCAGAGTGTGGCCGGCATTATGCCCGCCCTGGAAACGACAGATCACATCTGCCCGCTCGCTCAACCAGTCCACGATCTTGCCTTTTCCCTCGTCACCCCATTGGGCACCGACTACGACGACATTGGCCATGATGGTCCTCTTTCTTGGAACAAACCCGCGCCGGTATAGCGACACCACGCCCGCCATGAAACCCCCAACCGCCGTTCAATTTCGCCGCATCCCGGTTAAACCCGGCTGGATAGTCCGAGTCGCACAGGTCAAATTCGGGACCAACTGGATCTGAACCGGGTTAAAGGGACCATCACGAATGGGGTTTATCTTGCGCTGGGGCACCGCCTTCCTGCTGTTGGCTGCGACCTACAACCCAACCGAATGGAACTACGTGCGGTGGGGGCTGGCGAATACATAGACCCGGCTGTCACTTGTTGTGCTGCTGGGGCTGCTGTTGCTGGTTGGCTATATCATCTACCTGCGCGCCACGCTGCGGTCGATCGGAACCTTTGGCATGGCGCTGGTTCTGGCCATCGTCGGCGCGCTGCTCTGGGTACTTTACGATCAAGAGCTTATGAAGCTGAACACCCCGTCCCAGAATGTCTGGATCGGCATCGTGGCGCTGTCTTTCGTGCTTGGCATCGGCCTGTCCTGGTCCCATGTCCGCCGTACATTGTCAGGCCAATCGGACATGGACGACGTGGACGAATAGCCCTCCCGCCCACTGCGGTTGCGCTTGCGCGCATTCCTCGTCGGTTGGGCCCGGCACCTGCGCGGCTGTGCGCATCGCACACAGCCGCGCAGGTGCCCCCCGCTCGCCGCAGGCGGCATTGCCAAATGGCAATGTGCTTAAATGTGCTTAAAGGCCTCAACAAATGCCGGATCCCACGGCCCCACCCGGTTGAACCAGAGCTTGAAGTCCTGGCTCTTCACGACAAACTGGCAAAATGGCCCAACCGATTCTGCGCAAAAACCGCAATTTCCATCTTCTGATTTCGTCCGCCGGCATTTCCAATCTTGGGGACGGGGTGTCGGCGCTTGCGTTTCCATGGCTCGCAACTCTCATTACGCGCGACCCCTTCCTGATTGCGCTGGTCGGTTTTGCCACCCGCCTGCCCTGGCTGCTTTTTGCGATTCCCGCCGGGGTCATTACCGATCGCGCCGACCGGTGCCAGATCATGTTCCGGGCCGACCTCCTGCGTCTCTTGCTCACCACAGGTGTCATCGCGCTCATCTTCTCCCTCCCTGCCCGATCCTCGCCGGACACTGCACTGTTCTTTATCCTGGCCCTGTCTCTCCTCGCCTTTGCGCTTGGCCTGGCCGAGGTGTTGCGGGACAACGCCGCTCAGACGGTGTTGCCTTCCGTCGTGGCCCCACAAGACCTGGAAACCGCCAATGGCCGGATCTGGAGCGTCGAGCAGGTGGCCGGTGGTTTCATCGGTCCACCCCTTGCCGGGTTTCTGATTGCCTTTGCCGTGCCTGCCCCCTTCTTCCTTGATGCCGCGACCTTCGGCATCGCGGCCACCCTGGTCTGGTGCATGGCTGTTCCCCTGCGTCCGCCCCCCAAACGCCGCCCCATGCGGGCAGAGATGGCCGAAGGCTGGCGCTGGATGCGCGCCAACCCGATGATTTTGCGCCTTGCGCTGATGCTGGGTGTCATCAACTGTGCGGCCATGATGGTGATGACCATGCTGGTCCTTTATTCTCAGGACATACTTGGGCTTGGCCCCGTGGGGCACGGTCTTTTGCTGACCTGTGGCGCAGCCGGTGGCGTGCTGGGCGGTCTGCTCTGCCCGAGCATCGTCAAACGCCTTGGACGGCGCACCAGCCTGCTTTCCGCGCTCTCGATCATGCCCGCTGGCTACGCGCTTTATGCGCTGACGACCCACCCGGTCCTTGCCGGGCTTGCCGAAGCCACGCTGGTCTTTACCGGAATGCTCTGGAACGTGGTCACCGTCTCCTATCGCCAACGCATGATCCCCGACGCGCTGCTGGGCCGGGTGAACGCGCTGTACCGATTCTTCGGCTGGGGCAGCCTGTCCGTGGGTGCCCTGCTCAGCGGCGCCCTTGTGGCGCTGGCTGAACCCGGGCTGGGGCGCGATCTTGCCATCCGGCTGCCATTTGCCCTTGCTGCGCTAACCGGGCTGGGGCTTCTGGCCCATGGGGCAAAACGTCTGCATCTCTGACCCCTTCACGCCTTGCGCCGCTGCGATCTTTGCCATACATAGCCCGACAGATCATCTCAGAGGCCGCAGGCACCCATGGAAAACGTCGTTCTCATCATCCACCTTCTTCTGGCATTGGCGCTGATCGGCGTGGTGCTGTTGCAACGGTCCGAGGGCGGCGGCCTTGGCATGGGCAGCGGTGGCGGCGGGGCCATCACCGACCGCGCGGCGGCAACCGCATTGGGCAAGGTGACGTGGATCCTGGCCATCGCCTTTATCTGTACCTCTATCGCGCTGACCATCATCGCGGCCCGGAACTCGGCCGGAAGCTCGGTCATCGACCGGCTTGGCGACGCCCCGGCAGCCGCGGAAAACACCGCGCCGACCCTGCCCGCGGACGACCTGTTGCCACCCAGCAGCGACGATACCGCGCCGCTGGTCCCCCGCGCGGATTGATCCACCAGCCTTTGTTTATGCACCACTTCGGACCGCAACAGCATCTTGCGGTCCGGTTGCCAAGCACTGGCGAATCCTCTATATCTCAAGTCCCGTGATGTAGCGGCCTTTTCGGCACGCTCGGGCACTCAATTTGCGGATATTCCGCAGCCATTTTCACGGGGGACATGGGCCACATGGCGCGTTACGTTTTCATCACCGGCGGTGTTGTTTCTTCTTTGGGCAAGGGCCTTGCCTCTGCCGCTCTTGGCGCTTTGCTACAGGCGCGCGGCTATACCGTGCGGTTGCGCAAACTTGATCCCTATCTGAATGTCGATCCCGGCACCATGTCGCCCTTCGAACATGGCGAGGTTTTCGTCACCGACGATGGCGCGGAAACCGATCTGGACCTTGGCCATTACGAACGTTTCACCGGCGTGCCCGCACGCAAGACGGATTCGATTTCGTCTGGCCGCATCTACACCAACGTGCTGGAAAAAGAACGGCGCGGCGATTACCTTGGCAAAACCATCCAGGTGATCCCCCACGTCACCAACGAAATCAAGGATTTCATCAATATCGGCGATGGCGAGGTTGATTTCATGCTGTGTGAAATCGGCGGCACGGTCGGCGACATCGAAGGTTTGCCGTTTTTCGAAGCCCTCCGCCAGTTTTCCCAGGACAAACCCCGGGGACAGTGCATTTTCATGCACCTCACCCTCCTGCCCTGGCTCGCCGCCTCGGGCGAACTGAAAACCAAACCGACCCAACACAGCGTCAAGGAACTGCGCTCCATCGGCCTGCAGCCCGATGTGCTGGTGTGCCGCTCGGAACACCCGATTCCCGAAAAGGAACGTGGCAAGATCGCCCTGTTCTGCAATGTGCGCCCGGACGCGGTGATTCCGGCCTATGACCTGAAATCCATCTACGAAGCACCGCTGGCTTATCATCGTGTGGGTCTGGATCAGGCCGTGCTTGACGCCTTCAACATCGCCCCTGCCCCCAAACCCGACCTCTCGGTCTGGGAAGACGTGGCCGACCGCATCCACAAAGTGGATGGCGAAGTGAACGTGGCCATCGTCGGCAAATATACCCAGTTGGAAGACGCTTATAAGTCGATCAAAGAGGCGCTGACCCACGGTGGCATGGCCAACCGCGTCAAGGTCAACGTGAACTGGGTCGATGCCGAAGTTTTTGACGACGAGGATGCCGCACCGCATCTCGAAGGCTATCACGCCATCCTCGTTCCCGGCGGCTTCGGTGAACGTGGCACCGAAGGCAAGATCAAGGCCGCACAATTCGCCCGCGAACGCAAGGTGCCCTATCTGGGCATCTGTCTGGGGATGCAGATGGCCGTGATCGAAGCGGCCCGCAATGTGGCCGGGATCGCATCGGCGGGGTCCGAGGAATTCGACCATGAGGCGGGCCAGAAACGGTTCGAACCCGTGGTCTATCACCTCAAGGAATGGGTTCAGGGCAACTATACCGTGACCCGCAAGGCGACCGATGACAAAGGCGGCACCATGCGCCTTGGAGCCTATGACGCCACGCTGGCCGAAGGCTCCAACGTCGCCCGCGTCTATGGCAGCACCGCGATTGAAGAACGCCACCGCCACCGCTATGAAGTGGATGTCAAGTATCGGGAACAGCTCGAAAAATGCGGGCTGACCTTTTCCGGCATGTCCCCCGATGGCCGGTTGCCGGAAATCGTGGAATGGACGGATCACCCATGGTTTATCGGGGTACAGTTCCACCCGGAACTCAAATCGAAACCGTTCGAGCCGCATCCGTTGTTTGCCGATTTCGTGCGGGCCGCCGTGGAAACCTCGCGGCTGGTCTGACCCCTCCCGGTCTCGGCTCAAACACAATACCGAAGCACGATAACGAAGCGTAGCGCGCGGACCCTTCTGAGGTTATGGGCGTTACGAATCCATTTTCCTGTCTCAACTTCATCTCGAAACGCTTTATCGCGGGGCACCGCGCAACGTCGGGATCAGGCTTCGACCTGAACCCGACCCAGAAGCGGCGCGACCACCCTGCGCATCCGCGCCGCAATACGCGGTTGGAACCGGGGCTTGGCCACCTCACGCACCGCCACAACAGGGGCTGGGGCTTCTAACATGGGCGTCAACAGGTCCGGGTCAAACACCCACCGGCCCCGTCGGCCTTCCTTTGCGTCTTCCTGTTGATACATCATCCACGCCGCAAGGCGATCCGGGCATTGTTCATGGGCCTCAGCCTCGGGCAGGTAAAACCCGGCGTTGATGCGCAGGCAAATGGTGTCCAGCAACCGGCACACCCCGTGATGGGCGGCGGGGATATCGCGGCTTGGCACATAGTTGAACCGCATCGGGTCAGCGTTGAAAAAGGCGGTGATTGCCGCGCTCAGCCCGATCCCCTGCTGTGCCACGGCCCAGCCCAGAACGCTTTCGGGAAAACGGTTCCAGTCATAAGCGCGCATCAGCCCGTCAAGCTGTTGTGCATCGGCCTTGCGAACCGCATGAAGCTGTTCGATCTCTTTGGCTGTGTCCCAATTGATATTGGCAAAGCTGCCCATTGATGACGTTCCCCAGGATTGGCGTGGCTCTTTCGTGGCGCGCCCGCTTGCCGGTTTGCCACGAACCACCCGCTGATTTACGGTGTTGCAGTGTATTCTGACCTCAAACTGCCGTGAAAAATGGCCCAAACTTGGAAGCAATTGTGACATCTCTGCGGATATTGGCCTTGCCCCTGACCCTCGCGGCTGGTCTCAGCCTCGCCCCGGCGCGCCCGGTTCCGGCGTCTCCGCCACAGATCCGCGCAGTGCCCTATGACACGTTGGAAGCCCGGCTTGGGGGGCGCATCACCTTTGACACCCTGCCCCGGCGGGCCGAACCCGGCTTCCTGTTCGACGCGCCTCTGCGGATAGGGCGGGCATGGATTGGCGAACATTTCGCGGGACAGATCCTGACCAAGCGCCGCGACCGCAACGGCATCGGGTTTGACGGGCCACCGGAAACACCGCCGCGCCCGCCCCTGACCATCCGTCCGGGGCCGCCCGGGGCCTCGCTTTCCGTGGCCTATCACCGCGGTTTTGGCTCAAATGCCCTGTTTCCACTGGGACCCGAAGGGTTCCCGGCGCTACAATCGCGCGGCGAAGGGGCCGTGGCGGTTCTGTTTGATCAGGCGCAGAGCGCCGTCGGGCTGCGCGTTCACACGGCCTACCCCGATCCGCTGGGGGCGGTATCGTCGGGGCGTGGCGGGCTTGAACTGTTCTTCTATACGCGACAGGGCACGTTGCTCGCGCATCTGCACCTGCGTCTGGATCAGGGCCTGAACGAACTTGGATTTCAACGCGCCGGCAACCGTCGTGATATTGCCGGGGTTCTGATTCTCAACACCGACCCCGGCGGCGTTGCGATTGACGACATCCTCCACGATATTGCGCTGTTATTGGGGTGAGACGGCATTTCATGCGATAAAGCGTTTCCAGGTATTGTTGAATCACAGCAAGAACTGGAAACGCCTACATCCCTGCTGTGTTGCGCAGCGTTTCCATGCCTATGCCCTTTCTTGCCTTCGCGGCCCTCCTGTTCGGCGCACCTTTTGCCGTGGCGGAACGTGGCGATCCCGTCGGGTCACTCCTGTCGGGCTATGGCCCATTCTGGCTTGACGCCCCTGCCCGCATCCGTTCTTTTCCACTCGAACACAAAGCTTGGGGGAAAGCGCATGGCCAAAGGGTATTGGATCGGACGGGTCGATGTGGACGATATCGAAGAATACAAGAAATACGTGGCCGCCAATGCGGCACCCTTTGCCGAGTATGGCGGACGCTTCCTGATCCGGGGGGGACGGTTTGAAAACCCCGAAGGCACGTCCCGGTCGCGCAACGTAGTGATCGAATTCCCGTCGTATCAGGCGGCGCTTGAATGCTATCATTCCGATGGCTATCAGGCGGCCAAGGCCCTCCGCGATCCGGTCTCGACCGGGGATATCGTGATTATCGAAGGCTATGAGGAGTAAGGCCATGCCAATTGTTACCCGTATCCTTTCGGCCCTCACCCCCGGAATCCCCGCACCTGCCCCCCTGCCGGAACCCGATGCGCGGCTGGCGCTTGGGGCGCTGATGGTGCGCGTGGCCAAATCCGATCACACCTATGTCTTCGCTGAAATCGCCCGGATTGACCGTCTGCTTGCGCGGCTGAACCACATCAACCCGGTTGAGGCGGCAAAGATGCGCGCCACCTGCGAACGGCTGAACGCCGAGGCACCGGATACCGAAACCTTTGCCACACTGATTCGCGAAAACGTGCCCTTTGATCAAAGAATCGAGGCGCTCTCGGCGCTCTGGTCCGTGGTTCTGGCTGATGGGCGCAAAACCCCGGATGAACTGGAGATGATCGAAAGCACCCGTGCCGCGCTGGGGTTGTCCGAGGACGACAGCGAAACCGCGCGAACCAAGGCTGGATAAACGCCAGGGCGCGCCTTATATCATCCCCATGTTTGCCGACCTTCTGTCCCGCCTCACCGGTGCCGCGCGCGCTGCTCCGCTTGCTCAGGATGACGCCCGGCTGGCGCTGGCCGCGTTGCTGGTCCGCGTGGCCCGGGCGGATGACGACTATGCCCAGACTGAAATTGACCATATCGACCGCATTTTGGCCGCTCATCACGGGTTGTCCCCCTTCGAAGCCGCCGCGCTGCGGGGCCGCGCCGAATCGCTGGAAAGCGAAGCGCCTGATACGGTGCGTTTCACCCGTGCGCTGAAAAACGCGGTGGCGCTTGAAGACCGCATTGCGGTGATTGAGGCGTTGTGGGCCGTGGTGCTGGCCGATGGCGGTCGCGACATGAACGAAGATACCTTTCTGCGCATGGTTGCGTCCCTTCTGGGGGTTTCGGATGGCGACAGCGCCCGCGCCCGGCAACGGGCCGCGCGCCAGACTGCGGCACAGGACACAACCAGACAGGGCACAGCCAAAGGGTGACTCCCCTGCCTTTTTGGCCGGTATTTTCACCAATTCGCCGCCTTCCCCCGCTGAAACGCCGTTTTGCGCATTGCATCTGTGCGCTTTTTCCGCCCTACTGCCGCCTTAAAGCTGCTCACAACATCAACGGACCACCGTGCCCGACACTCCTAAATCCCAACCCGACGCCGCAACGCCGGTCATCGAAATCCGCGACCTGCACAAGGCATATGGCGCGCTTGAGGTCATCAAGGGCGTGTCGATTGCCGCCCACAAGGGGGACGTGGTCTCGCTGATCGGGTCCTCGGGGTCTGGCAAATCCACCATCCTGCGCTGTGCCAACCTGTTGGAAGACAGCCAGCAGGGCGAAATCCTGTTTGATGGCGAACCGGTGACATGGAAAGGCACGGGCCACGCCCGCCGCCCCGCTGACCCCAAACAGGTGCTGCGCATTCGCACGAATCTGTCGATGGTGTTTCAACAATTCAATCTCTGGGCCCATATGACCATTCTCCAGAACGTGATGGAGGCCCCGGTGACCGTTCTGGGCCGTGATCGGGACGAGGTTGAGGTCAGGGCGCGGGACTATCTCGCCAAGGTTGGGATCGGGGACAAATGCGATGCCTATCCGGCCCAGCTTTCGGGCGGGCAACAGCAACGCGCCGCGATTGCGCGGGCCTTGGCGATGGAGCCTCAGGCGCTGTTGTTTGATGAACCCACCTCGGCGCTGGACCCCGAGCTGGAACAGGAAGTGGTCAAGGTGATCAAGGATCTTGCCACCGAAGGGCGCACCATGATGATCGTGACCCATGACATGAAGATGGCGTCGGACGTATCGGACCACGTGGTGTTCCTGCATCAGGGGCTGATCGAAGAACAAGGCGCGCCGGACCAGCTGTTTGGCAATCCAAAATCCGAACGGTTGCGCGGGTTCCTCTCTTCTACGGTGCACGCATGACCCTGACCCGCCGCAGCGTTCTGGCCGCGCTCCCGGTGCTCTTGGCCCGCCCCGCGCTGACCTAGGAGACCGGCAAGCCGACGTTGCGCATTGCCACCGAAGGGGCGTTTCCGCCGTTCAACCACCGGGCCGGGGATGGCACGCTGAGCGGGTTTGAAATCGACCTTGGGCAATTGCTCTGTGCCCGGATGGGGCGCCGCTGTGAATGGGTCGTGACCCCGTGGAACCGCATGATCCCGGGGCTGCGCGCCAAACGGTTCGACATGGTCATGGCCGGGATGGCCGACACAACGGCGCGACGCCGCAAGGTTGCGTTTTCCCGTGGCTATGCGTTGAAATCCCAAAACGGGCCGATCGTCGGCCTTTATGTTGCGCGGGACAGCTTTGTGACCCCGGAAAGCGCCCTGATCGCGGTGCAATCGGATACGGTGCATGAAAGCCACCTTGCGGATCTGGGCCGGCGCATTCAACGTCACCCCACCGCGCAGGCCGCGCTTGACGCCGTGCTGGATCACCGCGCCGACGTGGTCTTTGGCAGCCCGTCATTTCTTGAACCCAAGGTGTTTCGCGCCTCGCGGTCGCTGACCCTTCTGGGTCGCGAAGAGATGAAGGCACACGGGGCCGCCGTGGCGCTGAGACACGAAGACGAGCCGCTGTTACTGGCGATCAATGCGGCGATGGACGCATTGGAAGCCGACGGCACACTGGCCGCGCTGCACCGGAAATGGTTCGTGCAATCCACCGACTTATAGCAAAGATAACAAGAGTTTAACCAAGGGAGAACAACCATGAAAAAACTGATCCTGACCACCGCCGCACTGGCGTTGACTGCGGGTATGGCCTGGGCCGACACCGTGCGTATGGGCACCGAGGGTGCCTACCCCCCCTATAACTTCATCAACGATGCCGGTGAAGTGGACGGGTTCGAACGCGAACTTGGGGACGAGCTGTGCAAACGTGCCGGTCTGACCTGTGAATGGGTGACCAACAAATGGGATTCGATCATTCCCAACCTGGTGTCGGGCAACTATGACACCATCATCGCGGGCATGTCGATCACGGCGGAACGCGACGAAGTAATTGATTTCACGCAGAACTACACCCAGCCGGACCCCTCCGGCTACCTTGCGCTGGACGGGGCGACCCCGGATCTGGCCAAAGGTGTGATCGCGGCCCAGGCCAACACGATCCAGGCCAGCCACATCGCCGCCTCGGGGGCCACTCTGGTTGAATTCGCCACGCCTGACGAAACCATCGCCGCCGTGCGCAATGGCGAAGCGGATGCGGTTCTGGCCGACGACGCCTATCTGCGCCCGATCGCCGATGAAAACAGCGACCTGATGATGCTGGACAAAACCGAGCTTCTGGGCGGTGGTGTCGGCATGGGTGTACGCGAAAGCGACACCGAGTTGAAAGCCAAGTTCGACGCGGCCATCCAGTCGATGAAAGATGACGGTTCGCTGAACGCGCTGATCGCGAAATGGGAAATCGGCCCGGGTTTCTGAGCCCGCCGATGACCAAACGGAAAGAGAGGGCAGCTTTGCCCTCTCTGCAACAGGGACTTCCCGATGTTTTCCTACTGCACCGATCCGACCTCGCTTGAGGGGCTCACGTGGCTGTCCTGCTACCTGACCACGGGCAAGCACATGTCGATCTACACCTCGGTCGGCACCGTTTTGTTGCTGCTTGCCATCACCGCGCCCGCGGCGCTGGGGTTCGGGTTTCTGGGGGCCATGTCCGCACGGGCGCGTTTTGCGCCGCTTTCCTGGCTGGGGAAAGGCTATATCGCCATTGTGCGCGGGGTCCCGGATATTGCGTTCTTCCTGTTCTTTGTCATCGCGCTGGACCAGCTTTTTGAATGGGTCCGGCACAAGGTGAAATGCCCTGATTGGGATGCGCCCATTCGACAGGGCAACGATTTTGTGGTCTGTGATGCCGCCAAACTGCCGCTTGGGACTGCGGATCAATGGGTACATGAAGCCTATGGGTTCTTTCTGGCGGTGCTGACTTTTGCCATCGTGTTCGGTGCCTTTGCGGCCAATGTGCTGTTTGGGGCCATGCGCACCGTGCCCCGGGCACAACTTGAAACGGCAGAAAGCTATGGCATGACCCAACGCCAAACCTTCTGGCGCATTCTGGTGCCCCAGATGTGGGTTTATGCGCTGCCCGGCCTGTCCAACCTGTGGATGGTGCTGATCAAGGCCACGCCCCTGCTGTTTCTTCTGGGGGTCGAGGATATTGTCTATTGGGCGCGTGAACTGGGCGGATCAAAAACCGCGCGGTTTACCGACTATCCCCACGGCGACTGGCGCATGTGGTACTTCTTTGCGCTGCTGGTGTTTTACCTTGTCTTTACCCGGGTGTCCGAATTCTTTCTGGAGCGGCTGATGGCGCGGCTGTCCCATGGTCAGGCCACCGCCGCAGGCGAAGCCCAGAGAAAGGCCGCGACATGAGTTGTTGGCAAACGATTCAGGAGTACGGCCTGCGCTCGCTGGGCTATGGCGAACGGCTGTTGCCGCGCGAAGATTTCACCCTGTGCCAACAGTTCACGCTGATCGGCTCGGGCATGTTATGGAATATCTATTTCGGCGTATTGGCGCTGGTCGCCGGTTTTTTTCTGGCCAATGCCGTGGCGGTGGCGAAATCGGCGCGAAACCCATGGATCCGCAAACCGGCAGAGTGGTTCATTTTCGTCTTCCGCGGATCGCCCTTGTTCATACAGTTCTTCTTTGGCTATTTCCTGTTCCTGTCGCTGAAAGGGGTGTCGCCGTTCTTCACCCCCTTCACCTCGGCCTGGCTGGGGGCTTTGGTTGTGTTGTTCCTGAATACTGCCGCCTATTCGGGGGAAATCTTTTACGGGGCGCTGCGTTCGGTGCCCAAAGGGGATATCGAGGCCGCGGATGCCTATGGGTTTAGCGGGTGGAACCGATTCCGCAGGGTGATCTGGCCCACCTCCATGCGGCTGGCCTGGCCTGCCTATACGAACGAAGCGATTTTCCTGTTCCACGCCACTACGCTGGTGTTCTTTTCCGGCTTTCCGGCGTGGCAGCAACGGGGCGACGCGCTTTATTATGCAAGCTACTTCGCGGATAAAACGTTCAACCCGTTTGTGCCCTACCCGATCCTGGCCGGGTATTTCATCCTGCTGACATTGCTCATCATCGCCCTGTTTGGCCTGGTGAACCGGCGGCTGAACCGGCATTTGCCCGGGGACCGGCGCGCCAAACTGCGCATTCGCCCCCGTTTGATCCGCTGATCTGATCCCATTGCGTGGCTGCGCCACCCACGATATCTCGATCACCGTCCCGGGGGACGGCTCCTCGGGATTGGTGACTGTGGTGAGGTTTGAAAACAATTTAAGACTGGACTTTTCCTGCACAGGCTTCGATATTTGATCAAATTACACGAAAGCCGACCCAATGGACCTGACCAAATACCGCACGATCCGCGTTGCCTCTTGTGATCTGAACGGACAGTTACGAGGCAAACGCGTCCCCGCCTCTTACGCGGCCAAACTCGACAAGGGTGCGGTACGGATGCCCTATTCGGTTGCCAATGTCGATATTTTCGGGGCCGATATTGCCGACAGCCCGCTGGTGTTTGAAAGCGGAGATGCCGATGGGGTGTTGCGGCCCACGGAGCGGGGTGCTGTGCCCATGCCGTGGCTGCCCACCGATACCGCGCTTGTGCCCATGTGGCTGTATCATGACGACGGGACGCCCTTTGACGGCGATCCGCGCCATGCTCTGGCTTTGGTTCTGGACCGTTATGCCGCCCGGGGCTGGCGCGTGATGGCCGCCACCGAGATGGAGTTCCACCTAGTGGATGACAGCGGCGCGACCCTTGCCGCCCCCACAGATCCGGCCACCGGACGCAAGGTGACCGAACCCGCGGTTCTGTCGCTACATCACCTTGATACGTTCGACGGGTTTTTCACCGACCTTTACGAGGGCTGCGCGGCCATGGAGATTGATGCCCAGGCCGCGATTTCCGAGGCTGGGCTGGGCCAGTTCGAAATCAACCTCAACCATTGTAACGCGTTGCGCGCCGCCGATGATGCCGTGCTTTTCAAGGCGTTAGTCAAAGGGCTGGCGCGCCGCCACGGGATTGCAGCCACGTTCATGGCCAAACCCTTTGCCGAGGATGCGGGCAATGGGATGCATGTACATTTCTCGGTTCTGGACGCGTCGGGCAACAACGTGTTTGACGATGGCACGGAAACGGGAAGCGACACGCTACGCCATGCCGTTGCCGGGTGTCTTTCGGCCATGGCCGCTTCGACGCTGATCTTTGCGCCCCACGCCAACTCCTATGACCGGCTTGTGCCCGGCGCGCACGCGCCTACCGGGGTGGCCTGGGCCTATGACAACCGCACGTCGGCCCTGCGCATTCCCGGTGGTGCCCCTGCTGCGCGCCGGATCGAACATCGCGTTGCCGGGGGGGATATCAACCCCTATCTGATGCTGGCCGTGGTGCTGGGTGCGGCGCTGAACGGGATCGAAGACGCTCAGGACCCGCCCGCCCCGATTACAGGCAATGCCTATGATCTGGACCTGCCGCAGATTCCCTGCGACTGGGCCACCGCAATTGATCTGTTCGAAACCGACCCTGCAATCGCCCGCATCCTGCCCGCCGACCTGATCCGCAACCTGTGCTGTACCAAGCGGCAGGAACTGCGTGAAATGGCTGCGATTGCCCCGGAAGAGCATTGGAAAACCTATCTTGAAACGGTCTGATGCCCGCGTCAGAAAATTTTGATCAAATAACCCGCGATGAGGGCAGCATGAAAATCGGCATCCTGCAAACCGGCCACGCCCCGGATGAAATCCGCACCAGCCAGGGGGATTACAAGGACATGTTCCAACGGTTTCTCGCCGGGCATGGCTTTGATTTTGAAACCTTTGACGTGGTCGATGGGGTGTTTCCCACAGGCCCGGACGAAGCGGATGGCTGGCTTATCACCGGCTCCAAGCATGGGGTTTACGAAGATCACCCCTGGATTCCCCCGCTGGAAGAGCTGATCCGCGTGATCAAATCCAGCGGCAAACCGTTGATCGGGGTGTGTTTCGGACACCAGATCATTGCTCAGGCGCTTGGCGGCAAGGTTGAGAAATTCCAAGGTGGCTGGGCCGTCGGGCGGCAGGACTACGAGATTAACGGCGCGCCTATGGCGCTGAATGCCTGGCATCAGGATCAGGTGATCACGCTCCCCCCCGGTGCCCGCGTGATCGGGTCCAACGAGTTCTGCGCCAATGCCGCGCTGATCATCGACGACCATGTTCTGACGATTCAGCCCCATCCCGAATTTACCGCCGACGTGATCGAGGGGCTGATCATCCACCGTGGACGCGGCAATGTGCCCGATGCGCTTCTCACCCAGGCCACCCAAATGCTCAACACCCCCACCCAATCCGATCAGTTCGCCGAGCTGATGGTCGATTTTTTCAAGGACAGCGAACAATGACCAAAACGCCGAACACCGATTGGATCGCCACCCTGCCCGAGGCCGCGCGCGATTACCTTGATGGCAAACGGCTGGACGAAGTCGAATGTGTCATCGCCGACCTGCCCGGCATTGCCCGGGGCAAGGCGGTCCCGGCAAGCAAATTCGCGCGACAGGATTACTTCCACCTCCCCGACTCGATCTTTTACCAGACCATCACCGGCGGCTGGGGCGAAGCGGCCGGCGATGAAGGCTTTATCGAACGCGACATGATCCTGAAACCGGACATGGCCACCGCCTCGGCGGCCCCCTGGACCGGGGACTGGACCCTACAGGTGATCCACGACGCCTATGATCGCAACGAAACCCCCATCGAATACGCCCCCCGAAATGTGTTGAAACGGGTGGTCGACCTTTACCACGCGAAAGGCTGGGAACCGGTGGTGGCCCCGGAAATGGAATTCTTTCTCGTGGCGCGCAATCTTGATCCGGCCAAGAAAATCGAACCGATGATGGGGCGCTCGGGCCGTCCCGCGGCGGCGCGTCAGGCCTATTCCATGACGGCGGTGGACGAATTCGGCCCGGTGATCGACGATATCTATGACTTTGCCGAAGCACAGGGGTTCGAAATTGACGGCATTACCCAGGAAGGCGGCGCCGGACAGTTGGAAATCAACCTCGTTCATGGCGACCCGATCAGGTTGGCGGACGAGGTGTTCTATTTCAAACGCCTGATCCGCGAGGCCGCAATGCGCCATGACTGCTATGCCACCTTCATGGCCAAACCCATTGCCGACGAACCCGGATCGGCCATGCATATTCACCACTCGATCCTGGATAAAGAAACGGGTCAGAATATCTTTTCGGGGCCTCAGGGCGGAGAAACTGATGCGTTTTTCCACTTTATCGCCGGTCTGCAGAACCACATGCCTGCTGCCATTGCCGTGATCGCGCCTTATGTGAACTCCTATCGCCGCTATGTGAAGGACCACGCCGCGCCCATCAACCTGGCCTGGGGGCGGGACAACCGCACCACCGGGATTCGTGTTCCGATATCGGGACCCAATGCGCGCCGGGTTGAAAACCGGCTGGCGGGGATGGATTGCAACCCCTATCTGGGAATCGCGGCAAGCCTGGCCTGTGGCTATCTGGGCCTTGTGGAACAAACCCGCCCGGATGCGCAATTCAAGGGCGACGCCTATGATGGCGAAGAGGTTATTCCCCGCGAAATGGGCACCGCTCTGGACTTGTTCGATGCCTCCGAGGCCCTGCATGACGTGCTGGGGCCAGAGTTTGCCCGGGTCTGGTCAATCGTCAAACGCGCGGAATATGACGAGTTTTTGCAAGTCATCTCGCCCTGGGAACGTGAGCATCTTTTGCTGAACGTGTGACGCCTGTGAACCTTTTGTTTTCCAATGACAAACAGGGGCAACATGCCGCAAGCTGGTATGCGGCCACCGCGTCGGACGCGCCCGACCATGCGCCTTTGCGGGGGGATGTGTCGGCGGATGTCTGTATCATCGGCGCAGGCTTCACCGGCCTGTCGGCGGCGCTCCACCTTGCGCAGACCGGGCTGGACGTGGTGCTGCTTGACGCCCACCGCGTGGGCTTTGGCGCTTCGGGGCGCAATGGCGGGCAACTGGGCACGGGTCAGCGTCTGGAGCAGGACAACCTGGAACGGCTGGTCCCCGATGACGCGGCCAAACTCTGGGATCTGGCCGAAGACGCCAAGGCGCTGGTCAAATCCCTGATCTCCGAACATGACATCGACTGCCACCTGAAACCCGGTATTGCCCATGCCTGTTTTACGTCCCGTGAAACGCGCCACGAACACGCCTATGCGGACCACCTCGCCTCGCGCTATGGTTATGACAAGATCACACCGCTAGACCGTGATCAGATTCAGACGCTCTGCCCGTCGCCCAAATATGTCGGCGGCTCTCTGGATATGGGCGCGGCGCATCTGCATCCGCTGAACTTTGCCCTCGGGCTGGGCCGTGCCTGTGCCGCCGCCGGGGTACGTATCCACGAAAACACCCATGTCCATCATGTCAGGGAGCGCACCGGCACCATGGACCGCCACGAGGTCCGTACCGGCACGGGCAAAATCCGCGCGCGCCATGTGATCCTTGCCGCCAATGGCTATCTTGGCGGGCTCAACCGCAAGGTCGCCGCCCGGGTCATGCCGATCAACAATTTCATCGCCGCCACCGAACCGCTGGGAGACGACGTCGCGCGTGTCCTGACCCGCGACATCGCCGTGGCCGATACCAAATTTGTGGTCAATTATTTCAGACTCAGCCACGATAACCGCCTGCTCTTTGGCGGCGGGGAAAGCTATGGCTACCGCTTCCCAGATATTGACGCCACGGTGCGCAAACCCATGGCCGAAATCTTCCCCCATCTGCGGGACGTGACGTTCGACTACACCTGGGGCGGCACCCTGGCCATCACCATGCGCCGCCTGCCCTATCTTGCCCAACCCGCCCCCGGTATCCTTTCCGCCTCGGGCTATTCGGGCCACGGGGTTGGCACCGCGACCCATGCGGGCAAACTTATGGCGGACCTGATCGCGGGGGACGCCGGCGGGTTTGACACCCTGTCCCGGATCCCCGCACGCCCCTTCCCCGGCGGTCCCGCGCTGCGCACGCCCCTTCTGGCGCTTGCCATGACCTGGTATGCCACCCGTGACCGGTTAGGGATCTGATCCGACCTTTCCTCTTTCCCCGGATATGTCCGCCACGGCCTGCCCTCGTCCGGCTCTGGAATTCCCGCGCCCCATCGCCTATAGCGCCCCAATGACCGACGCACCCAAATCCAATCCCGCCACCAAATCCGCCGCCAGGCCCACGGCCAAGTCCCATGGCCGAAAATCCATCACGACCAGCTTCAAACCGCGCGAGCTGATGGACCCCAACCCGATGCTCCATGGCGTGTGGATGGCCCAGATCCTGACCCTGTTCCCCGACGCCTTTCCCGGCGTGCTGGGACAAAGCCTCACGGGCAAGGCCCTCAAGGACGGACTCTGGCAGATGGACACGGTGGACCTGCGTCCCTTTGGCATTGGCAAACACCGCAATGTCGATGACACCCCGGCGGGGGGCGGTGCCGGCATGGTGCTGCGCGCCGATGTGCTGGGCAAGGCTCTGGATCACGCTTTGTCAAAACACAAAACCCGCCGCCCTCTGATCTATCTCTCGCCGCGCGGCAAACGGTTTGATCAGGCGATGGCCCGTGACCTCGCCCGCGCCCCCGGCGTCACCATGCTCTGTGGCCGGTTCGAAGGCGTGGACCAACGGGTGCTGGATCACTATGACATCACCGAAGTCTCCCTTGGCGATTTTGTCATGACCGGCGGCGAACTGGCCGCACAGGCGATGATCGACGCCACCGTGCGCCTGCTCCCGGGCGTTTTGGGCAACATGGCCTCAACCGAGGAAGAAAGCTTCTCCAACGGCCTGCTGGAACACCCGCAATACACCCGCCCCGCCGACTGGCGCGGGCACACGATCCCCGACGTGCTGATGTCGGGCCACCACGGCGAAATCGCCAAATGGCGCCGGGCGCAATCCGAAGAGATCACCCGCCAGCGCCGCCCCGACCTCTGGACGGCCCATCAGACCCGCGAAACCGGCGAAGATTGACCACCAACCCCCTTGCCACACCGGCCCTCCCCCCCTATACCCCCCCCTGTCCACCCACTCACCCTGAGTCGTGTGGATCCGTTGCGTTATGGGCCGTGTGCTTTCCACGATCCTGCCCTGTGAAGCGGATGACCAAAAAATGACGAGCAATCTCCCGCGGGCGCATGACGGACCCGGTGAAGGCGCGGAGCTCTTGAGCGACACCAACTTTGCGGACCAAACCGCAAGCAACATGAAGGAGCGCATCAGATGGACCTGATCGCACAGCTCGAGGCGGAACAGATTGCCGCCCTGGGGAAAGACATCCCCGATTTCAAGGCCGGTGACACCATCCGCGTCGGCTACAAAGTGACCGAAGGCTCGCGCAGCCGTGTGCAGAACTACGAAGGTGTCTGCATCAGCCGCAAAAACGGCGAAGGCATTGCCGGTTCGTTCACCGTTCGCAAAATTTCTTTCGGTGAAGGCGTGGAACGTGTGTTCCCGCTGCATTCGACCAATATCGAATCCATCACCGTTGTGCGCCGTGGCCGTGTCCGCCGCGCCAAACTGTACTACCTGCGTTCGCGTCGCGGCAAATCCGCCCGTATCGCAGAAGTCGCCAACTACAAGCCCAAGTCGCCCAAAGCCGGCGCCGACGCATAAAGGACGGACCCATGAAAGCAGATATCCATCCCGATTATCACTTCATCGACGTCAAAATGACCGATGGGACCGTGATCAAGATGCGTTCGACCTGGGGCAAGGAAGGCGACACCATGGCGCTGGACATCGACCCGACCGTGCATCCGGCTTGGACCGGTGGCGGCACCCGCCTGATGGACGCTGGCGGTCGCGTATCGAAGTTCAAGAAAAAATACGAAGGTCTGGGTTTCTAAGACCTCACACAATCCGTTCTGGATTGTTAAAATTGCGTGTATCACGGAACATGCACGGGACAATGAAGCCGCCGCCCGGAACGCTCTTGGCGGCGGTTTTCTTTTGTTTTTCAATACAGTACCGCCCCAACGCTGTCTCCGATATCGTTTCCCCGCCCATGCGGCATTGCAGAAAACGCATGACGGGAATGCCCAAAACCCCCTAACCAAACTGCCAAGAACCCCCTATCTGCGCGTCAAGAGTTTTCAACATTCAGCCCGAAAAGTGACCGATATGACAAAAATCAACGCACTCGCGACCTTGGTAACCCGCGCGTTCACTGCAAAACCCCGTTGCAGTGACGGCCTTGTTGGCGTGGCTTTCTGTGATGCGACCGAAATTGACCTGCGCCGCGCCGGTGAAAACAGCGCCGAAATGCTGCACCATACCGTGATCGCCAACAGATACTCCTGATTACGGGCGGCTTTGAATCTGCGGTCTGCCTTTTTGGCGGGCGAGCCCTCTGATTTCGTGCCGTAACCGGACCGCACATAGCGGAAAAGAAAACCCTCGCTGTGAGTGCCACAGCGAGGGTTTTTGTTTTTTCGTTCTGCCAAAGACAACTCAGGCGTCAGCCCGCGCTTGCCCCTTCCTTGGCCGCATCCGCGTAGATCATCAACGGCTTGGCATCCGCCTGCGTGACGGCCTCTTCGTTGACCACCACCTCTTCGACACTGTCCATTCCCGGCAGTTCGAACATGGTGTCCAGCAGAATATCCTCAAGAATCGACCTCAGCCCCCGTGCGCCCGTCTTCCGCTCGATCGCGCGCTTTGCGATCGCCGACAGGGCGTCTTCGGTAAAGGTCAGCTTGGCATTTTCCAGTTCGAACAGACGCTGATACTGTTTAACCAGAGCGTTTTTCGGCTGGGTCAGAATGGTGATCAACGCATCTTCGTCCAGATCTTCCAGCGTCGCCAAAACCGGCAAACGGCCAACAAATTCCGGGATCAACCCGAATTTAAGAAGGTCTTCCGGCTCCAGATCCTGAAAAATCTCGCCCACACCGCGGTCATCATTGTCGCGCACATCGGCACCGAATCCCATGGCGCTGCCCTTGCCACGCTGGGCGATGATGCGATCCAGACCAGCAAAGGCCCCGCCACAGATGAACAGGATATTGGTGGTGTCCACCTGCAGAAACTCCTGCTGCGGATGCTTGCGCCCGCCTTGGGGCGGCACCGAGGCCACCGTGCCCTCCATCAGCTTCAGCAGCGCCTGTTGCACCCCTTCACCCGACACATCGCGGGTGATCGACGGGTTTTCCGACTTGCGGGTGATCTTGTCGACCTCATCGATATACACGATCCCGCGCTGCGCGCGTTCCACGTTGTATTCGCTAGCCTGCAACAGCTTCAGGATGATGTTCTCCACATCCTCCCCCACGTAACCGGCTTCGGTCAACGTGGTCGCATCGGCCATGGTAAAGGGCACATCCAGAATGCGCGCCAGAGTCTGCGCCAGCAACGTCTTGCCACAGCCCGTGGGACCGATCAGCAGAATGTTGGATTTCGCCAGCTCGATATCGCCGGATTTGGCCGCATGATTCAACCGTTTATAGTGGTTGTGCACGGCCACGGACAGAACCCGCTTGGCCATCGCCTGCCCGATGACATAATCATCCAGAACGTCGCAAATCTCTTGCGGCGCGGGCACACCCTCGCTGGATTTCAACCCGGAGCTTTTGGTCTCTTCGCGGATGATATCCATGCAAAGTTCAACACATTCATCACAGATGAACACGGTCGGCCCCGCGATCAGCTTACGCACCTCATGCTGGCTCTTGCCGCAAAAGCTGCAATAAAGCGTGTTCTTGCTATCTCCGCCAGAGTTGTTCGACATATCCGTCCTTTCAGGCCCTGTCTCACTCGATTTCCGGGCTGTTTGCGCCCGGGCCCCATCCCGTTGGCTACAGCTTAGGACAAGCCCCGACCGGCCACAATGTCAAAAACGCACGGATCCGACCGGGATCCGCGCGGATGCTTATTCGTCGTCGCCCTTCGCGCGGCTTTCCACGATCTCGTCAATCAGACCCCAATCCTTGGCCTCTTGCGGGCTCATGAAATTGTCGCGCTCCAACGCTTCGACCACGGCCTTCATCTTCTGCCCGGTATGCTTGACATAAATCTCGTTCAACCGATCTTTGAGCTTCTGTGTCTCCTGGGCGTGAATCATTATATCCGTCGCCTGGCCCTGATAGCCACCGCTGGGCTGGTGCACCATGACGCGGCTGTTGGGCAGGCTGAACCGCATCCCCGGCTCACCGGCCGTCAACAGCAACGACCCCATCGATGCCGCCTGGCCGATCACCAGGGTGGACACCTTGGGCTTGATATACTGCATCGTGTCATAGATCGACAGACCCGAGGTGACGACGCCGCCGGGGCTGTTGATATACACGCTGATTTCCTTGGACGGGTTCTCCGCCTCAAGATGCAAAAGCTGGGCTACGATCAGACTGCTCATCCCGTCATGCACGGGACCGGACACGAAAATGATCCGCTCCTTCAAAAGCCGCGAAAAAATATCATACGCGCGTTCGCCCCGGCTGGTCTGTTCCACCACCATGGGCACAAGCGTGTTCATGTATACGTCCAATGGGTCTTTCATCTCGGTCCTGCCTGCTGCTGCTGTTCTCGATCAATAACGATCAGTTCCTAACGGAGTCTTAGTCATGCGCCCGAGGCGCTGCAAGAGCAGGAGAAAAAAACATGGTTAAAGCGTTTCCACATGACGTTGACCCAGCGTGATGTGGAAACGCTTTAACACCTGCGCCACCTCCCATGCGGATGCACCAGCGGGGTGGGTGGGCGGGAGCTGGTGCATCCGCATGGATCCCCACCCCACGAAAAAAGGGCGGCGCACGCGGCACCGCCCTCCCAAAATCACGCCAGGCAAACCTTACCCGAACATGTCGCTGGTGATGCCGGAATACCAGCCCACCGATTCCTCGTAGGTCGCCTTGCGCAACGCCGCATCCTCGCCGGTTTTCGAAATAAACCCGTCCACCTTGGCGATCTTTTCGTCATTGGCGGCATAGGTCGCGCCCACCTTGACCCCGTCATCGGTGTCGATCAACGACCAGCAGGTGTTCGAGAACTTGGCCGGGAAAACCTTGGACCCGGTCAGCGCGCCGCGCACGGCCATGGCTGCAACCTTGGCCTGACTGTTGGCCGAGAAACCGGACTTGGGCATATCCCCCTGTGCACAGGCATCGCCCAGCACGTGGATATTCTCGTCAATCCGGCTCTGCATCGTATGGCCGGACACCGGTGCCCAGTTCCCTTCGGTCACGCCCGCCATTTCACAGATCCTGCCCGCCTTCATCGCCGGGATCACGTTACAGACGTCGACCCTGGTCACTTCGCCGTCAATACTCACGGTCATCTCGTCCGCGTTCACCTGGACATCGCCGCCGCCAAATTCCGGGCCAATCCAGTCGATCATGCCGTCGTAATGGTTTGCCCAGCCTTCCTGGAACAGCGCCATTTTCGAGAATTTTGACTTGGGGTCGGCGATGATGATCTTTGCCGTCGGGTTCATCTTTTTCAGAAGATGCGCGACCATCGAAATCCGCTCATAGGGTCCGGGAGGGCAACGGAACGGGTTGGGCGGCGCGACCATGGCATAGGTCCCACCCTCGGGCATCGCTTCGATCTGGGCCTTGAGCAGCTCGGTCTGAGACCCGGCCTTATAGGCATGGGGCATCTTGTTCTGCTTGGTCACATCCCAACCGGGCACGGCACCGTCCACGAAATCAATCCCGGGCGACAGGACAAGACGGTCATAAGGCAGCACCGCCCCACCGGCCAGGGTCACGGTCTTCTTGTCACGATCAATACCAATGGCCCAGTCATGGACCACGTTCACACCCTGCCGGGCCAGGCTGCCATAGGAATGGCCGATGCTCGACAACTCGCGAAAGCCCCCGATATAGAGGTTCGAGAAGAAGCAGGTGTAATACATGCGACTGGGTTCAACCAGAGTGACGTCGATTTCGCCTTTGCTGTCCTTGGCGATATAGCGCGCCGCCGTGGCCCCCCCGGCCCCGCCGCCAATGACCACCACCCTGGCCTTGCCATGGTTTCCCGCCCGCACATGTGGCGCGGACAATGCGGCCGTTGCGGCCACGCCGGTTCCGATAAAGGCGCGTCTGTTCAGTTTCATGTCAATAGTCCTCCCTTTGACATATGTCGTTGTTTTTATGTATAAAAATCACTCTATCTTGCCGAAATACGCGGCGAGCGCAGCGATCTCTTCGTCGCTCAACCGTCCGGCCATCATCTGCATCACCGGATGGGGGCGAATCTTGCGTTTATAGGCGTGCATTGCAATCACGAAATCATCCTCGGGCCAGCTGATAATCGCCGGAATGCCATCGTAATCCCCGTCGATCTGGTGACAGGTTGTGCATTCGCTGGACAGGTATTCACCATAATCCGTATCGCCGACAATATCCAGAACCGATGCGTCCAGCACCACCTCAGGTGCCCGCGCGGTCGGGGCCGCCTCGGGGATGTCCGACGGATTGTCCGAAAAACGGCGCAGATAGGCGATAACGTTGTCCCGCTCGCTTTTCGTCGCCAGCCCGTCAAAGGACATGCGCGTATCGCTCACCAATGCCTTGGGGTTCTCGATATAGGCGTCCAGCATTTTCAGGTCCCAGACCAGCCCGTTCCTGCCTTCGCGCTCCAACCCCTTGGAATAATTGTACCCCTTGATCGACCCGGCCACCCGGCCAAAAATGCCGTTCAGATGGGGTCCAATTCCGTTCTCGGCCCCTTTGCCGATTTCGTGACAGCCAAAGCAGAAGTCGAACACTTCCTCGCCGGCCACCGCGTCGCCAATCGTTTGGGCGTTGTCTTCGGCCCAAACCGCACCGGCCATCGCCAGCGTCATTACAGCTACCCTGATCGGCTTCCCTATCATCCGGTACTCTCTCCCGTTCGCGTCTTTCTCTGAAATATCCCGCCCCTGCCCCGCCATCACTGGCGGTGTCTGTGCGTGCTTGCCCCCTGCCACTACTCCGGGCAAGGAAAACGGGGCGGTTTTCCAACCGCCCCGCACTCAGACTTACTGCGATACCGATTTCAGGTATTCGGTCACCGCTGCAATATCCTTGTCCTTCTTCAACCCGGCAAAGGACATCTTGGTCTTCTTGATAAAGGCTTTGGGTTTTTTCAGGAACGTGGCCACGTTGGCTTCGTCCCAAACCATACCCTCTTCGGCCATCGCCTTGATGGCCTTGGAGTATTTGAACCCCTCAACGCTGGCGAAGCTGGCACCGACAATGCCGGTCAGGATCGGACCGGTCTTGTTTTTGGCGCCTTCACCGACCTGGTGACAGGCCTTGCACTTTTTAAAAACCTTTTCACCCTTCTTGACCAGTTCAGGGTCAAGAGCGGCCACAACCGGGGCCGCTTCGGCTTCGACAGGCGCTGCCGCCTCCTCGGTGGCCGCCGGGGCCGCCTCTTTGGTCGCAGCCGGAGCTGCCGATGCCTCCTTCAATGCCGCAGCCGAGGCGCTCTCGGCCTCGACGCCCGCGTTGGGATCGCCGGGGAAGACCACGTTCCTGGTGATCTTGGCCTTGCCTTCCAGACAGCCTTCCATACAGGGTTCGCGAATGAAATGCGCTTCGGTTGTGGCGCGGTCATCCACGATGAACCCGTCCGCATTGGGCATCACCACATCCAGAAAGGTTTCCCGCGACAGTTCGAAATCATCTTCGATGATGTCGTTGGAATAAAGGATATAGGCGGTGATCGCGTAGGTGTCGCTGTCCGACATGGTCTGCGCGGCACCAAACGGCATCGACCGGCGTACATAATCAAAGGTGGTGGACAGGTACGGCCAGTAGGACCCGACCGTCTTCAACGGATCCTCATCCGCCAGCGTGCCTTCCCCCCCAGCCAGCTTGGGCCAGTTGCCCGATCCTTCGGCGAAATCGCCGTGGCAGACCGCGCAATGTTCGGCAAAGATCTCTTCACCATCAATCGCGTTACCCGACCCGTCGGGCAAACCGGTGCCATCGGGAAGAACATCCTTGTCCCAGGCCGCAACCTCATCGGGCGTCGCCGCGCGGCCAAGGCCGAATTTCTCGGCATAAACCGGCGCTGCCAGGCTTGCCGCAATTGCGGTGGCTGTGGTCAGCTTAAGAAATTTCGACATTGTTCGCCTCTCCGTTGGCATTGATCCACCAAGTCTGGATACAGTTGTTGTGATAGATCGAATTCTCGCCCCGCACCGCGCGCAATTCTTCCTTGGTGGGCTGCACATATCCGGTTTCATCCATGGCGCGCGCCTGAAGATACCATTCTTCGCCGTCCCACGTGGTGTCGAGATAGAACCGGGTCAGCGCCTTGTCCTTGCCCTCTTCCGCAAGACGGGCGGTTTCCCAGGTGCGGCCACCGTCCTTGGACACGTCCACACGGGTGATCCTGCCATGGCCCGACCACGCCAGACCGGTGATGACCAGCGGCCCCTTGCCGTGTTTGATCGGCATCTGCGGGCTGGGGCTGGTGATGACCGATTTCGCGTCCATCGCCCAGGTCCATTTGCGGCTGATGCCATTGGCCAGGGTGTCGGTGTATTTGCTGGTTTCCTCGCGGCTTTCCACTGCGGCGTGGGTCACTTCGATGCGGCGCAGCCACTTGATCCACATGTTGCCTTCCCAACCGGGCACGACAAGACGCACGGGGTATCCATGTTCCTTGCGCAGCGCCTCGCCATTGGCCTTGAACGCCACCAGAACATCGTCCAGCGCCTTTTCCATGGGGATCGAACGACCATTGGACGACGCGTCCGCGCCTTCCACGTAAACCCACTTGTCCCTCAGATCACCCGCAGCGCCCAATCCGGCCTCTTCCAACAGGGTGCGCAGGCTGACGCCCGTATATTCCATGTTGTGGATCATGCCGTGGGTGTATTGCGCACCGTTCAACTGCGCCCCGGCCCATTCCATGCCGGTATTGGCGGCACATTCACAGAAATTCACCTGCTGGGTGCGCGGGAACCGCTCAAGATCTTCGTAGGTGAACACCAAAGGCGTATCCACCAACCCGTTGATCATCAGCCGGTAATCTTCCTTCTTCAACTCGATCGCGCCGGAATGGTGGCGTTCAAACGCACATCCCTGGGGCGTGATGGTGCCGTCCAGCGCATGGATCGGCGTGAAGTTGATCGAACTGATCGTGTCCGCAGTCAGCCATTCGACATTGCGCCGCACCACGTCCTTTTCAAATTCGATGGGCAGCCCGTAAGGCGTGGCATCCACGCCCTCTCCGGTTTCACTGGCCCAGGGTTGCACTTCGGTGATCAGCGGATCACCGGCCGCATGCGCAGCGCCGGCCCCTGCAAACGTGCCGCCGACAGCCGCCGCACCTTTCAGAAACGCACGGCGCGAGGGCGCATCGCCCTTTTCGCTGGTGGTCATTGAATTATTGCCTCCTCATTCGTGTACAAATTCGTCGTATTGAATCTGTGTACGGTTGAAAACCGTCATATTCACGATAGCGAATAATTCTATGTCTGTCCATGCGCCCCACGGCATACAATCCGGGGTTTTTCTAATTCGAATCATAAGATTACGTGAATTTGCGACACATCATTAAAGTGTTTCCGCATGACGTTGCCTCAGCGTGATGTGGAAACGCTGCGCAACACAGCAGGGATGTGGGCGTTTCCAGCTCTTGCTGTGATCCAACAAGAACTGGAAACGCTTTAAGATTATGTTGCAATCCCTGCTGATACGCGCAGCTTATTTGCGCTACCTGCCCCGCAACCACCCCCATGCCGCGCACCAAAGCGTTCGACCTTTAATCTGAGACAGGGAAAAGGGCGAAGGCAGCGCGACATTTACGTGTTTCGCATGTCCTGCCAACACCCCGTGAGTCAGGGGTTTGGCAGGACGCTTCAGTTAACCCTTATTTGTCTTGGCATTTGTCTTGGCCTTGACTTGTCGGGGTTCAAGCGTGAAAATTCCGTTAACGAGCACAGCAAAAAAACACTGCGGAAAACCGACTTTAATACGGGCACATATCCTCATGGGACAAACCAAGACCGGCCAGGCCAGCGACACACCGTTTTCAAGACAACCCAAAACGTCCTTCTGGCGCACGGGCGTGGCCGAGCCGGGGGTGTACCGGTATGAAGGCCTGTTCAAGTCCTCCTATGAACTCCCGAAAAACGCACGGTTTTCCACCTATGGGTCGTGTTTCGCACAGCATATCAGCCGCGCCCTGCAGGCGCGCGGGCAGCCTTGGGTCGATGCGGAACCTGCGCCCTCAAACCTGTCCGATAACCTCGCGCGGCGGTTCAATTACGGGATCTATTCGGCACGCACGGCCAACATCTATACCGCGCGGGCTTTGGAATACTGGGTGTCGCTGGCCAGATCACCCGAGCTGACCGAAAAGGTTGAACTGTGGGAAAATGACGGGCGCTGGCGGGACAGTCTGCGGCCCATGATCGAACCGGACGGGTTTGACGATGCCGACGAATGCCGCGCCATGCTGCGCGGCACGGTGCAGGCCTTCCGCCGCTCGATCACCGAAACCGAGGTTTTCGTCTTTACCATGGGCCTGACCGAAGGCTTCGAGAATGCCGACACCGGCCAACCCTATGCCATGTGCCCGGGTACGCTGGCGGGCAGCTATGACAGCGAACAGCACCTGTTTCGCAACTATACCTATCCGCAAATCATGTCGGCCATGAAACGCGCGATTGCCGGAATGCGGGCGCTGAACCCCGGGCTCAGGTTCATCCTGACCGTGTCGCCCGTGCCGCTGACCGCCACGGCAGGCGACGATCACGTGTTGGTCGCCACCACCTATTCCAAATCGGTGCTGCGCGCCGTGGCCGGGGATCTCGCGGCCGAAGACGCAGGGATCGACTATTTCCCCTCCTATGAAATCATCGCCTCCCCGCCGACACGCGGCCAGTTCTTTGAACCCAACATGCGCAGCGTGTCGCCCTATGGTGTGGCGCTGGTCATGGAACATTTCTTTGCCGGGCTGAACCTGGCGGGCAAAAAACTCAAACACGGCCCCGACAAGGCGGCCAAGGCCCGCCGCGCCGCTCTGCGGGCCGAGGAAAAGGCCCATGATCTGGCCTGTGAAGAACAGGTGCTGGAGGCGCAGAATGCCCATTGATAACGGACCGAACACTCAACTGCTGATCGTTGGCGACAGTCATACCCGTGCGTTACAGGCAGGCTGTGACGAGAAAGGCATACGAAACCAGACGCTGACCCTGTCCGGCACGGCATGGTTCGAGGCAGATGTGCAATACCATGACGACAGCGGGCTCTGCTCCAGCCGCCGCAAATGGGTGGCTGAAGCCGCCGAAAAGATGGGTGCTAGGGTCGGCCACAAGAACCCGTTCAAGGCCGGATTGCCCGTGCTGATCAGCTGTATGAACCTCGGACGGATGCTGGCCGCCTATCGCTGGCGCGGGCATCAATACGTGGACGACATGACAGACCCCAGGACAGAACTGCCACTAAGCCGCGGCATGATGGCGGCATATGTGGAAGAACAGGTGGCGCGCCCCTTGGCGCTGATCCGCGAACTCAAGACGAAGGGAACATCGCTCAGCGTGGTGGCCCCGCCCAACTTCACCGGACAGAAACAGGCGATTTTTGCCACCAATGCCTTTGCCCGCGCTGTTCGCGCGCTGGATGTGCCATGCTTTAACCCGTGGGACCACCTGCCAAAGGGCGCAACCATGCTCCCGAAAGAGCACGCCCACCGCGATGGGAGCCATGGCAACGAAGTCTATGGCCGCTGGGTGATCGACCACCTTGTCGACAGCGGCGCGGTAAAGCTGCGTGCCCCCGCCTGATCCGGGTGCCCAAACGATTTTTACGTAAAAATCGTGTCCCGCCAAACACGAAACGGCCCGCGCTCTCCACGCGGGCCGTCATCAACCTTGATCGGGAGCACTCAGCCGCCCACAACATCCACGCTGGTATTCGGCTCCAGCACGATGGTGCCCTGTTTGCGAATATGGCTTTCCACCACATCCCATATCTGTGGCCCTTCCGTACCTTCGTTGACGCTCGCCCATCCTGCGACCTGATAGGTTTTGGCCGGATCAATCTTTTCGCCGGTCTTGAGCAGGGTCATCTCTGAAATCCGCTCGCCCTGCGGCTTGGTCACGTCGATGCGATAGCCCATGCCACCGATCCGCACCATGTCCCCGCCCTGCTGGTAATAGGGGTCCGGATTGAACAGGTTATCGGCCACGTCTTCAAGGATCACGTGAATGAACTCGCCCGTCATCTCGGTGCGATAGGCCTCGCCATAGCTCATCGACGTCACGTTCCAGATATCTTCGCGGGTGATCTCCTGCCCGGGCAGGATGCTTGGCCCCCACCGCACGCCGGGCGACATGGCGATATCCGCCTCCCGCTCGCTCAGCAGCGCGTCACAGATCAGGTCATCCCACGACCCGTTGAAATTGCCACGACGATAGAGCAGCGTATCGGTTTTGCCGATCACTTCCCTAAGCTGGTCCGCATAGGGCGCGCGCTGCTCATCGATCAGCCTGGTGATCACCGGATCGGGGGCGATCACGTCGCTGAAAATCGGGATCAGCTTGTGCTTGATGCCCATCATCTTGCCGTCACGAATATCCAGATCAACCCGGCTCAGGAATTTGCCATTCGACCCTGATGCGATGATATAGGTCTGCTCCACCTGCACCGGTTCGGGCAGCGCGTCATGGGTGTGGCCCGACAGGATCACGTCGATGCCCCTGACCCGGCTGGCCATCTTCTTGTCCACGTCAAACCCGTTATGGGACAGGACAACAACGCATTCCGCCCCTTCACTGCGCGCCTGATCCACCATCTCCTGCATATGCCGGTCGCGGATCCCGAACGAATATTCCGGGAACATCCAGCGCGGGTTGGCGATAGGCATATAGGGGAAGGCCTGACCGATCACCGCCACCTTGACCCCGCCACGTTCAAAGAATTTGTAGGGCTTGAACAGCTCGGCAGGCTCGTCCCATTCGGCGTCAAAGATGTTCTGACCCAGCGCGGCAAAGGGCAGGTTTTCCACCAACTCGTTCACCCGCCCGGATCCCAGCGTGAATTCCCAGTGGAACGTCATCGCATCCGGCTTCAGCGCGTCCATCACGTTGACCACATCCTGACCTTCGGTCTGGTAACAGGTGTAAGACCCGTGCCAGGTGTCGCCGCCATCCAGCAAAAGCGCATCGGGGCGATCGGCCCGGATCGAATTGATCACGGTGGACACGCGGTCCAACCCGCCAACCCGGCCATAGGCCCTGGCGAGCGAGGAAAAGTCGTTATAAGTCAAGGCATAAGCCGAAGGTGATCCGTCTTCGATCCCATACGCCTTGCGGAAATCCGCGCCGGTGATATGGGGCATCTGGCCATTCGCCGCGCCGATCCCAAGGTTCACCTCGGGCTCACGGAAAAAGATCGGCACCATCTGGGCATGGATGTCGGTGATATGCATCAGCGTGACATTGCCGAACGTGTCAAATTCCAGCAACTGATCCTGGGTCAGCGCCTGCTGCGCGGCCAAACGGGCCCAGTTGCCAAAACCGCTGGCCCCCACCATGGCGGATGCGGCCATCGAGACCTGCAGAAAATCGCGACGTGAAATCATGGGGAGAAGCCTTTCTTCTTGACGGGATCGCGCAAATCACATGCACGGTTGTGAATTTGTTTTAACATAAAAAGGCCCGCAACGCATCGCGCGCGCGGGCCAATCTGATGGATCAGTTACGTACCGACGGTGCTTCCACCGACAGCCCGTTGCCACGGCTGGCCACATACAGTTCCAGAGCCTGGAATTCGGCGCTGCCGGGCTTGTAGGTTTCCGCGCGCGTATCACGCACACAGCCTTTGAACCGGCCATGGGCCGAGGTCAGCTTGGCGTTCTTCAAACGGTAAACCGGGAAACCGTTGATCTGACCTTGCGAAAGATGGTCCGACCGGATGTGGTTGCCGTAATTGTCCTCGTGACAACTGGCACAGCTCAGGTCAAGCTGCCCCGTGCGGGTGTAATACAGTTCTTTGCCCTTCGCATACATCTCGGCGGCAGGGCCGTCGACGGCCACATTCACCGGCATCCCACGCGAATAGGTGCTGATCAACGCCTCCATCCGGGCCATACCCGCGCCGGCATATTTCAAAGGCTCAGCCCCCATCGCTTCGGTGCGGCAATGGTTGATCTGCTGGCCCAGCGAATGCACGGTCTTGGTGTTCTCGTTATATTTCGGATACACCGCACGCACGCCGACCATCGACTCTTCCGGGTCGTCGCCGTGGCAACTGGCACAGCTCTTGTTCTTGGTGCCTTCCACCTTGACCCAGTCGTCCAGAGCCTGTTCCACGAACAACATGCCCGGATTGTCGAAATCATCCGCCTGAAGCGACTGGGTTTCGTCCGAGCGGAAGTGCCAGCCCGAAATCGCCTGGTCCAGCGCCCCATCCAGATGGGCCGCGGCCGGGGCCTTGGTTACCATAAGAACCTCGTCATTCAGAACCAGACTATCATCATCCGCATCCGCAAACGCCACCCCAGGCAGCGCCAGAGACAGTGCAGCAACCGCTGTCATCGCCTTGAACTTCATGTATTTCCTCCCTTTATCGGTGGCCTTGCCCTTCTTTGCGGGGCAAGGCTTGCCTTTATAGGTACAAGGCGGCGATTAGCCGACTTTCACCGCTTTCGTGGTGTCATAGACTGACCCGTCATCGTCATACCAGGTGAATTTGAACTCACCGGCTTCGGGCACAACCGCTTCAAACTCGAAATACGGGTTGGTCGAAATCGATGGCTCCATGGCCACTTCCATGACCAGCTTGCCGTTGAATTCACAGGTAAACCGGTTGATGATCGAGCGCGGGATCAGGTTGCCCTCTTTATCCTTGCGCTGACCCGATTCCATCTTGTGGCTGATCAGGGTCTTGAGCGTGACGGTTTCGCCAGCCGCTGCCTTTTTTGGCACCTTGACGCGGGGTTTTACACCTTTTGCCATGTCTTCAATCTCCTCTAACTTAGCCGCCGCAGCCGCCGATGGTGACTTTCACAGCCTGAGACGCCTTGGCAAAGCTGCCATCGGCCATCTTGGCAATCGCGACAACGTCCTGCGTACCCGCCAGACGGATCCGGGTGCTTGCCGACTGTGAACCGGCCAGTTCGCCAAACTTGAACGTGGCCACGCCCGGGGTCGGGTTGCCCATGGCCAGCAGCATGACCGCCGTGGCACCGGGGGCATCAACCGATACCGGAACGGTGTTGCCGTTTTCGGCGATTTCCGGCGCGGTCAGGGTGACACCACCCTCGCCCACTTCGGCACCACCGGTGAAAGCATTAATCAGGTCGTCCGACGCCGCATTGACGTGCATCGGCAGGACCGTGAGAGCAACAGCACCGGCACCCAGGGCCAGTGTATCGCGACGTGAGAATTCCATGTTTCTCTCCTCAGGTTTCGTTGTTTCGTTTCGCGCCTGCCCCGATCACTCTTTCAGAGTGGCGAGAAAAGCGACAACATCTTCGATCTGCTGGGCCGTCAGAAGCGGCGCAAACGTGTCATCCGCCGCCTTGCCGGTATAGCCCTTGCCCGGACGGGTGAACCCGTCCACCTTGTAATAGGCTGGCATCACCGTGCCTTCGAACGTCTGCTTGGAATCGGTCAGGATGCCGCGAATCTCCGCAACGCTCCACCGATCGCCAACACCGTCCAGCTCGGGCCCGACATTGCCGGGAAACGGCACGTCAGGCAGCGCGCCAATCTTGTGGCACGCCACGCAATTGCCAAGCTTCTTGGAGGCATAAACCTCCTTGCCTGCTTCCACGTTTCCTGCCGCACCAGACAACGACGCCTCAACCGCGCCCTCGTTAAACACCACCTCCGCCGGGGACACGCTCCCGGCAAAAGCTGCGCTTGCCGACAACATGGCCGCACATGTCAATGTTGTGAACTTCATAATTCCTCCCTTGGCTTCCTGTTCTTGTGGTTAGGTAGCTCTGGCACCCTGTTTACGCTGGCACACAATGCGAACGCAACATTAAATTCAAAGGAATGAATTTAGCAGACGCAAGATTATTTCCCGAAAAAACGCGCCCCCGACAGATAGTTTGCCGACAGAAAGTTCGTCACAGGGCGGCACATGTCGTGATCAAATGCCCCCGCCGCCGCCCTGATCCCGCAGACGCCTTATGGCGCTCCACCACAGAGACCCTCAGTGACGCTTTGAGCAGGGGTTTCGGGCAAATTATCCGGGCAAACCAGGCCCCTCCCCGACGCCCTTGCCCTCGCTCTTGCGTCCAACCTAAAGCGTTTCCACATCATGCTGAGTCAACGTAATGCGGAAACGCTTTATCCCAGCCCGCCAAATCCCGGGATCCATTCGATCATCGCATTTGAAATCACATTCACGCTGTCGGTTGCGATCAATATCGCAAACAGGATCAACATCGCGCCCATCACCCGCTCCATATGGCCCAAATATCTGCGGTTGCGCCCGATCCACCCCAGAAAGGGCCGCGCGAAAAACGCCGCCACCACAAAAGGTGCGGTCATGCCGATGCCAAAAACCGCCAACAGCGCGACCCCGTGGCTCAGCGCGCCCATGCCGCTGGCAATCATCAGGATCGTGGCCAGAATCGGCCCCACACAGGCGGTCCAGCCAAACCCAAAGGCCAGCCCCATGACATAGGCCCCGAACACGGTGGAGGGGTCCGATTTGCTCTCCATCCGCGCCTCGCGCATCAGGAAACCGATACGGATCAACCCAAGGAAATGCAGGCCAAAGATGAAAATCACCGCCGCCGCCACATAGGCCAGCCGGTCTTTCCATTCCGCAAAGGCCTGCCCCAGCGCGGTGGCCCCCAACCCCATGAGCATGAAGATCGTGGTGACCCCAAGCGCGAACATCATGGCCGAAATGACCAGCCGGCGCTGTGCCCCCGGCGCAATCTCGCCCTCCCCGCGCAGTTCGGCCATGCTGATCCCAGCCATGTAACACAGGTAAAACGGCACCATGGGCAGGATACAGGGCGTGAAAAACGCCCCCAGCCCGGCCATCAACGCCCCAAGGTAACTGACATCCAGCACCACAGCGGTCCCCTTGATAAATTCACATATTCAGATTACGGAGAGCGTGACACATTGGTCAACCAGGGTCTCCCATGTTTCTGCGCTCTTTCGCCGCTGCGATACTGCTTGCCACCTCTTCCCAGGCGGCAGAGCTGGTGATGGTCGAAGAACAGGGCTGTTACCACTGCCTGCAATGGAAAAAAGAGATTGGCGATATCTACCCCAAATCCTCCGAAGGGGCCTATGCGCCCCTGCGGATGGTGGATATCGACAACGGCCCGCCCGAGGGCGTGACCTTTGCCCGCAAGGTGCTTTATACCCCGACCTTCATCCTGATCGAAAATGGTCAGGAGCTGGGCCGGATCGAAGGCTATCCGGGCGAAGACTTCTTCTGGGGCCTGCTGGACATGATGCTACGGGACAAAACCGATTACGACACAGACAAAACCGGCTGACGCTGTGGCGTCAAGGGGGGGTGCGCCCCCGCAAACCCTGTTGATCGACGGGGCCAAAGCACATAAAAACCCTGTAAAACAGGGATTGCCGTGCCCCGCACCACATCCGCACCCGGCGCAGAAGGCGCAACAGGCACAGACCCCAGGGGGGGGGCGGCAATGACAGAAGAGCCGGGGGCAACGCGCCCGGCAACAACCTGAGAGTCAGGGGAATACGACAATGGGACTGCCCGTTTTTGACACGGATCTGAGTGACGAGGAACTGGACCGCTTCGTGGCCAATGCCACCACTGCCTCCAATTTCCTGAAAACCGTCAGCCACGAAGGGCGGCTGATGATCCTCTGCCACCTTGTGAGCGGTGAAAAATCCGTCACCGAACTGGAAGAGCTGCTTGCGGCCCGTCAGGCAGCGGTCAGCCAACAGCTTTCGCGCCTGCGGCTCGAAGGACTGGTCATTCCCCGACGCGACGGCAAGGCGATATATTATCGTTTGGCGGATAACCGCCCCAGGCGTATACTTGAACTGGTCTACGAACTGTTCTGCGAAGACGGCGAAAGCTGACCCTCCGGCCCCGGCGCTCCGCGTCCCGGCACGGGAGGCAAGCGAAAGGAGGGGGAAAGACCATGCTGGACACGATCGGAGAAACCGGGGTTGTCGTGCTTGTGGGCCTGCTGGGCGGCATCGTCCTTGGGCTGGCGGCGCGGTTGGGCCGGTTCTGCACCATGGGCGCGATCGAAGACCTGCTCTATGGCGGTTCGGATGTGCGTATGCGGATGTGGGGGCTGGCCATCGGCGTGGCCGTGACCGGCAGCTTTTCCCTCATGGCGCTCGGGCTGCTGGAACCTGCCGGGTCCTACTATCTTTCGATCCGCTGGATGCCGGTGGCCTCGATCTTCGGCGGGCTGGTCTTTGGCTATGGCATGTCGCTGGCCGGAAATTGCGGCTATGGCGCGATTGCACGGCTGGGCGGTGGCGATTTCCGTGCCTTTGTCATCGTTCTGGTGATGGGGGTGTCGGCCTATGTCGTGCTGTCTGGGCCTCTTGCCCCTTTGCGCAACTGGATGTTTGCGCAGGTGGATGTGACAAGCGCGGAAATACCGCCGGGCATCGCTCATACTCTGGCCGGACCGCTGGGGGTATCTCCGGCGAGCCTTGGCATTGCCCTTGGCGTTCTGATCATGCTGGGGGCCGCGTCCTCGCGCGCGCTTTGGGAAAAACCGCATATGCCCTTCTGGGCCGTCATGGTGGGGCTGGCCATTGTGTCGGGCTGGGGCGGAACGCAATACGTGGCCACCCACGGGTTTGACGCGGTACAGATCGTGTCCCATTCCTTTTCCGCCCCGGTGGGCGAAACCCTGCTCTATGCCATGACCGCCTCGGTCCGGGCACCCTCCTTTGCCGTAGGGTCCATCGTCGGCGTGGTGCTGGGGGCCTTTATCGGCTCGCTGATCAAAGGGCATTTCCGCTGGGAAGCCTGTGAAGACCCGCGCGAATTGCGCCGTCAGATCACCGGCGCGGTACTGATGGGCATGGGCGCGACACTGGCGTTGGGCTGCACGGTGGGCCAAGGCATCACCGCCTTTTCGGTCCTCGCCTGGTCCGCACCTGTCACCTTCCTCTCCATCCTGGCCGGTGCCGCCTTTGGCCTGCGCCAGTTGATCGAAGGGTTTCAACCGGCCGAATAAGCGTGGAGCTGTTCGAAGTAACCCAAGGGTTGCGCCTGCCGAGGGGGCGCGCCCAAAACCCCCCTGCCCCTCAAACCACCTCGAAATCCCGCTCGGCCAATACCCGGCCATTGACCTGAATACCGATCCGGTGCGGCCCCGGAACCACCTTCACCGTGGTGGCCTGTCTGGGAACCCGATAGGCCTTGGTCATCTTCAACACCCTGCCCGGTTGCACCACCCCGGTTTTCAACTTCTTGACCCTGGGCACCATCTCGCCTCCGCCCCGATTTCTGCCCCGGTAGTAGTGGATCACATAATCCACCAACACGGGACTTTCCTGATCCGCGACCAGTTCCACGGCGAATTTCAACTGTTCGCCCACCGGCACCCGGGTTTGCTCAAGCGTGAACCCGGCCACCCGGACCGGCGCATCGGCGCGGTATCCCAGCATCTCCAGCGCGCCCACATGCCCGGCCTTCACCAACCCGCGCAGCGCGTGGCTGGTCAGCCATTGCATCTCCTTTGCATCCTGCTGCCCTTCGCCCTGCCATCGGGCCAGACGCTCCAACACCGCTTCGGGGTTCAACTTGCTGATATCGTTCAAATGATTGGCCACGGACCGGGTCACGAACCGGGTCTTGTCCGCGTATAGCCGATCCAACAGGGGCAGCGCCCCGGTTGCCCCCAGCCCGATCTTCATGCCCCAAGGCAGCCTGGGCCGCGTGCCCTCGCTGACCAAGCGGCGCACATGATAGTTCTCGTGCCCCGCCCAGACCTCCATACGCGCCATGGTCTGCTCGGGCCATTGGTTCAAATAGGCACGGATGGCGTATTCCATGGAAAACCTCTGGGTGATCTGTTCCAGAACATCCAGCGCCAGCCCGGGGGTTTCCATGCCGTTGCGCACCACGTATTCCCCCAGCGGAGCAAAGATGAAATCGCCGAAATCATCATCCGTCCTCGTCGGGTCCAACGGGGGCGGCAGGGCCGCAACAATCCGCGCCGCAGCCTCGGTGAACGCGCCCGGCAACACCGGGCCAAGACAGTCTGCGATCCAGTTGATCCTCTGCTTGAGCGCGAACTCCCCCAATCGCGCCATGACCGCGGCTTCGAACCCCGCTTGATCAAAGCGCGCGTCAGAGGCCGCAAAAAGCCCCGCCAGATACCCAACCTTTTCTGCGTTAAACAGCTGGTCCGCCAGCGAAAACCCGGACGCCATGACCGATCACATCGACAGGTTGGCGCCGCCGCCATCCAGCAGAATGTTCTGCCCGACGATGAACCCGGCATGTTGCGAACACAGGAAGGCACAGGTCGCGCCGAATTCCTGGGGCGTGCCATAACGCCCGGCGGGGATGGTTTCACAGCGCGCCGCGCGGGCCTGCTCCATGGTGATGCCCTGTATTTCGGATGCGCCCTTGTCCAGCGACGCGGCGCGGTCCGTGTCATGCAGACCGGGCAGCAGGTTGTTGATCGTCACGCCCGACCCGGCCACCTGTCGCGAAGTACCCGCGACATAGCCGGTCAGCCCGGCCCGGGCGGAATTGGACAGGCCCAGCACCGCGATCGGCGACTTGACCGATTGCGAGGTGATGTTGACGACACGGCCCCAGCCGCGCTCCATCATCCCCGGCACCAGCGCCCTGATCAACGCGATAGGGGCCAGCATGTTGGCATCCAGCGCAGCGATAAAATCTTCGCGGTCCCAATCATACCACATGCCCGGCGGCGGCCCGCCCGCATTGTTGACAAGGATATCCACCTCGCCCGCGGCCTCAATCACCCGGGCCTGCCCCTCGGCCGTGCTGACATCGGCGGCCACGGTGGCGACCTCAACCCCGTATTTCCCGGCAATATCGGCCGCCACGGCCTCCAGCGTTTCGACACCGCGTGCATTCATCACAAGGTTCACCCCGGCCTCGGCCAGCGCCTCGGCACAGCCGCGCCCCAACCCCCTGGACGACGCGCAAACCAGCGCCCGTTTTCCCGCAATCCCAAGATCCATTGCAATTCTCCCTCTTCGCGTTGCCCTTGTAATCCGGGGGCGACTAAACCCCACCCCGGGCCCGATTGCCAGCAAAACACCAGGCCGTTGACGCCTTCCTGCCATATTCCTAGGCTAGACAGGGCGTAATCATCCTCACCAAAGGCCCGTACCATGCCCCGCCCCGCCCAATCGCTTCCCGTGTACCGCTCTGCTGACCTGCGTGTTGTGAACGGGGCGAATATGGGGGACGGGCTGTCCTTTGCGGCGGATCTTGTGCCCGACGACCTTTACGAACTGAGCCCCCTGGCCAGACGGGACCGCCTGTCGCTTCACGCCACGGATGAGGGCCGCTTTACCGTGGCCGAAGACACCACGCTGGGCACACCCGGCGCGCAGGTGATTCTGGACAGTTGCCTGACCTTCATGGGGAATGACGGCGGGGTAACCGACATGCTGTTGCTGGTCGAGGTGGACGAGGCCGGCCATGCCGTGGAAGTCTATGGTCTGCCGCTGGCCACCATGATGCCGCAAACCGAATACCACCTCGTGGGGGTGGACCGTGATGCCGCCCTGTCGCGGCTGGCCCAGGTGGCCTGTGTGTCCTTTACCCGGGGCACCCATATCACCATGGCCACCGGCGAACAGCGCAGGATCGAAGAGCTACAGGTGGGCGACCGGGTTCTGACCCGGGACGATGGCCCACAGGAAATACGATGGATTGGGCAAAACACCCTGCGTGCGGTGGGCGAACTGGCCCCGATCCTGATTTCCGCCGGAACGCTGAACAACGAAAACGACCTGCTGGTGTCGCCCGATCACCGGCTGTTTGTCTATCAACGCTCCGATGCGCTTGGGGCGGGACGGTCCGAGATCCTGGTCAAGGCCCGCCACCTTGTGAACGGCGACACCGTCACCGTGCGCAAAGGCGGGTTTGTCGATTATTTCCAACTGCTGTTTGACGCGCATCAGATCATCTATGCCGAAGGTATCGCCGCCGAAACCCTGTTGATCGACCCGCGCACAAAACCCGCCCTGCCCTCGGAACTGGCCGCGAAAATGGGGGCCGGCACCCCCGGCCATGCCGATGCGCCGCTTGAGGAATACGAGGTGAGTCAACGTCTTGTGAACCACCCCGATGCCGCCGAGCGGCTACGCCGCGCATCGACCGGGTAAACGCCCACGCTCCTGATATGTTGTGCGGCGTTTCCACATCACGCCGAGTCAACGTAATGTGGAAACGCTTTAGTCCTGACGCTGTTGCGCCAGATGCAGGATGTACTCCTCAAAGGGGGGCGCAATTTCGTCTTCATCCCAATGGGATTTTACCTGTCCGCTGATCAGCGCGGTCCAGTAGATGCGCAGGATCGCATTGATCCGCGCCCCATAATGGGGGCCCAGCTTTCGGAACCATTTGACCATGTCTTCGTCCAGACGGATCGTGACCCGGGTTTTGCGCGGGGTCACGGGGGCGGTGCTGTCCAACCCGTTCCAGCCTTCGGGCAAAGACCGGTCCAGCCATTCCGTGGTCAGGTCCCCCTGCACCTGTTTCAACGTGCGGATCATGTCGCCGCGCGCCTCGCGTTCTTTCTGGGTAAGCATCCGGGCCTCCTTTTTTAACCATATTTCGACAAATTTGCCGTGAATTGGTTAACGCCCCCAAAGCCCACCGCCCGGTGCCTTTTGCGATGCCGCTTTGGTGCCGCCCCGCTGCGCAGAAGTCACCCCCCCTTACAGGGGGTCTCCTGACACCGTTAACCGCCCGCGCGACGCGTTCATTTTCTTGCCCTTTCGCGGTGCCCCGGCTATATGCCCGAACATGTTGGATATGACCCCGAACCGCCCCGATCTGCCGCCCGAAATCGCGCGCCGCCGCACCTTTGCGATCATTTCGCACCCGGATGCGGGCAAAACCACGTTGACCGAAAAGTTCCTGCTTTACGGTGGCGCGATTCAGATGGCCGGACAGGTGCGTGCCAAAGGCGAAGCCCGGCGCACGCGGTCGGACTTCATGAAGATGGAACAGGATCGCGGGATTTCCGTTTCTGCCTCGGCAATGTCGTTTGATTTCAAAACCTTCCGGTTCAATCTTGTGGATACGCCCGGCCACTCGGACTTCTCCGAAGACACTTATCGCACGCTGACGGCGGTGGATGCCGCTGTGATGGTGATTGACGGGGCCAAAGGGGTGGAAAGCCAGACCCGGAAGCTTTTCGAAGTCTGTCGTCTGCGCGATCTTCCGATCCTGACCTTTTGTAACAAAATGGACCGGGAAAGCCGGGACACCTTTGACATCATTGATGAAATTCAGGAAAACCTGGCCATTGACGTAACCCCGGCCTCCTGGCCCATCGGGATGGGGCGCGATTTCCTTGGCTGTTACGACATGCTGAACGACCGGCTTGAATTGATGGATCGCGCGGACCGGAACAAGGTGGCTGAAACCATTGAAATCAAGGGGCTGGATGATCCGGCTCTGGCCGAACACATCCCCGCCGACCTGCTTGAGAAATTGCAGGAAGAGGTTGAGATGGCGCGCGAACTTCTGCCCGGGCTGGACCCTCAGGCGGTGTTGGAAGGGCATATGACCCCAATCTGGTTCGGCTCGGCCATCAACTCGTTTGGGGTGAAGGAATTGATGGACGGGATCGCCACCTATGGCCCGGAACCGCAACCCCAGACGGCAAGCTCTCGCCAGATTTTACCCGAAGAAACAAAGGTTTCCGGCTTTGTCTTCAAGGTTCAGGCGAATATGGACCCGAAACACCGCGACCGGGTGGCTTTTGTCCGGCTGGCCTCGGGGCATTTCAAACGCGGGATGAAGCTGACCCATGTGCGGACCGGGAAACCCATGGCGATTTCCAACCCGGTCCTGTTTCTGGCCGCTGATCGTGAACTGGCCGAAGAGGCCTGGGCCGGAGACATCATGGGCATCCCCAACCACGGCCAGTTGCGCATTGGCGATACGTTAACGGAAGGGGAAGCTTTGCGTGTTACCAATATCCCCTCCTTTGCGCCTGAACTTCTGCAATCCGTCCGCGCGCTTGATCCGCTAAAGGCCAAGCACCTTGAAAAAGCGTTAATGCAATTCGCCGAAGAAGGGGCCGCGAAGGTGTTCAAACCCGCCATTGGTGCCGGGTTCATTGTCGGCGTGGTCGGCGCACTGCAATTTGAGGTGTTGGCCAGCCGAATCGAATTGGAATATGGCCTGCCGGTGCGGTTCAAACAAAGCCAGTTCACCAGCGCCCGCTGGGCCAACGGAGAAAAGGATGCGATTGACGCGTTTGTGAACGCCAACAAACAACATATCGCTCACGATCACGATGGCGACATCGTCTATCTGACCCGGCTGCAATGGGATATCGACCGGATTGAACGGGACTATCCCGACGTGACCCTTTCGGCAACGAAAGAGATGATGGGCTAGGTCGGACCCGGGCGCACAGCCCTTGCGTGCGCGCGCCGCCCAAGGCATTCTTGGACCATGAGCAGAAAACCAAGAATGCCGGACCCGGAAACCTATCACGGCGGGTTCGCGGCCATCGTGACCCAGATGGAAGGCCGCCGCGCCCCGCTGGACTTTGCACCGGGCGAAGGATTACCCGGTGCAGATGTGGATTTCGAGGCGATGAAAACCCCGCTGTCCGCCCCCGGCGACGCCACGGATGGCATGTCAGGATTTTCGCGTAAGCGTCTGGAACTGCAAAAAGAATTCGAAGGGGAACCCGAACTCTGCATGTTCAACGGGCTGCTGATCGCCCTGTTGCGCAAACGCGATGCCCCCGCCCACACCGCGAGGCTGTTCGAACGGCTCTGGGCCGAGCAATCCGCCTACCTGATCGCCCATCTCAACATTCGATGGCTGGTGTCCTCTGTCACCACCTTTGGCGAACACGGACAAACCGAACCCCAACGCCGCACCGGTGCTGCGATGAATGTGCTGTTTGGCATGATGAAGCTTTATGAAAGCGAGCGGATCTATTCCGGCCTGCCCCCCGAAACCCCGTTTTCCGTCACCAATCGCGTGACCACCACGTTGCCGTTGGAAATGGACCGCTATGCCATGACAAGTGGTGGGTTGGACGTGAACCTTCTGGGGCGGATGTGGCTGGATGCAACCGAAGACCCGGTCATCGCGCCGCTGGCCTGTCACATGCTGGAAGAGTTGAACACCGAGCATAAAAGCCTGTTCCGCCGCCTGCGGATCATGCGGGTGCGGGCCGAACGCAAAAGATCAAAGTCGCAGGACAAGCCTTTGAAAAAGAAAGAGGGATCCATTGCACCGGTGCCCCTGGCACACCGCGACCTTACCCCGGACACGCTGCGTTGGGGGGTGGTGGCAAGCGGGGCACAAGGGGTTGAGAGCTGGACCCGTTTCGCGGCGCATCACCTGTCGGCCGGGGCCGCGCATGTGTGGATTTTTGATCGAACCCCAGAGGCCTTGCCCCACCTGTCCCGGCACCCACAGATCACGGTTCAGCCCGCGACCAACGCGCTCAAGGATGCCAATTCCGCATTACAGACCGGGCACGTGCAGTGGCTGGCCCACCTGTCGCCTGACGATTTCCTGCTCTGTGCGCATCCCCTGAATGAAACATTGGCCAAGGCCCCCCCAGACCGGGCCTTTGCCCCGCTTCAGGCTGCGGAATACCTTGTTCCTCAAGGGGATACAGCAAAAAAGAGCCTGTTCAAACTGTCTCCCCGCGCCGGGGGGCGGGGGAATGACGTGCTTGAGGATCTGTTTCCCAACTACGGCACCTATCTGCGGGGGGGCATGATGGGCAATTCCATGCCCCGGATCATCGCGCGCACCGGGATTCCCGAAGCTGAATTCGGCAAGGGGCAGCTGATTTATGATGGCCAGCGCGCCACCAACCGCACACAATTCTCCGGCGTGGTCGCCGGGCATGTCCATGCGACAAGCTGGGAAGAGTTCCAACAGCTTCTGCCCCGGCGGCGTGGCGATGGCAGTTATCAGAAATCTGCCAAAAACGGGTTGCATATATCTGACATCATTGACTCTTTGGAAACCGAAGCCGGGGAAAGCGGGGTTCGCTCCCTGTTTGACGAAACCCTGTTGGCGCGCGACACACTGGTTGCGGCGCTTGACGATCTCGGGATGCTGTACAGGGGGACGTTCGACCCGGATTCCGACGTGGCCATTCAATTTCCCGATCCCGATGAGGTGCCGGTGTGAGCGAAACCTCCCGCTGGGCCATCGTGGCGACCATCAAGGCACCAACCGATCAAATCGCGGGTTGGGCGGCCTATCACCTTGATCGTGGGGCGACGGCGATCCACATCTATCTGGATGACCCGGACCCGGGCCAGGCCGCGTTGCTGTCGCGCGACCTTCGCCTGTTTATCACCGAGGCAAACGGCGCGTGGTGGGCGTCCCGGGGCAAACCGCGCCCTGCCGCGCTTCCCCGTCGCCAAATGACCTTCGCCCGCCACGCCTATCGCCGTTGTGAACAACCCTGGCTGGCTCATATCGACGTAGACGAATTCATTCTCGGGCCGGCGCTGTCCCCGGCACTGGACCGGATTCCCCCCCATATCCCGATGGCGCGTCTACGCGTGGTGGAGCAACTGGCGGCGCCTGATACCCCATTGACCCTGTTCAAGAAAACGCCCTCGCAAGTGGGCATGGAGAAGGGCATTCTGGAAAGCCTCTACCCCAATTTCGGGGCTCATTTGCGCGGCGGGTTTCTTGGCCACACCGAGGGCAAAGGCCTCTATCGCACCGGGCTTTCCGATGCCCGGCCGGGTGTGCATACCCTCCGGCGCAGGGGGGGAGCCATCGGGGGGGATGAACAGGTGGTGCTGGATCAGCACTGGCTTGGACATTGCCACGCCCCGGACTGGCGCACCTTCCGAACCCACCTTGAAACCCGCCGGGCCGGTGGGTCATATGGCACCTCGCGGGATAAGCGCCTGACCCTTGATCGGCTGATCACGCTGCTGTTGGAGATGGAGGGCGAGGCGGGCCTGCGCGCCTTGTTTGACGAGATCGCCACGGCGCGCCCCGAGCTTGTCAGCGCGCTAAAATCTCATGGCATGTTGGTGGAAACCCGTCTGGACCTGACAGACCATGCGCAAGGCCTGTTGCGTGAAACCCGGTTCCAAAGGAGCGACTGAGATGCCCGACACCCCTCCCCGCTGGGGCATTGTCACAACCGTCAAGACACCTCTCGAACGGGTCCTTGAATTCGCCGCATACCATCTGGATCTTGGGGCGCATCGCATCATCATCTATCTGGATGATGACGACGCGCAGACCTTTGAAACGCTGAATGCACACCCGAAACTTCGCCCGGTTCTCGCCGGTCCCGAAAATTGGCGAAGCGACAACAGACCCGAGAAACATCAACCCCGTCAGGTCGCCAATGCCCGCCACGCGTATCGCCGGAAATCGCGGGATCTGGACTGGCTTGCGCATATAGACGTTGATGAATTTTTGTTACCGGACAAAGATTTCGCAGAGCAACTTCAAGCGTTGCCTCAATCTGCAACCTGCGCCCGAATACGTCCGATCGAAGCACTGTCAAAGGACGGTGTAACCGACATCCCCCCCGGCGTCACCTGTTTCAAGGCCATGACCAATGACCGCCGCCAACGCCAACAGGAAAGCGAGGCGATCTATCCCACCTATGGCGCGCAGCTGAATGGCGGGTTCCTAAGCCATGTCGAAGGCAAGATGGTATTCCGAACGCGGGTCAAGGGACTGGTGCCCAAAATCCACAACGTCAAGATCGACCGCGACATGAACCCGGGTCAGGTTGAGCTGACCACAACCCGGCTCTGCCACCTGCACGCCCCAAGCTGGGAGGACTGGCAGCGCGCCTATCGCTATCGCCTGGAACAGGGGGTGTACCGGTCGGAACTCAAACCCAACCGGTCGCGCGAAACCGGTGGGATCACGATGCACGAGTTGTTCAATTTCATCGAGTCGGACGGCGGTGAGGCCGGGTTGCGGCGGTTCTTTGACGAGGTCTGCGTGGCCACCCCTGCCCTGCGGGCGCGGCTTGAAAAATTTGGGCTGCTGCACTGCGTCGCGCTTGGGCTGGAGGAGAAGCGGGCCCGCCATTTCCCCTAATGCCCCCGTCCCGACTCTTGTTTCGTTTCGACAAAAAGCTGCAATTGCGACAAATCCACCAGGTTGTGGCACAAACAGAATGCTCGGATTGACCCCAAGGGCCATTTTCTATAAACCACGCGCGTGGGTCGCAATTGTGGATAACCACGGGGCCATCCAGGCCCGACCCAACCCATACGCTACGGGCCAGACATGTCCGTAAATCACGGATGCACATGACAAAATTTTCCGATCTAAAGCTCGACCCGAAGGTTCTAAAAGCCGTCGTTGAAACCGGTTATGAAACCCCAACCCCAATTCAGGAAGGGGCGATTCCCCCTGCGTTGGAAGGCAAGGACGTGCTGGGCATCGCCCAAACAGGGACGGGCAAGACCGCGTCCTTTACCCTGCCCATGATTACGATGCTGGCCAAGGGCCGCGCCCGCGCCCGGATGCCTCGCAGCCTTGTGCTGTGCCCCACGCGCGAACTTGCCGCCCAGGTGGCCGAGAATTTCGACACCTATGCCAAGCATGTGAAACTCACCAAGGCGCTGTTGATCGGCGGGGTCAGTTTCAAGGAGCAGGATCAGTTGATTGACCGCGGTGTCGACGTTCTGATCGCCACGCCGGGCCGTCTTCTCGACCATTTCGAGCGCGGCAAGCTGTTGTTGAACGGGGTTCAGGTCATGGTGGTGGACGAAGCCGACCGGATGCTGGACATGGGATTCATTCCCGACATCGAACGAATTTTTTCGCTGACGCCCTTTACCCGTCAGACCCTGTTTTTCTCGGCCACCATGGCACCCGAGATTGAACGGGTGACCAACACCTTCCTCTCTGGCCCCACCCGGGTCGAGGTGGCACGCCAGGCAACGGCGTCCGAAACCATCGAACAGGGGGTGGTGATGTTCAAAGCTTCGCGGCGGGATCGCGAAGGCAGCGAAAAACGCCGGGTTCTGCGTGCGCTGCTGGATGGGGAAGGCGACAAGCTGACCAATGCCATCGTGTTTTGCAACCGCAAGACCGATGTGGATATCACCGCGAAATCGTTGAAGAAATACGGCTATGACGCGGCCCCGATCCATGGGGATCTGGATCAGAGCCAGCGAATGAAAACCCTGGATGCGTTCCGGGAAGGGAATTTGAAGCTTCTGATCGCGTCAGATGTAGCTGCGCGGGGGCTTGATGTGCCTTCGGTCAGCCACGTGTTCAATTTCGACGTGCCCGGCCATGCCGAGGATTACGTGCACCGCATTGGCCGCACCGGTCGTGCAGGGCGCGAAGGCAAGGCTGTTACTATCTGTACACCCCGGGATGAAAAGAACTTTGATGCGGTTGAAGCCTTGATTCAAAAGGAAATCCCGCGCCTGGAGAACCCGGCGAAACCATCGTCGCGCAAACCGAAAACCGATAGCGGAAAACCGGTAAGCTCCAAGTCAACGGAAACGCCCAAACCCGCGTCTCGCGCCGATACTCGCAAGGAGGAGTCCCCGAAGAAAACCTCCTCTTCTTTTTCTTCGCGCAGCCGCAGCAGCGGGTCGCGCAGGAACGATAACAAGGTGGTGGGCATGGGGGATCACATGCCAAGCTTTATCGCGCTCTCCTTTGATGAACGGCGCACGCGCTGACCGCTCGTCGCCCCTCACAGGGTGCCTCGCTGTTTAGTCGAAACGCAGCATCCGCTCTCAGGCCCGCGCGCTTCAGGTGGATCGGCAGCCCCCGTCCGTAGAGTTGTTTCCTACGCTCGGGGCTGCCCATCATATCAGGCCTTTCCACGAAAAATCGCGATATAGCGGAGTCTTGCCCTGCGCCGCTGCATTGACGATCACATCGGCCAGCGGATCCGCGTAGCGAAAGACCTTTTCGCCCTGCAAGTCATCGCGAATGAACGGATCAAAGGCAGGGAGACCATACACTGTCTTCAACGCCCTCTCAGCCCGGAAATCATCCGCTGCGATGAAAGCGTTTGAGCGATCAAAGACGCGCTTTGTGCTGCAAAACCGCCGGGACCTGCGTCGCAATCAGGCCAATCGCGACGTGATCACCGTCACTTCGGGTTTCTTACCGATCTCATCCTGAGACACGCGCCGCACGATACGCTTGAGTTCCTGTTCCAACTTGTCGTCATCGCCCAGGGTTTTTTCACTGGCCCGCCCCAGGAACTGGCTCAGATCCTGCTCCAGAACATCCACCAGCGGCGCATGACTGCGCCCGGTTTCGGCCAACCCCACAACTTCGCACCAGGGTTCGCCCAAGGGTTCACCCTCTTCATCCAGGATCACGGTCACGATCACATGCCCGTTCAACGCAATGCGAATCCGATCGCGCACGATCCCGTCCAGAGCTCCAATCTGCACCGAACCATCCAGATAGGTGCGCCCGGTTTCGATATATTCAGCCACTTTCGGTTCATCGCCCGACAGGTCGATCATCATCCCGTTCACCGCGACCATCCCGGTGCGGCGTTTGGATTTGGCCAGCTTGACATGTTCGCGCAGATGGCGGTGTTCGCCATGCATCGGGATCACCATTTGCGGGTCGATCAGGTCGTGCATCTTGGCCAAATCGGGGCGGTTTGCGTGGCCTGACGCGTGGTAAAGGCCCATGCTGTCGTCCACCACATCCACGCCCATTTCGGAAAACTGGTTCATGATGCGGATCACGCCGCGCTCGTTCCCCGGAATGGTTTTCGACGAAAACAGAAAGGTATCCCCTTCCTTCATCTCGATCCCGTTGAACTTGCCCCGTGCCAACTGCGCGCTCGCCGCGCGCCGCTCGCCCTGGGATCCGGTGACCAGCAACATCAGGTTTTCGCGTGGGATGCTGCGTGCATCCTCAACCTGAACCACCTTAGGGAACTTGGTCATCACCCCGGTTTCCACCGCCGCTTCGATCATCCGCCGCATGGCCCGACCCAGAAGGCAAATGGATCGCCCGGCGCGTTCCCCTGCCTCGGCAAGCGTTTTGACCCGTGCGACGTTGCTGGCAAAGGTGGTAGCCACCACCATGCCCCTGGCCCCCTGGACCAAAGCTTCGATATTCGGACCCAACTCGCTTTCCGATCGACCCTCCATGGGGGAAAACACATTGGTGGAATCGCACATCAACGCCTTGACGCCGCCCTTGCCGATCTCGGCCCAAAGCTCTGGATCAAAAGGTTCGCCCACAATCGGTGCCGCATCCACCTTGAAATCGCCCGAATGCACGATCCGCCCGGCGGGGGTGTCGATCACCAACCCGGCGCTTTCCGGGATCGAATGGGAAATCGGCACGAAGCCCACCTTGAACGGGCCCGCCTCAACCGTTTCCGGCCAGGCCGAAACGGTTTTGACCGCCTCGCCGCCAAAGCCACGATCCGTCAGCTTGCCCCGCGCGATATTGGCGGTAAAGGCCCGCGCATAAACCGGCGCGCCAAGGCGTTCCAGAAAATGGGGCACCGCGCCGACATGGTCTTCGTGGGCATGGGTGATGAAAATCGCCTCCAACCGATCAGCGCGTTCGATCAGCCATCTCATATCCGGCAGGATCAGATCGACCCCCGGGGTCCCGTCCATATCTGGAAAGGTCACGCCCAGATCCACAAGGATCAGCCGCTCCTGACCCACAGGGCCATAGCCATAAACATAGGCGTTCATGCCAATCTCCCCGGCACCGCCGAGGGGAAGGTAAATCAGGCGTTCGGAGCTCATATATTGCCCTGCTCTTTGTTGTAGTTGTGGATCACGGTCAGCCCGTGCATGGTCAAATCGTCTTCAAAGGCGTTAAACAGGTTCTCGGATTGCTGGAACAACGGGGCCAGCCCGCCGGTGGCGATCACGCGCATGTCGCGCTCCCGCTCTCCCTTGATCCGCTCACAGACTTCGCGCACCAAACCGACATAGCCCCAGAACACTCCCGATTGAATACATTCGACCGTGTTGGTGCCAATCACCTTTTGCGGCTTGGAAATATCCACATGAGGCAAGGCGGCGGCGGCCATGTGCAGCGCCTCAAGCGACAGGTTCACACCCGGGGCAATAACCCCACCGATATAGGCACCGTCGGCCGCGACAACGTCGAACGTGGTGGCGGTGCCGAAATCAACGACGATCAAATCACCCCCATGGCGATCAAAGGCGCTGGCCGCATTCACCAACCGATCCGGTCCCACGATCGTACCCCCGTCCACACGCGGGTCATGGGGCAACAGGCATTCAGGCTTGCCCACGACCAGAGGGCGGCAATCGAAAAACCGGTCGGCAAATACGCGCAGGTTAAACACCACACGCGGCACGGTCGAGCTGATGATCACATCCGTGATGTCCACCTCGATCCCGTAATGCTTGATCAGCGTGGAATACCAGGTGAAATAGGCATCCGCAGTCCGGGCATGGTGGGTCGACGTGCGCAAGGTGCACAGAAACTTTTCCCCGTCCCAAATCGAAAACACCGTATTGGTGTTGCCGCAATCAATCGCCAGAAGCATCTGCGCCCCCTTCAGAAAAACACGTCCGCCGCGGCCACCGCCACGCGGGATTTGGGGGTGGATAATACAAGATTGCCCTGCTCGTCCACCGTTTCAAAGGTTCCGGTGATTTCGTCACGCGACGTTCGCGCGGTGATCACCTCGCCCAGCTTTGCCGCACGCGCCAGCCACGCCTCGCGGATCGGGCCAAACCCATAGGTGACAAACCGCTGTTCCCATTGCGCATAGGCCGGGGCGAGCGCCTCAAGAAACTCGTCCTGGCTCACTTTGACCCCGGTGTCGGACAAAAGCGAAACAGGGGGCGCTATGGCCTGATCCACCGCTTGGGGGACCTCGCACAGGTTGACGCCAATGCCAATGGCGAAATGGGTCAAGCCGCCACCCTGCCCTGCGCTTTCCAACAGAATCCCGGCCACTTTGCCGCCATTCAGCAACACATCGTTGGGCCATTTCAGCGACAGCCCCTCGGTCCGCCCGGTGACAGCCACCAGCGCATCAAACAGCGCCAGCGCCGCAACGAAGGAGCGCAACGCCACCCGATCCGGGCTTTCATCCGGGCGCATGACAAGGGTGGCGGCGAAGTTGCCGACCGGGTCTTTCCACGCCCGACCGCGCCGACCCCGCCCGGCCACCTGCCGCCGTGCCATGATCCATTCCGGCCCTGCCAACTCTGGCGCGATCCGCGCCGCCTCGCTCATGGTGCTGTCCACCTCGTCCAACACCCGACACCCATATCCTTGTGGCCAATCTCTCATTGCGCTCCCGACTTCTTTGTCCTTGCCCAAATACTCACAATTGTCACGCTCATGAAACGCGAAAACGCCCGCAGCCAGACGCGGGCGTTTTCTCATAGCTCTCTATCGGACTCAGTTCACCAAGGCCGCCGCTGCCGACTGTGCCATGGTTTCAAGCCCCATGAGGTTCAGCCCCGGCAGCCACGCCAAACCGATCAGCGCGGCGCTGCCCATCAACATCACCCACAGAACCGGAGAGCGCGACGTGTCGAGCCCCTCTCCCTCTTCGCCGAAATACATGTAGAACACGATGCGCAGATAGTAAAACGCGCCGATCACCGACGCAATCACACCGGCCACGGCCAGCCACGTCAACCCGCCTTCATAGGCGGCGCGCAGCACATAGAATTTGCCGAAGAACCCGACCAGCGGCGGCACACCCGCAAGGCTGAACAACAGCACAAGCATGGCCAGCGCCTTGCCCGGCTCGCGCCGCGACAACATGTTGAGCGCCCCAATATCCGTCACCGGCTGCCCATCCTTTTCCATGGACAGGATGAAGGCGAAGGTGCCGATATTCATGGTCACGTAAATCGCCATGTAAACCAGCATCGCCTGCACCCCAAGCGCGGTCCCCGCAGCCAGCCCCATCAGGGCAAAACCCATATGCGCGATGGAGGAAAACGCCATCAGCCGCTTGATATTGCGCTGGCCAATCGCAGCAACCGCGCCAAGGAACATGGATAGGACCGACAACAGAGCCAGAACCTGGGTCCAATCCCCGGTCACCCCGCCAAAGGCGTCATGCAACACGCGGGCCAAAAGGGCCATCGCCGCCATTTTCGGCGCGGTGGCAAAAAACGCGGTCACCGGCGTGGGGGACCCTTCGTAAACGTCCGGTGTCCACATGTGGAACGGCACCGCCGACACCTTGAATGCCAGCCCGGACATCACAAAGATCAGACCGAACAGAAGCCCCAGGGGTGCCTGACCATGGCCCGCCGCCGCGATGATCCCGGAAAACAACGTGGTTCCGGCATAGCCATAGGTCAGCGACGCGCCATAAAGCAACAGCCCCGAGGACAGAGCCCCCAGCACGAAATACTTCAAACCAGCTTCGGTGGACTTCACGCTGTCCCGACGCATGGAGGCCACGACGTAAAGCGCCAGAGATTGCAGTTCCAAACCCATATAAAGCGCCATCAGGTCGCCCGCCGAGACCATCATCATCATTCCGACAGACGCTAGCGCAACAAGGACAGGATATTCGAATTTCGCCATGCCCCGCTTGGCCATGAACTCCTGTCCCATGACCAGAACCGCAGCACCGGAAAGCAGGATCACGACCTTGGCAAACCGCGCAAAACCGTCATCGACGAACATGCCGCCAAAGGCGGTTGTTACCCCTTCGCCCGTCGCTCCGATCCAAATCCCCAGAAGAACCATAAGCCCGGCGGTGGACCAAAGCAGCAGCCCCGCCACCTTGTCCTTGCCCGTGTATACCGCAAAAAGCAGAGCGGCCATCGCATAAAGCGACAGAACGATCTCGGGCAGGATTGTGTATAGATCAGCCTGCATCATCAGGGCCTCCGTCAATGCGATGCCGCTACAGTCGCGGCTTTGGGAGCCTCGGCCAGAGCGGTTTCATAATTGCCAATCAGCGCCTCTACGGAGGGGCTGATGATATCGGTCACGAGGCTGGGGTAGACCCCCAGCAAAAGGGTCATGGCAACGAGCGGGGCAAAGATCGCCTTCTCGCGTTTTTCCATGTCGGTGATCGACTTCAGACTTTCCTTGATCAGGTCGCCAAAGAGAACCCGGCGATAAAGCCACAGCGCGTAAGCCGCCGACAGAATCACACCCGAAGACGCCACAAGCGCCACCCAGGTGTTGACCCTGAATATCCCCATCAGCGTCAGGAATTCCCCGACAAAGCCCGAAGTGCCCGGCAGGCCGACATTGGCCATGGTGAAGAACATGAAGATCAGCGCATAGGCCGGCATCCGGTTGACCAATCCGCCATAGGCGTCAATCTCGCGCGTGTGCATCCGGTCATAGATCACCCCGACACACAGGAACAGCGCGCCCGAAATGAACCCGTGGCTCAGCATCTGGAAAATCGCACCGTCAATCCCCTGTTGGTTGGCGGCGAAAATCCCCATGGTCACGTATCCCATATGGGCCACCGACGAATAGGCGATCAGCTTTTTCATGTCTTCCTGAACCAGCGCGACGAGCGAGGTATAGACAATCGCAATGGCCGACATCCACAGCACCAGCGGTGTCATCACGTCCGCGCCAATCGGGAACATCGGCAGGCTGAACCGCAGGAAACCATAGCCCCCCATCTTCAACAGGATCGCCGCCAGAACCACGGAACCGGCCGTCGGTGCCTGAACGTGGGCATCGGGCAACCAGGTGTGCACCGGCCACATGGGCATCTTCACCGCGAAGCTGGCAAAGAAGGCCAGGAACAACAGGGTCTGCATCCCGCCGACAATCTGTACCCCAAGCAGGCTGAAGGTTTCCGAACCGAACTGGTGATCCATAAGCGTCGGAATATCCGCCGTGCCCGCATCGGTGATCATCACCACCATGGCAACCAGCATCAGAACCGAACCGAAGAAGGTGTAGAGGAAGAACTTGAAGGACGCGTAAATCCGGTCCTTGCCCCCCCAGATCCCAATGATCAGGAACATGGGGATCAACCCGGCCTCGAAGAACAGGTAAAACAACACCATGTCCAGCGCCATGAACACACCCAGCATGAGCGTTTCAAGAAGCAGGAAGGCAACCATGTATTCCTTGACCCGTTTCTCCACGCCCCAACTGGCCCAGATGGTCAGCGGCATCATGAAAGTGGTCAGCATGACGAACAGAACCGAAATCCCGTCAACACCCAGCTTGTAGTTCAACCCAAGAAGCCATTCGCGCTCTTCCACCATCTGCATTCCGGTATCTGCCGGATCAAACTGTGCCAGGATGAACAGCGAAACAAGGAAGGTCAGGGACGTTGCCAGAAGCGCCACCCATTTGGCATTGCGCTGCGCGGCGTCATCCTCGCCCCGCAAAAACACCATCAGGATCAACGCGGCAAGCGCCGGGATGAAGGTGACAATGGAAAGAAGGTTGTCCATCAGTGCGCCCCTCCGGACATCGCCATCCAGGTGATCAGGACAACAAGCCCGATCACCATGGCAAAGGCATAGGTAAAGATGTAACCGGATTGCGCCCGGCCTGCGAGACGCGTGAACCACGGGATGATCCCCATCGCCACGCCGTTAAGTCCACCGTCGATGACATTGCCATCCCCGCGTTTCCACAGGAGCCGCCCCAGAGCAAAGGCCGGTTTGACGAAGATCGCATCGTAAATCTCGTCAAAATACCATTTATTGAGCAGGAACAGGTAGAGAGGGCGCTGGCTTTCGGCCAGTTTACGCGGGATGTCCGGGCTTAGGATATAGAACCAAAAGGCCGTGAAGAACCCGATCAGCATGGCTATGAACGGGCTGACCTTGACCCATTTCGGGGCATGGTGCGCTTCGTCCAGCACATGGTTATCCGGGTGCATGAAGATCGCGCCTTCGGGGGCTTTGCCCGCCATGTCGTGACTGGCATGCTCGTCCGTCGCGTGCGCTCCGGTCTCGCCATGCCCCTCTTGCGTAGCGGAGGCGGCCAGCCACAGTTTTTCGGGGCCGTTTCCATAGGCTGCATGATCCTTGTCATGGGACGCCTCGCCATGGTGACCGGGGATGCCGAAGAATTTGTTCACCTGATCGTGGCTGCCAAAGAAGGACCCATACCAGATCATCCCGGCCAGCACCGATCCGGTGGCCAGCACGCCCAGAGGCACCAACATGACCATGGGGCTTTCATGGGCATGGTCATGGGTATGTTTGTCCCCACGCGCCTTGCCGTAAAAGGTCATGAACATCAGCCGCCAGCTATAGAAGCTGGTGAACAGCGCCGCCACAACCAGCGCCCAGAAGGCGAACCCGCCCTGGGTGCCCGCATAGGCGCTTTCGATGATTGCATCTTTGGACAGGAACCCGGCAAAACCGACTGCTGTCAGCGGGATGCCCACCCCGGTGATGGCCAGCGTACCGATCATCATCACCCAGAACGTATAGGGAATCTTCTTGCGCAGATTGCCATAGTTACGCATGTCCTGTTCGTGGTGCATGGCGTGGATCACGGACCCCGCGCCAAGGAACAGCATCGCCTTGAAGAACGCGTGGGTGAACAGGTGAAACATTGCCACGCTGTAAACACCGACACCGGCGGCCACGAACATATAGCCCAGCTGCGACATGGTCGAATAGGCGATCACACGCTTGATGTCGTTCTGCACCAACCCGATGGTGGCCGCGACAAAGGCGGTCATCGCACCGATATAGACGATGAAACTCTTGGCCTCGGGCGCATATTCAAACAGCGGCGACATGCGGCAGACCAGGAAAACCCCCGCCGTCACCATGGTCGCGGCGTGGATCAGCGCCGAAACCGGCGTCGGGCCTTCCATCGCGTCCGGCAACCATGTGTGCAGGAACAGCTGCGCCGATTTTCCCATCGCGCCGATAAACAGCAGGAAGGCCAGCAGGTTGGCCGCGTTCCATTCGGTCCACAGGAAGGTCAGCTGGGTTTTCGCCAGCATCGGTGCGGCGGCGAACACATCGTCAAACTTGATGCTGTCCACCAGGAAAAAGAGGCCAAAAATACCCAAGGCAAACCCGAAATCCCCTACACGGTTGACCACAAAGGCCTTGATCGCGGCGGCATTCGCGCTGGGTTTCTTGTAATAGAACCCGATCAGCAGATACGAGGCGACCCCCACACCTTCCCAGCCAAAAAACATCTGAACCAGGTTGTCCGAGGTCACAAGCATTAGCATCGCGAAGGTGAAGAAGCTCAGATATGCAAAGAAGCGCGCCTTGTAGCTTTCGCCCTCTTTCCAGTTTTCGTCATGGGCCATGTAGCCCACGGAATAGAGGTGCACCAACGCCGACACCGTGGTCACAACGATCAACATGATCGCGGTAAGCCGGTCCATGCGAATGCCCCAGGATGTGTCGAGCGTGCCCGACTGGATCCACCGGAAAATCTCGGTATGGCTGGTTACCCCGTCATGGCCCAGGAACACGATCCAGCTTAGAAAACAGGCAAGGAACAACAGGCCGGTGGTCAACCACTGGGCTCCCTGCTCTCCGATCATGCGCCAACCGAAGCCCGCGATGATGGCACCCACAAGCGGGGCGAAAAGGATGATGGTTTCCATCTTGGCTTATCCTTTCATCACGTTGACGTCTTCGACGTCGATGGTGCCGCGGTTGCGGAAGAAAACAACAAGAATGGCCAGCCCGATGGCGGCCTCGGCGGCGGCGACGGTCAGCACGAACAAGGTAAACACCTGCCCCACCAGGTCACCGGCAAAGGACGAAAATGCCACGAGGTTGATATTCACCGCCAGCAGCATCAATTCGATGCTCATCAACAGGATGATCACGTTCTTCCGGTTCAGGAAAAGCCCGAATATGCCGATGACAAACAGCACCGCTGCCACCGTCAGGTAATGTTCAAGTCCGATCATGTCGTCCCTCGGTTCTCTTTCTCGTGGGCCAGTTGCCCAATCGTTTTGACCCGTTTCGGGGTCATGTCTTGCCGGGTGGGGCGTTACAGCCCCTGCCCCGGTTTTACGTCTTTCAATTCCATCGCCTCGGCCGGGTCGCGCCACATCTGTTGCAACACGTCCTGACGTTTCACGTTGTCACGGTGGCGCAGGGTCAACACGATCGCGCCGATCATGGCGACCAGCAGGATCAACCCGGCAAGCTGGAACAACAGGAAATACTGATCATAAAGCAGCAGCCCCAACGCGGCGGTGTTCTCCACCCCGTCCGGCGTGACCGCCTTGCGCGCGGCTTGGGCGCTTTCGGCCACGTGCCAGTCGCCAAAGGCAAGACCCAGCTGCATCAACAGGATCACACCGATGGCCAGCGCGATGGGCATGTATTGCGCCATCCCCGCCCGCAGCTCGGCAAAATCGACATCCAGCATCATGACCACGAACAGGAACAGAACCGCCACGGCCCCGACGTAAACAATGATCAACAACATCGCCACGAATTCGGCCCCCAACAGCACGAACAGCCCGGCAGCGGACAAAAACGCCAGGATCAGCCACAGCACCGAATGCACGGGGTTACGGCTGATTACCGTGAAAAACCCGCCCGTGATCGCCGCGAAAGCGAACAGATAGAATGCGAAACCAGCAACGCTCATGTGTTGTCATCCTCTTGGTCGGCCATCACCTCGCGCGCCATATCCATGGCGCGGGTCATGGCGGGGATACCGGCGAACATCGACATCTGGGCAATGGTCTCGGCAATTTCTTCCTTGGTGGCTCCGGCTTCCAGCAGGTGCCGCACCGTCATGCGGACTTGCGTATCACTTTGCGCGCCCTGCATGGTCAGTCCGGCCAGCGTCAGCAAAAGCCGCGTTTTGGCGTCCAGCCCATCCTTGGACAGGCCCTTGCCGAAAAACATCTCCATCGCCTCTTTCGGCATGGTGGGCCACAGGTTTTCAAACCCTTTGGGCGAAAAGCTCTCCATCGCAGGGTTAAAGGCTTTCGCCATCTCCTGGGCCTGTTGCATCATCAGTTCAAAAGGGGATTTGGGATCGGTCATACGTCCTCCTCCGCCTCGAAAACTTCCATCGCGGCGTTCATTGCATTGATCATGGCCGGAAAGCCGCCATAGAGGGTCATCTGAAAAATGATCTCGGCGATCTCTTCCCTGCTTGCGCCAACCGCGCGTGCACTTGCAATATTCACTTTCAACTGTGGCCGGGTCTGACCACCCAAAGCGGTCAAAGCGGCAATCGTCGCCAGCAGACGTGTCTTTTCATCCACGCCGTCCCGGGCATAGAACTGACCATAAGCCACATCCACCACGGTTTTGGACAGTCCCGGCACCAGCGCGTCGTAACGGTCGCGCAGGGCTTCCTCCATCCCGGGATTTACCGTCTCCGACAACGCCTGGCCGCGTACATAGGTATCGCTATGTGGTGTATCCTGGCTCATCGGTAGGGCGCATCCAGTTCCAGATTGCGTGCAATCTCGGCTTCCCAGCGTTCGCCGTTTTCCAACAACTTGGCCTTGTCGTAAAACAGCTCTTCACGGGTTTCCGTGGCGAATTCGAAATTCGGGCCCTCGACAATCGCATCCACCGGACAGGCCTCCTGGCAGAAGCCGCAATAGATGCATTTCGTCATGTCGATGTCGTAGCGGGTCGTGCGGCGGCTGCCATCGTCGCGGGGTTCCGCATCGATCGTGATCGCTTGGGCCGGACAGATGGCTTCGCACAGCTTACAGGCAATGCACCGCTCTTCCCCATTGGGATAACGGCGCAGGGCATGTTCGCCCCGGAACCGCGGGCTTAGCGGCCCCTTTTCGTGGGGGTAGTTAATCGTCGCCTTGGGGGCGAAGAAATATTTGAAGCCAAGCTTGAAAGCCTTGAGATAGTCGCTCAGCAGGAAGTAGCCCGCGGCGCGTTTATAGTCGGTTTGTGCCATGGATCAGCCCCCTACGGTCCAGCGTGCAAAGGCACCCCAGAACCAATCGAATTTTGCAGCGAAGGATACGAATACCACCCAGAACAGGCTGAACGGCAAGAACACTTTCCACCCGATCCGCATCAGTTGGTCATAGCGATAACGCGGTGTGATGGCCTTGATCATCGAGAAGACAAAGAAGGCCGCCAGCATTTTCAACACCATCCACAGGATGCCGTCGGGCAGGCCCGGGATCGGCGACAGCCAGCCCCCGAAGAAGAGCAGCGACACCAACGCACACATCAGCACCACGGCCACCAGTTCACCGATCATGAACAACAGGAAGGGGGTCGAGGAATACTCTACCTGATACCCCGCCACCAGTTCGGATTCCGCTTCCGGCAAATCAAACGGCGGGCGGTTGGTTTCGGCCAGCGCCGAGATGAAGAACAGGAACAGCATCGGGAAGTGCGGGATGAAATACCAGCTGAGGATCCCCGCCCCCTCCTGTGCGGCAACGATGGCACCAAAGTTCATCGAGCCGGTGGAAATGATCACACCGATGATGATCAACCCGATGCTGACCTCATAAGAGATCATCTGCGCCGCCGATCGCAAAGATCCAAGGAATGGGTATTTCGAGTTGGACGCCCAGCCCCCCATGATCACACCGTACACCTCAAGTGACGAAACCGCGAAAACATAAAGAATCGCAACGTTGATGTCGGAAATCACCCAGCCTTCGTTGAACGGAATCACGGCCCAGGCGATCAGCGCCATGACCAGGCTGACCATGGGCGCGAGCAGGAACACGGCCTTGTCCGCTCCGGCGGGGAACACCACTTCCTTGACGATATATTTGATGAAATCCGCAAAACTCTGCAGCAGGCCGTAAAACCCCACCACGTTGGGTCCGCGCCGCATCTGCACGGCGGCCCAGATCTTGCGATCCGCATACATCAGAAACGCCAGAGCCACGAGCAGCGGCACCACCAGAAGCAAAATCTGCCCGACAATCAGCAGGCTGATCCCCAAATTCGTGGTTGTGAAAAATTCAATCATGGGTCCTCACACCGTGGGTATTCCGTTTTCGGAACAGTTCTGAACCACGACCTCGGCGTCGATGGTTTTCAAACCGTCCGGCAGCGCGGGGGACACGGTATAAACCGCATCGCCGCGCAGGGTTTCGTTCTGTTTTTCAACCGTGGTCCGCACGTGACGCGCAAATCCATAGCCCCGGATCAATGCGTATTGTGCTGCGGCACATTCCGCATAGGCGCTGACATCGGCGCGCGTGGCTTCGCCCCCCAGGGTCACGTGAAACTGCACCAGATCATTGTCCAGAAGGCGGGTGTCGATGCCATTATAACTGACATTGCGCATGCCTTCGGCATCGCGGCTGACCGCGCCCTCATCCTGCATCTCACAGCCCATCACCAACGCCGCCAGCGCCAGGGGGGATATGCGGATTGCCTTGTGCATCACTCTGCTGCCATCGCCTCGCCGCTGCGCGCCTTGGCCATGGCCGACAATTGGGCCATCACTTCGCTGGCGCGGGCAATCGGGTTGGTCAGGTAGAAATCCCTGATCACATTGACAAAAGTCGCCTTGCCAAGCGTGCCTTCGGACAACGGAGCCCAGTCGTTTTCCACTACCCGGTCCACCTGTGCCAAATGCGGCACCGCTTCGACCAGCGCGCGGCGCAGCTGGATCAGACTGTCCCAGGGCTGGGTTGCCTCCATCTCGGCGCTCAGCGCGCGCAGGATGGCCCAGTTTTCCTTGGCCTCACCCGGAGCGAACCCAGCGCGCAGCGCAAGCTGTGGCCGGCCTTCGGTATTCACGAACAGGCCCTGTTCCTCGGTATAGGCGGCCCCCGGCAGGATGACGTCGGCACGATGCGCCCCGCGATCTCCGTGGGAGCCCTGATAAATCACAAACGCGCCGGCGTCGATGTCGACCTCGTCCGCGCCGAGGTTGTAAATCACCTCGGCCCCCTGGATGGCAGCGTCCAGACCGCCAGAGGTGGTGCATCCCGCATCCATCGCGCCCACGCGGGCGGCGGCGGTGTGCAGCATCAACATCCTGCCCGACAACGCCTGCGCCGCGCCGATCACGGCCAGACCATCAGCCTCGCGCACAGCGCCTTGACCGATAATGACAATCGCGCCCTCACTGGCGCTGGCCGAAGCCAGAGCCGCACGATCCCTGCCAAGATGCTCGTAATCATAGGTCAAATCAACGGCTTCGCCGATCAGCTTGACAGTGGCACCGCGGGCCCAGGCCTTGCGGATCCGGGCGTTCAACACCGGTGCCTCATCGCGCGGGTTGGTGCCGATCAGGATGATTTCGCTGGCCGTATCAATCTCTTCGATGGCCACGTTGCCCACGTAACCAGACCGGTTGCCTTCCGGCAAACGGGCGCGGTCGGTGCGGCACTCCACATTGCCGCCCTGCCCCTCGATCAACTGTTTCAACGCAAACGCGGCTTCGACCGATACAAGATCACCGATCAGACCGGCAACCTTTTTGCCCTTCATCGCGGTGGCCGCAGCCTTTAGCGCCTCGCCCCAGCTCGCGGGTTTCAACCGCCCATCCACGCGCACATAAGGCCGGTCAAGCCGTTGGCGGCGCAGCCCGTCCCAGACGAAACGCGTCTTGTCGGAAATCCATTCTTCGTTCACACCGTCATGGTTGCGCGGCATGATCCGTTTGACCTCGCGCCCCTTGGTGTCCACCCGGATGCTGGATCCAAGCGCATCCATCACGTCGATGGTTTCGGTCTTGGTCAGTTCCCAGGGCCGTGCGGTGAACGCATAGGGTTTGCTGGTCAACGCCCCCACCGGGCACAGGTCGATGATGTTGCCCTGAAGGTTCGAATCCAGCGTCATGTTGAGATAGCTGCTGATCTCGGCATCTTCGCCACGCCCGGTCTGACCCATTTGGGAAATCCCGGCCACCTCGGTCGTGAACCGGACACAGCGGGTGCAGGAAATGCACCGGGTCATGGTGGTTGACACCAACGGCCCGAGGTTCAGGTCATCCACCGCGCGTTTGGCTTCTCTAAACCGCGAATTGGACAGGCCATAGGCCATCGCCTGATCCTGCAGATCACATTCGCCGCCCTGGTCACAGATCGGACAATCCAGCGGGTGATTGATCAGCATGAATTCCATCACGCCTTCGCGGGCCTTCTTCACCATAGGCGAATTGGTTTTCACCACCGGCGGCTGCCCTTCGGGTCCGGGGCGCAGATCGCGCACCTGCATGGCGCAGGAGGCCGCGGGTTTCGGCGGCCCCCCCACAACTTCCACAAGACACATCCGGCAGTTGCCAGCAATCGACAGACGCTCGTGATAGCAGAACCGCGGCACCTCGATCCCGGCCTGTTCACAGGCCTGAATCAGCGTCATTGCGCCGTCCACTTCCACTTCGGTGTCATCGATGATGATCTTGCGTAGGTCAGTCATGTGCGTTTCACTTTGCTTTCAACAGAGATCCGATGGTGGACTTCTGCGCGATCTCGGCATTGCCAAGCTTGCACAGGTCCGACGCCACCTTGGGGTTCAGTCCCTTGGATTTCACATAAGCCTCGCCGCGGGCGCGAATACGGGCCTTTTCCTTGTCGCTCTTGCGATAGGCGTTGATTTCGTCGTCGCTATAGCCCAGGCCATTGGCCTTGCGCTTGAGCGACCACAGGAAACTCAGCCCCTTGCCCTTACGGGTCCTGATCGTGCTGCACTTCTCGTCAATCTCCATCGCGATGGCCACAGCAAGCATGTTGTCATCGATGGCCTTCACATCCCGAAGATGTGGCTTGGCGCTTGCCGCACCTGCCGCGATGGAAAGACCCAGGATCAGACTTGTCATCATACGCATGGCGTTACTCCTTTTGCACTGCGTTCCGGGGCACTGCACATGGCACGCCCTTCGCAGGCCGACATGGGTGCAGGCGCTGCTGTTATGCAATAACAGCCACCGTAACCCCCTGTTTCAGCAGGGTTTCGCCAGTTTGGCACAGGATATGAGCGATGCTTTACCACCCCTTGCATTCCCCGCGCAGGATCAGGTCATCATTGTTCAACACAAGCGCGGAATCCTCGACATCCGGGCCGTTGACCCAAACCATCTCGGAATCTCCGTAGTTTTCGATGCAATAGCGGTTGGCTTCGTGCCGCCCGGCCTCGCGTGCGCCCCTGAGGCTTCTGGTGGCGTTGGGCACACGGATCGTGAACTTTTCGCGTACGGCGTCATCGACCTGAACCGAACTGCGGAACTTGTGCCCGTCAAATTCGTTTCGTTGAACACGGTCGCGTACTTTCCCACAACCGGACAGGCCGCCCACAAGAGCCAGCACCGTACATCCATATGCCAGTTTTGCCAAACGTGTCATTTTCTCTTACTCCGCCGCCATCGCGCCCATGCGACCCGTCTTCTGGGCCTTGATGCGGTCTTCGATCTCTTCACGGAAATTCCGGATCAACCCCTGAATGGGCCAGGCCGACGCGTCCCCGAGGGCGCAAATCGTATGGCCTTCAACCTGCTTGGTGACATCGAACAGCATGTCGATCTCTTCGATCTCGGCCTCGCCACGCACCAGCCGGTCCATGATCCGCATCATCCACCCGGTGCCCTCGCGGCATGGGGTGCATTGGCCACAGCTTTCGTGCTTATAGAACTTGGACAGACGCCAGATCGCCTTGATGATATCGGTCTGCTTGTCCATCACGATCACCGCAGCGGTGCCAAGCGACGATCCCACATCACGCAACGCGTCGAAATCCATGATCGCGTCGCGCATGTTTTCCCCGCGCACACATGGCACCGAGGACCCGCCCGGGATCACTGCCAACAGATTGTCCCACCCGCCACGAATGCCGCCACAGTGCTTTTCTATCAGTTCTTCAAACGAAATCGACATCGCCTCTTCAACCACACAAGGGTTGTTCACATGGCCCGAAATCCCGAACAGCTTGGTGCCCGCGTTGTTGGGTCGGCCAAAGCTTGAAAACCACTCGGCCCCACGGCGCAGGATGGTGGGCACGGTGGCAATGGATTCCACGTTGTTCACGGTGGTCGGGCACCCATACAAACCTGCCCCGGCGGGAAATGGCGGTTTCATCCGCGGCATTCCCTTCTTGCCCTCAAGGCTTTCCAGAAGCGCGGTTTCCTCACCACAAATATAGGCACCGGCACCGTGATGCAGGTAAAGGTCGAAATCCCAGCCCGACCCGGCGGCATTCACACCCAGCAACCCGTTGTCATAGGCTTCGTCAATCGCCGCCTGCAACGCCTCGCGCTCGCGGATATATTCACCGCGGATATAGATGTAACAGGCATGGGCATTCATCGCAAAAGACGCAATCAAACAGCCTTCGATCAACGTGTGCGGATCGTGGCGCATAATTTCGCGGTCTTTACAGGTGCCGGGCTCGGATTCATCGGCATTGACGACCAGATAGGCGGGGCGTCCATCGCTTTCCTTGGGCATGAACGACCACTTCAACCCGGTAGGGAACCCGGCCCCGCCGCGACCGCGCAGCCCGCTGGCCTTCATCTCGTCGATGATCCAATCGCGCCCCTTGGCAATGATCGCGTCGGTGCCATCCCAATGGCCTCGGGCCTTGGCCCCGGCAAGCGTCCGCTCGTGCATACCATAAAGGTTGGTAAAGATGCGGTCCTGATCCTTTAGCATGCCCGTTCTACCCTTCGTTGTCCCGGCGCGCGCGCCGGATCTGTAATGTAACGACCAACGCCCAGATAAAGGCGGCAATCGCGGCGAAATCAAAAAGCAGGGCAAAGCGCCCGGGCATCCCCAATTTCGGCCCAAAAAACTGGACGGCAATCCACAGCACGGCGGTCACCGCAATGACAAGGCTTGCCACCCGTCCCTTGCGCGCCAATGCTGTTTCCGTATCGCAGTCCATCATCGTCATCCTCAGTAAACCTTGCCTTCATCGACACGCTTGCTGAATTCCGTTTCCCCGCCTGCGGCAAGGATCTTGGCCTGTTCAATCCAATTGTCGCGGGTTGCGCGGCCCTTGAACCCGGTGAGATTGGCGTTGACCCAGGCCAATTCATCCGCCGTCCAGTTGGCGATCTGGTCGAAATGATAAAACCCAAGCTCGTTGCAAAGAGTTTCCAGCTTTACCCCTATCCCTTTGATTTCTTTAAGATTATCAGGCTTCCCATCCCGCGGCGCGGTCAGGGCTTTGGGGCGTGTGCCCTCGTTTTCACCTTCGAAAATCAAATCGCCGTCAAAGTCCGACGTCGCAGCCTCCTCCGCAGCCTTCGCGGCAGCAGCCTCCTCCGCAGCCTTCGCAGCAGCAGCCTCTTCCGCAGCTTTCGCAGCAGCAGCCTCTTCCGCAGCCTTCGCGGCAGCGGCCTCTTCCGCAGCCTTCGCGGCAGCAGCCTCTTCCGCAGCCTTCGCAGCCGCCGCCTCTTCCGCAGACTTCGCGGCAACAGTTCCAGAAGCAACAGCAGCAACACCCGCCCCTGCGTGATCGGCATCAGCGACAGCCTCTGCCTTGCGGCCACACATCAGGTTAGAAAGCACAAGTCCCAAAAACGCGGCGACCGACAGGCCAGCAAACAGCGACGGCAACCAGCCCACAGCCGCAAGCGACACCCAAAAGACCAGAAGGCCAGCCACAAGCCCGATCAACCAACTGATCCAGCCGCACGGCCCCATCTCTGAAATATACTTCATGTTTTCATCCCCTTACTGCTAAAAACCTGCGTCGCGTTACTTGCGTCGCGTTACTTTCCTTTCTGCTTGCGCGAAAACTCGGTTTCGCCGCCTCGTGCCAGGATCTTCGCCTGATCTATCCAATTGTCTCGTTCAATCCGGCCCTTGAACCGCAAGCGACTGTCAACCCAGGCGATTTCCGCCTCGGTCCATTTTGCCACCTGGTCAAAATGCCAGATTCCCAGTTCATTCAGCGTCTGCTCCAGCTTGGGGCCCACGCCGCTGATCAGTTTCAGATCGTCCGCCGTTTCCCCCTTGCGGGGCGCTTTCAACACCTCGGGCTGTGCTTCTTTGACTGCCCCTGCGGGCGTGTCAGAAGCCTTTGCCGTGGTTTTTGGGGCGCTCTTGGCGGGCTTTGCCGCCGCATCTGCGGGTTTCGCGGGTTTCGCCGGTGTTTCCGTCGCGGCAGTCGCCTTTTTCTTCGCGGCTGGCCTGGCTTTGGACTTCGCAGCCCCTTTGCCCGCGTTCTTGTCAGACCGGTCCTGCCACGGGGTCAGCAAAGGCACCTCGGTGCCATCGATCCGCTTGACGGTTTCGCCCAGATCCACCGCCAGCTGGACGCTGGCGTTGTACTGGGTCTTGCCGCTTTCATAGTCGGTCAGAGAAGTCAGGCCCGACAGAGGTTCCGCCCCATAGCGGCCATTCTGTGGCCCTGGCACAGGGACTTTACCCGCCACCAGTTCATCCAGGATTTCGCCAAACCGCTCGGCGGTCAGATCCTCGTAATAATCCTTGCCGATCTGTGCCATGGGCGCATTGGTACAGGATCCAAGGCATTCCACCTCTTCCCAGCTCAGCTTGCCATCAGCGGACAGGGTATGTGGTTTGTCGGCAATCTTTTCGCGGCATACCGCGATCAGGTCCTCGGCCCCGCAGATCATACAGGACGTGGTGCCGCACACCTGAATATGCGCAACCGAGCCCACCGGCTGCAATTGGAACATAAAGTAGAATGACGCCACTTCGAGCACGCGCATATAGGCCATGCCAAGCATATCCGCGACATATTCGATCGCCGGACGGGTCAGCCACCCTTCCTGCTCCTGTGCTCGCCACAACAGCGGGATCACGGCGCTGGCCTGTCGGCCTTCGGGGTATTTCGTCATTTGCCCTTCGGCCCAGGCCTGATTGGCGGGGGTAAAGGCAAAACTCGCGGGTTGTTCGGGATGAAGACGGCGAAGCATTAGCGGTCAATCTCTCCAAAAACGATGTCCATGGTGCCGATGATGGCGGCGACGTCGGCCAATTGATGACCACCGGCCACGTGGTCCATGGCTTGCAGGTGCAAATACCCCGGCGCGCGGATTTTTGCGCGGTAAGGCTTGTTCGATCCATCCGATTTCAGAAACACGCCGAATTCGCCCTTGGGTGCCTCAACGGCGGCATAAACTTCGCCCTCGGGCACGTGGAACCCTTCGGTATAAAGCTTGAAATGGTGGATCAGGCTTTCCATGCTGGTCTTCATGTCACCGCGTTTCGGCGGCGTCAGCTTGCCCCGCGCCAGCACATCCCCCGGCTCATTGCGCAGCTTTTCACAGGCCTGACGGATGATCGACAGCGACTGGCGCATCTCTTCCATCCGCACAAGGTAACGGTCATAGCAGTCACCATTCTTGCCCACGGGAATCTGGAACTCGAATTCGTCATAGCATTCATAGGGCTGCGCGCGGCGCAAATCCCAGGCAAGGCCCGAACCGCGCACCATCACACCGCTGAACCCATAGTTCAGAATGTCTTCTTCACTCACGATCCCGATATCGGCGTTGCGTTGCTTGAAAATCCGGTTTTCGGTCAACAACCCGTCGATATCTTCCATGAAGCCGGGGAATTCGTCCCGCGCCCAGGCGTCGATATCCTCGATCAACTCGGGCGTCAGATCCTGATGCACCCCGCCGGGGCGGAAATAATTCGCGTGCAGCCGCGCGCCACAGGCCCGCTCGTAAAAGATCATCAGCTTTTCACGCTCTTCAAACCCCCAAAGCGGCGGGGTCAGCGCGCCCACGTCCATCGCCTGAGTGGTGATGTTGAGCAGGTGGTTCAGAATGCGGCCAATCTCGGAAAACAGCACCCGGATCAACGACCCGCGGCGCGGCACCTCAACCCCGGTCAGCTTTTCGATGGCAAGGCACCAGGCATGTTCCTGGTTCATCGGTGCCACATAGTCCAGCCGGTCGAAATAGGGCAGGTTCTGCAGATACGTGCGGCTTTCCATCAGCTTTTCGGTGCCACGGTGCAGCAATCCGATATGCGGGTCGGCACGTTCAACGATTTCACCATCCAGCTCAAGCACCATGCGCAACACGCCGTGGGCGGCGGGGTGCTGGGGACCGAAGTTGATGTTGAAATTGCGGATCTTCTGTTCGCCGGTCAGGGCGTCATCGAAACCATTGGAGCCGTCCATCATTGGCCGCCCTCCCCTGAAAACATTGCTATCACCTCGGCCCCGGTCAGCTTTTGCGTCGAATTGGCCAGATCATAGCAACCCGGCTTGTCGTCCACGAAGATTTCCATCCCGACGGCGAACTGGCCGGGATCGTCGAAACATTGGATCGACACCTGATTTTGTTTGCCGTCTTTGGAGCGCCATATCAGCGAGGAACCGCATTTCGCACAGGATACCCGCTGTCCCCACTCGCTGCTGTCAAACACATTGAGCGGCGCGCCTTCGGCAATCGACACGCTGTCGCCGCAGGACACCGAAATGAACATCCCCCCGGACCAGCGCCGACACATCGAACAATGACACACCCCGGCCGGAAAATCGCCAGTGGGGGTGGCCTGAAACGACACCGCGCCACACATACATTGACCGTCAAGCGCCGTCATTTTGCCTGCTCCTTTTCATCACCCGGAAGAATGTATTCCGCACCCTCCCACGGGCTCATGAAATCGAATTGACGGTATTCCTGAACCAGCTTCACCGGCTCATAAACCACGCGTTTGAGCGTTTCGTCATAGCGCACTTCGGTATAGCCAGTGGTCGGGAAATCCTTGCGCAGCGGATGGCCGCGGAACCCGTAATCGGTCAGCAGACGGCGTAAATCCGGGTGGCCGCTGAACAGGATACCAAACATGTCGAACACTTCGCGTTCGAACCAGTTGGCGCTGGGATGCACATCGACAATAGACGGCACCATATCCTCTTCGCGGACACTGACCCGCAACCGGATCCGCTGGTTCTGATACATGCTCAGGAAATGATAGATCACGTCGAACCGCTTGGCCCGTTCCGGGTAATCCACCGCCGTGATGTCCACCAGAGTCGAAAACCTGCAATTGCTGTCACTGCGCAGGAATTCGACAAAGGCCGCGATGTTGGACGGGGCCACATCCACGGTCAGTTCATCAAACGCGACGTCCCACCCCAGAACGCAATCAGGGCGCCTGGCTTCGATATGCGCGCCCAGTTCTTTCAATGCCTCTGTCATCGTACAATCGTCCCCGTGCGGCGAATCTTGCGGGCAAGCTGCAGGATTCCGTACACCAGCGCCTCTGCCGTCGGCGGGCAGCCGGGCACATAGACGTCAACCGGCACGATCCGGTCACAGCCCCGCACCACGGAATAGCTGTAATGGTAATACCCGCCCCCATTGGCACAGGACCCCATGGAGATCACGTAACGCGGTTCGGGCATCTGGTCGTAAACCTTGCGCAGCGCCGGGGCCATCTTGTTGGTCAGCGTCCCGGCCACGATCATCACGTCCGACTGGCGCGGGCTGGCGCGCGGCGCGATTCCATAGCGTTCAATGTCATAGCGCGGCATCGAGGCGTGCATCATCTCTACCGCGCAACAGGCCAACCCAAAGGTCATCCAGTGCAGCGACCCGGTGCGCGCCCAATTGATGATGTCATCCGTGGTGGTCAGCAGGAACCCCTTGTCCTGCAATTCGTTGTTCAGCGCCTGTGTGGCCACTTCCTGATCTGCCCCGGCTGTATAAAGCCCGGTCTGCACCTTGGTATCGGTCACGACCATTCCAGCGCCCCTTTCTTCCACTCATAGGCAAACCCGATGGTCAGAACGGCCAGAAAGACCATCATCGACCAGAAGCCCACCATACTCACATCCCTGAACGCCACGGCCCACGGAAACAGCATCGCGATTTCCAGATCGAAGATGATGAACAGGATCGAAACAAGGTAGAACCGGACATCGAATTTCATCCGGGCATCATCAAATGCGTTGAACCCGCATTCATAGGCCGAAACCTTTTCAGGGTCCGGATTTCGCACGGCCAGAACGACAGCCGCGAGAATCAGCACGATACCAATGACGATGGCGAGGGCCAGAAAGATGAGAATGGGAAGGTATTCCCTGAGCATCTCTTCCACTTTTGGGCTCCTTTCATGCGCGAAGTGTTGCGCATTGAGTTAGCAGTGAAATCTTGCCAAGGGTTTACTTCGCCCCCATGTCAGGGTCAATGGACGTCCCGTCACATTCACAGTTATGAATGCAATGCAGTACCCGCTGTATGCAATTGCACACACCCCCTGAAAATCAGGGGTTTTCTCTATGTTTTCTTCGATATTTACCGGATTAAAAAAATAGTTAATCGCGGCGCGAAATGATGTTTTTTCCACCTGTCATTTTGTTTCTCTGCCCGCTCAACGCGACTCACCCGAATTCCTCACGCGCTCCTGCCCGTTGCGCCCCTCGGTTTCGACCTCCACGCCCGATGGGTTTTGACAAAAAAGCAAAGCGTCAAAAGTGAGGCTTGACTAATCTTAGTGTTTTTGTCAGCTTTATCGCATTCATCAGCCAACCCTCTCCCTCATCGGGTCAGCCAGTGATTTCAAAGATTGATACTTCCCGCCACTCGGGCGGGGGCGCGGCAAACAGGCGGCCCCTGCCCCGGCAACAGACGCGAACAGAAGAGGACAACACGATGACCGCAATGCCAACAACCCCGCTTGGAACCGATCCCAACTCTATTCCCGTGCATGATGCACGCGCTTTGGTCGGGGACGGGGTTCTGACTTATATCCAGCTTGACGATCAAACCTACACCCTGCGCATCACCCGCGCGGGCAAGTTGATTCTGACAAAATGACCGGTACGGGAAGCGGGCGGGGGCAGAGACCACCTGGCGCGGCGGCGGTGGGACACCTTCGTGACCTCACGCCGCAACAGGTTGCCGTGGTCCAGGCCTTTCGCTGTTGGGCGCCGAAAGATGCCCCTGCCGCCGAGCGACGCGAATTTGCCAACCGCTGCGGTGAAAACACCTGTGCCGCACTTGATGAGTTTTTCGCAATCACGCAGTGCTATGGCCGCCGCCCGCTGGTGCGCCACGCACCGAAATGCAGCTGTCTGGGCGCAGATGAGGCGTGGTTTGCCAACATGGTGGATCGCGCAACAACTGGCGATCCAGAGGACGCCATGATGCTCGCAACGCTGCTCGTGCGACCGGATATCGCCCATGGTGCCGTTCACTTCGCCCGCGCTCTGGGACTGGCGGTCAAAGGGCACAGGTGGAACACAGCGGGTTCCGGCCATGCAATGGCGGGGACAAGTTCCTTCTCTGCTGATTATCGCGATCCCTCTGCCCCCCTGCACTAAGCATCTGCCCCCTCCCTGTACTAAGCATCAGGTCCTTCGCGCCCTATGCCATGGGCTGCCTCGGAAGACCCCGAAAGAAAAAGCGCGCCGAACCACGGCGCGCTTCTTGTCTTTTCCACCTCGGGCTATCCTGGAAAACCTGGAAAACGTCACGACGACCGCCCCCGCCTCTGATCATGCACACACCGCACCAAACGCCATAACACCGTATCATCATGTCATACCGCCATGCCCGGCGCACCGGGGTGGGTGGGTGGGCGGTGCGCCGGGCATGGCACCGCTCACGGCGCGTTACACGATCCAGGGTGCCTTGCGCTTTTCGAAAAACGCCGCGATGCCCGCACGCGCTTCTTCCCCTTCCCAGGTTTCAACCAACCGGTTGATCGTGTCATCCACGATCTCCTCGGTGATTTGCGGCCCCAGGTCCCGCGCCAGCTTTTTGCTCGCCGCCACGGCCTCGGGGGCAGCGGCCAGATAAGGGACCACCTCGGCTTCTACCGCCGCGTCCAGCTCGGCCTCATCCACCACCCGCGCCAAAAGGTTCAGCGCCTGCGCCTCCTCGGCCCCGAACAGGCGCGCCGACATGAACACGCGCCGCGCCTTGTCCTCGCCCATTCGCGCCAGCACATAAGGAGAGATCGTGGCCGGGATCAGGCCCAGCTTCACCTCGGTCAAACCGAACTTCGCCCCCGGCACCCCGATCGCCACATCGGCCACGGACATCATGCCGATCCCGCCGCCAAACGCATTCCCCTGCACCCGCGCAATCAAAGGTTTGGGCAGGGTATTCAGAGCAAACAGCGCCATGGCCAGCTTGCGCGCCTCCACCCTGCGGGTTTCCCGATCCGCTGCCATCTGATCCTGCATCCACCGCAGATCGCCCCCGGCACAGAAACTCTTGCCCCGGGCGGCCAGCACCACCACACGCACCGCCGGATCCTCGCCCAGCGCCCTGGCCGCTGCCGCAAGCTCTTCGATCATCGTTCCCGACATGGCGTTGTGCTTCTCTGCCCGGTCCAGCCACAAGGTGGCCACACCGCGCGCATCCATCTCAATACTTACAGTTTCATACATCGCTCTCATCCCAGTCTTTCTGCTTGTTTTCCCCTGTTCCGTCCTGCTCAGGGCCGTCAGGGCTGCGTCGATCCCGACACGCCGCCGCATCCGCCCAATCGGTGGACACATGCCCCAAAGGCCACCAGCGCGGGCCTCCCCCCGCTGACAACACAGCTGCCGCCTCCGGGAACGGCTTAACCCTTCATTCAGATGCCCCGCGCATCACCCGCGCCATGGCTGCGGCCTGTTCCAGAACCTCACGCTTCAACCCGGTTGCATAGCCCAGCGCAATCAGCCGATCATGCACAGCCTCCGTGGCCACGTTCCCGGCAGCCCCCGGCGCATAAGGACACCCGCCCAGCCCACCGACGGCGGCATCAAACACGCGCAGCCCCCGGGCCAGAGAGGTCTCGATATTATCCAACGCCCGACCTGCCGTATCATGGTAATGCCCGGCCAGCTTGGCCGCGGGCACCTCCTCAAGCACGCCCGCCAACATCGCGTCAATCGTTTCCGGGCGCCCCTGCCCGATCGTGTCCCCAAGCGAAATTTCGTAACACCCCATCTCCAGCAACGCCCGCGCCACCCGTGCCACAGCGTCCGGCGCTGTTGGCCCGTCATAAGGGCAATCGGTCACGCAAGAGATATAGCCACGCATCGGTACGCCGACCTCCGCCGCCGCAGCCGCAACAGGGCGAAAACGCTCAAGGCTTTCGGCAATCGTGGCGTTGATATTGGCCTTGGAAAACCCTTCCGACGCGCTGCCGAAAATGGCGACTTCATCGGCTTTGGCGGCAATCGCCCCCTCGAACCCGCGCATGTTCGGCGTCAGCGCCGCATAGGAAATACCCGCCCCGCGCGTGATCCCGGCCAACACCTCGGCGCTGTCCGCCATCTGGGGCACCCATTTCGGACTGACAAAGCTCGCCACTTCAATGCGTGAAAACCCGGCCTTGCTCAGACAATCCACCAGGGCGATCTTCTCCGCCGTCGGGATCTGGCGTTTTTCATTCTGCAACCCATCCCGCGGCCCCACTTCGAATATCTCAACCCGTTCCGACATCCCGTCCTGTCCTTTCATCTTTCCGTCAAATACGCATGCCGGAACCGGCTCACGCTTCGGGCAATTCGTAAAAATCGCGGTCGTAAAACCGCTGCAACCCTTCGGCCTCCGCCGCCCGTTGATAGGCCGGGCGCGCTTCAATGCGCTCTTTATAGGCGCGTACATGGGCAAACTCGTCAAGCCGCACATAGTGTGATGCCGCATCCAGGGTGAAGCCCATCATCGTATCGGCGGCGGAAAACCCGCTGGCCAACAGATAATCATGCTGTGCCAGCACCTGCTCCAACAGCCTCAGCGTGATCGCCAACCGCTTGGTTTCGATCCCCATCACGGTCACGGACCGCATCGCCGGGTCACGGAGGAACAGATGCTGCATATTCAGGTTCTGGATCAGCACACCAATGGTTTCGGCATAGTGAATCCAAGTCAGGAACTGAGGCCGCTCCTCACTGCCCACCGCCGGGGCCAGACCATGTTCGGGACGGGTTTCACAAAGGTATTCCGTAATCGCCCCGCTTTCGAACAACACCCGCCCGTCAATCTCAAGCGCAGGCACTCGCCCGGCGGGGGACATGGCAAGAAACTCGGGCGCGCGCAATGACCCGTCAGTGATCGAATAGGTCACAACCCGGGGCGAAATACCCATCTCGTAAAGCAGCCATAACACCCGGAAAGACCGGCTTCCGGCGATCCCGTGCAACACGACTTCGTCTTTGTCACTCATATCCCGTCTCCCTGTTTCTTAAATCCGCCAGCATGTCCGCCAGCTTGCCCCAAAAGGGCCTGACCCCCGCGGTCGGGGTGGGTGGGCGGAACGACCGCGAGGGTCAGGCCCGCCCACAGGCTCACGCCGCCGCTTCGGCCTCGTCCTCGTCTTCCAGCCGGATCAACGCTGCCCCGGCCTCGACCTGCGCCCCGGCCTGCGTCAGAACCTCTGCCACGATCCCGTCCCGGGCGGCCAGCAGGGCGTGTTCCATCTTCATCGCCTCCAGAATGGCCAGCCGGTCGCCCTCTTTCACAACCTGTCCGGCCTCGGCAAACACCGCCTTGACCGATCCCGGCATAGGCGCTTCGATGAGATTGCCATCCCCGCCCGCGCCCACGTCGCGATTCAGCGGGTCAACCACCTCGAACGCCAGCCCGTATTGCGAGAACACCGTCACCGTTGCGCCATTCACGACCACACGCGGTGCCCGTGCCCCGTTCAAAGACCACTGGCCCTGTACCCGCGTTGCCACAACCTCGGCCCCCTCAATCCTGACCTCATGCCGGTCCGCGCCCAACGTGCGCACCACCGCGTCAAAGGCTTCGCCCTCGAACTCCAGCCTGACGGTCCGGTTCAGAGCGCGCCACAGGGTAAACCCGGTCTCCGCCCCCGTGCCGTCCAACAGCCCCAAAGCCGCAAGCGCAGCCAGCGCACGTTCATGGTGTCCGGGGACAGGCGGCTGAACCAGACTGTCCAGATCTCGCCCGATCAACCCGGTATCCACCTCCCCGCGGGCAAAACCTTCGTGGGCGCACAAGGCACCAAGAAAGCCAAGATTGGTCACCGTCCCGGCCACTTCGGTCCGCGCCAGCGCATCGGCCATCCGCCGCAACGCCACCGCCCGGTTTGGCCCGTGGGTGATCACCTTGGCAATCATCGGATCATAATGCGGGCTGATCGTGTCACCGGGCCGCACACCGCTGTCATTGCGCGCCGCATCGCTGAATTGCAGATGCGCCAGGGTCCCGGTGGCAGGCAGGAACCCCGCCGGCACATCCTCGGCATAAAGGCGGCTCTCAAAGGCGTGGCCGGTGATCGACAATTCCTCCTGCGCCACAGGCAGGGACTCGCCGCTGGCCACGCGCAACTGCCACTCCACAAGGTCAACCCCGGTAATCGCCTCGGTCACAGGGTGTTCCACCTGCAACCGCGTGTTCATCTCCATGAACCAGAACCCGTCAGGACGCAGCCCGCGTGACCCGTCAACGATGAATTCCACCGTCCCGGCCCCCTTATACCCGATCGCCTCGGCGGCACGTACAGCGGACTGTCCCATGGCACTGCGCATCTCTTCCGTCATCCCCGGAGCCGGGGCTTCCTCGATCACCTTCTGGTGACGGCGCTGCAACGAACAATCCCGCTCAAACAGATGCACCGCTTTTTCGCCATCGCCAAAAACCTGCACCTCGATATGGCGCGGCTGGCTGACAAATTTTTCGATCAAAACGTCTTCGTTGCCAAAGGCGGTCCTGGCCTCGCCCCGCGCACTGGCCAGCGCATCCATGAACCCGGACGGGTCGTCGACCAACCGCATCCCCTTGCCGCCGCCCCCGGCAACGGCCTTGATCAGAACAGGGTAACCAATGGCATCCGCCGCACCGGACAAATGCTCCGGGTCCTGATTGTCGCCGTGATAGCCCGGCACCACCGGCACTCCGGCTTTTTCCATCAACGCCTTGGCCGCATCCTTCAACCCCATGGCATTGATCGCATCCGCCGAAGGCCCGATGAACACCAGCCCCGCCGCCTCAACCGCATCAACAAAACCGGGGTTCTCGGACAGAAAGCCATAGCCCGGGTGGATCGCCTGAGCGCCAGTGTCCAGCGCCGCCTGAATGATGACCTCTCCCTTGAGGTAACTCTCCGCCGGGGCCGCGCCGCCGATATGAACGGCCTCGTCCGCCACCGCCACATGGGCCGCACCGGCATCGGCGTCTGAATAAACGGCGACCACACGCACCCCCATGGCCTGTGCGCTTTCGGCGACCCGAACGGCAATCTCACCACGGTTCGCGATCAGGATCTTGTCAAACATGTCTTTGTCTTCCTTCCTCAATGCCCCAATGCCCCCTGAGGCGGGCGGGGGTGGGCGGGTGGGTCCGGCTCAGGGGGCATATCCCTGCGCCACACCTCACCGGCCTCGTTTCAACTCTCCTGCACAGCACCCAGCACGCCGCGCAAAACTTCTTCGCCGGGCGCATCAAACGCAACCAGCACAACCTTCAAATGATCCGAAAAACCGTCCGGTATTTCACCTGATATATCATCGGGCACACCTTCTGCGGCCAACGCCTCCCGCACGGCCCGCACCGCAATGCGCGCTGCCGCCTCGGGCGGATACCCGAACACACCTGTTGAAATCGCCGGAAACGCTACGGACCTGCACCCGGCCCGTCGCGCCAAGGCCACCGACCGCTTGTAACACTGCGCCAACAGCCCGGGCTCGCCTGCCTCCCCGCCGGACCAGACAGGTCCAACCGTGTGGATCACATAGCGCGCAGGCAAACCATAGCCGCCGGTGATCTTCGCCTCTCCGGTCTCGCATCCCCCAAGCCCGCGGCACTCCTCCAACAACCCCGACCCCGCCGCGCGGTGAATGGCACCGTCCACGCCCCCGCCGCCCAACAGCGACCGGTTGGCCGCGTTGACGATTGCGTCCACGTTCAGCGTTGTAATATCTCCGCGCCAGACCTCGATCATCCCACCAGCCCCGCGTTGCGCGCGATCACGGCCTCGGCCTCTGCAACCATGCCTGTGACGATCTCTGCCACCGGGACGCGGTCATGGATCAACCCCGCCGCCTCTCCGACAAAGGTGTTGGCCACCTCCACGTCACCTGTCGCCCAGGCCTGCCCCCAGCGCGCCGCCTCTTCCTCGGCCACGGCCAGCAGCCCCGGCAAATCCCCGTGCCACCGGTCGGTAAAGCCATTCCGCAACACCCGCGCCGTATACCGGCCCGGCCACTCCAGACGCCGTGCGATGTCCATGACCGAAGACCGGATCGTCTGATCCCCCGTGGCGTCGATCGCCGCCGCCACCATGTTGGGATGGGCCAGGGATTCTGTGCTGGCCCACAACCGCGACCCGACCAGCACCCCCTCGGCCCCCAACGCCAGCGCCGCAGCCAGCCCGCGCCCATCGGCAATGCCCCCCGCCGCCACCAGGATCGCTTCCGACCCCGATCCGGCCAGCCAATCCGCCACCTCGGGCACAAGCGTCATGGTCGCCCGCGACTCGCCATGCCCACCCGCTTCGGCACCCTGAGCCACGATGACCAAGGCCCCGCATTCCGCAGCCCGCTGCGCATCGCGCAGGCTCTGCACCTGGCAAATCATCGGCACATCTGCCGCCGCGATCTCCCCGGCAAACTCCGCCGGGTCGGCAAAGGACAGGAACACGGCGCGCGGGTTCCGCTCCAATACCGCGCTCAACAGGTCCCGGTTTTCCCGCAGCTTCCACGAAATGAACCCAACCCCAACGGCGGCATTTCCCGCCTGCTCCATCTCGTGCATCACCCAATCGCGGTCGCAATAGGCCCCGCCAATGAACCCAAGCCCCCCGGCCCCGGTGACCGCCGCCGCCAGCGCCCCCCCCGAGACGAGCGCCATGGGCGCGCCCAGAATCGGGTGCTGCAAGTCAAAAGCCTCGGTCAGCCGGGTCCTGATCATTGTCCAAACTCCCCCTGATCGACGACACGCGCCTCGGGCAACGCTTCACCCCGCGCCGCAAACCCGGCCACCACGTCACAGGTCAGGGTTTTCTGCCCGGTCAGACCCAACGAAAGGACGCGCGCGCTCACCCCGGCGCTGTCGCCAAAGGTGAACGTAACCACACCGGGATATCGCGCCAGGGGAACGCTCATGCCGCCTCCAGCCGCGCGCACCAGTCAATCCGCGCCCCACCGCGATAAGGCACGGCACCCCCCTCACCGATCAGCGTCTCGGCCACATCGGTGCCGTCCACATGCAGCCGGATCAACACCCGGCCATATTTGTCATGCCCCCTGCGCCAGATGTCCACGGCCGCGCCCCGGGCCTTGATCAGCGCCCGCAACCGTTCCGTGGCGGCCCTGCCATGGCGGCGCTCTGCTGCACATCTCGCATCGCGGGTCTCCGGGGTATCCAGCCCCACAATGCGGGCCGTCCGTGCCGCGCCGTCACAGATCAACTCCACCGTATCCCCGTCATAGACATAGCCCACGGAACACCCCGCCTCGGCCCGGGCCTCTTCGCTGACCCGCACGACATAAACCCACACCGCCATGGTCAACGCGGTCAGGATCAGGGCCTTGGCGACAAATTCGATCACGACCCATCACCCTCACTCTGATCACCACTTTGCGTCCTGACCTCGTCATCGTCCTTATAGGACCGATAGCGATACCCGTAGGCGAGGTTGGGCCGCTCCCCTTCCCACATCCAGATCGTGATGCCGAGAATGACCAGCAATTCGACCAGCGCAGGAAACCCGCCTCCGATCCCCGCGCGCACGGTGGAATAAATCGTCATACCGCCAAGTATGATCAGAAGCGTCCGCGCAATCGGCGCGCGCATCAAAACCAGCACGGCGCAGAACAAAGGGATCACCGACATCAACAGCCCCCAGACCGGGCCAAGCTGCTGGGACGCCATCCACAACCGCTGACCCGCCACGAAAAACAAAAGACAGGCGACCCCGACAAGAGCCCAGTTCAACTGACCCTTGGGATGGGCATGGGCCATTTCCCGCGTCACATGAACCCAGCGCGCGCCGCTGAACGGGTCCCGTCTGCCATATTTCAACTTTTGCTCTTCGCTCATGATGGCTCTCCATGCCCCGCACCCAAGGGCCCGCCCTGATTACATCCTGAAAACGCCGAACCGCGTGTCTTCGATGGGGGCATTCAACGAGGCGGACAGCGACAGGGCAAGCACATCCCGCGTCTTGCGCGGATCCACAATCCCATCATCCCACAACCTTGCCGAGGCATAAAGCGGGTGCGCCTGTTCCTCGAACATCTCGATGGTGGGGCGCTTGAACTCCGCCTCTTCCTCCGGGGTCCAGCTTCCGCCGCCCCGTTCAATCGCATCCCGTTTCACAGTGGCCAGCACGCCCGCGGCCTGTTCGCCGCCCATCACGCTGATCCGGCTGTTGGGCCATGTCCACAGGAACCTGGGGCTATAGGCGCGCCCGGCCATGCCATAATTACCCGCACCAAACGATCCACCGACCAACATGGTGATCTTGGGCACTTTCGTCGTGGCCACCGCCGTCACCATCTTGGCACCGTGGCGGGCAATGCCTTCGTTTTCGTATTTCCGCCCCACCATGAACCCGGTGATGTTCTGCAGGAAAACCAGCGGGATATGGCGTTGCGAGCACAGCTCAACGAAATGCGCCGCCTTCTGTGCGGCCTCGCTGAAAATCACACCATTATTGGCGATGATCCCCACCGGGCACCCCTTCACATGGGCAAACCCGCACACGATGGTCTCTCCGAACCGCGGCTTGAATTCGTCAAACCGGCTGCCATCCACCACCCGGGCAATCACTTCGCGAATGTCATAGGGGGTTTTCAAATCGCCCGGCACCACGCCCAAAATCTCTTCGGGGTCATAGGCAGGCTCTTCGCTGCTCTGCCACTGCACGGTGCTGGGCTTTGCCCGGTTCAGGCTCTGCACCGCGCGCCGCGCCAGGGCCAGCGCATGGGAATCATCCTCGGCCAGGTAATCGGCCACACCGGAAAGGCGCGTATGCACATCTCCGCCGCCAAGGTCTTCGGCGCTGACCACCTCACCCGTCGCCGCCTTGACCAGCGGCGGACCGGCCAGAAAGATCGTGCCCTGTTCCTTGACGATGATCGTCACATCCGACATCGCGGGCACATAGGCCCCCCCGGCGGTACAGGACCCCATGACCACGGCAATCTGTGGAATACCCTTGGCGCTCATGTTCGCCTGATTGTAAAAGATCCGCCCGAAATGGTCGCGATCCGGGAACACCTCGTCCTGGTTGGGCAGGTTCGCCCCGCCACTGTCGACCAGATAAATACAGGGCAGCATGTTTTCTTCGGCGATCTCCTGCGCGCGCAGGTGTTTCTTGACCGTCATCGGATAATAGGTGCCGCCCTTTACGGTGGCGTCGTTGCAGACCACCATGACCTCTTGTCCGTGTACCTGCCCGATGCCCGCGATGACCCCGGCACAGGGCGCGGCCCCGTCATAAAGCCCATGCGCCGCCGTGGCCCCGATTTCAAGGAAAGGCGAGCCGGGATCCAACAGGTTGGCCACCCGCTGGCGTGGCAACATCTTGCCCCGGCTTTCATGGCGCGCCCGGCTCTTTTCGCCGCCGCCCAGCGCCGCCGCTTCGGCGGCCTCGCGCACGATCGCAAGCCCCTCCATATGCGCTGCGATATTTGCCTTGAACCCGTCCGAGGACGGCAATGCCTGGGATTTCAGTTTCATATCCACCTCATCATGATGTCTGCCCCGGTTTGGGGCACAGGGACACGCCACGGCGCATCGTTAACACGAGAATGACTTTTCTTAACATTACAACGACTTGCACGGCGCAATGTCACATGCGGAAAAATCAAATTTTGTCGCAACGCCACCCATGGGAATTGACCTGGGCCAAAGCCACGACCCGGAAACAGGCAGAGCGTCCGCCACGCAGAACGAAAGACACCGCTGCGTTGATCAAGACGCTCACCCTTGCCACCCTGATGGTGGCCGTCGCCAGTCCGGCCTATGCCAGTGAATATGCCGCTGAAAAAGGCGCGATGACCCTTGCTATCGGCTTTCACAACGTCAAACCCAAATCGGGCCATGCACTGCTGGACGCCACGACGTTTGGACTTGGTATACTGCCCATGGATATCGGCACCATGAACCTTGATGAGAGCCTTGATCCGGTTGTGTTCGGCCTTTCCGACGTCCACAGCTGCTGATCCTGACCCTCTTCGGGCGCGTCTCCCGTCGGACGCGCCCAAAGACACGGGTCCCGACCTGTGCCGCCCCGGTTTTTCCAGTCCCGGATTATGCAGATTTACCAGCACCATCAGAACTGACCGTTCTCCAAAACAAACACCTGTTCGGCCGTGGTGACCATCTGACAGCCGGCATAGGCAGCCCCCGCGCCGGCCACTTCGGCCCAAAGGCTGGTTTCCCAACTGCACCGCCCATCGCGATAAGACAGCCACGCCTGCTGCATCCCCTGCAAGGCCGGGGCCCGTGGATGGTTCGGCTTGGTCTCGGCATCAAACGCCCTAGCCCGGCGCATCACGTCCTTGTAGACGGCGTTCAACCGGGTATCCCACCACGCATATGCAAGCTCCAGACACCCGCCTATGGCCGCGGTCGAAGACCCGCCCGGCGTGGCGGTCATACACGCCTCCGCCGATTTCCAGATACAGGCGCGGCGGTCCTCGGGCATCTCGGTTCGTGCAAGGCAATTGGCCGTGATGGCGGGATCAAAGTTCAACTCCTGCGCCGCCGCGGCCCCGAGCAGCGTCCAGACCGCAACAGCAGCAAGAAGCCCAACCCGGATCACGCCATCAGCCCCATAAGCTCGCGACCCACCAGCATCCGGCGGATTTCCGACGTGCCCGCACCGATTTCCATCAGCTTGGCATCACGGAAAATGCGGCCCACCGGGTTGTCCGAAAGGTATCCGGCCCCGCCGAATGCCTGTACCGCCTGATGCGCGACCTTCATGCCCTCTTCACTGGCATAAAGTACACAGGCCGCCGCGTCCTGACGCGTCACCTCGCCCCGGTCACAGGCCTTGGCGACCTCGTAGACATAGGCGCGGCTGGAATTCATCGCCGTGTACATGTCGGCAATCTTTGCCTGCATAAGCTGAAAGTTGCCAATCGGCTGGCCGAACTGTTTGCGCTCCAGCATATAGGGCATGACCTCGTCCATACAGGCCGCCATGATCCCGGTGCCGATCCCGGACAGAACCACGCGTTCGTAATCCAGACCGGACATCAGAACCGCAACCCCCTTGCCCTCTTCGCCAAGAATGTTTTCGTAGGGCACTTCAACGTCCTCGAAAATCAGTTCGGCGGTGTTGGACCCGCGCATCCCCAGCTTGTCGAAATGCGGGCTGGTCGAAAACCCGGCCATGTCCTTTTCAACGATAAAGGCGGTGATCCCGCGCGGACCCGCATCCATGTCGGTCTTGGCATAGACCACCAACACGTCGGCGTCGGGGCCATTGGTGATCCAGTATTTGTTGCCGTTCAGAATGAAGCGGTCGTTCTTTTTTTCGGCCTTCAGCTTCATGGACACCACGTCGGACCCGGCATTGGGTTCGGACATGGCCAGCGCGCCGATATGGTCGCCACTGATCAGCTTGGGCAGGTATTTCAACTTCTGCTCATGGGTGGCATTGCGCCGGATCTGGTTGACGCACAGGTTGGAATGCGCGCCATAGGAAAGCGCAACCGAGGCGCTGGCCCGGGCGATTTCCTCAACCGCGATCACATGGGCAAGGTACGACATGCCCGCCCCGCCATATTCCTCGGGCGTCGTGACCCCCAACAGACCCAGATCGCCAAACTCTTTCCACAGATCATTGGGGAATTCGTTGGTCTGATCAACTTCGGCTGCAATCGGCTTGATCCGCTCCTGCGCGAAACGGTGAACCATTTCCTGCATGGCCATCACATCTTCACCCAAATCGAATTTCATCGCGCCCATGAACATGAGACAGCTCCTCCTCCGGCTTTATTGAACACTTGTTCATTTAATACACGGAAAAGCCGATTCGGGTCAATCGCCTTGACCATATCCTGACCGCAACCCTGCGTTACCCTCTCCCGGACACGCCCCCGGACCCGCTCCCGGACAGGTCGCTGACAGGAGAGGATCAGCCCCCGGATTCGGCCTTTTTCTGCCAGCGCCCGGACTCTTCTGACCAGTATTGCGCGCTGCATCCGGCATCGACCAGCGTCTTCCACTGGACCCGCGCGGCGGCCACCGCCGATTGGTCATTGCCGTCAAAAATCAAACAGGCCCGTTCGAACCCGTCCACCTCGCCCACGTCGATCCCGGCCCCGTCGATCGCCATCAGGCATTGCGCGCCGTTGGGCGCATCGGGGGCATCGGTCAACAGCACGGGTTGCAACGCATCATGCGGCCCCCCGGCCATGCCATGCGGCAGGAACGCCTCTTCAGGACCCAGCCACAGGGCCTCGTCGAGTTGGGCAAGCCGGGCGCGGTCCGTCCCCCGCACCACCACGCTCCACCCGCGTTCGCGCGACTTGCCCAGCAACATGGGCAAAGTGCGCTCCAGCGGGTTGCGCGTGAGGTGATAAAAGAAAACCGCGCCCACTGGGTCAGCCCTCAAAGCTATCCGCAACCAAACGGTCCAAAGCGCGCACGCCCCAGCCGGTCGCGCCCTTGGGGGCATAGCTGGTTTCGGCCTTCACGCTGGCCACCCCGGCAATGTCCAGATGGATCCACGGGGTTTCGTCCTTGACGAACCGTTTCAGGAATTGCGCCGCCGTGATGGACCCCGCCGGACGTCCGCCCACGTTCTTCATGTCGGCAATGCGGGATTTCAACTGGTCGTCATAGCCCTGCCCCAAAGGCAGACGCCACGCGCCCTCGTCCTCGGCCTCGGCGGCCTTGAGAAAGCTTTTACAGAACCCGTCATCATTGGTGAACACCCCGGCATTTTCATGGCCCAGCCCAATGATCACCGCCCCGGTCAGGGTGGCAAGGTCCACCATCCCGGCGGGGTTGAACCGGTCCTGCGCGTACCACATCACGTCACACAGCACCAAACGCCCCTCGGCATCGGTGTTGATCACCTCGATCGTGTCGCCCTTCATCGACGTGACCACGTCGCCCGGACGCGTCGCATTGCCCGACGGCATGTTTTCGACCAATCCGACAAGCCCGACAACATTGGCCCTGGCCCCGCGCAGCGCCAGCGCGCGCATGACGCCCGCAACCACACCCGCGCCGCCCATATCCATGGTCATGTCTTCCATCCCGGCGGCAGGTTTCAACGAAATGCCGCCAGTGTCGAACACCACGCCCTTACCGACAAGGACAAGCGGTGCGGCGTCCTTGTCTCCGCCAAGCCATTGCATGACAACCACTTTTGACGGGCTGTCGCTGCCCTGACCCACAGACAACAGGCTGGCCATGCCCAGCTCGGCCAACTTGTCTTCCTCCAGCACCTCAACCTTCAACCCAAGGCTTTCCATCGCCACAAGACGGTCGGCAAACTCCGTGGTGGTCAGGTGGTTGGCCGGCTCATTGGTCAAATCGCGGGTGAAATGCACCCCCTCGGCCACCGCCAGCGGTGCCTTGCAGGCCTCGGCCAGCGCCTGTGATTTCGACGCCATCACCGTGACCTTGCCGCGTGGCTTGGCTTCGGCGCTGCGGTACACATCGAATTCATAGGCGCGCAGGACGATCCCGGTCACGATGGCCGCGGCGCGCACGTGGTTGCCCGCCAGCAGCAACAGGTCGCTTTCGCCCAGCCCCTTGGCCAGCGCCGCGCCCCCCTTTCGGGCCTGATCCATATCCGCCCGGCGGGGCAGGCACAGCACGTCCACCGCCTCGGCCGCCATCCCGGCAGGAAAAGCCAGCGTGATGACGCTGCCCGGCTTGGCCTTGGCAAAACGCGGGCTCTCGATCAACCGCGCCAACGCGCCCCTGGTCAACCGATTGACCCGGCGCGCGGCCACGTCCATGCGCCCTTCCGGATCAAGAATGACCGCCACGCGCCCTTCGGCACCGGCAATCCGCTCGATATCCGTGTCTTCAAACTCTGTTTCGATGATCTTGGTCATGTCTTTTTCCTCGCTGTCCGCACCAAAACCTAGACCGTTTTGTTCCAAAGCAAAAGCAAAGCTTTATGCCGACCCGCACAGGTCCGGCGCGTCCCTGCCGACACGGGACGACAGGGGCAGATACCAGTTTACCCCCCCTGCCCCTTTCCTGTAGTGTCGCCACCAAATGTAGTTTCCGGGGGGAAGAAATTGGCCAGATTCGACAGGTATATGCTGTCGCAACTCATGGTGCTGTTCGGCTTTTTCGCCCTTGTTCTGGTCTCGGTGTTCTGGATCAACCGCGCGGTCAAGCTGTTCGACACCCTGATTGCCGATGGGCAGACCGCATGGGTCTTTGCCGAATTCACCGCGCTGACCCTGCCGAAAGTGATTGCCATGGTGCTGCCCGTCGCCGCCTTTGCCGGTACGGTCTATGTCACCAACCGGCTCAGTTCGGAATCCGAACTGACCGTGATGCAGGCCACCGGGTTTTCGCCCTGGCGCCTTGCCCGTCCGGTGCTGTTTTTTGGTCTCATCGTGGCGCTGATGATGTCGGTACTCAGCCACGTATTGGTCCCCACCAGCCTGGCCCAGCTCAAACAGCGCGAGATCGAGATTTCGCGCAACGTGACGGCCAAGCTGTTGACCGAAGGCACCTTTTTGCACCCTGCCGCCGGGGTCACCTTCTATATCCGCGAAATCACGCCCGAGGGACAGTTGCGCGATGTGTTTCTGTCGGACCGGCGCAACCCGTCCCACAGCCTGATCCACACGGCGAACGAAGCCTATCTCGTGCGCGGCGACACCGGCACGCGGCTGGTCATGGTCAATGGGCTGTCCCAAAGCCTGGAAACACCGGGCAACCGTCTGCTGACCACGCATTTTTCGGACTTCTCCTATGATATCAGCAACCTGATCGGAGATGCGCGCCCGGATGAATTTGATATCGAACACAGCATGACCCCGGCGCTGATCACCTCTCCCGGTGCGGTGGCCGAACGGGGCCGGGCCAGCCCGGGCGAGATTGCGGAAGAGCTGCACCAGAGGTTCCACCAGCCCCTGCTCGCCATCGCCGCGACGCTGATCGGCTTTGCAACGCTGCTGGTGGGCGGGTTTTCCCGCTTTGGTGTGTGGCGACAGATCGTTGCGGCGCTGACCCTGCTGGTCATGCTCAAGCTGATCGAAGGGTTCGTGACCCCGCCGGTACGCTCTGATCCTTCGCTCTGGCCGCTGATCTATGTTCCGGCGCTGACCGGGCTTGCGCTGGCCACCGGGCTTCTGGCCTTTGCCGGACGCAGCCGCCGGGGCAGCCGCCCGGCGGGCCGTGGCCCTACCGGTCCCGACAGCCCGGGGGAGGTGACGGCGTGAAACTGCACTTCTACTTTGGCCGCAAATTCCTCTGGATGTTTCTTGGCATCTTCGCGGTGTTCCTGATGCTACAGATGCTGATCGACCTGATCGAACAGATCCGCCGACTGCAAGCCACCGATGCGGCCTTTGCAGAAGCAGTGGGCCTGACCCTGCTGCGCGCCCCCAAAAGCATCAACCAGATCCTGCCGCTGATCGTGATCCTTGCCACCGTGGCACTGTTTCTCGGATTGGCGCGCAGTTCCGAACTGGTGGTGGTCCGGGCCGCCGGGCGCTCGGCGTTGGTCAGCCTGCTGGGGCCGGTGTTGGTGGTGATGGCACTGGGGCTGCTGGCGGTATCGACCTTCAACCCGATCGTGGCCGCCACGTCCAAACGGTATCACGAACTTTACCAGACCTATCGCAATGGCGGGGTGGACGTGCTGTCGATCTCGTCCGAAGGGCTTTGGCTGCGCCAGGGCGGTGCCGAAGGGCAAACCGTGATCCGCGCCAGCAGCGCCAACCCCGAGGCAACCGTGTTCTTTGATGTCACCTTCGTCGCCTATTCGCCCAAGGGCGGCCCGCTGCGCCGGATCGAGGCGCAACAGGCCCGTCTGGGCGACCGGAAATGGAACCTCACCGGGGCCAAGGTCTGGCCGCTGGCCAAGGGGCTGAACCCCGAGGGCGGGGCCACCGAACACGCACAGTTCGAAATCCCCTCGACCCTGACCCACGACCGGATCCGGGACAGTTTCGCCACCCCCTCGGCGATTTCGGTCTGGGATCTGCCCGCCTATATCGACCAACTGGAACAGGCCGGGTTTTCTGCCCGCCGTCACCTTGTCTGGTTTCAGATGGAACTGGCGCGGCCCCTGTTTCTGACGGCCATGGTGCTGATCGGGGCCGCCTTCACGATGCGCCATGCCCGTGGCGGCGGCACCGGGATTGCGGTGCTGATTTCGCTGCTGTTGGGGTTCGGGCTGTATTACATCCGCAATTTTGCCCAGATCCTTGGGGAAAACGGACAAATTCCGGTGATGTTGGCCGCCTGGGCCCCGCCTGTTGCATCTGTGTTATTGGCCTTGGGGCTTTTGTTGCATATGGAGGACGGATGATGCGCCTGATCCGTTTCCCTGTCCTGTCTCTGCTTGCGCTGGGGCTACTGCCGCCGCTTCCGGCGATGGCTCAATCGCTGTCTGCGGACGGGGCTGTGGACGGGGTGGCAACCGGGACGACAGGCACCGACGCCGCGCTGGCAGATCCCAACGCGCCGGTCCATCTGGTTGCCGATTCCGTGTTTCTGGACGGGGAAACCCGGCTTGTCGCCACCGGCAATGTCGAAGCGTTGCAGGGCGAAACCCGCATTCGCGCCAGCCGCATCACCTATGACCGTGACGGCGACAGGCTGACCATCCAGGGGCCAATCACCATCACCGCCGGGGACCGTATCCTCGTGCTGGCGGATCAGGCCGAAATGGACCCGCAATTCCGTAACGGCCTGTTGACCGGCGCGCGTATGGTGCTGGATCAGCAGGTGCAGCTTGCCGCGCTGCAGATCAATCGCGTCAACGGGCGGTATTCGCAACTCTACAAGGCCTCCGTCACCACCTGTCGGCTGTGCAAACCCGGCGCGCAACCGATCTGGCAAATTCGCGCACAAAAGGTGATCCACGACCAACAGGAACGCCAGCTCTATTTCCACAACGCCCAGTTCCGCGTGTTCGACATGCCGGTCATGTATTTCCCGCGCCTGCGCCTGCCCGACCCCACATTGAAACGGGCCACCGGGTTCCTGATCCCGTCGATCAGCCAGAATTCGCTGTTGGGGATCGGGGTAAAGCTGCCCTATTTCATTCGCATCGGCGATCACAAGGACCTGACCGTCACCCCCTATCTGGCGCAACATACGCGCACGCTGAACCTGCGCTATCGTCAGGCGTTCCGCACCGGCAACATCACTTTCGAAGGCGGGATCAGCGAAGATGACCTCAAACCCGGCGAAACCCGGGGCTCTCTCTATGGCGAAGGGGCCTTTGAGCTTGGCAATGATTTCCGGCTGACCTTTGACGTGGAACTGGCCAGCGACGATTCCTATCTCGTGGATTACGGCTTCGGAGCCAAGGACCGGCTGGACAGCGAAATTGCCGTGACGCGGGTCAGGCGCGACAGCTATTTCCGCGCCGGGCTGGTGCATTACCATTCCATGCGGGTGGGGGAAGACGCCTCGACCCTGCCGACGCTGATTGGTGACGTGACCTATGAACGCCGCTTCTTTCCCAAACGGCTGGGCGGAGAGTTGCGGGCCAGCGCGGGCCTGCATTCGCATTACCGCTTTTCCTCGACCGATACGCTGGGGCGCGATGTGACCCGGGCCGAGGCCGAACTGAACTGGCAACGCCACTGGACCCTGACTGGTGGCCTCCGGCTTGGGTTTGAAACCGGGCTGGCTCTGGACCAGATTTCCACGAGCCAGGACAGCACGGTCTTCCCCTCCTCGATCACCCGGGCCACACCGATGGCGGCGCTGCACCTGCGCTATCCGTGGGTGAAACATGGTGCGAACGGCAGCAGCCACGTGATCGAACCCGTGGTACAGCTGGCCTATGTGGGCGGATCGCGGGTGGCGGCAGCCAATGACGAAAGCACCCGTGTCGAATTTGACGAAGGCAACCTGATTGCCCTGTCCCGCTACCCCGCCCATGACCGGCGCGAACGCGGCGGCAGTGCGGCGGTGGGGGTCAGCTGGACCCAGTTCACCGCCAGGGGCTGGCAATCCAATCTGACCTTTGGCCAGGTGATCCGTGACACGTCGGATGCGGATTTCTCGGCGTCTTCCGGGCTGGGCGGCACCCGCTCTGACCTGCTCGTGGCGGGTCAGATCAAATCGCCGGACGGGTTGGCGATCACCGCCCGCGCACTTTACAGCTCGGGACTTGACCTGAACAAGGCCGAGGGCCGCGCGACCTGGGACAACGACAGGATTTCGCTCGACGCCTCCTATATCTGGCTTGGGCCAGACCCGGCAGAAAACCGCACCAATACCGTGTCCGAATGGGTGGTTGACGGCACCTATCGCCTGTCCCGCCACTGGAATGGCAGCGCCAATATCCGCTATGACGTGGCCAGTTCGAAAACCTCCGAGGCCGGGGTCGGCCTGCAATACCGCAACGAATGTGTCGCGCTTGATCTTTCGCTCTCGCGCCGCTTCACCTCTTCCACTATTCTCACCCCATCAACGGATGTAAGCCTGACTGTCGGGCTTCAGGGCTTCTCGGCCAAATCCGCTGGCAAATCATATGTCCGCACCTGCGGGAACTAGGAAACAGGCTCCTTATGACCACCACACGCGCGTTCTTTTCCAAACTCACCCGGGCCAACGGTGCCTGGGCCAAATCCACCCGCTCGCTTGGGATGGCCCTTGCGCTGACCCTTGGCATGACCGCAACCTCCGCCCCGGCCCCGGTCGCGGCACAAAACCTTTTTGCACCGGCGATCCGGGTCAACGACCTTGTCATCACGCGGTACGAACTGGAACAACGCGCGCGGATGCTCAAACTGTTCAATGCGCCCGGCGATCCGGCCAAACTGGCCCGCAAGCAATTGATCGAAGAGCGGCTGAAACTGGACGCCGCCCGCTCCCTTGGCCTGCAAGTGACCGAAGACGAAGTGCTTGCCGGCATGGAAGAATTTGCCGGACGCGCGAATATGAACACGGAACAATTCCTGCGCGCACTTGAGGGTGCCGGGGTCTCGGCCGAAACCTTCCGGGCGTTTGTCGAAGCGGGCGTATCCTGGCGTCTGCTGGTGCGTGCCCGGTTTTCCCGACAGGTTGAGATCACCGAAAACGACGTGGAACGCGCCCTGTCTTCGAATCGCGCGGCGGGGGTCGAAGTGTTGATTTCGGAAATCATCATGCCCCTGCGCAGCCCGCGCCAGCGCCCCGCGATCGAAGCGCGCGCCCGCGAAATCTCCGAACTGACCTCAACCTCGGCCTTTTCGGCGCAGGCGCGGCGCTATTCGGCCTCGCCCACCCGTGGACGCGGCGGGCGGCTGAACTGGATGCCGATCACGCAACTGCCACCGACGCTGCAACCGCTGATCCTTGGGCTTGCCCCCGGACAGGTGACCGATCCCCTGCCCCTGCAAGGGGCCGTGGCGCTGTTCCAACTGCGCGACATCCGCGAAGGCAAGCGCGCGCAACCGGAATATTCCGCCATCGAATATGCCGCCTATTACATCCATGGCGGTCACACGCCCGAAGGGCTGGCCGTTGCGGCCAGGCTGCGCAAGACCGTGGACACCTGTGACGACCTTTACGGCGTGGCCAAGGGCCAGCCGGAAGAGGTGCTTGAACGCGGCAGCAAAGCGCCCGGCGACATTCCCACCGATATCGCGCTGGAACTGGCCAAGCTGGACAAACACGAAGTCTCCACCGCCCTGACCCGGGCCAATGGCCAGACGCTGGTGTTCCTCATGCTCTGCGGCCGGTCGACCAAGGTCTCCGAAGACGTGGACCGCGATCAGGTGTCTATGGGTCTGCGCAACCGGCGGCTGGAAAGCTATGCCAAAGGCTATCTCGAACAGCTGCGCGCCGAAGCCCGGATCGTGGAATAATGGCCAAAGCGCCCCCCGCGCCCACGCCGCCCTCTGCGCCTGAACCCGTGACCCGTGCCGCCGCTACCGCCGCGCCCTTCGGCCCCGCGCCAATTGCCCTGACCTGCGGCGAACCCGCCGGGGTGGGGCCGGAGCTGGCTGTCAAGGCGTGGCAGGCCATTGGCGCAGAGCTGCCCTTTTTCCTGATCGGTGACCCCGCTCACCTGCCTGCGGGCGCAACATGGCAGGAGATCACCTCTCCGGCCCAGGCCGCCGGGGCCCGCGCCCTTCCCGTGCTGCGCCACGATTTCGCCGGGGCTGCCGTGCCGGGTCAGCCCGCGCCGGAAAACGCGCAAGGGGTCATCGACGTGATCGCACGCGGAGTAGAACTTGTGACGTCGGGGCAGGCCTCGGCGCTCTGTACCGCGCCGATCCATAAAAAGGCACTCAGGGACGGGGCGGGTTTCGCCTATCCCGGCCATACCGAATACCTTGCGGCACTGGCCGGGGTGGATCGCGTGGTGATGATGCTGGCCAGCGACCAGTTGCGCGTTGTGCCGGCCACGATCCATATCGCGCTTTCGGACGTGCCTGCCGCGCTGACCCCTGCGCTGCTGCGCGACACGATCCGTATCACCCGGAACGGGCTGCGTGCCCAATTCGGAATCGCCGCGCCCCGGATCGCCGTGGCCGGGCTGAACCCGCATGCGGGCGAAGGCGGGGCCATGGGGGTGGAAGATCGCGACATGATCGCACCACTGCTGGACCAGATGCGCGGCCAAGGCTTTGACCTGCTTGGCCCCCTGCCCGCCGACACCATGTTCCACGCCGCCGCTAGGGCACGCTATGACGTGGCGGTCTGTGCCTATCATGATCAGGCGCTGATCCCGATCAAAACGCTGGATTTCGACCGGGGCGTGAACGTGACCCTCGGGCTACCCTTTATCCGCACCTCGCCCGACCATGGCACCGCCTTTGACATCGCCGGGAAGGGTATCGCCACCCCCACCTCTCTGATCGAGGCCCTGCGCATGGCGGCGCGCATGGCCGCGTCGCAGGAAAGCTGACCCCATGGCCATCGACACCCTCCCCCCCCTGCGCGAGGTGATCACCACCCATGGCCTGTCGGCCCGCAAATCGCTGGGGCAGAACTTCCTGCTGGATCTGAACCTCACCGCCAAGATTGCCCGGCGGGCCGGGGCGCTTTCGGGCTGTGATGTGCTGGAAATCGGCCCCGGTCCGGGCGGGTTGACCCGCGGCCTTCTGGCCGAAGGCGCGCGCAAGGTGCTGGCCATCGAAAAAGACACCCGCTGTGAACCGGCACTGGCCGAAATCGCCGCCGCCTATCCCAACCGGCTTGAGGTGATCGTGGGGGACGCGCTCAAGGTTGACCCCCTCGCCCACCTGACCCCGCCCATCCGCATCGCCGCCAACCTCCCTTACAACGTGGGGACCGAGCTTCTGGTGCGGTGGCTCACCCCACCCCAATGGCCGCCCTTCTGGCAATCTCTGACCTTGATGTTCCAAAAGGAAGTGGCCGAACGGATCACCGCCAAACCGGGGTCCAAGGCCTATGGCCGTCTCGCCCTGCTGGCGCAATGGCGGGCCGAGGCGCAGATCGTCATGCACCTGCCACCCCAGGCCTTTACCCCTCCGCCCAAAGTGTCCAGCGCGGTGGTCCACCTGACCGCCCTGCCCGAACCACGTTTTCCCGCCGACCCGGCCATGTTGGAACGGGTTGTCGCCAAGGCGTTCAACCAACGCCGCAAGATGCTGCGCGCGGCACTCAAGGGCATGGCACCGGACCTCGAAACCCATTTGAAAGCCGCCGATATCGACCCCACCGCCCGCGCCGAAACGATTGATCTGGAACGGTTCTGCGCGCTGGCCCGGTCGTTGAAGGGCGACCCGACGGTCTGAAGGCCCAAACCCTGCGGGCCGCGCCTGTCGGTCGGTCCGGCTTGTCTGGCCTGGCGCCGCCCGCACGGTACAGACTGAGCCTGCGCGTGTTTTCAAAAAACCGGGGTAAAGGTGAATTGCGATCCGCGCTGTGACCCTGACCGTTTCAAAACCGTTCACAGTTCGGGGGCCTCGAAACAAATGCACCCAAACAAAAAACCCGGATGTACGCCCCAGACATCCGGGCCACGCATCCAAGTTTCAATGTCCGTTCTCAACGGGACAAACGGGACAAGCTTACTCCGCCGCCTCCGGTTCGCCGCCGCCATCGGGCGTGGCGGGCGTGTCTGCCGCCTCGCTTGTGCTGTCCGGTTTAAGGGCCGGTTTGCGGCGGGTGCGCGGTTTTGGCTTGGGCTTGGGGGCGCTGCTTTCCGGCGTCTCCACCAGACCGCTATCGGCGCTTTCCGCCGTGTCGATCAAATCGGGTTGCGGCTCCGAACCGGGATCACCCGCATCACTCTTGGGCTGCTGCTGAGACGGCCCGCTCTTGCCGCCGCCATTACTTTCGCGCTCCTGGCGCGACGCGCGTTCGCGGTCCCGCTCGGCCTGACGCTCGCGGTTCTGGCGCTCCTGCTCTTCGCGCTTGGCCTCCTGCTCTCGCTGAGCTTCGGCCAACAGGCGCAGGTAATGCTCCGCGTGCTGCTGAAAGTTTTCGGTCGCAACCCGGTCACCGGCCAGTTGCGCATCGCGGGCCAGCTGGTTGTACTTGTCAATAATCTGCTGGGGCGTGCCGCGCACTTTCCCTTCCGGCCCAGAACTGTCGAACACGCGGTTGGTGATATTGCCGACGGAACGGTTACGGTTCTTGTTCGACCGCGAGCGGGATTTCGATGATCTCATATGTCCTTGGTCCAGTATATCTTACAGGGCCTTCGTTTCACCCGTTTCACGCCTCATGCGCTCTGTCACCCGGGTCCGAAACATGTTTGGCTTGGTCTCAGGCGGGACCGCCGGTTGGCATCCACCGTCCTGATACCCCTGAGTAACCATGCCAGAGCGCGATTAACAAGAGCTAACCGCAGGATTCCCGCTCTTGCGGGCGGTTTTCCGCATCTGCACTGGGGAAAATCCGGGAAAACCGCGGGAAACCGTTGCCCGATCACCCCCTTCACGTTGTTTTCACCCGCTCCAACGCCCGCAAACCACCCGGTCGCGCCCGTCCAGATCGGGCAGAATCGCCACCTCCGCGAATCCTGCGCCTTCGAACATGGCCGCCACCTCCGCACCCTGGGTCGGACCGATTTCCACCATCAACCGCCCTCGCGGGGTCAGATGAGCCCCGGCCCCTGCGGCGATGATGCGATAAGCGCTCAGCCCGTCGCCCTCATCGGTCAGCGCCATGCGCGGCTCATGGGCCAGTTCGGGGGCCAACCCCTCCATTTCCCGCAGGGCGATATAGGGCGGGTTGGACAGGATCAGATCAAACCGCCCGCTGACCGGGGCAAACCAGTCGCCAGTGGCAAAATCCACCCGGTCGCCAAGGCCCAGCGCCTCGGCATTGCGCGCCGCAACCTCCAAAGCGCGGGGCGACAGGTCCACCCCTTGCCCCGTCGTGGCCTCGGTCTCGGCCAACACCGTCAACAGAATACAACCCGACCCGGTGCCAAGATCCAGCACCCGCTCAAAGGGCGAGGCAAGCGCAGCGCCGACGAGCGTTTCTGTCTCGGGCCGCGGGTCAAGCACATCGCCCGAGACCTCAAACACCCGCCCGTAAAAAGCGCGCTCTCCAATCAAATGCGACACCGGCACCCGATTGCACCGCTGCCGGATCATGTCATCAAAAACCGAACCGGCCACGGGATCCAGATCATCCTGAAGAAACAGCGTCAACCGCCCGGTTTCGACCCCCATGGCGCGGGCGATCAAAAGCCGCGCATCCCGCGCCGCGCTGTCAACCCCGGCCGCGCGCAGTTCAGCCACCGCCTGCGCCAGACGCCCGGATACGATCACCCGTCCATCTCCGCCATCAGCGCCGCCTGATGATCCGCAGTCAGCGCGTCGATAATCTCGTCCAGATCGCCCCCCATAACCGCGTCCAGCTTGTAAAGCGTCAGGTTGATCCGGTGATCCGTCATCCGCCCCTGTGGAAAGTTATAGGTACGGATGCGTTCGGACCGGTCACCGCTGCCAACCTGTGATTTCCGGTCCGCCGCGCGTTCCTCGGCGGCGCGCTGGCGTTCCATGTCGTAAAGGCGGGTTTTCAGAACCTGCATGGCATTGGCGCGGTTCTGGTGCTGGGACTTTTCCGAACTTGTCACCACGATCCCGGTGGGCAGGTGGGTGATGCGTACGGCGGAATCGGTCGTGTTGACATGCTGCCCGCCCGCGCCACTGGACCGCATCGTGTCGATGCGGATGTCATTGGCATCAATCTGGATGTCCACATCCTCGGCTTCGGGCAACACGGCCACAGTCGCCGCGCTGGTGTGGATACGCCCACCGCTTTCGGTTTCCGGCACACGCTGTACCCGATGCACGCCGCTTTCGAATTTCAAGCGGGCGAACACGTCCTGCCCCTTGATATGGGCAACCACTTCCTTGATCCCGCCCAGCTCGGTCAGCGCCTGTTCCAGGATTTCGAATTTCCACCCCCGCCCTTCGGCATATCGCTGGTACATGCGCAGCAGGTCGCCCGCAAACAGCGCCGCCTCGTCCCCGCCGGTGCCCGGGCGGATCTCGATCATTGCCGGGCGCGCATCGGCGGCGTCCTTGGGCAACAAAGCCAACTGTAACGCCGCCTCGGCCCCGGGCAGCGCCGCGCGCAAGCTGGCAAGCTCCTCTTCGGCCAATTCCTTCATCTCGGGATCGGCCAGCATGGCCTCGCCCTCTTCGATATCGTCCAGGATCTGGCGATAGGCGGCAATCTGCTCGACCACCGGGCGCAGGTCGGAATACTCCTTGGCCAACGCGGCAATATCGCCGCCACCCTCGGCCATCTGCGCCTCAAGGAACTGAAACCGTTCGGTGATCTGTCGAAGTCTGTCTAAAGAAACCATACCCCGTGATGTCCCCCATTGACCGGACGGGGTCAAGCCCATCCCGGTCGGCAGGCGCGACACCCTACCAGCTTCACGGACCTGTGCCGATGTGTTATGCTAAATGCATGAAACGCCTTCTTCACATCCCGCGTCACATGACGTCCCCGCTTTGCCTTGCCGCCCTGGTCGCCTTGGCCGCCCTGCCTGTCAGAGCCGACTACAACCTGAATGGCAAAACCATTGATTGCTATTGTACGGACAGCAGCGGCGGGCGCGTGGAACTGGGAGAAACCATCTGTCTTCAGGTGGGTGGACGCATGTTCATGGCCCAGTGCCAGATGTCGCTGAACGTGCCCATGTGGCGCGAAATATCGGAAGGTTGCTTCAGCTCATCCCTGCCCCAAAGCCGCAAGCCAACCCTCGACCCGGGCCTTGTTGACCCCGAAATCCTTGCGACCAAATCGTAGGCGGGCGTAAATTTCCAAACGGTCGCCGGTCTGGCGCACGGTGGTGTAATCAGGAAATCCCCAGGCTACGGTCCGGGTAACGTAGGTGATCATACCCTCCTCCACAGACCCGGCCAGAACCGAGGTCCGCGCCGTTGCCCGTGCAACCTTGTCCAGCCGCGCCAACCCGTCCGGCCCGGTCTCGACCACGCGCAACATCCCACCTTCCAGATCCCGATCCGCCTCGATCTCGCGCATCTTGTGCCACCGCATGGCATCGCTGGGCGCGACCCGCACCCAAACGGCAAAGACCATCACAAGGGCCAACAGCAGCATCAGAAACTTCATCGCGAACACCTCGTCTTCATCTGACCGGAAATATCCCTCCCAGAGCGCCGCTAAAGCGTCCTGTCCAGCAACGCAAAAACGCAAGGCGCTTTAATAATCCTGTCTCCGCTTACCGACGGGTCCAGCCCCAAAGGCAAATGATTTCCATCGCCACATGCGCCCCTGCCACCGCCGTTGCCCCGCTTGGGTCGAACGGAGGGGACACCTCGACCACGTCCCCGCCAACCAGGTTGATCCCGGCCAGGTCACGCAACAGAATCGACGCCTGTCCACTGCTCAATCCCCCCCAAACCGGGGTCCCGGTCCCCGGCGCAAACCCGGGGTCCAGTCCGTCGATATCGAAACTCAGATAGACCGGACGGCTCCCAACGATTTCGCGTGCCTTGGCAGCCGCCGCCGCTGGCCCCTTCTCATGCACCTCGCGCGCGTCAATGATATGCACGCCCAGCGTATCCTCGTTATGGGTACGAATCCCGATCTGCACACTTGTGCCCGGATCCACGATCCCCGCCTTCACGGCCTTGTAAAACATCGTGCCATGATCCACCCGGGTCAGATCGTCATCCGCCCATGTATCCGTATGGGCATCCACCTGAATCAACGAGATCGGGCCGAATTTCTCGGCATAGGCGCGCAGAATCGGGAATGAGATATAGTGATCCCCACCCAGCGTGACACTGGCCGCACCGGCCTGCAAAATCCCGCGCATATGTGCCGTCAGAGTATCGGGAAAAGCCGGGATATTGGCGTAATCAAACGCCAAATCGCCATAATCCACGATGGAAAACTCCTCCATCGGATTATATCCCCAGCCATAAGGCGCATCCGGGCTTTGCAACGTGCTCGCCTCGCGGATTGCCCGGGGGCCAAGCCGTGTTCCCGGTCGGTTCGTCACCGCCTGATCAAACGGCACCCCGGTCACGGCAATATCCACGCCGGTCAGATCCTTGGTATAGCGCCGCCGCAGAAACGAGGTCGCCCCGCCAAAAGTGTTCTCGAAGCTCACCCCGCGATCGCTGGTCCGGGTAAATGCCTCGTCCACATAGTTCTTTGAATCCTCCAACGCCATCGCGGCTCTCCTCTTGAACGGAACCGCTGCCTTTTTCCGGGCGCGGGGTGGGTGGGTGGGCGCGCCCGGAAAAAGGCAGCTCACACCACGTCGAAATTTGATAAAATCTCACTCACCCGGCCGGGAAGGTCAAGAACCCTGACCGCACTCCGTCAGGTATTCACAAAACCAAAGGCGCAGCGAGACGCGTCACGCCTCACCTCCCGCCACCGGCGCGCGCGTTTCCACCAGCCGCGCCAGAAACGACGCCCCCACCGGTGCCACCTCGTCGTTGAAATCAAATTCCGGGTGGTGGACCGACACGCCTTTGCCCTGGCCCAGAAACAGGAACGCCCCGGGCCGCGCCTCCAGCATGTACGAGAAATCTTCGGCCCCCATTTCCGGGGCCAGATCGGTGATCACCGCATCCTCGCCGGCCACGTCGCGGGCCACCTCTGCGGCAAATCCGGTCTGGGTCTCGTGATTGACCGTGCTGGGATAGCTGCGCTGATAGTCCAGTTCTGCCTTCACCCCGTACGCCTCGGCCTGCGCCTTTACGATCTCGCCAATCCGCTTTTCGGCCATGTCCCGTATTTCGGGCGCAAAACTGCGCACGGTTCCGGCAAGATAGGCTTTTTCGGGGATGACATTCATCGCGCTGCCGCCATGGATCTGGGTCACCGACACCACCAAAGGCTCCAGCGCAGGCCTATTGCGGCTCACCACAGTCTGCATCGCCTGGGCAATCGCCACGACAGCAGGCAGCGGATCCACACATTTCGAAGGATAGGCCGCATGGCCCCCCACCCCGGTCAGGTGGATTTCAAAATCGTCCACCGCCGCCATGATCGGCCCGGGCCGGGTGCGGAACGTGGCCGCATCACCATACGGATCGGTATGGATCGCATAAACCTCCTCAACCCCGAACCGGTCCATCATGCCCTCTTCCACCATGATCCGACCGCCACCGATTGCCTCTTCCGCCGGTTGGAAAATCAACACCACCCTGCCGGTGAAATTACGCGTTTCGCACAGGTATTTCGCCGCGCCAAGCAACATCGCCGTATGCCCGTCATGGCCACAGGCATGCATACGGCCCGGTATGGTCGAGGCATGGTCAACCCCGGTTTCCTCCTGCATCGGCAGGGCGTCCATATCGGCCCGCAGCCCGGTCACTGGCCCTGTCTCTGGTCCGCTCCCGCGCCCATGGATCACACCCACAACCCCGGTTCGCGCCAAGCCTTCGTGGATTTCATCCACACCGAATTCCTTCAACCGCGCCACCACAAACGCCGCCGTGTCATGACAATCCAGCGCCAATTCGGGATGCATGTGCAAATGCCGCCGCCAGCCCTTCATCTCATCCGCGAAACCTGCAATTCGATTGATCACCGCCATCTCTGGACTCCTTCTCGCTTCCCGGCCACAACATGCCCGCAAGAAAGGGACAAGCGCAATGGACAATGACGATCTGATCCACAACAAACATGGCGGCATGCCCCGCCTTCTGGAAATCATGCGCCGTTTGCGCGATCCTGATACCGGCTGTCCCTGGGACATCGAACAGACCTTCGCCACCATCGCCCCCTATACGATCGAAGAGGCCTATGAGGTCGCCGATGCCATCGACCGCGGCGATATGGAAGAGTTGAAGGGCGAACTGGGCGACTTGCTGTTCCAATCCGTATTCCATGCGCAAATGGCGACCGAGGCCGGGCATTTCACCTTTGACGAGGTGGCCGATGGCATGTCTGACAAGATGGTTGCCCGCCACCCCCACGTGTTTGGCGATCAATCCCGCGACAAATCGGCAGAACAGCAAACGTTGGATTGGGAAACCATCAAGGCCGCCGAACGCGCGGGCAAGGCCCAAAAAGGCGCACTGGACGGTGTCGCCATCGGCCTTCCGGCGCTGTTGCGCGCCCTGAAACTGCAAAAACGCGCCGCCCGGGTGGGGTTTGACTGGCCCTCCACGGACGAAGTGGTGGACAAGATCGTCGAAGAGGCCCGCGAACTGGTCGAAGCCCGCGACACGCTGACCAGCGACGAGGTGTTCGAGGAATTCGGCGACCTGTTGTTTGTCATGGCCAACCTGGGCCGCCATCTGGGTCTGGACCCCGAAGCCGCCCTGCGCGCCGCCAACGCCAAATTCACCCGACGGTTTGAACGGATCGAGGCATTGCTGGCGGATCAGGGTAAAACTCCCGATCAATCAGACCTTGCCGAAATGGACGCCCTCTGGGACCGCGCCAAAGCGGAAGAAAAGGCCGCAAAGACACGTGGTACCTAACGCGTTTTCAGGTATTGTGTGGATCACAGCAATAGCTGGAAACGCTTTGACGCCTGTTGAACCCGCGTCCCCCAATCGGCCTTGCGTGCCATCGAGGCCACGCGAAAACGCGCACAAACCTGCCTTATCAAATGGCGGATATGCGGGACAAAGCTGCCCTTGGCGATTTGCGTGTAGCTGTTGCCACAGATATACGTTCCCACGATGCTGAAAGAAGTCTCTACGATTTCAGTGAAGAAAAACTGGAGCCTAAAGTGTCCGCCAAATCCTTTGTGAAAGAATACGAACACGCCCTCGGCACCCAAGATTGGAACTCGGTTGCCTCGCTCATCAGCGAGGACGCGATGGTGATCTTTTCGAATGGCTCTTTGCACGCCGGGAAAGAGGCGATCAGAACGGCGTACCAACACAATTTCAATACAATAAAGGGCGAAGAGTACAGGATTGAGAACGTTCACTGGCTGGCGGAAACGGCGGACGCTGCCGCCTATAGTTTTGAATTTCATTGGACAGGCGTTATCGACGGTCGGCAAGCTTCAGGCTCGGGACGCGGCACAGCGGTATTAGTCTGTAAGGATGACCGTTGGCTACTGGTCGGAGAGCAGTTGGGGCCAAAGTCGTAGGAGCGGAACGCATTCTTCGGTGTTGCAGCATTCGGTAAGAAGGGCTCAAACCGGCCGCTTGCCGCGCTGCGCATCAAGGTCAGCTTTGGGTTGGTGAGTGATATTGCTCGTTTGATCTGGATGCTGCGTTGCAAAAGATGTCGGCGATAAGCCTTTTATGACGGATATGACGGAATCCTCGGGAACTCGGAATTTCCATTGAGCGCGACCCCCGCCGTTGGCCGGGGCTGCGGCCGACGCGCGTCCAAACTCTGTCAATCTGGTTGTCCTGAAATCGCACATAGTCAGAGACGAACCCAAGCATTTTCAGCAGTTTTGACACAATTAAGCCCTCAATTTTCCATTGATAGCGCACCATGTTCCGCCACCCTGGTCACATCGACGCAAAGGTTAGGAGGCCGCCATGGCCGATTCTTTACTAGGTGGGATCGTAATCAACGAAATTCTCGTTGATCCGAATGGCACGCTGAATTTCGATACGGACGGCAACGGAATAGCCGACTCCATTGATGAGTTCGTGGAAGTCTACAATTCATCTTCTGTTGCAATAGACATTTCCGGGCTGGAGTTATGGGATTCAGGGGTGGGGCATTGGTTCACGTTTCCTCCCGGGACGATCCTGCAACCCGGCGCACATGCCATGGTCATGTCCGGCCTTTCCGGGGGGTCTTACCCGACCGGAGAACCCGATGACTTGTTTTTCGATGCCGGGCGTGGATCGCCATTGATCAACAACGGAGGAGACAACGTCGTTTTGTACGATCCGACAAACGACGAATATGTTATCGCCACCTACAACGGCGATGCAATGGATGATCCGACACTGGGCGGCGGCGGATACTCGGGGTTTTCTTCGACGGCGACGCAATCAGGGTCAGGCGAAGATTTCGGGTATGACACAGACGGGCTGTCATTGCAGAGGCTCAATGACGGATCTGATACTTTTACCGTGGACGGTCCGACCCCTGGTATCACGAATGTCTGCTTCGTCGACGGAACCAGAATTGAAACACCCTTCGGCGAAGTCTGTGTCGAAAACCTCAAGCCAGGCGACTATGTTTGCACAGCGGACAACATCGAGCGACCTGTCGTCTGGGTCTACAACGCGTCCTGGTCGCCTTGCGAGATGATGGCAACAAAGCAACTCGCACCCGTTCGAATCTCTCGTGGGGCCCTTGGCGGGGGTCTTCCGAAACGCACACTGTATCTTTCACAACAACACCGGGTTCTGGTTCAGGGCCCGATTGCAGAGCGCATGTTTGGGCAATCTGAAGTATTGGTGCCCGCCAAGTTCCTTCTGGCGCTTCCAAACGTCCATCTGTCTTTTCCCAACCGCATAGTCGGCTACTATCACGTGATGCTGGATACACATGAAATTTTGCTGTCAGAAGGTGCAAAAACCGAAAGCCTTTTTCTGGGCGTTCAGGCATTGAACTCCATCCCCTGTGAAGCTCAGGAGGAGCTTGCTCTGATACTGGGTATTCCGCCCTCGCTTTTCGAACAGAACGCACCAGGTCCGGCTCGCCATTTCGCCCAGGGCAAACAGGCCCGCGAGTTGATTCGCAGGCATCTGAAAAACAGCAAACCGATCACTCTGGCAGCATAGACAGCAGCCTCAGGCCGCCTCGTTCGCCTGACGTGCCCACAGGCTGGCATAGCGGCCCTGACGGGCCAGAAGGTCGCTGTGGGTGCCTTCCTCGACGATCTGCCCGGCCTCCAGCACGATGATCCGGTCGGCATCGGCCACAGTGCTTAACCGGTGGGCGATGGTGATCACCGTCCGCCCCTGCCCGGCCCGTGCCAGAGCGCCCTGGATTTCCTGTTCGGTTTCTGTGTCCAGCGCGCTTGTCGCTTCGTCCAGCAACAGGATCGGCGGGTTCTTGAGCAGAGTGCGCGCAATGCCCACCCGTTGTTTTTCCCCACCCGAAAGCTTGAGCCCCCGTTCACCCACCGTTGTGTCATAGCCATCGGGCAGCGAGGTGATAAAGTCATGGATCTGCGCCGCTTGGGCCGCTTCGATCACATCCGCTTCGGTGGCATCGGCGCGGCCATAGGCGATGTTATAGCGGATCGTGTCGTTGAACAGCACCGTGTCCTGGGGCACCACGCCAATGGCGTCATGCAGGCTTTGCTGCGTGACGTCGCGCACATCCTGCCCGTCGATCCTTAACGCCCCGCCCGACACGTCATAGAAGCGGAACAAAAGCCGCCCGATGGTGGATTTGCCCGCCCCGGAGGGACCAACGATGGCCACGGTCTGCCCGGCCGGCACCGCAAGCGACACACCGTGCAGGATGGGCCGCGCGCGGTCATAGCCAAACGTGACATTGTCCAGTGTAATGGTGCCCCCGTTGACCCGCAACGCCCGCGCGCCGGGCTTGTCGGCCACTTCGGCGGGCTGTTCCAAAAGGGTGAACATCTCGCCCATATCCATCAGCGCCTGGCGGATTTCGCGATAGACCGAGCCAAGGAGGTTCAGCGGCATGGTGATCTGGATCATATAGGCGTTGATCATGACGAAATCGCCTACGGTCAGCGTGCCGTTCTGTACGCCAGTTGCCGCCATCACCATCACGGCGACCAGCCCCAAGGTGATCAGGAGAGCCTGTCCGAAGTTCAGGAAGGCCAGTGAATAGGAGGTTTTCAGGGCCGCCTTCTCATACCCTGCCATGGCCGCGTCATATCGCGCCGCTTCGCGCCCTTCGGCCCCGAAATACTTAACCGTTTCGAAATTGAGCAGGCTGTCGATGGCCTTCTGGTTGGCATCCGTGTCCTGATCATTCATCTCGCGGCGCAGTTTGACGCGCCATTCCGTGACCCTGAAGGTGAACCAGACATAAAGCACGATGGTGCCCGCCACCACGCCCAGATACCACAGGTCAAACAGCCAGAACATCACGGCGGCAATCATCAGCAGCTCCAGCACCAGCGGCGCGATGGAGAACAGCATGAAGCGCAACAGGAACTCGACGCCCTTGACCCCGCGCTCAATGATGCGGGACAACCCGCCGGTCTTGCGGGTGATGTGATACCGCATGGACAGGCGGTGGATATGCTCGAATGTTTCCAGCGCCAGTTGACGCAGGGCGCGCTGCCCCACGGCGGCAAAGATCACGTCGCGCAACTGTTGAAAGCCGTTGCTCATCAATCGCGCCAGACCATAGGCCAGCGTCAGGCCCACGGCCCCAAGCGCCAGCTCCGACACCCCGGCCCCGCCCAGCGCATCGACCGCCTGTTTGTAAAGCATCGGCGTGCCCACGGCGATCACCTTGGACAGCAACAGCGCCAGCATGGCAAACACCACCCGACGCTTGACCCAGGGGTGGTCCTCCGGCCAGAGATAGGGTGCAACCCGCTTGATCGTACGCCAGCCCGACAGGCGCTCGTTGTCCAAACTGGCGGGCGTATGCTGCGATCTGCGCATCGGCTGGCTCCGGCGATGAATTCAGACCCCAGTTGATAGGTGGGAATGCCGGGGAATACCAGAGCCAGAGGCGTCAAAGCCGCCTTCATCTGCGCAAAAGCGATTGAAAAGACACGCGATGCGCGGCAGTGGGGACAGACGCCCCCACCAACAGATCGCGCAACCAGTGTACCGCAACCGACCGGGTTCTGCCCGGCTCGAAGGGGGATCAAAAACCCATCCAATCCCATGCTTTATAAACAAACAGGATGCCCTCCCGCCCGCTGTGGTCTCATCAAAGATGAGATCCTCGCAGGTTGGGCCCGGCGGGTGCGCGGCTGTGTGCGTTGCACACAGCCGCGCACCCGCCCCCCGCAGGCGGCCCCCTTCATGGGGACGTTGCAAAAGCGTGACCCGTGCGCAAGTCGCCAAAGCTGTTCGGTGCCCTCCACCGTGTTTCCCCGACGCAGGCAGGAACCGCGGTTGTGAAGCCCGGCACCGTCTTTTGCCCGGCCATTCTGAAAACCGAAAGGAGTTCGTGCATGGGGTGAAACAAGGTGCCACGCCCCCTTTTTCATGGTGTGGCGCGGTTCATGGCGGGGCGCGCCCGGCGTCTTTTCGGCTGGCCCCTGTGACAAGCTGCGCGCGTTACCTAGGCAGATCAAACACCTGGCCGGGATAGATCAGGTCGGGGTCGCGAATCCGGTCGCGGTTCGCCTCGAACAGGCGCAGATACAGCACCCCATCCCCATACTGGTCCCGCGCAATGGCCCAGAGCGTCGATCCGGGTTGCACCGTAACCACGCGCACCCGCGCGGTTTCGCCGGTCGCGACCCGCGCGTCGGACGCGGCCGCATTCACCTCGCTTTGCACCAGAACAACCGTTTCGGGGGCTTCGCGTTTAAAAGGCGTTTCCACGCGGCTTGTCACCTGTCCGCGGGTGTCCACTTCGTCCACCCGCAAGGTGTAAATGCCTTCATCCACATCCGGCAGGTCTGTACGCCATAGCCCCGCCGCACCAATCCGCGACGTGGTGATCGGGGTATTGTCCAGATAGACCCGCACAAACCCTTCTCCCGCGCCGCGCCCGGACAGTTGCACGTCGCCTGCGTCGGAATAGCTGATCGAATCCAGGGCCACACGGCTCATCACCGCTGGGCTTGGCGTTTGCAGGACCTGAACACCTTCGGCATCCGACAGGATCACAGCCGGCGCCTGTGTCGGAACCTGTGTCAGGACCTGTGCCGCGACTTGTGCAGGGGCCTCTGCCGGAGAGGCTGACGGGGGTGCTGCCCGCGCCACCGCCCGGGTCTCTGCGGGCAATTCATCACCCGTTTCAACCATGGCGGACACCGATACCATCGCGCCCGTTTCAGGCCCCGTTACGGACGCTGTGGCGGGAGCTGTCGCACCCATCTGCCCGGACGGTTGGGGGGCCTGGCTGGTCTGGGTCGTCCCTCCCGGCATGGTGCCACTCTCTCCGACCGGGGCCACAATCACTTCCTGAGTGCCGGGCACCATTTCTCCGCCCCCCATCTGACTCAGCGTCAGAACCTGTGGTGTTTCAGAAGCCTCCAGCGTCATCACCGCGGCGAACTGTCCATCCGATCCGGCGCGCACGGTCGAAATGACCTCCCCATCCAGGGTGATTGCAACGTCTGATCCCGGCGCTGCTTTTCCCGCCACCGTGGCGCTGCCATCGGGGGCAACCCGGACCAGATCAAAGCCGGGGGCATCGGTCCCCGTGGTGCGTATTTCCCCTTCGGGCGCGGGCATTTCCGCGGCGTCTTCCGGCACATCTCGCGTGGTGCCGGGGCCCAGTGTCGCGGGCAGTGTCGCGGGCGGTGTCGCTGTCTCCTGGCCCCCATGCCCGTCAAACGCCCCGCCCCAATACGCGCCTCCTACGGCAGCGATCACAACAACCGCCCCCGCAGCCACGGCACCCTGCATCCCCATCAGTCCGGCCAGCTTGCTCATATCGTCCCTTCCCTCCGTGCAATTCCCCAAGGCACGGGTCACGTAACGTTACCGCCTTTCGCGGAAATTGCAAAACAAGAGCGCATGGCGCAAGGCTGGAAAGCGCGTTGAAACCGGGCTATTACCGATCATACCGCAACCAGATGCAACCAAAAGGCTCCGACATGACCCAAACCCCATCAATCTGCGTCTATTGCGGGGCCCGTCCCGGAACCGACCCCGCCTATATGGAGGCCGCCACCCGCTTTGGCACTGCTCTGGCGGGCCAAGGCTGGCGCCTGACCTATGGCGCGGGGGATGTGGGGTTGATGGGGGCCGTGGCCCGTGCGGCCCAGGCCGCGGGGGGCGACACCTTTGGCGTGATCCCCACCCACCTGATACGCCAGGAAGTTGGCAAAACCGACCTGACCCGATTTGTCGTGACCGAAAACATGCACGAGCGCAAAAAGGTCATGTTCATGAACTCGGACGCCATCGTGGTGCTGCCCGGCGGGGCCGGATCGCTGGACGAATTTTTCGAGGTGCTGACCTGGGCCCAACTGGGCCTGCACGCCAAACCCATCGTGCTCATGAACCTGCGCGGATACTGGGACCCGCTGCTGGCTCTGATGGAGCACGTGATCGCTCAGGGTTTTGCCGACGCCTCGCTGCGCGACCTGGTGTCGGTGGCCGCCGATCCCGATGCCACGCTCTCGACCCTGCGCGCGGCCCTTTCGCCGGTCACGGCGGCCACGGAATAAATCGCCAACCCGGTCCAGATCATGGCAAAAGCCACCATGTGCCAGCCGGTGAAAGGTTCGGCGAACAGGATCACGGCACACAGGAACTGACCCGTGGGGTTGATATATTGCAGAATGCCGATGGTCGACAGGTTCACCCGGCGGGTGGCATAGCTGAACAATATCAACGGCAGGGCCGTGGTCACGCCGGAAAAGACCAGCAGGAGACTGTCGCGCGCCCCGGTTCCGAACACGCCGCCCCCCTGCCCATGAATTCCCCCCAGCACGACCAGCGCCAGCGGGGTCAACACCAGAACCTCGCCGGTGACCGAGACCACCGGACCGACGGAAAGTTGCTTTTTAACAAGCCCATACAGGCCGAAGCTGCCACCAAGGATCAAGGCAATCCACGGCGCAATTCCAAGCCCGAAGGTAAGCACCAACACCGCGCCCCCCGCCAGCGCCACAGCGACCCATTGGGCGCGGCTCAGAACCTCGCCCAATACGACCCGACCAATCAGAACCGCAACAAGCGGAAAGATGTAATAGCCCAGCGCCGACTCGACCACCCGGCCCCATTGCACCGACAGAATGAACAAGAACCAGTTGAGCGAGATCAGCACCGCCCCCAGCGCAATCCGCCCCACCGCGCCCCGCGCGGTCCAAAGCGCGCGCAACTGCCCCTGTAGCGCCAGAACCCCGGCAAAGATGACAAAGGACCACACCGTGCGGTGGGCGAGGATCTCGACCGCATCCACATGGGCCAAAGCCTTGTAATAAATCGGAATCAGACCCCAGATCAGACAGGCCGCGACCATGGCCGCAACCCCCTTGCCTGCTTCGCTCATGCCGCCCCCTTGTTCGTCTGACACCCAATACCTCCGGCCTCACGAAAACGACCGCCCCAATTGCTTGGGACGGCCGCCATATTCATCGCGTCACGGACGCTTATTTCAAGCGGCTCGCCACGTTTTCCCAGTTGACCAGCTTGTCCAGGAAGTTGCTCAGGTAAACCGGGCGCTTGTTGCGGAAATCAATGTAATAGGAATGCTCCCACACGTCACACCCCAACAGAGCCGTCTGGTTGAAACACAGCGGGTTCACACCGTTTTCGGTCTTGGTCACGGCCAGCGACCCGTCGGCATTCTGAACCAGCCAGCACCAGCCCGACCCGAATTGACCCGCGCCCGCGGCCGCAAACTGTGACTTGAACTCGTCAACCGACCCAAAGGCTTCGTTCAATGCTTTTTCCAGCTCGCCGGGCATCTTGCTTTCGCCCGGGCTCATCATTTCCCAGAACTGATTGTGGTTCCACAACTGGCTGATATTGTTGAAAATTCCGTTCTGCGCCACGGCGTTGGCGTCATAGGTGCCGGTGATTATATCTTCCAGCGACTTGTTTTCCCACTCGGTCCCTGCAATCGCCGCATTGCCATTTGTGACATAGGCGTTGTGGTGCAGATCGTGGTGGTATTCCAGCGTTTCCTTGGACATGCCGTTTTCGGCAAGCGCATCATGGGCATAAGGAAGATCGGGAAGTTCAAAAGCCATGGGTAAGACCCCTTCGTTGTTCGCATTTCACTACTGCCCCAATTGCCGGTTTGCGGTGGCAAAGGTCAAGAGAAATTACGGCGCAGTCAGTTCAAGACGCCACCGCGTCAAAGGTGGAACAACTGCCCGTGCCGCGAAAATCGCTGTTGTTGTCCACATGCCCGCCGGTACGGCCCCGCGACTTGCCGTCAGGTTGAACGATCACACGCACCGCCTTGGTGTTCAAATCCAGCGAAGCGCGATATTTCACCGCCTCCACCACCATTTTGCGCCCATCCACAACCGGACCGAATGTCCAGGTAAAGGCGATCCTGTTCGCGCCACGCTGTGACACCACGCCCTCAACCGCCTTACCCTTGAAGGCCAGGATCACTTCGTCGCTGACATACAGCTTGCCGGTCTTGCGATTGTCAACGATCAGAATATCCGGCGCGATCCAATTGCCGGTGCGGCTGTGCATTCTGCACAGATACCCGGTGCCGACCTTTTCCCGGGTCCCGGCCTGCATCGCCCCGCCCCAAACGCCCAAAAGCAACAGAATGGCCGACCCGACAATGCCAAATCTCCTGAATTTCATGTTCACAGCTCCCGCTTTTCCACCCGTTATTCCATATATTCAAATCTGGCTTGCCGGGCCGGACCCGTATGCCCATGGGCAACAGATCCAGGCAGTTGCTTGCTGTGATATAGCCACACGACCCAATTCTGAGTGTGCCTTTTGACTATAAGTCTCTGATTTTACGCTGATGCTGCGCGGATTTTGGAATCAAAATCCACTCCGGTCAGCTATACCTGTCTTACATTTCCGCGCCGTGCCGTCCATCCCGGTTGCGCACCCTGTCCATGTCGTGCCCGTCCGCCGACGCTGAACCGGATCGCGAACTCTGGCGCTGTCGCAATCAACTGCCATCAGACGCAACAAAAACGAGGCTTCCCGGCATCAGACTCACCCCCGCCCGGACAGTTGCTCCAAGCCCAACGGGCGCGGCCAATGCAATGGGGGGAAACGGCCCTGCGGGGGGGGTGTTGTTATCCCAGATGGCCGACCTCGCTGCCAACTGCCGCTGCGGCGCTGAGAACGCCAAACGCATAGTCTCCGACCGAACGGAAACAGACCACGCGCAGCCCCTCCCCCTCGTGCCACACGGCCGCCGGGACCTGAGCCATGCGCGAGCGGCGGATGGCGTTTTCAGGGAAGGCCCCGGTGCTGAAATCCACCGGCATCAGCTTGGCCAGCACATCAGGCGCGGCCGCGCCGGTGATGTCGAACACCGCGCGGGCGTCCGACACAACCTGAACAAGGCTGTGCTCCCCGCCAAGTGCCGCCACCAGCGCCGCCGCCTCGGCCTCGGCCTTTTCATAAGGCAACACCAAAAGCAACTCATCCGGCGACATCCACGCAATCGCTCTTTCGTCCTTACGGACGACCTCGCGTTGCCCCGGCACCGTCAGCCTGGTGACCTTTTTCACCGCGCTGGCGAATTTTTTCGACCCCAGATCACCGCGCAGGGTGATCATGCCCACCAGCCCGGCCTCTTTCACGGTTGCAATCCCGTCGAACGCTGCGCCCGGAACGGCGCTGATCGCCTCAGACATTCTGCTTCTCCCCGTCCTTGTCATAGAAAACCGGATCGACAATCTTCGCTTTCACGATTGTGCCGTCCACTTTCGGGAACTCGATGATTTCGCCCATACGGTCCGGCCCGTGCAGGACCAGCCCCATGGCAATGCCCCGGTCCAGAGTGGGCGAATGATAGGTCGAGGTGACCCGCCCCTGGGTATTGCGCTGACCATTGGCATTGGTGCCTTCCGCCACCGCATAGGCCCCGTCGGGCAAGGTGCTGCCATCGGTTGTCAGCAACCCGACCAGCTTCCAGCGCTTGGGATCGGTCATATGGTCCCGCGCCTGGGCGCGTTTGCCAAGATAATCCTCTTTCTTCTTGCTGATCGCCCAGTTCAGGCCCAGATCCTGTGGGATCACCGTTCCATCGGTTTCGTCCCCGATCATGATAAAGCCCTTTTCGGCCCGCAGGATGTGCAGCGCCTCGGTGCCATAGGGGGTGGCACCAAACTCGGCCCCCGCCTCGCGCAACAGATCCCAAAGCGCCTGCCCCTGCCCCGCAGGCACGGCAATTTCATAGCTCAGCTCGCCCGAGAACGAAATCCGGTAGGTCCGCGTCACGATCCCGCCAAGGGTCAGGTCGACCCAGGTCATGAACGGGAAGCCTTCGCCCGACACGTCCTGTTCCGTGAGCTTTTCCAACACCTTGCGGGCATTGGGACCAACCAGAGCGATCTGTGCCCATTGTTCGGTGACATTGGCGGTATAAACCTTCCAGTCCCACCATTCGGTCTGAAGCCACTCTTCCATATGGCCATGGATCCGCTCCGCCCCGCCGGTGGTGGTGTGGCACAGGAACGTCTCCTCGTCGATCCGCGCCACCACGCCGTCATCCGTCAGAAACCCGTTTTCGGTGCACATCAACCCGTACCGGCATTTGCCGGGTTTCAGGGTGGACATCATGTTGGTGTAGAGCATGTCGAGGAACCTGCCCGCATCCGGCCCTTTGACCACGATTTTGCCCAGCGTGCTGGCATCCAGCATCCCGAGGCTTTCGCGCACCGCGTTCACCTCACGCGTGACCGCGTCATGCACGGATTCCCCCGGCTGTTGATAGCAATAAGGCCGCCGCCACTGGCCAACCGGTTCGTAAAAGGCGCCGTTTTCGGTGTTCCACTCATGGATCGGCGTCTTGCGCAGCGGCTGGAACACGTCGCCCCGGGCCTCACCCGCGATTGATCCGAAGGAAATCGGCGTATAGGGCGGGCGGAAGGTGGTGGTGCCCACCTGCGGGATTTCAGACCCCAACGCCCCGGCCAGGGTGGCCAGACCGTTGATATTCGAAAGCTTGCCCTGATCGGTCGCCATGCCCAGCGTGGTATAGCGTTTGGTGTGTTCAACGCTTTCATACCCCTCGCGCGCGGCCAGTTGCACGTCGCTGACCTTGACGTCGTTCTGGTAATCCAGCCACGCCTTCATCTTCAGCTTCGGACCGGCACCCTGGGGCATCAACCACACCGGCTCCATTGGGGCCTCGTCGCCCTGTTCGGCCACCGGGGCCGCGCTGGCCGGGCTATACCCCAACCGCCTCGCCGCCCGGTGCCCGGCATAATCCGCATCCGCCAGCGCCACGCACAGATCCATCGCGCCATTGGCCCCGCCCGCAGGCAGCACAAACCCGTTGCCATCGGCCCCCAGCGGGGGGTTATCCCCATCCGGGCGGAAATGTGCCTGGGCCTCGTCCCAGATCAACTTGCCACCGCAATGGGACCACAGGTGGACAACCGGGGACCACCCCCCCGACATCGCCACCGCGTCGCACCGGATTTCTTCCAACACCGCGCCCTCGCCCGCCTGGGCACAAACCGCCACACCGGTCACGCGGCTGGTGCCATGCACCTTGGCGATGGCCTTGCCGGTTTCAACGCGAATGCCCATCGCGCGCGCCTGATCGGCCAATGCCCCGCCACCGCCAATGCGCGCATCAAGGATGACAGGCACCACAAGACCCGCATTTTTCACTGCAATCGCAGTGCGATAGGCGTCGTCATTGTTGGTCACAACCACCACCCGGTCGCCCAGCGATACGCCGTAGTCCACCAGATAATCGCGCAGCGCCCCCGCCAGCAACACGCCCGGAATGTCGTTCCCGGCAAAACTCAGGGGCCGCTCGATCGCGCCGGTCGCAGTGATGATCTGTCCCGCACGAACACGCCACAGCCGGTGGCGCGGACCGGCCACCTCGGGGCAATGGTCGCGCAGACGCTCATAGCCCAGCACATAGCCATGGTCATAAACCCCGGCCCCCATCATGCGATTGCGCAGGGTGACATTGTCCATTGTTTCCAATTCGGAAACGATTCCATCCACAAACCTGTCCACAGGCAGACCGTCGACCTCAGCCCCGTCAACCAGGCCATCCACAGGCGCGCGCCCCCCCCAATGGGGGGTCTGCTCCATGATCAACACCCTGGCCCCGGCGCGGGCGGCAGCACGGGCCGCAGTCAGCCCGGCAATACCGCCGCCAATGACCACCACGTCAAAAAAGGCATAGTAATGTTCATAGGTGTCCTGATCCCGGTCCTGCGGCACTTTACCAAGCCCCGCCGACTGGCGCACAATCGGTTCGAACACATGTTTCCACGCGAATTTCGGGAACATGAAGGTCTTGTAATAAAACCCGGCCGGCAGGAACCGCGCCATTTTGTTGTTCACCGCCCCAATATCAAACTCAAGGCTGGGCCAGTGGTTTTGCGAGCTACAGGACAGGCCGTCAAACAGCTCGGTCGTCGTGACCCGCTGGTTGGGCTCGAACCGCGCGCCAGTGCCAAGCCCGACCAGACCATTGGGCTCTTCCGCCCCGCTGGCCACCACGCCGCGCGGACGGTGATACTTGAAGGACCGGCCAATCATCATCTGATCATTGGCCAACAGGGCCGCAGCAAGGCTGTCGCCCTCATACCCCGTCATCTGTTTGCCGTTGAAGCTAAACGATAGCTGCCTGGACCGGTTCACCAACCGGCCGCCTTTTGCCAGACGCGTGCTCATGCGAATTCCCTCCAGCTCCAACCGGGCCGTTTGGCCGTAATGGCATCCTTGATATCCTGAGGTGGCTCAAGGGTCTGGGCGCTATAGGACCCAAACACCTCCAACGTCATGGTACAGCGCGCCACGTGGAACCACTTGCCACACCCGTTGGCATGGCGCCAACGCTCGAAATGCACCCCTTTGGGGTTTTCGCGCATGAACAGGTAGTTTTCGAAATCCCCGTCCGATGACCCGGGACCAAAACGTTTCAGATGCGCCTCGCCCCCCGCGTGAAATTCCGTTTCTTCGCCTTTGACCCCACAAACAGGGCATGTCAGGATCAACATGTCGCCGCTCCGTTAATTTGTGAAACACCACACCCCATATGCGGGGCATGAGCACGTTTCTGATCATTTCCATCGCCATACCGGTCATTGCCGGTCTTGTCTTTGCCACCCTCGAACTGATGGGGGCCGGGCTGTTTCGTCAACGCTGCCCGATCAAACCTGAACGCCGCAAAGAGACCAAACGCCAGCGCCTCGCCAACCCCTTTCGCAAGCCGATGCTGTTTGGCGATAGGGGCTGAGGCTGGGACAAGAATTTTATCGTAAAATTCTTGGCAAATTTCGCGAGCGAAATTTGGGGCCCTGTCGGGGTGAGTCGCGCAGGTCATCAATGTGCCACCCCCGCGGCGACACTTTCGTCGATGAAACGACCCTCGATGAAACGTTCCATGCCAAATTCTGCCGACAGCGGCCCCGGTTCGCCCGTGGCGATCAATTCCGCCGTGGCCCAGCCGCCCCCCGGGATGGCCTTGAACCCGCCTGTCCCCCAGCCTGCGTTGATGAAACAATTGCCCAGCGGGGTTTTCCCGATCACCGGCGACCGGTCGCCGGTCACATCCACGATCCCGCCCCATTGGCGCAGCATCTTCAGCCGCGAAACCATCGGAAAGGTTTCCACCAGCGCCCGCACGGTTTCTTCCACATGGTGGAAACTGCCACGCTGGGTATAGTTGTTGAACCCGTCCGTGCCGCCGCCGATCACCATTTCGCCCTTGTCCGACTGGCTCATGTAGCCATGCACCGTGTTGGCCATGACCACCACATCCATACAGGGTTTGATCGGCTCGGACACAAGCGCCTGAAGCGCCACGCTTTCCATCGGCAGCCGGAATCCGGCCATTTCGGCCAGGTGGCCCGAATTCCCGGCCACCACAATGCCCAGCTTGTCACACTCAATCGCGCCCTTGGTGGTGTCGACCCCGACCACCTTGCCGTTTTCCGAACGCACCCCGGTGACTTCACATTTCTGGATGATGTCCATGCCCATATCGCTGCATGCCCGGGCATATCCCCAGGCCACCGCGTCATGGCGCCCGGTGCCGCCGCGCGCCTGCCAGAGCCCGCCCAGAACCGGATATCGCGGCCCGTCCAGCGAGATGATCGGCACCAGTTCCTTGACCCGCTCGGGCCCGATAAATTCGGTCTGCACCCCCTGCAGCGCATTGGCATGTGCCGTGCGTTTGTAGCCCCGCACCTCGTGTTCGGTCTGGGCCAGCATGATCACGCCACGGGGGCTGAACATGACATTATAGTTCAGATCCTGGGACATGGTTTCGTAAAGCGACCGCGCCTTTTCATAAAGCGCCGCCGACGGGTCCTGAAGGTAATTCGATCGGATGATAGTGGTGTTGCGGCCCGTATTGCCGCCGCCAAGCCACCCCTTTTCAATAATCGCCACATTGGTGATGCCGAAATTCTTGCCCAGGTAGAACGCCGTGGCCAATCCGTGCCCCCCGGCACCCACGATGATGACGTCGTATTTCTTCTTGGGCTCCGGGCTGCGCCATGCGCGCTCCCATCCTGTGTGGAACCGTGCCGCTTCTCGGGCCACGGCAAAGGCAGAATAGCGTCTCTTGAACATAACTTGACATCCCTCACAGTAGTCGAATCCGCGGACCGGACCTTGGTTTGGCCGGATCATGTCCTAAATGCCACTTAAAGTCCCCGTTTCCAACCGTCACTTGGGGCTGCAATTGCGACATCGCGCATCGGTGAGGCATTATACCCTTCCCCCGCAGCGCCAGAGCGCCTAAATGAAACGCAGCAAAAAACGGACGCACGCCCTATGATCTTCTGGATTACAGCCAGCCTTCTCGCCCTGACCGTCGCCGGCTTTATCGCCATCGCGCTGTTGCGGGGGCGCAACGATGGGGAACACCCCGCCGCCTATGACCTGCGGGTGTATCAGGACCAGTTGCGCGAAGTGGATCGTGACCTGGCCCGCAACGTGATTGCCCCCGAAGATGCCGACCGGATCCGCGCCGAGGTGGGGCGGCGTGTGCTGGCCGCCGATGCCCAGCTGCGCGCGGCAAAATCGGGCGACCATCAACCACAGAACGCGACGCTGATCATGGCCATCCTGACCGGGGTTTTTGTCATCGTCGGCTCCCTTGGGCTTTATACCGTGCTCGGTCAGCCCGGCGCGCGGGACATGTCGCTGGCCAGCCGCATCGCCGCTTCGGACGCGGCGCTGGCCTCCCGCCCTTCGCAAGCGGATTTCGAAGCCAAAATGCCGCCCCGGCCCGAACGCACCGCCCCGGACCCGCAACATCAGGAACTGATGGTAAAACTGCGCGCCACCGTGGCACAGCGCCCCAACGACCTTGAGGGGCTACAACATCTCGCCCGGAACGAGGCCAGCATCGGCAATCTCAAAGCGGCCTATACCGCCCAGCAAAAGGTCATCGCACTCAAACACGACGCGGCCCGCCCCGAAGACTACATGTTTCTGGCCGATCTGCTGATCAGCGCCGCCAACGGCTATGTGTCCCCCGAGGCGCAACGGGCGCTGGATGCCACGCTGCAACAACAGCCGCGCAATGCGGTGGCACGGTACTATTACGGGCTGATGATGATCCAGAATGACCGCCCCGACATTGCCTTTTCCCTCTGGGACCGGCTGTTGCGGGAAGGCCCCCATGACACGCCCTGGGCCCAGTCAATTCGCGCCAATATCCGCGAACTGGCCTGGCGTGCGGGACAGGCGAAATATGAACCACCCGCCCCCCCGGCCCCCGCTACGGGCACAGGTCAGAGCACGGGCAGCCTGTCTGGCCCCACCGCCGAAGACATGGCCAACGCCGCCGGACTTTCGCCCGCAGAACGCCAGGACATGATCCGGGGCATGGTCGGGCAACTGTCCGAACGGCTGGCCACCGAAGGCGGCAGCCCCGAGGAATGGGCCCGCCTGATCGGCGCGCTTGGGGTGCTGGGAGAGACCGACCGCGCCGGCGCGATCTGGGGCGAAGCACAACAGGTCTTTGCCCAAACGCCCGAGGCGCTGGCGCTGTTGCGCGCCGCCGCCACCCGGGCCGGGCTGGTCGAATGATCCTGGACGAAATCGAAAAATTTGCCGCGGCCCTGCCCCCCCATGCGGCGCTGGCCGGGCTGGATCTGGGCGACCGTACCATCGGCGTGGCCGTGTCCGACCGGCTGTTGTCGGTGGCCACCCCGCTTGAAACCATCCGGCGCAGAAAATTCGGTGTGGATGCGGCACGCCTGCTTGAAATCCTGACGGCGCGCGACATTTCGGGCATCGTTCTGGGCCTGCCGCGCAACATGGACGGATCGGAAGGTCCGCGGTGTCAATCGACCCGCGCCTTTGCCCGCAACCTCGCGCGGCTGACCGAATTGCCCATCACCTTCTGGGATGAACGCCTGTCCACCGTTGCCGCCGAACGGGCGTTGCTCGAGGCGGATACGTCGCGAAAACGTCGCGCCGAGGTGATCGACCACGTCGCGGCCTCCTATATCCTTCAGGGGATGCTGGACCGGTTGCGACATGTGAGGGGCGCGGGATGAGCAAAGAAACCGACAAGGTCTGGAAACGCAACGAGGTGGACTCTCCCTGCATCAATATCTGTGTGATCCACCCCAAGGCGCGGATTTGCACGGGGTGCTTTCGCAGCATCGAGGAAATCACCGCATGGTCGAAACTGTCCCCCGAAGACCGCGCCGGGATCATGGCCGACCTGCCGGGCCGGGCCGCGTCGCTGCGCCAACGCCGTGGCGGGCGCGCGGCGCGCCTGTCCCGCTCGGACGACGACTGAGCCTTCTGCTCGTTTTGCTTTGGGATGCCCGGGCGCTGGGGGGCACTGGTTTGCCGCCCCATAGGTTCTGCCCCCTCGCCCCGGGGCGCTCCCGCCCGTCCGTCCTGCATCACAGATGCAGACCGTCCCGTTGGGCCCGGTCTGTGGTCTGGGATCAGGCTTTGCCGTTGCGGTTCTGCCGCCTACTGCGCGCCTTTGGTTAAGATTTGCCGGATTGGGCCGAGGGCACCCCGCCGATGCCGCCCCGGTGCCGTAAAGATGCGCAAAAATCACCCCCCGATTCGGCAGGGTCTGGCCAGAGGTTAATCCCGGCGGTCGGCCGGGGACGACATCGGTCTCAACGATCAAAATGTTCCGTTCATGGAACGACGTGATGTCAGGAGAAACCAGCCGCGCCACCTCGACCCTGTCCAGCAACACGTGATGAAGGTCGGTGCCCTGTTGTCCGGCACCAGAGTCAACGGGCCATACCCCGCGTAACCCATTGGAATATATACGACAAACGACACAATCCTGATTGTGCCTTTTGACTATATGTCTGTGATTTTACGCTGATGCTTCGCGGATTTTGGGATCAAAATCCACTCCCGTCAGCTATACGACAAACATGTCCTGCTCGGTTTCAGAACCCCGCATCCCCAGGGTGTGATCCGGGTCAACCCATGTGCCGGTTGTTCCGTCCGTTTCACCACCAAATGCTGTATCTCCGATTACCATAACCACAAGATCGTCGCCGTCTCCGCCTCTTGCATCAATCAAGCCAAGCGCGTCGGGCACATGAAACACGTCGGGCCCATCGCCCGGGATTTTGGGTGTCTTCGCCGCATTGTGAGAGGACACGCCCATATCGGACTCGTCCCCGCCAAACACAACCCCAACAGCGGCGAGACCCGGCAAAACCAACAGGTCGATCATCATCCCCTCCGGCGTCCCACCGTTTGGATCAGCTGCGCAGAAACCCATAAATTCGCATATAATTCAAAGCATTAACATGATTGGCATTTCGCAACAAACCACAATGGGCCGCTCCCGAAGCAACCGCAGATCACGCGGAAACAACACCCAGCCAATCCGCGACACTCCCCGGCATTTCGGGACGGAAATAGGCCATCAGGCGCCCGCTCCCTGCCGCTGCGGTCCAGGGCGCGATCCCGTGCAGGCACAGGCGATGCAGCAACACCGCCTCACCCGGTTGCGCCACCACTTCCACCCGGCGGCAGGTCTCGAATATCTCGCGACGGGCGACCTTGTAAGGTGAGGTGATATCCACCTGCCCCCACCCCGCGCGCGGAACATCCCTTAACGCCCGTAACAGCCGCGCCCGCATCACCCCGACACTGCCCTCCCACACCACCAGCGGGCTTTGCCCCGGGTATTGCACAGTCAGGGGTAGCCCGAGGATATACCCGTGCAGTTCCCGGATTTTCCGCGCTCTGCCCTCGATCCGGATGCCATCCACATGGGCCGCGTCCCGACGCAGGCGATAACGAAACGCCGCCTCACCCTCGCCATCGCGCGGCCTGGGATAACCGGGGAATATGCCGGATAGCTGGGCCCGGTGGAAAGGCAGCGGGCCGAACAGCGACTGCGCCGCGTCTACTGCGGCCCCATGCAGGGGAACCCCCGCCACAGCCCCGCGCGAATCGTTGTCCAGCGCGTCCACGCCGACAAACCAAGTTCCTTCACATTTCAACCACTTACGCCGCTGTTGCGGATCCTGCAACGCGGCCTCGGCCGCCGCCCGTGCCGCCCTGGCCCATACCGAAATCGCCCGATCAGTTTCAAACCGCAGCCAACCGGTTTCGGCCAGTCCGGCCATCCCCGTCACCCCCACATCGCCTTGCGCAGCATGTTCAGCGCCACCAGCATCAGGAACACGGCAAATACCCGTTTCAAGGGTTTGGGGTCCATGGCATGGGCCAGCCGCACCCCCATCGGGGCGGTGATCAGCGTCATGGCAATAACCAGACCAAATGCCACCAGATTGACCGCCCCAACCGTGAATGGCGGGCGGGTTTCCGGGTCCACCGACAGGAGCAGAAACCCGATCACAGACGGCACCGCAATGATCACCCCGAACCCGGCCGCCGTGGCCACGGCGCGGTGAATCGGCGTGTTGTAAAGGCTCATGATCGGGACCCCGAAACTACCGCCGCCAATCCCCATCAGCACCGACAGAAAGCCAAGTACGGGCGACATCACCGCGCGGCGCCCGCCGCTGGGCATGTCCTGCCCCAACCGCCAGTCAGACCGTCCAAACCCCATGTAAAGCCCGACGATAATCCCCAAAATACCGAACACCCCCTGCAACGTTGACGAGCGCAGCGAGGACGCCACCAACATGCCCAGCACGGCCCCGATGACAATGCCCGGGGCCCAACTGCGCAAAATCTCCCAATCCACCGCACCCTTGCGGTTATGGCTGAGAACCGAGCGCACAGAGGTCACGATGATCGTCGCCAGAGACGTGGCCAGACAGACCTGCATCAACTGTGGGCCATCATAGCCAAGCGTTTGAAAGGCATAGAAAAACGAAGGAACAAGGACGATGCCACCACCCACGCCCAGTAGCCCGGCCAACACCCCGGCAAAGGCCCCGATAGCCATCAGGGCCGCGCCCATGGTGATCAACAAACTAAGTTCCGACATGTGCTCTCCCCGCGTTGCGGGCTGAACCTAACCCGCCTTAACGCGGGGTTCCAGTGCAACCTGAGCCAGCGCCTGTTCGACCAGCTCGGGTCCGGCCCCGGGCTTGTGCGCCCCTTCCGACAGAACGCGCCGCCATTGCCGCGCGCCGGGTCGCCCCGCAAACAGGCCCAGCATGTGGCGTGTCACCTGCCCCAGCCGACCTCCCCCCGAAAGATGTGCCTCGATATAAGGCAGCATGACCTGCACCGCCTCTTCGGGGCGGCTATCTTCGCCCTCTCCGAAAATCACGCGATCCGCAGCACACAGGATATCAGCAGGCTGATGATAGGCCGCGCGCCCGATCATCACCCCATCAAGCCCGGCCTCCAGAAAACTCCGGGCTTGTTCCAGCGATGTAATCCCCCCGTTGACCGACAGGTGCAGCCCGTTGAACAGGCCGCGCATCCGTTGAACCAACTCGTAATCCAATGGCGGTATATCCCTGTTTTCCTTGGGAGAAAGCCCCTCGAGCCACGCTTTGCGGGCATGAACTGTGAACCGCCCGACCCCCGCTGCTCCAACACGGGAAAGGAACTCGGGCAGAACCTCCTCCGGGGTCTGATCATCAACACCAATGCGGCATTTTACCGTCACTTCCACGTCCACCGCGTCGATCATCGCCGCACAGCACTCCGCGACCAGACCGGGGTTTTTCATCAACACCGCGCCAAACGTGCCCGATTGCACCCGGTCACTGGGACAGCCCACATTCAGGTTGATCTCGTCATATCCTGCCGCTGCGCCCAATTTCGCGGCCCGAGCCAGCTCGACCGGATCCGAGCCCCCGAGTTGGAGCGCCACCGGATGCTCCTGGGCATTGAATTCCAAAAGATGCAGCGCGCCCCCCCGTACCAAAGCAGGGGCCGTCACCATTTCGGTATAAAGCAAGGTCTGGCGGCTCAACAGCCGATGCAAATACCGACAATGCCGGTCCGTCCAGTCCATCATCGGGGCCACGGAAAGACGCGCAGCCCGCTGAACATCGGAAAACCCTGACTTTTCTTGGCTTTTTGGATCACCCATTTTTGCGCTTTCCTCGTTTCGGTCCCGTTCAGCCTCGTCTTTATTGGCTACGTCTTCTGGATACGGAGCCACAGGACGCAGTTCCGAAACCGCCATGTAGCACGTCTTCAAGACCGGTTTCCACCTCCTTGCCGCCTCTTTGCCGCGCTTGGGCAATCAGGCAATGACCCGATGTCCGGCCCCCATACCTGGCCCCGTTACCCGGGCATGAAAACCCGGGCCACGCAGAGGCGCAGACAACAAAACACAGCTTACCCCGGCGTCCCGGATTTGGCGGGGTTCAAAGGCGTCGAATTCCGACCGGAACTCTTTGCTGTAAAAGCAGAACTCCGCAGCAGTACTAAATGGTATTGAACCGCATTACATGCTATTGCATGGTGGGAAAACACATCGAACAGCAAAGCGCCATTCCATCATGAAGAAACAAAACCCCCAATCCGGTTGGGACATCAGAGCACAGACTGTTGCTCAGGTTTTTGCCGACGCGGCCAAACGATCACCTGCTAAAATCTACTGCAAGAGTGCCAGCGGAACTCTGACCTATGCTCAGGCCGCAGGAGCCATTCAAAGGCTTGCCGATGAATTGCGCCCAATCGTCAAAGGCAAACCCGTTGCATTGATTTTACCGAACTCGAACGCCTTCGTGATTGGTTATTTTGCGGTCCTGTTTGCGGGCGGCACACCGGCGCTCATCAACCATGGCCACCCGGAAGCAACCGTCATGAAGTTGCTAGACGATCTGGAAACGCCTCTCGCAATTTCGGACGAGGCCATCAAGGCACACAAGACCCGTATTCTGAACGATACGCTTATCAACGAGATGGCCACAGCCGTGGACGTGCAAACGCTTCAGGACCCCAGTTCGCCAGAGGACATCGCAGCGATTCTCTATTCTGGCGGAACAACCGGGTTGCCAAAACGGGTGCCGCACAGCAATGCAGCGATCATTGCAACGATGGAGCGCGGCGATTGGGGCTGGCGCACGGAAGACAACGAAACCTGGCTTCCGGTTGCTCCGTTCACGCATATCTACGGCTTCCTGATGGGGCTGGCGAACCCGATCATCCGGGCGGGAACGATCATCATCCCAGAGCGGTTTCACCCCGACCTGATCGTCGATTTGCTGGAACAGGAAAGCGTGACCATTTTCGGTGGTGGCCCCCCCGCGATTTACCAGGCGGTGATGGCGTCCGAAAGATTCGCGAACGCCAGGTTTCGCGAGTTGCGCCTTTGCCCGGGCGGCGGCGCCCCATTTCCGCTGGACCTGCACAGGCGCTGGCAAGAGGCCACCGGGCTCAGGATTTTCGAAGGCTATGGCATGACCGAGATCGCACCGATTGCGATCAATACCGTGGAACAGGGTATCAAACTGGGCTCTGCGGGAAAGCCGGTGCCCGACGCCGTGGTCGAAATCGTCGACCTCGAAACCGGAACCAAATCCCTTCCCACAGGGGAAACCGGGGAAATCCGTGTGAAGGGTCCACATATGATGACCGGGTATGCCTGCTGTCCCGATGAAACCGCCCTGACCCTCAAACATGGGTTCGTTTATACCGGCGATATCGGTTCCTTGGACGAAGAAGGGTTTCTGACCATCTCGGACCGCAAGAAGAACGTGATTTTCGTGAACGGTTTCAATGTGTTTCCAAGGGAGATTGAAGAACTTCTCTTGACCCATCCCGCCATTTCCGGGGCCTGTGTTGTCGGCCGCGAACATGAGCGCACCGGCGAAGAACCGATTGCGTTCGTCACCCTGCGATCGGATCTGAAGGCGGAAGATATCGACGCCTTTTGCCGGGAGAACCTGATCGCCTACAAACTCCCGGGACAGGTGCATATTTTGACGGAAATGCCCCTGACACCGGCCGGAAAGGTCGACCGGATCGCTCTGAAAACCAACCTGGCGAGCCGATGACCGGACATCCCCTGATCGCGCAGTCATACATGAGGCCGACACCCGATATGAACACCAGACTGAACAAAATCAAATCCCGCATGGTCCTGCCTGCAATTGCGGCACCGATGTTCCTTGTTTCGGGACCCGAAATGGTCATCGCCGCCGCGAAGGCCGGGATCATGGGCAGTTTCCCCGGCCCGAATGCCCGCACAGAAGAAGACCTTCGTCGGTGGTTTGCCACGATTTCGGGGGCCATCAGCGAACAGGATGGGCCGTGGGCTTTCAACATGATCACCCATTCCAGCTATGGCCGGTTTGACGCCGAAATCGCTCTTGTCGAAGAGTTTCAGCCCAACCTGGTCATCACCGCGCTGGGTGGCCCGCACCGGGTGACCGAACAGGTTCACCGCTATGGCGGGCTGGTCTTTGCCGATGTGGTCTCGCCTGCGCTGGCGCGCAAGGCGCTGGACAAGGGGGCCGACGGGCTTGTGCTGGTTTGCTCTGGTGCCGGGGGCCATACGGGCGAATACGCGATGCTGCCCTTCATCGAACAGGTGCGCGGTTTCTTTGATGGCCCCCTGATCGTAGGCGGGGGCATCGGCTCCGGTCGCGCCATTCGCGCCGTCGAAAATCTGGGCGTCGATTTTGCTTATCTCGGCACCCGCTTTCTGGCGACCCGGGAAACCATGATCCCGGATGCTTACCGCCAGATGGTGTGGCAGAGCGGCATGGAAGATCTGGTCGCGTCCCGTGCGATTACCGGGGCATTGGGCAACTGGATGCGGGCCAGCGTCGAAGCCTCCGGGCTTTCCATGGAAGACATGCAGACCGTGGCCACAATCGATTTCTCGCAGGATATGCACGACGGCGCGAAAGCCTGGAAACATGTCTGGAGCGCCGGGCATGGTGTGGGAGGGATCAACGGCCCGGAAACCATGGCCGAGGCCGTCGCCGCCCTTTCGGTCGACTATGCCCGTGCCGTTGCCGAGCAAGCCAAAGGCAGCAGCTATCCCGCAGCGTCAACGGCATACGGAGCCGTCAAGTGATGGGCGCAGCGTCAGATCGTTGTGCGATCCGTCGCCAGCATCTCCATTATTTCATCCAGCACATCGTCAATGTTGTCGGGCTTTACAGTGTTTCGAAGCACCGAATCCCCCATCAACAGCGCATAGACGATATACGCCCTGCGTGCCGCTATATCGGGGGCGGTCCCCTGCTGAATGAACAGGTCGGCGATATAGTCAAGACGGATCTGGTCCACTTCCTGCACCGCCTCAAAGGCCTGATTGTCGCGGCGGCTCCAATCGCGGATCGACTGTTCAATTCGGGCAAAGGCGGGCGATCTGGTGACACGGGGCAAGGCAAGCAGCGCCCGCAGCCGATCCATCGGCAGGCCACCGTTTGCGCCCAGCCGCTGGATAACGTTTGTCGTCATGCGACCGTGCCAGCGTGCCAATATCGCCTGCAACAGGGCGGGACGCCCTCCAAAATGCCAGTAAAAGCTTCCCTTTGTCACACCAAGCTTCTTGCAAAGCACGTCGATACGGATGCCGCGCACATTTTCATCGACAAGGATGCCGGTCGCCGCGTCAACCCAATCACTTTTGTTAAGCGGGGTTTCCTTGAACCGCTGCGTCGGTTCCCGTTTTCGTTTCTGTCGCTGTCGTCCAGCCACAGTTTCGCTCGTATCACTCATGCAGATCGACCTTTTCAGGAATCCTTGGGATGGTCTCCCATGGCTACCAGAAGCCGTGCTGCATGTCCCTCTGAAACCATCATCGTCAGGAGTTAAACAGCCATGTCACCCAGCAAAGAAGAGATCGAGATCATCAAAACCGCGCTCAAGCATTGCGAAGAAGGCAGCACCGATATGGAGCCCGAGATGATACGAAACCCGGTCTCGAACTACACTGACCCCAATATCCTCAAGCAGGAAATAGACACCCTGTTTCGAAAGTTCCCGATCATCGTCGGGCATAAAGAGCAACTTGCCGAAGCCGGGTCATATTTCACCCATGATGACACCGGTATTCCGATCCTGATCACGCGGAACAATGACGGCGAGGTCAAGGCGTTCATGAATATCTGTCGCCATCGCGGGGCGCGGCTGACCGAAGAGGGATGTGGTAAATCCAGAACCTTTTCCTGCCCCTATCACAAATGGACCTACGACCTGAACGGCAACCTGCGCGGCTTGCCTCAGGCCAAGGGCTTTGGCGACATCAACAAGAAAGAGCTTGGCCTTGTCGAGCTTCCCGCCTTTGAACGGTTCGGCCTGATCTGGGTGCGCCCCTCGGTCAGCGACGAGGAAATCGACATCGACGCCTGGCTTGCGCCGATGGCAGAGCAACTCGGCTCGCTTGGCCTTGAAACCCACACGGTGTTCCGGTCCTGGACGCTTGCCCCGAACATGAACTGGCACCTCGCGATCGAAGGGTTCCAGGAATCATATCATTTTTGCGGAGCGCATGAGCATACGGCCTGTTCTGCCTATCTCGACAATCAGAGCGTCTGGAACAACAAATACCCACACGTGCGCCACTCCGTGCCTCTGCCGACGGTGGTCGAACTGCGGGATAAGCCCGAGGAGGACTGGGTGCATCGTCCCTACTTCATGACCCAGAACTACCTGTTCCCCTGCAACTATGTTCAGGTCATGACCGATCATGTCTACATCCACACGATCATTCCAACCGGTGTCGATACCTGTATCTTCAAATGTATGATGCTGATCCCCGAACCGCCCCAGACCGAAAAGGCCAAAGGGTATTGGGAGAAAAACTACGAAGTGATCCGCACGGTTTTCGGTGAGGACTTCGATATAGGGGAAAACATCCAGAAGGGCCTGAACACCGGTGCCAATTCCGAGTTTCTGTTTGGTCGGTACGAAAACGGGTTGCATCTGGGCAAAGCAGCCATCGAGGACGCGCTTGGCGGTCGTTTGACTGTCCCGTCCTGACCGGGCGTCCATAGACGTATATAACGGGGGCCTGTGCCTGGAGGGGGGTGAGCCCTATGGTTTTGCCAGGCCTTTCCGCAAGGGGGTCCATATTGCCGGTTCTGTGGGCCGGTTCTGTGGACCTCCCCAAACGACCAAAAGCTAAAACAGGGGCAAAGCCCGGGAAGCGACGCTCAATAATCGCCCCGAAAATCGCTCAGGAAATCACCCTGTATGTGCGCTTACCGATGCGTCTCTGGGTCGTCATCGCCATGAAACCCCGCTCACGGGGCGCTGCGCAGATTTACGCGGGACGGTGCCGCAGGACAGTGCCCATGACGTCGTTGCCGTTTGGCACCACGAAAAACGCCGCGCCCTGTTCGGTGCGCAGCGTTTTCTAAAAGATTCATCCCGCAGCTGAAAGCGTTTCCACATCACGCTGATTCAACAAAATGCAGAAACGCTTTAGCCGCCGAAATCATCCAACATGATATCTTCGCGATCCACGCCCATCTCAAGCAGCATGTTAATCACCGAGCTGTTCATGATCGGCGGGCCACACATGTAGTATTCACAGTCCTCGGGGTTCGGATGATCCTTGAGGTATTCGTCGTGCAACACGTTGTGGATGAAGCCGGTATAGCCGTCCCAGTCATCCTCGGGCATCGCATCCGACAAGGCCACATGCCATTCGAAATTCGGGAATTCCTTGGCCAACTCGTCGAAATCTTCGACAAAGAACATCTCACGCTTGGATCGGGCCCCATACCAGAAGCTGATCTTGCGGTCCTTGTTTTTCAACCGCTTGAGTTGGTCAAAGATGTGGCTGCGCATGGGTGCCATCCCTGCCCCGCCGCCAATGAACACCATCTCTTTGTCCGTTTCGCGGGCGAAGAATTCGCCAAACGGCCCGGAAATCGTAACCTTGTCGCCGGGTTTGAGGTTGAAGATATAGGACGACATCTGGCCCGGTGGGATGCCCTGCGACCCGGGCGGCGGCGACGCCACGCGAACGTTGAGCATGATCATACCCTTTTCATCCGGGTAGTTGGCCATGGAATAGGCGCGTTCCACAGGTTCGGTCACCACCGACTCGTATTGCCACAGATTGAACTTGTCCCAGTCTTCGCGATACTCTTCCTCGATATCGAACTCGGTGTATTTCAGGCTGTGCTGGGGCGCTTCGATCTGAATATACCCACCGGCGCGGAAATTCACGTCCTCGCCCTCGGGCAGGTCCAGCACCAGCGCCTTGATGAAGGTCGCAACGTTGTGGTTGGACCGCACCGTGCATTCCCATTTCTTGACGCCGAACACCTCTTCGGGGACTTCAATCTCCATATCCTGCTTGACGGCCACCTGACAGGACAGGCGGTCCCCACAGGCGGCTTCCCGCTTGGTGATATGGCTTTCCTCGGTGGGCAGGATCGACCCGCCGCCCGAATGAACCTTGACGCGGCATTGCGCACAGGTGCCGCCGCCGCCACAGGCCGAAGGCACAAACAGCTTCTGTTCCGCCAGCGTCTGCAACAGCTTGCCGCCCGCAGGCACCGAGATCGTCTTTTCACCGTTGATGGTGATATTGACGTTCCCGCTGGACACCAGCTTGGAGCGCGCAAGCAGAATGATCGATACCAAGGCCAGCACGATCAAAGTGAAAAGAACGATACCAAGTCCAAACGTTGCCATGACCCGCCCTCCTTACAGCTTGACGCCCGAAAAGGACATGAAGGCCATCGCCATCAGCCCTGCGGTGATGAAGGTGATCCCCAGCCCCTGAAGCCCATCGGGAATGTCGGAGTATTTCAGCTTTTCGCGCACCCCCGCCATGGCAGTGATGGCCAGAGCCCAACCGAAGCCGGAAGACAGACCATAGGTCGCCGCTTCGGCAAAGTTATACCCGCGTTCCACCATGAACAGCGACCCGCCAAGGATGGCACAGTTCACGGTGATCAAAGGCAGGAACACACCCAAGGCGTTGTAAAGCGGCGGAAAATACTTATCCAGAACCATCTCAAGTATCTGAACCAGCGCCGCGATGACCCCGATATACGAGATCAACCCAAGGAAGGTCAGATCCACATCCGGGAACCCGGCCCAAGCCAGCGCACCGGGGGCCAGCAGATAGGTCAGGATCAGGTTGTTGGCCGGCACGGTGATCGCCTGAACGATCATCACCGAGATGCCCAACCCGATGGCCGTCGAGATCTTTTTCGACACCGCGATGAAGGTACACATGCCCAGGAAAAAGGACAGGGCCAGGTTTTCAACAAAGATCGCCTTGACCGCGAGTGAGATGAGCTCTTCCATCAGTGGCCCTCTACCGTCTGGATTTTATATTCACGTTCTTCCACCTGCTCGGTCTTCCAGCTGCGGAAGGCCCAGATGATCAGACCGATGATGAAAAAGGCCGAAGGCGGCAGCAAAAGCAAACCGTTGGGGACGTACCAGCCACCGTTGTTAACGGTCTCAAGGATGGTCACGCCAAACAGGCTGCCCGATCCGAACAATTCGCGGATGACACCGACCATCATCAGGATAAGGCCATAACCAAGCCCGTTGCCGACCCCGTCGATGAAACTGTCGATCGGTGGGTTCTTCATGGCAAAGGCCTCGGCGCGGCCCATCACGATACAGTTGGTGATGATCAGCCCGACGAAAACCGATAGGGTTTTCGAAATTTCAAAGGCATAGGCCTTCAACATCTGATCCACCAGAATCACGAGCGAGGCGATAATCACCATCTGAACGATAATCCGGATTGATCCGGGAATATGGTTACGGATCATCGAGATGAACATCGACGAAAACCCGGTCACAAGGGTCACGGCGATGGACATAACAAAAGCCACCTGAAGCGACGAGGTCACTGCAAGCGCCGAACAGATGCCCAGCACCTGAAGCGTGATCGGGTTATTGTCGACCAATGGATCGATCAGCATTTCCCTGCGTTTCTGAGCCATTACACGCCCCCCGCTTTCAGGTTTTCAAGAAATGGTTTGTACCCGGCTTCCCCCATCCAGAAGTTCACCAGGTTATGAACGCCAGCCGTGGTCAGCGTGGCCCCGGCCAGCGCATCCACGTGGTATTCGGCCCCGGCAGCGGGAACCGCCTTGGTCACGCTGATCTGCAACGCGCCGCTCTCATCGGCCAGCTTTTTGCCGTTCCACAGTGCTTTCCAGCGCGGGTTATCCACTTCTGCACCCAGCCCCGGGGTTTCGGCATGTTCGTAAAACTGCAGGCCAAAGATGTCGTTGCCGTTCTCTTCCAGCGCGATAAAACCGTACAGCGTGGACCACAGCCCATAGCCATGCAGCGGCAGGATCACCTTGTCGATCTCGCCCGCCTCGTCACGCAGCAGGTAGACGGTAACGAACTGCGCTTTTCGGCCAATCCCCGCCGGATCATCGGCCAGCGCAACCGAGGTTGCCGGGTCGTCGGCGGCGGCACGGTCATCGAAACTTGCCACATCGAACTGGTCGGTAAACCTGCCGGTGGCAAGCTCAAGCACCCGCGGCTCGAACGCGCCAAATGCTTCGACCACATCCTGTTCCGGGTCGTAAATGCCCGCAACCTGAAGGATGTTGATCTGTTTATCCTTGAGCGCATTGATCTCCTGTAACGGGCGCAGCGCCACGGCGGCGGCCGATACGATCATCGACGCAACAAGGCACAAGGTCACGGCGACAAACACCGTCTTTGGCACCGAGTCGGTCGGCAGGTCCAAGAAACGGCGAATCACGCCCTTGTTTTCGGTCTGGGTCTGAAGGTCCTCAGGCATTTTTCTTCGCCCTGCGTTTGATGTTGGCCTGAACGACAAAGTGGTCGATCAACGGTGCAAAAACGTTGCCGAACAGGATGGCAAGCATCATGCCCTCGGGAAAGGCCGGGTTGATGACGCGGATCATGACAACCATGACCCCGATCAGCGCGCCATAAATATAGCGGCCCGTATTGGTATGCGCGCCCGACACCGGTTCGGTCACCATGAAGACAAGGCCAAAGGCATAGCCGCCCACCACAAGGTGCCAATACCACGGCATCGCGAACATCGGGTTGCTCTCCGACCCGATCCAGTTCAGCAGACAGGAGAACCCGATCATCCCCGCCAGACAGCCCACCACCATGCGGTAATTGGCGATCTTGGTGGCCAGAAGAAAGACCAGCCCGATCAGACAGGCAAGGGTCGAGGTTTCGCCCATGGAACCGGGAATGAAGCCATAGAAACTGTCCCACCAACTCATGCCGCGCGCGGCCAGTTGTTCAAACCCCTCCGCCGCCGATACGGCCAGCGCGGTGGCCCCGGTAAACCCGTCCACCGGCACCCAGACGCTGTCCCCCGACAGTTGCGCAGGATATGCGAAATAAAGGAACGCCCGCCCGGTCAAAGCCGGGTTCAGGAAGTTCTTGCCGGTCCCGCCAAACACCTCTTTGCCGATCACAACGCCAAAGATGATGCCCAGCGCCACCTGCCACAGCGGTGTGGTCGCCGGCACGATCAGCGCGTAAAGCATTGAGGAAACAAGGAAACCTTCGTTCACCTCGTGCTTGCGCACGGTGGCAAAGACCACCTCGAACACACCGCCCGCAACCAGCGTGACAATATAGACCGGCAGAAAATAAAGCAGCCCATGGGCCATATTCGCAAGCGGGTTGGCGGCATTGAACCCGATCCCCAGCCCCTCAATGATCGCCGCACGCGAACCCGACGCGCCGAACTCGGCAATCGCCAGATTGGCCTGATAGCCGGTGTTATACAGCGCCATCAGGATACAAGGGATCGTTGCAATGACCACATAGGTCATGATCCGTTTCATATCCACGTAAGACCGCGCATGGGGGGCCGCCGTGGTGACGGTTTTGGGGGTGTAGATAAAGCTCTCCACCATCTCGTAGATGGGGAAATACTTCTCGTATTTGCCGCCCCTCATGAAATGCGGCTCGATCCGGTCGAAGAAGTTACGCAATCCCACGGCTCAACCCTCCTTCTCGATCTTGGTCAGACTGTCACGCAGCGCCAGCCCGTATTCATATTTCGCCGGACAGGCAAAGCCAACAAGACCAAGATCCTCTTCGTCCAGCTCCAAAGCCCCCAGTGCCTGGGCCTGATCCGTGTCCATGACCAACAGGGCCCGCAAAAGCTGGGTCGGCAGGAAATCCTGCGGCATCAGTTTTTCGAACGTGCCGATTGGCACCATGGCGCGGCGTCCACCGTTCAGGTTCGAGGTCAGCGGGAACTTGCGCCCCGACAATTTGGAAAGTGCAGAGCCCAGAACGGGCTGTACCGCGTATTTCGAAAACATCGGGCGAATCCACCCCATGGGGATTTGCTTGTGATCCTCTTCAATCACTGTGATCTGGCGGGCATAGCGCCCCAGATAGGCGCTCTCTCCCTGCCCCGCACGTCCCGACAGGACCGACCCGGAAATCAACCGAACCGGAAGATCGGCAGGCAGGTCACTGGCGACCAGATCGGCCATCGACGCCCCGGCAACGGTACGCACAAGACGCGGATCGCCACATACAGGCCCGGCCAAGGCGATCACGCAAGAGGCGTCATACCGCCCGGTGGTCAGCAACCGGCCAATCACGATCACATCCTGATAGCCGATGGTCCAGACCGTCTTGGTCGCATTGGGGGTCTCAAGGAAATGCATATGGGTTCCGGCCAGCCCCGCAGGGTGCGGTCCGCTGAACTCCACGGCTTCGACACCCGCCGCATCCGCGCCCGGCAGATTGGCCCCGGCCTCCTGACAGAGAAAGGTTTTGCCCTCACTCAAACCGGCAATGGCCGCGATCCCGGCAGCAAAGGCCCCGGCCTCCTCGCGGATAATCGGCGCGGGGTCGGCGGCCAGCGGTTCGCTGTCCATCGCTGTGACATAGATGGCCGCCGGACGGGTCTCTGGTGCGGGCACTTTGGAATAGGGGCGCGTGCGGAACGCCGTCCACAGCCCGGCGGCGCAAAGCCGTTCCACCAGCCCCTCAACGGTCGCAACATCTCCGGTGCCCGAAAAATCCACCGGGTCGGCGGCCCCATCGGATACTTCGATCTCGATGCTCACCAGTTTCCGGCGCGCGCCGCGATTGATCGCCTTGACGGTTCCCGCCACGGGCGACACCACGTTCACCTCCGGCAGGGCCTTGTTGATCAAAACAGGCGTACCTGGCGCAACCGTGTCCCCTTCGGCAACAAGAATACGCGGCTTCAGCCCGATATAGTCCTCACCCAGAATGCCAACAGTTTTAACCGTACCCTGTTCCACGGTATCCGTGCGGGGCGCCCCGGTGATCGGTACGTTCAGACCCTTACGTAGGGAGAAGTGCTGCACAGCTTCCTACCTTCACATTTGGAAATTTCGTTGGCTTATGCAACGTCACGTCGAAAGGTGAAAGTGCTGAATCGGGCTTCTAATCACATTTTTTCACTTGAAAAGAGGAGAATCGGGTTGAAAACCAAAAGAATGTCGCAGACAAGCCCTGTGAAATCGCTCTGCTTCCTTCGGATCGCAACAAAGAGGACTACCCAGTGCCAGATCTCGCCACACTCTCTCGTCGCTCCTTCCTTGTCATGCCGCTGGCCGTTGCCGCGGCCTGCAACCGTTCGACAGACGTGCACGAGGTTTACGGCAGCACCATGGGCACCACCTATAACGTGGTCGCGGTGGACCGGAATCAACAGGTCAGCGATGGCCGCATCCGCAACGTGATCGACGCTGCGCTTCTGGAAGTGAACCAGCAGATGTCGAACTGGGATTCGCGCTCCGAGATTTCGCGTTTCAACGCAGCAACCGATATGACGGCGGTGTCCCTGTCGCCCGCGCTGGCCCATGTGATGGAGGCCGCAGAATCGGTGAACCGGGCAAGCGACGGTCGGTTCGACACCACCATGGGCCCGTTGATCGAGGCCTGGGGTTTCGGTGCCCCCGGTGCGCAAGAGATGCCGTCGGACGACATGATCGCCGCGGCCAAGGCCCGTTCGGGCCATGGCAATACGCTTGAACTTGCGGGCAACCGCCTGCGTAAAACCCGCGCGGATGCCCAGGTTTATTTGGCCGCCATCGGCAAAGGCTATGGCGCGGACCGTGTGGGCAAAGCTCTGGAAGAGCTGGGGCTGACCGACTACATGATCGAGATTGGCGGCGACCTGTACGCCTCGGGCCGCAACCCCGCTGGCCTGCCTTGGCAGATCGGTATCGAAAAACCTGCCGCCCTTGGCGGCGGTGTCATGGATGTGGTGGGTGTGTCCGGGCTTGGCCTTGCGTCCTCGGGCGACTACCGCAACTATTTCGAAAAAGACGGTGAACGCTATTCCCACGTGATCGACCCGGCCACCGGACGCCCGATCACCCACAAAACCGCATCGGCCACCGTGCTGTCAGAAAACGCCATGCTGGCCGATGCCTGGGCGACCGCGATGCTGATCCTTGGCCGCGAGCGCGGTCTTGAAATCGCCGGGGCGCACGACATCGCCGTCCTGTTCATCGAACGCGACACGGATGCGGCCAGGCTACAGTTCAAAACCACCGCAAGCCCCAAATTCAAGGCGCTGACCGCCTGATAGCGCGCCCCAGATAGCGCCTCCAGAAAGGCCCCCGAGATGGCAACCTTCCTTCTGACCTTCGGCATCCTGATGGTGGTCATGCTGGGCATGGCGCTTGGCGCAATCATGGCCGGGCGGACGATCAAGGGAAGCTGTGGCGGGCTGAACGCCATTTCGGATGCGGATCAATGCCTGGTCTGTTCCAGGGAAATCGACCCCAACAGCCCCCTGCGGGACCGCCTGCAATGTCCGCGTGCCCGCAAGATGCTGGAACAGGCCGGGTTGGACACGACGGAAAGCTGACCGGAAAACCAACCGGAGCGCGACGCCGGCTGTCTCCTTTCCCAACGTTGCCGCCCACGTCCCGATCTGCCTATCCCACCTGCAACGGCAGAAACCCGAGGATCAGCAACCCGGCCCCTGCCGCGCCGCCGAACAGCCAGAGCTGCCAATTCGGCCCCTCTTCTTTCCAGACCCTGCGGAACTGGTAGCCCGCCAGACAGGCCGCAACAAAGATCACCGTAGCGACCGGCGGGGTCATAGTCAGTTCGGACACCATATTTTTCTCCTGATACGCTCAAAACCGGGTTATGCTGATTGAACATGCAGACTGCAAACACTTCTGGGAGGAAAGTTAAACCGTGCCAACATCCTATCGCGCCCCGAACCGCTCTGATGCCGACGCAGGTCGCAGCGCCAGCCAAAGCACCGATAGCAACCTGCCGCTGGCCAATGCCAAGGTCAAGGACATCCTGTCCTCGAAAGGGCAGAACGTCATCACGATCAGCCCCGAAGACACCCTGGGTCAGGCTGTCGAACTTCTGCGCGATCACCGGATCGGGGCCTTGGTCGTCACCGAATCCCATGGTGATCTCTGCGGGATTATTTCGGAACGTGATATCGTGCGCAAACTTGCGGATACCCCCGGGCGCACCCTGCCCCAACAGGTGCAGGAGGTGATGACGCATGACGTCAAAACCTGTGCCGCCGGGGCGCCCCTTGTGTCGGTGCTTAAGATCATGACCGAAGGGCGCTTCCGCCACATGCCAGTGATCGAAAACGAAACACTTGCGGGAATGATCACCATTGGCGACGTGGTGAACTATCGTCTGGTCCAACTTGAACACGAGGCGCTTCAACTCAAACAGCTGATCGTCGGCTAGCGGTGGCCATGGGCGCGGCGGCACCACGCCGTGCGACTTCCGGCTGGGCCGCCAATCGTCGATCGCAGGTTTCAAGACGCTGACATGAGGGGCGAAATCGTCTGTGTCATAGTCCACCGCAGTGCAGATCCCGGAAAACCCGTCCCGCTCCATGGCATCGCTGACCCGTTCCACAATCCCGATCAGGATAAAGGGTTCCTGTTCGATCCAGACTGCGGACAGGAAAACCGCCAGTTTCCCATCAGGTGGCAGATGCCGCATACCCGTTGTGCCGTCGCGAAGCTCCAAAAGGGTTACGAATTCCCTTCGGCGGTCAAACCATCCTGGGCTGCAAATACGGCGGTGCCAAACCGGCCCGCGTTGGTATCGGTAAGCATTTTCACATGTCCTCGTTCAGTTTGTTAAACAGTGTCTGGAACCAGGTCGCCCCGAGTTCCTTGCCAACAAAGACCTTGTATAGCCACGCGAAAATCTTTCCCACGTGCTCGTCATCCTTCTGAAACAATCGAACCGGGCGTTTGGTGTCGGGGTCATTTTCCATCTCTCCCAACCGCAAGGGCGTGATCATCTTGTTGCCCGATTTCCACGACCGATACCGGATCAGTATCCCCGGTGCCATGATCTGAAGATATTCGATCACCGCTTCGTCTTCGAGCTTCAGATATGGCCAACACCCCGTTCAGCAATATTCCGATTATCCCCATGTCCGCCGAACAGCTGCAACCGGGTAGGTTTCAGCTTGCCCCGCGGATCATCCATGAAAACCGGAGGTTGCGGCAATACAGCTGTAAATACGTGTTGAGCGGAAATCGCAGTTCAAGCATCGGGAATTGCTCTACGGCGCGCCGTGCCTGTAAAAGCCGCCGGTACACAATTGACAAGGGGCATGCAAAACAACGTCGCATCATAATCCGGGTCACCACCAGAAAAAACAAATGACGCCTGCCGCCCAGACTTTACTGGCCTGACAAGTCCAACCGATAAACCCGCCCGGGTTCGTCCGTGAACTCAAGGGCTTCAACTGAAATCAATCTCAGCTCATGCCGATCAGACAGGGCAAGCAATCGCCCGTCTTCGAAGGCAAACCGGTATTCGGGCCGCGCACCGGCAAGCACGGCCACGTCACGCCCGCCCCCCCCGTGAACGGCGTCCTGCCCGCCCCCTGTCTCAAACCGATCCGGCCCGGCACCGCCCAGGAAAATATCCTCTTCCGGGGTGCCAGCCAGGGTGCCGCCCGCATCGGTTGCGCGCAGCAGCCCCCCGTGCAGAAACGCGCCTGCATCGCGCCCCTCGGCCCCCGGCATGGCGTTGGCCGCCATCAGGCCCCGCCAGCGCGCCGTGTCATCCTCGAGATAGCGTAGCGCGCCCCAACTGCCCCATTTGCTGTGCGGGGCCACGTCAACAAAGGCGTTGAACATCTCGCCCCCCTGGGCGCGCCAGGCGGCCAGCGCCCGGTCATACAATCCGGCCATCTGCCGGGAATAATTGAACCGTCCGAAAAACCGGGTCAGTTCATCGTCGTTCACAGCCGCGCCCTGACCCACCGCGTGGGTGCCCCCCTCATACATGATCAGGCGCGCCCCCATGTCCCGGGCCACCCTGGCGTGATAGGGCCAAAGCGTTTGTGTCAATTTCGCCAGCGACCCCTGGGCAATGGCCTGTGCCGCCGGGTCCAGCGCCGCGTCATAACGGATCGGCGCAATCGCCGCATCCAGCGCACGGCGTTGCAACCCGCGCGCCCGCGCTTCGGCTCCGGCCTTGTCCACGCTGTCCGCAATCCAAACGCGCAGATCGGCAAGCCGCCCCCCCTCCTCGTCGCGGCCCAGTTCGAACCCGAAATAACCCGACACCGCATAGGCATCAAAATGCGCAATCGGAGCAGGCCCCCCCGTTTCGGCCACCCAGAGCGGAGCGTTCAACAGCGGCTGTTCCAGCCCCATCCACCCGGTATGCACCGCCACCACCCGTTCCAGCCGGTCAGGTGCCCGGGCGAACTGTGCCGCCCAGATCCGCATGACCTCGGCCGCACGGGCCCCGGCATATTGCATCCATCCGTCCTTGGCCCCCTCTCCCCACCGTTCCTCTGCGCGATCCGCGGCCCAGCGGGTTTGAGGAAAGGTGAAATTCCAAAGCTCGTTGGAATATTCCACATGGGCCTTCAACCGCGGATCCAACGTGGCCTCGACCGTTGCCGCAAAATTCTGAACATAGTCATCCGTCGCCATGTGGGGCATGTTAAACCATGGATCCGCCCCGATCTGATTGGCCAGCGCCACCAACCACTCGACCGGCACACCACGGCGGGCAAAGGTGTAATCCCCGGGCACCGGGCGCGTCTCCCACCCGGTCACCGGGCTGGCATTGGTCATCATCCAATCCATGTAGCGCACACTGCGTACATCCTTGATCTTCGCGATCCAGTCCGGGTTGAACAGAACACCAAGTTCGGCAAGCCGCGTATGGCCTTCCCGGACGATCGTAATGTTTCGAATATTGTCCCCGATGCCCGCCGGATCGGTGGACAGCACGATGACCGATACCAACCCTTCGCCCGGCGCATAGCGAAACCGCGCGCTATTGCCGTCATAGCGCATATCGCGCGCGCGCCCGCCGATCTTGAGCGTCCCGCTGCCTTCCCAACTGACCCGGTAATACCCGGCAAGCCCGCTGGCCTCTTTAGGCTGATCCGTCAACAGGAACGCCTCCAGCCGGTCCACCCCCGGAGGCAGACGGGTGGGCCAGCCATGGGCGTCCAGATACCCCTCTTTTTCAAGCTGCTCTGCGCTCCACGCACCCCAGTGAGCTCCCTTATGGCCAACCCAGGGCCGCGCCGTTTTCATGAGGTTCACGAAAGGGTGCTGGGTGGACCAGTCGGATATCCCGTTCAGCCCAAGCGCAAGCGAAGGGTTGGCAACCCCCAGAGCGCGCGCCCCCTGCGCATCACCCGCCCGGTCCGCTGGTGCGGTCGGTCCCGCCGGGTTTTCGGGGGCGGCCTCTGCCCTCTCTTCGGCCACGCCCATGGCCCGGGCGATGAAGCGGGCAATCTCGGGCCAGCCCTGTCGCACCGGGTCGGGAATGGATGTTGGCAGCACCATGTCGGGCGGTGCTTCCCCAAATACCCCGGCATAGGTCACGGCAGCAGCCATCAGGTAAAGCGCAGGCGTGCCATGGGGGGCATCGTCGATGTAAAACGTCTCGGGCGGCAGCGCCTTGAGCTCCGTCTGTGACAACAGCTCGGACAGCACCTTGGCCACGGGGATCAACCGGATATCCACCTCAGGCCGCGCCTGTTTCACCTGATCTACAAGTGTTTCATACCATTGATGATAGGCCCCGGCATTCACCGCGTGATAGCTACGCAACTTGCGCGGACGCGGAGGAAATCGCCCCGTGATTCCGCCCATGTCGGCCCAGCCTTCATAAAGCAGGATCGGCCGTCCCTGCCCATGGCTGTCAATCAACGCCAGCAGGGCTGATAACGGGCTTGCCCCATCCGGGTTCTCCCCGTCATACGGCTGGTCCGGTGCCTGATATTGAATGAAGTTGGCCGGGTTGACCATGATCGCGGTATAGTCGGCCTTGGCAAACCGCCCCGCCCCCTTGCGCCACACCCCCTTGACCTGTTTGAACGACCACTGATCCAAAGGCCCCGCACGGGTGAAATCGCGCAGGAACCCCCACTGCCCGTCCACGCGCACCCCATGCCCCCCCGCATGTGCCAGCATGGCCAGCCAATGCGGCATGGTGGTCTCATCCGTATCGCTCAGATGATGGATCAGCGAGTTGCCGAATATGTAAAACCGCTGTTCTTCGGCACGCCCCGGCGTGGCCCCAGGCAAGAGACAGGCAGACAGCAGCAAAATCAGAACGGAACGGATCATGATACCCCTCGGCAGGACAACAGGCATTGCAACAGCAAGAAGCTTCAACTGTTGCGTTTTTCGACCATGTTTGCAAGGTTCCCGCACAGGTTAACCCTCGGGAAAACACGCGATACTGGAGACAATGAATGATAGCCGACAGCAATGTTTCAGCATCCGAACCGGACTGGAGCCGCGAAACCGTGCAACGGTTCTGGGACCCCGGGCGCAAGCTGATCCGCGCGATCCGGCGATACCAGGTGGCCAGGGCGCGGGGCGGTGTGTGGGGGCGCGTTGCGGCGAAACACTGGGTGCTGGTCCATTGGTTCTGGTCCCTGATGACCCAGAGCGAACTGCACCTGAACACGCATATCGGGGGCGGGCTGCGATTGACCCATCCTACTGGCGTCATCGTCCACCCCGGCGCACGGATCGGCCCCAACTGCATGTTGTTCCATCAGGTCACGCTGGCCGGCCCGGTTGTTCTTGGCGGGCATGTGGATGTAGGCGCAGGGGCCAAGCTCATTGGCCCGCTGGTCGTGGGGGATCACGCCCGGATCGGCGCAAACGCCGTGGTGACCAAAGACGTGCCCGCTGGCGCAACGGTCGCGGGCATCCCCGCCCGGATCATCGAACAGGACTAAAGCGTTTCCGCGTTACGTTGCCTCAACGTGATGTGGAAACGCCGCACAACACAGCAGGGCAACACAGTAGAGATGTGGGCGTTTCCAGCTAAAGCGTCCTGCCAAAACCCGGAATCACCGGTTTTTGGCAGGACGCGCGAAACACATAAATGTCGCGCTGCGTTCGCCCTTTTCCCTGTCTCAGGTTAAAGGTCGAACGCTTTATTGCTGTGATCCAACAATAACCGGAAACGCTTTAGCTGTTTTCGTCAAACGGCGCAGGTTTCGTCCCCTGCCCCAACACCCAGTCATAAACCTCGCGCACCTGTTCGGCCTTGCGGGCCCAGGTGAATTTCTCCGCAACCCGCGCCCGTCCGGCCTCGGCCATCCCGGCCAATGCCGCAGGATCCTCGGCCAATCGCGCCAGAACTTTGCCAAACCCCGCAACGATCTGCGCCCGTGTGCCGATCGGCACCTTGACCCCGAACGCATCCGTCACCAATTCGCCCGGCCCGGCATAGTCGACGATCACCGGCACCACGCCCAGCGCCATGGCCTCCAACACGACGCCGCCGCCAAACTCCCTGACCGACGGAAAACTCATCACGTGACACTGCGCCATGACCTGTTGCACGTCTTCATGGGCCATCCAGCCGTGAAAGGTCATCGCCTCAGCCACACCCTGCTCTGCGGCGAACTGCTTTAGCCCCGCTAACATCGGCCCGTCCCCGATCATCTCCAACCGCATCCGCCCGGCCCTGAGCAGCGGCAATGCCGCCTCCAACAACATATCCGGGCCCTTGTAGGGCACCATGCGCCCCACGAAACAGGCCCGCAAAATGTCATGCTCGGGGTGCGCCACTTGGGAAAACCGGTCCGGGTCAATGGCGTTTTCGGGGATGTGGATCACTTTGCCCGCATATTTCGACGGCACTTCACCGCCCGTATGACGTGACCCGGCGATGATCGCCGCCGCGTGGCGCAACGTGGCCCGTCGTCCCGGAAGTATTTTATAGACGCTGCGGATATAAGACAGCCATTCCCGTTCCCGCCGCCGCTCGGCTTCGAACCCTTTGGGCCAGGGCACACCGCCATTGAGCGGCCCCAGAACAAAGGGAACCCCCGCCCGCGCACAGCGCGGTGCCAGCGACGATGAAATCGTGGGGGACAACGGCGTGACCCGGTGTACAATGTCATAATCGCCCCGCCGGATCGCAGCGCCAAAACGACGCCATACCAACCGTTCGAAATGGGGGTAGCTGACGGCGGAAATGGCCTGAAGCATGGTCCAGCCCTTGCCCTGACCCATGCGCAGAACCTCGCCCAGCTTCCACAGCGGACGCGCCAGCGCCTCGCTGTCAATGGCTGTGAACTCCTGCCCCTCGATCAATCCCGCCCGCAAGAAAGCCTCGCGGTTGCGGATCTGGGTCACGATATGCACCTCGGCCACCTGCCCAAGGGCACGCGCCAGGGACCAGCCCACCAAAGGCACGCTGACCCATTCCGGGTTCGCGGCCTCGGCAATCACCAGAACCCTTGGTCGCTTACCCGGCCCGTTATCTGCCCCCTCGCTCATCCCCATGCCCACAGCCTCACATGATACTTTGCAGATTCATCTGCGCCCGCCGACTGCGCGGCATACGTTCTTCAAGGTATCCCAGCAGCGCCCCGGACATCAGCCACGTGAACGTGGTGATCGTCGCATTGGGCAACAGATCAAACAGGTTGAACCCGATCATCAACGCAATCGGCCCCAGCCACGGCGACACCTCCTCCTCTTTCTCCAACCGCGCCGTGCGCACCGCCAACAGGAACAGCGGCCAGGCCAGCAATACGAACTCGGCCAGAAAACCGACCCATCCGAATTGCCCGATCACAATCACCCACCGCCCGTCGGCCACGGTCAGGATACGCCCCGACACCGGGTCAAGAATATGGTTTCGCCCCCAGCTGCCCCAGCCAAAGGCGGGCTTTTCATAGGCCCGCTCCAAAAGAATGTTCTCATTGGTAAAACGGAACTCAAGCGAGGCCGCCCGATCCGGATCAATCCGCGCCGCCTGCTCCAACAGAAACCGCTCGGGCACCAGCTCAAGCCCCTTCATCACGGGATAGGCAATCGCCACAAAAGCCAGCAACGCCGCCACCCGGAATTGGAACAGCCGCCCGGTGAACAGCACCATGGGCACCAAAACCAGCGAATAGGCCATGGAGGCCACGGATTTGCACATCACCAGCACAACCCAGTAATAGCCGGTCAGCGCCATATAAAACGCCCGCCACTTGCCCTCGGACGCCCGATAAAGCGCGGCACAGGCCGTCACCATGGTCAGCGCGAAAAACGCCACCCACAACCCGTGATACAGGAACACGATCGGACGGAACCCGCCAAACCGCACCATCTGGTCGAAATTATGCTGGAAAAACCCGTAAATCCACAGGTTCAACTGGGGGGACAGGCGGATCTCGATCAGCATCAGCAGGGTATACACCCCCCCCGCCGCGACCAGAGCCCAAAGGATGTCACGCTGATCCCGTGCGCGGTTCAGAAAATTGCGCGCCAGGATAAAGGGCATCAACAGCATGGATTGCTGTACCATCAACGCAAAGGCTTCGGTCAACCGCAGCGCGGGCAATCCTACCCGCCCATAGAACACCGGCTCATCATTGGTCAGAACCGTTGCCAGCGGGCTAAGCACGAACACCACCATCAACACCTTGGCCACGTTGGACCGGGGCAAAACCTGCAAATCACGCCCGAACATGAACAGCACCACCAGAAACGCGGTGATCGACGGCAGAGTTTCCTTGGACAGGGGGGGCATCAGCGGGAAATCGAAAACGGCCGGGGGCGGCGGCAGAAACAGATAGGCCACCAACAGCGACCAGATGATCGCCCGCCCCACTTCAAGCTTGCGAAAAATCGCGATCGAAATCAGCGGCCAAAGCGCAAGTACAAGAAAGGCCAGGGGGTTGGGATGCATCGGGGTCCGGTATCTGCTCGAGAAATTTCATTCGGCTGCAATGTAACAGATCCACGAGCCGCTGTCGTGGCAATGTCATGGCAATAATGTGCGCAGATGGGGGGGACCGATCAGCCCGGCAAACAGGTGGCGGGATCATTCCCCCGGATCAGTACCCTGTGCCGCGGAGCACCACCCGCACCGTGGACAGAAGCACATGGATATCTGTGCCAAACGACATCTTGCGGTAATAATCGGTGTCATAAATTGCACGGTCGCGGAAACTGCTCTCGTTACGCTCGCTGATCTGCCAGAGCCCGGTAATGCCGGGGCGCATGGCATAGTAGGCCGCGCCGGGGTAAAGTTCCTGCTGATCCACCATCATCGGGCGGGGCCCGACCAACGACATGTCACCGATCAACACGTTGAACAACTGCGGCAACTCGTCCAGCGACGATTTGCGGATGAACTGCCCAAATGTGGTGATACGTGGGTCGGATTTAAGCTTTTGCGTCCGGTCCCATTCGGCCCGCGCCTTGGGGTTGCGAGCAAGATAGCTTTCCAGAACGCCATCCGCCCCGGCCACCATCGAACGCAGCTTGAACATGCGGAACACCCGACCGTTCAGGCCAATCCGTTTCTGAACGTAAATCGGAGACCGTCCGTCCAGCGCGATAATCGCCATCAAAGGCATAAGCAGCATGACCACGGGCACGGCGACCAACAGCACCAACAGGATATCCAGCCCACGTTTCACCGCACGCCGATATACACCGTTTCCACGGCGGCGGGACTCGTTGATGTCAATCAGGCTTTGCAGCTTTCCGACGTCAAATGCAGTAATCACACGTTCGCTCACAAGCGTTTTCCCCAAGCAATGTCCCGAACACAACCCAACATGCGGCAAAGCACCCTGTCGGCACGGGCAAGGCCCATCCGAATTTCGCCGGGTTCTCCGGCACAGGTTTTGCATCAATGGCCCAAAGGCAGCAGGACCGATTTTTCACATGCTCGCGCTAAGAAACGAGACCAGACAGTTTACGCGCCGCACCTCTTCCACGCCCGTCCCACTCACGGCCCCATCGCCAGTGGTTCGTCTTGCGGCATTTCAGCTTTACGACCCGCACAATTTACAATTTGCCAAGTATCCGAGTCAATTGAAGAAAATTGAATACAACCTCGAAGGGAACTCGTCAGAATTGGCAGATACCACTCTGTGTCAAGCGCAGCCCCGTCATGCAACGCCCCACTCAACACAAGCCAAGTCTGATCGAAAAACACCGGCGCGCGAAAGGGGAAACCCCCCAAAAAATTCCCACCTCCCCCTTATCATGAGAGGGCATTTGAGCGGAAATCGACCCTCAATGTCGCGCGCCGGGCAACAATCTTCACGTTTCCATCGAATTCCGATCACAACAGGAAACAAAAGCGCAAGGATTGAACGGCGTCAAGACGGGTCTGTTTTCACCGGAAAACACCCCGAAAACAGCCCCGGCCTCGCGGGTTCCCCCTTGTCACGTCGGGTCCCGTCCTGCATTTCGCCCCCGTCCAGCGCCGGCCACGCTACAGTTTCCGCGGGTATTTTCAGCGCGAAAAAAGGCGCGTGCAGTTTTTTTCATCACTCGATTGGTCTGAAAACATGAAAAACAGGGCATAACCCGCCCCGCGCGCCGTCCGTTGATTCGGACTTCTCATACGCCCCCGAATTTAAGTCCAATTCACGCACAGCCATCAGTCCAGACTTTCAATCCACGACAGATTTTTTCATATTTTTCAATGCACTAACCATTAACCCCCTGACGGAAAATCGGCCAAACCACCAACAAGTGACTATATTCACTGTTCCGGCTGCGCTAGTCATTGCTGAAAGGACCGCGAAAAAGCAATTTGCACCCTGTGGTGCGACAGGGAAAATCACATGCCAGATACCAAGATCGCCGCCCGCCCGGCCCCAAAAGTGTCGGACGAAATCCGCAAAACCACCTGCTATATGTGCGCCTGTCGCTGTGGCATCAATGTGCACCTTGAAAACGGCAAGGTGAAATATATCGAAGGCAACCGCGATCACCCGGTGAACAAGGGCGTTCTGTGTGCCAAGGGGTCGGCCGGGATCATGCAGCATTACGCCCCCTCCCGCCTGCGCGCGCCGTTGAAACGCGTTGGCCCGCGTGGTTCGGGCGAGTTCAGAGACATCAGCTGGGACGAAGCCTATTCGATCGCGGAAGGCTGGTTGAAACCCATCCGCGACACCGCGCCCGAAAAGCTGGCATTTTTCACCGGGCGGGATCAGTCACAGTCCTTCACCTCGTTCTGGGCCCAGGCCTTTGGCACGCCGAACTACGCCGCTCATGGCGGGTTTTGCAGCGTCAACATGGCCGCCGCCGGGATTTACACCATGGGCGGGGCGTTCTGGGAATTTGGTCAACCCGATTGGGACCGGACCAAACTGTTCATGATCTTTGGCGTGGCCGAGGATCACGACAGCAACCCGATCAAGATCGGTCTGGGCAAATTGAAGGCCCGGGGCGGCAAGGTGATTGGCGTCAACCCGATCCGCTCGGGGTATAACGCCGTGGCCGATGACTGGATCGGGATCACGCCGGGAACGGACGGGTTGTTCATCCTCGCCATGATCCACGAATTACTGCGCGCGGGTAAGATCGATCTCGACTATCTGACCCGCTATACCAATGCCGGCTTCCTGGTCAATTGCGACGACACCAGCCCCGCATACGGGCTTTTCCTGCGTGATCAGGACGGCAAGGCCCAGGTGCTGGACCGTGCGTCGGGCAAAGCGGTGCCGTTTGATGCCAAAGGCGTTCTGCCCGACCTGGCCGGCCATATGCGCAAGGGCGGAGCCACCTATCGACCGGCCTTCCAGTTGTTGGCGGAAAAATATCTGGACGAAGGCTATTCCCCTGAAAACGCTGCGGAAAAATGCGGAATTTCGGCAGAGAAGATCCGCGCCACGGCGGCGGAACTGGCCCGCGTGGCATTTGACGAAGAAATCCGGCTGGACGTCACATGGACCGATTGGAAGGGCGAAACCCATGATCACATGATCGGCCGCCCCGTGTCTTTCCACGCCATGCGCGGAATTTCGGCCCATTCCAACGGGTTTCAAACGGCGCGGGCTCTGCATATCCTGCAAATCCTGTTGGGCAGCGTCGAGGTTCCCGGGGGCTTCCGCTTCAAACCGCCCTACCCCAAGCCCCCCGAAGCACATCCCAAACCCCACGCGGGCCACGCGCCGAACACCCCGCTGGACGGGCCGCACCTTGGCTACCCTCTTGGTCCCGAAAACCTTTTGCTGGACGAAAACGGCAATGCCAAACGGATCGACAAGGCCTATACCTGGGAAAACCCGTTTTCGGCCCACGGGTTGATGCATATGGTGATTTCCAACGCCCATGCGGGGGATCCTTACAAGATCGACACGCTGTTCATGTATATGGCCAACATGGCGTGGAATTCGTCGATGAACACGTCCGAAGTCATCAGGATGCTGACCGACAAAGATGACAACGGCGATTACGTGATCCCGCATTTCATCTATGCCGATGCCTATAGTTCGGAAACCGTGGCCTATGCCGACCTGATCCTGCCCGACACCACCTATCTGGAACGGCACGACTGTATCTCCCTGCTCGACCGCCCGATTTGCGAGGCAGAGGCAGCGGCGGATTCGATCCGCTGGCCGGTGGTAGAGCCGGATCGCGATGTGAAAGGGTTCCAGTCGGCGCTGTGCGACCTTGGCGCGCGGCTCGGCCTGCCCGGGTTTGTCAATGAAGATGGCAGCCAGAAATACGCCGATTACGCCGACTATATGGTCAACCACGAACGCCGCCCCGGCATTGGCCCGCTGGCCGGGTTCCGGGGCGAAAACGGAACAGAGAACGGGCGCGGTGCCCCCAACCCGAAACAGATCGAGAAATATATCGAAAACGGGGGCTTCTGGATCAATCATATCCCGCAAAAGGCACAGTTCTACAAACCCTGGAACGCGGGCTATCAGGACTGGGCGGTCTCCATCGGCCTGTTTGACGCGCCCGCGCCTTATGTCTTCAACCTCTATCTTGAACCCGCCCGCAAGATGCAGCGCGCCGCCGAAGGCTTTGGCGATATCCAGCCGCCCGATCATCTGCGCGATCAGGTGAAAAAGGCCATGTCGCCCCTGCCGGATTGGTACGAGCCGATCGAAGAAACCCTCGTGGACAAAGAGCAATACCCGATCCACGCGCTGACCCAGCGGCCCATGCATATGTATCACAGCTGGGGCTCGCAAAACGCGTGGCTGCGTCAGATCACAGGGGTGAACAAGCTTTATGTGCCCACTAAAATCTGGGAAGCCAACGGGTTCAGCGACGAAGACAACTGGGCCTATGTGTCCTCGGTTCACGGGCGCATCAAATGCCAGGTGGCCTTGATGGATGCGCTGAATGAAAACACTGTCTGGACATGGAACGCCATTGGCAAGAAACGTGGCGCATGGGCCTTGTCCGAAGATGCTCAGGAGGCGACCGAAGGTTTCCTGTTGAACCACCTGATCAACGAACTGCTCCCCCCCAGGGGCGACGGGCGGCGGTGGGCCAATTCCGACCCGGTGACGGGTCAGGCCGCGTGGTTCGACCTGCGCGTCCGGATCGAAAAGGCTCCCCCCGGAGGCCCAAGCGAACCGGCGCACAAACCCGCCAAGTCGCCCGTGGGGCAGGGTCCCGATCATGTGGCCTATGGGGGAGAGTTCTGATGCCTCTGTCAACCGGCACCCGCGCGGCAACGCCGGGCCATGCCCGCACCGCCCGCCTACGGGGCGGGCATATCCGCAACGTCACGCTGCGGACACCGTTGCGCCCCCCTCGCCCGCGGCTCTTGCTGCGAACCCGGCCGCGAAACGCCCCGTGCGGCGCGGGCATGGCCCTGACCACCAACACGAAAGGGGCCAGCGCATGACCACCCTGCCCGGCCAGACCGAAAAGAAGCTTGGCCTTGTCATCGACCTTGACACCTGTGTCGGCTGTCACGCCTGCGTGGTGAACTGCAAGGAATGGAACACCTCGAATTACGGCGTACCCCTGTCGGATCAGGACGCCTATGGGGCCTCGCCCTCGGGCAGCTTCCTGAACCGGGTGCATACGTTCGAGGCCCAGCCCGAGGGCGGTTGTTCCCAGACCGTGCATTTTCCCAAATCCTGCCTGCATTGCGAAGATGCCCCCTGTGTCACCGTCTGCCCCACCGGGGCCAGCTACAAGCGCAGCGAAGACGGCATTGTTCTGGTCAACGAAAACGATTGCATGGGCTGTGGCCTCTGTGCCTGGGCCTGTCCCTACGGCGCACGTGAAATGGATATGCTGGCCGGGGTGATGAAGAAATGCACGCTCTGTGTTGACCGGATCTATAACGATAACATCCCGGAAGAGGACCGTGTCCCCGCCTGTGTGCGCACCTGCCCCGCCGGGGCGCGGCATTTCGGGGATTTCAACGATCCCAACTCAACCGTCAGCCAATTGAGCGCGGAACGCGGAGGCATGGACCTGATGCCCGAAATGGGCACCAAACCGGTGAACAAATACCTGCCGCCACGGATCAAGGACGCGCCCGGCGATACCCCTCTGACCCAGATCAACACAGAACCCCAGGGTTTCCTGGCTTGGCTCGACAAAGCACTGGAGGCTCTCTGACATGCACCCCGCGCCCTCCGTGATTCTCTTCACCTCGCTTTCCGGCCTTGGCTTCGGTCTGCTTGCGTGGCTTGGCCTTGGCCTGCCCCCGGTCACGGGCTGGGTGGCGTTCGTCTTTTACCTGCTGGCCTATGGGCTGGCCGTGGGGGGGCTGATCGCCTCGACCTTCCACCTTGGCAATCGCAAAAACGCGATCAAGGCGTTTTCCCAATGGCGCAGCAGTTGGCTGAGCCGCGAAGGGATCATGGCCATAGCCACCCTGCTGATCCTTGCCCCTCACGCGTTTTCCCAGGTGTTTTCGGGCGAACCGATCCGGGCTCTGGGCTTTGTCGGGGCGCTCTGTGCGCTGGCCACCGTTTTCACCACCTCGATGATCTACACCCAGCTTAAAACCGTGCCCCGCTGGCACACCCCGCTTACCCCGGCGCTGTTCATGGCCTATGCGCTGGCCGGGGGCGGGCTTCTGGCGGGACAGGTGCGGGCGGCCATGGTGCTCCTGCTCGTGCTGGGCGTGGTTCAGGTGTTGTATTGGCTCAGAACGGATGCCAAAGGGGCGCTGGCCGACACCACGGCGGAAACCGCGACCGGGCTGGGACGAATCGGCAAAACCCGCCTGCTGGAACCGCCCCATTCGGGCCAGAATTACCTGTTGCGCGAAATGGCATATGACGTGGGGCGCAAACATGCCCGGAAACTGCGGATCATCGCCTTGGCCTGCGCGGTTGTCCTGCCGGTGATCCTGCTGCTTTTGATCCCCGTCAGCCATGCCCTGGCCGTTCTGGCGATCCTGCTCCACCTCTGTGGCGTGCTGGCGTCACGCTGGCTGTTCTTTGCCGAGGCCCAGCATGTGGTGCGCCTCTACTATGGCAAATAGGACGGCAAACAGGACGGCAAATCGCGCTCCGGTTGGCGGGGGGCGTCGCCTCTCCGCCAAGCATCAAAAAAGCGCGCGGAAGCGCACATTTGGATTACCCCTCCCCGTTGACCCCCCCCTGTCCGAAAGGGCATAACAGGGGGAAATATCCGGGGGATGATATGGACGGCAACGAACAGCCTTCTGCGACCGAATGGGGGCCATTTGGCCGCCCGCTCTTCAATGATCTCTCCTCCCGCTCGCTGTCGCGCGTGGGGGTTGTGGATGTGGGGTCAAACTCGGTCCGGCTCGTGGTTTTCGATGGCGCCGCGCGCAGCCCGGCCTATTTTTTCAACGAAAAGATCATGTGCTCGCTGGGTGCGGGGCTGGCCGAAACCGGGCGGCTGAACCCCTCGGGCCGGGTCCGGGCGCTGGCCGCGATTCGCCGGTTTCAACGTCTGGCCGAAGGGATGGGCACCGGCCCGCTGACCGCCGTGGCCACCGCCGCCGTGCGCGATGCCGAAGACGGGATGGAATTCCGCGATCTGGTCGAGGAACAGACCGGGTTGAAACTGCACGTCATTGATGGCCGTGAAGAGGCCCGGCTGTCGGCTCAGGGCGTCCTTCTGGGCTGGCCCGGTGCCTATGGGCTGGTTTGTGACATCGGTGGCGCATCGATGGAGCTGGCTGAAATCTCGCAAGGCAAGGTGGGCAATCGCGTCACCTCTCCCCTGGGGCCGCTACAGCTCAAAAACCTCAAGGGGGGCAAGAAGGGGCGCAAATCCCACATCCGCGGGATCGTTGAACAGTTGCATACCGAGATGGGCCCACAGCACAACCGCCTGTTCCTCGTCGGTGGATCATGGCGGGCGATTGCCCGGATCGACATGGAACGGCGCGGCTATCCGCTCCAGGTGCTGCACGAATACAGGATGAGCGCGAAATCCGTGTCCGCCACCGCCAGATTCATCGCCGAACATGACCCGAACGACCTGCGCGCGCGGTGTGGCGTCTCCTCAAGCCGCATGGCGCTTGTTCCCATCGCGGCCGAGGTTTTGAAGCAAGTGGTACGCACCTTCCGCCCCCGCGACATCGCGATAAGCTCTTATGGCATTCGCGAAGGTATGCTTTATGAACAGATGCCCCAGACACTGCGCGATCGCGACCCGCTGATCGAAGCCAGTTGGTTTGCCGAAGCCAAGGATGCGCGCATCCCCGGTTTTGGCCGCACCCTGTTTTCCTTTGTCCAGCCGCTGTTCAAATCGGCCAGCCCCGAACGGCTGCGGCTGATCAAGGCCGCCTGTCTGCTTCATGACGTGAGCTGGCGTGCGCATCCCGACTATCGCGCCGAAACCTGTTTTGACAACGCCACCCGCGCCAACCTTGGCGGATTGCGCCATTCGGAACGGGTGTTTCTTGGGCTGGCACTGTTGCACCGCTACTCTAATTCGCGCACCGGCACGCGTTTCGAACCCATGTATGACCTCCTGGCCGAATCCGATCAACAGGCCGCCGAAGTGGTGGGCAAGGCGATGCGTTTCGGGGCCATGCTGTGGCTGCGCAAGGACGCGGATATGGGGAAGATGAAACTCTACCCCAAGAAAAAAGTGCTGGAGTTGCGCCTGTCCGACGATGCCAGCCCGCTGTTTGGCGAAGTCGCCGAAGCCCGTTTCAACTCTCTGGCCAATGCGCTGGGGGCTGACCCCAAGGTGATTGCCAAGGTCTGAAACGCAGAGTGCCCCGTGAAACACGAAGTATAGCTGACGGGCGTGGGTTTTGATCCCAAAATCCACGAAACATCAGCAACTTATAGTCAAACAACACAATCAAGAGGACCCGCGCGTTTCGCCCATTGTTGTGCCTCAACAAAAAGGTGAAACGATTTGGTCCGATCACGGGACACGTCAAGGACCAAATCACCGGCAAATTCGCATCAGGCGGAAACTGGCGCACCTGTCGTGTCATATCGGTTTTACTTGCGTTTTCCGTCTCCCCGGTCAATAAGGAATCGCGACGTTACCACTATCGACTTCTGCTCCTTTCGGCTCAGTCATTCGATCTTGCACTGACTACGCCGACCTGCCGCAATCCCGTGGGCAGTATTCTAAGGAGAAACGACGATGGCAAATGGCACCGTCAAATGGTTCAACACCACCAAAGGTTATGGCTTTATCGCACCGGAAAACGGCGGCAAAGACGTGTTCGTACACATCTCTGCCGTTGAACGCGCCGGTCTGACCGGTCTGGCCGACAACCAGAAAGTCACTTTCGACATCGAGCCCGGCCGCGATGGTCGCGAGGCCGCGATCAATATCGTTCTGGCGTGATCCGGCTCCGGCCTGATCCACTCTGATCTGAATTTTGAGAATGGGCACCCCTTCCGGGTGCCCATTTTCGTGGTGTCTGGACCTCGGTGTGGTTCGGTTACCGGGCGCGATGCGCCGGGTCACCAAAACGAGGGCACCCAAAAGGGACCACATAAGGAGATCACATAAAAGGGAATGCGTCGCAGCCATTCCCTGTTGAACCCCCTCGCGGTGGATGCGATGTCTTACCCAGCATGCCATGTCAAAGACGCCTACCGAAAGGGAGACCCCCATGTCCGAACCGGCCCTGCCCCTTCCCGTCACCACGCTCACCCCGGCCCAGCAAACCAGCATCGTCAACCTTGTCCGCCGTGCGGCGCGGGCTGAAATCCTGCCCCGGTTCCGCAACCTCTCCCCCGCGCAGATCTCAACGAAATCCAGCCCGACAGACCTTGTGACAGAGGCGGATACCGAAGCCGAAGCAATGATTGCGCGCGGCATCCTGCACCTGTTTCCAAACGCATTGGTGCTGGGCGAAGAAACCGCCAGCCAAAGCCCGGAACTGCGCAAACAGGCCGCCGAGGCCGAACTTGCCTTTATCGTCGATCCGGTGGACGGCACATGGAATTTTGCCCACGGGGTGCCATTGTTCGGGGTGATCCTTGCCGCGACGCGGTTCGGAAAACCCATCTTTGGCCTGCTTTATGACCCGATCTGTGACGACTGGGTGATCGCATCCGAAGACAGCCCGGCCCGACATGCCGACCTGCGCGGCTCCAAAATCCTCTCCATGGGCCAGGGCGGGGCGTTGGACACGCTTTCCGGCCACGCCCATGTCAGCCTGATGCCCCGGGACACACAGGAAAACCTCGCGCCCCTGCTCCCCGCCTTTGCGCGGGTCGGATCGTTGCGCTGCTCGTGCCACGAATACCGCATGGCCGCACAAGGTGCCGCTGATTTCGTACTGTCCGGATTACTGAACCCCTGGGATCACGCTGCCGGGGTGCTGATCTGTCAACGTGCCGGGGGACATGCCGCTTTCCTCGATGGGCGGGACTATGACATCTCGGTCACCGAAGGGCAGCTTTTGGTTGCGGCCACCAGGGACACATGGAACCGGATCCGCGATCACCTCGCCCCGGTTCTCTCGCCCGCGCGCCACGAGAACGGCGACGCCCCATCCTAAAGCGTTTCCGCATTACGTTGACTCAGCGTGATGTGGAAACGCTTTGGGACCGTCGCCTCTCAACCACGTGTAAAAAGAGCGCGCGGAAGCGCTCCTTTGGATTACCCCCGCCCGCCTTTTGCGCCGCCGTTGCCGGATGTCACTCGCCGGAGGTCACTCGGGAACGTCGGCGTAATCCTCCATGGGCGGGCAGATACACACCAGGTTGCGGTCACCAAACACATTGTCCACCCGGTTCACCGGTGGCCAGTATTTGTCGACCCGGAAAGCACCGGGCGGAAAACACCCCTCTTCGCGGCTATAGGGACGGTCCCAATCCCGCACCAGATCCTCCATCGTATGCGGGGCGTTCTTAAGCGGGTTGTTCTCGGCATCCATCCGTCCCTCTTCGATGGCGCGGATCTCTTCACGAATGGCCAGCATCGCGTCACAGAACCGATCCAGCTCGGCCTTGGTTTCGCTTTCCGTCGGCTCGATCATCAATGTCCCGGCCACAGGCCAGCTCATCGTGGGGGCGTGGAACCCGCAATCCATCAACCGCTTGGCGATATCTTCCACCGTCACACCTGCGCTCTCCGCAAAGGGGCGCGTATCCAGAATGCACTCATGCGCCACACGACCCGAAGGTCCACGATACAGCACCTCGAACGCGCCTTCCAACCGCCTAGCGATATAGTTCGCGTTCAAAATCGCCACCCGCGTTGCCTGAGTCAGACCCTCGCCGCCCATAAGCAGAACATAGGCCCAGGAAATCGGCAGGATCGATCCCGACCCCACCGGGGCGGCCGAAACCGCGCCTTCTCCGCGCCCCGGCAGATGATCCGCCAGATGCGCCTTGACGCCGATCGGCCCCATGCCGGGACCGCCGCCGCCATGGGGGATGGCAAAGGTCTTGTGCAGGTTCAGGTGGCTGACATCGCCGCCAAGATCACCGGGGCGCGACAGCCCCACCATAGCGTTCATATTGGCCCCGTCGATATAGACCTGCCCGCCATACTCGTGGGTGATGTCGCACACGTCTTTCACCGTTTCCTCGAACACGCCGTGGGTGCTGGGATAGGTGATCATGCACCCCGCCAGATTGTCCGCATGTTGCGCCGCCTTGGCGCGGAAATCCTCAAGGTCGATATCGCCGTTATCCGCCGATTGCACCGGCACCACCTTCCACCCCACCATCTGGGCGCTGGCCGGGTTCGTTCCATGGGCGCTCATGGGGATCAGGCACACGTTTCGATGCCCCTGCCCTTGCGCGCGATGCCAGGCGGCAATGGTCAACAACCCGGCATATTCGCCCTGCGCGCCCGAATTGGGCTGCATTGAAAAATCGTCATAACCGGTGATCTGGCACAGGATGCTGGTCAGATCGTCCAACAATTCCTTATACCCCAACGCCTGATCCTCGGGGCAAAACGGGTGCAGCATGGAAAACTCGCGCCAACTGACCGGCATCATCTCGGCGGCAGCGTTCAGCTTCATGGTACACGAGCCCAGCGGGATCATCGCCCGGTCCAATGCCAGGTCACGATCAGCCAGACGGCGCATATAGCGCATCATCTCGGTTTCGGCCCGGTTCATGTGGAACACCGGGTGGGTCAGGTAATCCGACCGGCGTTGCAGGTCTTCGGGCACGCGGTATTCCGGACCGAAATCATTGTCCTTGCGGGTGATGCCAAAGGCCCGCCACACCGCTTCGAGTGTTTCGGGGCGTGTGGTTTCATCCAGGGCGATGCCAACGCGGCGCTCGCCCACCCGGCGCAGGTTCACGCCTTCATCCACCGCCGATTTCATCACCGCCGCCTGAAGCGGCCCCACATCCACCGTGATCGTGTCAAAGAACACCTTCGGATCCACCCTGAACCCGTTGTCCTCCAGCCCTCTGGCCAGCCGCACGGCCTTACGGTGGATCCGCTGGGCAATCGCCTTAAGCCCCTCGGGCCCGTGGAACACCGCATACATCCCCGCCATCACCGCCAGCAGCGCCTGCGCGGTGCAGACGTTTGATGTCGCCTTTTCCCGGCGGATATGCTGTTCGCGGGCTTGCAGCGACAGGCGATAGGCCCGGTTGCCATGGCTGTCGATGCTGACCCCGACAATCCGGCCCGGCATAGAGCGCTTATAGGCCTCCCTGCACGCCATATAGGCCGCATGCGGGCCACCATACCCCATCGGCACGCCGAACCGCTGGGTATTGCCCACGGCGATATCAGCCCCCATGGCCCCGGGTTCCTTGAGCAGGGTCAGCGCCATGATATCCGCAGACATCACCGCTATCCCCTTGTTTTCATGAAGCTTATCGATATGTGATGTGAAATCGCGCACATGACCATAGGTGCCGGGATACTGGAACAACGCCCCAAAGACGGCGCTTGCATCCATCTTGTCGGGGTTGCCCACGATCACCTCGATCCCAAGCGGCGCGGCGCGGGTCTGGATCACCTCGATGTTTTGCGGATGACAATCCCGGTCCACGAAAAACGCCCGGGCCTTGGATTTGGACACCCGTTGCGCCATGGTCATTGCCTCGGCACAGGCGGTGGCCTCATCCAGAAGCGAAGCATTGGCAACGTCCAGTCCGGTCAGATCGCTGACCATGGTCTGGAAATTCAACAGCGCCTCAAGCCGCCCCTGGCTGATTTCGGGCTGATAGGGGGTATAAGCCGTATACCAGGCAGGGTTCTCAAGTATGTTGCGTTGGATGGCGGGCGGGGTGACGGTGCCGTGATAGCCCTGCCCGATCAGGGAACTGAGCACCTTGTTTTTGGACGCAACAACCCGCATGTGGAACAGCAACTCGCGCTCGGATTTGGGCCGCCCGAACGCCAGCGGTGCCTCCTGCCGGATCGCCTTGGGCACGGTTTCGTCGATGAGAGTGTCCAGATCGGCCACCCCCAGTTCGGCAAACATCTGGTCCATCTCCGCCGGAGAAGGGCCGATATGCCGGCGGTTGGCGAAATCATAGGGTAGATAATCGGTCGGCTTGAACGGCATGGCGCCCTCTCCTCACAGCTTCCTCGCGCCGTCGGGCCATCGCCCCGGCTGTCTCACAACACTTGTTCCCTGGCGAGACACGATTATTAGCTAAAAATCGTGGACCCGCGCCTATTCGGGGTTATCCTACAAAGGCCTTGTAGGCGGCTTCGTCCATCATATCGTCCATCTGCGCCGGGTCGCTGGGCCTGATCTTGAAGAACCACGCATCCCCCTGGGGATCCTCGTTGACCTTGCCTGGGTCTTCCACAATCGCCTCGTTCACTTCGACGATCTCACCATCCATCGGGGCCAGAATATCGCTGGCTGCCTTGACGCTTTCGATCACACAGATCTCTTCATCCTTCGTCACTTCTGTTCCTGTCTCGGGCAGTTCCACGAATACCACATCTCCCAGTTGTTCGCTGGCATGGCTCGTGATCCCAACAATGACCAGATCACCCTCTGGCAGCAGCCATTCGTGTTCTTCGGTGAATTTCATCGTTCTCTCTCCTTGGTAAGTCCTGATCTTTGCCTGAAAAGGGTCAGCGTTTGAAATTGGCGGGGGTGAAAGGCATGTCGGCCACGGTGACCGGCAACCGTTTTCCACGGACCTCGCCGTAAAGCGTGGTGCCGGTATCCGACAGGGCTGTGGGGACATAGCCCATGGCCATGGGGGCTCCGATCGTCGGGCCGAAAGCACCGCTTGTCACCCTGCCGATGGCTTCGTCGCCTTCGGAGGTGGCAAACAGCTCGGTCCCCGCCCGCATCGGTGCGCGCCCCTCGGGGCGCAGCCCGACGCGGCGCCGGTCTGCGCCGTTTTCCAACTCGGCCAGAATGCGGGCCGCTCCGGGAAAGCCCCCTTCCCGCGCCCCCCCCGTGCGGCGTACCTTCTGGATGCCCCATTCCAGGGCTGCTTCAACCGGGCTGGTGCCCGTGTCAATGTCATTGCCATAGAGGCACAGCCCCGCCTCCAGCCGAAGACTGTCCCGCGCACCAAGCCCAATGGGTTCTGCCCGTACATCCGACAGGATCGCGCGCATCAGCGCCCCGGCCTGGTCCTCCTGAACCGAAATCTCGTACCCGTCTTCTCCGGTATAGCCCGAGCGCGACACCCAGACCTCGCCAAACGTGCTGTCCAGCACCGCGACATCCATGAACCGCATCGCCGCCACGCCGGGGATCAGCGGCTCCAGCACGGCCTCCGCCTCGGGGCCCTGCAATGCCAGCAACGCGCGATCCGTGATTTCGTCAACGCAACACCCGGCCAGCGCCGCACGCATGCGCGCGATGTCGCCCTCCTTACAGGCCGCATTCACCACCACGAACAGGTGATCGCCCCGGTTGGCCACCATCAGATCATCCAGGATCCCGCCCGTGTCATCGGTGAAAAACGCGTATCTCTGCCGCCCCTCGGGCAGCGCCACGATGCTTTGCGGCACCATGGTTTCAAATTCCGCCGCCCCATTGCCTCCGGGGCTGCGAATCAAAACCTGACCCATGTGGCTTACATCAAACAGCCCCGCCGCCGCGCGACAGTGCAGGTGCTCTTTCATCACGCCAAGCGGATATTGCACCGGCATTTCATACCCGGCAAAGGGCACCATCTTTGCCCCAAGCTCCACATGCAGATCAAACAACGGCGTATGTTGCAACTCCGACATCGGCCTCTCCTCACTCTCGCGGCACCGATCTGTTGTGAAAACAACCCGGCATCAACTCACACGGCCCCGCGCCGCGTTCTGATGCCCCCTCTGTCCTTTGGCCTGAGATCGCTATCCCTTCGGCGCCCCGCCTTTTTGCGCGGGATCTCTCCAGAGTTCCTTAACGTCGGTCGGTCCCTTTGGCCTGAGAGTTTCCGGGGCGGTTGCTCCTTCGGCGCCGATTACACGGCTCTCCCGATCCAACGTTCGCGCATACGGTAGAATACAAATCGAGTCGCGGCAACCCCCGGCTAATAACCCGTTCATGCATTTGATTCATATAGTTTCACAGCGGATCAAACCGGCTCGATCACCCGCCCCACCCCGCATGAGGCCGGGCTCATCAGAGCCGCCAACGGGTCGTTATCACAGACCAGCGACTCAAGCGTCACCGCATCCAGATGAGCATAAAACGCGGCCGCCGCATCCTGAATCGCAATGCGTAAACGACAGGCGTCAATCAGAGGACAGGTGTTATCCACATCCGCGAAACACTCGGTCAAGGGCACATGGCTTTCCAGCGCGCGAAACACGTCGCCAATCTTTACCTGACCCGCATCATGGGCCAGCATGATACCACCATTGCGGCCACGCTGGGTGTTCAGATACCCCAACTGCCCCAACTGGTTGATCACCTGGGCCAGATGGTTTTCCGAAGTGTTACAGCGATCCGCAATCTCGGCCTTGGTCACAAGCCGCCCCCGGTTCACGGCGCAGAACATCAAAACACGAATGGCGATATTTGTGCGTTTGGTAATGCGCATGGCGGAATCTCCTCCTCAAAAGATGCGCGTAGCATACGCTTTTAACGCGCCGATGCGTTTGACATGTATCAAGCGATGGACGATTTGGACGCCATGAACAGCGCATATTTCTTTGGCTGCGGCTTGCTCGTGAAGCTCAACACCCATGACCATGGCGCTGCTTATCCGGCCGTTGCACGCGGGTGGCACCGGGAATGGCGGCAGACCTCCCCGCTCTCCCAGACACCAACGGTTGAGCCGCGCGGAAACCGCGCTGGTCGATCATCACCTTGACCGCATGGGACAGGTTACCGGCGCAGCGTGAACAGCGCCAGAAGCCGCCCCTGACGGGCAAACGCGTCTTGCGGGCCTGGCTGCTTTGCGCCGCCGCGATCCGCCATGACCCGCCGGGCAAGGGCCCAGGCCAACAGCCCGAACACCACCCCGCCCGCGGCCTGCCCGATCAACACCCCCGGCGCATGCCAAAGCCATCCCCCCAGCACCACAAAGGGGATCGTGCCCAGCGTATGACGGCCCCAGTTGACCAGGGTCGACAGGAAAGGTCGGCCAAGATTGTTGAACGCGGCGTTGCTGACAAAAATCACCCCGTTGAAAAACCACAACAACGCCAGCGGCCCGGCAAACAGAAACACAAGCTGGCGCGCCTCGCCCTCCAGTTGGAACAGCCATTCCAGCCCGCCGCGCAGCCCGAACAGAATGGTGGCCACGGTGACGCTGACCACGCCGGTAAAGATCAACGCATCGCGAAAGGTCTGACGCACACGCCCAGCCTGCCCTGCGCCCGCGTTCTGGCCAATGATCGGCCCCACGGCACCGGACAGGGCGAACAAAATCCCGAAGGACACCGGCGTCAGCCGCCCGACAATCGCCATCCCCGCCACCGCGTCTTCGCCATAGCTGGCCATGGCACGGGTAACCCAGGCCTGACCCACAGGCGTGGCCAACTGGGTCAGGATCGCAGGCAGGGCAATGCCCATCACAGGGCCAAAATCACGCAGAACCGGACCCGGGTGAAACCGGGCAAGCCCCTGATGATATTTGCGAATCCAGCCAAAGGTCAAAGTGGCCAGCGTGATCCGCGCCGCGATGCTGGCCATCGCCGCACCGGTCAGCTCCAATCCGAAACCAAAGATCAAAATCGGATCCAGCACCGCGTTGACCAGCCCCCCGGCGATCATCGCCAACATCGACCGGCGCGCATCCCCATGGGCGCGCAAAATGGCGCTGCACACGATCCCGAACAACAATATGGGCAGGCTGGGCAGAATGATCTGCATGAAATCCACGGCCAGAATCCGGGTGTCCCCCGTGGCCCCAAGCAGCCCCACCAGCGTATCAATGTTGAACCACACCGTCGCCGCGAACAAAGCGCCCAGCGTGAACCCGATGGTCAGCGCATTGGTCCCCCTTTGCCGGGCCAGCGCAATATCCCCCTGCCCCAGGGCCCGTGCCACCAGCGCCCCTGCGGCAATCGCCACGCCAATGCCAAAAGAGCCGGTGAAAAACAGGATCGCCCCGGCATAGCCAATCGCCGCCGCCAGCTCGGCCTTGCCCAGCATCGCAATAAAGACCATGTCGACAAAATCGACAAGGAACACGACCATCAACCCCACCGAAGAGGCCATCGCCATGACGGCAATATGCTTCATCAGCGCGCCGGTAAGAAACTTCGCCTGCGGGTTCGCTGCCCCGGAAATATCGGGCGCGTTGGACGCACCGGGCGCGTTGGGGTCAGACTGAGCCATCGTGCCACCTGATCAGGTTTTGATCCGCTTGCCAATGGCGGCCTTGCAATGGAGACCCTGAAAGACGCCGGGTTATCCGCGCGCCTTGATGGTCTGTAACAACGGCAGCAACGCGCCCATGTCGGGACCATGGGCTTTGCCCGTCAACGCCTTGCGCAGCGGCATGAACAGCCCGCGGCCCTTGCGGCCCGTGGCCTCCTTCACCGCCTTGGTCCAGTTGCCCCAGCTGTCGCCGTCAAACGGCGCGTCCGGCAACATCGCCATCGCCTGCGCCACGAACTCGGCGTCTTCGTCTTCGATCACCGGCTCGGCACCATCCCGGCAAATTGCCCACCACGCGGCAATATCGGCCCGGGTGTCGATGTTTTCGCGGATCACGGCCCAGAACGGCGCGGCCACATCGCCGGGCACCCCGGCTGCGTCCAACTCGCCCTGCACATCGGCCATGGCCGTGGCGTGCAGCACCTTGGCGGTCAGCGGGCCAAGGTCGGCCACGTCGAATTTTGTCGGCGCGGTGCCAAAATGGGTGATCTCGAACCCGTCGATCAACTGCGCCATGTCCTCGCGCAACTCCACCGGATCGCTGGAGCCCAGCCGCGCCATAAGCGACAAAAGCGCCATCGGCTCGATCCCCTGTTCGCGCAGATCGCGCAGGGCCAGCGTACCAAGACGTTTGGACAGCGCCTCACCCTGTGGCCCGGTCAGAAGCGAATGGTGGGCAAACTCGGGCACGGCACCGCCCAGCGCCTGAATGATCTGGATCTGGGTGGCGGTGTTGGTCACGTGATCGGACCCGCGCACCACATGGGTCACGCCCATTTCCGTATCATCCACCACCGAAGCCAGCGTATAAAGGAACTGCCCGTCGGCGCGGATCAGAACCGGGTCGCTGACGCTGGCCGCATCAATCGACACGTCACCCACGATCCCGTCTTTCCACTCGATCCGTTCCTGGTCCAGCTTGAACCGCCAATACCCCCCCCGCTCGGCGCGCAACGCGTCCTTTTCACCGTCGGACAAGGCCAGAGCAGCGCGATCATAAACCGGCGGCTTGCCCATGTTCAGCTGTTTCTTGCGTTTCAGGTCAAGCTCGGTCGGGCTTTCGAAACACTCGTAAAACCGCCCCATGTCACGCAAACGGTCGGCGGCGGCGGTGTAGCGGTCCAACCGTTCCGACTGGCGCTCAACCTTGTCCCAGGTCAGGCCAAGCCATTCCAGATCCTGCTTGATCGCATCGACATATTCCTCTTTCGACCGCTCCGGGTCGGTATCGTCGATACGCAGGATGAAGGTCCCCCCCGCCTTGCGGGCGATCAGGTAATTCATCAGCGCGGTGCGCAGGTTGCCAACATGGATAAAGCCGGTCGGCGACGGGGCGAAACGGGTGGTGGTCATGATGCGATCCTCGGGTTGCCCGCGCCTGTTGTCACAGCTCCGGGCGAATGTCCAGTAAACGGTGTGCCAAACCGGTTTTACCCCCGCCGCACCAGCATGGTCAAAGGCCCGCGAAACGCCCGATCGCCAAAACCTGCCCCGCCAAGCCGTCCCCCAACAAGCTACCCCCTAGCCGTGGGTCGGCCACACGCGATGTTCATCGTCGATCACAAAGGGATGGGCATGGTGCCGCCCGCCATGGGCACGCAGATGGGGGTGATCGGCGGGCAAATCCGGGTGATCGTGCTCCAACGGGCCTTGTGTGCCCTCGGGCCAGAGCCGCCCCCCAACCAACCCGCTGACCAGCGCAATCGCGCCGCCAAGGGCCAGAGCGACCCCAAGCCCAAGCGCCGCCCCGGCCCAGCCCATAAAGGGATAGGCAAAAAGCCAACAGGCATGGGACAGGGCAAACTGGGCGGCAAAGATCGCCGGGCGGTCCTCTTCACGGGCAGAGCGGCGCAACAACCGCCCCGAGGGTGTCAGAACAGCGGAATAAAGCGCGCCAATCAGGACCCAGACCAACAGCGTGACCCACCATGACGGCCAACCGGTCATTACAACGAACAGGCCAGAGCCAAGCCCCAGACCGCCAAGCCCCGTGGCGGCCCGGATCATGATCCACCGATCCGCCACGTGATCCAACAGGCGCGGCAGGCTCAGAGCGGAAAGCATCGACCCGACGCCAAAGGCCCCCATGATCACCGCCAACCCGCCTTCGCCCAACCCATAGGCGCTGCGTGCCACCACAACCGAATTGACAAGCACAAAAGCCGCCACCGCCGTTGCCGCCATGTTCAACGCCAACAATCCGCGCAACCGCGGCGTGGCCAGGTAAATCCGCGACCCACGCCACAGACGTTCGCGAAACGGTCGCGGGTGATCTCCCCGGAGCGGAGGCACGGGCGTGCTGCCCACCAAAACCGCCGACCCCAGAAACCCGATCACGGTGCCCACGAACAGCCCGTGAAAGCTCATCACCATCAACAACGCCCCCGCCAGAGCCGGGGACAACAGGTTCTCGATGTCATAGGCCATGCGCGACAGGGACAGCGCGCGGGTATAGTCTTCTTCCTTGGGCAGAACATCCGGGATCACCGCCTGAAACGCTGGCGTAAACGTGGCGCTGGCCAGTTGCAGCAGGAAAATCAACAGATAAATCTGCCAGATCGCATCGACAAAGGGCAAACACATCGCCACGCCCGCGCGGATCAGATCGGCCCCGATCAACACCGCCTTGCGGGGCAGGGATTGCACCAGCGCCGCCGCAATCGGCGACAGGCCCACATAAGCGACCATCTTGAGCGCATAGGCCGTGCCCAACACGACCCCTGCCCGGTCCCCGGCAAAGTCATAGGCCTGAAGCCCAAGCGCAACCGTCAGCAAACCGGTGCCCAGAAGCGCAACAACCTGCGCCGCGAAAAGCCGCGCAAAAACCGGATGGTGCAGAATGCCAATCATGGCCCACAGCCCGGATCAGTTGCCAACAAGTGCCCCATTTTCCCAAGTCCCGCTTTCTTCTCCACCTGAGTAATAAACCATGGTGCCCGCGCCCTGGCGTTTTCCGCGCAGGAAAGTGCCGGTATAGACATCGCCATTGGCATAGGTCGCAACCCCCTGCCCGGAAATCTCTCCGCCTTTCCAGTCGCCGACATAGCGGAACCCGTCCGGCATCTGGATTTCTCCCTTTCCCTCGCGCTGGCCGTTGTGGAAACTGCCCTTGTAGACGGTGCCGTCGGGATAGGTGGCGGTGCCTTCGCCCTCGCGCTGACCTGCGACCCAGGCCCCCTCGTAGCGATACCCATCGGCATAGGTCATCACCCCCTGCCCGTGGTTCTTGGCATTGACGAAGCCACCCTCATAGGTCACGCCGTCGGCATAAGCCGCCTTGCCCTGCCCCTCGATGACGCCCTGAACCCAGTTGCCTTCATAGGTAGAGCCATCGGGATAGGTAATCTTGCCCATACCATCGGCCAGTCCGCCCCGGAACTGTCCGGCATATTGCGATCCGTCGGGATAGGTTACACGACCTTCGCCCTCGATCTGTCCGGCGACCCAGTCGCCTTCGTAACGATAGCCATCCGCGCCGTTGAACACGCCCTTGCCCTGGCGGCGGTCATCGCTGAAATCACCGTCATAGGTGTCACCGTTGGCATAAACCACCCGGCCCCTGCCCTCGCGTCGCCCGGCGACCAGCGTGCCTTCATAGACATCGCCATTGGGTTGAGTCAGCTTGCCGGTGCCGTTGATCTGACCATCCTTCCAGAGGCCGGTGTAAACCAACCCGTCGGGCATGGTCAGAACCCCTTTGCCCTCGCGGGCACCGTTGACAATCTGGCCCTCATAGACGGCCTTGTCGGGATAGGTGATCCTGCCCATTCCGTCCTTGACCCCGTTGACCCACTCGCCGTCGTAAACATAGCCGTTGGGCGAGGTCATCACCCCGCGCCCGTGGTGCATGGCGTTGCGGAACCCGCCTTCGTAACGCACCCCGTTGGCATAAATGGCCAGCCCTTCGCCAAGGATCTTGCCATCCTTCCAGCCGCCCTCATAGGTGCCGCCATCGGAAAACACGATCTTGCCCACGCCCTCGGGTTTGCCCTTGGCAAACTCGCCTTCGTAAACCGACCCGTTGGGAAAGCGCGCCACACCCTTGCCGCGAATCTCGCCCTGCACCCAATCGCCGCTGTATTCATAGCCGTTGGGCAACCGATAGGTGCCGGTGCCGTGCTGTAGCCCGTCCTTGAACGTGCCCTCATACACCCCGCCATCGTCATATTGCTTGGTCAGAACCTTCCCGTCCTGGGCCCAAACTGCCCCCGCCGCCCCGGCGAGGCCAAGCGCAAGCGTGTAAGCGCCCAGGCGGTGTTTCAGCGGTGATGTCATGTGGCCCGTCCCCATTCGGTGGTGTTTTTGCCGTCTCTCAGGTGAGGGAAATCTAAGCGAGCAGCGACAGCGGGGCAACGTCTTTTGGGCGTTGGGTGGCAAAAGGGCGGCAAAAGGATGGCAAATCGGCTTTCCCTCGCGCCGCGTTGCGCTTAAATCTTGGTTCAGGGATTGGTCACAGGGTGATCCGGCCACAGGGGCCGCAGCAATACGGGGCAAAGACTATGAGCGACACATTCCGGCTGACACTGGCCCAGTTGAACCCCACCGTCGGGGATATCGAAGGCAATGCGCAAAAAGCGCGTGAGGCCTGGCAACAGGGGCGTGATGCGGGGGCGGACATGGTGGCGCTGCCCGAAATGTTCATCACTGGATACAACACCCAGGACCTTGTGATGAAACCGATTTTTCACCAAACCGCGATTGCGGCGGTGCAACAGCTGGCGGTCGACTGCGCCGACGGGCCCGCGCTGGCCATCGGGGGGCCGGCCATCGAAGGCGCGTCGCTTTTCAACGCCTATTACATCCTGAAAAACGGCAAGGTGGCGACCACCGTTCTGAAACACCACCTGCCCAATGAAACCGTGTTCGACGAGGTGCGGATTTTCGACAGCGGCCCGCTTTCGGCACCTTATGCGGTGGGCGGCACCCGGATCGGCAGCCCTATCTGTGAAGATGGCTGGCATTCCGACGTGGCCGAAACCCTCTCTGAAACCGGGGCGGAATTTCTTTTAATTCCAAACGGCTCTCCTTATTTCCGCAACAAGATGGAAACGCGGTTCAACTATATGGTATCGCGGGTCGTGGAAACCGGTCTGCCGCTGATTTACCTCAACATGGTCGGGGGGCAGGATGACCAGGTGTTTGACGGCGGCACCTTTGCTCTGAACCGGGGCGGAGAGCTGGCAGTGCAACTGCCCATGTTTGACGAAGAGATCGCCCATATCGACCTCATGCGCGGCGATGACGGCTGGCGGATCGTACCGGGACCAAAGGCGCATCTGCCCGACGAATGGGAACAGGATTACCGCGCCATGGTCGACTCTTTGCGCGACTACATGGGCAAAACCGGGTTTTCCCGTGTGCTTCTGGGCCTTTCGGGCGGAATCGACAGCGCGATAGTCGCCACCATCGCCGCTGATGCGCTGGGGCCAGAGAACGTGCGCTGCGTGATGCTGCCGTCGGAATACACCTCGCAAAGCTCGCTGGACGATGCCACCGCCGTGGCCGCCGCGCTGGGATGCCGCTATGACACCGTGCCCATTGCCGAAAGCCGCGCGGCGGTGACCAACACGCTGGCCCCGCTGTTCGAAGGCACCGAACCGGGCCTGACCGAGGAAAACATCCAATCGCGCCTGCGCGGCCTGCTTCTGATGGCGCTCTCCAACAAATTCGGCGCGATGCTGTTGACCACCGGCAACAAATCCGAGGTCGCGGTGGGCTATGCCACGATCTATGGCGACATGGCCGGTGGCTATAACCCGATCAAGGACATGTACAAAACCCGCGTCTTTGAAACCTGCCGGTGGCGCAACGCCAATCACCGCGACTGGATGATGGGTCCGGCGGGCGAAGTCATCCCGCCCCGCGTGATCGACAAACCCCCCACGGCGGAACTGCGCGAAGATCAGAAGGATGAGGATTCCCTCCCCCCTTACGAGGTGCTGGACGCCATCCTTGACCTGTTGGTGGATCAGGAGGCCTCGGTCGCCGATTGCGTCGCCGCCGGGTATGACCGTGACACGGTGAAAAAGGTCGAACACCTGCTTTACATCAGCGAATACAAACGCTTTCAATCCGCGCCCGGCACCCGTTTGACCAAACGCGCCTTCTGGCTTGACCGGCGCTATCCGATTGTCAGCCGCTGGCGCGATCCGTCCTAAAGCGTTTTCAGCTATTGCTGTGATCCACACGCGAACCGGAGCCGCTTTAAAGTAAAGGGCGGCACCCCTGCTGTGCCCTACTTCTCCTGCCCCCGAATCTGGTTCGGGGTCACGCCGAACACCTGACGAAACGCCTTTGACATGGCCGTGGTGCCGGAAAACCCACAGGCAATGGCGATTTCAACCAACGGCATCCGGGTTTCAACGACCAGCGACTGGGCCCGTTTCAGGCGGATTTTCTTGTAGGTCCGCGCGGGCGAGCTGCTGAGCTGGATCTTGAACAACCGTTCCAGCTGACGCGGCGACGCCCCCACCTGTCTGGCGATCGCGCTCATCGGCAACGGCTCTTCGATCGTGTCCTCCATCAACTGAAGCGCACGTTTCAACGGCCCCTGCAGGAAAGCGTTGCCCTGGGCCTGCCCCCGCGGCTGTTCGCGATGAAACCCGCGCAGCCCGTCCAGCACCAGAAGGCTTGCCATCTCGGACCGCTCATAGGGGTTCAGCAACTCGCCCAGCAGCGAAAACATGACATCCACCGCATGGCCCCGCCCGGCACAGGTCAGCACCCCATTGCCAAATTCGGCCAACCGCGTGGACAGGTCGGAATAATCCCCCACCTCGTTCAAAACGGGGATATCGCGCCAATGGGTGGTCGCCGGGCGCGCTTCGGGCGACAGTTTGACAAACTCGGTGGCCGCGTCGGACAACACCACCACCGGGCGTTTGTGCCGCTGCATCGCCCGCACCCGTTTGATCCATCCCGCGCCGTTGCATTCCTCGCCGCCGATGATGACAAGACAGTCGGGCAAGGTGCTGCCCTCAATCGCCGGTTCGGCCCGCACCATGACATCCCCGTTGGCCACCAGCCCGGGCAGGTCCGACACGATGCTGCGCGCAAAGCGGATCGCCTCCTGCACCTCGTTCGCCGCATCCAGAAGGGCCATGACCGCCCCCAGTTCGAGATGGGAAAACCGTGGCTGAACAAAGACTTCAAACCGCACCACGGCAGGACCATCATCGCCACCGGCCTCGGGGCGCGCCAATATTCCCGCGCCCTGGGACTGCGGATCATTGCCGCCAGAAGGATCGTTCATCGCCATCCCCCCTTGTCGCAGTTTGCAGGCGGGTTGAAAAGGGTCCGCCCCCCCGATTTGCCCCCGGTCAGGGTCCGTCATGGGCCGGACACGGATGAAACACACGGATGAAACTGTCTTGTGCAATGGGCGGCATGTCGGCCACATATTCCTGTTCGCAACGCAGGTCGTACAAACGCCCGGGGGCGATCCTGTCAACGCCCGCCGATCCCCGACACGATCTGATTGCACAACCATAAAACCGCCGCATCCCCATCGCGATGGCGGTGGCGATAGAGATAGGTTTCCAGCGGCGGCACCGCGACGGGCAAAGGTTTCTGAACAAGGTTCTGCTGTGCCACCCACTTGGCGGGCGCAGTGATCAGATAGTCTCCGGCCTGCACCACCGCCGCCGCCGAAACATAATTCTGCAACCGTAGCGCGACATCGCGGCGTTGGCCCGCGCGGCGCAAAACGCTATCCACCGCCGCGCCCCCGTCGCGCCGCCCGGACACATGGACATGGGCCTGGGACAGATAGGCGTCCAGGGTCAAATCACCCGCCGCCAGTACATGCCCCGGCCGCATGGCACAGACGAAACTGTCCACCTCGAACGGCTCCCGGATCAACCCGGCGGTTTCCGGCAACGCAATGTCCACGGCCACGTCAATGGCACCCGAGGCCAGCGCCGCCGCGATATCCTTGCGCCCGGCACGAAAGCTGCGAAAGGACAGGCCCGGCCAATTCCCGCCCTGCCCGCCCAGAAACGCAAAAACCGACATGTCCAGAAGGTCGATCACCGACAGGCGAAACACCCGCCGCGACCGCTCCGGATCAAACCGCACCGTCGCCTGGGCCGAAATGGTCAGCAACCGCAGCGCCTCGCTTACCGTGTCGCGAATGCTTTCGGCATAGGCGGTTGGCCGCATCCCGGACCGGGTTTTCACGAACAAGGGATCGTCCAGCGCCACGCGCAACCGGGCCAGCGCATTGCTGACGCTGGGTTGCGACAGGGACAGGCTCTCGGCCGCCCGGGTCAGATTGCCTTCGCTGTAAATCCGATCGAATACCACGAACAGGTTCAAATCAATCTGCGTCAGCCGTTCAATCATTCTTGTTGCCTATATCCAACATTTTAACTATCAATTTTTTAAATGACCAAACCCGTGCTAACAAGTCCCCGGATCTGATTTGACCAGACACGGATTAAAAGGACCCCCCGGATGCAGTTTGCCTATTCCCAACGCTGCGAAGAGATGCGGCACAAGCTTCAATCCTTCATGGACGCCCATATCATCCCGCGCATCGCCCAGTATAACGGCGAAGTGCATGACGGCATTTTCCCGGTCTCCTTCATGGAGGACCTCAAGGCGCTGGCCCGCGAAGAAGGGTTGTGGAACCTTTTCCTGCCGTCCCTGCGGGACGATGAACCGGGTCAGGCGATGAGCAATCTGGACTATGCCCCTTTGGCCGAAATCATGGGCCGCGTCGCCTGGGCACCCGAGGTGTTCAACTGTAACGCCCCCGATACCGGCAATATGGAACTGCTCCACATGTTCGGCACGCCCGCGCAGAAAGAAACCTGGCTTACCCCGCTTTTGAACGGTGAAATCCGGTCGGCCTTTGCAATGACGGAACCGGATGTGGCCTCGTCTGATGCCACCAATATCACCACCTCGATCCGCCGGGATGGAGGGGATTATGTCATCAACGGGCGTAAATGGTTCATCTCCAATGCCTGTCACCCCAATTGCCGCCTGTTCATCGTAATGGGCAAAACCGATCCCAACGGGCCAACCCATCAACAGCAAAGCATGATCATCGTGCCCAAGGATACGCCCGGCGTTGAAATCCTGCGCAATCCGACCGTGTTGAACCACACGTCGCCCGAAGGACACGCCGAAATCCTGTTCCGGGATGTGCGGGTGCCCGCAGAGAACCTGTTGGGCGAAGAAGGCTCGGGCTTTGCTCTGGCCCAGGCCCGGTTGGGACCGGGGCGCATTCACCATTGCATGCGCTCAATCGGGGCGGCGGAACTGGCGCTTGAACTGATGGTCGAACGCAGCAAGGAACGCAAAACCTTTGGAAAATTCCTCTCTGATCAAGGGGTGGTGCGCGAATGGATCGCAAAATCCCGGATCGAGATCGAACAGGCCCGCCTGTTGGTGTTGAAAGCGGCATGGATGATCGACGAGGTCGGCGCACAGGCCGCGCGCAAGGAAATCTCGATGATCAAGGTGGTTGCGCCCAGCCTGCACACCCGGGTCACCGACCGCGCGATCCAGAGTTTCGGCGCAATGGGGCTCACGCCCGATACCCCCCTGGCCGATATCTACACCTGGGGGCGGGCGCTGCGATTTGCCGATGGGCCGGACGAGGTGCACCTGCAATCCATCGCCAAACTGGAACTGCGCGGACATCAGGCGGCGACATCCCTGAACCACCTGACCCCGCCGGACCGCTGAGACCGGCGGAAGGGGCTTAACAGGGGGGCAAATGCGCGCGCAGGAAGCTTTGCAAAAGCACTTGAAGTAAAATGGTTTTTTCAAACTCCTCGCAATTGCCCGACACACAAAGCGTTTCCGGCTCTTGTTGGATTACGGCAAAAGCTGGAAACGCTCACAATCCTGATATGTTGCGCGGTTCTGCAACGCCTGTGCAAAGGTCATGACCGCCCTTTCCAGGGCACCAACCAGTTTTCGGCGCGGCGCATCAGGATGTCGATACCAAAGCCGATGACCCCGATCAGGATGATCCCCATCAGCACAATGTCGGTCTGCTGGAATTTCGAGGCGACCATGATCATCATCCCCGCCCCTTCCGTCGCGGCGACAAGCTCGGCCGCGACCACGGTGCCCCAACAGACCCCCATGGCCACCCGCGCCCCGGTGAAAATCTCGGGCAGCGAATTGGGCATGATCACGTGGCGCATGATCTGGAACTTGCTGGCACCCAGCGAATAGGCCGCGTGAACCTTGCTGATATTCACACCCGACACCCCGGCCCGCGCCGAAATCGCCATGATCCAGAGCGAAGCAAGAAACAGCAGAATGATCTTGCCCGTTTCGCCAATGCCAAACCAGATGATGACAAGCGGGATAAGCGCCAGCGGCGGCACCGGGCGCATGAATTCCACGATCGGTTCAAACCAGCCCCGGAACCAGTTGCTCAACCCCATGGCATAGCCCAGCGGAATGCCCAGAAGCGCGCCAAAGAAGAACCCGGCCACAACGCGGAACAGCGAATAACCAAGATGTGTCCAAAGGGTGCTGTCGCGATAGCCCTCGTTGGCAATCTCGACCACGCGCCCCACGACCGCTTCGGGAGGGGGAAGCCAGATCGGCTCCATCTGCAACCCCTTGGGGGGCTGGTAGCTGATTGCGCCCTTGCTGGTCAGCGCAAATTGCCCGGCATCGGTTCGGATCGACTGATCCGGGCCAATGGCAACCCCGTCGATGGCCACGACCCGGGCCCCCTGTTTGCGGGTCACCTCGTCATTCTTGTCAAACAACACCGTGGTCGAACGCGAGGCGGGCATGGTCACCGCATCGTCCCTGGCAAAACCTGCGCCCGGTGCGACGGTGAACTTGGCCTGTGCCTCTCCGAATTTGACGACCCGCACATGGACGCGCGCGTCGTCGCGGGCACCGTCCTTGGTTTCCACGGTATAGGTGAACCCGGTCTCGCCCACGAACGGCCCCGGCGCATGCAGGAACCCGGGGATCCAGGACGACCCGGTAAATGCCCCCCACAACAGGAAGATCGTGACAACCGACACCACCGACGCCACGCGGTTCGACGTGACCGCGCTTTCATCACCAAAGGTAACCGTTTTCAACGATATGAAATCATTGGTGGCGCGATGCACCAGGAACCGCACAACAAGAAACGATCCGATGAAGATCGCGACATATACCAGCAGGACCATCAAACCAATCATTGCGAATCCTCCGAACGTCCCATGATTTCTTCTTCCATGTCCCAGATCATGCCAAGGATCTCTTCCCGCGTTCTGCTATAATCGGGGTGTTTCTTGATCTCACGCAGATCGCCGCCCACGCCCAGATCGGCAAAGGGCAGCCGGTATTCCTTGTGAATCCGCCCCGGTCGCGGTGCCATCACCAACAGGCGTTCGCCAAGCAAAAGCGCCTCTTCCACCGAATGGGTGATCAGGATGATGGTCTTGCCGGTCTCTTTCCACAGTTTCAGAACAAGCCCCTGCATCTTTTCCCGGGTCAGAGCATCCAGCGCGCCCAACGGTTCATCCATCAGGATCACGTCGGGGTCATTGGCAAGGCACCGCGCCAGCGCCACGCGCTGCTGCATCCCCCCCGACAATTCGTAAATCGCCTTTTCCTTGAAATCGCCAAGCCCGGTGACATCCAAAAGGTGGTCCACATGTTCGCCCCACTCGGCCTCGCCCTGACCTTTCATGCGGGGACCGAAGCTGACGTTTTCACGCACGTCCATCCATTCGAACAACGCACCTTGCTGGAACACCATGCCGCGTTCCGCATCCGGCCCGGTCACCATATGGCCATTCATCGCGATCTGCCCGCTCGTCGGGGCAAGAAACCCGGCCACGATGTTCAACAACGTGGTCTTGCCACAGCCCGACGGACCCAGCACACTCATCAATTCGCCTTCATTCAGGTGAAGCGAAACGTTTTCCAGCGCCTGCACCGAGCTGCCATTGGGCAAATCGAAGCGCATGGAGATATTTTCAATAGACAGTCCAGACACGCCCTGCCGTCTCCTTTCGCAAAGAGGAAGCGCGGTCAGAGAGCCCCCGGGAGAAACCCCCGGGGGTCCGCCCTGCCGCGACAGGAACGGCAAGGGGGCACCCCTGCCGCTCCAAAGAGGTCAAAGCTTACATCCTGCTCGCATCGGCCAGCGGTGCGACGTTGACGTTGCTGTCATAGGAATCAAGCGCCGCATCAATGCTCTTGGCCGCAACGAACACATCCGCCACACCTTTCATATAGCTCTGCGCGTTGCCGCCAAGCCATGCGTCGGAAAGCTGCTCCGCCACGGTGGGAAAGGTAAAGGTGGCAATGGTGCTGGCCGTGGCCTCTTCATCCATGCCCGCGTCCCTGGCGATTGCCGGAAGCATCATGGCGCGGTTCGCCTCGTCCGCCCACATGGCGTTGGCATCGGCGGTCACTTTCAGGAACCTGGACACCAAGTCGCTGTTCTCTGCAACCCAGTTCGCCGGGCCCGAGGTGACATCAAACACCAGAATCCCAAGCTCGGTTTTCTCATCCCCGGTCAGCAGGACATTACCATACTCCAACGCCCGGCGCAGCGAACCGCCCCAGCCACAGAACATATCAATCGACCCCTGCGCAATCGCGGCCGCCGCATCCGGCGGGTCCATGTCAACTACCTGCATGCTGCCCACATCGACGCCGAAATGTTCCATCTGTTTCAGAAACCCGAAATGGGCTGCGGTGCCCAAAGGCACGGCCACCTTCTTGCCCACCAGTTCGCCGGCATTGGTCTTGTCAATCTCAAGCTCACTGCGCACCACACAGTTGTCGTTGTCGGCATAGGACACGGCCACATCCAGAATCTGAAGATCCTGACCCGCGCTGGTGGCAACCACAAAGGGCGGCAAACCCTGGCTGACCGAAAGCTGAACATCGCCCGACGCCATCGCCGCCGACATCTTCACCCCGCTTTCAAAGCTGACCCATTCAATATCGACGCCCAGTTCCTTTTCATAGATGCCCATCTGCTTGGCATATTGGAACGGCATCGGCCATTCCAGGAAATAGGCCACGGTGATGCTTTCCGCCGCAGCCTGCGATGCGGTCAACGCGGCTACGCTGGTGGCCATTGCGGCAAGCGTGGTTTTGAGTGTCTTGGATTTCATTTTTTTCTCCCTGTTCTTTTGCTCTTGCTGCACCGGTCCGGCAGAAGATCGCGGCGTTTGGTATCGAGCCTCACCCATCACGCAATGTTTGCACCGCTTTGTCCATAAAAACTGGGAACTGGAAGAATAATGGATTTTGGTTTCGAATTATTCGAAACTATATTTCAATTAAAGCGTTTCAACACTACGTTGAAGCAGCGTGATGTGGAGACGCCGCACAACATATCAGGAGTGTGGGCGTTTTCACCATTGCACAGGAAAGCCGCATGTCGCGAACAAACCTAAGCCTCAGAGGGCTGGAAATCTTTCAACTGATTGCCAAAACCGGCTCGGTACGCAAGGTGTCGGCGGAAACCGGGTTGTCGATCAGCACGATTTCCCATCACCTGCGCAGTGTCGAACAAAGCCTGGGCGTCGAACTCGTTGACCACTCCCGCCGCCCCATGGTGCTGACTCCCGCCGGTGGGATATTCGCGCGCTATGCCGAAGAGGGCCTGCGCATCATCCGGCGCGGCGAATCCGAAATCATGTCCGGTAACCTCGCACAGGTGCGCGAACTGCGCCTGGGCATCGTCGATGATTTCGACAGCGAAGTTGCGCCTGAACTGACCCAGCTTCTGTCCAATGCCATGCCTCAATGCGCGTTCAAACATCTCACGCGGCCCAGCCACGACATCATCCGCCTGCTGCTTGAGAAAAAGCTGGATATCGGCGTGGCAACCCGGCCTCTCACCGACAACACCGGCCTTGTGGAAATCCCGCTGTTGCGTGATCCCTTCGTGATTGCCCTGCCCGTTTCGGCCAGCCAGACGCCCGAAGACTTCCTTGCAGGGCGGTCCAACCTGCCGTTTTTGCGCTATTCCCGAAACCTGGTGATCGGCAACCTCGTGGAACTGCACCTGCGCCGCACCCGGATCAACCTCAGGAATCGTTTCGAGCTGGAAAGCAACCAATCGCTGCTGGGCATGGTGGCCGAAGGCACGGGCTGGGCGATCACCACCCCCGCCTCCTATCACCGGGCCAAGCGGTTCAAGAACCGGATCGCATTGCACGCCTTCCAGAACAAAGGCTTCGCCCGGGTTCTGTCGCTGTTTTGCACGGACACCTACCCCCAGGGCACAACCGAACTGGCCGCCGACGCGATGCGCCGACTGCTGACGCGGCACTTCGTGTCTCCGATTCTGGCGGACCATCCGTGGCTGTCTTCGGATTTCCGCGTGTTTGATGCCGAGGATATGGAGCTTTAGCGCCCCCCCCTGCCCCCCTTTTGCAAACGCGCGGGGCGGGGGCACTTCGCGTCCCGGCCCCCGTGCAAAAATCGCAAATGTGCAGAAATCGCAGAACCAACGCTCTCATTCCGTCAGTTTCGAAACCTTCCCTCGGTTAGATTCGAATTTTTCCAACTTCTGGCTTTCCGATTGCTGTCTGCCCCCCTGTCCCCACACATTAAAGCGTTTCCGGTTCCTGCTGTGATCCAACAAGAGCTGGAAACGCTTTAACCGGGACACGTCGGAGGCGCGTTGAATGACATCCAGAACCCCACCCCCCACAGCGTCTGGCTCAACCGCCCGCCAACCCAAATCCAAAAGGATCCCCCATGCACCTTGCCCGCTTTCCCCGCGTCCACCTTGCCCACCTGCCCACGCCGCTTGAACCCATGAAACGCCTGTCCAGGGAACTGGGCGTGGAAATCTGGATCAAACGGGACGATTGCACCGGCATGTCCACGGGCGGGAACAAGACCCGCAAGCTTGAATTCCTCATGGCCGAGGCGCTGGAACAGGGGGCCGACATGGTGGTGACCCAAGGCGCGACCCAAACCAACCACGGGCGGCAAACGGCGGCCTGTGCGGCGCGGCTGGGGCTGGGCTGTCATCTCCTGCTTGAGGATCGCACCGGATATCAGGACGGCAATTACAACCACAATGGCAACGTGTTGCTGGACCATCTGCACGGCGCCACAACCCAGAAATTCCCCGGCGGGCATGACATGGTCGCCGAAATGGACAAAGCCGCCGAAACCATGCGCGCCAAAGGGCGTAACGTCTATGTCATCCCCGGCGGCGGCTCCAACCCGACGGGGGCGTTGGGATATGTGAACTGCGCCTTTGAACTTCTGGCCCAGGCCAATGACCGCGGTCTGAAAATCGACCGGGTGGTCCATGCCACCGGCTCGTCCGGGACCCAGGCCGGGCTTGTGACCGGCATGTGCGCGATGAATGCTCAGGTGCCCGTGCTGGGCATCGGCACCCGCGCACCCCGGCAGAAACAGGAACAGATGGTGTTCGACCTCGCCACCCGCACCTCGGACAAGCTGGGCTGTCCGGGGGTCGTCAAACGCGGGGACGTGATGGCCAATACCGACTACGTGGGTGACGGCTATGGCCTGCCAACGCCAAGCGGGATCGAAGCGATCCGCATGTTCGCCGAACTCGAAGGCATCCTTCTGGACCCCTGCTATTCGGCCAAGGGCGCGGCGGGGTTGATCGACCTTGCCCGCAAGGGTGACTTCAAAGGCGAGCGGATCGTGTTCCTCCATACCGGCGGCGCGGCGGCGCTGGGGGGCTATGACTTTGCCTTTGACAATGCCGACCGCTGGGTCACGCTGTGAGGTGACGTTGCATCATGGGTTTTAAACCGGTTGGCATATTGGGCGGCATGGGCCCCGAGGCAACAATCCTGTTGCAACAACGCCTGCTTGCCACGGTCGAGGCGCGCGACGACGGGGACCATATCCCCCTGCTGATCGACATGAACCCGCAAGTGCCTTCGCGCATTGCCCACCTGATCGACGGCACGGGCGAGGACCCCGCTCCCGTACTGTCCCGTATGGCGCAACGGCTGGACCGCGCCGGGGCCACCGCGCTGGCCATGCCCTGCAACACGGCACATCACTATGCCCCGGCGATCCGCGCGGCGACGCCCCTGCCCTTTCTGGACATGGTTGCACTGTCGGTGGCGCTGGCGGCGCAGGAACTGAACCCCGGCGCACGGGTCGGCCTTCTGGCCTCGCCCGCCGTGGAACAGGCCGGGGTGTTCACGCCCCACCTCTCTGCCCATGGGCTGACCGCGCTCTGGCCTGCCGATGGCGATGCCATGCTGGCGGCCATTCGCAGCGTCAAATCCCACGGCCCCACCCCCGGCGCAATCCACAGCCTGCAAAACGCCGCCCGGGATCTCACCGCCCAGGGTGCCGAGCTGTTGTTCGTCGCCTGTTCCGAATTTTCTCTCCTCAGCCACGCGCTGTCTGTCGGCCTGCCTGTCATCGACACTGTCGATGTGCTGGCCGATGCGATCCGCGATCACGCTTTGACCTGACTCGCCCCAACGGGCCCTGACACAAAGGCTGACCCTGCCATGCCGATCACCTATCTCAAACAGGCCGCCCCGCGCCCTTCGGCGGAAAACAACGACATCCGCGACACGGTCAAAATCATGCTGGCCGATATTGCCCGCAACCGGGAAACGGCGGTGCGCCGCTATGCCGAACGGCTGGATGGCTGGACCGGCGACATCGTGTTGTCGGATTCCGACCGCGCCGCCGCCTGTGACCGGGTTTCCCCGGCGCAAAAGGACGATATCCAATTCGCCCATGCCAATATCCGCCGTTTTGCCAAGGCCCAGATGGCCACGATCCAGAACACCGAAATCGAGGTAATCCCCGGGCTGATCGCCGGTCAGAAACAGATCCCGGTCTCCTCGGCCGGGTGCTACGTGCCCGGGGGGCGCTATAGCCACATCGCCAGCGCGCTGATGACGATCACCACGGCCAAGGTGGCCGGCGTGCCCCATATCACCGCGATTTCCCCGACCCGGCCTGGCATCGGCATCCCCGATCCGATCGTCTATGCCATGGATCTGGCCGGAGCCGACCTGATCCTGAACCTGGGCGGGGTTCAGGGGATCGCCGCCATGGCCCGTGGCCTGTTTGGTGCGCGCCCCGCCGATATCCTTGTGGGGCCCGGCAATGCCTATGTCGCCGAAGCCAAACGGATGCTGTTTGGCCCGATTGGCATCGACATGTTCGCCGGTCCCACCGACTCGCTGGTGATCGCCGACCATACGGCGGATGTGGAAACCGTGGCCTGGGATCTGGTCAGCCAGGCGGAACATGGCGCGGACAGCCCCGTGTGGCTTGTCACCACCCACAAACCGCTGGCCGAGAGGGTGCTGTCGCGGGTCCATGCGCTGTTTGACACCCTGCCCGAACCCAATGCCAGCGCCGCGCGCACCGCATGGGCCGACCGGGCCGAAGTGATCCTGTGCGACACCAACGAAGAGGCCGCCGCGGTCAGCGACCGCTATGCCCCGGAACATCTTCAGGTTCAGGCCGAAAACCCCGACTGGTGGCTGGGCCGCCTCACCGCCTATGGCTCGCTGTTTCTGGGCCGGGAAACCACCGTGTCCTTTGGCGACAAGACCTCTGGCCCCAACCACGTCCTGCCCACAAGCGGCGCGGCGCGCTATACCGGCGGGCTTTCGGTGCACAAGTTCACCAAAACGGTGACATGGCAGCGCGCCACACCCCAGGCCTCGCATATCCTGGCCAAGCGCACCGCGCGGATCAGCCGGCTGGAAGGGATGGAGGGCCACGCCCGCGCCGCCGAACTCCGCCTTGACCCCGATGCCGGGGATCACGACCCAAAGGTGCATAAACTGGCCCGGTAACAGGAGGTGACAGAAAGGGGCGACAATCGCCCCCAACCGCGCCTAGACTCGGACTATACCAGATCGCACAGCGTCCCGCGCCGCCACCTGCCGCAACCTATTGCTGACCGGAGTGGATTTCGATCCCAAAAATTTACAAAACATCCGCGTAAAATCAGAGACTTACAGCCAAAAGGACAATCACAATTATGTCGTTGGCTATATCCCACCGAACCACCCCCCACGAAAACCCCGCGTTGCGACGTCCCGTCCCTCTTTGCCTTTGCGACCATTCCTGCCAATCTTCGCCAAACTCATCCGCAAAAAGGCCCGCCATGCTTCAAAGCCACCATATCCACCTGAACGGTCAGCCGTTTCACATGCTGACATGGGGCGATCCGGCCAACTCGCCACTGGTCTTCCTGCACGGGTTCCCGGAATATTCCGGCGCGTGGGACGAGGTGGCGACGCGGCTGGCCGACCGGTTTTACTGTGTCGCCCCGGATCAACGGGGCTATGGCCAAAGCTGGGCTCCGGCAGAGGTGGAGCATTACACCACCTCCCGGCTGGTCGCGGACGTGGCCGCTCTGGTGGACTATCTGGATATGGGGCCGGTCACGGTGGTCGGCCATGACTGGGGATCCGCCCCGGCCTATGGGCTGGCCATGGCCCTGCCTGACATGGTGGCGCGGCTGATCATCCTGAACGGTGTACACCCGGTGCCCTTTCAACGGGCCCTGGCGGCGGGCGGGGCGCAAACGCTGGCCTCGCAATATATCCTGACCCTGCGTCAAGAAGGCAGCGAACAGGCCCTGGCCGCCCATGACCACGCCCCCCTGATGAACCTGTTTTCCGCCCATATGGACATGCGCTGGATGACCGCCGCGCGCCGGGATGCCTATCGCACCGAATGGATGCGGCCCGGGCGGCTGCGCGCCATGCTGAACTGGTATCGCGCCTCGCCCCTGCGCGTGGCCCGGCCCGGCGAACCGTTGACGGACCTGCCCCCCCTGCCGGTGGACCGGCTCATGGTGCGCTGTCCCCACCTGTTGCTCTGGGGCGAAAACGATACCGCGCTGCTGCCCGAAGCAAGCGAGGGGCTAGAGACCTTCGCCCCCGACCTCACCCGCCTGTCGCTGCCCGGCACCGACCACTGGCTGCACCACCAGAACCCAGACGCCGTCGCCACAGCGATTGCCGATTTCACCACCCCCTGATTTACAACCAGACGAGACCCCAAAATGCCCCAGCCCTTTACCTCGGCGCGGATGCGCGTCGAACCCCAATGGATCGACTATAACGGCCACCTCAACATGGCCTATTACCACGTGCTGCTGGATCGCGGCGTGGATCAGCTTTGGGAACAGCTCGGCTTTGGCTCCGACTATACCAAACGCACGGGCCACACGACCTTTTCGGCCGAATACCACATCCGTTACCTGCGCGAGATCCACGAAGGCGACAGCGTCCGCGCCACGTTCCAGCTTCTGGATCACACCGACCGAAGCTTCCACTTCTATCAGGAACTGATCCACTCCGATGGCTGGGTCTCGGCGGCGGGCGAAGGGGTGGGCCTGCATATCGACCAATCCGGCCCCCGCGTTGCGCCCATGCCCGATGAAATCCACACCAGGTTCCAGACGCTGATGAAAGACCACAGTGCCCTGCCCCGCCCCGAAATGGTGGGCAAACCCATGGGCATCCGGCGGAAATGAGGATTGCGCACAACACCGACGCGCAAACCCTGAACCCGGCAAAGCGTGCGCCCGGTTAACGAATGGCTTGCCGGGGATGGAGCATAGCGGCGGTGCCGTGTCTGTGCCGTCTTGGCACCCGTTTGTCACCCCCCTGATTCCACCAAATTGGGGAATGGTTAACCGGTCTGGAAAACTGTGTGCCCGGGTGCTAAAGCGTTTCCAGTTGTTGTTGGATCACAGCAAGAGCTGGAACGCTTTAGGTTACCGCGGATTTTACTGTCGGATTTACGCTCATGACGCTCTATGAATACAAGGTTCTTCCCGCCCCGCGAAAGGGAACCAAGGCAAAGGGGGTCAAGGCTCCCGAAGCGCGGTTTTCTCTGTCTTTACAGACTCTTATGAACGAACTGGCCGCCGAGGGGTGGGAATTCCAGCGCGCAGAAACCCTCCCCAGCGAGGAACGCACCGGGTTGACCGGATCGACCACTGTCTACCGTGATGTGCTGGTGTTCCGCCGCCCGCGCCCGGAACAGGTTGAATCCGTGGGCGGCCAACCCCCCGTTGTCACGCCCGAAGAACACCCTGAACCGATTGAATCCACAGAAGAAATCATGGAGTTCGACACACCGGAAACAGCACCGGACCCCCCCGAACACCGGACCGAAACACAGGTTGAAACGCGCGGCTGATCACCCGTCCAGATCAAGCGCCAGCGCGTGGATCGAGCCAACCAGTTCGTCCCCCAACGCCTTGTGTACGGCCCTGTGCCGGGCCACCCGGCTCATCCCCGCCAACTCGGGGGCACGCAGGCGTACGGCGAAATGGCTCTCGCCCGATCCGTCATCGCCCGCATGTCCCGCATGTCGTTGACTTTCATTAACAACTTCAATCTCTTGCACCTGGAACGCCGCCTCCAACGCCCCGCGAATTTCCGCCACTTTCGACATATTTTTATCTGTGCCCCCTTCAATCTGGCGTCAAACAGTCTAAACTGCTGCGTCCGAGTCGAAAAGGTATTCAACATGGTCAAACCAGATCCGTTCGGATTCGATATGTCCGTCTCATCTGCAAAGAAGAAAAATCCGCGTGGGCGCAGGGGCATGTCGGGGGCATCCGAAACCTCGACCCGTGTGTGCGAACATCCGGGATGCGATCAGCCCGGCAAATACCGCGCGCCCCGCGCGCCGGACGTGCTGGATGAATTCAAGTGGTTCTGCAAGGATCACGTGCGCGAATATAACCTGAAATGGAACTTCTTTGACGGCACGACCGAGGCCGAAATGAAGGCCCAGATGTCCAAGGACAAGGTGTGGGAACGGGAAACCAAACCCATGGGCGACCCCGAGGCACGGGCTTGGGCCCGATTGGGAATTGAGGATCCGCATCAGGTACTTGGCGCCAATGCTACCCAGAATCCGGGGCGCAAGACCGCCGGGCGCAAGCTGCCCCCGACCGAACGCCGGGCCATCGAAATTCTTGAGGCCCAGGACCACATGACCAAGGCCGAAATCCGCAAGGCCTATAAAAAGCTGATCAAGGTGCTGCACCCTGACATGAACGGTGGTGACCGAAGCCAAGAAGAACAGCTTCAGGAAGTTGTCTGGGCCTGGGAGCAGATCAAGGAAAGCCGTAGTTTCAAGGACAAGTGAACGGCTTTCCCCAAAAGAAATCAATACGGCGCGCCCCACACGGATGCGCCGTTTTTTGTAACTGTTTTTGTGGTTATGAGGCGTCCCGCGGGCGCTCCCGCCCCTCATCTGCGCATCAAAGATGCGCTTTGAGCGTTGAGCCCGGCCTCGCTCCGCTCGGCCCATCGCGCCACCGCGCCCGTGGGTTTGGATTTGTTAAGCTTTCAGTGCCACACTACAGGGTGTCGGAATAGCCGAAATATTTTTTCGTTTCTTTCCCTAAAGTGTTTCCGGTTATTGCTGTGATCCAACAATAACCGGAAACGGCTTAAGACGGTTTGAAAACAAGACTGACACCATTCAAACAGTGCCGTTTGCCCGTTGGTTTGGGCCCGTCATTGAAAATATGCCCAAGATGAGAGCCGCAGCGGCGGCAGTGGCACTCGGTGCGCAGGTAAAAGAGTTTGCGGTCTTCGGACGTACCAATGGCGCGTGGCAAAGACTTCCAGAAGCTGGGCCACCCCGTGCCGCTGTCGTATTTGTGTTTGCTGGAATAGAGCGGCAAATCGCATCCCCGGCAGTGATAGGTCCCTTTGCCGTATTGTTTATCCAGCGGCGAGGAACCGGCCCGTTCGGTGCCGTGTTTGCGCATGACCTTGTATTGCAGCGGGGTGAGCATCCTGCGCCACTCCGCCTCGGTCCGGGTCACTTCGAACCCGGCCAGGGCCGTGCCACCGCGCAGCGCCACCCATCCGCCAGCGGTCGCGGCAAGCCCAAGGGACAGTAAAGTTCTTCGTTGCATGGTCTCTCTCCTTTGCCCTTACCTTGTGCACGCATACCTGCCAACACAATATCGCGGCACCCCACAGAGCTGCACATTGGCGTGAGAATGGTTTCATTCCGCCGCCACGTTCCGGTGTTTTTCAGGACCCATTCCCCTTGCCCTTATCAGGGAATTGTTGCACCACGTTGCGGTATGACCCGCCCCGCATTTCGAACCGGGGCGCATGGAAGGGCGAAAGAGAATGGCGGACGGACAGATTGACATGAACGCGAAACCGACCGAAGAAATTTCGGTGCGTGACGTGTTTGGCATTGATAGCGACATGAAAGTAAAGGGTTTTTCCGAGCGCACCGCGCGGGTTCCCGAGCTTGATTCAACCTATAAATTCGACCCCGACACCACGCTCGCCATCCTGGCCGGGTTTTCCCATAACCGCCGGGTGATGATTCAGGGCTATCACGGCACCGGCAAATCGACCCATATCGAACAGGTCGCCGCGCGTCTGAACTGGCCTTGCGTCCGGGTCAACCTGGACAGCCACATTTCCCGGATCGACCTGATCGGCAAGGATGCGATCAAGCTGCGCGATGGCAAGCAGGTTACGGAATTTCACGAAGGCATCCTGCCCTGGGCGCTGCGCAACCCCACCGCGATCGTGTTCGACGAATATGATGCGGGCCGCGCCGACGTGATGTTCGTGATCCAGCGGGTGCTGGAACATGATGGCAAGCTGACCCTGCTGGATCAGAACGAGGTCATCACCCCGAACCCCAGTTTCCGCCTGTTTGCCACCGCCAACACCGTCGGGCTGGGCGATACCACCGGGCTTTATCACGGCACGCAGCAGATCAACCAGGCCCAGATGGACCGCTGGTCGCTGGTGGCAACGCTGAACTATCTCAGCCACGATGCCGAAACCATGATCGTGCTGTCCAAGAACCCCCATTACAACACCGAAGCCGGGCGCAAGACCGTGGCCCATATGGTGACAGTGGCCGACCTGACCCGGACCGCCTTCATGAACGGCGACCTCTCGACCGTGATGAGCCCGCGGACCGTAATCAACTGGGCCCAGAATGCGGTGATCTTCCGCGATGTCGGCTACGCGTTCCGCCTCAGCTTCCTCAACAAATGCGACGAGCTGGAGCGCCAGACGGTGGCCGAATTCTATCAACGTTGCTTTGACGAAGAACTGCCGGAAAGCGCGGCAAGCACGAGCCTGGGGTGATCAATCCGAGAATGACCCCATGCACATAGATTTGGTTGGCGAAGTCGGCGTTGCTGCGACCATCGGTTGTTATCCGCGCCTTTTGGCGGCGGTAAATGCGAAGGCTGGCGCGCTTGATCCTGCGATCGCTCGCGCCGATGTGCATGTGCCGGTTCTGTCGGATCTTGCGACCAACCGGATCAGCCTGGAAGAAGTGGCAAGGACGCAATGAACAAACCGACCGACAACCCCGCCGATCCGTTCAAGAAGGCCCTGGCCGAAGCCACCAAGGTCTTGGCAGACGACCCCGATCTGTCGGTGTCTTACACCGTGGACCCGTCGGGCGTGTCGGGAGATGCCATGCGCCTGCCTCAGGTCAGCCGCCGGATGACGCGGAACGAGGTGTTGTTGGCGCGGGGCACGGCCGATGCCCTGGCTTTGCGGCACAAGTATCATGATGGCGTGACCCATGCCCGCTATGCTCCTGCTGGTGACATGGCACGCGATCTGTACGAGGCGATGGAAACCGCGCGATGCGAGGCGTTGGGTGCCCGCGACATGCCGGGCACCGCCGGGAACATCGACGCCAAGATCAGCAGCGAGGCGCAACGCCTGGGGTTCGAACAGATCACCAACAGCGCCGATGCACCTCTCGCCACGGCCGCCGGTTATCTGATCCGTCATCTTGCCACCGGGCGCACCCTGCCTCCGGGTGCGCAGAATGTCATGGAGCTGTGGCAGGGGTTTATCGAGGAACAGGCCGGTGGGACGCTGGAAAACCTCTCGGACGCTTTGTCCGATCAATCCGAATTCGCGCGGTTTGCACGACAGGTGATTTCCGATCTCGGCTATGGTGATCAGTTGGGCGATGACCCGGATGCGCCCGACGAAGACAACGAGAACGAAGCCGAAGAAGATCAACAGGATCAGGACGATCCCGAAAGCAGCGGAAACGAGGATAGCGAGGACGATGAATCCGAAGCCAATCCCGAACAGTCACAGGAAGAACAGCAGGACGCCTCGGAAGCCCAGGTCAGCATGGACGAGATGGCCGAGGACGAGATGTCGGACGAGACCGAGATGCCCGATGGCGAGGCCCCTCTCGATCCGCCGCCCCCGGCCCCGATTTCCGACGCCGACCCGGAGTATTCCGCCTATAACACGGATTTCGACGAAGAAATCATGGCCGAAGAGCTTGCCGAACCGGTCGAGTTGGAACGACTGCGCGCCTATCTGGATCAACAGCTTGAGCCGTTGAAAGGTGCGGTCAGCCGCCTGGCCAACAAGCTGCAACGCCGCCTTCAGGCACAACAGAACCGGTCTTGGGAATTTGACCGTGAAGAGGGCATTCTGGACGCCGGGCGATTGGCCCGCGTGGTCGCCAACCCGACCACGCCGCTGTCGTTCAAGGTCGAAAAGGATACCGAGTTCCGCGACACGGTCGTGACCCTGCTTCTGGACAACTCCGGCTCCATGCGCGGGCGACCGATTTCGATCGCCGCGATCTGTGCCGACGTACTGGCGCGCACACTGGAACGGTGTAACGTCAAGGTTGAAATCCTGGGCTTTACCACCCGCGCGTGGAAAGGCGGGCAAGCCCGCGAGCAATGGTTGAATGACGGTCGTCCACAACAGCCCGGGCGGCTGAACGATCTGCGCCATATCATCTATAAAAGCGCCGATGCACCATGGCGACGCGCACGGCCCAATCTGGGTCTGATGATGAAAGAAGGGCTGCTCAAGGAAAACATTGATGGCGAGGCGCTGGAATGGGCTCATCGCCGGATGATTACACGGCGCGAGGCCCGCAAGATCCTGATGGTGATTTCCGATGGGGCCCCGGTGGATGACAGCACCCTATCGGTCAACCCGGCGAACTATCTGGAAAAACACCTGCGCGACGTGATCGACATGGTAGAAAAGCGCAAGATGGTTGAACTCCTGGCTATCGGGATCGGCCATGACGTGACCCGATATTACGACCGCGCGGTGACGATCACGGATGTGGAACAACTGGCCGGAGCGATGACCGAACAGTTGGCCGCACTGTTTGACAGTGACCCCCGCGCCCGCGCCCGGGTGATGGGGATCAAGCGGGCGAGCTAAAGCGATCGACCTTTAACCTGAGACAGGGAAAAGGGCGAAGGCAGCGCGACATTTATGTGTTTCGCGCGTCCTGCCAAAAACCCGTGATTCAGGGTTTTGTCAGGACGCTTTAGAAACTGTATTCCTCAAGATATCTGAAGAGGGCGCGCCCCTGGCAAGCTGAACGCCTCTGTTGCTAACAGGCAAGACGCCACGCCATTCCGGCTTGCACCTCTGTCGCTTTCGCGGTTCCATGTGGACCAATACGCGAGAGAAATAACCCGAGGCCCACTATGTTCCAGAGCTTTGACGATACTGCCAGCCCCGAACAGGGTCCCGCCCGGCTTGCCGCACTTCGGGACGAGATGCGGCGCGACGGGCTTGCCGCTTTCCTGATCCCCCGCGCCGATGTGCATCAGGGGGAATATGTTGCGGATCGCGATGCGCGGCTGGCCTGGACCACGGGGTTTACCGGGTCGGCCGGTTTTTGCGCCGTGCTTCAGGATATCGCCGGAGTGTTCATCGACGGGCGCTATCGCACCCAGGTTAAACGACAGGTGGATATGGCCCATTTCACCCCCGTGCCCTGGCCAGAAACACAACTCAAAACCTGGTTGGCCGAACAACTGCCTGACGGCGGACGAGTGGCCTATGATCCGTGGCTGCACGTAGCGCAGGAAATTGAAACCCTTGAAACGCACCTGTCTTCGCAGGGGATCGAGATGCTGCCCCATGACAACCTTGTGGATCGCATCTGGGCCGACCAACCCCCGCCTCCACTGGGGCGGATGGTCCCCTATCCCGCTGAACTGGCCGGTGAAAGCCATGACAGCAAGCGGGCGCGTATCGCCACGATGCTGCGCGCGGCAGGGCAGGCCGCCGCCGTACTGACCCTACCCGACAGCATCGCGTGGCTGTTGAATATCCGAGGCAGCGATATCCCCCGCAATCCGGTACCCCACAGTTTTGCGATCCTGCATGGCAACGGCCATCTGACCCTGTTTGCGGACGCTGCCAAATGCGATGACATCCTGCGCGCTCACCTGGGGACCGAGGTCACGATCCGCCCCCCCACTGCCTTTCCCCCTGCCCTGCATTCCCTGACCGGGACCGTACGGGTGGACCGCAACACCGCGCCTGTGGCCGTGGCGCTTGAGCTTGCCGAAGCCGGGGTTGCGTTTGAATGGGGCGAAGATCCCTGCCTGATCCCCAAAGCCTGTAAAACCGATGCCGAAATCGCGGCGACACAAGAGGCCCATTTGCGCGACGCGGCGGCCATGTGCGAATTCCTGACGTGGTTTGACACACAAACGCCTGGCACGATCACCGAAATCGACGTAGTCACCGCGTTGGAAGGGTTCCGGCGCGCAACCGACGCCTTGTTGGATATCTCGTTTGAAACCATTGCCGGAACCGGCCCAAACGGGGCGGTCATGCATTATCGCGTGACCAGAGACAGCAACACCCGTCTGGACGAAGGTCAGTTGATCGTGGTGGACAGTGGCGCACAGTATCTTGATGGCACCACCGACATCACCCGCACCCTTCCCGTCGGAACGGTGGGCGAGGAAGAGCGCACCGCATTCACCCGCGTTCTGCAAGGTATGATTGCCATTTCACGCCTGCGCTTTCCCGTGGGGTTGGCGGGCCGGGATCTGGATGCAATTGCGCGCTACCCACTGTGGCTGGCGGGTCAGGATTTCGACCATGGGACGGGTCACGGGGTCGGCGTTTATCTCTGCGTTCACGAAGGCCCGCAACGGTTGTCCAAGATCTCGCACGTCCCGCTACGTCCGGGAATGATCCTGTCGAACGAACCGGGCTATTACCGCGAAGGGGCTTTCGGCATCCGCATCGAAAACCTGATCGTCGTGCAACCGGCCACGCCTCTGGCCGGGGCCGATGACCGCGCAATGCACGACTTCCTCACGCTGACTTACGTGCCCATCCACCGCCAGTTGATTCGCGCGGACATGCTGTCGAGAGACGAACGTGATTGGCTTGATCGCTATCACATGGCCTGCCGTGATAAAATCGCACCCCGCCTATCGCCCGAAGCACGTTTGTGGTTAGATGCCGCAACCGCGCCGCTTTGACATCCTCCTGTAACAAATGAGGGGCAAGCCGGGTGCAGATTTGGACGGGGAGAGACAAAATGTCAGATATCAGCATTCGCAAGGCGCCGGGTACATGGGTGGTGCGTGCAGGTGGGGCCGTTCTGGGGGAAAGCGCCCAGGCGCTTGAGTTGAACGAAGGTTCTCTTGATCCTGTGATCTATTTCCCGCGCTCGGACATTGCCATGGCGTTTCTTGATGAATCCGACCACTGCACCCATTGTCCGCACAAAGGGGATGCCTCGTATTTTTCGATCGTGACCAAATCCAAAACGATCCAGAACGCCGGTTGGAGCTATGAGAACCCCAAGGCAGACGTGGACCGTATCAAGGACCATATTGCGTTCCATGTGACGGTAGAAGTGGCCGTCGAGAGGGTGTGACGCCCGTTTGAATAACCTGCTGAATAACCTGCCCGTACCGGGGCCGTATTGGCCTGTTGATTGCGGCCCTGACCGGGGCCATCATCGGGCTTGCCCGAGGTCAGGCTGCTCTAGGGTCTGTACTCAATTAGCGGTTTCCCTTTGGGCCGTTGTTCTGATTCACTTCCGCCAGAAACAGGCGGGAGATCGTGATGGCAAAGAACCTCTAT
>PDRZ01000045.1 GCA_002747035.1 Rhodobacterales bacterium
GGATTGTCCAAACCCGGGCGAACGGCACGCTCGCGCACTTCGGGGGAATACTTGTTCGTCGTCTTGCTCATGATGCTCCATCCTGCTCAGGAGTTGGAGTCTCCGGCAAACCCGGCGCGGTTCAGTCGCCTGGCAGCGACGGCCTTCATCTCTGCTCTGATCTCTGGATTGTCAGGCGGGCGGTCGCGCCTGACCGTCTTGGGTCGACACCCCCTCTCGGGACATTGCTGCGCAATGCCCTGTCGGGCAGCGGACAAGGCGGCAGGCCCGGCGCTGCGAGATGTCGTGATCCCGCATCGCCCTGAGCGCTGCCTCTCGCCGCTCATTCGGCGTCGTCAGGTCTTTCCCGGCCGATCCTTCAGAACAGCGCTCGTCCATTGTCCTCGGACCAATGGCGGACAAAGCCTCGCTCCGGCATCGTATCGGCCAGCAGGCGTTTGGGCCTGGCATTCTCGTCTTCCATCGCCCCCAGCTTGGCGACGTCCGACACCTCCATGCCGCCGTACGGCGACTTGTATTTGTAGAACGTACCCGGGCTGAGGCCGTGCTTCCGGCACACCTCCGCCGTTGGCATCCCGGCTTCCTGTTTCTTGATCATCCCGATGATTTGCGCCTCGCTGAAACGGCTCTTTCGCATGCGTTTGCTCCTTCGAAAGCTCGAGCAAACTCTACATCAGAACGAGGGAAATCTCGGGGGCAGGTCAGTCGAAGAACGAAATACAGGCGACCTGAGTTCCGGTTTAATTCTGGAGAAGCATGAGGGCAATGGAGCCGGACGACATGGCGGTGTTGAGCGATTTCAGTTCAGATCTGACAAGGAAAGTGCGAGTGAGGGAATCAATTTTTTCAGGGTCTTTGAACTGGCTGATTTGGTGGTCGCCAAGCAATTGTTGAGCTTTTTTCTTGAAGATTCCCAGTTGTTCGTCAATGTCGAGTTGAGCTACCGAGCTTGGCAAGCCAAGCGCGGTTTCAAATACTTTTCGAACGGGCTCATTCCCCATTACGGCATACCACATGCCGTCGTCGGTGTTGTTGGTCGCTGCAATTCTACCGAGTTCACGAGACATGGATAGACCCAGTCGGAAATCAGAGTTTTGATCCCCAACCGAGATTTCAAAGGAGCGCTCCCGGTATGCGCTCAGGATGTTGTCGGCAAACTCCGACAGTTTGGTATTTGGTGTACCAAGGTCGAAGCCGAATGATCTAGTCAGCGCCAGATAGCGTTTGTCGACCATTCTGTTCGCAAAGCTTTCAGGGTCTATGGAGCCCTCTTGCAGGACTTTCTGGATAAAAGCCTTGTTCGGAAGATCGTCGGCCAACCCGAAGGCCGTAAGGGCGACCTTGAGCAACCTGTAGTCTCCGATCAGGTCTGCCGGGGTCTCAACGCTGGAAATGTTCTTCGCGAAATACTCTTGGTCTGCTTTCAACTCGGGCGACCGGGCATGCGCGGCTTCCTGGGCCTCCTTCGTGCGTTGCAGGAAGGCCCAGCCGGAATACCCGGACATTGGAAGTATCGGTGTGAAGCTCAATGTGGGTCCTTGCGCGATGACGCGAGCAGCCGCTCTTCGCGTGGAAGTAGAGCGCGGAGGGCTTTTAGTGCTTTGTAGAACTGATCATCAATCACGGCCTCTGTCGCTTGTGCGAGCAGAATGCGGCTGTCG
>PDRZ01000046.1 GCA_002747035.1 Rhodobacterales bacterium
GACATCCTCCAGCAGCCGTTGCAGGCCGGGACGGTCAAGCGTGCCGCCGGAAACACCACCGTCGTCATACCGGTCGCGCACCAGCACCCAGCCTTCGGAGCGCTGGCTGGCGATGTAGGCCTCGCAGGCCTCCCGCTGCGCGTGCAGACTGTTGAACTCCTGCTCCAGCCCTTCCTCGGAGGACTTGCGCGTGTAGATCGCGCAGCGCAGTTTTCGGACAATGGGCTTGGTCATGTGCGCCTCCGGTGGTTTTTCAGGCCGAAGAACACCCAGCCGTTCCATCGCGTGCCGGTGATGGCCCGCGCGATGGCGGACAGCGATTTGTAGGGGCGACCCTGCCAGTCGAAGCCGTCGGTGGTGACGGTGACGACATGCTCGACACCCTGCCATTCGCGGATCAGGCGGGTGCCGACGATGGGCGTCAGGTCGGCGCGGATCTTGCTCTTTTTCCGGTCGCCGCCATCAACTTGCTCGCCAAGGTTTTCCAGACGTTTCACCGTTTCTGGCTTCAGGCCACCATAGGCCAGCTCCTGGATGCGGTAGGCCAGTCGGCTCTCAAGGTAGCGCCGGTTGAACGGTGGCGGCTCGCTGTCGAACAACTCACGCCATTGCGTCTTCAGGTCTGGCGTCGAGGTGGTCTTGAGCGCGGCCAGGCGGGCGGGAATGGGATCTTGTTTGGTCATGCATTTCTCCGGTGAGTTGGAGTTGCATGACGCCATTGGTCGGCCGGATAGTGTAGGCATCTTTCTCCGGTTTCGTCAGATAGTTCCGTCCGATCCCGCATCCGCAACCGAACCAGCCCGAGCGCCAGCAGCCCACAGAGTTCGGCGCGGCGTTCGGTTGGGGACATCAGGTTCGGCGACAAGGGATTGGGGCGTTTCATGTCTTTGGCTGCGTGACTGGTTGTGTCGTTACCAATCAAAAGCCAACCCGCGGTCCGTTGTGGGACATGCAATGCTCCAAGGCTGTCAAGAGGGAGAACAAGGGGGGAACATCAAGGCTTGCGGAAGAAAGTTTTGTCAGTAATTATCTGAGATTGAATCAGGCAGAGAGCAAACACCCGTTAAGGTGACACCATGAAGCACAAAGCAATTTCGAGCAGCCCCAATATCCCGACGTTGATCGAAGAGATGTGCATTAACTTTATCCGGACAGCACAAACCGTTCGGGAATGCGCCAATCCCGTTTCCAACCATCCATCTGGTCATCGCAATTTCAAATTCCGATCATGATACCAGATTGCAGATCGCAGAATATACGAAACGTTTTCGGAGAACTATATGGTACGTGCCCCAACCAAGACCTGCCCAAACCTTTTTCGGCTGCTCAATGACGCGGAGCATTCGTTGCTATCGGCATTTTTTCAGAGCAGGTCCTTCGGAAGGCTGGATTGGCTGGAGAATTATCAGTTCGAGCCCGACGATGATGAAGGTCTGGCTTCGGCCGCGAGCATGTTGCATCAGGAAAACAAGGATCGCCTCGGGCCACTAGAGGCGGAGGCCTCGCGCATTGTCACTTTGACATCCGACCGGGGTCAGTTCGTTCTGGAAGGCTTGGCCAGAACAAAGCTCGAACCGGAACGCTGCCGGACGCTCATGAACCAGCGGGATCAGCTGGCGCGCAGCCTTTGGGCCTACACC
>PDRZ01000031.1 GCA_002747035.1 Rhodobacterales bacterium
GAATAGCAACCCGTTACGACAAGAGAGCCGATATCTTCCTGTCGGCAGTCTTCCTGGCCGCTGCCATCGTCTGGTGGACCAATTGAGTCCCGACCCTAATTCACCTGATATGTTATGCGGCGTTTCCACATCACGCCGAGTCAACGTAATGTCGAAACGCTTTAAAGCTTTTTAAAGCTTGGGGACGGCGGGTGGGGCGAATTGCGCATGCAAGAGCGTCACCCGCCGTCGAAACCATACCTTGAGGCTTTGCGCCAACTTCGTTGTCGACATACTCAGGTTTTGCGCCAACTCCGTTGTCGCGGGGGGCGGGCCTCGCTGCGCTCGGCCCGCCTTGCGCCAGGATCACAGCGGTTCGATATCTCCAAGGGCGCGCTGTGCGTGGAACTCACTCTCCCATGCCTCGAACCGCCCCTCTGTGATTGCGGCCCGCATCCCCGCCATGATCTCCTGAAAATAATGCAGGTTGTGCCAGGTCAACAGCATCCCCGAAATCATCTCCTGCGACCTGAAAACGTGATGCAGATAGGCACGGGAATAGTTTGAACAGGCCGGACAGCTGCACCCTTCATCCAGCGGCCTTGGGTCATCCGCATGGCGCGCGTTCTTGATGTTCACGACACCGCGCCGGGTGAACACCTGCCCTGTCCGACCCGACCGGCTGGGCAATACACAGTCCATCATGTCCACGCCCCGTTTTACCGCCCCCACGATATCGTCCGGTTTACCCACACCCATAAGATAGCGCGGCTTGTCCCTAGGCAAAAACCCTGGCGCATAGTCAAGACAGTCGAACATCGCCGCCTGCCCTTCGCCCACGGCCAGCCCGCCAATGGCATAGCCATCAAAGCCGATCTCCCTCAACGCCTCCGCGCTTTCCTCGCGCAGGTCCTGTTCCAACCCGCCCTGCATGATCCCGAACAACGCATGGCCCGGACGATCTCCAAAGGCATCGCGCGACCGCTGGGCCCACCGCATCGACAGCCGCATACTTTCGGCAATCCGATCCCGATCCGCAGGCAGCGCCGGGCATTCGTCAAAACACATCACGATATCGGACCCCAAAAGCCGCTGGATCTCCATCGACCTCTCCGGAGTCAATTCATGGCGCGACCCGTCCACGTGGCTTTTGAACGTGACCCCCTTTTCGGTCAGCTTGCGCAGACCGGCAAGAGACATCACCTGGAACCCGCCGCTATCGGTCAATATCGGGCGTTCCCAATTCATGAACCTGTGCAAGCCGCCCAGCCGGTCGATCCGCTCGGCCCCCGGGCGCAGCATCAGATGATAGGTGTTGCCCAACAGGATATCGGCCCCCGTGGCCCGCACGCTTTCGGGCATCATCGCCTTCACGGTCGCCGCCGTGCCCACGGGCATGAAGGCCGGCGTGCGGATGTCGCCCCGCGGCGTCGAAATCACCCCGGTCCGCGCCTTCCCGTCCGTTGCGTTCAACTGAAAAGATACCCGCTCCATCGCCCTGCCCTCTTTCACATTCCAATCGCAGTCAACGCGCCTCCTTACCTGTTCCGCACCCGGGTTGCCAAGCCTTGCCAAGCCTTGCCAGACCTTGCCAGACCGCAATTCCCGGCGCACAGTCAGGATCAGTCAGGATCAGTCAGGATCAGTCAGGATCAGGAGGAACGCGCGATGAAAGACAGGGATGAAAGACAAGGAATGAAAAACACCGAACCGCTGATCACCACAGACACCCAACAGGGCGTCACCACCCTGACCCTGGGCCGTGCCCCGGCGCACCCCCTGAACCGGGCCATGATCGACGCGTTGCACGGCGCGCTTGAACAGGCCATCACAGATGCGGAGACAAGGGTGATCGTGATCCACGGTCCCGGCCATATCTTCTGTGCGGGTCATGATCTCAAGGAAATCGCCGCCCACCGCAGAGACCCGGACCTTGGCGCGGCCTACCTGAGCGATTTGTTCACCGCCTGTTCGGCCATGATGGTCACTTTGGCCCATAGCCCGAAACCCACCCTCGCGATTGTCGAAGGCATCGCCACGGCGGCGGGGCTACAGCTTGTGGCCTCCTGCGATCTCGCCTTTGCCAGCGACACGGCAACCTTTGCCCTGCCCGGCGTCACCAATGGCGGCTATTGCACCACCCCTGCCGTGGCTGTGTCCCGCACGATTGCGCCCAAGCACCTGATGCGCCTGACCCTGTCGGGCACGGCCCAGGATGCGGCCTGGGCGCTGGCGGTCGGGTTGGTCAGCCACCTGTCCCCGGCCGACAGGCTGCTGCAAACCGCTCAGGACTTTGCCGCCACGCTCGCCGCACAGAACCCTGGCCCCATCACCCATGGCAAAGCCGCAATGCGCGCCCAACTGGAGATGCCCCTTGCCGAAGCCTATGCCCATGCCACGCCGGTGATGGTAAGCCATTTCATGGACCCCGCCCGGTTGAAGCTTGAGGCAAAGTCACGGTTTGCGGTCTGATTACGGCCAGATTACGGTATAGACATCGCGCGCTCTGTTTACGATCTGCCCTGCCCGACCGGGAAGCAGGCCCGGCAGCCACCCGGTGCCGCATCGGTGCGCGTCAGGCACCCCCCGTCTCCCGCTGCCTGGTCAAACTGTTAACACCGCCTCCCTTTACGGCGCTTTGCACTATCCTTATATGAAAGATCAGGAACTCTGAGAGGCTCGCACATGACTACCACCCCCGAACCGCTCGAAGGCACCCCTCTGATCGTGCCTTCGACCACTGACCACGCCCTGTACGATGCGGTTGTCGACGCGTGCCGTTCGGTCTATGACCCTGAAATCCCTGTGAATATCTATGACCTCGGGTTGATCTACACGGTCCAGATTTCGGACGAAAACGATGTCAGCGTGATCATGACCCTGACCGCGCCGGGCTGTCCGGTGGCAGGCGACATGCCGGGATGGGTGGCCGATGCGATTGCCCCACTTCCGGGTGTGCGCAAAGTCGATGTGGAACTGACATGGGAACCCCAGTGGGGCATGGAGATGATGAGCGATGAAGCCCGGCTTGAACTGGGTTTCATGTGATTATTCAACGCGCTGAAAGGCAAAGCTGATGTTTGGCACTCCGGGAAAACAGGCGGTCTCCATGACCCCGAGGGCGGCAGCGCAGATCGCCAGGCTGATGGAAAAAGAGGGCCATCAGGGGCTGCGCATCGGGGTGAAAAAGGGCGGCTGTGCGGGCATGGAATACACCATGGACTATGTGGACGAGCTGGACCCCAATGACGAGGTGGTGGAACAGGACGGTGCCCGCGTCATGATCGCCCCGATGGCGCAAATGTTCCTGTTTGGCACCCAGATCGACTATGAGGTTTCGCTTCTGGAATCCGGGTTCAAATTCAACAACCCCAACGTCACCGAAGCCTGTGGATGTGGCGAGTCGATCAAGTTCGAGGGGATGTAACGGCTCCCTGCCTTGACCCCGCCGCCATGCGCGATTACACCCTTATTTCAAAGGGATAAGGAGGCATGATCATGCGGCGCAAACTGGCGGCAGGCAACTGGAAGATGAACGGGCTCAAGGCGGATTTGACCGAGCTTGAAGCTTTGACCGTCGCCCACCCCTCGCCCGGTGTCGACATGCTTCTCTGCCCTCCTGCCACTCTGATTTCGGCTGCTGCGGCCCATGCCGGGGACGCGCTTGCCATTGGGGGGCAGGATTGTCACCCTAACGTAAGCGGGGCCCATACGGGCGACATCTCGGCCCGGATGTTGAAGGATGCCGGGGCCAGCGCCGTGATCGTCGGCCATTCCGAACGGCGCGAGGATCACGAGGAAAGCTCGGAAATCGTCCGTGCCAAGGCAAAAGCGGCACAGGATCAAGGGCTTATGGCCATTGTCTGTGTCGGTGAATCGCTGGCCCAGCGAGAGGCGGCGAACACGCTCGACATCATCGCGGGGCAATTGTCCTCTTCGATCCCCGACAGTTCCACCGCCCTTAACCTTGTTGTGGCCTATGAACCGATCTGGGCGATTGGCACCGGCAAAATCCCCACCCTCGCCCAGATTGGCGAGGTGCATGATTTCATCCGCGCCCGGCTTGAACGCCGTTTCGGCGCAGGCGTGGGGCGTGGCGTGCGGTTGCTCTATGGCGGGTCGGTCAAACCCGGCAACGCCGCCGACATCTTTGGCGTACCCAATGTGGATGGCGCGCTGGTTGGCGGTGCCTCGCTCAAGGCTTCGGATTTCTCGCCTATTATCAAGGCGTTGGAAGCAAGCGCCTAAAGCGGCGTTTCCAGTTCTTGTTGGATCACGGCAATAGCCGGAAACGCCCACACGCCTGATATGTTGCACGGCGTTTCCACATCACGCTGTGTCAACGTAATGTGGAAACGCTTTAAGCTCAGAACACCACGTTCATCATCACCATCGACACCACCAGAAACAGGACGGTCATGATCCCGCCCGAGCGGACAAAGTCGGTGACCTTGTACCCGGCGGGCCCCATGATCAGCGCGTTCACCTGGTGGGTTGGGATCAGGAAAGAGTTGGAGGTGGAAATCGCCACGGTCAGCGCAAAGATCGCCGGATCCCCCCCTGCGGCCACGGCGATGGGCACCGCCAGCGGCACCAGCAACACGGTTGCCCCCACATTGGACATCACCAGGGTGAACACGGTCGCCAACACGGCAATCCCGGCCTGAAGCCCCCAGAGCGGCCAGCCCTCCAGCAACACCAGCACGTGTTGCGCGATCCACGCCGCCGTGCCGGTATTCTGCACCGCCTGCCCCAACGGGATCAGCGAGGCCAAAAGGAACACGGTCGACCAGCTCACCGCCTCATAGGCTTCGTCCACGCGCAGCACCTGGGTTGCGATCATCCCCGCAGCGCCAACCAACAGCGCAAGAGACAATCGTATATCCGTGAAAAGAATAAGGAAAAGCGCCACCGCAAAGAACAGCAAAGCCCAGCCGACCTTGGTCGGACGAAGCTCCTCGCGCGGGAAATCGCTTGTTACCACGACAAAATCCTTTTCCCGCGACAACCGCGCCAGCGCATCCCAAGTGGTAAAGGACACCAAGGCATCTCCGGCCTGAATCGGGATCGACAGGATGTCATCGGCATGATGCTCCGCCGTTTCCACAAGGGAATGGGTTTCGCCGCCCCGATGCACCGCCAGCAATGACAGACCATAGGTGCGCCGCATGGCCAGTTCCAACGGGGTTTTTCCAATCACCCCACTGTCAGGGGGCACAACCACCTCGCCAACCCCAGCCACGGTTGGGGCGAAGTCTTCGGCAAAAACCTCAAGATCGTCCAACGGCTCAAGCCCGTACCACCCGGACACTTCCTCGATCACCTTGCGCCGCCCCAGCACGGCCAGACGACAGGGGGTTTCGATCCGTGTATCCACCGGCGGTGCAAACCAGCGTTTATTGCCATGGGACGAGCCGACAATATAAAGGTTATGGGCCTGCATGATATCGCGAAACTTCTGTCCTTCCAACAGGTTACCAGCAGGAATGACCACTTCGACGATATCCGACTTCAACCCGTAAGCACGTTTGAGATACCCCTTGACCGACTGCCCCGACGCGCCTTCTTCATGGGCAGCACGGCTGGGCAACACCCAGCGGCCAAACAGCATGAAATAAAGGATCCCGGTCAGCACAAGGCACAGCCCCACCGGCGCGACCGAAAACAGGCCAAAGGTCTCCATCTTCTGTCCCTCGGGCAATGTCGCGTTAGAGGCCAGGATCAGATCGTTGAGCAAAATCAACGGCGAAGAGCCCACCATGGTCATGGTCCCGCCCAGAATGGCACAAAATCCCATGGGCATCAAAAGCCGCGAAAGCGGCAGGCCGGTACGCACCGAAATCCGGCTGACCACAGGCAGAAACAGCGCCGCTGAGCCGACATTCTGCATGAAGGACGAAATGAACCCGACCGAGCCGGAGATGATCGGGATGATCCGCGCCTCGGTCCGCCCGCCATAGCGCAGAATCAAAGCCGCCACCCTGGACATCAACCCGGTGCGGTCCAGCCCGGCCCCAAGGATCATCACGGCGATGATCGAAATCACCGCGTTCGAGGAAAACCCGTCAAACAGATGCATCGGATCGGCCAACCCGCCAAGGCCGGGGATCTGGCTGAGTAGTCCCAGCAGGACCATCATCAGAATGGCGGTAAAATCTATGCGGAACAGTTCGGTTATGAACAAGACCACCGTCAACGCCAACACCCCAAGAACCGCCATCATTTCAGGGGTCAATGTCAGCGTTTCCATGGCGGTCCTCCGTCTATTCGTCCCCCCATGCTATTGTGCGCACCGAATTTGTCCAATTTTTTTCCGCGACTTGGAGCGGGATGTTCAGACGAAACCCGTCACCACCTGACGCGCCACGGCCCGCCGTCGCCCCCCAGATCATGCAGCGCCCCTACGCTGAACCGAAACGGCCTGAACCAAAACACCCTGTGCCCCCCTGACGTGGCACACGCAAAAAGGGCGCACCGAAACGGTACGCCCTCTTCGTTATAAACCGTGCGCGGGTCTACCTGGTTATGATCTCCGGCCCCATGAAGGTGTTGGGCAGGAAGGTCGACAGCCATGGGATATAGGTCACCATGATCAGGAAGACGAAGAGCACGGCCAGGAACGGCAGCGCCGCCCGCACGACGCTCATCATCGGCATACCCGCGACACCCGAGGTGACGAACAGGTTCAACCCGACCGGAGGCGTGATCATCCCGATTTCCATATTCACCACCATGATGATGCCCAGATGGATCGGGTCGATGCCCAGTTCCATGGCAATGGGGAACACCAGCGGTGCCACGATCACCAACAGGCCCGAAGGCTCCATGAACTGCCCCCCGATCAACAGGATCACGTTGACCACGATCAGGAACATAACCGGACCAAACCCGGCATCAAGCATCGCCCCCGCCACCTGTTGCGGGACCTGCTGTTCGGTCAGAACATGTTTGAGGATCAATGCGTTGGCAATCACGAACAACAGCGTGACGGTCAGCTTGCCCGCCTCGAACAGCGTGTGTTTGGTGTCCTTGTGAAACAGCGCGGTCACAATCGCCTGTGGTTTCCTGAACAGGCTCACATTCGCCTCGCCCTCAGCAGTCGAAAGCGGCCCCATATCCTTGTACACAAAGCTGGCGATGAAGAAGGCATAAACGGCGGCCACGGCGGCGGCTTCGGTAGGGGTGAATATCCCGCCATAAATCCCGCCAAGGATAATAACGATCAGGAACAGCCCCCAACCGGCCTCGCGACCCGACTGGAAAATCTCGCCCCAGCCAAGCCATTCGCCCTTGGGCAGGTTCTTGATCTTGGCAATGGCGTAAATCGTGATCATCAGCATCAGACCGGCCATCAGGCCCGGAATGACACCGGCAAGGAACATCCGCCCCACCGACACCTCAACCGAGGCGGCATAGACCACCATCACGATGGAGGGCGGGATCAGAATGCCCAGCGTCCCCGCATTACAGATCACACCGGCGGCGAATTCCTTGGAATAGCCCACCTGGCGCATCCCCGCGATCACGATTGACCCGATGGCCACCACGGTGGCCGGGGACGACCCGGACAGGGCGGCGAACATCATACAGGCAAACACGCCCGCGATGGCAAGACCACCGGGCAAATGCCCCACACAGGCGATGGAAAACCGGATGATCCGGCGCGCCACACCGCCCGTGGTCATGAAGCTGGACGCCAGGATGAAGAACGGAATGGCCAGAAGGGTATAGTGCCCCTCGAACGCCTCGAACAACGTCCCCGCCACCGACGCCATGGTCGCATCCGAGAACCACAGCAGGAACAGGATCGAGCTGAGACCCAAAGCCACCGCAATCGGCACCCCGATCAACAGGAAGCCGATCACCATGGCAAAAAGCAATGCGACGGTCATTTCGACATCTCCTCATCCGCGTCCGCATCCGTATTCGCGGCCCGCATTTCTTCCAATTCGTCCTCGACCTCGTGGCTGGCCACCAAACGGTCGATCCTGCCCTGCCAGACCTGCACCGCCACCTGGGCAAAACGATAGGTCAGCAACAGCATCGAAACAGGCAACACCAGATAGGGAATGACCTTCGGCATCTTTTCATAGGCCTCGCCGAAATTGATCATGTCTTCAAGGAAACGCAACGCGCCGATCATCGGCACATCCTGCACCTCGTACCAGGCCTGATCCTGGAAATCGGCCACGAACCCCGTGGGGAACCAACGCCCCGACGTGGGGGGCAACCCGGCAAAAACGGACCAGTAATCATAGGCACCCTTGACCAGCAAAAGCGAAAAGACAAGGCAGCAGGCCACCGAGATCAGCGCCAGGACTCGCCGCGCGGCGGGCGGCAGCATGTTGATGATGGCGTCCACCCCCAGATGGCTATGGGTCTTCACCGCATAGGACGCGCCCAGCAGAACCAGCCAGGCAAACAGGAACACAGTCGCCTCAAGCGCCCAGAGAATATTTGAATTGAACCCGAACCGGGCAATGACATTGGCAAATGTGATCGCGGTCATCAGACCGATCAACAGCGCGATCAGCGTCTCTTCGGCCCTGTCGATGATGGATGGTGTGCGCTCGTGCATGTCTTGTCCCCCTCTCGCTCCTGTTTTGTCTTTGAAAAAGGGCGGGCCATTGTCGCGGCCCGCCCGTTTGTGTTGCCGTTGGAACGTCGCTTACTGGCCCATGTTGATCTTCTGGGCCGCGTCGATGTTTTCCTGGCCCACGTCACCGGCGAATTTCTCCCAGACCGGCTTCATGGCATCAACCCAGGCCTGGCGCTGTTCGGCATCCAACTGGCGAATGGTGCCGCCCGCGTCGATGATCGACTGTTTGGCCGCTTCGTTCACGGCAAAGGCTTCGGCGTTGCGGGTCTGGGTCACTTCCTTGAGAATGCTCAGGAACTGATCGCGCACATCGGCATCCAGGCTGTTGAGCCATTTGACATTGGTCACAACCAGATAGTCGATGATACCGTGATTGGTTTCGGTGATCCCGTCCTGAACCTCAAAGAACTTCTTGCCATAGATGTTGGACCAGGTGTTTTCCTGCCCGTCCACAACACCCTGTTGCAGCGCGCCATAAACTTCGCTGAACGCCATTTTCTGCGGGCTTCCGCCGATGGCTTCCATCTGGGCAACCAATACGTCCGAGCTTTGAACCCGGAACTTCAGCCCGTTGGCATCGGTCGGATTGATCAGCGGCTTGTTGGCCGACATCTGCTTCATGCCATTGTGCCAGAAGGCTAGCCCCTGAAGCCCGCGGCGCTGCATTGAATCCAGCATCGCCTGACCGCTTTCGCTGTTCTGAAACGCATCCACGGCGTTGATGTCCCTGAACATGAAGGGCAGGTCAAAGAGACGGAACTGTTTGGTGAACTTCTCGAATTTCGAAAGCGACGGCGCGGCCAGTTGCACATCACCCTGCAACATGGCTTCCAGAACCTTGTTGTCATTATAAAGGGTCGAGTTGGGGAAGACTTCCAGGCACATCTTGCCGTTCATCTCTTCGTTGATCCGCTTTTCAAGCAGCGACGCGGCAATCCCCTTGGGGTGCTTGTCGGTGTTGGTCACGTGGCTGAACTTGACAACGATCTCGCCATCGTCACAGGCGCTGGCGGTGGCAGCGGTCGCGGTGACACTCAGGGCCAGCGCGGTGGCGGCAGCAGTCAGAAATTTCATAAGGGTATCCTCCCGTTAGACTTGGATGCGCCATGCTTACATCCCTGTGATCTGGGCTCAACCCCCGTCGGAAAAGAAGCCAACCCCGATAGATTTTTCCATTAATTTCAGCATTCTACCCATGCGCCGCGCACAAACCTGCCATGCGAAATTGCGGAATTCTGCGGAAATTCACACAGATCACCCCCCAACCATGAGAATTTCCGCACAGCCTGAACCAGCGCGAATCCCCCATCATCAGAGCATAAACCATCCTAGGGTCCGGGGCACCGCCCCGGTACAACCCGACCGCACCAGGCTCAGCGGCGAAAATCCTCGGGTTTCAACCCATACCGGGCGAGCTTGTCGTAAAATGTCTTGCGCGGCAGTTTCAGCCGAACCGCCGCCGCCGCGCTGGCCCCGACCGCCACCCGCGCCCCAACCCGGCCGCCGGACGTTTGGCAAAGGGTTCCTGCCCCACCTCTGACATCAGATGGATCACCTCGGCCACCTTGGAAATCCCGCTGCCCACAGGGCCGGTGACCAGCACCTCGGCCCGGGTCGCGGCCACGCCAAACAACATGCGCACCGCCAGATCCATCCTGTGCTGAGCCATCCAGCTTTCATGCCCTATGTTTATCGCACTCCGCCGCGAAGCTGAATCATCTTTCGTCGTCAGAGATCAAAGATTTCACCGCGCACGGGGGGCGAGGTCTGAAATCACCCGGCGCGCAGGCCCGGGGGCGTGCCGGACCAGGGCGCTCCCGCCCCTTCGACAGAGCGGTCCTGTGGACCGCGCGCCAGCGGGTTGGGCGTGGCCTCGCTACGCTCGGCACCGGCGCTCTCCCGCACGGGTTTTGCTTCACTTGCAACGCGGAATAGCGTTTTATGCAACCGATGCAGAAGTTCACCCAATCCCCGACCAACCCTGACTTTGTTCAGAATCCCTATCCGTTCTACGACCGCGCCCGTGCGACCGGGGACCTGTTTCACTGGACCGACTACGGCATGGCCTGTGCCGTGTCACACAGAGCCGTGCACGCGCTGTTGCGCGACAAGCGCCTTGGCCGCGCCGTTCCGCCGGAATTCGCCCGCCCCGTGCTGCCCCATCTCGCACCGTTTGAGGCCATAGAGCAGCATTCCATGCTGGAGCTTGAGCCCCCGCGCCACACGCGGTTACGTGGCCTTGTCCTGCGCGCCTTTACATCGCGCCGCATCGCCGCGCTCGGCCCCGACATCCGCAACCTTGCCCAAGAGCTGATCGACGCGTTTCCCAAAGCCCGGCCCTTTGACCTGCTGCCCGCCTTCTGCGCGCCTCTGCCCGTGCGCATCATCGCCCGCCTGCTGGGCGTGCCCGAAGACATGGCCCCGCAACTCCTCACCTGGTCCAATCGCATGGTGGCGATGTACCAGGCTTCGCGCACGCCCGAGATCGAAACCCGGGCCGCCGCCGCCGCGCAGGACTTTGCCGATTTTATGCGCGGCTATATTGACCAGCGCCGCAGCCGCCCCGCCGATGATCTGATCACCCACCTGATCGCCGCTGAGGAACAGGGCGAAAAGCTTTCAACCGACGAGATGATCACCACCTGTATCCTGCTGCTCAATGCCGGGCACGAGGCAACGGTTCACAGCCTTGGCAACGGGGTGAAATGCCTGCTAGAACATGGGATGGGCCGGGCCTCGCTCAACCCGGATACCGTCGAAGAGCTTTTGCGATTTGATCCGCCGCTCCATATGTTCACCCGCTATGTGTACGAGAATGTCACCCTGTTCGGACATGACTTCCGGCGCGGGGATCAAATCGGCCTGCTTCTGGCGGCGGCCAACCGTGACCCTGCGCGGTGGTCCGACCCCAACCGTTTCGATCCCACGCGCACACGCCATACCCAGCACGGGTTTGGCGGCGGCCTGCATTTCTGTGTTGGCGCTCCGCTTGCGCGACTCGAACTTGACATCGCGCTGACCACCCTGTTTGAGCGCTGTCCCAACCTGCGCCTGACCAACTCGCCCCGCTACGCCAACGCCTATCATTTCCACGGTCTTGAGCGACTGGAGGTCACGACATGACACACCCCAACAGCTCTCGCGTCACGCCAGATGTCACGTGTAAAAACTGCGCGCGGAAGCGCACAATCTGATTGAAGGGCGCGTGCGGTTTCAGATGCGCGCCAGAATTCAGCCGAAATTACCGCCCCAGCGGCAGGGCGACGCTGGCCTTGATTTCCTCCATGGACAGCAACGCGGTCACATTGTGCACCTTCATCTCAGAGATCAACGCCTGATAAAACTTGTCATAGGCTCGCGCATTCGCCACCCGGACCTTGAGGATATAGTCGATATCCCCAGCCAGCCGGTGCGCCTCCTGCACTTCATCACGCTCCTGCAACGCCTTGAGAAACGCCGCCTGCCACGCCGCATCATGTTCGCTTGTGCGGATCAGCACAAAGAAACAGGCCTCAAATCCCAACGCCTCGGCATCCAGCACCACGGTCTGCTGCCGGATCACCCCCGCCTCGCGCAATTTCTTCACCCGGTTCCAAACCGGTGTCTTGGATGACCCGACTTTCCGGGCAATTTCATCCAGAGATTGTGCCGCATCCCGTTGCAGTTCCGAGAGAATTTTTCGGTCTGTTTCATCTATCCGAACCGACATTCGCTATTTTTCCTGTTTGCGTGAACTTCGCCCCTCCCCCGCTTGTCGCGTGGGATATATTCCCCTATTTCCCACAAGGTCTGGCGAATAACCAGAACATTTTCCCAACCTATAGGCCACGAACAGACATCGCCAGACGCCTCACCATCAAACACCTCAAGGACCGTGACATGCCCAATACACCAAACCAACAGGTCGTCACCGCCAACGCTTTGGCCGATAGCAACGTTGCTTGTCTTTCGCATACGAACAGCTGGGGGCGCGACATCGCCCTGCGTATCTGCGCCGCCGCCGCAATTGCCGCCCTGTAACCAGCCCGGAATTTGCGCCAGATCAAAGACGCAACACAGATATACCTTCTAAACCCTGTCCAACCTGATAAGGAGGGAGCATACCCCCGCACGCCCCGAAACGCACCCGAAACACATAGGACCGAGTTAAGCCCCGTGACCGATACATCCGCCCCCACAACCCCGGCCCCCACAACCCCAAAAGTGCCCACCCTGCCCGACGCGCAGACCGTGACCGAGGTTCAGCATTACACGGACCGCCTGTTCCGCTTCCGCTGCACACGGCCCGCGTCGCTGCGCTTTCGCTCAGGTGAATTCGTCATGATCGGTTTGATGGGTGACCCGGACCCCAGGACGGGCAAACAGAAACCCCTGTTGCGCGCCTATTCCATCGCCTCCCCCTCCTGGGACGAAGAGTTGGAATTCTACTCGATCAAGGTGCCCGACGGCCCGCTGACGTCAAAGTTACAGAACATCAAGGTGGGCGATGAAATCATCCTGCGCCCCAAACCCGTGGGTACGCTGGTCCATGACGCGCTGATCCCCGGGAAACGGATCTGGTTCTTTGCCACGGGCACGGGCTTTGCCCCCTTTGCGTCGCTCCTGCGCGAACCCCAGACCTATGAGGATTACGACGAGGTGATCATTACCCATACCTGCCGCACGGTGGGCGAGCTGACCTACGGACGCGATCTGATCGACGCGCTCAAAGAGAACGAATTGCTTAACGAGGTGATTGGCGAAGGCTTCTGGAAGAAGATCAAATACTACCCGACCACAACCCGGGAAGAGAGCCCCAAGATGGGCCGTATCACCGACCTGATCCGCTCGGGCGAAGCCTATAAGGACCTCGGTGTCACACCGCTCTGCCCCCAGAATGACCGGGCGATGATCTGTGGCAACCTGGCGTTCAATCTTGAACTCAAAGACATGCTGGAAGAGGCTGGGCTGGAAGAAGGTGCCAACTCCAAACCCGCCCAATACGTGGTGGAAAAAGCCTTCCTGGATTAACTTTTCCCGCCTGTCTTGTGCATTGTAAACGGCCCGGGCCCCTGTCCGGGCCGTTTTCATAGGATATTTCCACAAGCGAATACACGTCAGAACGATCACAGGCACAGAACCAAATCAAAGAGCGAAAGAGGTATCGCAAAAAGGTACGGTGCCGCGCCCCTTTTGCACGTCCCGCCCCAATCCCGGTCTCCCTCGCAATCGCGCCCCCGGCGATGGCTGGCGGGATAGCCCCCGGGCAAACCCGCCAAGGGAGGGCGGGTGGACCATCGCCGGGGGCGTACAGGGGGCGCTCTGGGGCGCACCACGAAAAACCCCCGCTCGACTACTCGGGCGGGGGTTTCAACTTCAACGATCCGGCAGGATCTTACATGCCAAGGGCCGCTTTGACCTGATCCAGAACGCCTTGCAGAAGCTCCGGGTTGTCCTTAACTTTTTCCAGGCCGGACTTCAAAAGCATCTTCTTGGTGCTGCTAATTTCGGAGCCGTCGATCATCTCGATCACCTTGTCCATGCTGAACCCATCCGCCGTCAGCAGATCGGCCAGACCACCCGCAGCCCCGGTTGCAGTACCTGTCGCAGCCGCTGCAGCATCACTGGCCGCGTCTGTGACTGCAGTTGCTGCACCACTTGCCGCATCAGCCGCCGCTTCTGCTGCACCACTGGCCGCGTCGGTAGCCGCTGCTGCTGCACCGCTCGCAGCGTCGGTAGCCGCCTCAACAGCGCCCTGCGCCGCTTCCTGAGTGGCCGCAGCTGCCGCAGCAGCTTCCTCGGCAACCGCCGCTGCTGCGGCTTCCGCTGCTGCCGCAGCTTCTTTCGCCGCCGCTGCCGCGGCCTCCTCTGCGGCTGCCGCTTCCGCAGCGGCCTGTGCTTCGGCTTCCGTCGCCGCTGCTGCGGCTTCTTCGGCGGCTTTCGCCGCAGCTTCCTCAGCGGCCTTGGCTTCTTCGGCGACCTTAGCGGCCGCTTCTTCGGCGGCTTTCGCCGCAGCTTCCTCAGCGGCTTTGGTTTCTTCGGCGGCCTTGGCGGCTGCCTCTTCTGCGGCCTTTGCTTTCGCTGCAGCCGCCTCTTCAGCAGCTTTCGCTGCTGCTGTGGCTTCCTCGGCGATTTTCGCCGCCTGATTGGTCGAATAGGCGTAATACCCGCCACCAACCACAACCGCCAGCGCAACAACCCAAACAAGGTTTTTCATAATTTCAGTCCTCTACAGTTTTCCGTCACAGGGGACGACAGTACTACCAATCTGTGAAATGTCGCACCCGGACTTGAGACACAAGGGGAAAAACAGCACCATTATACCACATTATACAACGATTCCCGCTTGAAACCCAACCGGCCCAAGTTTATCTTTGGGCCTCAGATCTGGATCGAAAACCATTGAAGGAACAAAACCATAGCTCGCAGACCTCACAACGCGCCGCCCCAACGTGACACTGGCCCCCGGGTCAACGACCGCATCCGCGCCCCCGAAATCCGGCTAATTGGCGCAGATGGCGAAAACGCCGGTGTCGTCTCTCCCGCACGTGCGCTTGAAATGGCCACCGATGCCGGGCTTGATCTGGTAGAGATTTCACCCAACGCAAATCCGCCCGTGTGCAAGATCATGGATTTTGGCAAATTCAAATATGAACAGCAAAAGCGGGAATCCGAGGCGCGCAAGAAACAGAAGACCATCGAGATCAAAGAGGTCAAGTTCCGCCCGAACACGGACACCCACGACTATGACGTCAAGATGCGCAATGTGGTCAAGTTCCTGGAAAATGGCGACAAGGTAAAGGTCACCCTGCGATTCCGTGGCCGCGAAATGGCGCACCAAAATCTGGGCCGTGAGCTGTTGGAACGTGTGGCCGAGGATACCAGGGAAATCGGCAAGGTGGAAAACTTCCCCAAGATGGAAGGCCGCCAGATGGTCATGCTGATCGGGCCGCTCCCTCAGAAGTAAACCGACCGCCTTTGACAACGCTCCGCCTGATCGCGGGGCGTTTTTCTTTTTACGACTCTGCCCTGACGCTTAAAACCTCATACGGCTCCTGTTTCATTGGACACTCTGATTTCAGGCCGCGCAGAGCGCGATTCGGTCTATCGGGCCGAATGCCGGCTTGAGATGACCGCGCTGGAATGTGCGCCGTCCGCCCTTGCCAGGGCACAACAACTGGCCAAAGAGCGAGGCTTTGACATGCTTGAGATACATGCACTCCGTAAACATGTAACCCTCAGAAAACGGCGCTCTGCCCGCGTCGCCCCCCAAAGCGATTCAACAGACCCTCAGATCGGCGCGCCCTAAAGCGTCCTGCCAAAAACCTGAAACACGGGTTTTTGGCAGGACGCGCGAAATACATAGATGTCGCGCTGCGTTCGCCCTTTTCCCTGTCTCAGGTTAAAGGTCGAACGCTTTAGCCAGCAGCCGCCGCCGTGGCCACGGCCCGGCGCGTCATGACCCCGACAAGATGGGCGCGATAGGTGCCCGATCCGTGCAGATCGCTGATCATCCCATCTGCATCCGGGGCCATGCCCTCCAATGCGCTGGCGCTGAACTCACTGGCCAGAACCGCCTCGGCCGCGCTCCAGCGGAAAACGCCCGCTTCGCTGGCCCCGGTCACTGCCACGCGCACACCATCTTCGGTTTTCGCCACGAAAACCCCGACCAATGCGAACCGACTCGCGGGCTGTTCGAACTTCTCATAGGCCGCAGCTTCGGGAATCGGGAACTTCACTGCAGTGATGATTTCACCCTCTTCCAACGCGGTCTCAAACAACCCGGTGAAATAGGCATCCGCTGCGATTTCGCGGCTGTTGGTGATGATCGTGGCCCCCAATCCCAATGCCGCCGCCGGGTAACAGGCGGACGGATCGTTATTGGCAAGAGATCCGCCAATGGTGCCGCGATTGCGCACCGCCGGGTCGCCGATATGCCCGGCCAGCACCGACAGGGCAGCAATCACCCCATGGGCGGCCACATCCGCGTGACAGGTCGCCCCGCCCACGGTCACATCCCGCCCGGCGACGGAAATCCCCTTCATCTCGTCAATGCCACTCAGGCTGACTAAAACCGACGGCGCGGCCAAGCGCTGTTTCAACGTGGGGATCAGGGTCTGCCCCCCGCCCATCGCCTGCGCCTCGTCCGTGCCCAAGGCCGCGACCGCCTCGGCCACCGTTACGGGCCGCTCAACATCAAATTCATACATGTCTCATCCTCCAAAGCCTTGGTGACCCCGACAATCCGTGTCCCGAACCGCTGTTTGCACCTGACCATAAATTTCCAGGGAAACGCGCGGGGCTGGCCCCGCGCGCGCCCTCTCAACCTTTGCCCTGCATCGCCGACCAGACGCGCGCGGGCGACAGCGGCATATCAATATGGGTCACGTCATGCCCCCCCGATTGCAACGCATCCACAACCGCATTTACCACCGAAGGCGGCGACCCGATTGCCCCGGCCTCGCCACAGCCCTTCACCCCAAGCGGGTTGTGGGTACAGGGCGTCTGGCAGGAATGATCGACCTCGTAAAACGGCACATCATCGGCGCGCGGCATGGCGTAATCCATGTAAGAGGCGCTGAGCAATTGACCATCCTCGTCATAGACACAGTTCTCAAGCAGCGCCTGCCCGATCCCCTGCCCAATGCCGCCATGCACCTGGCCATCAACAATCATCGGGTTGACGATATTGCCGAAATCATCGGCCGCCGCGAACCGTTCGATGGTCACCTTGCCGGTCTCCGGGTCCACTTCAACTTCACAGGCATAAGCCCCTGACGGGTAAGTAAAGTTCGCCGGGTCGTAAAAGGCGGTCTCCTCCAGCCCCGGTTCGATATCCTCAAGCGGATAGTTGTGGGGCACATAGGCCGCGAGGGTCACATCGCCCCAGGCCACGGATTTATCCGTACCGGCCACGCTGAACTGTCCGTCCTTCAATTCGATATCCGCATCGGACACTTCCAGAAGATGCGCGGCGATCTTCTTGGCCTTGTTGATGATCTTCTCGGTGGCGCGCACCATGGCCGATCCTCCCACAGCGAGAGAGCGCGACCCATAGGTCCCCATCCCCATCGGCGTGTTGGCCGTGTCGCCATGGACGATTTCAACCATGCTTTCGTCAATGCCAATCATGTCGGCAATCACCTGCGGGAACGAGGTTTCATGCCCCTGCCCGTGGCTGTGGCTGCCGGTCATGACCACCAGCCCACCAGTAGCATTGACCCGCACGGTTGCACTTTCATAAAGCCCCGCACGCGCGCCCAGCTGTCCCACAAGGTTCGAAGGCGCGATGCCACAGGCCTCGATATAACAGTTGATACCAAGCCCGCGCAGCCTGCCTTGGGCCTTGCTCGCCTTGCGCCGCGCCGCGAACCCGTCGCGGTCGATCATCTCTTCGAGCCTGTCCATGGTGGCATGGTAATCGCCGGTGTCATATTCCACCGCCACAGGCGTGGCATAGGGAAATTCGGTGATGAAATTCTGGCGGCGCAGAGCAACCGGATCCACCCCCAGCTCGCGCGCGGCCTTGTCGATGACCCGCTCCAACTGAAAGGTCGCCTCGGGCCGCCCGGCCCCGCGATACGCATCCACCGGCACCGTATTCGTGAACACCGCCTTGACGTTCACATAGATCAGCGGGGTTTTGTAGTTCCCCGCCATCAACGTGCCATGCAGCCATGTGGGCACCGACGGCGCAAAAGTCGACAGATAGGCCCCCATATTGGCATAGGTATCGGTGCGCAACGCGGTGAAATTGTTGTCTGCATCCAAGGCAAGCTGGATCGTGGTGACATGATCGCGCCCATGGGCGTCGGACATGAAAGCTTCGGACCGGCTTGCCGTCCATTTCACGGGCCGGTTCACCGCCTTGGCGGCAAACGTGCAAAACGCCTCTTCGGCATAATGGAAAATCTTGGTGCCAAAGCCCCCGCCCACATCTGGCGCAATCACGCGCAGCTTATGCTCCGGGATCCCCAACACGAAGGCCCCCATAAGAAGGCGGATCACATGCGGATTCTGTGAGGTGGTATAAAGCGTGCTGTCATCGGTGGCGCGGTTATAGTCGCCGATTGCCACGCGCGGCTCTATCGGGTTGGCCACAAGTCGGTTGTTGCGCAACTCCAGCGTGGTCACATGGGCGGCCCTGGCAAAGGCCTCCTCCACCGCTGGTTTGTTTTCTTCAACAAAGCCCCAGTCGTAACACAGGTTGCTCTCAAGCTCGTCATGCACCCTGGTCGCCCCGTCGGCCAGCGCGGCCCTCATGTCAACCACCGCGGGAAGCTCGTCAATGTCGGCCTCAATCGCCTCGGCCGCATCGCGCGCCTGCGCGGCGGTTTCGGCCACAACGGCAGCATAGGGGTCCCCCACATGGCGCACCTTGCCGATGGCCAGCACCGGATGCGCGGGTTCCTGCATCGGCTTGCCATGCCTGTCAGTCACTTCCCAACCGCAGGGGATTCCGCCCAGTTCGGCAAAATCCGCACCGGTGAAAATGCGGATGACACCGGGCATGGTCGCCGCGTCGTCGGTGTTGATGCTGTTGATCGTGCCATGGGCCAGATCCGAGCGCAGAAAATGCACATAGGCCTGACCATTCACATTGATATCATCGGTGTAATTGCCGGTTCCGGTCAGGAACCGCACGTCTTCGCGCCGCTTGGGGCTGGCGCCGATGCCGCTATCCTTTGGCATGGGTATTCTCCTCCCTTGGGGGTGATCCTTTCCTGTTCCACCACGCCTCCCCGCGTGGCCGAACCCGGATCTTATTCCGCCGCGATGGCGCTGACGTCCTGACCGCTTGCGGCCATGATCGCCTTGACGATGTTGTGATACCCGGTACAGCGGCAGATATTGCCTTCCAGATAATCGCGGATCTCGGCCTCGGTCGGTTTGGGGTTGTCTTGCAACAGCGCCGCCGCCGACATCACCATGCCCGGGGTACAGAATCCACATTGCAAACCGTGGTGATCCTGAAACGCCTGCTGGATCGTGTTCAACGTGCCATCGGACGCGGCCTGACCCTCGATCGTGGCCACCTCTGCGCCTTCGGCCTCGACCGCCAGCATGGTGCAGGATTTGACCGCCCTGCCATTCACATGGACCACACAGGCCCCGCATTGGCTGGTATCGCACCCCACATGGGTGCCGGTCATGCCCAGAGTTTCTCGTAAAAATGTGCTAAGCAAAGTGCGTCCTTCGATGTCGCCGGACACGGGTTTGCTATTCACGGTCATGGTGACCTGTGACATTGGCTCCTCCCAGATAGATTTTTTGTTATCTACGAGGGTGAGTTAAGCACGGGTTTTGCAACTTGAGAACCCGGAATTTTTTCAAATGGCCGAATATCCTAGCGATACCGCACGCAGGATCGAAGCAGGATCGGGGCGAAACCGGATCAACTGACCCCGCCCTTTCGCCCCTTGCGGGGCATGGGGCGGCTGGGCATTTCCTTGAGCAATCCCCCGACCCCCATGGCCGCGATATCCTTGTTACCCACATCGATGCCACAGGCCATTCGCGACAGCACCCAATCGGCCCCGTTCAACGCGGGCGACCGTGCGCAGCCGGGCAACCCGATCACCGGACGCTTGCGAAACTTTCCTGTAAACAACAGGTTACCGGGGTCCACGGGAATCCCGAACCGCTTGACCCTGCCCCCCGCTGCACGCAGCGCGCTTGGGGCCACATCGTCAAGATCGCTGGTCGCCGATCCGGTCAGGATCAGGATCATCTCGCCCTGGGCCACCGCAATCGCCTCGGCCAATGCGGCGGCGTCGTGGGGCACCGTTTGCGTGTCGACAAGCGTGATTTCCAACGCCGCAAGCCGGTCCTCGATCGCCTTGCGCCCCTTTTTGCCCGGCCCGCCGGGGATTTCGGTGATGATCAGGCTGGCATTGCGGTACACTGGCCTGGCAAGTCGCATCGCGCCACGCGCATGGGCCACGGCGCGGGCCACATCGGCCTCGGGCACGGCATAGGAGATGATCTTGACCGTCGCCACCATGCCGCCTTTGGCCATCTGCTGATACTCAGGCACCGTCGCCACGGTGATCAACGGGTTGACGCGGTTCAGCTGGTATAGCTGATCCGCCTTCATATCCACCACCCCCGCCGCGTGGGCAAAAACATTCACGCGGCCCGTGAACGCCCGGCTGAGCCAAAGCCCGTCTCCGCCCGGGTCGGCCATCAAAGCGGCGGCGATATCGCGGGCGGCGGTGTCTTCGTGGCAGTCCCCGGCATCAAGCCGAGCAACGGTGACGGTCTCGATCCCCGCCGCGCGCAACCGTGCGATATGGGCGACCTCCAACACCTGCCCCTTGCGTAACCGCCCCTGTTGGACGGCAACGGAATGGGCAAGGATCGTCCCGGCGGCCTGTGTGATCGGAACCTCGCCGAACCTCATGCGCGCCCCCGCAAGACCGCCGTGACCTGCGCCAGGATCGCAACCGCGATTTCCGCCGGACTGGCCGCGCCGATATCCAACCCCACGGGGCCGTGGATACGCGCGATCTGCGCCGCAGACAGCCCGGCGCTCTGCATCCGCTCAACCCGCTTGGCATGGCTGCGGGTGGAGCCCAGCGCGCCGATGTAAAAGACCTCGGTCCCAAGGGCCGCCTGCAAGGCAGGATCATCCAGCTTAGGATCATGGGTCAGCAAAACCAGAGCCGTGCGGGTATCAAGGCCAAGCGCGACCACCGCCTCGTCCGGCCAATCCTCAAGGATCGTTTCTCCCGGGAACCGTGTTTCGGACCCGAAACTGGCGCGGGGTTCGATCACAACGGGGTCATAGCCCGCGATCCGCGCCATGGGCACCAATGCCTGCGCAATATGAACCGCACCCACGATGATCATGCGCAGGGGCGGATTGTGGATGGTCACGAAATCGCCGTTCTCTTCAAATCCCGACCGGTCCATGCGGAACCGCTCTTTGTAACCGTCCTGCTCCAAACGGCGGGAACCGTCGGCGGCGCTGACCACGGCGACGGGCGCGCGCGCGGCCCGCGCCGCGACAAGCTCTTCCAGCACGGCCACCGGCAAAACCGCGCCGACCGGCTCCACCATCACCCGGATCGTCCCGCCACAGGCCAGCCCCACGGCAAAGGCATCGCCATCCGAAATCCCGTATTCCAACAGGCGCGGCGCGCCGTCCTTACAGGCCTCGATCGCCTCAACCACCACCGCGCCTTCCACACAGCCGCCCGAAACCGACCCCTCGATCTCGCCTTCACCGCTTATGGCAAGCTGGGCCCCCACACGGCGCGGCGCGCTGCCCCAGGTTTCCACCACAGTGGCCAGCGCCACCGCTTTGCCCGCGCGGTGCCAGTGCAGCGCAACCTCGGGAATACTGTCAAACCGATCCATGATGCCCCTCCCTCTTGCCTATATAGTGGCGTACCACGCGGAGGTTGCAAGCCCCGGAAACATCAAACGGCCCACCCGGATCGCTCCGAAGGGGCCGTTCCCAATTCTTTCAGGCAGATATTTCAGGCAAATCTTTCAGGCAGAAGCTACTCCGCCGGAGCAATCGCCTCGCCCTCCCCGCTCAGACGCTCGGGCAGGGCAAAGGCAACACCGATGAACACCAGTCCCAGAACGATACCAACAAGATCACCGGACATGGCGAACACGCCATCATACTTGGCCCCCGGCACGGTGCCCAATGTCACCTTGCCCCCGGCCAACTTGTCGAGCAACCCGCTGGCTTTCCAACTGGGATAGGTCACCATATAGGCGGCGGCACCCAACAGGCCGCCCGCGATGAAGAACAGCGCGTCCTTACGCCCCGACGCCGCAGCACAGACACCCGTACCGGGGCAATAGCCCGACATGGCCCAGCCCGCACCCAGAAGCAGACCGCCGATGAACACGCCGACATAGGCGGTCTTGACGCTCATGTGACCGACATCCACCAAACCGGCCATCTGTCCGGCAAACATCAACACCGACCCGGTGCCGATGGCCAACAGGATGGTTTTCATCAGGTGCAGGTTGGTCAGGGTCAGCATTTTGCCAATCCAGTTGGGGTTGGTCGCCCCGATCCGGTCCAGCACCGCGCCAAAGGCAGCGCCAATCACAACCGCGAGAATGATCGAATTCATGGTTCAGCCCTCCTTCTTGTACATGATCATGGCCACCGGCACCGCCGCGGCAAAGGCCCCTGCGGCAAAGATATAGCCCGAAAGCGACGTCTGCATCATGCCCGACATCATGTGACCCGAGGTGCATCCCCCGGCCAGCCGCGCGCCGTAAAGCACGACAAACCCGCCCACAAAGGCCATTGCATAGCGTTTCATCGGTGTATCGCCGAAATTGGCGTACCAGATCGCCGGAAGGCGGCGCTCATCCGCTGAAACCCCACCCCGCGCCATGGCCGACAGGAACGCACCCACCATCATGGCAAGAACGAAAACAAAGCTGTAATTCAACGGGTTAGATGCGTTTTTGGCATATTTCCCGTTGGACTTGGCCATATAGGCGTTGGTCGAGGTATAACCCTCGTCCGTTTGAGTGATGAAGCCCGGGCTGACCGCGTCGGCCACGATCCCGTCCAGAATGACAAACTGTGTGCTGACCCCGATGGGTTTGACCAGCAGCACAGCCATGAAGAAGACAAGACCCAAAAGGACCCCGCCGATTTTCCAGTTGAGTGTCATGCGACTCTCCCTCCTGTGTTTCAGACTGGCCTATCATATGCTTATCTTGGAATTTAAAGTTATGATCTATGTCAATCGACAGGATGGCGGTTGGAGCGGCAGGATGGGGAGGATTGACAAACCAAATCCCGCCATTTCGGGGCCAGGAACAGATGTTACACGCGTATCTATTCCCATGCACATCAGAAATCGCACCCCGAACAGAAGGTGGCCGAGGTTTTTCTGCGCCACACCCCGCTCTCTTCCGGCCCGCTCGGGGCCGATGGCAAGCCGCTGATCTATCCCAACGCGCCCGCGATCGTGGTCACCCTGTCCCTTCGCCTGCGGTCCTATAGCTGACCGGAGCTTCCTGCTCTACCGCCTGCCGGACTGACACATGCGGCCGAGGGGCTCACCCGGCGTTAAGAGCCGCCATCAACCGCTGTTTCTCGCCCATGTCATCGCTCCGCGATATAACCTCGGCCAGTTGTTCCAGCGTCGCAATCGAATGCCCCGCGCGAAAGCTGTCCACATGGGGCAGCATGGCCCGAATGCCCTGGGCCTTTGGGGCGAACCCGTCCCAGCGCAACAGCGGGTTGAGCCAGATCAGGCGGCGGGCCGAAAGGTGCAGCCGTTCGATTTCATGCCCAAGGTCGTGATCGGCGTCCCGGTCCAACCCATCAGTGATCAACAGCACCACAGCACCCTGCCCCATAACACGGCGCGACCAGTCGCGGTTAAAGGCGTGAAGACTCGCCCCAATGCGCGTGCCCCCTTCCCAATCCTGCGCTTCGGCGCCGGCAGCGGCCAGGGCGGCGTCCACGTCGCGCGTGGCCAGGTGGCGGGTAATATTGGTCAGCCGTGTGCCAAAGGTAAAGGCATGGACCCGCGCCCAGCCCGCCCCCTTCTGGTTCGCGACGGCGTGCAGGAAATGCAGCACCATGCGGCTATATTGGCTCATGGACCCGGAAATGTCGCACAGCACCACAAGGTTGGGCCAACGCTGGCGTGGTTTCTTCAACGCCAGCTCGCGAAGCTCTCCGCCGTGACGCAACGCCCGGCGCAGGGTACGGCGGAGGTCGATCCAATGCCCCGTCACGCAGGCCTGAGCGCGCCGGGACGGCAATGGCCGGACCGGCAAGCGCAACCGCGCCAGCATCCGTTTGGCTTCGGCGATTTCAGCCGTGGACATCTGTTCGAAATCCAGACTGCGCAGCCGTTCCTCTGACGACATGGTCTGGCTTGCGTCGATTTCCAGCTGGAACTCCTCTTCCGCCCCTTGCGGGTCGGCCTCGGAATTCGACATCCCGGCCCCGTCCAGCACCGCCTCTGCGGCGCGTTTTTCTGCGGCTTCGGCCCGCCGCTCTTCCTGGACCCCGCGCACCGCAGGTAGCATGATGGCCATCATGTGCTCCATATAGCGCGGGTCGCGCCAATAGAGCCGGAACACCTGGGCAAAAACCCGGCGGTGTTCGGGGCGGGTCACGAAACAGGCGTGCAGCACCCAGAAGAAGTCCCGCTTATCGGTAAAGCCCACCGCCTCGACCGCGCGAATGGCGTCGATCACCCGCCCCGGTCCGATGGGCAACCCGGCCTTGCGCAGCGCCCGGGCGAAATGGGTGATGTTGTGGGTCAGGCGCGGGTTTTCCGGCAGGTCGAGATCGGGAAGCGTTGCCATGGTGTCATCGGCTGGGGGTTACCCCCATCCCCCCAGGATATACGGGATATATATGATCAGATGAACGCTCATGCCGGGTCCAGACTTGCGCGGGCCTCGTCCAGAATGCGCTTGGCCTCAGACCCCTGCAGCCGTGCTATATCGTCCTGATATTTCAGCACCGCCCCCAGCGTGTCGGCAATCACCTCGGGACTCAAGCTCAGAACATCCAGTGCCAGCAGGCATTTGGCCCAGTCAATGGTTTCCGCCACACCGGGTTTCTTGAACAGATCCTCGGTGCGCAACCGTTGAACAAAGGCGACCACTTCCCGGCTCAGACTGTCCGCCGCCTCCGGTGCGCGCGCCTGAAGGATTTCGAGTTCGCGGGGGAAATCCGGGTAATCCACCCAATGGTAAAGACAACGCCGCTTCAGCGCGTCATGCACCTCGCGCGTGCGGTTCGAGGTCAGAATCACAATGGGCGGTTCCGGAGCCCTGATGGTGCCAAGTTCCGGGATTGTCACCTGAAAATCGCTCAGCGCCTCCATCAGGAACGCCTCGAACGGTTCATCCGTGCGGTCCAGTTCGTCAATCAACAGCACCGGTGCGCCGCCGGGCTGTGGCTGCATCGCCTGTAACAAGGGGCGCGCAATCAGGTAGTCTTCGGTAAACAGTTCGGCCCCCAAAAGATCCCGATCGGCCCCACCCGCGGCCTCTGCCGTGCGAATGGCGATCATCTGTTGGGCGAAATTCCATTCGTAAACCGCGGACCCCGCATCCAGCCCTTCGTAACACTGCAGCCGGATCAGACGGCGGCCCAGCATCGCCGCCAGCGCCTTGGCAATTTCGGTTTTGCCCACGCCCGCCTCGCCCTCCAGAAACAAGGGCCGACCCAGCCGCAACGACAGAAACACCACCGTCGCCAGCGCGCGGCCACAGACATAGCCCTCCTGTCCCAGCCCCTCCTGCACACGGTCAATCGAGTCAAACCTGTCCATCCTGCCCTCCCTCTTGCCTGCATCAGCGCATTGCAACACGCCAAGGTCAAACCCTTTATGGGGCACCATGGGTCGTCATCTGTCGCCCGTTTGTTTCAGTTTTGGCAAAAATAACCCACGGCGCGTGCAAACATTGACGTTGATTCACCGAAATGCCATTATTTTCGGAAACAATAACGCGCAAAGAGACCCACGAAACGGGTCCTGCATCAAAGCGGGCGTCAAGGCGGGCAGAAATATGACAACAGCATCCGGCAAAACGGCGGGGGCGTGGTGATGCGGATCACGGCGGTCACTTGTGTGAAAAACGAAGGTCCGTTCCTTTTGGAATGGATCGCGTTCAACCGACTGATCGGGGTCACCGATCACCTGTTTTACTCCAACGATTGCAGCGATGGCACCGACCGCTTGCTCGACGCGCTGGCCAAACGGGGGCTGGTGCACCACCTCCCCAACCCGGCACAGGGGCGCAATTACCAGATGGAGGCATTGAAGCACGCCAAGTCCCGGGAAATCGTGACCGAGGCCGATTGGGTCTGGATCGCCGATGTGGACGAGTTTCTGAATATCCACGTGGGCGATCACACGATCCCCGCGCTGATCGAGGCCTGTGGCAATCCCCAGGCGATTTCGATCAACTTTCAATTCTTTGCCAGTGGCGATGTTGAAGCCTTTGCTGACAAACCGGTGATCGAACAATTCACCCGCTCGCATAACCCCGACCTGTGGTGCGGGGAAACCGCGATCGAGGTGAAGTCGCTGATGCGTCACGATTTTCCGCTTCAGTATTTCGGCGCGCATCGCCCGTTTTTCCGGAACAAACTGCCCCCGAAAAAGCGCCCCTCCTGGACCGATGCGTCCGGGCGCGATGTGCCGCACCGTTTCCTTGTGGCGGCCAATCCCCGGCGCATTCGGAAATTTCCGGCGCGTGGCGCGCGCAGTTTCGCAACGCTCAACCACTATGCGCTGCGCTCGCTTGACAGCTATCTGGTCAAAAACGATCGCGGAGATGTGAACCGTGAAAACCGCGCCTTTGACGACACCTATTGGCGCGAACGCAATGATGACGCCTTTCTTGACATCAGCATCCACCGATATCTTCCCGACCTTAAAAAGGCGCTTACTAAACTCAAGAAAGACAAGAAAATCAAACAACTGCATGACGAAGCTGTGGCAGAACATAAAGCCAGACGCGACGCGCTTCTGACGCAACCTGCCTATCAGGAGATGCGCGATCAGCTGCGGACCGCCTCCCGTCTTCCGCCCCAGGAAGAGGAGATGCTGATCGAGCTGGGGCTGGCCTCTTGAGCCGCCTGATCGTCATCAACCTTGGCCTGCCGAAATCGGGCACCACCACGCTGGCCCATGCCCTGCGCAAGGCGGGGTTAAAGGCGCTGGACCATCGCATTCGGCGCAAGGATACCGAGAATACGGATCTGCATGGCCGCTTCGTGGCGGGTCAGATGTATCACGGCTATTTCAAATCCGGTGACCCGCTTGAAACCCTGTCGGAATTCGACGGGTTCGGGGAAATCAACCTGATGCGGCGCGGCCATTCGATCTGGCCCCAAACCGACTGGGAGGTGATCCGCGCCCTGCGTGACCACCACCCCGGGGTGCGCTTTCTGGCCTCAAGCCGCGACCCGATGAGCCAGGCGCCGTCCATGCTGCGCTGGTCCGACATGAGCACAACCCGCCTGCCCCGGTCCAGCGTTCCGGGGCTGCCGCGCGGCTATGGTCAGACCACCCATGAACGAGCCCGGTGGATCAAGGGGCATCACGACTTCCTGCGCCAGGTGTTCCGGGATGCGTCGGATTTTCTGGAATACGATGTGGCGGATCCCGAAGCTCCGGCCCGGATCGGGGCGTTTATCGGGCGCTATCTGCCCTGGTGGGGGCGACTGAATGCCAGCTCCAATAGCAAACCGGCGAAACCTGTGAAACACAATAAAAACCCCCACAACGACCCCAAGGTGGCGTAATGCGTATTTTCCTGCATATCGGAATGGAACAGGTGGGCGCGCCGCGCCTGCAACAGGTGTTGGATGCCAGGCGCGAGCAGTTGATCGGCAAGGGAGTGCTGTTTGCCCGCTCGCCGGGGGGCAAGAACCACACCCGGCTTTACATGGCCGTAACCGACCCGTCCCATATCGATCCTTTGCGTTTCAATCGCGGCTATATCACGGGCGCGGCCCAGCAGCAGTTGTTGAACGAGGTCGCCGCGAGGCTTGCACGCGAGGTGGAAACCCACGCCCCGGACACGCTCATCCTGTCGGCAAGCCAACTGGGTGGCTCCTTGGTGAACCCGACCGAACTCGAACGGTTGAAAACTCTTTTGTCCAATCTCTCCAGTGATATAAAGATAGTTGCTCATGTTGACGAACAGGCCCGGCTTTTGGTCCGTACCTATGGCGAACAGGTGCTTGAAGGGCGCGCCTCGGGGCTGGAGCTTGAACTTGAACTGGCGGGCAGCGCGGACTGGTGGGACGACGCCTTACTGGATGCACACAAGATCGACCCGGTGGCCGGGCAGTTCCTGGAAACCCAGACCCCGCCCTTCTGGCTCGACTATGCGCGGCTGGTCCGGCATTGGGAAAATGTGTTTGGACAAGGCTCTGTCGCCTTGCGCCCCTATGACGCCGACACGTTTTATGGCGCGGGAATCATTGACGAAATCCGCGCCGCCTTTGAGATTTCCGATAGCATTGGTAAGGCCGAACCGGTGCCCGCACCGGCGCCCCCCTCCGCGGCCTGGCTGGCGCGCGGGCGGCAGTTGAATGAACTGCTGCTCAAGGTGCTGGGCCAACGCAAACGCATCCTGCCACGTCAACTGTGGCGCCAGTTCATCAACGAACTGGCGATTGACGGCGACCCGATCAAACCGGGCAGCCTGTCGGCGGTATCCAAATCCTTTGCCGATATGAACAAGCAACTGGTCAAGGATCACCCGGCCCTGACCGCCGCCACTTTTAAACGTGACCGTGCGCTAAAGGACTGGGAAGAGGCCGACCCCGGCAACGGCTACCGCGCCTCGCAATACCTGCTCAGCTTCATGTGGCGCATCGACAAGGCCACGCGCGAAGCGAAAAAGGCGCGCATGGCCGACCTTGACACACTCAAGGACGCTCCCAACAAAAGCGAGGCGCGCCCGCACGGGAGCGACAAGCGCGCGCGCCCCCCCAACAGCGCAAACGGCGCAAACGGCGGCCTCTCCCCCACCGCCCGGAAAATCATGCCCCCTCTGGCACAGCAGAATTTCGAAAAGCTGCGCGACAGTTCCTTTGCCCCCCATAACCGTATGGGCGCGGTAAACGAAGAAGAGCTGGCCGCCGCCTATACCGAACTGCCCCCACGCAAACTGCCCGATGGCAAATCCGGCAATGTCATCGTCGGCTGCATGAAAAACGAAGCCCCCTATATTGTCGAATGGGTTGCCTATCACCGCGCCATGGGGGTCGATAACTTCCTGATCTACACCAATGACTGTTCCGACGGCACCTCGGAAATCCTGGATCGGATACAGGAGATGGGCGTGCTGCAACACCGCAATAACGACAACTGGAAAGGCAACTCGCCCCAGCAATACGCGCTGAACCAGGCGTTGAAAGAGCCGGTGATCGTCAATGCCGACTGGATCATTCATATAGATGTGGATGAATTCATCAACGTACGCACCGGCAACGGCACGCTCGACGATTTCTTCAAGGCCGTGCCCGATGCCACCAATGTCGCCATGACCTGGCGGCTGTTTGGCCATAACGGTGTGACCGACCTTTCCGACGAATTCGTGATCGAACAATTCGACACCTGCGCCCCGAAATTCTGTCCCAAACCGCATACCGTGTGGGGCTTCAAGACCATGTTCAAAAATATCGGCGCGTATGAAAAAATCTCCTGTCACCGTCCCAACAAGCTGGACGAAAGCTTCAAATCCCGCGTGAAATGGGTCAACGGGTCGGGCAAGGACATGACCCGCGAAGCTGCGGAAAAGGGCTGGCGCAGTTCCAAGAAATCCATCGGCTATGACCTGATCCAGCTGAACCATTATGCCCTGCGCAGCGCCGAAAGCTTCCTGATCAAACGCCAACGGGGCCGCGCGCTGCACGTGGACCGTTCGATCGGGCTGAATTACTGGATTCGTATGGACTGGTCCGATTTTCGCGACATCACGATCAAACGCAACACCCCCCGCCTGCGGGCCGAATATGACCGGCTGATGGCCGACACCGAGTTGCGCAAATGGCATGAAAAAGGCCGCGCATGGCATCGGGCCAAGGCCGACGAGCTTCATGCCATGCCTGAATTTCAGGACCTGTACCAACAGGCGCTGGAGGTGAAATTAACAGAAACAGAACGCGTCGCCTATGCGCTGGCGCTGGATATGGAGAGCTAGACCCATGGACGGACCGGTAGAAGCCAAACCGAAATTCATTCGCTCGCGCGGATTGCGCATTCCCAATGATCCGCAATTCATCCGCCCCAAGGTGCGCCGCGCCCTGCGGGAAAACAATTACGAGGCCAAGGAATGCGACGCCATCCTGCGCGCGGTGAATGACGGTGACACGGTGATGGATCTGGGGGCCGGGATCGGCTATGTGTCCACTCTCGTGGCCCGAAAACGCAAGCTCAGGGCGATCCACAGTTTCGAAGCCAATCCGCTGTTGATTGATTTTATCCGTCGGGTCCACGCGGTGAACGAGATCGAGAACGCCACCGTGCACAATACCGTGCTGGCCCCGCGCAAGGGTAAACCGGTAGAGTTTTACGTACGCTCCAACTTCCTCGCCTCTTCGCTGAACAAGGACAGCGCGCCCGACATCATCTCGACCCACCAGATTGAAACCGCCGGTATCAACACGGTGATGAAAGAGATCAAACCCGACGTGCTGATCTGTGATATCGAAGGGGCCGAAGCCGACCTGTTCCCGGCCATCAGATATACCAGGCTGCGCGCCGCTATCGTGGAACTCCACCCCCAATGGATCGGACAAAAGGGCGTTCAGGCAGTGTTTGACGCCATGCATAACGTGGGTCTGACCTATTACCCCCGCTGGTCGAATGCCAAGGTCGTGGCCTTCCGCAAAGGATGGTAAACCCTTGAAATTCCTTGCGGTCCTCACGGTACGAAACGAAGCGGCCTATCTTCTGGAATGGCTGGCTCATCATCGTGCCGTGGGGTTTACCGATTTTCTGGTCTATTCCAACGACTGCCAGGATGGCACCGACACCATGCTGGACCGACTTGAGGCGCTTGGCCAGTTGACCCATGTGCGCAACGACGGCCCCCATCACAAGGGCGGCATTCAATTCACCGCGATGAAGCTGGCCGACAAGCACCCGCTGGTCAAGACCGCCGATTGGATCCTGACGCTGGATGCGGATGAATTCGTGAACATCCACTTGGGCGATCACACCCTGCCCGCCCTGCTCAGCGCCCTGCCCGAGGCCACCGCGATCACCCTGACATGGCGGCTTTTTGGCTGTAACGGGATCGCCCGGTACCGGGACGCGCCCGTCACCGAACAATTCACCATGGCCGCGCCCGAAGTCATGCACTGGCCCTGGCGCGCCTCGATGTTCAAAACCCTGTTTCGCAACGATGGCACCTATCGCAAACTGGGCGTCCACCGCCCCCGCAACCCTGATGAGTCGCGGATTGGCGCGGCGCGGTGGTTTGATGGCCATGGCCGCGAGTTGGAGTCGAAGTTCCACAAGGGCCGGATATTTTCGCCCTATGGCCGTCCCAATACCGGACTGGCCCAGATCAACCACTATGCCCTTGGCTCGATGGAAAATTTCGTGATGAAAGCCGCCAGGGGCCGCGCCGTGCATTCCGATCACATGATGGGGCTGGATTACTGGGTCGAACGCAATTTCAATGTGGTCCGGGATGTGACGATCCAATCCCTTGCCCCCGCCCGGACGACCGGGCTGGCCGCATTGAAAGCGGATGCCGAATTGGCGTCTCTGCATGACGATGCCGTGGCCTGGCGCCATCAAAGGTTCGAGGAACTGATGCTTGATGAACCTTTCCGCGCGCTCTTTGGTCGCCTGCTGCAAACTCCATCTTCCCAGCCTCTGCATCCGAACGCCGCCCGTTTCCTGACCCGCTATGCGGTCCGGGGTCGGGCCCGCGCCTCGACCGAAATCCTGCTCGATCCCCCCGCGACTGGCTGACCCGACCCGGCAAACTCCCCTAAAACCCCACGCCTTTTCCGCAATTTCGCCCGATTTCGCGCCTAACTCTTGTTCCCAAACCATCAGAACCGGGGCCGGACAGCGGCACCAAAAGGGCAAAGAGCAAACGCGATGCAAGACACGCCGAACACATTCGATACGCCGCTGGCCGGGCTGGGCAAAGCCGACTGGCTGACCCGTCTGGCCGATATCGCCGAACACCGGGGTCATTTCCAACCGCTGGGGCGCAAGCATCTTGCAACCTTTGTGGACGAAGGCGCAACCCTTCTGGTTTCGTTCGAAACCATTCAGGGCATTCGCACCCTGTCAGACACCGCCCAACCGCTGGGCTGGGAACTGACGCGCGCTCTGGGCTGGTCCTCGCTTTCGATCATTTCGGAAGGTGACACATGGTTCCGCGACCGCGCCGTGTTCGGGTATTTCGACCGGTTGATCGACGACGGGTTTTTTGAAGAATTCGAGCGGGTTATCTTTTACGGCGCGGGCCCCTGTGGTTATGCGGCGGCGGCTTTTTCCGTGGCCTCGCCCGGTGCCACGGTTGTGGCTATCCAACCCCAGGCGACGCTGGACCCGCGCGTCACCGAATGGGATGACCGGTTTGTTGAACTGCGCCGCACCTCGTTCACCGACCGCTATGGCTATGCCCCCGATATGCTGGATGCCGCCGACCATGCCTTTGTGATCTATGATCCCGAGGTCGAGCTGGACGCCATGCACGCCGCGCTATTCACCCGCCCCAATGTCACCAAATTCCGCGCCCGCTTCATGGGCTCTTCGATCCAGTCGGAATTGCTGGATTTGCAAATCCTGTTTCGCCTACTGGCCAAGGCCGGCAACGACAAACTGGATGTGCAAAGCTTTGCCACACTGATGCGCGCGCGGCGCAACCACCCGCCCTATCTGCGCGGGCTACTGGCCGCACTTGATCGCGCCGACCGTCCTTACCTTGCCACCATGATGTGCCGTAACATTTTGAAACGACAGGACAACGCCCCCCGCTTTGCCCGCCGTCTGGCCCAACTTGAACGCGAAGCCAGGGACGGCAATATCACAATCCCCCCCGCACGACCCTGAAACGCGGCCCCGGAACGCCTGTACCCTTTTTTGCGCCCGTGGCCGGGCACCCTCTGGGAATCGCTGCCGTTTTGAAGTAAGCGCCACAGCATGACCCAAAGCATCACGATCCGCCGCCCCGACGACTGGCACCTGCATCTGCGCGACGGCGCGATGCTGGCCGGTATCCTTCCCGAAACCGCGCGCGACTTTGCCCGCGCCATCATCATGCCCAACCTGGTGCCTCCGGTGGTGACCGGTGCGCAGGCGGCGGCCTACCGCGACCGTATCCTGACCGTGATGCCGGAGGGCGCGGATTTCAAACCGCTGATGACGCTTTATTTGACCGAAGACACGGATCCCGAAGACCTCGCTGCCGCCCATGCCAGCGGCCTGATCACGGCGGTGAAACTTTACCCGGCCGGGGCCACGACCAATTCCGCCAGCGGGGTTGCGAATTTCGACAATGTCCGCGCCACGTTGGACAAAATGGCCGAAATCGGCTGTCCGCTCTGTGTGCATGGCGAAGTCACCGATGATGACATCGACATTTTTGACCGCGAAGCGGTGTTTATCGACCGCGTCCTTGACCCGATCCGCCGCGCCACGCCGGAGCTTCGCGTGGTGATGGAACATATCACCACCTCCGACGGGGTGGACTATGTGAAATCCAACGACGCCGGGCTTGGGGCCACGATCACCACCCATCACCTGATCATCAACCGCAACCACATCCTCGTGGGCGGGATCAAACCGCATTACTACTGTCTTCCGGTGGCCAAACGCGAAACCCACCGTCTTGCCCTGCGCGCCGCTGCCACCTCGGGGGATGCCCGTTTCTTTCTGGGCACGGACAGCGCGCCCCATGCCGATCCGGCCAAGGAAAGCGCCTGTGGCTGTGCGGGCTGTTTCACCGCCACCAACACCATGGCCCTGCTCGCCCATGTCTTCGAAGAGGAAAACGCGCTTCACAACCTCGAAAGTTTCGCCTCGCTCAACGGCCCCGGCTTTTATGAACTGCCGGTGAACGACGCCACGCTCACCCTTACCAAATCGGACGCACCAACCGATTTCCCGAACAAGATCGAAACCGGCGCAGGCCCGGTCACCGTCTTTGCCCCGGGCTTCCCGGTGTATTGGGCCGTCGCCTGACCCTGAATATCCCGGAGGGGTCCGGGGGGAAGCCGCCGCCGCTCCCCGCTGCCCCCAACGCACCTCGCCAAAGGAAACCTGATCATGATCCCGACCACCTCTCCCGATCAATCCGAAATCGCCCGCCTCACGGCCCGGATGCTGCTTGAAATCGGCGCGGTGAATTTCAATACGGACGAGCCTTATACACTGGCTTCCGGCCTGCCCTCGCCCTCTTATATCGACTGCCGCAAACTGATCTCCTATCCCCGTATCCGCGCCACCCTGATGGATTTTCTGACCATCACCGTGATGCGCAACGCGGGGTTCGAAGCGTTTGACAATATCGCGGGCGGTGAAACCGCCGGCATCCCTTTTGCCGCGCTGGTGGCCGAACGCATGGCCTTGCCCATGACCTATGTGCGCAAGAAACCCAAGGGCTACGGCAAAAACGCAAGGATCGAAGGCGCGATGAGCGAAGGTCAGCGTGTCCTGCTGGTCGAAGACCTCACCACCGATGGTGGCTCCAAACTGTCCTTCGTGGATGCGATCCGCGACACCGGTGCCACCTGTGGCCACACGGCGGTGGTTTTCTATTATGACATCTTCCCGGAAACGACCAAAACCCTGGGGGATCACGGGGTTGATCTGCACTATCTCTGCACCTGGTGGGACGTTCTGGCCGAGGCCCGCGCCCAGGCTGCGTTTTCCGAAACCACCCTGGCCGAAGTCGAAAAATTTCTGAATGATCCGCGCAAGTGGCAGGAAGCAAACAAGAAATAGCGCCCGCCCCGACGAGACGCGATTTTTTTCACATCCGTCTGGGGATAACTTCATCCACAGAATCGGGCCAGACCTCGGATTTTGTGGATGAACCGCGCATCAACACCATATACGGACCACCACAGACCCATCACTGTTATCCCCCGGGTTATCCCGGCGGATATCCACAGGCATTTCCAGATAGTCGGCCCCGCCCCTATGGGCTAAACCCTGTGCATCAGGGACAACAACAAGAAAACCGTCAGGCTCATGACCGAAGTTACAAGTTTCAACCCCACCGGCGTCTCCACCGGAACCGAGATCGAAAACGCCGACACGGTGCCCCATTCCATCGAAGCCGAACAACAGCTTCTGGGCGCGATCCTGACCAATAATGATATTTATGACCGGGTGGCCTCGGTGATCGGCCCCCAGCATTTTTATGACCCGGTCCATGCCCGGATCTATGAAACCGCCGCCGCGCGGATTGCCAAGAACAACCTGGCCTCGCCGGTCACGCTAAAGGCGTTCTTCGAAGAGGACGATGGGCTCAAGGAACTGGGCGGCCCCGCCTATCTTGTCCGCCTCGCCGGGGCGGCGGTGTCGGCCTTTGCGGTGCGCGATTATGCCCAGTTGATCTATGATCTCGCCATCCGGCGCGAACTGATCACGCTTGGCGGCGATATCGCGACCAAGGCGGCCAAGGTGGACCTGTCCTCTGAACCCAAGGAACAGATCATCGAGGCCGAACAGGCGCTTTATCAACTGGCCGAACAGGGCCAGACCGAAAGCGGCTTTCAATCCTTCCTGAAAGCGGTGACCGAAGCAGTCCATGTGGCCAACCAGGCCTATGAGCGCGGCGGCGGCATGGCCGGTGTGTCCACCGGGCTGACCGATATGGACAAGATGCTCGGGGGCTTGCACAAATCCGACCTGCTGATCCTGGCCGGGCGGCCCTCCATGGGCAAAACCTCGCTGGCGACCAACATCGCTTTCAACGTGGCCAAGGCCTATCGCAAGGGCAAGCTGGCCGACGGCAACGACGGCGCGGTGGATGGCGGCGTGGTTGGCTTCTTCTCGCTGGAAATGAGCGCGGAGCAGCTTGCCGGGCGGATCCTAGCCGAAGCGTCAGAGATTTCCAGCCACAAGATCCGCCAAGGCGACATGGACGAAACCGAATTCCGCCGCTTCGTGGATGCGGCCAAGGATCTGGAATCCTGTCCGCTGTTCATCGACGACACGGCGGCGATCCCGATTGCCCAGCTGGCGGCACGGGCACGGCGGTTGAAACGGACCCATGGGCTGGATGTGCTGATCATCGACTACCTGCAACTGGTGCGCGGCACGTCGGATAACCGGGTACAGGAGATCGGCGAGATCTCCATGGGGTTGAAAGCGATTGCCAAGGAACTCAACATCCCGGTTATCGCCCTGTCCCAGCTAAGCCGTCAGGTCGAAAACCGCGACGACAAGCGCCCGCAACTGTCGGACCTGCGGGAATCCGGCTCGATCGAACAGGACGCGGATGTGGTGATGTTCGTCTATCGCGGCGAATACTACAAGGAACGCGAAAAACCCGATGACGACAATCTCGAAGCCATGGCCCAGTGGCAGGACGACATGGCCCGCCTGCATGGCAAGGCCGAGGTAATCATCGGCAAACAACGCCATGGCCCCATCGGCACGGTAGAGCTCAGCTTCGAAGCCCAGTTCACCCGTTTTGGTAACCTCGTCAAACCCTGGCAACAGGGCGGTGGAGACCAGGAGTTCTGATTTCCACGCCCCACGGCGTAAGTGTTGCGCCTATGCGCCCCCGACATCTCGGCGCGCCTGCATGCGGGGGTCGTGGCACACCTGAACAAGAATACCCCGGACCGGATCACCCATATCGCCGCCAATGCGCTGAACCCCGGCCTGCCAAAAGATCGGGCCGATATGGTCGTGTCGACCTTTGGCCTGAAAACCTTCAACCGAGACCGGCAAACCAGGCAGGCACAGCAAATCGCCCATTGTCTCAAACCACCGGGTGGCCATTTCGCACTGATCGAAGCCTCTGACCCAAAGAAATGGGAGCGGAATAGGGGCTGCGCCACCAGCGTCGCAGCTTACAAACCCCTCCTTCCCGCACAGGCTTGAAACCCGGGCGCTCCCGCCCATTGTGGTCACATCAAAGATGTGATCCTCATCGGTTGGGCCCGGCGCGTGCGCGGCTGTGCGCAACGCGCACAGCCGCGCACGCGCCCCCCCGCTCGCCGCAGGCGGTGTTTCCTGAAGGGAAACGCACCCCCCAATGCAACTCTCACTGCTCTCTTTCGGTTCATGCTTTCATTACCCCTGCTTTCCCCGTGCTTTGCCCACACCTCAGGCTGAACATCTGCACCCATCCCCCCCCTACGCTCCGTTTCATGTTCGCGATGGTCCGTATTTCCGCACGCCCTTATCGCCTCTCTTTCTGAGGCGCGGCGCACCGATCTTTTCAATCAGCGCACCCCGTCCCTCAAACCGGGCGGGTTCTCCCTCACCTTCTCCGCCTGCTTTTCTCTCAAAACCCAACCCGGAGAACCACATGTCCCGTCCCCACACCATCCGCCTCGCCACGTCACATGATGTCCCTGCCCTGCTGCCCCTTGTTCACGACCCTCGTGGCCCTGTCACCCACGGACGGCTGCATCGGCTACACCGTCCTCGTTCCTAAAGCGTTTCCGCATTACGTTGACTCCGCGTGATGTGGAAACGCTGCGCAACACAGCAGGGATGTGGGCGTTTCCAGCTCTTGCTGTAATCCAAAAATAGCTGGAAACGCTTTATCGCGCCGTTGGCTTCCAACAACGTCCGGCACGCGGGGTTCGTTTTGGCCTGCGCCTGACCTGATCCGCCACTGAAGCGGTCGTGATCCCGTCACTCCCCCACTTCCCCCTTGACCTCTGCGCGCCCGCATTCGACAAAGCGCCATGGCTACTGGTATTTTGACAATCGACCTCTCCGCCATCGTCGCCAACTGGCAGGCGCTGGATTCCGTTTCAACTGCCGAAACCGCGGCCGTGGTCAAGGCCGACGGATATGGTCTGGGTGCCGCCCGCGTGGCCCGGGCTCTTGCCCGCGCCGGAGCGCGCAAGTTCTTTGTCGCCGTGGCCGAAGAAGGTGCCGCCCTGCGCGAAGCCCTCGGGCCGGGACCGGAAATCAACATCTTTTCCGGCCATATGTCAGGCGACACAGACATGATCCATGACATGACCCTGACCCCGATGATCAACTCGGTGGACCAGTTGTTGCGCCATGTCGAAGCCCTGCCCGGCCACCCCTTTGGCATCCAGCTTGATACCGGCATGAACCGCCTCGGCATGGAACCCGCCGAATGGTCCACCCTGCGCGATATCGCCGTGGCGCAAAACCCCACCCTTCTCATGTCGCACCTGGCCTGCGCCGATGACCCCGGCCACGCCATGAACGCCCAGCAGCTCCAGACATTCTGCGAGCTGACCGATGGGCTCAACATCCCGCGCTCTCTTGCCGCCACCGGTGGCATCCTGCTGGGCAGCGCCTATCATTTCGACCTCACCCGCCCCGGCGTGGGCCTTTACGGCGGCTTGCCCTTTGATCAGGCCACCCCCGCGGCGCGGCTCGAACTCCCGGTGATCCAGATCCGCGACGTCGCCCCGGGCGAAACCGTCGGCTATTCAAATACCTGGCAAGCACAGGAACCGGCCACCATCGCCACGGTCAGCGCGGGGTATGCCGACGGGCTGATCCGTGCCATGTCGGACAAGGCCCGCCTCTATCACGGGTCCATCCCCTGTCCCGCCGTGGGCCGGGTCTCCATGGATCTGATCGGCGTGGATATCAGCCACCTGCCCGAAACCCCGCGCAGCCTCGATATCCTCTGTGATCACCAGACCGTGGACCATCTGGCCGAAGCCGCAGGCACGATCGGCTATGAAATCCTCACCTCACTGGGCGACCGCTATATGCGGCGCTATGCCTCCGCATGAGCCGGTCCATGCCCGTGACCCGCCCCCTTGCCGCTCTCGGAGCCACCGTGCTGAACGCGCTGGCCATGGTGGGCCGCGTGGCGCTCTTTGCGCTTGAAACCGTCACCCACCTGTTCCGCCCGCCTTTCTATACCCGCGAATTCCTGCACGCGCTGATCCAGATCGGTTGGCTCTCGCTGCCGGTGGTCGGCCTTACCGCCCTGTTCACCGGCGGCGCGCTGGCGTTGCAAATCTATGCCGGCGGCTCGCGCTTCAATGCCGAAAGCGTGGTGCCCTCAATCGTCGCCATCGGTATGGTGCGCGAACTGGGCCCCGTCCTTGGCGGTCTCATGGTCGCCGCACGGGTGGCCAGCTCCATCGCCGCCGAAATCGGCACCATGAAAGTCACCGAACAGATCGACGCGCTGGTAACGCTCTCCACCCACCCGATGAAATACCTCACCCTGCCGCGTGTGCTCGCCGCCACCCTGGCCGTGCCGGTGCTGGTCGCCGTGGGCGACGCCATCGGCATCATGGGCGGCTACCTCGTGGGCGTCACACGGCTCGACTTCAACGCCGCCGCCTATCTCAAGAACACGGTGGATTTCCTTGAAACCTGGGACGTCGTGTCCGGCCTTGTCAAAGGTGCCGCCTTCGGCTTCATCATCGCCACGATGGGGTGTTACCATGGCATCCATTCTAACCGCGGAGCCCAGGGCGTGGGCCGCGCCACCAAATCCGCAGTCGTTGCCGCCAGCGTGCTGATCCTCGCCGCCAACTACCTGCTCACCGAACTGTTCTTCGCGGCATGACCCCCCGCCTTTCATCTTTCCCGACATATTCCGGGGTTTGGGGCCGCACCCCAAAGGTCCCGCCCAAGACCAAAGACCGCGCGCCATGATCACCCTCGACAACGTCCATAAATCCTTCGGCCCCAAACGGGTTCTGCAAGGGGTCAACCTGACCATCCCGCGCGGCTCTTCCATGGTGATCATCGGCGGCTCGGGCACGGGCAAATCGGTCACCCTGAAATGCGTGCTTGGCCTTATCACCCCCGACACCGGCACCATCACCGTCGACGGTGCCGACATCACCCGCACGGACCGCGATGCCTTCCTCGCCCGGTTCGGCATGTTGTTTCAGGGCGGCGCGCTGTTTGACTCTCTGCCGGTCTGGCAGAACGTCGCCTTCCGCCTGCTGCGCGGCGCGCTCAAACGGCCTAGGGACGAAGCCCGCGACATCGCCATCGAAAAACTGCGCCGGGTTGGGCTGAACCCCGAAACCGCCGATCTGTTTCCGTCCGAACTCTCGGGAGGGATGCAAAAACGCGTTGGCCTGGCCCGCGCCATCGCAGCCAACCCCGAAATCATCTTCTTTGATGAACCCACCACCGGGCTTGACCCGATCATGTCCGGGGTGATCAACGAACTGATCCGCGAAATTGTGGTTGAAATGGGAGCCACGGCCATGACCATCACCCATGACATGTCCTCGGTCCGTGCCATTGCCGACAACGTCGCCATGCTTCACGATGGGGTGATCCAATGGACCGGCCCGGTGGGCGATATGGACGCCTCCAACGATCCCTATGTGGATCAGTTCATCCATGGCCGTGCCGACGGCCCGATCGAAGCGGTCCGCTAAAGCGTTTTCAGTTATTGTTGGATCACAGCAATAGCTGGAAACGCCCACATCCCTACTGTGTTGTGCGGCGTTTCCTCATCACGCTGATTTAACGTAATACGGAAACGCTTTAGCACCTGCGCGCCCATCCCGAGGACGAGGCTGAAAGCCGAGAACCGAGATATCGTGGGTGCCCGCCCCGCGGGCACACCTTGGGGTCCGGCAGAGTCAGGCGGGGGTCGGCTCCGCCTCTGCCGCGCCGCGTTAACCTTTCAAACCTTACCAGAGCCTTTCCCAAAACGTCAGCGCAGCGATGCCGCTTCGGTGCCGCCCGGATGCACAAAAATCACCCCTTCGCGGGCGTATGGTTTGTTCTGGCATCCACGGGTCGCGAGCAAATGTTAACGCCCCGCCCGTTGCCATTGGTGCCCCCACTGCTTACCTGCCAGTCACACCCGTTACAGAGTTTCCACATCACGCTGTGTCAACGTAATGCGGAAACGCTTTAGGGTCTGTTGAGATTCAGGATTCCCATTTGTCCTAGGTTCTGATTCAAACTCCCAAAAGGGAGGTCTGAATGGACACGAGCAGATTTG
>PDRZ01000032.1 GCA_002747035.1 Rhodobacterales bacterium
TGAATTGCTGGATCATAGGGAGGCTCCGTTTGTCTCCCCATTTTTCTAGGTGATTATGTGACCCACATCAATGGGTCACATACGTATATAATCCCCATTTAAAACGAAAAAGGCGCCCCGATCGGGACGCCCTCAAATCATGTGAATGAAGCCAGGCTCACTCGGCGACAGCGTTGTCCACGTCAACCGTGACACCCGGACCCATGGTCGAGCTCAGAGCGATTTTCTTCATGTAGGCGCCCTTGGCACCCGACGGCTTGGCCTTGGCCACCGCGCCAACAAAGGCACGGATGTTTTCAACCAGCTTGGCTTCGTCAAACGACGCTTTGCCAACACCAGCATGAACCACGCCACCTTTTTCGGCCTTGAACTGAACCTCACCACCCTTGGCGGCTTCGACGGCTTCTTTCACGTCCATGGTCACCGTGCCAACCTTGGGGTTCGGCATCAGGTTGCGAGGGCCAAGCACCTTACCCAGACGGCCCACGATGGGCATCATGTCGGGGGTTGCGATGCAGCGATCGAAATCAATGGTGCCACCCTGAATGGTTTCCATCAGGTCTTCGGCACCCACGATGTCCGCACCTGCGGCCTGGGCTTCTTCGGCCTTGGGGCCACGGGCAAACACGGCCACGCGCATGGATTTGCCGGTGCCGTTGGGCAGACCGACAACACCGCGGACCATCTGGTCGGCATGGCGGGTATCAACGCCCAGCGACATGGCAACCTCGATGGTTTCGTCGAATTTGGCGGTGGCGTTCGCCTTGAGCAGGGTCACGGCCTCTTCCACGGTCAGGTTTTCCTTGCCAGCAAAGGCTTCACGTGCGGCGCGGGTACGTTTTCCAAGTTTTGCCATCTTACTTCACCTCGATGCCCATGGAGCGGGCCGAACCCAGGATGATCTGCATCGCCGCTTCGATATCGTTGGCGTTCAGATCTTTCATCTTCGCTTCGGCGATCTCTTTCACCTGTGCGGCGGTCACCGATCCAACGGTCTCGCGACCCGGGGTGTTGGCACCGGACTTGAGCTTGGCCGCTTTTTTCAGGAAGTAGGACGCCGGCGGCGTCTTGATGTCCATGGTAAAGGACTTGTCCTGGTAATAGGTGATCACGGTCGGGCACGGTGCGCCGGGCTCCATTTCCTGCGTCTTGGCGTTGAACGCCTTGCAGAATTCCATGATGTTGATGCCGCGCTGACCCAGCGCCGGACCAACCGGCGGAGAGGGGTTCGCTTGACCTGCAGGAACCTGCAGCTTCATCGTGCCAGCAAGCTTCTTAGCCATCTGGTATTTCCTTTCAACATAGGTGAAACGCGTTTCACCCGGTTATGTGTTGCGTGGTCAGACCCCAATGTCGCGACACCCGAATCTCCCACGATAGAACTCGCCCAAAGGCGATAGGGGCATTTACGCCGGTTGAGGCGGTTTGACAAGTGGCATGGGCGCGGCGGCCCGGGTCACTGTGAACAACGCACACCCCACCCCGGCAGGGATCTTAGCCCTGCTTGGTGACCTGAGTATATTCCAACTCGACCGGGGTTTCGCGACCAAAGATCGACACCGATACTTTCAAACGCTGGTTGTCGTCGTCTACTTCTTCGATCATGCCATCGAAATCCTCGAACGGACCGTCGTTGACCTTGACCTTCTCGCCCACTTCGAAATGGATAAGCGTGCGCGGGCTTTCCTCGCCCTCGGCCACGCGGCCAAGGATCGCCTGAACCTCGGCGTCCCGCATGGGCATCGGACGCCCCTGCGGGCCAAGAAACCCGGTGACACGGTTGATCGAGTTGATCAGGTGGTAGCCCTGATCGCTCATTTCCATCCGCACCAGAACGTAACCGGGCATGAACCGACGCTCGGTTGTCACCTTCTTGCCGCGGCGCACCTCGATCACTTCCTCGGTTGGCACCAGAACCTCTTCGATCTGATCCTCCAGACCGTTTTCGATGGTTGACTGTCTGATCTGCTCGGCAATTTTTTTCTCGAAATTCGAGAGTACGCTAACCGAGTACCACCGTTTCGCCATGATGATCCAAGTCCTGTGCCTGACCACCCGAACGGGCGGTTATTTCCAAAATTTCAAGGGCCTGCGCCCCTTCGTCTTCGCAACAAAAATCGGCATGCAACTCGAATCGCCACACGCCAATTTGGGGAAGATGCATGGGACCTACCCATATTTCACTGTGGATTCAAGTGCGCGCGCGGAAAACTACATCAGACCAGGATCAGACCAGGCCCGCATATTCATCGCCGATTTTCGGTTTCCGCGATCACTGTGCCGACCTGGGGCCGACCTGGGGCCGACCTGGGTAAGTGGCGTAGCAAGGACGACGTTGGCGGAGAAACCCGCAGTACGCTATAAAGAGGTGGTTTTCACCAATATCGGCAGAAACAGGACTTAGCCACCCGCGAACGTCATTTCCCATGAATGTGATATACGCGTTCGATGGCTCGCCGCTAATTTCAAAGTCTAAGTCCACGCCCTTCAGGCCCCGAACCAAGTCAACGTACATCGGCCAAAGGGTGCTGGTTTTTGAAAACTGTTCAGCAACTTCAATGCAATGCTTCACTTCAGCCTCAGATGCTTCTGAATTCGTGTTCATTGCTGTTTCCTCACCGTTGCCTCAAATGCACTTGCGAGAAATTCGCTTTTGGACGTGCGGTCTTTTAATTCTGAGATACGATCGGCAGTTCAGTCCCCATATGTCACGCCGCAAGAAGCAGAGGAGGATTGCCGAGTTTGGACAGGCGCGGAAGGGTTCGGAACTAATCCAAAACAAGTCGTTCTCCGATGGTACTTTCTGCACATTGCGATAATTGTTACGGAAAAGTCGCCAAATCCTTATATCCCAACGCTTTGCGCCAATTTTACCAATCGGCCAATTTTGCCTCGTTCCAATTTAACCCGTGCGCACCATTCCAATTCATTCCGATCCCCCCAATGACGGGTGCGGGGTGGGTGGGCGGGAGCGCCCATCATCATTTTGCTCCTCAGGGCACCAATACGATCTTGCCCGTGGCCCCCCGACCCAGAACACGGGCCAGAACCTGCGCCGCGTCATCAAGGGGATAGCGTCCCTCAATCACCGGCTTCACCGCACCCGAACCATACCAGCCCAACAGCTCCTTCATATTCTCGGCATAAACTTCTGGTTCGAACATGGCAAAGTTCCCCCAGAACACCCCGACCACGCTGTATTCCTTGACCAGCGTCAGGTTGACGGGAAGCTGCGGAATTTCCCCGCTTGCGAACCCGATGATCAAAAGCCGCCCGTTGCGCGCCATGAACCGGCTGGCGGCCTTGAACGGCTCTCCGCCCACCACGTCATATACCACATCCGCGCCTTTGCCCTTGGTCAGCGTCTTGATATCGTCCTTGAGGTTGTCATATCCAATCACCTCATCCGCGCCCGCCTCACGGGCAATCGCGCGCTTTTCTTCCGATGACGCCACACCGATCACCCGCGCGCCCATCGCCTTGCCAATCTGAATCGCCGCAATTCCGGTCGCCCCGGCAGCACCGAATACCACCAGCGTTTCGCCCTCTTTCAACGCCGCGCGTTGTTTCAACGCGTGGTGCGAGGTGCCATAGGCCACCAGCATGGCACAGGCATCCGCCGGATCAATCTTATCCCCAAGCGGGAAGGCCATCATTTCTTCAGCCAAAACCTTTTCGGCATAGCCACCTCCCAAAACCCGCGCCGCAACCTTGTCGCCGACCTTGAAACGGGTCACTCCGGGTCCCACGGCTTCGACCACACCCGCCACTTCGTTGCCGGGCACAAATGGCGTGGGTGGTTTCATCTGGTAGAGCCCCTGCACCAACAACCCGTCGGGATAATTGACCCCCGCCGCCTCGGTTCGAATCACGATTTGCGCCCCCTTGGGCTCCGGGTCGGGCAGGTCACCCACGACAAGTTTGTCCAGCGGTGCGAAGTCATTGCAGATGATAGCTTTCATTTTTCTCTCCCTTGGGGTTTTGCCCAAGGCTGGCCCACCCGGCACCACGGAGCAACCCGTACTCACGAAAACCGACGGGACGTCACACCATGACGCAACGCAATCCCGTTTGGGAATCCACGCGCCCCACGCTAGGCTTTTTCAAAATGGGAGGAAAACCACATGCAAGGCATGATGATGCAGCGACCGCTACTGATCAGCGACCTATTGAAATTTGCCGCCGAGGCGCATCCGCGGTCCGGGATCACATCCGTGCGGACCGAAGGCGACATCCACACGCAGACCTATGGCGAAACTGCGGGACGGGTTGCACAGTTGGCGCATGGCCTGCGCAAACAGGGGGTCGAACCTGGCGACCGTATCGCCACGCTCGCCTGGAACGGCTATCGCCATTTCGAGCTTTATTACGCGATTTCCAGCATCGGGGCCGTGTGCCACACGATCAACCCGCGCCTTTCTGCGGAACAGTTGATCTATATCGTCAACCACGCCGAAGACCGGATAATGTTCGTCGACCTGACATTTGTGCCGATCCTGGAAGCGGTCAGGGAACACCTGCCGCAAAACCTGATCTATATTATCATGACCGACCGCGCGCACATGCCGGAAAACACGCTGAACGCCCTGTGTTACGAAGAGCTTCTGGAAGGTGAACCCCGGGTCATCACCTGGCCCGAATTCGATGAAAACACGGCCGCCGGGCTGTGCTATACTTCGGGCACCACGGGCAACCCCAAGGGCGCGCTTTACTCCCACCGGTCCACGGTTCTGCATGCGCTCTACATCGCGCTCACCATGGGGTCGTCCTTCCCGGACGAATCCAACATCCTTCCGGTTGTGCCGCTGTTCCACGTAAACGCCTGGGGCCTGCCCTACGCCGCACCGATCATGGGGCATTCGCTGATCATGCCCGGTGCCGCGCTGGACGGACCGAACCTGTTCAAACTGATGGATGATCACAAGGTGTTCTCCGCATGGGGTGTGCCCACCGTCTGGCTTGGCTTGCTGGCCGAAATCAAGGCCCAGGGCCGCAAGCCCGACAATTTCTCCAACGTGGTCGTCGGCGGGTCTGCCGCGCCACGGTCCATGATCGAAGCCTTTGAAAAACTGGGAGCCGAAGTGGGCCATGCCTGGGGCATGACCGAAATGTCCCCCATCGGCACCCATGGCCGGATGCCGGAATGGGTCAGGGAAAAACCCTTTGACGAACAGATCGACTATAAGGCGCTACAGGGACGGCGCGTGTTCGGGGTGGACCTGAAAATTGTCGACGAAGACGGAAACCGCCTGCCACATGATGGCGAATCGGCGGGTGAACTCTATGTGCGCGGCAACGCCGTGGTATCGGGCTACTTCAACAACGAAGAGGCCAGCGCGGACGCCATGGACGCCGAAGGCTGGTTCGGCACCGGCGACGTGGCGGTGATCCGACCCGACGGGTTCCTGTCGATCCAGGACCGTGCCAAGGATCTTGTGAAATCGGGCGGCGAATGGATTTCGTCGATCGACCTCGAAAATGCGGCCATGTCCCACCCCGACATCGCCAATTGCGCCGTGATCGCGATTCCCCACCCGAAATGGGATGAGCGTCCGGTGCTGGTGGCGGTGGCCGCGGGATCGGACCGACCTTCGCTGACCGACATGCACGCTCATATGAGTGAACATTTCGCCAAATGGCAGATGCCCGATGATCTGGTCTGGGTGGATGAACTCCCGCTCACGGCCACGGGCAAAGTGTCAAAGCTGACGCTGCGCAAAAAATTCACGGAATATACGCTGCCTGAATTCCGGTAACGGCATCCCGGCACCCGCGCGACCGGCTGTAAGGCCGGACAAGCAGTCCCCCGGGCCATACGTTGAGCCAGACGTTGGACCGGAATCGTTGTGTTGCCGTCGCGGATGTCCGATATCGCCCCCATTCGCCACGTCACTCTGTTTGTGACGCTACGGCAGCTCCCCACACGTCTTGCACGGCTCTCTGTTTCAGTGTGCCTTTAAAAGCAAGACACAAGGCTTGGGAGGAGCCTCATGACACATGATCTGGAAACATTCCGCGACGAAATCGCAGAATGGATCACGACCAATCTACCCGCCGAGCTGCGCGGCCTGTCCGCGACCGAGGATACGATTGTATGGGGGGGCAAAAAATGGACTTTCAAGAATGACGCGCAACGGGTCTGGCTGGACCGCTGTGCCGCGCGCGGGCTGACCGTGCCAACGTGGCCCACCGATTGCGGTGGTGCCGGACTGACCCGCCCCCAGGAAAAAATCTTCCGCGAAGAAATGGCCAGGGCCGACGCCCCGATGCCGCTGCAATCCTTTGGCATCTGGATGCTTGGTCCCGCGCTGTTGCAATTCGGTTCGACCGAACAGAAACAACACTACCTGCCGCAAATCGCACGCGGGGAAATCCGCTGGTGTCAGGGCTATTCCGAACCCGGTGCCGGCAGCGACCTGGCCAATGTTCAAACCCGGGCCGAAGACATGGGCGATCACTGGGTGATCAATGGTCAGAAGATCTGGACCTCCTATGCGGATAAGGCCGACTGGATCTTTGCGCTGATCCGCACCGACAAGGACGCGCCGAAACACAAAGGCATTTCCTTCATCCTGATCGACATGGAAACGGCCGGGGTTTCCACCAAACCGATTCAGCTGATTTCCGGCGCGTCGCCCTTCTGTGAAACCTTCTTTGACAATGTGAAAGTGCCCAAAACCAACCTCGTGGGCGAACTGAACCGCGGCTGGGACATCGCCAAATACCTGCTTACCCACGAGCGCGAAATGATTGGCGGTGGCGGCGGCGGGTTGACCGGTGGCAACGCCCTGTCGGACCTGCTCAAAGACATCGACGCCGACACGCTGGCCGAGCCAATGATCCGCTCGACCGTCATGGAACTCGAAGTCGACGCGCTTGCCTTTGAACTGACCATGGAACGTTACAAGGACATGGCCGAAAACGGCACCGGCGTGGGCAATGCCTCTGCCATGCTCAAATACTATGGCACCGAACTGAACAAACGGCGCGAGGAATTGCTGATGTCCGCTGGCGGGGGGGACGCCCTGTCATGGGATGCCAACAAAGCCCAACACTGGCTGCGCTCCAAGGCGAACTCAATCGAAGGCGGCACCTCCGAAGTGATGCTGGACATCCTCGCCAAACGTGTCCTCGAACTGCCCAACCGCTAAGGACCCCCCTGATATGGCCAATCTTCCTGATACCGAAGACGAAACCATGCTGCGCGACACCGCGCGCGGGTTTCTGGATGCAAACGCCCCCGTAACCAACCTGCGCGCCAACCGCGATGCGGGGCGAGGCTATGACGACGGTCTGTGGCGCGAAATGGCGCAAATGGGCTGGGCCGGGGTGCTGGTGGGCGAAGATCATGGCGGGTCCGGCATGGGTCACCGCGCGGCGGGAATTCTGTCCGAGGAAATGGGCAAAACCCTTGTCGCCTCGCCCTTCATCTCGTCCGCTGTGATCGCCGCCACCGCGCTGCGCGATACGGCATCCGCGCGATTGCCCGCAATTGCAGCAGGTGAAGCAACCTATGCTCTGGCCGTGGACGAAGGGCGCAAACACAACCCCACCGCCACGGCAATGACCGCAAGCGCGCAAGGCAACGCCTTCCGCCTCTCGGGACGTAAAACGCTGGTCGCCGAAGGCACATCGGCCAGCCGTTTGCTTGTTCTGGCCCGCACCAGCGGCGCGGCAGGGGACGACATGGGCCTGACCCTGTTTGACATCAACGCGGATCGCGCCGGGGTGGTCCGCACCGGGTCCAATTCCATCGACGCCCGCGATTTTGCCAACCTGGACTTTGACACTGTCGACGCCACCGGCGAGGACGTGGTCGGCGAGGTGGATAATGGCCTTGCCGCCCTTGCGCCCGCGCTGAATGCGGGTCGGGCCGCGCTGGCCGCTGAGCTTTCCGGCCTGTCTGCCGGAATTTTCGGTGCCACCACCGGGTATCTCAAGGAACGCAAACAGTTCGGCATCACCATCGGCGCGTTCCAGGCACTGCAACATCGCGCCGCGCATCTGTGGAGCGAGATCGAAGTCACCACCAGCGCCATCGCCAATGCAGGCCGTGTGCTGGACCGGAACGCCTGCTCGTCCGACCTCGCGGTCAGCCTCGCCAAGGCCCGCGCCACCGCCACCGCCAGACTTGCGGTGATGGAAGGGGTGCAAATGCATGGCGGCATCGGGATGACCGATGAATACGACGCCGGGTTTTACATGAAACGCGCCCGCGTCGGGGCCGAGTGGCTGGGCGACTATGGCTATCACGCCGCCCGCGTCTGCGCCCTGCGCGGCCTTTGAACAGCCTTTGAAAGGAACACCCATGACCCAGATGACCCCCGCCAACCTGTTCGACCTCACTGGCAAGGTGGCTCTTGTCACCGGTGGCGCCACCGGCATTGGCCGCATGGCCGCCGAAGGGCTTGCCGCCGCCGGTGCGCGCGTGTTGATTGCATCGCGCAAGGCCGAGGCCTGTAAAGCTGTTGCGGCCGAGATCAACGCCCTTGGCCTGCCCGGAACCGTCGAAGGGTTCGGCGGCGATGTGGCCACCGAAGACGGCATCGCCGCACTGGTGGCCGAGGTACAAAACCGCACTGACGCGCTCCATATCCTGATGAACAACGCGGGCCGCACCTGGGGTGCGCCGCTTGGCCAACACCCCTACGAGGCCTGGGACAAGCTGATGGCCCTGAATGTTCAGGGCATGTTCCACCTGACCCAATCGCTCCTGCCCCTGTTGATGGCGGCACGGGCCGAAGGCGACCCGGCCCGCGTGATCAATGTCGGCTCCGTGATGGGAGACGTGCCGAAAGGCACGGCGACCTATTCCTATGCGGTGTCCAAGGGCGCGGTGCATCACATGACCCGCGTTCTGTCCAACGACCTCGCACCGCAGGGGATCACCGTGAACGCCATCGCACCGGGGCCTTTCGTGTCGAAAATGACCGCCTTTGCCATTGGCACGGAACAGGGTCAGGAACTGGCCGCCAAGGGCGTGCCGCTGGGCCGTGTAGGGCTGCCCGAAGACATTGCCGGAACCCTGCAATTTCTCTGTGGCAAGGGGGGGGCCTATATCTCGGGCGCCATCATTCCGTTGTCGGGGGGCATGCAGTCCCAGGCGATGAGCTCGATCTTTGGCGAAGATATCTGACATGACCGGATCCGTCACCGTCAACGACCTCAAAAACATGATCGGGCAAAAGTTCGGCACCTCTTCGTGGTTCGAAATCACGCAGGAAAAAATTGACGCCTTTGCCGATATCACCGAGGATTGGCAATTCATCCATGTGGACCCCGAGGCTGCAAGGAAAACCCCCTTTGGCGGCACCATTGCGCATGGGTTCCTGACCCTCTCAATGCTCTCGGCCATGGTCTATGAAATGCCCGTGGTCGATGGGGTGGTGATGGGCGTGAACTATGGGTTTGACAAAATCCGCTTCCTCTCACCCGTCCCTGCCGGGGCGCGCATCCGCGGAGTTTTCACCGTACAATCGGTGGATGACAGCAAACCGGGCGAAATCACCATCGTGAACGGCGTGACGGTGGAAATCGAGGGAAACAACAAACCGGCGCTGATCGCCGAATGGATCGGCCGCCGCTATTTCGGAGAAACAACATGACAGTAGATTTCAAGGGCCGCGTCGCCATTGTCACCGGCGCGGGCGTCGGCCTGGGCCGCAGCCACGCGCTTGGCCTGGCGGAACGCGGAGCCAGGGTGGTCGTCAACGATCTGGGTGCCGCGCGTGACGGCACCGGGTCATCAGACGCCGCCATGGATGTGGTGAAAGAGATTCGCGCCGCCGGGGGTCATGCCATTGCCAACGGTGCCAACGTGGCCGACGCAGATCAGGTTCAGAACATGGTGGACGAAGCCATCGCCGAATTCGGCCATGTGGACATCCTGATCAACAACGCCGGCATCCTGCGCGATAAAACCTTCGCGAAAATGTCGCTTGAGGATTTCAAAACCGTCGTCGATGTCCACCTGATGGGGTCGGTCAACTGTACCCACGCGCTCTGGCGGCACATGTTGGAACGGGAATACGGGCGGATCGTCCTCACCTCCTCCTCCTCGGGGCTTTATGGCAACTTTGGTCAGGCCAACTATGGCGCGGCCAAATCGGCCATGCTGGGGCTGATGAACGTGCTCCACCACGAAGGCAGCCGCAAGAACGTGCGCACCAATGTGCTCGCCCCCACCGCGGTGACCCGGATGACGGAAGAGCTGTTCCCGCCGGAGACCCACGCCCTGCTTGGCCCCGAAACCATCACGCCGGGCGTGCTGGCGCTTGTGGCCGAAGATGCGCCGTCCAAAATGATGCTGGGCGCGGGCGGCGGGTCTTTTGCCGAAATCAAGGTCTATGAAACCCCCGGGATCACGCTGGATGGGGACGATCTGACCGCTGATAACGTCGCCGCTCAGATGGCCCGGATCCGCGACCCGCAAGGACAGACCGAAATGTCCGGGGCCTTTGCCCAGACTCAGAAATACATGCAGGCCATCGCCGCAATCCGCGGTATCGATCTGAATAAAAAGGATGAACCCCATGCGTGACGCAGTCATCGTTTCCACCGCGCGCACCCCGATTGGCAAGGCCTATCGCGGCGCATTCAACGCCACCTCGGCACAGACCCTGATCGGTCACGCCGTCTCCAACGCGGTGTCCCGTGCGGGGCTTGACGGCTCTGAAATTTCGGACTGCGTGATCGGCGCGGCCCTGCAACAAGGCTCAACCGGCGGCAATATCGGGCGTCAGGCGGTGATCCGCGCGGGCCTGCCCGTCACCATCGCCGGCATGTCGCTGGACCGCCAATGTGCGTCCGGCATGATGGCCATCGCCACGGCCGCCAAACAGGTTGTGCATGACGGCATGGACATCGTCATCGGCGGCGGGGTCGAATCCATTTCGCTTGTGCAAAACGAAAAGATGCGCACCGACCACATGGCCGACAAATGGGTGATGCAGAACAAACCCGCGCTCTACATGTCCATGCTGGAAACCGCCGAAGTGGTGGCCGACCGCTATAATGTCACCCGCGAGGATCAGGACGCCTACGCCCTGCAATCCCAGCAACGCACCGCCGCCGCGCAAGAGGCCGGGCGCTTTGACGACGAAATCGTGCCCCTGACCACCAACATGGGCGTGATGGACAAGGAAACCAAAGAGATTTCGTTTCACGAGGTGACGCTGGACAAGGACGAGGGTAACCGCCCCTCAACCACGCTGGAAAACCTGCAAGGGCTCAACCCGGTATTCAAGGGTGGCCAACAGGTCAAAGAAGGCAGGTTCATCACCGCGGGCAACGCCTCGCAGCTCTCCGATGGCGCGTCGGCAAGCGTGATCATGGAGGCGAAAGAAGCCGAAAAACGCGGCCTCCAGCCGCTGGGCCGCTATGTCGGCGTCATGGCCGCAGGGCTGGAGCCCGACGAAATGGGCATCGGCCCGATTTATGCCGTTCCGAAACTGCTCGGGGCGCATGGCCTCAAGATGGACGATATCGGCCTCTGGGAACTGAACGAAGCCTTCGCCTGTCAGGTGCTGCATTCGGCCCGCGTGCTGGGCATCCCGGATGAAATCCTCAACGTCAACGGCGGGGCGATTTCGGTGGGTCACCCCTATGGCATGTCCGGTGCCCGCATGGTCGGCCACGCGCTGATCGAAGGCAAACGGCGCGGTGCGAAATACGTGGTCTGCACCATGTGCGTCGGTGGCGGTATGGGGGCTGCAGGCCTGTTCGAAGTCCTGTAACAGAGGGACACAAAACTCTCCCTGACCCGCGCATGGGCGGCGCGGGTGGGTGGGTGGGTGGGTGGGGCGACGCTCATGCGCGGCCCCCCATCAAACCAAAACCAGAACCAAGACCAAAACAAGGAAATCACATGACCCTACCCCATCACTTCAACAATCTGTCCCTGCCCGCCGTGGGGGCGCCCTTGTTCATCATTTCCAATCCCGATCTGGTCATTGCCCAATGCAAGGCTGGCATCGTCGGCTCTTTCCCCGCACTCAACGCGCGTGAAAAGGACGGCGACCCGATCCTGCTCGACGCTTGGCTCAAACGCATCACCGAAGAACTGGACCGCCACAATCAGCAGAATCCCGACAATCCGGCCGCGCCCTATGCGGTGAACCAGATCGTGCATCGCTCAAACCAACGGCTCGAACGCGATCTTGAAATCTGTAATAAATGGAACGTTCCGATCTGGATCACCTCGCTGGGGGCCCGGACCGAGGTGAACGACGCCGCCCATGATTGCGGCGGCATCACGCTGCATGACATCATCAACAACCGCTTCGCCAAAAAGGCCATTGAAAAGGGTGCGGACGGGCTGATCGCCGTGGCCGCCGGTGCGGGCGGCCATGCCGGCGCGCTTTCGCCCCTCGCGTTGATTTCCGAAATCCGCGAATGGTTCGACGGGCCGCTCCTGCTCTCTGGTGCCATCGCCAATGGCGCGTCCATCCTTGCGGCACAAGCCATGGGCGCCGACCTTGCCTATATCGGCTCACCCTTCATCGCCACGGACGAAGCCAACGCGCAGCCCGAATACAAACAGATGATCGTCGACAGCAGCGCGGATGACATCGTCTATTCCAATCTCTTCACCGGGGTGCATGGCAACTACCTCAAACCCTCGATTGCCAGGGCGGGCATGGACCCCGACGCGCTGGAAACCTCGGATCCGTCGAAAATGAACTTCGGCGGCGACCGCGAAAAACCAAAGTCGTGGAAAGAAATCTGGGGCTCTGGCCAGGGCATCGGCGCGGTCAAATCCATTGGCCCCGCCGCCGATCTGATTGCCCGTTACAAAACCGAATATGCCGCCGCGCGTAACAGGCTGTGTAATGGCTGAACTCATCCTCATTCGGCATGGCCAGGCGTCGTTCGGAACCGGTGACTATGACCGCCTGTCGCCGCTTGGCCATCAGCAATCCGTGGCTCTGGGTCAGGTGCTGGCCGAATGGGATGCCCGCCCGGGTGCCTTCTTCATCGGCTCCCTGCGTCGTCAGAGAGAGACACTGGAGGGCATCCTCACCGGCATGGGCAAGGCCGCAGAGCCAGAGATCGACCCAAACCTCAACGAATTCGATTTCGAAGCCCTTTTGCATGCCCGCTTTCCCGATGGCTCCGGCCCGGACGGGATCAACAAGGACCATAAAACCCATTTCCGCTGCTTACGCGAAACCGTGTTGATGTGGCAGCGCGATGAAATCGACAACCCGCCTGAGACATGGGACAACTATTGCGCCCGCGTCGAAGCGGCCCGCGCCAATATCATGCGCCCCGGCCTGGACACCGTGCTTGCGGTGTCATCAGGCGGAACGATCTCGCAACTGATCGGGGCCGTGCTGGGCACCCCCGCGCCGGTACAGATCAAGCTGCAACTCCAGATGAAGAATTGCGCCGTCAATCGCTTCATCTATTCTGAACGCTCGGTGTACCTGCATTCCTTCAACGAAGTACCGCATATCAACGCCAGCAATTCCGACACGCTGCTGACTTATAGCTGAGGACAAACATGACCGAAAACACCGCTGCCCAGCTTGACCTGGTCGCCATCGAAAAATACCTCACCGCGCATTTGCCGGGGTTTCGTGGGCCAATCAGCCTGCACAAATTCTCGGTGGGCCAATCCAACCCCACGTTTCGTCTGACCACACCGTCGGGCGACTACGTGCTGCGGCGCAAACCGCCGGGGGTGCTGCTCAAATCCGCCCATGCGGTGGACCGTGAGTACCGCGTGCAAAAGGCGCTGGCCGATACCGACGTGCCGGTCGCAAGAATGCACCTGCTGTGCGAAGACAATGACGTGATCGGCTCGGCCTTTTACGTGATGGAAAACGTCGAAGGCCGCCGGTTCGACGACCCAGCCCTGCCCGAACTGGACATCGCCGACCGCCGTCCCGTGCTGAACGAAATGGGCCGGGTGCTGGCTGCAATCCACGATGTGGATATCAACGCCGTGGGGCTTGGCGACTATGGGCCGGAAGGCAACTATTTCGAACGCCAGGTGGGCCGATGGTCCAAACAATACGAAGCCTCCAAGACGGACGAAATCCCACAGATGGACGAACTCTCTCAATGGCTGGCCGCCAATATCCCCGCCGACGATGGCCAACGCACGCTGGTCCATGGCGATTACCGCATCGACAACATGCTGTGGGCTGCGGACGAACCGCGCGTGGTCGCGGTGTTGGATTGGGAGCTTTCGACCACCGGCCATCCGTTTGCCGATGTGGGGGCGGTGATCATGCAATGGGCCATGCCCCCGGGCAAAGAAGGCCGCGGGCTGGCCGGTATCGACCGCACGGCTCAGGGGCTGGTGACGGACGAAGAGTTCATTGCCCATTATTGCGACCTGCGCGGGTTGCCGGGGATCGACAAGTTCGGCTTCTACCTCGCCTTCAACTTCTTCCGCATGGGTGGGATTTTGCAGGGCGTGTTGAAACGCGCCATCGACGGCAATGCCTCCAACCCCGAAAGGGCGAAAAAGCTGGGCGGGTTTGTCCCGGTCTTTGCCAATGCCGGATTGCAGGCGGCCAAGACGGTCTGATGGACGATCATCTGCGCGAACCGCCCTATCCGTTTCAGGCCCATCTTGGCTTTACCATCGACGACTGGTCAGATGGGTTCTGTCGCCTGACCCAGCCGATGCTTGACCACCTTGGCAATCGCTATGGCATCCCCCATGGCGGCGCACTTGCCACGCTGCTGGATACCGCCTGTGGCTATGCTGTGTGCTACACTGGCGATCGCGAGAGGCCGCAGCTTGTCATGACGCTGTCGCTCAATATCCAATACCTGTCCGTGGCGCGGGGAAAACAACTGATCGCAACGGGGCGCAAAACCGGCGGCGGGCGTTCCATCGCCTTTGCCGAAGGTGAAATTCATGACGAAAACGGAACCGTGATCGCCACGGCCACCGCAGTATTCAAATACCGCACAGGGAAGGGAAAACCATGACTGAACACATGCAGCGCATCGCGCTGGCCGCGCGCCCGGTGGGTGCCCCCAGGGACAGCGATTTCAGCCTTGAAACCGGCGACATCCCCACCCCCGGCGCGGGCGAGGTGTTGGTGCGGGTGCATTACATGTCGCTCGACCCTTATATGCGCGGTCGGATGTCGGATGCAAAATCCTATGCCGATCCGGTGCCAATCGGCGGCACGATGGAAGCCGGGGGCGTCGGCGAAGTGCTTGCCTCCAACGATCCGGCGTTTGCTCCGGGTGACTTTGCCTTTGGCATGTTCGGATGGGCCACCCACGCGGTGCAGCCCGCCAAAATGATGCGCAAACTGAACCCCGACCACGGTCCGATTACGGCGGCGCTTGGCGTGCTGGGGATGCCGGGGTTCACCGGCTGGTACGGACTAAATGAAATCGGCAAACCCAAAGCGGGCGAGACCCTCGTGGTGGCCGCGGCCACCGGACCCGTAGGATCAATGGTCGGGCAACTGGCCAAAGCCGCGGGCCTGCGCGCCGTGGGCATCGCCGGAGGGGCGGATAAATGTGCGTTGGCCGTGGACACGTTCGGGTTTGACGCCTGTATCGATCACCGCGCGTACAAAGATGCGGCGACGTTGCGCAAAGCGCTGGCCGCCGAATGCCCGGACGGGGTGGACATTTATTTTGAAAATGTCGGCGGCAAGGTGTTCGATGCAGTATTGCCGTTGATGAACCGCTTTGGCCGTATCCCGGTCTGCGGCATGATCTCGGCCTATAACGCCACCGAACTGCCCAAAGGCCCGGACACTTTCCCAACATTCTGGCGTACCCTGCTTGTCAAACACCTGACAGCTACGGGTTTCATCATCATGAACCACTGGGACCAATACCCGAACTTCCTGAACGACGTTGGCCCCAAAGTAGCCAGCGGCGACATCGCGGTTCTGGAAGACATCGCCGTGGGCCTTGAAAACGCCCCGAGGGCGTTCATGGGCCTGCTGGAAGGACGCAACAAGGGCAAGCAAATCGTCAAACTGATCTGATTTGCACGACATCCACCTCAGGCCGGTCACGATTATTAAAGCACTCGACCTTTAACCTGAGACAGGGAAAGGGGCGAACGCAGCGCGACATTTATGTGTTTCGCGCGTCCTGCCAAAATCCCGTGAGTCACGGTTTTTGGCAGGACGCTTTAAAAATCATTGCCACATTCCTGCCACAATGGCCGATTTTGGGGGGCAAGCGTCCCCCGTCCCCCATATGTGGGAAATGAAAAATTACAACCCCTTGAAATCTAATCTTTATTTGCAAGGCCCTGCGTGTTATCCTGCTTCCAATAACAAAGCCGACCGGAAAACCGGCGGCATGAGGCAGAAAATAGGTGAAACCCATGCGCGTGCGTGGCAGTAAACGGGTTCCGTTGGCCCTGTATCTTGTTGCAGCCATATGGATGTTGGTCGTGGTTCCGATCTCGGTCGCCGCTGCGCCTTATGCTGCGATGGTGATGGATGCGCGCACCGGTGAGGTGCTGCATTCGCGCAATGCCGATACCCGGCTTCACCCCGCCTCTCTGACCAAGATGATGACGCTTTACATCGCCTTCGAGGCTGTCGAGCGTGGCGAAATCAGCCTCGATACCAAGGTGCGCATTTCCAGGAATGCCGCCGCCGAACCCCCCTCTAAACTGGGCCTGCGTGCCGGGCAGCGGATCAAACTGCGCTATCTCATCCGCGCCGCAGCCGTCAAATCCGCCAATGACGCCGCCACCGCCATCGGCGAAGCGATCAGCGGCTCGGAAGCAAAATTCGCCCGCCGCATGAACCGTACCGCCAGGGCATTGGGCATGACCCGTACCACATTCAAGAACGCCAACGGGTTGACCGAAAGCGGACATATGTCCACCGCACGGGACATGACCATTCTTGGGCGGCATGTGCTTTATGACTATCCCGAGTATTACAACATCTTCTCCCGCCGCTCGACCCATGCCGGGGTAAAGTCGGTGAACAACACCAACTCCCGCCTGCTGAACGCCTATAAAGGTGCCGATGGGATCAAGACCGGATATACCCGCGCCGCCGGGTTCAACCTTGTCGCCAGCGCCGAGCGGGGTAATGAACGGGTGATTGCCACCGTATTCGGGGGCCGTTCCACCGCATCGCGCAATGCCAAGGTGGCCGAGCTTCTCGATCTGGGTTTCCGCCGCTCCCCCTCCAAGGCCACGGTGCGTAAACCCAAGGCTCCGACCTATATCGCCGAATCCAGGAAACCCGCGTCGGGGGCCAAGGGCAAAACCATTCGCCTTGTCACTGCGGTCAAGAAAAGCCTGCGCCCCAAAACACGTCCGGGTGCCGCCGACGAGCCCGTGTTGGTGGCCGGGCTTCGGGACGGGATCAAAGACGCCTTGACCGAGGCCCAATCCACTCCCGAACCCACAGCTGAAACACCGGAAGCCAATCCGACCAGAAAACCCAATGCCCGCCCCGCCAACCTCGTACTTGCGGCTGCGACGCCAGCTCCGAAACCCAAGCCAGAGCCGGTCATTGTCGAGCGCGTTTCCACCTCTGGCGGGCGGCATTGGGGGATTAATGTAGGCCGATACACAAGCCGCTATCAGGCCGAAAAGATGCTGTTGAAAACCGCGTTGAACGAGATGGACACATTGGACGGATCGCTGCGCAAAGTGATCAAGACCAAGCGCGGGTTTGACGCCAACTTCATGGGGCTGGATCGTGATACCGCTGATCGCGCCTGTCGGCGCCTGCAAGCGCGACAGGTAACCTGTTTCATGATCGGGCCGGGTTGATCCCCCAACACGTGGGCTCCCAAGCCGAGTTAAAGCGTGTCGAGATTAAAGCGTTTCCACATTGCGTTGAAACAGCGTGATGCGGAAACGCTTTAACTTAATTTCCCTTAACAGATGCTGCACTGCGGCGGTGCCGGGTTTGTGCCGTCCCGATGCGCAAAAATCACCCCCCCGAAACCACCCTGCGGAGAGGTGATTAACCCCCCGGCGCGGTCGGGTTACCATTGCATTACGGTTTGGGTTTGTCGTCCCACTCATCGGACAGGATGCGTTGGGCATCCCCCTCGGGATCGTCATATTGATTGGTGCGTACCGTAAAGACAAAGAACAACAAACCACATCCACCAAGGATCAGCGATATTGGAATCAGGTAGGCGAGAATGTTCATCTTGGTTAACCCTAGCGCAGCCGGAGAGCGTTCAGCGACACTGTAATAGAACTGGTTGACATCGCCAATGCGGCAATCAGGGGCGTTGCCAATCCGGCCACAGCCAAGGGCACCGCGATGACGTTATACAGCGTGGCAATGCGGAAGTTTTCCTTGATCCGTCTGATGGCGGATCCGGCGGTGTCAACGGCATCTGAAATAGGCGAAAGATCCCCGCCCAACAGCACGATATCCGCGGCGACACGCGCCGCATCCAGCGCGCTTGCCGGCGAAATCGACACATGGGCCGCAGCCAGCGCAGCAGTATCATTCAGCCCGTCACCCACCATCAAAACCCGCGCGCCTTCGTCGGTCATGGCCTTAACACGGGCCGCCTTGTCAGCGGGCAGTGCTTCGGCCACCCACTGGGGAATACCAAGCCGGTTGGCCATCTCCTCCACCGCTGCCGTGGTGTCACCCGATATCAGGTAAACCTTGCGTCCAGAGGCAATGAAATCCTTTACCGCCTGCTCCGCACCATCCCGCAAACTATCGATGAATTCAAAGGGTTGCGCCGGAGACTCGCCGATTTTCAACCACGCGGATGTGCGGGCGGTGGGGGTTGCTCCGACCCATGCGGCGCGGCCAAGAAACACGTCTTGCCCCTGCCACATTCCCTTGGCACCGTAACCCGGCACCTCGGTAATTTCGGTGACGTCTTCAGCCGCAAACCCGGCGGCCACAGCCGCCGCAGACAGTGATTTGGACAAGGGGTGCGATGACCCGGCAGCCAGCGCCATGGCCACTCCGATTTCGCGCGAAGTCCGTTCATCAAGGTTAACTAATTCCGGCGTACCCGAGGTCAGTGTGCCGGTCTTGTCAAATACCACGGTATCGACCTGGGCCAACCGCTCCAGAGCTGTGGAATGTTTGATCAACATGCCGCGACGGAACAACCGGCCCGACGCGGCGGTCGTGACCGCAGGCACCGCAAGGCCCAGCGCGCAGGGGCAAGTAATAATTAACACTGCTGCAGCAATATTGAGCGCAGTCCGAACATCGTAAGTGTAAAGATACCAGCCGACAAAACTTAACGCCGACAGGATGTGAACACCCGGCGCGTAAAGCTTGGCCGCACTGTCCGCAAGCGACGTATATCGTGACCGCCCACTTTCGGCGATGGCAACAAGATCGGCCATGCGGTGAAGCGAGGTTTCCTTGCCCACCGCCGTCGCGCGGATGGTCAGGGGGCCGGTCAGGTTGACCTCACCCGCCGACACGCCCGCGCCGGGTGCGGCAAAAACAGGCAACGTTTCCCCGGTCAGAAGCGACCGGTCGATTTCGCTTTGCCCCTCGATGATTTCGCCGTCCACCGGCATACGCCCGCCGGGCCGCACAAGAATCATATCGCCAACACACAGCTCGGCCACGGGCACCTGTTGCTCTTCGCCATCCACCAACCGGATGGCGCGCGGCACCTCAAGAGCGGCCAACTCCTCGGCCGCAGAGCGGGCAATCGCGCGGGTCCGGTGGTCCAGATACCGCCCTGCCAAAAGGAAGAACGTCAACGCGAGGGCCGCATCGAAATAGGCGTGTTCACCCGAAAGAGAGGTTTCCCAAAGCGATGTGACAACGGCCAGAACAATGGCCAGAACGATCGGAACATCCATGTTCAAACGACCGTTTCTCAAGGCGCTCCAGGCGTTGCGGAAAAACGGTTGGCCAGAAAAGGCAATCGTGGGCAGGGTGATCGCCGCGCTGATCCAGTGGAACATGTCACGGGTGGCGGCCTCGGCCCCGGACCAGACGGAGACGGACAAAAGCATCACGTTCATGGATGCAAATCCCGCCACGGCAAGGCGCATCAACAGATCGCGCCCGGCCTTGTCGGTTTCCGTAGCCGACAGCGTTCCCGCATCCAGCTCGTGCGCCTCGTACCCGATCCCGTCCAGCACCTTGACCAAGTCATTGGGCATCACCTCGGGTGCCGCTTCGACCGTGGCGCGTTTGAGGGTCAGGTTCACCCGTGCGCTTTCTACGCCGGGATGGGCGTTCAACGCCCGTTCGACTGCGGAAATGCAGGCAGAACAATGGATTGTCGGCAATGACAGCGCGATACGCACGTCCTTTTGTTCTGCGACATTGGCCAGATCTTCGGCGGCGGGAGCCGCAGAACAGGCAGGACAGGCCGAAGCCATGGGGCGCATCGTGGCAGTCATCGAGTTACCTCTTCACATGCAAAACGACACGTTGGACGAACTCGGTTCCATCAAGAGCATAAGCCTTCATGCGGATGTTCCAATTGCCATCGGCAAGCTCCAGCGGAGCACTGTAAACCAGCCCGTCAAATTTGAACTCCGGCTCCACATCATCCTTGATCTGGGTCGCCCGACCAAGGACGGCATGAAGCTCCTTGACCTCGACCGGGGTGCCGTTGCTGTCAGTGATGGATAGCACCACCCTGCCATCCGCATGATCGGCCCGCACGTTCCAGCCCAACGCCTCCTGCAACGCTTTGCGCTTGTTGAACTCCTGGCTTGCGACATAGGAATTCTTGACCTCAAGCCCCGGGAAGGTTTTGACCGCGTTAACAGCAAGGGCAAGGTTCGCAGCGATGATCACACCGAATGCCCCAACAAATATCAACAGCACATGCCGCCCGGTGAGTTCGCGTTTGGCCATCAGTTTGCCCTTCCGTTGAACACGCTATCCTTGTGCGCGCGATCCCCATTGCTAACATCTTCGACCCAGAAACGGAACTCGACTCGTTCGCTGTTGGCAGGAGCCGACCCTTTGGGTGCCGTCACGTAGACGCGAACCAGCTTGGTCGTATCCGCAGGGACATCCACGGTTTCATAGGGCGATCCCTGAACCCCAATACGCAGCGCAGGATCCCCGTTCAGCGTCAGCCGGAAGGGTCTTTGCTCACCATGCTTGTTTCGAAGCCGCACGTCATAGGTATTGCGGATAGAACCATCGGACAGGGTCACAAAGGTCGGGTTCCGCACCGGTGCCACGGTCATGTCGATATCGGACCGGACAAACAGCGCCACCAAAAGCCCCACGCCAACCAGCGACCACAGCGTCGTGTAGAGGATTGTACGCGGACGGAATATGTGCTGCCAGATCGGTTTGGGGTCATGCCCTGCACGTTCACGGGCTTCATCGGTATAGGCCATGTAGTCGATCAACCCTCGGGGCTTGCCGATCTTGGCCATCATATCGTCACAGGCGTCGATGCACAGCGCACAGGTGATGCATTCAAGCTGTGGCCCCTGCCGAATATCGATGCCCATCGGGCATACGTTCACACAGGCCCTACAGTCGATACAATCGCCCTGCCCTTCTGCGACCGCACCTTTCTTGAGCTTGCCACGTGGCTCGCCCCGCCATTCGCGATAGCCAACAGTCAGCGTGTCTTCGTCCATCATCGCGGCCTGGATACGCGGCCATGGGCAGGCATAGATACAGACCTGCTCGCGCGCTATGCCTCCGAAGAAGAAGGTTGTGCCCGCCATAACCAGAACAGTGGTGTAGGCGATCGGGTGCGCATTTGCGGTGACCAGATCCACCAAAAGGGTTGGCGCATCCGCAAAGTAAAACACCCACGCCCCACCAGTGGCGAGCGCGATCAGGATCCAACTGACATATTTTGTCAGCCGCAAACGAACCTTGTGAAGGTCCCATTTCTTTTGCCTATGCAGGCGCAGCCGGGCATTACGGTCGCCTTCGATCCAACGCTCCACCAGAATGAAGAGATCGGTCCAAACGGTTTGCGGACAAGCATAGCCACACCAGACCCGGCCAAGCGCCGATGTGAACAGAAACAATCCAAGCCCGGCCATCACCAACAAACCGGCAAGGAAATAAAATTCATGCGGCCAGATTTCGATCCAGAAGAAATAGAAACGGCGGTTCGCAAGGTCAACCAACACCGCCTGATCCGGCAGGCTTGGCCCACGGTCCCAGCGAATCCAGGGAGTCAGGTAGTATATTCCCAAGGCAAAAATCATGATCCCCCATTTCATGTTACGGAACTTGCCGTAAACTTTCTTGGGAAAAACTGGCTCGCGGTCAGCATAAAGCTGTTCTGGCTGGATATCAGACACGGAATCACTCCGATAAAGGAAATTGGCTCGATTGGTTTTCTCAGGAAGGCGTCACGCAAACTTTGACCTGCATCAATTTCTGAGTCAAAAATGCACCTATTAAACCAGCGCACAAATAAGGCATTTGGACCGCTCAGTCGGCCTGTTTTCAAACTGATAAAGCGTTTCCGCATTACGTTGACGCAGCGTGATGTGGAAACGCTGCGCAACACAGTAGGGATGTGGACGTTTCCAGCTATTGCTGTGCTCCAACAATAACTGGAAACGCTTTAGAATGACAAAACGCCACCCTGAAGGGCAGCGGATTGGAGCAGAGTTGACACTGTGCGCGAGTTCAAAGAGAACTGGCACCGGCCTTCCAGGAAACGCGCGAACAGGACGGAAGGGCCGGTGCCATATCCGGGGGCCTAGGCCCCCGGAATTCTTGTTTTATTGGCCACCGCCGCGGGTGTGGACATAGGTCGCAACCGCGCGAATCTGGGATTCGCTCAAACGTGAGGTCCAGCTTGGCATCACGCCACCGCGCCCATTGACAACGGTCTCCATGACTTCGTCATAGCTCCCGCCATAAAGCCAGATGGCATCGGCCAAGTTCGGAGCACCCTGATCGGGATCACCAACACCGCCTTCGGCGTGACAGGACGAACAGTTGTCGTCAAAGACCACCGCACCCGCTTCGACCATCGAGACGTCTTTTGCCTCGCCCGAAAGCGACAGGACGTAGTTTACAACCTGTTCGATTTCTTCGGGTTCCAGAAGCTCGTCACGACCATAGGCAGCCATATCGTTGAACCGGGTATCTTCGTCATCTTCGCTGCGAATACCGTGCGAAATGGTGGTGTGGATCGCTTCGATGTCGCCACCCCACAGCCAATCGTCGTCGATCAGGTTGGGATACCCACCCGTCGCGCCGGCAGCCCCGGACCCGTGACACTGGGCACACCAGGTTTTGAACACCGCGCCCCCGGCCGAGTTGGCATAGGTCAGCAATTCTTCGTCCTGGGCGATTTCAGTCAGTTCAACAGAGGCCAGCTTGGTATTGATTGCTTCATTCTGGGCATTCACACGGTCAATCTCTTCGGCCACCTGGGCACGGGTCGAAAAGCCCGCATAACCCGCAGTTGCCGATTTAATCCCCGGCCAGGCCGGATAGGCGATCGTGTACCAGATAGCCCAAACGATACAGGCATAGAATATCCACAGCCACCACTTGGGCAAGGGGTTGTTGAATTCTTCAATCCCATCCCAACTGTGACCCGTCGTGGACGGATCTTGTTTCTTCAAAGGTTTCTTAGCCATCTTTTACGCCTCCTTGGCGTTCCGCGCGGACGCGGGCTTGTCTTCATGCCGGAACGGGATGTCCGCAACGTCGCGATAGGTCCTAGTGCTGCCCGGGCGGAAAACCACCCAGACAACCATCACCACAAAAAAGGTGAACAGGAACAAGAGCATCCAGCTATCGGCGAACTCACGCAGGAAGGAATAGGTTTCCATATCCCCCTCCCTTACCGGCTTGCGTCCGGCGTGAAGGTCGAGAAGTCGACCAACGTGCCAAGCATTTGCAGATAGGCGACCAGCGCATCCATCTCGGAAATGCCGGGCCTGCCATCGAAGTTACGAACCTGAACCTTTTCGCCATAGCGTTCCATCAGGCCGTCATAGTCGCTGTCAGGATCCGCTTGGGCGGCAAAGTCCGCTTTGGCGTTCTCCAGCATTTCGTCGGTGTAGGGTACACCCACGATACGATGCGTGGCCAAGAGGTCCTTGATATACTTACCCTCAATCAGCTTGTTTTCCAGGAAGCCATATTTCGGCATCACCGATTCCGGCACAACCGACTGCGGGTTACGCAGGTGGTCCACATGCCACTCGTCCGAATAGCGACCGCCAACACGGGCCAGATCGGGACCTGTCCGCTTGGATCCCCACTGGAACGGGTGGTCATATTGCGATTCAGCCGCCAGCGAGTAGTGACCATAACGCTCAACCTCATCCCGCATCGGGCGGATCATCTGACTGTGGCAGACATAGCACCCTTCGCGGATGTAAATGTCACGCCCGGCCAGTTCGAGCGGGGTGTAGGGGCGCATGCCTTCTACATCCTCAATCGTGTTTTCCAGCCAGAACAGCGGAGCGATCTGAACCATGCCACCGATGGTGACGACAAGGAAGGCAAAGATCGCAAGCAGAGTTACGTTCTTCTCCAGAACGGCGTGTTTGTCGAGAATAGCCATCTGTCCGACCCTCCTTATTCAGCCGGGACTGCGGAGTTCGTGGCTTCAACAGCCGGCGAACGCCTCACAGTCATGTAGAGGTTGTAGCACATGATGATTGCGCCCAAGAGGAACAGCACACCACCAAGGCCGCGCACGACATACATCGGAAACTTGGCTGCCACGGTGTCGGCAAACGAGTTCACGAGGAAACCGTTGGCGTCAACTTCACGCCACATCAGGCCTTCCATGATACCCGTCACCCACATGGATGCCGCGTAAAGAATGATGCCGATGGTGGCGAGCCAGAAGTGCCAAGAAACCAGGCTCAGGCTATAGAGACGCTCGCGGTTCCACAGCTTGGGCACCAGGAAGTACAGAGCACCAAAGGTGATCATGCCGTTCCAGCCAAGCGCACCCGAGTGTACGTGACCAATGGTCCAGTCAGTGTAGTGCGACAGCGAGTTCACGGCGCGGATGGACATCATCGGTCCTTCGAAGGTCGACATGCCGTAAAAACCAACCGAAATCACCATCATGCGGATGATCGGGTCGGTCCGCAGCTTGTCCCATGCACCCGAAAGCGTCATCAGACCATTGATCATACCCCCCCAGCTGGGCATCCACAGCACGATCGAGAACACCATGCCCAAAGTCGAAGCCCAATCCGGCAGAGCAGTGTAATGCAAATGGTGCGGACCAGCCCAGATATAGATGAAGATCAGCGCCCAGAAATGGATGATCGACAGTTTATACGAGAACACGGGACGCTCGGCCTGTTTCGGAACGAAATAATACATCATGCCAAGGAAACCCGCAGTCAGGAAAAAGCCAACTGCGTTATGGCCATACCACCATTGGGTCATCGCATCCTGCACACCGCTGAACACCTGAACCGACTTGGAACCGAAGACCGATACCGGAATGGACAGGTTGTTCACAAGGTGAAGCATGGCAACGGTCAAGATAAAGGACAGGTAGAACCAGTTGGCCACATAGATGTGTGGCTCTTTCCGTTTCACGAGCGTACCCACGAACACGGCCAGATAAGCAACCCAGACAATGGTCAGCCAGATATCGACATACCATTCGGGCTCTGCGTATTCTTTCGACTGGGTTGCCCCCAACAGGTAACCGGTCGCGGCCAGAACGATCACCAACTGGAACCCCCAGAAGACGAACCACGCCAAGTTACCGCCCCAAAGGCGCGCGGCGCTGGTGCGCTGAACCACATAGAACGACGTCGCAATCAGGGCGTTGCCGCCAAACGCGAAAATCACCGCGCTGGTGTGCAGCGGGCGCAGACGTCCGAAGTTGGCATAGCCCTGGGCCCAATCAAAGTTGAGCGCCGGAAAGGCCAGCTGAAACGCGATGGTCACGCCGACCAGAAAGCCGACAACACCCCAAAGCGCAGTTGCAATGACGCCGGCACGGACAACATCGTCCATGTATTCGCCCGACAAATCGATTATCGGAGCCGGGCTGTCAGTACGGCGCAGCGTCCAAAGAAAGGCCACACCGGCGGCTAACGCTACGGTCAGCGCATTCACCAGATAGGCCACGTCACGTGCATAGTTGGCTGCAATCAACGCAAAAAGCGTGATCAGACCAAGCACGATCAGCTTGATATAGTTACCCATTTTTCGTCCCTTCGTCTTGCCCAACGCGATTCGTTAGCCCGCGTGCGGGGGATTTGACTGTGGGCTTAATGGTCTCCCACGGCGCTGGTCGCCTTGATCTGCATCAAAATCCGCATTCCGTTTTCTTGATGCGTGTCAAAGCACATTGGGAAGTTGGCCGTTATGCTGGGTCCAAAGTCACCCAATTTTCGGAGCGTAACATGGCCTATAAATCGATCTTGTCGGTATTGACCGATTCTTCTCTTTCCGAAAACGTTATCGCCCACGCATCGGCAATCACGGAGTTCATTGACGCACATCTCGATTTGCTTTGCCTTGGCGTGGATCGTAGCCAGACTGGATATTACTATGCCGGGGCCAACGCGATGGTTTTGCAAGAGACCATCAACCGTGCGCAGGAAGAGGCGCAATCTCTTGAAGAAAAGGCCAAAACACTGTTGGCGGGCAGCAACATCCGCTGGGCCACCGATGCCGGCGTATCACAGCTTGCGGATTTAGGACGTCATGTCGCCGCCCGCGCCCGTTTTTCCGATCTTTGCGTTCTTCCCAAGCCTTACGGGAAATCCCATGGTGCCGAAATCGAACCGATTGTCGAAGCTGCATTGTTCGAAGGGCAATGCCCTGTCCTTGTCGTTCCTGACGAAGGGAAACCGCGCCCGAAACCCAAACGAATCATGATCGGGTGGAATGAAAGCTCCGAAGCACTTGCCGCAGTCAAGGCGGCAATGCCGGTTCTGCAATACGCCGACACAGTGCATGTGGTTGTAATTGATCCCCCCACCCACGGCCCGAGCCGATCGGACCCCGGCGGGCTGCTGTCGCAATACCTGTCACGCCACGGGGTGCGCTCCGAGATTGACGTTCTGTCCAAAACCTTGCCGCGTGTGTCGGATGTTCTGATTCGCCATGCGACCGACATGGATGCCGACCTGATCGTCATGGGTGCCTACGGCCACTCCCGATTCCGCGAAGCTATCCTTGGCGGTGCCACGCGTTACATGCTTGAACAGGCGCAACTGCCCGTGTTCATGGCACACTGACGCGTTTCGAAATAGTCATGTAAAAAGCTTGGGGCGCTGGCAATAAGCCGTGCCCCAACAACGTGGATCACGCCAGCATACCACCATCACTGTCCTCCCCCGCCTCTTCCATAAGGCGTGCAAGACTCGGGATAGAGACGTGGCGTTTGCCCTCCAGTTTAATCACCCCATCGCGTTTGAGCGCAGAAATCTGTCGGCTAACAGTTTCAAGAGTGAGACCAAGATAATCCGCCATCGCCTCACGCGTAAGAGGAAGGTCAAAGGCCATAGCCTCTGTGGTTGAATTCTGATGAAGCGATGCATTCCGGTGGGCGATAATCGACAAAAGGCTCGCGATCTTTTCGCGGGCTGTCTTGCGTCCAAGGACCAGCATCCATTCCCGCGCGGCATCCAGCTCGTCCAACGTCATCTGCAACAGTCGCTGTGCAATATGAGGCGTGTGCTCCATCATCTGCTCAAACGGCTTCTTGCGGAAACAGCACATGACCAGATCTGTGGTCGCCACAGCGTCGTAAGCCGCACCATCGCGACCCGGACGCCCAACGAAATCGCCTGGCAACAACAAGCCAACCATCTGGGTACGTCCGTCCTCCATGGTCTGCGTCAGGCTGGCAATGCCTGAAATAACCGAACCGACAAAATCCATCCGGTCGCCAGACCATATGATCGTTTGCCCGGCCTCGTAGTTGCGGTAATATTTGAAGCTGTCCAGCTCATTCAGTTCGTCCATATCGCACCGCGCGCATACCGCACGGTGCCGAATCGGGCATTCACCGCATTCGTGCGGAACTTGGAAAGTCTTTTCTTCGAGCATGGAATCGGTTTCGCGCGTTTGATCTGTGTCAAAGAACTAATGACATGTAGCTCCTAACGCTACGCGGATGGCAACCAAAACGCAACTTGCTGAATTGGGTCTATTTGACGCGAAAGTGCCTCGATACACCAGTTACCCAACGGCACCTCACTTCAATACGACCACAGGCGCTTCGGATTTCACGCGGTGGATACAGGAAATCGAACCTGATTCTCAGGTGTCTTTGTACATCCACGTGCCCTTTTGCCGTAGGCTCTGTTGGTTTTGCGCCTGCCGAACCCAAGGCACCCAGACCGACAAGCCGTTACACGCCTATCTTGAGACGCTCAAAACCGAAATCGCCATGCTGGGCAGGATTTTGCCAAAAGGCGTCACCTTGTCGCGGCTGCATTGGGGCGGCGGGACACCTACCCTGTTGACCGCTCCCATGATGCGCGAGTTGTCCGATGCGATCTTCGACGTTGTCCAAATGGCCCCGGAGGGAGAGTTTTCGGTCGAAATCGACCCGAACGAAATCGACAACGACCGTCTGGATGCACTTGCCCAATCGGGTATGAACCGGGCATCAATCGGGGTCCAGGACTTCCACGAAGAAATCCAGCAAACGATTGGCCGAATCCAAGGGTATGATATCACCCGCGACGCCGTGACCGAAATTCGCGCACGTGGCGTCAAATCGTTGAATACCGACATCCTGTTCGGTCTGCCGCACCAAACCAACGCCCGCATTACCGAAAGTGTTCAGAAACTGCTGGCACTGGCACCTGATCGGGTTGCTCTTTACGGCTATGCGCACGTGCCGTGGATGGCCAAGCGCCAGCAAATGATCCCCTCTGCCGCGCTTCCAACACCGCAGGAGCGGCTGCGGCTGTTTGAGACCGCACGCAAGCTTTTCCTGTGGGACAATTACGCGGAAATCGGAATAGACCACTTTGCAACACAAGAAGACGGGCTGGCCGTCGCTCAGAGAAACGGAACGCTTCGCCGCAATTTCCAAGGCTATACCGATGATACGGCCACGGCTCTGATCGGTCTGGGCGCATCGTCCATTTCAAAGTTTCCACAGGGCTTTGCCCAAAACGCGCCTGCGACTTCCGCCCATACGGCGGCCATTCGCGAGGGTCGCTTTTCCACCGCGAGAGGCCACACATTCACCGAAGAAGACAAGCTGCGGTCGCGCCTGATTGAAGCGGTGATGTGCGATTTCCGGATTGATAGCGCAGAAATCCTGGGCTGTTTCGACATTACTCCGAACCGCTTGAAATCGCTTTATGCAGAAGCACAATCCGCGTTTCCGGGCCTGTTGAAAGTATCTGACATGGGCCTGTCAATCCCGACCAAGGCGCGCCCCCTGACGCGCATGATCGCGCGTGTGTTCGACGCCTACGACCTGTCCAAGGCTGGGCACAGTTCGGCCATATAAGCCGTTTCAGATCCTGTGGTCCAATGCTGCGGCCAACAGGGTGCGCGCATAGTCGGTTTGCGGGTTTTCAAACAACGCCTCGGCCTCTCCGGCCTCGACCACGTCACCCTGTTTCATCACGATCATCTTGTGGCTCATCGCGCGCACCACGTTCAAGTCGTGAGAGATAAACATATAGGCCAGACCATATTTCACCTGAAGATCCCTCAGCAGATCCACAATCTGGACCTGGACTGTCATGTCCAGGGCCGATGTCGGCTCGTCAAGCACCACCAGACGGGGCCGAAGGATCATGGCGCGGGCAATCGCGATCCGCTGACGCTGCCCCCCGGAAAACTCATGCGGATACCGGTCCATCGTCGCGGGGTCCAGCCCGACCTCTTCCATGACCTCGGCCACCAGTTCGCGTTCTTTGCGCTCATCCGGGTTGCCATGCACGCCCAACCCTTCGGCGATGATCTGTTCACAACTCATCCGCGGGGAAAGCGATCCGTAAGGGTCCTGAAACACAATCTGCATCTCGCGCCGTAAATCACGCAGCTTGCGAGTCGACCATTTGCGCACATCCTGATTGTCATAGGTGATCCCACCCTGAGAGGCGATCAGCCGCATGATGGCGAGCGCCAGCGTCGTCTTGCCCGACCCGCTTTCCCCGACGATCCCAAGCGTTTCGCCCGACCGCACGCTGATCGTCGCCTCATTCACAGCTTTCACGTGATCGACGGTCCGTTTTAGAAGCCCTTTCTTGATCGGAAACCAGACGCGCAAAGCGTCGGTACGAACCAACTCTTTCGCCTGCTCAGGCACAGGTGCGGGATGACCTACGGCGCGGGCCCCCAACAGCTTCTTTGTGTAAGAATGCTGTGGGTTGTCAAAGACCTCGGCCGTTGGGCCGGTTTCAACGATCTCGCCATCCTTCATGACACAAACCTTGTCGGCAATGCGTTGAACAACCCCAAGATCATGGGTGATGAACAGCAACCCCATGTTTTCGCTCGCCTTAAGTTCGGCCAGCAACTCAAGAATCTGCGCCTGAATGGTGACATCCAGCGCCGTTGTTGGCTCATCCGCAATCAACACGTCGGGTTTGTTGGCCAATGCCATGGCGATCATCACCCGTTGGCGCTGTCCCCCCGACATTTCATGCGGATAGGCATTCAGACGACTTTCCGCGTTACGAATACCTACTTTGCCAAGCAGATCGAGAACGCGCGCCCGCGCCGCGTCGCCCACCAACCCCTGATGTAGCTCAAGACTTTCTGTGAGCTGTTTTTCAATCGTATGCAGCGGGTTCAGAGAGGTCATCGGTTCCTGAAAAATGAAACTGATGTCGTTGCCGCGTACCTTCCGCAGCATCCGCTCATCTGCGCCGATCATCTGTTGACCGTCATAGGTGACGCTACCCTCAACCTCTGCCGATCCGCCAAGCAGCGAGACAGTGGATAGGGCCGACACCGATTTACCGCTACCGGATTCGCCTACCAGCGCTACGGTTTCACCCCGGTCGACGGTGAACGACACGCCTTTCACCGCTTGGTTCACCTTGCCGTCCTGCCGGAATCCGACGCGCAGGTCCTTTACCTCAAGCAGACTCATGAAAAGGTCTTTCTTGGATCAAACGCATCGCGGACACCTTCGAAGATGAAAACAAGCAGCGACAGCATGACGGCAAAAGCAGTGAAGGCCGTGAAGGCAAGCCAAGGAGCCTGTAGGTTCTGCTTTGCCTGAAGTGTCAGTTCGCCAAGGGACGGGGCCGAAGATGGCAACCCGAAGCCCAGAAAATCAAGCGAGGCAAGCAAGGCGATCGTACCTGTCACGATAAAGGGCAGCATGGTAAGCGTTGCCACCATCGCGTTAGGCAACATGTGGCGGAACATGATTGTCGCGTTCCCCACTCCCAACGCCTTGGCCGCGCGCACGTATTCAAGGTTGCGCGCTCGCAGGAACTCGGCCCGTACAACGCCCACAAGAGCGGTCCATCCGAACAGGACGGTGATGAATACCAACAGCCAGAAACTTCGCCCCAGAACCGCGAACATGATGATGATAACGTAAAGCTGGGGCGTCGCCCCCCAGATTTCGATCACCCGTTGAAAGATCAGGTCAACCCAGCCGCCGAAATACCCCTGAACCGCACCTGCGATAACGCCGATGACGCTTGCCAACACTGTGACGATCAGAGTGAACAGGATAGAGAGGCGGAAACCATAGATGACCCGCGCCAACACGTCCCGCTTGGTGTCATCGGTACCAAGCAGATTACCTTCGCCCGGCGGCAGAGGTGCGGCACCCGGGCGATCAACAGAGGTATCATAAGAATACGGAATAATTGGCCAGATCGCCCAGCCCTTTTCGATCTCTTCCCCGCCAATCTTCCCGTCCTGCGCATCCGCAATGAAGGCTTCCGGTTCATCGAAACACTCCTCCAAACCGCCTGTTGCGATCAGGCATTGCACTTCCGGGTCGCGATAAATCGCTTCGGTTTTGAAGTCCCCGCCAAACGCCGTTTCAGGATAGAATTTGAAGATCGGAACAAAGTATTCGCCCCGATATTGCACGAGAATTGGTTTGTCGTTGGCGATGAACTCGGCAAATAGACTGGCCCCGAACAGGATACAGAATATGATAAGAGACCAGAACGCGCGCCCGTTGCGACGAAAGTTGCGCCAGCGGCGTTGATTGAGTGGGGAAAGAGCCATCAGCCTTCCCTCCGTTCGAAATCAATCCGTGGATCGACCAACACATACATCAGATCGCTCAAAATCCCGACGACAAGGCCGATAAGGCCAAAGATGAACAAGGTGCCAAACATCACCGGATAGTCCCGCGCCACAGCAGCCTCGAACCCCAACCGGCCAAGCCCATCGAGCGAGAAGATAGTTTCAATGATCAGGCTTGCACCAAAGAACACCCCGATGAACACGGCCGGAAAACCCGCGACTACGATCAGCATCGCATTGCGGAATACGTGGCCATAAAGCACCTGGTTCTCGCTCAGCCCTTTGGCCCGCGCGGTCATGACATAGTGTTTCTTAATTTCGTCAAGAAACGAGTTTTTGGTCAACAAGGTCAGTGTGGCGAAAGACGCAATCGTCGAGGCAATCACAGGAAGCGCAATGTGCCAGAAGTAATCCAGAATCTTGCCAATCATGCTCAGATCTTCGAACCCGTCACTGGTCAGGCCCCGCAACGGAAATATCCGCCAATAGGACCCACCGGCGAACAGGACCAGCAACAGGATCGCAAACAGGAAACCGGGAATGGCATAGGCCACGATGATCGCTCCACTTGTCCATGTATCAAACGCCGACCCGTCCCGAACCGCCTTGCGGATACCCAGTGGGATCGAAACGGCATAGGCAATCAGCGTGGACCAAAGCCCCAGAGTGATCGAAACCGGAAGCTTTTCAAGAACCAGATCAATCACGCTTATCGACCGGAAATAGCTTTCGCCAAAATCCAACCGCATGTAGTTGCCCATCATATTCAAGAACCGTTCCAGTGGGGGTTTGTCGAACCCGAATTCCTTCTCCAGTTCAGCAATAAACTCAGGTGGCAGCCCACGCGCGCCAGCGTACCCTTCATCGCCACCGGCGCTTGGCGTATCCACGCCCGCATCCTGTCCACCCCCAGCGAACCCCTCGAACACATCGCCCTGCCCCTGCATTTGGGCAATGATCTGTTCCACCGGACCGCCGGGCACGAATTGCACCAGGGTAAAGTTAATCACCATGATCCCAATGAGCGTGGGAATGATCAACAACAACCGTCGAAGGATATAGGCTCCCATCCGTCGCTTACCTCAACGCGCCATCAGATTTCAGCCGGGCCGCCTTTTCGGGATTTGACCACCAGAAGTCCAACACACCAAGCGCAAAGGCAGGCATGTTGTCAGGATGCTCGTACATATCCCAATAGGCCAACCAATAGCTATCGTTATACCAGACCGGAATCATGATCCGTTCATATCGCAGCGCCCGATCAAGCGCCATCAGGGCGACATGCTCTTCTTCCTTGCTCTGGGCCTGCAACGACACTTCGATAATTGCGTCAACCAGAGGACTGGCCAGCCCGGCCGGATTAAACAAGGAGAACGCCGCTTCCCTGCTGCCATACATTTGCATCAACCCAGTTCCGACTGAAAGGAAGGGGCGGTATTGATCAAAGATCAGATCATAATCCTTTTCACGATTGCGCAGGGTGTATTGTGCCGGGTCGATCTTGTCGGTTTTGATGTCAACGCCCATGGCCGTCAGGTTCTTGGCAAAACCGTCGATCACCGCCGCCAGCGTGGCCGACCCGCTAGAGGCATAAGGAAATTCCAGCGTCATAAGCTCACCGGCAGCGTTGCGGCGTTTTCCGTCGTCACCGACGACCCACCCCGCCTCGTCCAACAGTTTCATGGCACGACGCAGGTTCTTACGGTCATTCAGCCGCTTTGCCTTGCTCTCATGTGCACGCACCGCAGGTTCTGACAACATATCGTCCGGCACCAGATCGCCCAAGGATTTCAAGAGTGCAAGTTCAGCACCTTCAGGTGCGCCCATCGCCATATGCGGCGCGTTTTCGACAAAGGAATGGCGTTGCTTGAACAATCCGAACTGCAGCGATTCATTGGTCCATTCAAAGTTGAACGCCAGCGACAATGCCTCGCGCACACGCTTGTCCTTAAGCGTATCACGCCCAAGGTTGAACACGATCCCTGTGGGCGTTGGGAGAGTTCGGTCAGGAATCTGGTCCAGCTTGACCCAACCCTTGTCTACAGCCGGAAACTCGTAGCCTGTCGCCCATTTCTTGGAATTTCCCTCGGCACGAAACGTGTACTCCCCCGCCTTGAACGCCTCGAACGCCGCAGCATCATCGGCGAAATACTCGATCCGGATCACATCAAAGTTATGCCGACCCTTGTTGATGGGCAAATGCCAGCCCCAATACTCGGGATTGCGTTTGTAGATGATGCGCCGATTGATTTCATAACTGTCCAGGACATATGGCCCCGACCCTGGTGCCGCATCCAGCCGGGGTTCATCCAGCCGCGCGCCGGTCTTTTCATACCATGCTTTGGGCCAGATCGGGACGCCTCCCACCTGATCAATCAGGCTGCGGCGTGAAATGCCTTCTGCAAAAGTGAACTTGACCGTGTGGTCATCCAGCGCCTCACTGCTCAGCACCAGTTTCTTCACCGCTTGAGCATAGCTGGGCAACCCCTGCTCCAAAAGCAGGTTGTGTGAAAAGACCACATCATGGGCCGTGATTGGGGTGCCGTCGGAAAACTTCGCCTCGGGGCGCATGTGGAAGATGACCCATGTCTTGCCCTCATCATATTCCAGGCTGTGCGCAACCAGTCCATACGCCTCACCAATCACATCTGCCGGAGCGCCTTCGCCTGTCGCTGGCATCTCGCCCAACAGGCTTTCATACACCATCCATGAATAGCGACCCGCCCGCCCCTTACGACTGTAGGGGTTCATCGAATCAAACGTCCCCGGCGCGGACAGAGCAATTTCGCCGCCTTTAGGGGCATCCGGGTTCACGTAATCGAAATGAGTATAGTCCACGGGGTATTTCAGGTTCCCGAAGAAGGAATAACCATGTGATTTGATCACCGTGCCTTCGGCCATGGCGGATCCGGCAAAGGCAAAGGCTGCCACTAACGCGGCGCGGGTGATACCGGCGATGCGAGTCATATGCTCTTCCTCCTATTGTGGCTCTTGCTTCATGAGAGACCATCTATGATTAACACAAGCTAAATCCCAGCGCCCCTGACATTCAAGTTGAGAATGCGTGAATAGACCGTGAATTCAATGCAAGCTGACAGATTTCAGCGTATGACCCACACACGAAAAAGGCCGCCAGTTCAATCGAACGGGCGGCCCCATGTCAGAAATTTTTGAATATCAATTATCCAGGCTGTCGAGATAGGCGATCAGGTTGGCGCGGTCTTTTTCCTTTTTCAGACCGGCAAAGCTCATCGTAGTACCGGGGGCCGCCTTCTTGGGAGAGGTCAGGAACACGTTCAGCGTTTCCGCATCCCACGCCGCGCCGGCCTGTTCCAATTTGCCCGAATACCCGCCGAAATCGGTGCCACCAATGGGTCGTCCAACAACACCATAAAGCGAGGGGCCGGTTGCGTGTGCTCCGTCATCCAGCTTGTGGCAAGCCTTGCACTTGCCAAAAACCTTGGCCCCTTTGCCAACATCGGCAGCGGCAAGCAGTTCGGCAAAGGTCGGACCTTCTTCCGCCGCCTCTTTCGCGTGGTCGTCACCTTCTACTTCGATCACATAGGCTGCATGATGTTCGTCGCCGTGCCCGCCCGCACCAACGTGGTACAGCGCCTCGGCACCCCACTTGGCAAACATAAGCACCAGCAGCGATCCGCAAAATGCGCCGATAATCTTGGTGGAGGTCATGGTGTCAAACATTGGCTCGTTTCCGTGTTCATAGCTATCGGCGCGTATCTATCCGCTTCCCCTTGCACAAAGCAAGGTGTAGTTTCCGCGACCAATCGCCCTTTTGGGGTGCAAATTGCTCGTTTTGGACGGAAGTTAGTCATGAAAACACGTATCGCATACCAAGGGGAACCTGGGGCTTATGGCCATGAGGCCTGTGTGAAATATGACCCAAATGCGATTCCTGTACCCTGTGAATCTTTTGAATCCGCCATTGAATCGGTGCAAAGTGGCGAAAACGATCTGGCAATGCTGCCGATCGAAAATTCGACCTATGGCCGCGTGGCAGACAATCATCGACTGATTCCCGACTGCGGCCTGCACATCATCGACGAAGCGTTCGTGCGGGTGCGTATCGCGCTCATGGCCCGTGCGGGCGTTACTCTGGATGATATCCGTACAGTTCGCGCGCACCCCGTTCTGCTTCCACAATCGGCAGCGTTTTTGAAACAACATGGTATACAGGGTATCGCCGCTGCGGACAGCGCGGGTGCTGCGGCTGACCTGTCTGCCGAGGACAAGCCGGGCGAAGGCGTCCTCGCCTCTGTCATGGCAGCCGAAACGCATGGGCTTAACGTTCTTGCCCGTGATATCGAGGATCACGGCCACAACACCACCCGTTTTGTGATCATGAGCCGCGAACCAGACGTCACCCGTCGGGGGGAACTGGGCATGATGACCACGTTTGTCTTTGAGGTTCGAAACATTCCCGCCGCGCTCTACAAGGCGATGGGCGGTTTTGCGACCAACGGTGTCAACATGACCAAACTGGAAAGCTACATGGTTGACGGGTCCTTCACAGCGACCCGTTTCTACTCGGATATCGACGGTCACCCAGATGATGACAACGTGCGCCTCGCGTTTGACGAGTTGAAGTATTTCACTTCATACCTGAACATTCTGGGGGTCTATCCCGCAGCTCAAGCACGCTAAAATTCGCCCATTTTCCGGGCATTGCCTTCGTAGACGGAATTAAAAAACGCAAACCGCCGCCTGATTACTCCGCCACCAACTATCGGGCATCGCTCCCCGAAGTTCACGATAAAGTAGTCAGGACCTTTCGATCCGGAGGAAACGTATCCGGGCGCGGAAGGAGTATTACCAAACCCAAAGGCGCTTTTGAAACTTCTACGCCTCTCCAACGCCAGAAATGCGTATTGCGACTTGGTTTTCCCTGCAGCATCTTCTCGGGTTATTTCCATCGCAGCACATAACAGATCGGGCGGGGACAAATTAAAAGTCAACTTCGGCCACAAAAGAGAGCTTACGAGACACCCTTTACACCCCACTTGATGAATATCAAAGCCCACTCATAGGATACGCGATAGAATCACCGTATTGAGAAATTGTATCAAATGGAGAATACATTATGACTCAGATCGGCACACCGACAGTCGGTGACGATAGCATTACCATCACCGCACCTGGTTTTCATTCAGTGGATGGACTTGCGGGCGACGATCTTCTGATCGTGGACTACAGCGGACTGGCAACAGATGTTGTCCAGTACAACGCCAGCGGCGGCTGGTTCAGTATTACAGATGATTTTTTCAGCGAGGTCAGCCATTACGGCTTTGAGCGTTTCAACATTACGACCGGTTCTGGCGACGATCAACTTTACGGGCGTGATTCCAATGATCGTCTGAATGGTGGCAGTGGTGACGATATTCTGCACAGCGGGCTGGGATCAGATACAATTATCGGTGGATGGGGACAGGACAGGTGGGTTGCAGATTACCACTCGGTCAACGGGCCCGTGAATCTCACCCTCAAAAACGATGGCACGTGGACAGTGGTCTCAGCCACCAATACGCGCCTGATCAATGTTGAGCAAATCACGCTAACCACCGGAAACGGCGACGACAATATCGACACTTCGGCCTTTTCAGGTAACGACATAATCAACACCGGGCAGGGCGATGATACCGTCAACGCCGGTGAAGGCAGGGATTCGATCCATGGCGGCGGTGGCGAAGACCTTCTGATTATGGATTGGTCAGGTGTCACCAACTCCAACCACGATATTGGGCGGGTTAATATTGGCTCTAGCTGGATGCGATACACCCGAACGCATAGCATTGATTCGCACAATGATCAGCTCGATTATTATGGGTTTGAACGTTTCGATCTGACCGGTGGCGCGGGACGGGACAGCCTTTATGGGGCGGATCTCGACGATACGCTTGTCGGAAACGGCGGGAACGACGTGTTGTTCGGTGGTCAGGGGGACGATGTGATTGATGGCGGCGCGGGGGTCGACCGTTGGGTTACAGACACCACTAATGTGTTGACCGCAGTCACGGTTGACCTTGTCGCTCAAACCACCAGTTATGGGGCAACTATCAGTGGGATCGAAGCCCTGACCTACACCGGCGGGATTGATCGCGACACTGTGATCGCCCGAGGCGGAACCTTTAACGACTCCATCAATACCGGGGACAATGACGACACTGTTGTTTCCGGGCGCGGCAGGGACAGCATAAATGGGGGCGGCGACACCGACACACTGATCATGGATTGGTCGGCAGCGGAAATTGGGCGCGACATAAGCCTCTCCTCAATCGGCTCAGGCTGGCACCGCTTTAATGCTGGGCCGGGTTACCGACTGGATTATTACAGTTTCGAACAATTCGGCCTCACAGGCGGAGAAGGCAACGATTCCCTGCGCGGTGGCGAGCTTGATGATACGCTTGTCGGGAATGGCGGCAACGATACGCTGAATGGCGGAGCAGGTTTGGATACCATTCGAGGCGGTACGGGTAACGACACCTGGATCGTCGACACCACGGCACGCTCCGCCGTCACATCGGTTAACCTGAACGCCAACTACACAAACACCGGGGCGTCTTTCACCAGCATCGAACAGATTCAATACACCGGCGGTACTTCGGTTGACTATGTGACCGCGCGGGCCGGGGTCTATGACGACGTAATTAATACCGGCGATGGCAACGACCGCGTAACCACAGGTCGTGGGCGTGATGTGGCCAATGGCGGCAACGGCACGGACACCTTGGTGATGGATTGGTCTGGCATGGTGCCGTCTGCTCCCGGCGCAAACGACATCGTCTTCTCGAACCAGGGCTCTAATTGGAACCGTTTTGCAACGCTTGATGGCGATCAACTCGACTTTTACGGTTTCGAACGGTTCAATCTCACCGGAGCCGGAGGCAACGACAACCTTCAAGGCGGCAATGATTTTGACACGCTGATCGGGAACGGAGGTAACGACACACTCCACAGCGGCATGGGCGGCGGCGTGGCTGATGGTGGATCGGGGACCGATTTGTGGCAGGCCAATCTATCCAACCGTGGCGCACGGCTGTTCTTTAATGCGGCTGAAAGCCAATCAACCTCCCAACTGACCAATGTTGGGCTGGATGTGCGCAACATCGAGCAGGTCAATCTGACCACCGCGTGGGGGGCAGATCGGATCGACATGTCTGGTTACGCTCTAAACGATACCATCTACACCAATGACGGTGATGACTGGATTGCATCTGGTCTGGGCTTTGATAACGTCAATGGCGGGAATGGAACGGATCTCCTGTACCTTGATTATTCCGGGCTTTCCAGCGCGATCACCACGGTCTACGCAGGCTATTCCTGGAATCGCTATGGTGATTTGGACGGCACTTCTTCGGTGGATTATTACAGCATTGAGAGGTTCAGCATCCGTGGGGGCAGCGCAGATGACTATCTGGAAGGGGGCGCGCTTAGTGACACGCTGATCGGCAACGATGGGGACGATGTCCTTGATGGCGGTGCAGGAAACGACCGTATTTTCGGCAACGCGGGCAATGATACCTTCATCGCAAACTACGCAAGCGAATTGGGGAATCTGACGATCACCACAAATGCTTGGGGGTCCGGCAGCGTCACCGGCGTTGGCACCAAATTCTATGGTATCGAGAATATCATGGTCACGACCGGTTCCGGAGCCGACACGATCAACCTGAGCGCACGCACTGGCGATGATACCGTTTCAAGTGGCTCGGGCGACGATTATGTTGCCATGGGGACGGGCCTCTTCGAAAGTGCGGATGGCGGTTCCGGATTTGACACACTGCAGGCATCTGCAGCGCTTGCCCAGGGTGGCGTGCAGATGAGCTATGCAGGCTATAGTTGGTACGTCCTGTCGGACAATAGCAATAGCTACGAGCTGAGATATACCGGCTTCGAGCGGTTCGACCTGACAGGCAGTGCCTACAATGACCGCCTGACCGGGACCAATAATGACGATACACTGTCAGGTGGAGCTGGGATCGACATTCTGGAAGGTGGTGTCGGTGACGATCTGCTGACCGGAGGCGCGGATATGGACATGTTCCTGTTCTCCACCCCCGGCAATAGTGGTGAAGACACAATCACCGACTTCGGTACGAGCGATTTCCTTCGGATTTCCGGTGAAACCCTGGATAGCTCCATTACGGTTGGCGGGGGAGCCGCCTTGGGTGAAGGTGAAATCCAGATCTGGAACACTGGCGGTAACACCCGAGTCTTCATCGGGACCGATTCCACGGCAGGGTATGATCTTTCCATCTGGCTCGAGGGCACTTACGGCACTAGCGATTTCAACGTGGTGGGTAGCGACATCTTTTTTGTCTGATTGACCATCCAAACACCGCTTAGCGGCAGGAACTCTAACACCCGGACCCCAAGGGCCCGGGTGTTTTTTCAACGCCTCGAAAGACTTCGTCAAAGATATTCTTCCAAACCGAAGAATGCTGGAAAACCATTCATCTTCGCTGCACCCCTTGCCAAGATCCACCGACCACGACTTGGGGTCATCGACGATCCAATCATCGCGGACTCGGTCCTCGATCAACTTTCCCACAACCGGCACCACATCAAGCTGAAAGGTCGCTCGAGACGAATGAAGGATCCCCGGGATCGGCGAGCCAACCGCCGCTGCAATCCTGATCGAATGCCCCGAGATCGGAACGCTCCGGCGCAAGCATATCGCCAGCCTTGCAGGCCTCGCCCCGATGACCCGGCAATCGGGCCAATGGCGCGGCCAGGCCTTCATCCAGGGCGGGCGAAAATTCCTGCGCGATGCGCTCGAGCGGCAATGTGACGGATGAAATGTGAATGGAGTACATCGCCAACCAGACCCCGCCGGAGCCCGACGACAACTTTGATGTGACGTGAAGTCCGCCGAATGGCGGACCGATCCGGCTTCGAGCCGTAACCCGAAGCCACCGGCTTGTAGCCGGTGGAGTATTCACGGGATTCCCAAAACGTCTCCTGTTTGATTCAAGATCAAAAACGGGAGGTAATCTTGAGCAGACGGACTTTGACAGACAGGCAGGACGCGCGAAACACATAAATGTCGCGCTGCCTTCGCCCTTTTCCCCGTTTCAGGCTAAAGGTCAAACGCTTTAGGGATCAAAACCCACTCCCGTCAGCTATATAAGGTTTCTGATTGGCCCGGCGGTTACCCAAGCGAAAGAACTTGTTGACCCGTTCACATTGCGTGATGCAGCGCAGCACTCACAGGTCAGCACGACGGATCAGTACGTTCGCGACTGATCAGGGTCGGCCAATCGCGTAACTCAAATGCGCCGCACTGGAACAAACGAGTAACACACTGAGCAACGCCTGAGTAACGGACCATCTGGTTTTGTCGAACACTCACAACAAAACGCTCTGGACAACCTACCGGAATCACGCGATAAAGCCGATCTTTAACCACCACCGGCGGCGAGTTGGCGGAGTGGTGACGCAGCGGATTGCAAATCCGTGTACACCGGTTCGATTCCGGTACTCGCCTCCAATCTTTTCAATGACTTGGCGTCACCTGCCCCCCTTGGGGTATCAAACGGGGTATCACTGTAGCGGCTGACTAGCTTTGGCAGAAAACCGGACTAGCTTTGGCAGAAAAATTTTTCACCGACTTGGATTTCTGACACCTGTCACGCCGCCAGCCACGACGCTCATTTCAGCCCCGCGTGGCAAAATTTGAAGTTCGAAATCAGAAGCTCTGCCCGCGCACCACGGCTGCCGACGTCTTTCGCAACGGTATATGTCGTGGAAACCGGCGTCATCTCGAAGGCCGCAAACCGTTCGCGGATCGGCTCAACGTCATTGATCGACATGAGGAACCGCCCCTTGATCCGGCCCAGTTGATCGGCCAGAGCGTCAAACGATTCAGGGTCGAACATCTCTTTGCCGTAATCCTTCTCACACCCCCAATAGGGCGGATCGAGATAGAACAGGGTGCCCACCCCGTCATAACGCCGAATGAACTCGGCAAAATCCAGACACTCTATTACCACGCCAGCGAGCCGGGTGTGCAAATCCTCCAACATCGGTTCCAACGTGGTGAGATTAAACCGCCCCGGCCGATCCTTGGAGACCCCGAAATTCTGTCCTGAAATCTTGCCGCCGAAAGCGGTGCGCTGCAGGTACAAAAAGCGCGCTGCGCGCTGCAGATCGGTCAGTGTGGTCGGATCAACTTGCGTCAGCCGCTCAAATTCCGCGCGGGTCGTGATCTGGAAGCGCAACACCTCCAGAAACTGCGGATAGTGCTGCTGCAGGATTCTGAACAAGTTGCTGACATCCCGGCCATAGTCGTTGATCACCTCAGCCCGTGGACGCATCGAGCGGCGCAGAAATATGCCGCCCATCCCGACGAACGGTTCAGCATAGGTGGTGTGGAACGTTGCATCCAAAACAGCTGTGATCCGCTTCGCCAAATTGCGTTTTCCACCCAAATAGGGCGCAACAGGTTGGACCGGATCAGCGGCAGTAAGTTTGTTTTTCTTCATGGTTTGTTAACTCGAATCGCCGTTCCTGTATTTCCCTGATCAGGGTCGGGAGCGGCCATAAGCTTAAGCTGGTCGGCGGGGTTGAGTGTCAGAGTTTGGCCCCGTGTCGGGGGGTGGTGGTACACCCCTGGCCTCCCACTGGAGGCGGTTTGGAACTGGCCTGGTCAGCCAGCCCCGTTCTCGTCAGGCGGTCATTGGGATCTGTGTCCCGTAAGCTGTACGAATATAGTTGAACAGCACCGCCAGAAGGCTGGCATTGGCCGGTGTGGACCAGTCATGGCCTTCGACGCCGAGGGCGAAATCCATTGCGCCCGCCAGGCCATTGCCCGCAACGCTATGGCCCAGGAGAAAATCAGTCACACCTGAGCTGGGCATGGTTACGATGGTTTGTCGATCAAACGGCCCGCCATTGAGAGAGATGCCGGTTTCCGACGCACCGTCGCTCACCGCGACAATCAAAACCCAGCCACCACCATAAACCTGTTTGGCGTATTGCGCGCCACCCGGCAGGGTGCCAGTCCTGTTGACCACGCGGTTCTCGCCAGCGTCGTTTTGGGCAACAATGCTGGCTGTATCTGGTGTGACCGCCGAGTGGTCGCCAAGAATAGACTGGAACAAGTCGCCAACAACCACATCTGCCCGACACACCGTCGCGACGGTGTGAGGACCAGCCCAGTTAAACCCGGCCGCGCTCTGCATAAAGCGGTTCTGGGCGACGTCAAACAGGGCGGTCTTACGGCCCAGATCGGCGTCGTAGTCCAGAACAGGCGCGCGCCCGACGGTGTTCTGGGTGAAGGGGTCTGCATCATTGGCGTGGTTCCTGACGCTGACGATTTCGGCAGCGGCCTCGGTCACGTATGCCGGGTGCATGCTGACCAGCTTGCTGACACCCGGCAGGGCGGCCAGCGTTGACAGGTCCGCGAATTGTTGGGCAAGGTTTGCTGCCGGGCCGGTCAGCGCTCGATTGGATTTCAGATAAGCCATAATAATGTGTCCTCTCAGGCTGGAATGTGACGGTTGAATGCGCAAAGCCATTGGTCGAGCTGGTCGGCCGAAAAACAGCCCGTCTCGCGGCCAACCATCTTAATGTTGCCGACGCACCCGCTGGTGGTCGGGGTGTAGGGGTCGAGCACGCCGTCTGGCTGGGCGACGCCACGGGCGGCATAGCCAACGCGGGGTCCGTTGCATTAACTGCCTGACCACCGCAAGTTCCTTGGGTTAGTAATGATGGGGGGCCTATGGCGCAGCGCAAGAATCCGTTCAAGCGGCATCGT
>PDRZ01000047.1 GCA_002747035.1 Rhodobacterales bacterium
GGCGACCTCGCCGCGACTCGAACGCGGAACCTGCGGTTTAGAAGACCGCTGCACTATCCAGTTGTGCTACGAGGCCGGTGTTTCGACACTTAATGGATCAACGGCCAAGGCACAATCGACGATGCCGTGGTCTGGCAAAGAACCATTGAAATGACACGCCGCACACATTGCAAGGCGAGGGGCCGCCCGTGCGGGGACAACCCCGGTGCGCGGCCCCTTGCAGAATCAAGAGTTCAGTTCAACTCGCGGAGTTTCTTCGCGATGATCCACGAAAACGGAATGGCGACGATGAAACCAGCAATCGACGAATACATGATCGGCTGCATCGTGGTGAAACCCATGGTAAGCGCGGCGACCATCGCCGAACCGGCCATCGTGGCCCCGAGGAAGATATAGACGAGCAGGAAAAGGCCCATTTGTGTCTCCAACAAGAAAGCGCGTTTTCGGCGCGGAACCTGTTGGACCGGCGGCGTTTTGTCCTTGATCCAGATCAGTCCGCTACTTCATCCGTTGCGCGATCACGACGGCGATGGGCCACGAGACAAGGTATCCGGCAAACGCCGCCCCGAGCAGCGGCCACAGCGTCTTGATGCCCGCGACCAGCGCGGCCACGACAAGGACAAAGGCCAGCGTCGAGCCGATCATCGAGCCGAGGAAGAGAACGAGACGCGACATGCGGCTACGAATCCATCTTCAGCGCCGAGATGAACGCCTCCTGCGGGATGTCGACCTTGCCGAACTGCCGCATCCGCTTCTTGCCTGCCTTCTGCTTTTCCAGCAGCTTCTTCTTGCGGGTTGCATCGCCGCCGTAACACTTCGCCGTCACGTCCTTGCGCAGCGCCGAGAGGGTCTCGCGGGCGATGACCTTGCCGCCGATCGCCGCCTGGATCGGGATCTTGAACATGTGGCGCGGGATGAGGTCTTTCAGCTTCTCGCACATCGCCCGCCCGCGCGTCTCGGCACGGTCGCGGTGGACCATGATGGAGAGCGCGTCGACCGGCTCATCGTTCACGAGAACCTGCATCTTCACCAGATTGTCCTGCCGATACTCCGTCATCTGATAATCGAAGCTCGCGTAACCTTTCGTTACCGATTTCAGTTTATCGTGGAAGTCGAAAACCACTTCGTTGAGCGGCAGGTCGTAGACGACCATGGCGCGCGAGCCGGCGTAGGTGAGGTCGAGCTGGATTCCGCGGCGGTCCTGGCAGAGCTTCAACACGTCGCCGAGGTAGTCGTCGGGTACGAGGATCGTCGCCTTGATTCGCGGCTCTTCGAGATGGTCGACATGCGTGAGGTCAGGCATGTCGGCGGGGTTGTGCAGCTCACGCATCTCCCCGTCTTTCATGTAGAGGTGATACACCACCGAGGGCGCGGTGGTGATCAGGTCGATATTGTATTCGCGTTCCAGCCGGTCGCGGATC
>PDRZ01000002.1 GCA_002747035.1 Rhodobacterales bacterium
CGATGCCGCTTGAACGGATTCTTGCGCTGCGCCATAGGCCCCCCATCATTACTAACCCAAGGAACTTGCGGTGGTCAGGCAGTTAATGCAACAGTCCCCTTCGAACACAGCGTTGTACCGCTCGATTTGGCGCTGGAACGCCTTATGCGCTTCCAGTGTTTCCTCATAGTGCGCGCGAATGATCGCTTGGTGCTCGCTTCTGAACGCCCAGAATCCGGTAAGCAACTGGACGCCGATCATGCCAACAGCGCCAATGACAAGGCTGATGATGTGGACGCGCGACACGATCCACAGCAGCTTGCCACCGAAGCCTACGGCCTCGTTCCAGTCTTTCGGAAATTTGATCATTCTTCCTTCTCTACAACCACATTGCTCTCTGCGCCTGTCGTTTCATGGGTCCGGCGCAGAAGGTCACATGCCTGTTGAAAGTTGTCCTCCGGCAAGAACCTTAGCATACTTTGAGTGAGTCGTCCGACTTCCTCGCTACACAGGTCCAGCGCTGCTTCGACGCGGCTGTTGGTAACGTCCACCTGAACGGCATCCTGCGCAATCGCTTGAGGGTCAAAACCGACCACAACGAGAATCCCTAGCACCGCACCAGTTACCAGCGGTATAACTGACCGGTCGATGATGGCTAGGTGCCCCGGCGAGTTGATATTGATCTTGACCGACGGGCCGTCCCCGTCGGTAACGAACGCAGCCTCAACAAGGCTCTTTAACTGGGCATCTTCACCGTCGTTTTGAAGTAGTTCGACGTTCTGCGCGATCATGCGAACGAACGCATTCAGCACGTTGGCATCGAATGGATGGAATTCTGGTTTGGTCGTGATGATCTGCGAGGAGAACACGTCGTCGATGGCAAAGTCAGTGAAGCACATCTCGAAGATGCGGTTTTTCACTCTGGGATCGGCGATCTTTGCCAGACCTGTCGGGGCACGCGCAAGCTCGATCACAGAGCGCGGCAAATCCATCATTCGAACCCGCGTGAAGTGGCCGAATTTCCGTCCCTGAAAGGTGTAGCCATCGTAGCGTTTTGCGCCGGGAACTGCCTTTGCCACTTTTTCAAGCGGCAGCACTTCAGCCAAAATCGCTTGTCCAAAAAGCTGTGGATCGGGAATTACGAGGACGTCCCCCGCTTTCATATCCTTGAAATAGGTGCGAACGATGCCTTCGATCTGCGCGTGACCCGAACGTTTCTTTTCGTTGTCATAGTCGCCGAGACTCTTTGGTGGCTTGTCGCCCCGGCTTGCGACCGGCGACTGTATCCAGCGGCTCAATCTGCGAGCGCGGTTGATCTTCGCGATAAGGTTCTTTTCCTCATCGAATCCCTTGGACAGGTCGAGATCAAGATCGGGAAGATCAGGACCGATTGCCTTTTCGGCCAGCACTTGCGCGAACAGGTGGCCTTGTTTCCCTGCTCGGGCCAGATAGACGTTTGTGTCCGACGAAATGATTTTTGTTTTCAGGTCAATCTTGAAAGTCGTCAATTTAATCTGCCCACTGCACAACTGTTCGTTGCATATTTACCTGACTAGCTCGAAAAGCACCAGAGTATTGGAGCGCCCAATGCGCGCGTTTCCCCTTCATTCTGCGATGGCTGCGACGAACCCAATCAAAGGCCCAAACTCATGTCCATCTGCCGCCCGCAGCGCCGCGATGTAACGCGCCCGATGGTCGCTGTCGGCAGTCAGTGTCCCGCCACCTGACCAGTCGAGGTAGATATCCGGATAAATCGTGGCCAAGTACGCATCCGCCATGATCCGCGCCCAGCGTCCGTTGCCGTTGGCAAAGGGGTGAACCCAGACCAGCTTGTGGTGGAAGCGTGCGGTGGCTTCCAGCGGCTCATAGGTGCCGTTCTCGCGCCAGAAGCGGGCATCGTCTAGGCAAGTGCGCATCTCGGTTGAGATATGACAGACCTGAACGCCGATATTCTTCTCGGTCAGGCGATAGACGCCTGCCCAATCCCAGACCTAGCCGAACAAGCGGTTTTGAACCTCACGCGCGGCGTCGTCGGTCAGGATGTCGAAAGACTTGGGCCGCCGGTCCAGCCAGGTCAGCCCCTCGATGATGTTCTCGCCCTCCAGCACGTTCAGCTCGCCATGTGTGGTGATGTGCTTGGCCTTGAGGCCAAGCAGCTCGTCGTGCGTCAGTGGCGTCGCTCCGGTCGGTTCGTGCAGCTCCAGGGTCACTTCCAGAAATCCCTCGGCATTTCACGCACGATCTCGCGCGCCAGTTCCTCGATCATCTCTTCCTGGCTGCGCAGGCCTTCGATCTGCTCTTCCAAAGCCATGTGCGCGCGGGTGCGCTGGATAATGCGTTTCGCCTTCTTGCGGGCCTGCGCCATGACGATCTCTTCGACCGGGCCCTCACGCGGGATAATCGCGTAAACGAGCTTGCCCCCCATGGCCTCGGCCATCTTGTCGAGTTGGTTCAGGGAGATTGTCCCGGCCCGTTCATTCTGGATCGAGCTGTAGACGCTGTTTCGGGAAACTCCCAGCCGTTCGGCGAGCGCGGGCGCACTCATGCCGATGGCTTCCTGGAAGGTCGCAATCCAGCCACCTAGTGGCTTCGCGAAGGCTTGGGCCATCTGGACCGCTTGATTGATCTTGCTTTCAGCCTGCCGCTGTTTTGCGCGTGAGACGGACATTTGCCAACCTGCAGTTTTGCATCTATGCCTGATTTGTAATAGCCAAATATGGCATAGTTACGACTTATGCAATAACATAGTATTGCAAAGTAGCACTTTTTGCCACATCATAGTTTGGCACTCCCGCCAATCAAGCTTTGCCGATCACATTCTCAACGACGCTTCCCGGTATTAGCACGTTCTCCCCGACCTTAAGTTCCTTCGCATCCACGCCCAGCTCCCGGATCACATACCCATCGCGCCGCTTGCGAACATTCCGCATATAGCCGTTCCCTTCGGCGTCCACAAAAAGGCAACGGATGTTCTGGTAGTCGCCCCAGACGCCCGCGATGGCAAAGAGCGGAACCCCTTCTGGCAGACAATCCACCCTTGCAAAACTGCGATAGTCGATGCCGTAGTCGCGGGCCTGGTGATAGCTCATGGTGAAGTGGTCGTGTGCAAAACTCATCGGATTTCCTTCCTCGTTAATGGCCCAGACCATGGGTATGGCCCCGCTCGATCTGCGATTCGTTCAGCTCTGTCTCAGCCTCTCTTCGGCGTCCCTCGCTAAGCTCAAACTCTCTTTCAACTTCGCGTCCAGCGCGTTGTAGGTTGCCTCTTCGCTCAGCAAGCCACGCAACGCCTGCATTGACGCGATCTGCGAGCGTATGAGCAACGTCGCGCAGGCCGCGATACCATCCAACTGGGCTTGCAGCCTCTTCGTCGAGCGCGCTTCCAAGCCGCTCAATTCTGCAGCTGAGGTTTCGCAGGCCGTCACCAACCGCTCGACGCAGGCGAGCAAGTCGCGCTCCAAGGCTGTCAGGGGCGTCGTCATTCATTTCTCCTCGATCTTGATGCAGATGACCGGTGTCCCGGCCAGCGTGCAGGTCTTCAGCTCGGTCCTGTCGGGGTCCAGCGTCAGCCAGGTCTCTTCCCCCTGGTCGATCCGTGTCAGGCCCAACTCCGCCATCTCCGAGCGTGTCAGCAGCACCGTCCAAAACCAGCTCGCGGCCATCATCGAGGCGATCCCCGTCACGATCAGCCCCGAGATCAGCCAGGGCGAGATCGTCAACCAGCGCCTGATCTGTTCGGTCCGAGTCTCGAACAAACTCCTGTTCTCGTTCAGGAAGCGGCGCGTATCGTTCTCGATGGTACGCCGCGCGTCGTTCGCAATACCCGTCAAATCGGTCCTGAAGCTCTCCAACTGGGATGCCATCGAGGCGGCGTAGTCCTGGCGTATCGTGTCCAGCTCCGCGTTCAATTTCTCGCTCAGCCGGGTCGGCTTGCCAGTCTTCATGGAAAATCTCTCCTTTCAGGCGCCAGCGCTCGCCGGTCTCAGGGTCCTGGGCAGTCAGGTAGGCCTTGCCGACGCGGGGCAGCTCGAAGCCCGCATCCGTGAGCACATCAATCATGCTGGCGCGATCCTCGATCAGACCCATCGATATCTGATCGAGGATCCACGCTTGCAGCTCGTCGCGGCCATGGGCGCGGGTCGGGGCCTCGATGGTGTCCCGGACCTCCTGCGCGCGCTCCAGCTCCATCGGATCAGCCCAGCCGTGGCGCTGGTTCATCAGGTCGCGCAGGCTGTCATAGGCGTCCTGGTAGCCCGGCGGGGCGATGTTCAGGCTGCGCCCGGTGGTCAGCTCCAGACGCGGCGTGCAGAAATGCAATTCGACGCGGTCCTCATGGCTGTGACGGACCCAGAGCATGTCATATTGCTCGCCGTCCAGCCCGGCGAAGGCCAGCTGCTCAAAAGCGTCCATCACGTCGGCCTGCTGCGCCTCGCTGGGCGCGTCCTGAGTCGCGAAGCTGATCACGCCCGCGCGGTAGGTCCACTGGTGGCGGCTGGCATCGATCAAGGCCTCGGTGCGGCTTGGATCGCCGCGAAGCACCTCGGGCAGGGGCTCGCGCGTCACGGTCACGGGCTGGCCATAGGCATCACGGATCAGGTCACGGTTGCCGTCATAGGCCAGCACGCGCTCGGCCACGAGATAGCCGACCGGCCCCGCACCTGCGCCTTTGCCGTTGGGGAAGAACTTGATCAGCACCGCCGCGCCTCGTCGAGGAGCTGGGCGAGCTGACGTTCGATTACCAAGAGGCGGCGCGCGACGGGCAGGCTGTCGAGGTCGGTGCGGCCCACCAGCATCGCGCGGTTCAGCCAGCGCGCGATCTGGTTGAGGTTGCCGCCGATGCGCCCCACGGCCAGCACCAACGCCGGATCGACGCGCGGCACGGGCTTGCGACGGCGCGCCTCGGTAAGGCCAAGCGCCTCGCGCAGAAGCGTCGCGGCGGGCAGGCCTGCGGCCTCGGCCTTGGCGCGCAGTTCGGCCTTCTCGGTGGCCGTGCAACGGAAGACAAAGGTCTCCGTCAGCGGCTCCTTTGCGCGGGCTTTTCCCGCGCCGGTGGGGTTCGAAGGGGAGGCTTGCCGCCCCTCGCAAGGTCCCGTGTCATCCGCGCCAGCGTATGACATGGGTCGCCTTGCTGTTTGCGCTTCGGTGGAATCGTTGGCGCTCATGATCGGAGGCCTGCCGCCTGGATTTGAGCCTGAGTCACCAGCTCTGCGGCCAGCAAAGCGTCGATCTGGCCCGGCGTGATGTGACGGCAGAGGGGATGGCGGTCCGCAACCCAGCCTGCCAAGCCTTGCAGCATCTCAGCTTGTTTCGCCTTCGTCTCTTCGCGGCTCTTGGCTATATCCTCGACGTAGGCCAGCCATCGCCCAGACTTGAACCAGTTGTCGGAGAAACAGACCTTCGAGCGAGTGAAGCCTGCGCTCACGTTTGCATAGGCCTTCACGGCCTGCAACAGGTCCTCGACCTCTGTCCCGGTGTCCAAGGCTTCCCTGATCCGCCTGAGACAATCCGCCTTCCCTCGGATTCGGTCAGGTGGATAGGCAGCCAATACCTTCTCAGCCTCTTCATCCTCCACCGCCACGCGCTCGCGCGTAGGAGGTTTCTGGATGGTTTTAGGATGGTTTGGGGGCCGCTGTGGCCCCGGTACCCCGGCCACTGTGGCCCCCGTTCCGGGTCCAGTCTGGACGGGGTCCACTGTGGCCCCCGTCCCGATATCGGATTCGGCGGTGAGTTCCAGCTTCTCGACCTTCGCCAGATCGATCCGATAGACCACCGTGAATCCGTTCTTGCACCCGCGCGCCCCGGTTTCGACTAGGATGCCTTCCTTCAGGAATTCCCGGATCGTTCGCTTGACCGTGGTCTCGCCCAATTCGGAGTGCCGCTGGATCGTCCCCTTTGAGCACCAGATGCCAGAACCATCATCACTCGCCTTGTCAGCCAAGAACATGATGATCTGCTTGCGCGTGGCACTGCCGAACTTCCGCTCGGCACACGCATTCGCCACCCGCCAGCTCATTGGAAGGCCCCAAATGCCGCACGGACGTGCGGATTTTGTACAGGTTTTGTACGAGATTTCGCTCTTTTCAGGCGAGTTCGGCGCGATAACTCGCGGGACTTTCCGCACGCTTCTGCACAAAGCCTTGCAAATAGGCCATATTTTTCAGGTGGTTTTGGCGACCCCGGCAGGATTCGAACCTGCAACCTGCCCCTTAGGAGGGGGCTGCTCTATCCAGTTGAGCCACGGGGCCTTGCAACCATTTTCTCAGGGTTCGGAAAACGGTTCGCGCAAGCTTGCCACTTTCCCGGCGTTTTGTCTTCCCATCTCTTTCCGGCCCCGGACCCTGCTCTCAAGAGAGGGTTTCTCTATCCAACTGAACCACGGCACCGTCAAGGGCGTCGCATATCACTTTCGGTTCCGCTTGTCTTCCCGCGCGCGGGCCCTTCTTGCGAAAATCTTCCCAATTGCCCACCAAAAGAAGCTCATTGCCCGTCGGGCGCTTGATTGTTGATCGCTCCCCTGCACCCCAAAGGCTGGCTGGCGAAAAAAGGGTCTGTTGCATTAACGCCGCTTCGACGCAGTAGAAATTGCGCGGGTCTTGGAACCGCGTGATGGACGGCATGAAGACCTTGTCCACGGGCGGCAGGAAATAGGCTTCCGTCCCCGTGAAGACGGTCGTAATGTCGATGGCCTCAAAAAACGGGTCCGTTGCATTAACTGCCTGACCACCGCAAGTTCCTTGGGTTAGTAATGATGGGGGGCCTATGGCGCAGCGCAAGAATCCGTTCAAGCGGCATC
>PDRZ01000003.1 GCA_002747035.1 Rhodobacterales bacterium
AGGATCCTTCTCGCAGCCAGAATTGTGGAGGCTTCTCAAGGGGAAGATGATCGAGGCTGATCGCGCTCTGATCGACTTGCCCATCCTCGGTTTGCAGATTCACCATCACGCCGCCGATCTCGAACGGCATTTCAATCGTGAGCCGCGTCCCTCCCACCCAGGATCGAATGGCAATATCGGCAGGCTGGGTCGCGCTTTCCACGGTGGCGACAAGTGTCGGCAGCCCGGTCGAGGAAAGATATACGATGTCGCCGCCATCAAGCGTCGATATAGGAATGGCATAGGTCGGCCCATTCCTGAAGGGATCGACAACCGATCTCCCACCGATTTTCAGACGCGCACCTTCATCCGACGCGTTCAGGACCAATGCGTCGCATTTCGTTGTCGACCCTTTTATGACGGCATCTCCAAGCGTCCATGGTGCGACAGTTCCGTCGATCCGCTCCAGAACCCCGGATAACCCGTCCGGCCGCACCAGGAAATGCCGGGTATAACCAGCGATGCGAAAAGCCAGCCGACCTTCGCAGTAGCCGCCGCCACGATCAAGACAAAGCTGCCCGTGATCGTCCCGGTCCACGTGTTTCGATTCCTCCGGTATGAAATTCCCCGGCGGGTTTCGCGATCTGAAGACAAGACCCTCTCGCTGTGCAAATCCCGGCCAGACAACCAGTTTGCGTTTGAAACGGGTAGAGATCCTTTGTGAATCGGGGCTTGAGCGCAGAAGCGTGAGTGTAAGCTCAACCGGGTCACAATCCCCCGAAACTCCGGCCGCCGAGATCAGATCCGTCACGTTGGTCACGCCAATGCCCCGGCCATCGACTGCAATTTCGACCTCCTCGGCACAATGGTCTGCTTCAACCCGCACAAAGGCCGTCCGGTGTTTTCCATCTGTATGGTCTGCCAAAAGCTCGCTCGAACCGAAGTCGAGTTCAATTTCGGTGTCTGGCCCCCACAGGTGTGCGCCCCTCACCGCTTTTGCAATCGGACGCGACTGGATGGAAATCTGAGGCCGGCGCACCCCGGTCAGGTGCCAGCTCTGATCGCCACAGGTCAGCATGACGGAACCTGAGCGCAGATCAACATCCGCACCATAAAGGCCGGGCGCAATTTCGCGGCTCGCAATCCCGTCAACCTGAAACCCATCCTTTGCAATAAGCACCGCGGTTGCAACCCTGCTGCTCAGCCGAGCCTGCCCCTTGATATTTCGAGATGTCAGTTCGGTCTGGCGGCCCGTGTTTCTGTCGAACAAGATAAATCTTGTGTCCTGAAACAATTGAATCCGTCCGGACGGCTCCACATCCCAGGTGATTTCACGGGGAAGTGGGTGGGGGAGTGGCCACAGGCGTCCTGCACGGACGCGGTAAAGTGTGCCATCCACGAATACCCGGAACCGCCGGGACTGGCCGGGAATGGTAAGCTGAGGGCGTTCATCCTCCCAGACAAGCCGGGGAACCGCGGCGATGCGCCCCGTCGTTCCGCCTGCACCCTCAAAAACGCTTTTCAACTGTTCGCCGAAAGACCGCAGATAATTTGATTTGCCCGACAGCGCATTCTGGTCTTTTCGCCAATCCACATAGGCAGCCGCCATCCATGCGGAATGATCCATAAGGATTGGTCGTTGCAGCACCTGAATGCCAGGATCCAGGAAATGCAGCGCATCATCTTCCCAACGGTTCAACAGCACAATGTCATCCTGATCGGGCAGACCGAGTGACCGCTCCTGTGCGATGAACGCCTTTGCCAAATGATGCAATTGTGATCGCGAAACCCCGGCGTGAATTTGAAATGCCTGCACGGGTCTTTCGAAACCATCCGAAGCCAGCCCCAGCTTTCGACAGGTCTGAACAAACGCTTTGAAAACGGCCCGGCGATCGTCCGGTTGGCGGATTTTTCTGCCCAGAAGGTCTTCTACAAGTGGCCAGACCTGAGGATTTCCGTCTTCGCCATAAGATTGTGAGAGGGTCGCACAAATTGCCCAGCTTATTGCATACTTGAACGTATCCAGAAGCTCGTCGATCCGCAAATCAGACAGCACCCTCAGAGCGCTTCGTGTTTCGGGCAGCTTTTCAACGCCCAAAGCCAGCCCCAAAAAGGGCGAGGCGTTCGCATCGAGACGGGAGCGCATAACCAAATAGTCAACAGATCGAAGACTATCCTTCGCACGCTTAAGGTTTACACCCGGCAGAGAAAACACTTGATCAACCAAAACAACTCTGAATATTGCCGTAATCTCCGCATTCAACCAAAATGCATTGGAGTTTGCAACGCGGGATTCATGAAGTTCAGGCCCTTAGCCATAGAACAGGTTCAGTCTTCTGCCTGCGGCAAAGTCAACACGGCCTGCTGCGTCCAACCGCCACGGGTAGCTGCGCCGCGACCCGGTTCTGTTCGGGCAGATCGTGATCGGCGGCGACCTCGCTCCGCTCTGGCTGATCCAGCAAATCGGCGCCCGCTGTCACGTCGGGCGTCATGCGGTGGAGGGCTGGGGGCCTATCGCCTCGATCCGGTTGCGGAGAGCGAATGACCCACAACCATGGGGCTGACACGGACGCATGCGCTTCGCCGCGCCTGTCTGCGTCGGCTGTCGGTCTCGCAGGGGCTTGCTCCGTTATAGCCAAACGGTAAGTATGTGATACTGTTCCCCTATGGCCTATCCAACTTCTTTCCGGCGCGACGTCCTTTCCATCCGGGAAAAGGAGGGGATATGCCCATGATTTCCCGGTAAAGAAATTGTCAATTGACATGATTGTGCATGAAATCAATAAATATCCAATATTTTGGATTTTGTGATAGGCGTGCGGTGTTCTCCATCAAAAAGGGCGATGACACAACGATTGTAGAGCTGCTCGCATCGACGCTGCGGCGCGACATTGCGTTCGGCACGCTCCTACCCGGTCAGAAACTGAAGATCGAAGAGCTTCGTTGCCGGTACGGTGGGTCCAACCACTCCATGCGTGAAACGCTGCGGATCTTGTCCACCGAGGGCTTGGTCGAGGCCACGGCGCAGCGCGGGTTTCGCGTCACCTCTGCCACCGAGGACGATCTGCGCGATATCCGGCTGGTACGGATCGAGATCGAGCGGGTCGCGTTATCGCGTGCAATTGAATTGGGCGATGTCGCTTGGGAGGGCCGTGTGATCGCGGCGCATCATGCGCTGCAAAAAGCCGAGAGCGCCGTGAAGGGCGCGCCTGACGAGCTGATCGCCTTGGAATGGGACGAGGCGTGCCGTGCCTTTGCACTTGCTTTGATTGAGGCCTGCGACAGCCCGCGTCTCATTGATCTTCATCAAAAGTTCTTCGACCAGAGCCGCCGGTTCCGGTTGGCGCAGATGCGTGAAGGCAAGCTTGACTGGGCATCACGCAAGGCACGTCAGAAGGCTTTGCTGGACGCGATATTGGCCCGCGACAGCGGCGTTGGGTGTGCGCTGCTGCAACAGGAGATCGAGGCCGAGCTTAACACCTGAGTTTTGATTCAAGGGAGGAAATCATGACAAGATTAAATCGCCGTAAGGCGCTGGCCCTGATGGGCGGAACCATCGCGGCAAGCGGTCTGGCCGCACCTGCGCTGGCCATGAACAAGAAGATCAAGGTTGGCGCTTTGCGGTTCACGTCGCATTCGGGCAGCTTCATCGCCTTTGAACGGGGGTATTTTGCCGATGCCGGGGTGGATGTGGAGTTTGAGTTTTTTCAGGCTGCACAGCCCATGGCCGTCGCGATTGCGTCGGGCGATGTGGATTATGCCGTCACCGCGATGTCGGGGGGGTTGATCAGCCTCGCTGACAAGGGGGCGATCAAAATCATCGGCGGCGCGCTGAGCGAAGAGCCCGGCATTGACGGGCAAAAGTACCTCGCATCGGACGCGGCCTTTCAGGCTGGGGTGAAAACGCCCAAGGACCTTGCAGGGAAAAAATATGCCGTCACGCAGGCCGGGTCGTCCTTCCATTACATGGGATCGAAGATGGCGCAGGCCGAGGGGATCGAGATGTCGTTTACCCCGCTGCAAAAGGTTGGCGCAATCATCGGTGCGATGAAGTCAGGGCAGGTCGATGGGTGGTCCATCGTTCCGCATATCGCAAAACCACTGGCCGGGTCCGGTGCGGTGCATATCATTGGCAACGTCTCTGACTACATCCCGGACTATCAGGTCACCACGGTGTTCACCTCGTCAAAGAACGCATCCGACGAGCGCGGCCTGACGGAAAGCTTTCTGGCAGGCTTTTCCAGGGGCGTGGATGACTACGCCGCCGCGATGATCGACAAGACGGCCGACCAGGACGCAATGGTCGATCTGATCCATAAATACGTCTACACGGATCGCCCGCGCGAAAAGGCCGCGCCTTCGATCATCAACGGCACCATGCGGCTTAACTCTGGCGCGGCGTTGAACCTTGCGTCCTTGCAAGATCAGCTCAGCTGGTTCCAGTCCGAAGGCCTTGTGGACGCTGACATCTCGATTGATCAGATCGTCGATTCATCTTACGTCGAAATCCTCGGCGCATGATCCTCCCCCGGTGGGGTCCGCTGCGGCGGGCCCCATCCAGTTGTCGTGGTCCGCATGGATATCAAGCTTAGCAATATCAGTCACTCCTATGATGACTTCGAAGTCATGCGAGACATCTCGCTTGAAATATCAAGCGGAGAGATCGTGTGCATCGTCGGTCCGTCCGGCTGCGGCAAGTCCACGCTGTTGCGCTTCATCGGCGGGTTGGAGCGGCCGTCCAAAGGCCAGGTCCTGCAAGTGGGTGCCCCGCCCGAGGGCTGCCTGAACCCGTTGACCTACATCTTTCAGGACTTCGCCCTGCTGCCTTGGCGCAGCGTATCGGGCAATGTGTCGCTGGTGCTGGAAGACCACGGGAAAAAGGGCGCTGTGGCCCGGGAGATCATCGACGATGTGCTGGCGCGGACCAAGCTTTCGGACTTCGCGAATGCGCTGCCCAAACAGCTTTCTGGCGGCATGAAACAGCGCGTCGCGATTGCACGTGCGCTGGCCGTCAACCCTGCGGTCATGTTGATGGATGAGCCGCTCTCGGCGCTGGATGCACAGACCCGTGAGCTTTTGATGGACGATCTGGTGGATCTGTGGACGCGGCAGCCCTTCACCGCCGTTTACGTAACGCACAACCTGGCCGAGGCCGTGCGTCTCGGGCACCGGATCGTGGTGCTGTCGCGTCGCCCCGGCCAAATCCGAGAGGTGGTCGCAATCGACAAGCCGCTTGGCGACCGGGAGTTCGGCGATGCTGAATTGGAGCGGGCGCAAAAGCACCTGTGGCAACTGATGCGTGACGAAGCCCGTGCGGCGGATGCGGAGCTGATCAATGTCTGAACTCACCGGAGCCCCGGGCACACCGACCACGCAAGGCGCCAAGACAACCACCAGCGCAAACGCCGTGCCGTTCCGGGGAGGTGGCTTCACGCCGCGATCCCGGCCCTGGATAGGGGGGCTCGTCTTCGCAATCCTGATCTTGCTGGCCGAATGGGGCACCCGTTCGGGATGGATCTCGGCGCTGATGCTGCCGCGCCCGTCAGACGTGTTGCAGACCTTCCAAGAGCTTTACGAAAGCGGGCTTCTGTTCAAACATCTGGGCCCATCGCTGTCGCGGCTCCTTGTCGGCGCGGCCATTGGCGTCAGCATTGGCATCAGCGTGGGCGTGCTGATCGGGCTGTTCTCCTACATCCGTTCAGGCCTTGTGCCCGTTGTGGCGGCAATATTTCCGATCCCCAAGATCGCGCTGCTACCGCTGTTCGTGATCTGGTTCGGCATTGGCGAAGGCTCGAAATACGCGCTCATTGCCTTTGGGACGTTCACTCCCACCGTGGTGGCCACCTATGGTGCCGTTGACAACGTGGATCGCACGCTGATCCGCATGGGGCAAAGCTTCGGGCTGTCGCGGTGGTCGATCATTCGCAAGATCGTTCTTCCGGGGGCCATGCCCGGGATCTTGTCGGGCCTTCGCATCAGCCTGGCCATCGCCATCATCCTGTTGGTGGCGGCCGAGATGCTGGGTGCGGAATACGGCATCGGCGCGTATATCCTCGAAGCCGGCTCGCTCTATGATCTTGAGAGGCTGTTCGCCGGCGTCGTCATACTGTCGCTCCTGGGCGTTCTCGTGAGCGCTTGCATCGGCCTGATCGAGCGGCGGCTGCTGAGCTGGCGTACATGAGCCGGAAGCCCGAAAGCGACTATGACGTCGTCGTGGCGGGCGGCGGGGCCGGTGGCGTGGGTGCTGCTCTTGGTGCTGTGCGCACGGGTGCTTTTGGTTGAGAAATACGGCTTTCTCGGTGGGGCAGCCCCAATGCGCAGGTGCTGGCCTGTTGTGGCTTCTTTCAGCAGGGCCCTGAGCCGGTCAAGGCCGTTGATGGGGTTGCTGATCTGCTCCTTGATGCCCCGGGCATTACGCATGCCGATGAAGATGCAGAGGGGGTGATCTCTGCTGCCGTGAAGCAGGTATTGTCAGCGTTGCCGGAAAGGGCCCGGCTTCGCGAGGTGAAGCCAGATCTTGTGAGCCTGGCGGACGTTGCTGCTCGTCTCTCGGTTTCGCGTCAGGCGCTGCAAAAGCGAGATATGCCCCCGCCGTCTCTTGGCGGGTTGTATTGCGCCTCTGAAATGCTGCCTGCTTTGGAGGCGCATCCCGGAAAGGTGCGTGACGCGCTGGAGGCTCTGAACCGCGCCGGGTTTGCCGGAGGCTGGTTGATGTAAGTTACGTGGCCATGGTCTGAGTTACCCGAGCCGCGTGGTCGTTTGCCTCGGCTTCTGCT